>NZ_JBPFGO010000002.1:0-1662500 GCF_053470305.1 Nostoc sp. DSM 114160 | reverse complement strand
ACAGGGTATAAAGTGTTGAAGAGATTAAACCTGTGAGCAATTCTTTTTTGAGGTTATGTTCTTGAGGTTCATTTTGAAAAATGTCCTTAGAACCAAATTGCATCAAGAGAATTCCTACAATGTTAGAGAGCCAATATCCGATAATTGAACAAGGTAGAAGCAATTTTGGAGAAAGAAAACTACATACATACCCAAAAGCATAAGCTATTGGCAGATTGAATAGTAGGTCATTCCACCAGCATAGCGGTGATAATAAATATCCTAGTACTACAAAAAATCCACCTCTAAGTTTTTTAAAAATGTTTTTTTTGAACTCTGCTGGAGTAGACTTTTGTAATTGCTCTAGTGCTGTGTCTCTTGTTCCATTCAACTCTTGACTAACGCTTTGGACGCTTTCCATAAAAACCCACTATTCCTATAGTCTTAAGGTAGTTTAATATATAAACTAAATCAACGTCTAGTACAGGAGTTATGATATTTTGGTTTTTTGATGCTGAAAGTTTTACCACTGCATAGTTTCAGCAAAATCGTCAAGAGCAAAATTGAGTTTAAATAAACTGCCACTTCACGATATCTGAATTTCTGCTAGAGACACATCAGGTAGTTCGCTTCTTGCAGAATCTAGGTTTTTCCTTGAATATCTGAGTAAGATAGAAAAATTGATACACAATTGAGGCAATCAACTTTATTTATTGCTCAATAAGTTTTTAAATCAAAATATATCTTTATAGATTATAGCACACCATAAGTTCCAATACCAATACTGCAATAGCCAGAGGCTTATTAGGTTGGTGTGAATGTTGAGTTGCAAAATTTTTATATTTTTGCATATAGCAGAAGCAGAAATTTTGACTAATAATAGCTACAATAAAAATGCTGAGATATTTTAATCGAAAAATGACAGATTTCACTCCAAACAGCACTTTTTTAATAGTAGGAATTGTTTTTATAACGATTGCTGTAATAGGTCAATCTAAATTAGCTTTTATTGAAATAAATCCTGGTTGTTTTGGGAGAATATTAGCTTTATTTATTGGTATTTCAAGCCTATTATATTCTTGGGGACTACTCAATTTTTCAACAGTAAATTTGGAATTATTAAGAACTTCTATGACAGACTTAATAAAACAGAGTATAAGTTCAATAAATGACATTTTACAAGGTTCGTAATAATTCAAAAAAATTAATTCATTTCTAACTCGATCTTAGAGGATGTTTTAAAAGTGGGAGGCTATTGATAAGAAAGCTCACAAAGTTGATGCTGAAATTTATCGATAACAGTACCTTGTGAGCGAATGACTAAAGCATACCGTAGCAATTTGATATGATGTCGATTATATAATAGCTAACTAGCTGTTTCCTTGTCTTTGCCAAAACTGTTGTAAAATCTCTCTTGGCTTTCTATCCCAGGTATCGATATGCTCGTATATCAAATTATCTTGATTGAGTTTATACGTTGAATAGCCATTAAAAAGCAACCCTGCTTTCCAGGGAACGCGCAACACTCCCCGCACCGTCCACTTTGCTAAAATCGTGTTTTCGGCTGACTGATAAACTTCATGTACATCAAAGTAAATATGAGTAAAAAATAGCCGCGCGTGAAATCGTAAAGTCCAAAATATAATGCGATAGTTAAATTTGTATTTGAATGTATTTACAGGGTCTTTAAAATAGATATCCTGTGTATAAATGTCATAGGAAATATCTTTTTCAAAAAGTGTCGGTAAATCTTCTTTTAAAGTATTAATTACCTTTTCCACTGGCAATTTATATTCCACGCGCCTTTTCCCTTAAAAAATCTTTTTTAACAAATTTTCCACTCCTAACCAAATAGAAGATGTCCTCTTGTGACTCACACCACCTGCACTCAAATCTGACAGAGTAGGAAATGATGCAGACTTAGCATAAGGCCCATTTCGCAAAACTTTAGCAAGGGCATTGTTATTCTCGCGCAAACCTTCGTAAAAAAAGAATACCTCTCCTTGAATGCCAAGTTGACGATTGTATTCAATTGTCTGCACCATATATTCTGCACTAATACAGTAAGAGCCAAGCTTCATCAGTATTCCCGGTGCTAACTTGGGCAGTGTTGTATCTGTAAACTGCTGGTTTACTAGTTTATCAACGATCGCACAGTAACTCCTAAAGTCACGGCGGTAAATCTGCGGCTGAATCATATCGACTATTCCCCGGTTCAGCCATGCGGGTGAGTCTTGCAGATATTCCTGGAATGCCCAATCATGGATATTAGGTGCGATCGCTACTAATAAATTAGGATTCACCACTTTCACTTCCCGGTAGAGACGCGCCAAAAATTCAGTGAGAATATCTGCACGCCACTGTAACCATTGCCTATCCTTGGGGTTCTCTGGCGGATTGCGATCAAATTCCTGGCGATAGCGGCTGACAGTTAACTCATCATAGCCACCTTCACACGGGAATGCAGGGAAGCGATCGTCTCCTTGAACCCCATCTACATCATAATTCTTTACAACTTCCAATACCAAGTTCAAGAAGAATTCCTGCACCTGTGAGTCGAGGGCATTCAACCACTCAAAGCCGTTTTTCTTCAATAAGTTGCCATTAAAATCACGCGCAGCCCATTCTGGTTTTTTCTGTAAAAGTACGCCACCATTTAAATTGTAAGAACTGGCAAAACCGTATTCAAACCAAGGAATGACTTTCAATCCGACTCGCCGCGCCTCAACTATCACCTCTTCTAAAGGGGTCGCGGCCTACAGACATCGGGTCAATTTCGACTCCAAATGTCTGCTGCATTATTTGACTGGGATACAGAGTTACCGCCTTATTCCAAACAACAGGAAACACCACATTAAATCCTGTCTCAGCCAGAAAATCCATCGCTTCAGCAATGCTTTCCTTTGACCTGAGAACTTGACTATCAGTAGTAGTCAACCAAATACCACGAGTTTCTATTATTGCCATTTCTTTGAAGAAGAATTCAGGAGTCACAATTCAGGAGTCAGAAGCAATTAGTGGGCCAAATTTTATTGTTTTGTAGGGGTTTTAAACCAGATTATTCGTCTGCCAATCGTACAGAATTAATTCTTAATTCTGACTCCTGACTTCTGAATTCTGTTTGATTGAAATTCTTGGCACTGCACCATCTAAACATTGACTAGCCGACGATACCGCGCCTGTATTATTGTGTAAATCCCATAGGCAACCAAACCTAGTGCCACAATACCTAAAAGCCATGCTCCATAAGGCTGTTGAGCTAGCGTCTGTAATACTTCATCTAAACCTTCGGCGGTAGCGGCGTTCGATTGCCTTGCAGCTTCAATTAAAAACCAACCAATAATGCAAAACACTATACCCCGTGCCGCTAAACCAAATCTGGAAATTCTCATTACCCATTGGGCTTGTGTGTTGCTTAACTCAGTTAAATTGAGTTCTTTACAAAATTTACCACTAAAAGCTTGATAAAACTGATAAAAACCTAGAGCAATTACAAACACTCCCACAGTTCCAACTAACCATTCACCAAAGGGTTGAGAAAGCAAACGTGCTGTCGAATCTTCAGTAGAATCACTACTATTTTTAGCGCTGCCTGTACCCATAACAATTTTCACCGCACTTAAGGCTAAACTTGCATAAATCAAGCCATTAACTGCGTAACCAATTCGCACTGCCAAACCTTTGGCATCGTTACCTTTATTTTCTGGGTCTTTAATTGCCTGTACAAAACGCCAGATTACGTATCCAATTAGCCCAATTGCAACTAAAGCCAGCAAAAACTTACCAAATGGCTGGTTGACGATTGTTTGGAGAGCGCCTTGGGTATCAGTTGTTTTACCACCCCTGCCAAAAGCCGCCTGTGCTGCCAGTAATCCAACTATACCGTAAACTACTCCCTTGGAAACATAGCCAAATCGTCCCAGTCGCTCAACCCACAATGAAGCATGGTTTGTCAACTGTTGTGTCATGGTAGTTGGAGATAATTATATCTACCTTTTACCAAGATTTACCCATGATTCACATCTATCCCAAGGCAAATTGTCTAATATTTTTGCAAAAAATCACTATCTTAATACTGTCTTTTAATAGATGTGAGACTGCTCAAAATAATATTACAGTCATGAAGTACAGTATTATTATTTAGTGTTTTTTAATGCTTAATTTGGATTAATTATGCCTTTAATAGAAACTTCTTGGACACACGAATATATAACTACCAATGGGGTAAAACTACACTACGTTACCCAAGGTGAAGGGCCCTTAATGTTGATGTTGCATGGGTTTCCTGAGTTTTGGTACTCTTGGCGGCATCAAATACCAGAATTTGCCCAAAATTTTAAAGTTGTCGCCGTTGACTTGCGTGGCTACAACGATAGTGATAAGCCAAATGAGCAATCAGCTTATGTCATGGATGAATTTATCAAAGATGTTGAGGGAGTAATTAGAGGATTAGGATACGAAAAGTGTGTATTAGTTGGGCATGATTGGGGTGGTGCGATCGCTTGGAATTTCGCATACACTCACCCCGAAATGTTAGAACAATTAATTATTCTTAACCTGCCTCATCCTGCCAAATTTGCTCAAGGGTTACGCACTCCCCAACAGTTGCTACGTAGCAACTACGTATTTTTCTTTCAACTACCGTGGATACCAGAATTACTTTTACAGTCTTCAGACTACCAAGCTATTGAAACAGCTTTTAAAAGTATGGCAGTTAACAAGAGTGCTTTCACCAAAGCGGATATTGACACTTATAAAAATGCTGCTGCAAAACGCGGTGCCCTCACAGCAATGTTGAACTACTACCGCAATATTTTTCAACAGAAAATGGTAAATCCAAATAGGAGCGTTCTGGAAGTGCCAACACTGATGATTTGGGGAGAAAATGACCCTGCACTTGGCAAGGAACTAACCTATGACACCACAGCTTATGTCAGGGATTTTCAAATCAAGTACATTCCTAATTGTGGCCATTGGGTGCAGCAAGAACAGCCAAAATTGGTTAATCAGTATATGCGAGAATTTCTGAAGACTTAAGCTAAACTATCAATTGATAAATAAAGTATAAATACTCATAAAATTAGCTATAGGGATAGCGCCAGCTTTTCATTTTTCAAGATTTAATAGTAATTTAAGAGGGGGCGTTTTTGAGGAATTATTCGGTAAAAATTGCCAAAAATTCCGAATTAATGGCATTTTTGACATTACTTTTATCTGGGTTTCAGATCGCAACTAACTTGTCAGGAGATAGATTGTCACAAGAGACATTGACCTCACGAAGTTTAGTGAGATAATAGAGTTGTGAGGGACAGAACGGACGCAACTTGATTATTAAGGGGGAAAATTTATGAAACTCCAGCTATTAGCGGCCATGGCCTTAGCAACACCCCTATTTTTCGCTAGCTCGGTTAGAGCCGAGAATCCACAAGATTTACAAAAGCTGCTTTCAACTGGGGAATGTGTTAAGTGCGAACTATCAGGAGCTAACCTCAGTGGCGCTCATTTAATTGGTGCTGACTTAAGAGGCTCGAAGCTTCAAGGAGCTAACCTTGTAGGAGCTAACCTCGAAGGTGCTGACTTAACTGGTGCAAACTTAGCAGGTGCTAACCTAACATCTGCTTATGTAACCAATGTGAATTTAAAGCAAGTTAATCTCAACGGAGTAAATTTTACTCGGGCTACGATTCACGATTCTAATGTGTATCAAGCATCAATGAACGATCTAAATCTTACTGATGCAGAAATATTTAACACTGGAATCGGGATTGGTGGTGAAGACGCTGAAATTCCTGATTGGAAATAGACTCAACTGAGTACACAAGTAGAAATCAATACAATATAGGTTTTGGCGGGTTTTAAATCAAATAAACTAGTTTTTTGCCAGAATTATCCTTAAAACCTGCCTCTACAAAAATATTAATCAAAATGAAATCCCCTTTGCGTTGTAATAACTTTACTATGGCAAAAGCAGAGGGGGTTTCTTTTTGCGATCGCACTGATATCCACACAAAAAAGTGCAATCAAAATCTGAAAATCTTTGTGATTTCCCATCAGATGCACAAAGAAGGTTTTCTCCCCAGATGCCCATTGATTTGGCTGACTTTTCACGGGATATGGAAAACCCCTCTCCCAACCTCTCCCCTACAAGGAGAGAGGCTTTGATTTCTCCCCCTTCCCTTGTAGGGAAGGGGGCTGGGGGGTTAGGTTTTCCGTTGGCTTTTCTACATGACGTGAAAACTCAGATTGATTTGGCACGGTTTTTGCACAAGAGTATTTTGACCTCTCCGTTGCTCACAAAATACCACTAAAGACTTATGCAAAAAGAGCGAAGACCGAGTAAGAAGAGTTTGCGATCGCTTGATTACTTAAATGTGTTTCTCGCAGATGTGCGCGATGGGGTTGGGCCATATCTGAGTATTTACCTGAAAGCCTCAGCAAATTGGAACCCGGCTCAAATTGGATTGGCGATGTCAGTTTCGACAATTGCCACAGTTATTGCTCAAACACCAGCTGGTGCATTGGTTGACAGGCTACGTCAAAAACGGATGTTGATTGTACTGGCGGCTGTGTTTGTTTCTATCGGCTCTATTGCTATGGGCTTGTTCCCCAATTTGCCTGTTGTCATCGGCTCTCAGATTATGATTGGGATTGCTGCGGCAATTTTCCCACCTGCGATTACTGCTATTACTCTGGGACTCGTAGGACATGAGAGATTAGATAGGCGGGTAGGTCGTAATGAAACATTTAACCATGCAGGAAATCTGCTAGCTGCTACTCTTGCTGGTTTAGCAGGTTACTTTATTGCACGCAAGGCAATATTTTTCTTGGTTGCAGCTATGGCTGTGGGCAGTATTATTTCAGTGAGGATGATTCGTGAAAGAGAGATCGATCACGAATTAGCGCGTGGAGATGGAGAAGAGGGTAAGGAGGAAGATAAAGAAGAACATCAACAGCACCATGAAGGCATATTGCAATTATTGAGCGCTCGCCAAATCTTATTCTTTAGTATTGCAGTAGTTTTGTTTCACTTTGCCAATGCTGCTATGTTACCGCTAGTTGGTCAAGAATTGGCACAGGGTAAAGGCACAAGTGACACAGTTTATATGTCTGCTTGTATCATTGTGGCTCAATTAGTAATGATTCCAGTGTCTAACTTGGCTGGGCGTTTTGCACATACAGCCCGAAAACCCATATTTTTGCTGGGCTTTGCCGTCTTACCGATTCGAGGAGTGCTGTATACGTTTTCAGGCAATCCCTATTTTCTCGTTTCTGTGCAAATTCTGGATGGTATTGCAGGCGGGATTTTTGGTGTGCTTTCGGTGTTAATGGTAGCTGATTTGACTAAAGGCACGGGACGCTTTAATGTTACCCAAGGAATGCTCAACACTGCTATTGGAATTGGTGCGGGTTTGAGCAACGTGCTGGCTGGATTTGTGGTTAAAAGTGCTGGTTACAATGTTGGTTTTTTGATTTTAGCAGCGATTGCAGTTGTAGCTTTGGCAGTTTTTTGGTTCTGTGTACCTGAAACAAAAACAGGAGTTAATAGAAAAGCATCACATCAAACCGCTTAGGGCAGTCATTAGTTATTGTCATTAGTCCAATAGAAACCACGCCCACTCTTTAACACAGCTTGAATTAGCCCCATGAAAGACAAAGTTTTTCCACCCACAAGGGGCGAGGTATGCACTAAAATCCAATGACTAATGACTAATGACCAATGACTACTTAATCAAAAGAATATAGCGAAATCATGATTGTTTTCAGATACATTATCATTGGACTGACTTATATCGGTTTGGGTTTAGGATATCTCCCTGGTTTGCGGATGAACCGAGCCAGTATTGCTTTAGTTGGTGCATCTTTGCTGATGGCATTTGGGGTATTAGACCTCAAAGAAGCATGGCAAGCGATCGACTATAAAACGCTGATTTTTTTGTTTGGCATGATGGTAATCAGCACAAACTTAGCTTACGCTGGTTTTTTCCAATTAATCCTTGATACAGTTACACACTTCACCCGCAGCCCTTTAGGTTTGCTAATTGTTTTAACTTTCGGCAGTGGAATTCTCTCCGCTTTTTTTCTGAATGATACTATTGCCCTAATTCTGACTCCTTTGGTTCTTGGTTTAACCCAAACTTTGAACCTCAATCCGATTCCTTACTTACTTGCTTTGGCGGGAGCAACTAATCTGGGTTCAGTAGCTACCTTAAGTGGCAATCCACAAAATATTCTGATTGGTTCCTTCTCTGGTATCAGCTATCTCGATTTTGCAAAAGCATTGACTCCCATCGCATTAGTAAGTTTGTTAATCCAAATTGGGTTACTGTGGTGGCTTTATCCTGATGTGCGTTCTACTAAGTCTTGTGCGAGTGCAACCCCCGTGCGTTACCGCATATTTAAACCGTTGCTTACTAAAAGCCTATTGATAACTGGAGGACTATTAATTGCATTCTTAATTGGGATACCCCCAGCCCAAGCAACACTTATAGCTGCTGGTTTACTGTTCATTACTAGGCGAATCAAACCGCAACGAGTTTTAAATAAAGTAGATTGGGATTTACTGGTGATGTTTTCTGGACTATTTGTTGTGACTGCTGGAGTAGAAAAATTAGGAATATTGAATTTATTTAGCGGTTTAGTTTATAATCCCTTGAGCATATTAGGAATTACTGCTTTGCTTTCAAATTTAGTTTCTAATGTTCCAGCAGTATTATTACTACAACATTTAATTCCCCATCCAGACACGAAAACCTGGTTACTATTAGCAGCAGGATCTACTTTAGCTGGTAATTTAACTTTGTTAGGTTCAGTTGCCAATTTAATTGTTGCTGAGGCTGTTGCAAAACTTGGTTATCAGTTGTCATTCTGGGAACATTTGCGTTTTGGTCTACCGTTAACTGTCGTGACTCTTATCTTGGCTTATTTTTGGATTTAGTCATTTGTCATTTGTCATTTGTCATTTGTCATTTGTCATTTGTCAACAATCAAACTTAAAATTTCAGGTTCAAAGGTGCAACTTCCAGACTCAAAGGTGCAACGTTCAGGCTCAAAGGTGCAACTTCCAGGTTCAAAGCCGCAACGTTTAGGTTCAAAGCCGCAATGTTCACCTTCAAAGCCGCAACGTTCCGGTTCAAAGCCGCAACGTTCCGGTTCAAAGCCGCAATGTTCACCTTCAAAGCCGCAATGTTCCGGTTTAAAGCCGCAATGTTCACCTTCAAAGCCGCAATGTTCCGGTTTAAAGCCGCAACGTTCACCTTCAAAGGCTCAACGTTTAGGTTTAAAGCCGCAATGTTCAGGTTCAAAGGCTCAACTTTGATATTTCAAGAGACTTCCTTGCTTCTTGCTCTTGCTTCCCATCTTTTTATCAGTACAACTTGCGCTGATGTGATGACTTTATTCCGGCAATTTTACGGTATTTTGTGACTGTTCTGCGAGTGATTGGCAGACAAAATTGAATTTTCAAAAGCTGGGCTAATTGCTCATCAGTATAAGGATTGGCGGATGATTCTTCTGCAATTAACTGTAATAGCATCTGTTGAATTTGTTGAGGAGTACGTCCGCCTACTCCTACAGGAACACATAATGAATGCAACGGAATTATCTGGCTGTGTTGATTGCAAACTAATATATACCGTCCCCGCACAATCCGGCTGACTGTAGAGTTACTAAGTCCTACCGATTGAGCTACTAATTGCTGAGGGGTAGACACTAAGTCTAATTTATCCCGACTCTGCAAAAAAGCTTGCTGACGCTCAACTAAAAATTTCCCAACTTTGAGCAGATTTTCCTGCCATTGTTGCAAAGCTGTGAGTAAATTTCTAGCTTTTTGTAATAATGCTTCTAATTGTTGGGTATCTCGCCTTGATTTTGGTGATTCCTGCAAAAGCTTAATGGCTTCGGAATTCAGACAAAAACGTTGTTTGACTTCATAAGCTAAAGAAATTTGCCAACTTCCAGCTATTAGCTCAACTTTTAAATCGGGGGTGACGATGGGAGCGTCGCAACAGCCGAAGTTTCTGGCGGGACGGGGTTCTAATTCTTGAATGTCATGAATAGCATTGGTGATTTTCTCGATGTCAACATTAATCTTTTGGTTCAGTTTTTGTAATAGTATTTGATAATTTTGCTTTGACTCGGAAGTATTGCCAATACAGTTTGCTATGTCTTCTAAATAATTTTTAACTAGTAAAAAAGCTAGGCTTTCAGGCTGGTCTTTAAGTTGTACTAACAGACATTCTTGTAGGGTTCGCGTACCAATTCCAGGTGGATCTAAACTTTGGAGAATAGGCACTACAGCCTCTAGTTCTTTTGCACTCCAGATACTACCATCTGCCCAAACTTCTGGAGTTTCTTGTAAGTAACCGGAGTTTGATAACCACCGAGTTAGATAGGTTAAGGCTTTACGTTGTCTTGATGGGATTGATAAAACTGATATTTGTCCGAGAAGATGCTCACTTAGGCTTAATTCCTGGGCGATGGGACTGTACCAATTAGGTTTAATATCGTCTAAAAGTACTTCGCTGTTATGGAAATCAGAATTTTCTATTATAAATGGATTGTGTTTACATTCTTCTCGAAGATGGTCGAATACTCGTTTACCATTCCACGGCAAAAAGCGAACTAAATACTGTAGAGTTGGGTAAATAACAGTTTGAGTTTCTAAGTGTGTTTCTAGTGTAGATGCTGAGTTTAAGGAATTCATTGGTTAGGAGTTAGGAGTTAGGAGTTAGGAGTTTTATCTCGTTCCGATGCTCTGCATGGGAATGCCCATCTATAGGCTCTGCCTATAGTCCAAGGAGGCGGAGCCTCGCCAAAGCCATTCCTTGGCTCTGCTAAGGAACGAGAAGTTGAAAGTTTTTGCTATAAATTCCATTGTTTCTTTTTTTGTTCAAAGCTTTCGACAGAAATTCCTAATGCTTTGTGGGGTTCTTGGGGATAAAGTGCTAAAGCATGGCGGATAAAGTTTATTTCTAACTGAGCGATCGCTTGTTCTAAGTTCAAATTCATCTGATATTTTTGATTAAAAATGAGATGCTCTGAAAGAATGGTTCTTCCTCCAGAAAAAACTGCTGCTCTCTCTAAAGTATTTTGGAGTTCTCGCACATTTCCTGGCCAAGCGTAATCTCTGAGCTTTTCTAGGGCGGTTGAGGTAATTGCTAAATTTTTAATTCCATTTCTGAGGGCAATAGAACTTAAAAAATGTTGGGTAAGTTGTTCTAAATCTTCGGGGCGATCGCGCAAAGGTGGCAGTTCAATTCGGACTACATTGAAGCGATAGTAAAGGTCTTCTCGAAACTGATTCAGGCGTACCAATTGTTCTAAATTTCGATTGGTGGCAGCTAAAATGCGGACATCTACAGTTTTGGTTTGGTTACTACCCAAGCGCTCGAAGGATTTATCTTGTAATACTCGCAACAATTTCCCTTGAATTATCTGGCTCAATTCTCCGACTTCATCCAGAAAAATTGTGCCGCCATTGGCTTGTTCAAAGCGACCAATTCGCAAGTGATTCGCTCCAGTGAAGGCTCCTTTTTCGTGACCAAATAATTCTGCTTCTAACAAGTGTTCTGGAAGGGCTGCACAGTTAACTTTTACCAAAGGGCCGCGACTGCGAGGGCTAGCATTATGCAGTGTGGAAGCGACCAACTCTTTGCCTGTACCTGATTCGCCGACAATCAAAACTGTGGTGTTTCCTTGGGCAAGTCTACCAATAAGTTTAAAAACTTCTGCCATTTTAGGCGATCGCCCCAACAGTTCTTCTGGTTGTCCGAGATTTTGAATATTTGCTTCACCAATTTGCTCGGCGGCTGCTTGGGAATGAGCTAAAGCTTTTTGCGCCAAGTTGACTAAATCTTCTAAATCGAAGGGTTTAGTTAAATAATCATAAGCTCCCAACTGCATAGCTTCAATGGCTGTACGACTTGTTCCATAAGCTGTCATTACAATTACTGGCAGTTCAAATAACGTTTTGCTACCTAAAGTTTTCAGAACAGCATTACCCTGAGTTTTGGGCATTTTCAAATCTAGAAATACCAAGTCAGGACGAGATGTGGTATTTTGTTGAATTATCTTCAGTCCTTGCTCTCCGTCTCCCGCTTCTATTACGTCGTGGCCTTCATCTTTTAAAATCTGTGCCATCGCTTGACGCAAGGCTTTTTCATCATCAATAATCAAAATTTTAGCCATCGTTATGATTCTTCGGTAAGTAAACGCTAAAAACGGTGCAACCCGGTTGAGATTTAAAATCAATATGCCCTCCGTGTCGGGTGACAATCTCGTGGCTAATTGCTAAACCTAAACCTGTTCCTTGGGGTTTTGTAGAATAAAAAGGATCGAAAATGCGATCGCGTTCTTCTGGTGCTAAACCTGCACCAGTGTCTTTTACCCAAGTCACTAAGTAGTTTTGCTCTTGGCTGACACCAACCTCAACTTCGCTTGCTGGTGGACTTGCTTGGATGGCATTTAAGATTAAGTTAACCATCACCTGTCCTAACTCCCGGTGGCGTAGTGGTACTTGGGGCAAAGGTTCAGCAGCAGAGCGATAAAAAAGTGTTACTCCCTGTTCTTCGGCTTTGAGACGTAATAGAGAAACTGATTCAAAAGCGATCGCTTCTAGGGAAGTTGTTACCATTTCTTCTTGCTGATTTTGGTCAAAATACAATAGCCGTCGCACCAACATCTCTAAACGGTCTACTTGTTCTAGTAAACTAGCGATCGGTAAAGTCGTAATTCCCTGCTTTTTTAATTGCCGCTCTGTATATTGCAAATTGAGGCGCATACTAGCTAAGGGATTGCGGACTTCATGAGCTACCCCCGCTACTAGTTGTCCCAGAGAAGCCAAGCGCTCAACTCGGTGCAAGCGCTGCTCTAACTCTTGGCGATGGTATTGCATACTATTAATTGCAGTTCCCAACAGTCCCATTTCTGCGGGTAGCGGCGGAATTAGCGAAGCTTTATCCTCTTCCATTGCTTTAATACTTTGCTGGAGTCGCTGCACTCCCCACTGAAGTTGTAAGGCAATATAAAAAGTCCAAACTCCTACAACTAAAATTCCTAAAACAACGAAAAGACTTAAAACTTTTTGATTGCTATCTTCTAGATGAGGCATACGTTTCATCGTCCACACCGCTCCCCACAGAGGTAGAGGGGTCAGCACGCAGTATCAAGATATCCAGACCGGGGTGCAATACTAATTCCTGGGGTAAACCTTGGCTTGTGGCTCTCCGAGTCAATTGCAAAATTGTGTCTCGCTCAACAGGAGGAATATCTTTTTTGGGGACAGGGCCCCCGTGGGTAGGATAGGCATAGCCTAAAAGCTGGTCTTGTTGCAGCAGATAAAATCCGCCTTCTACCCTTGGGAAAACAGTTAGGGCATCGTTTGAAAGTTCCGCCAACGGCTTACCTGGCTTTGGTGTTTGCCCAAGATTTGATTCCCAAAACAGCTTAATTAGTCTGGTGTTGGCAAAAGCTAATTCTCTCTGATTTCTGGCAACAACAGCACCTTCCAGACTTTCAAATAGTTGTACCACTAACCATAAAGCAGCTCCACTTAAACCTAAAAAAAGGATGCTGAGGATTGTTAGCTGTCGCCGGAGTGTCCAACGTTGAGATAACACAATAGGTTGCATGGAATAAGGGTTAGAACTTCTAGAAGTGCAAAAACTATGCCAAATTCCAGTTGCTCATTTAAGAAGGGAATAGGGAATAGGCAATAGGCAATAGGGAACAGGGAATAGTTTTTCCTATTTTCTGTCCGTGGAGGGAGTAAGAGACCCCTACAACTATCAAGTAGCTAGTTATGTGTTGGTTTTAAATCCCCATACATTACATTTTGTTCCCTGTTGCCCGTTCCCTGTTCGCTCTTTAATTTTCATCCTGCCTTACTAGCTAACGAGTGTCTTGTATCTATGGCACGAGTTTTGCACTCTTACAGTTCTAGTTAGGGATTAAATTGAATTAAAGTAGATGAATAACTCTAAAGTTCGCATTCCGAAAGAAATTGCTCCCGATGTTTTCGCTCTAGCGGCTCAGTTGTATGCCCAAGAAAATCAGGATTATTCTTTAGAAGAAATTATGCAGGCTGGAGCAGAAGTACAAATTCCTCCAGAGATGATTCAACAAGCAATACAGCAGATTCAAGCCAAGCAAATCCGAGAGCGCGATCGCCAACGCAAGTTAAAGTTAATTTTAACTAGTGGCGGCATTGGAGCCGCGATCGCACTTTTCGGTTTTTGGACATACAATACTTTTGCTAGTAATGCTACACCAAGCGGGCGATCGCTAGAAGCTAATTTCCCAAGTGCCAATTTAGCCAATCCTAATCCTCTAGATATTCCCCCAGCACCCCCGACACAATTACCCCCCACAGCCGGAACCACTTTCACTGGAGAGGTAAAACAGTATCTTCTCAACCCTGAAGGTAAGGTGGATGGGCTATTACTCAATAACGGGCTACAGGTGAAATTTCCTCCCCAGATGGCGGACAGTTTAGTGCGGATAATTACCCCAAACACGAAAGTGAGCATTTTTGGCGATCCTGGCTTTTCCACTCGCTTTGGACAGGAAGTGAGAGCCAAAAGCATCACCAATTCTCAAACTGGACAGACTTTAGTCGAACAACCTCCCACAACCGCCCCCCAACCACCCAGCTTGAGCAACTACAGTACCTTATCTGCACAGGGAACTCCTCAGAATTGGTTGGTGGGACATCGAGGAGAAATTAACGGAGTCATTATCTCTAATGGCACTATTGTCAAGTTCCCGCCCCATGTAGGCGAACAGCTAACCAGTATGGCGAACATCAAAAACACAATTCAAGCCAAAGGATTCGGCACTCGCAATCGTTACGGCCAGATTTTAGAAGCTACAGCATTGTCAGTTAATGGGCAATCTGTATCTTTGCAACCAAAAACCATCATCGATCCGTAATCAGCTAAAAAACATCTAATTTGCATAAGGGTAAAGGATGTATTCAAAACCTTTCCCCTTTACCCTTTCCCCTTTAACCGAACCGTATTGGTAGTAGTTTTGCTTGTGGATATTCAGGTGGCTAGCAAAAAAATGAGGGTATTGCTAACTTGTTAAGTTGCCAATACCCTCACGTAGATAAACTAAGTTTTTGTAGTAGCCTATAAGTTTAAGTTACTGCCTGAGCAACTGCTGCCGAAAGTGACTCATTTGCTGCTTGCTTCAACAATTCGGCTTTATCGGTCTGTTCCCAAGGCAAGTCTAAATCAGCCCGCCCAAAATGACCGTAAGCCGCGACGTCCTGATAAAAACGTCCGCCTCGTTCACTTGGTAAGTTCCGTAAGTTGAAGGTATGAATAATCCCTGCTGGACGGAGTTCAAAGTGCTTGTTGATTAATTCCAGTAAGGTTTCTTCATCCACTTTGCCAGTGCCAAAGGTATCTACTAGGATACTTGTAGGCCGCGCTACACCTATGGCATAAGATAGCTGGATTTCAACTTTTTCTGCCAACCCAGCGGCGACAATATTTTTCGCTACATAGCGAGCCGCATAAGCAGCAGAACGGTCTACTTTCGTGGGGTCTTTGCCAGAAAATGCGCCGCCACCATGTCGTGAATAGCCACCGTAGGTATCAACGATTATTTTTCGTCCTGTAAGACCAGAGTCTCCTTGAGGACCACCAACGACAAATTTGCCAGTGGGGTTGACTAAAAAACGTGTTTCCTGATTGGGTTTAACGTCAATGTCGCCAAAAACAGGTTCAACCACTGCTGACCAGAGGTCTTGTTTAATTTTGGCTTGTACCGCCGCCTCATCCGTAATTTCCCCAATACTGGCTGTATGCTGAGTGGAAATTAGAATCGTATCAATACCTACTGGGCGTCCATCTTCGTAAACCACAGTTACTTGGGTTTTACCGTCAGGACGCAGGTATGACAGTTCACCTGTTTTACGGACTGCTGCCAATCGGCGAGCAATACGGTGGGCGAGACTGATGGGCAATGGTGTCAGTTCTGGTGTTTCATTGCTGGCAAAACCGAACATTATACCTTGATCGCCCGCACCAATTTTATCGAATTGTTCATCACTATCTTGTTCGCGGGTTTCTTGGGCGGTGTTAACGCCTTGGGCAATATCGGGTGATTGTTCGTCTAAAGCCAGCAGAACGCTGGTACTGTTAGCAGAAAAGCCATTATCAGCGTTGGTATAACCAATTTCGGCAATTTTTTTCCGGGCGAGATTGACGAAATTTACATTGGCTTTGGTGGTTATTTCACCAGTGATTAGCACCAAACCAGTATTAACTACGACTTCAGCCGCGACACGACTGCTCGGATCTTGTGTCAATAGGGCATCTAGAATAGTATCAGAAATCTGATCGCAGATTTTATCTGGATGACCTTCGGTGACTGACTCAGAGGTAAATAAATATCGACGAGACAAAAGAAATTCCTCCATCAAGAGTTTTTTCGTTGACTAAATGTGGGTATTTAGTTCAACTACTAATTTCTGAAATCATAACAATATTTATACTTCAGTCGTTAGTATCTTCTTGATATTGATAAAAACCACTAACTATAAGGTAAATATCCGTAAGTAAGATAAATGTATGCTAATTACTTTTTATTTTAAATGTATTTAATAACACAAAAAAAGGAGCACCCGGAAGCGCCCCCACAAGCTTTGACACAAACACTGCTGCTTTAAACCTGAATCGCTAACTTTGCTTCCGTAGCTGTCAACCGCTCATAAGCAGCACGCATTTTCAAACCTGTAAGCACTTGGAAGAAACCAGTACCATTATTGGAACCTGGATACTCGCGGTGCTGGAGTAACAAGTGAGTCAATTCACCCTGATATTTGGTGGATGTATTGCTGAGATGGGTTTCGATATAAATGACTTCTTCCAAGTTGTCAAATTGACCATCCACCTCTAGTACTGAGACATAGCGACCGTAGTAAACATCTGAACCGTAGTATAGTTGCATACCAGGATAAGAACAGGTTAGCTTGCGTCCACAGGGAGTCCAATTGATTGTTGACCCTTCATCAAATAAGTAAGTTGGATCGAAGCCTTCCTTACCTTCCCGCTGGAGCATACGTACCCGCAAGACTCTACGTTCTGTATCATTTTTGATCAAGTTTGTGGGCAATACCTGGAGAACCACATCAGCAAATTCTCTTTGTGGTTCGATAAATTTATCAAAGTCAGGTTTGCGGGAATTGATTTGTGCTAACACATCTTCGTAGCGATGACCGCGTTCAGCCATATCTCGCTGGATTTTCCAGGCAATTTTGACCTCATCGCTAATGTCAAAATAAACACTGAAGTCGATTAGCGATCGCACCCGCTCATCATATAAAGGATGCAGCCCTTCAACAACTATAATATGATTCGGCTCTATCCGCTCTGGCGGATCGATCAAGCCGGTTTCGTGGTTGTAAATCGGCTTATCAATCGCTTGACCACTTTTGAGCGCTTTAATTTGCTCATACATCAGGTCAAAATTGTTTGCTCTGGGGTCTAGTGCCGTTATCCCCGTTTCTTTGCGCTGTTTGCGGTCCAGCGAGTGATAGTCATCCAAGCAGATGACTGTCATTAACTCTTCACCAAACAAATCGCTCAAACGACGCAAAAACGTAGATTTACCGCAACCAGAGTCTCCGGCTACTCCAATCAGTACCACGCGTTCCGGCTTACTTGTCATAAATCTCCTCTAAAATACTAAAGTTGTGTCAATAATTTTTCACACAGCAGATTTTGAAGCCAGGAGTTTACCCCTTTGGTTTATCCTGCGTTCTTGCTACCTAGCACATCTATAAGACACCAAGCAAGTAGACAACAAAGTAATTAAGTTGCTACTCGTCGGACTAGCCTGAATGTTGGTGCCGGTAAGTATTTAATCCTAGTGATATATTTGATTTTAACAGAAGGGGGTATCCCATACAAGCTTGCTCTCAAGAAGAATTAACGTGGTTACTCAATCATTTTTTTGTTAATTTAGTTGTTAATTTAAAAATGGGGATCGTTACTACCCATCAGTGTTGCACCTTTATCAGTCTGCTACTTGTGACTCTATAGAATCAAGAGTATAAGGTATAATTTATTATTGCCGCAAATTTTCTAATGTTCCTAAATTGTAATTATTACTCGACAATACTTAATCTACTCAAAGCAAAAATCTATCCAACGAATGAGGAAATAACTTGCATTACCCAAATTATTGGCTGTAAATTTATGAATATGCTCATATAGAAGCGTTGACGTTATGGCAAAGTACTGATGCAAGGTTGACAGATTTTTCACATCAAGTGAAACTAATTACAGTTGCTGAAATTATGATTGTCTATCTCGTGATATTTGTGGCTGGAGTTGTCCTAGTTATGTAATTGTCCATAGATAGGTAATGAAGATAGCTAACAACATTCCAGAAGAGTAGTAGATTTGGAGAAGTAAAACCAATCGGAAGAAAACCTTCCTTTCTTGACATTCTCCGATTTCAACCCCTGGAGTAAGCAAGCACAAGGGAAGCTTGTGGAGGGTTACTTCAAGCGGTAGCTTCTAGCGATCGAAGTAACCCTCCGAGAATATATACTATTGTCAGATTGTGAGTCGATCGTAGGGTACTAAGGTAAAAAGCTATCTCCCTAATGGGGGTGGTAGTTAACGAAAAAAAGATTAAATTGATTCATTATTAACATTCTCCACAAGACTTATCCTTTACCTTAGAAGGTGAACAGGTGTGTTTTTTGCTATGCCTGCATGTCTTTGGTGAGTGTACTTAGCAAGGCATTAATTTAATGATGCCGTTTTTCCTTCTTTCTCCAGTTTTGTGAAACGAAAATCCGGTAAACTAAAGCTGGCAAGGTAGGGGAATAGTTTTTTTTGAAAAACGGTTAAGTAAATTATCGGAGTGGTAGAACGAATGTACAATCAAGGTGCTGTTGAGGGTGCTGCCAACACAGAATTAGGTAGCCGCATCTTCCTTTATGAAGTAGTGGGTTTGCGTCAGAGTGAAGAAACCGACCAAACTAACTACCCAATTCGGAAAAGTGGCAGTGTGTTCATCAGAGTGCCTTACAACCGCATGAATCAAGAAATGCGACGTATCACTCGTCTAGGCGGCACAATTGTTAGCATCCAACCCGTAACTGCTCTAGAGCCAGTTAATGGTAAAGCCTCACTTGGGAATGCTACAAGCGTTGTCAGCGAGTTAGCAACATCTGGGGAAACTGCTGACAGTGAAGGGAATGGTAAAGCCACACCTGTAAATGCTGGTAGTGAAGCCAAAGGCCTCGCTAAATCATCAGCTGAAGAACAGCTCAAGAACAAGGACAAGAAAGGCAACACCATGACTCAAGCGAAAGCCAAAAAAGACCACGGTGACGTTCCTGTTAACACTTACCGTCCCAATGCTCCGTTTATTGGCAAAGTAATATCTAATGAACCCCTAGTCAAAGAAGGTGGTATTGGTATTGTTCAACACCTCAAATTTGACATTTCCGCCGGGGATTTGAAGTATATAGAAGGTCAAAGTATTGGGATTATTCCACCAGGATTAGACAAGAACGGCAAGCCAGAAAAACTTAGACTCTATTCCATCGCCTCAACTCGTCATGGCGATGATGTGGATGATAAGACAGTATCACTGTGCGTCCGCCAATTAGAATATAAGCACCCAGAAACTGGCGAAACAGTTTACGGTGTTTGTTCTACACACCTGTGTTTCCTAGAACCAGGAGCAGATGTAAAAATTACCGGGCCCGTGGGTAAGGAAATGTTGTTACCCGATGACCCTGATGCTAATGTCATCATGATGGCAACCGGAACAGGTATTGCCCCCATGCGAGCTTATCTGTGGCGTCAGTTTAAAGATGCGGAAAGAGCAGCTAACCCAGAATACCAATTTAAAGGATTCTCTTGGCTAATATTTGGTGTGCCGACAACTCCAAACCTTTTATATAAGGAAGAACTGGAAGAAATCGAACAAAAATATCCTGATAACTTCCGCCTGACTCCTGCCATTAGCCGCGAACAAAAAAATCCTCAAGGCGGTAGAATGTACATCCAAGACCGCGTAGCAGAACATGCTGATGAATTGTGGCAGTTGATTAAAAACGAAAAAACCCACACCTACATCTGCGGTTTGCGAGGTATGGAAGAAGGTATTGATGCAGCCTTAACTACTGCTGCTGCCAAAGAAGGCGTAACCTGGAGTGATTACCAGAAGCAACTTAAGAAAGCTCATCGCTGGCACGTAGAAACATACTAAATTAGTCATTAGTCATTTGTCATTAGCAAAGGACAAAGGACAAATGACAAAGGAAGCAGGATAATCAGTAGGTAGGGCAAACGCTCTACCTACAATTGTTATTGGTGAAATCGGGTGCAAAAATTGTGGGTGTGAAACTAGGAATACTGGGATTAGGCACTGTGGGAACGGGAACAGTGCAGTTGTTGCAAGATAGTGCTGGGCGTCACCCATTGTTGCAAGAGATAGAAATTTATCGGGTGGGAGTTCGATCGCTAGAGAAACCCCGTACAGTAGAATTGTCTACAGAAGTTTTAACTACAGATTTAGAATCAATTGTCAACGATCCGGCGGTAGATATAGTTGTCGAGGTGATGGGTGGGCTGGAGCCGGCGCGATCGCTCATTCTCAAAGCTTTAAGTAATGGCAAGCATGTAGTCACAGCCAATAAAGCAGCGATCGCCCGCTTCGGAGCAGAAATTTTCACAACTGCCAATCAAGCTGGCGTATACGTCATGCTAGAAGCTGCTGTGGGTGGTGGTATTCCAGTGATTCAACCTCTAAAGCAATCTTTAAGTGTTAACCGAATTCATACTGTAACGGGTATCGTTAACGGTACAACAAACTACATCCTGACGCGGATGCAAACAGAAGGCAGTAACTTTAATGATGTTTTAGCTGATGCCCAACGTTTGGGTTATGCTGAGGCTGACCCCACAGCCGATGTAGATGGCTTAGACGCAGCTGATAAAATTGCCATCCTGGCATCATTAGGTTTCGGAGGACGCATCAACCTCCAAGATGTTTATACTGAGGGGATTCGGCAAGTGAGCAAAACAGATATTGCCTACGCCGAAAAATTGGGATTTGTGATTAAATTGTTAGCGATCGCTAAACGTGATACTCACTCGTCCTCCCTCTCTGTCAGAGTTCATCCTACTTTAGTACCGCAAGCCCATCCTTTGGCTAGCATCAACGGCGTTTATAATGCGATTCTTGTCGAAGGAGAACCTATTGGGCAAGTAATGTTTTTTGGTCCCGGCGCTGGTGCTGGTGCAACCGCCAGTGCTGTCACGTCGGATATTTTGAATTTAGTTGCTGTCCTCAAAACTAATACAGCAGTTACAAATCCATTATTAACTTGTGGGCATCAGGAATACTGCCAAATTGCACCGATGGCAGAGTTGATAACTCGATTTTACGCCCGTTTCCTCACCAATGACCAACCCGGAGTTATCGGTAAATTGGGTACTTGCTTTGGCAACTATGGCGTTAGCTTAGAGTCAGTTGTCCAAACTGGCTTTCAAGGGGAACTAGCAGAGATTGTGGTTGTCACCCATGATGTGCCAGAAGGCAATTTTAGGCAAGCTTTGGCAGAAATTCAGAATTTATCAGCGATTGAAAGCATTCCTAGCTTACTGCGTGTACTTTGAGATTATTTGGGAGTGAAGCTAGTCAACTTGCTTTGCTCCAATTTTTAATTACCTTAAATGTCTCATTATGAATGGGATATTGGTGGTTGCTGTACTCCCATATTGCAATCAAGCGAGAAGCGCAATATTAAATTCGGGCAATTGTTTATTGAATTCGGGCGCCCTTGCAATTGATTGCCTGCTATCCAAGCTACATTTGTAGCCCCAAAATACTTATATTAATTTTCACATAAGAAAGCTTAAAGAACCGGAGCCTAGCTTTACAGAAATATTGTGATGTCTCAAGACAAGCTGCTTTGCGTCTACACTTGCTAAACTAATTTTAAATCTTGAATAAAAGTAGAGAAAAAACAACCATAGAATTATGGCTCAAATCTTAGTTGAAAATTTAGATCCTATTATTCTAGAAAAGCTAGAAACTCTTGCCAAACAACACGGTAGGGTCTTTGCAAGAAGAACTAAAGCAGATCCTACAACAAGCGACTGAAAAAGCGACACACTACCACACTGGCGGCGACATGGAAAGAACCAGAGAAGCTGTAGCACGCGCTCAAGTTAGATATACAGGAAAAATTTTTAGTGATAGTACTGAACTTATCCGCGAGGATAGAGAACGGTGAGTCAGTATGTTTTAGATGCTAGCATTGCTATCAAGTGGTTCATTCCTGAAGTCTACTCTGGTGCAGCTAGGCGTTTAGTAGGAAGTAATCATACTTTCTTAGTTCCAGATTTTTTCTTCCCAGAAGTGGGTAAACGTCTTGTGGAAACGAGTCCGTCGTGGTGAAGACACGGCTGAAAATGCAAGACAAATATTAGCAGATTTAAATGCAGTTCCTGTAGAGGTGTACATATCTCAACCTTTAATGCCACTTGCTTTAGATATTGCCCTTCAGACAGATCGTGCAGTGTATGACAGTTTATACTTAGCCCTTGCTATTACTCAACAATGCCAGATGGTAACAGCAGACGAAAAATTTTATAACGCACTGAAAACTAGTAGCTACGCAAGTAATCTTTTATGGGTGGAGAATATTTAAAAAGCTTTGATGTAGACTACCGCAGGCATCTCCCCTTCCACTGCTAAACTAAAAAACAACCCTTACTCCTGCAAAGGTAGCCTTAATTCATTTAGGCAAGGGGTTTTTTCTGAAAGGCTGGAAGTAGTGGGTGACGAGGGATTTGAACCCGCAACCAATAGATTAAGAGTCTACTGCTCTACCGTTGAGCTAGTCACCCGCACGAATAACCATCATAGCAAACTTCTAACAGATTTGCCAGTGCCGCACCCAAAAAACGAATTAAAGGGGAAATTTGACGGTGAAGGTGGTTTGACCCTGCTGCACTCTCTACATAAATTGAACCGCCTAAATGTCTGACCATTTTCTGCACTAATGCCAACTCCAGCCCCGTACCGCTATGTTTCCAAGGATCGTGTTTGGAAAGGTGATAGAAAGGTTCAAAAATCCGTGAGAGTTCATTGCTGGTAAGCTCTATTCCGGAATTGGTAATCTTAAGCTCGACTGCATCCCCTCTTAAGTGAGCAGACACTGCGATCGCTTCCCCGGCTGGAGTGTATTTGCAGGCATGGTTGAGCAGTTCGGTGACAATCCGCTCCAAATCAGTAATATCTGTCTCCAAAAGTGGCAGCGCCCGATCGACAGTCAGGTTTAACTGCTGTCGCTGGCAGTTGGTGAGGTCTCGAAAAGACTCGATAATGGGGTGAAGCCAACTTTGAAAGTCAATGGCAATCAAGGTTGGCGGATCGGGTTCGGCTTCGAGATATGTGAGTGTGAGTAAGTCGTTAATTAACTTGCTTTCTCGCCCACATTCGTTATGCAGAATTTGCAAGAGTTGCGGCACTATTTCTATTTCTGATATTTCTGCTGGTGTGAGGACACTTTCGAGAGTTTGGACTGCAAGGCTAATGCTGGTTATTGGTGTCCGCAGTTCTTGGGATAGGGTTCTGAGAAATTGGTTTTTGAGCCGATCGCTTTTTTCTAGTTCTTTTACCTGTGCCTGGTTTTGTTTGTAAAGCTGGGCTTGACGAATGGCGATCGCACATTCATTTGCTACCTGCTGCACTAGCTCAATTTCAAATTCGTCAAAAGCCTCTTGTGATGGTCTTGTCAACCAAATATTTCCTAAAATTCCTTGAGGATCGAAAATTGGACAAGCCATCTGGGACATAACTAGCAACTTGGGTTCCCATCCCGGTAAAATTTCCAAAAATTGCAATGGTTGTTTTTGCAACAGCGGCTGATAAACTTCCAGATAATCTGCAATCTGTTTAGTTAATCCTTGACATTGAGGCAAATTAATACTGTATTCGTAAGCAATAGTAACTAGAGTTTGACAAGTACTGTAGAGTTCAATTTGGCAACGTTCAAGGTTTAGTAATTTTGCTAATTCCTGGGTAAGTGTCTGCAATACTTGAGTTTGATCGAGACTGTCGCGGATTTGTTCTGTCATCCGTCGCACCAAGGCTTCAAAGTTTCGCACCTGCTGCAACTGATTGATGTGTTTCTGCTTCTGTAACTCCATCTTGGCTTTGAGATCCTGGAGTTGCTGATGCAGTTCTGCCTGTTGGACTGCAATGCCGATTTGAGTTGCCAACTGCTTGAGTAAATCAGTTTCCGTTTGCTGCCATTGACGCGATTGGTGGCAATGCTGGGCAATCAATAGCCCCCACATATCTTGCTCTTGGAAAATCGGCACGACGAGATTGGCTCCGATCTGCAAAGATGTCAGGAAATCTATATGGCAAGGATGCAAGTCGGCTGCATAAATATCTTCGACAACTTGAATGCAACCTTGTCCGTAGTGTTCTGGATGTTTGCCACTCAAGCAGGGATCGGTGATGTTTTTGCCTAATAGGGGATCGCTGGTAGCTACAGTTGATTCAGCAATGATTACTCCACTACCATCAGCCTCGAAACGATAAATCAACACGCGATCGCAATTCAAAAATTGCCGCAGTTCAATTGCTGTTTGATGCAGAATTGTCTCTAATTCTACTGATTGATGAATCCGTCCAGCGATCGCTTCTAAGAGTTGCTCTCGTTCACCCTGAAGTCCAACTGCTTGTTCTGCTTGCTTGGCAGAAGTAATATTGCTACTAGTACCAATCAATCGATAAACCTTGGAGTTAGCATCCTTTAGTGGCGTGAGAGTCGTACTCCACCAAGTGGGAACTCCCTGGAATTGCAAACATTGTTCGTAAGAAATAGTTGTGCCGAATCGCACGCAGTCCGCATAATGTTGACGCACCTTTGCAGCATCAATAGCAGAGAGAATATCCTCTGGTTTTTTGCCGCGAACATCGTCTGAGCGAATCCCTATCCACCGTTCATGAGTGGGATTAAGAGCCACATATCGAAAATCTCCATCCTCCAAAACATCAACTACAAATATTGATGCCTGTACAGAATCGTACATGCTTAGTAGAAACTGCTCGCTACTACTTTTTTCATCTACTTCTGTGCCAAAAAGAATTTGAGGTGGTGATAATTTTGTCAACTCCATAGTTGATTCCACTGGATTTAGATTCATGCGAGAGTCCCACTCTAGTATTACTGACTCTTCTAGGCGCTCTCTTGTCGTTACGCTTGTAGTAGATGCACTTTAGCGCCTATAGCAAAGTCTTGTCAGCTGTTGCTCATCGAAATTTTGCTCTTTCTCTACTTCTTGTCAGAAATCTAGGAAAGCTAATAAAAGTCAGCTTAACAAAATCCTGCTTTTTGAAGGTGAAAATACATTTGCAGGTGAGGGCAAACTTACTGCAATTTATTTTTAACAGTTTTTTAAGATTTTCGCATATATCTAAGTGTAAACCTAAGTATATATCAATTAAGTTGATAATTCTTAATAAAGATGCAAGCGATCGCGTCTGTGGCAACTTACAATCGCAATTTATGAGCATTCATTCCTGTGAGGACACCAACTAGCAGCCAAGTGATACCTAAGCCGATGACTTCGCCTAAAAATAACTGGCTTAAGTAGCGCCAGACGATCCCCACAGCAGAACCCACAGGGGACAGCAACCGCCCAACTTGCCGCAGAGACAAATATCCATCGCCAAGCTACAGGCTGGGGAATTGCTAACCATTGTGCCAATCCGATCCCCAAGCCGCCAAGGGCACCATAAACCGCCCCAGACAGGATTCTCAGGGGAAGAATCTGAGTGCTAGGTACAATCCAACCCACCGCACCAATACCGATCGCAGTGATAATACTCCAACCCAGCAGACTTGACAAAATCCACCTGATACAAAATATAGGTTGTTTAAGAAGACAACCTTGAGGAAGTGCGATCGCAAATCCGCCGATAGCAGCCTCTACCACCCCAACATCTGGCTTTTCGCCGACTTCAATTAAGAGTAAACTCAATAAAAATCCGCCAAAAGTAGCTAAAGTCCACAGCAATGTAAAGCCAAATCTAGTATTATTAGGCGCGAATGGCATCAAAGTTGCTTTGTTTGTAATAGTCTGACAGTTTTTGCATTAAACATCTCAAAAAAACCTTTGCGTCGCTGTTGGGGTGATTCCGGTACGATGTAACCCCACAGACTCTCCCAGTAGAAAAAGGAGATACCATCAAAATTGCGATCGCGTACTACCTGAACCTGTTCTCTAACTTGTGCCATTTTCACCGGATTACCTACCGTTCCTGTTGATATCCCAATACCTACAGGAATTAGACTTTGAGCCAATTTGATCGATGGAAGTTCTAGTTGAGCGATAAAAGACTTTTTGTCATTTCGATACACCTGCAAAATTAACTCATTAACTAAACCTTTTTTTACCCAATTTTCCCAATCTTGCAAATAGTATTTATAAGCAAAAGCTTGATAGTTAGGAGACAGAGATATTTTGAGTTTGGGCTTAACTGCCTTCACAGCTTGATAGATTTCTGCCATGAAATCAGTAATTTTATCTGCCCGCCACCGCATCCATTCTGGGTTAAAAGGGTCATTAGGGGGACTTTTGCCTTGATGTTCTTGCTGGTAGAGTTCAATAGTGAAGCGATCGTAACCGAACTGTACAGGCATCCCAAAATGATCGTCAAGTTGAATACCATCCACATCATAATCCCTGACTACTTCTAAAATTAACCCTTGGATAAACTCTTGTACTTGTGGATGTAAGGGATTCAGCCAAGCTTGTTTAGTGATTAAAAGATTGTCGATTTCTTCTGGTGGAACATCTTGAATAGAGTTTATACCTTCTTGTCCAATTGTCAACCAGTCAGGATAACGCCTTGCTAATTGTGAATAATGCGGCGTCATGAACCCGTATTCAAACCAAGGAATGACTCTCAAATCTTTATTTTTGGCAAGTGTGATTATTTTTGCTAAAACATCCTGTCCACCGTGCATGAAGTTAAGCAAAGGTTGAGTTTCTGAACCTGTAGTTATTTTGGCTACAGCACTTTTATAAAAAGTATGTCCTCGGTTCCAAACTACAGGATAAATCGTATTAAAGTTGAGAGTCGATAATTGATTTATAGCACGGTTAATACCCCAAGGGACAAATAGTACACCACTAGCAACATTAGTCAGCCAAACGCCGCGGATTTCTGTAGTTAAAGGACTGTTTTTTTGGGAATAAACTGGCAGTGAAGAGGGTAAAAAAACTGTTAAAGTGACTACTAATCCCAAACACAGCAAGTAAGCAACACAACGGCGAGCAACCCGATTCATTTGTAAGCGTGACCTAGTGCGATCGGAATATATATAACTACAAAATAAAGTTGTAATCCTCCGGATGATGTAAAGAAATGATGATTCAGAACTCAGAATTCAGAAGTCAGGAGTCAGGATAGTTGAAATAATACGGAGCCAGTTTTAGTTATGAATATACTTGACGATACCAAAACCTAATAAATTCTGACTCCCAACTTTTAACTCAATACGGTTCAAACCGCTACTTGTACAAAATCGTAGGTTTTTGAGACGCGATAAATCGCCGTCTCTACAAGTGTTTTGGTTTTATCTGAACTGTATTGACTCCTGACTCCTGTTAGCGGATAGCTAAGGTTTAGCCCATTCTGACTCCTTAATTCTTTCTTATTAAAATCTTTCCACACCTTCAAATTGTTTTAGTGTCGATGTATTTGCTGCTTCCCCACAAGTTCGTGGTGTGGGGAATATCTTTTCAGGATTTGCTAACCCTTTAGGATTAAAAACTTGCCGTACCCATTGCATGGTTTCTAAATCAACTTGGCTAAACATCTGTGGCATATAGCACCTTTTCTCTGCGCCGATGCCATGTTCGCCAGAAATACTACCACCAACTTGGACGCAAAGTTTGAGAATTTTTCCACCCATTTCTTCTACTTGTTCCAATGCACCAGACACAGAATTATCATAAAGAATTAGCGGATGAAGATTGCCATCGCCAGCATGAAATACATTAGCAACAGGATAACCGTATTGTTCACTTAATGTCTTAATTTCGTGCAGAACATAAGGCAACTGAGTTCGAGGAATAACACCATCTTGAACATAATAATCTGGGCTTAAATGTCCAGCTGCAGCAAAAGCAGCTTTGCGTCCTTTCCATAATTTCAACCGAGTTTCTGGGTCAGTAGCAGAAGTGACATTCCGCGCCCCATTCTTTTGACAAATTTCGGTAACTCGCTGTTTATTCCCTGCAACTTCAACTTCTAAACCGTCAATTTCTATTAGCAAAATAGCTGTAGCATCGCGGGGATAACAATTAGTTGCGACAACATCTTCAACTGCATTGATGCTGAAGTTATCCATCATTTCCATACCACCAGGAATAATGCCGGCGCTGATGATGTCAGAAACAGTTGCCCCGGCAGCTTCAATACTAGTAAAATCTGCCAACAGCACACAAATTGATTCTGCACTTTTGAGAATTCGCAAAGTAATTTCTGTGGCAATTCCTAAAGTACCTTCAGAACCAACAAAAATACCTGTTAAATCATAACCAGGCATTTCAGGAATTTGCCCGCCTAAATCGATAATTTCCCCCTCTGGCGTGACAATTTTTAATCCTAAAACGTGGTTAGTAGTAACACCGTATTTGAGACAATGTACGCCACCAGAATTTTCGGCAATATTGCCCCCAATAGAGCAAATAATTTGACTGGAAGGGTCAGGAGCATAGTAAAATCCAGCACCACTAACAGCTTGTGTTACCCAACTATTAATCACCCCAGGTTGTACAACAGTCCGTTGATTTTCTAAATCAATGCTGAGGATTTGCCGCATTAAAGAAGTGACAATTAAAACAGAATCTTCTAATGGTAAAGCACCACCAGATAGACCAGTGCCAGAGCCGCGTGCTATGAAGGGGATAGAGTATTGATTGCATATCTTCACAATTTGGGCAATTTGTTCTGTAGTTCTGGGTAAAACCACCACAGCCGGACGTTGGCGATAACCAGTTAAACCATCGCATTCATAGGTAATGAGTTCTTCGCGGCGTTGCACCACACCATTTTTGCCAAGGACAGCCTCGAATGCTTTGAGAATAGGTTTCCAGTTGCGTTGTTTTTTATCTTGGGTAAGCATAGTTTTTTCAAATTCAAGGTAGATATTGCAGGCTGGTTAGTATAGCTGTAATTACTATTGTTGCAAGAATAGCAGTCAAATGTGAGTAAAAGCGATCGCATAATTTAAGTACGGAAGGCGCGATGTCTTCTAAGGAGTACGTTGAATGATGGTAGAATTCAGATATTCTGTTAATTGTGGGGCTAGATTAACATAGAGTCAGACATTTAACAGGAGAGTGTGAAATGACTTACCAAGTTTTAGATTCCACCTCAAAATTAATTGCAAAGCTGCAAACCCTAGCACCAGAACAGCAGCAAGAGGTGCTAGATTTTGTCGAATTTCTCGCACAAAAATATGCTCAACCCCAACAAACAGACCAAAAGCGGGTACTAGGTTTAAACCAAGGTAAGATTTGGATAAGTGATGATTTTAATGAACCTTTACCTGATAAATTTTGGTTAGGTGAAAGTGAGGGATGAGACTATTATTAGACGCTCACGTAATTATTTGGTCAGCAGGAAACCCAGACAAACTATCGCAGAGAGTTAGAAATTTATTAATTGATACTAACAATTTTTGGGTAGTTAGTATGGCTAGTGTTTGGGAATTACAAATAAAATCTCAGCTTGGTAAGCTAAATTTAAGCTCGTCGCTTCTGAATTTCATCGAAACTCAACAGCGAGTGAATAATCTACAAATATTACCTATTGAATTGACTCATATCTATGCTTTGGAAGCTTTGCCAAGTCATCACCGCGATCCTTTCGACCGAATTTTAATCGCTCAGACAATAGTTGAAAAGATGCCTTTGTTAAGTATAGATGCTGTCTTTGATATATACCCAGTTCAAAGGATATGGGAGTAAAAACACAGATTCGATAGGCTGAGATTGCGATTGCACTCATCTTCAGTAATAATTTCAATAGATGAATGAATAAAAAAATTCTCACTAACTTGCGCGAATTATAAACTCATTTATCCGATGCCAAACCTTCTCTAATAAATTAGGATCGTCTGCATCAAACCATTCAATTTTTGGATATGCTCGAAACCAAGTACGTTGTCGCTTGGCAAATTGTCGCGTATGCAAAATTGTTAATTCTTTCGCTTGAAATAAGGAAATATCCCCAGCCAAATATTGCTTGATTTCTTGATAACCCAAAGTATTCAACAAAGACAAATCAGCGCCATATTTTTGACAAAGATACTCCACCTCAGCAACCAAACCATTTGCTATCATTTGCTCAGTACGCTGTTGAATACGAGCAAGCAACTTTTCAACATCGCAATCTAAACCAATTTGCAAAATCGGATAATTGGGCGGATTCTCCCCTTGCTGTTCTGAAATCGGATATCCAGTAACATAATATACTTCTAATGCTCTTAAAGTTCGTACTGAATCATTGCCATGAATTTTTTGTGCTGCAACTGGATCGACTTGTTGTAAAATTGCGTGGAGTTGTGGTTGTCCGAGAGATTCAAGCTGCGATCGCAATTCCATCTGTGGTGCAACTCTCGGAATTTTCATTCCTTGGACAATCGAACGTATATATAAACCAGTGCCACCAACTAGAAACAGTGGTGTAACACCAACAGAAGCAATTAAAGCTTGTGCTTGCTGCTGATAGTCTGATACTGTCATCATATCTGCTGGATTGCAGATATCTATTAAATAGTGCGGCACCAATTTTTGTTCAGCTACAGTCGGTTTAGCTGTCCCAATATCAAACTCACGGTAAACTTGACGAGAATCAGCACTCAGAATTACAGAACCCAAACGCATCGCCAAAGCCAAAGCTAAACCCGATTTACCCGTTGCCGTCGCTCCACAAATCACAATTAATTTAGTCATTTGTCATTTGTCATTTGTCATTTGTTATGGGGCATTAGGCATTGGGTATGGGGAAAGGGAAAGGGGTAAGGGGAAAAGGGGAAAGATTAAATTTATTCCTTTTCCCTTTAACCTTTAACCTTTTCCCCAGCCCCCCTGCCTCCCCTGCTCCCCCGGTTACTGAGCGCAGTCGTTGGCGTAGCCTCTCGTAGAGAAGTATGCCCCCCTGCCTCCCTTGGCTTTTTCCACGGTACTACAACCCCAGTATAAACTTCTCTTGAAAATGCCCTACAGACGCCAGCAAGGCTTTTGTGTTACAATTTTGGAGTGTTTTTCCTTTTATTTGCCTTTCGGCGATTTTAAACCCACACATCAGGAGAGTTTACATGACGAGCAGTTACAGTGCCGATCAGATTCAAGTTCTGGAAGGTCTGGAAGCCGTCCGCAAAAGACCAGGAATGTACATCGGTACCACTGGACCGCGAGGACTCCACCATTTAGTTTACGAGGTGGTGGACAATTCAATCGATGAGGCTTTGGCGGGTCATTGCACTCATATAGAAGTGGATATCAACGCTGATGGTTCGGTGACTGTAACAGATGATGGTCGCGGTATTCCCGTAGATACTCACTCGCGTACTGGGAAATCGGCATTGGAAACCGTAATGACGGTACTGCACGCCGGTGGTAAGTTTGGCGGTGGTGGTTACAAAGTTTCTGGAGGATTGCACGGGGTTGGTATTTCTGTTGTTAATGCCCTATCTGAAGTTGTAGAAGTTACGGTTTGGCGAGATAAAAAGGTTCATCTTCAGCGCTATGAACGTGGTGTCCCAGTTAGCGAGCTGCAAGTCAAGCCTTACAAAGAAGCTAGAACTGGAACTTCTGTTACTTTTAAGCCAGATATCCAAATATTCACTACGAGCATTGAGTTTGATTACATCACTTTATCAGGTCGCCTACGGGAATTGGCGTATCTGAATGCAGGTGTCAAAATTACTTTTACTGACCATCGTTTAGAACTACTAAAAAGCGATACAGCTAAGGTAGAAACCTACGAGTACAAGGGTGGCATTAAAGAGTACATTGCGTACATGAACCGCGAAAAGCAACCGCTGCATGAAGAAATTATCTATGTGCAGGGAGAACGCAACAACGTACAAGTAGAAGTTTCATTGCAATGGTGTACTGATGCTTATACGGATAATGTACTAGGTTTTGCTAACAATATTCGCACGGTAGATGGTGGTACGCACTTAGAAGGGTTAAAAGCAGTTCTGACTCGGACATTAAATGCGATCGCCCGCAAACGAAATAAAATTAAAGAAAATGAACCCAACCTCAGTGGCGAACACGTCCGCGAAGGTTTGACTGCGGTAATTTCGGTTAAAGTCCCCGATCCCGAATTTGAAGGACAAACTAAGACTAAACTCGGTAACACCGAAGTCCGGGGAATTGTCGATTCTTTGGTAGGAGAAGTCCTTACCGAGTATCTAGAATTTCATCCCAGCGTTGCTGATGCGATTTTAGATAAAGCTATCCAAGCTTTTAAAGCCGCAGAAGCCGCACGTCATGCACGGGAATTAGTCAGACGCAAATCTGTACTGGAATCTTCGCCATTACCCGGTAAATTGGCAGATTGTAGTTCTCGTGACCCTGGCGAATCTGAGATATTCATCGTAGAAGGGGACTCAGCCGGCGGGAGTGCAAAACAAGGACGCGATCGCCGTACTCAAGCTATCTTGCCTCTACGTGGTAAAATTCTCAACATTGAAAAAACCGACGACGCTAAAATTTATAAAAATAACGAAGTTCAAGCGTTAATTACAGCCCTCGGTTTAGGTGTCAAAGGTGATGAATTCGATTCCACCCAACTGCGCTATCACCGGATAGTCATCATGACTGATGCTGACGTAGATGGAGCGCACATTCGGACTTTGTTGTTAACATTTTTCTATCGATATCAACGATCGCTCATCGAACAAGGCTTTATTTATATTGCTTGTCCCCCACTGTATAAAGTAGAACGGGGACGTAATCATGAGTACTGCTATAGCGATCGCGAAAAAAATCAAGCGATCGCCAAATTTCCGGCTAACGCCAACTACACCATCCAACGCTTCAAAGGTTTGGGTGAAATGATGCCACAACAACTCTGGGACACCACCATGAACCCAGAAACTCGTAAAATGAAGCAAGTCGAAATTGAGGATGCCGCCGAAGCCGATCGCATCTTCACAATTTTAATGGGCGATCGGGTCGCACCCAGACGAGAATTTATCGAAACCTATGGCTCTAAACTCAACTTCACCGATCTAGATATCTAAGTACCAACAGTCCTAAATCATTCGTAAAAAACAAGATCCCCGATTTATTCGAGAAATCGGGGATCTTTAACTTTGAAATATTACTTGATATTCCTGCAACAGATTTTGCTAAAGACTTTATAGCCAAAATTATATAAAAACTACATCTTTTGGAGGATGACAAATTATGTAATTTATAAACTTGTTGTATTAATATTTTTACTACAAATTATGTCGTTAGATGAGTGACTATATCCACAAATTCATTAACTATTGTTAATAATTCCTTATTTAACTGGATTCTACACAAAGCTATGAGAGTGAGCAAAGGCATAGTAGGAACATTGTTCAATTTTATTGGCATCGGTAGCTTAGTTGCTCTATCTGCCTGCGCTCAACCTGTTGTAGAAACTCCTACAGCAACTGTCCCTTCAACAACTGTCTTGCCCGTCACGCCAACTCCTACTCCCACTATTGCCACCCAAAATTTAGCAGAATTAGCAAAGTCAGCAGCTAATCAAGGACAGTTTAAAACTCTCATTCAAGCAGTGCAAGCTGCCGGATTAACTGAACAATTGGTTACACCAGGCCCTTATACAGTATTTGCACCTACTGACGCTGCTTTCTCTGCTTTACCAAAAGCTACTCTAGACCAACTCTTACAACCAGCAAACAAACAACAATTAGTCAAGCTTCTGTCCTACCACGTCATACCTGGAGGAATTACCTCGCAGCAATTGACATCTGGAGAAGTTAAAACAGTTGAGGGTAGTCCGGTTAAAATCGCAGTCGATCGTGCCAGCAACTCAATCACAGTCAACAACGCTAAGGTGACTCAGCCAGACATCCCAGCTAGCAATGGCATCGTTCATATAGTCGATCGGGTACTTGTGCCACCTAATTTTCCTACAAGTCTAAATACTACCCCAACACTACGCTAGTTCTGCAAAGTTCATAGTCTCCAGTTTTCAATTTTGAAAGCCACTGTGATTTTAAATTAATCTCTAATAATCAATAAAAAAATTAAGTTGACTTGTCATACAAGCGATCGCTTTGCACTACAAAAAACTACAAATACTTCAATTTTTCGTTTGCAAAACCATATAATTTACCAATTGTCAATATTGTCGAAACAATCAATGCTCGATTGTTAGCAAAACTACCAACTTTATTGGAAAGTTAGTCCAGATAATACTCTTTGCTCTGACTCGCTGATTAATTTGAACCACTAGCTAGAAACACATTTGTTATGCTTTAAGGAAATAACTAAATATCATCTATCCAACAGCAATTAATAAGTATTTTGAGGATTTCTCATCATTAGATGACAGTAAATTACCGAAGCTAAAGTATTTAAAATTACATTTACTTTACGCAAAAAAATTTTTGTAACTAAATCATCAGGTAATCTGCTGGATTCTCTGTGTTCGAGGTAATAGCTGTTGGAAGTACACACCAGAAGGCTGAAAACTTGTTAATATCTTCATGTAGTGCTGTGGCGATCGCGATCTTCTTATATGTATCTAATGTACTTTTGCCTAAAAGTAAGATGAGATTGGCAAGTTCGCAGGACAAATTGTTTTTGAATTGATTAAAATATCCTTGTATACAATAAAAAAAGTTTGTCAAGTTTCATAGGGCTGAAATCACCACAGTGCGCTAACGTGTGAATAAGACCGAATTAGTAAACCTAAATCGATCTTCGATCGGGTCGATTTTGCCACCGCCTCAACTCCTCAGTTAAGGTAGGTAGTACGTAAAAGGTTAACTGCTTTCAGGCAAGCACCACCACGGTTGTTGTATTTACCCAAGGACAATACCCGTTTTAGTCTAAGGGATGCTTAATTTATGAAGGAAATGTAAAAATGGGTAGTTAAGACGAATAGTCTGAGTTAACGTATATTGCACTCTTTCTCAGTAATTAATGTTGTGTAAAATACATGAAATTCGGCATAAGCAAGCGTACTTACTTCGTAATGTAATAAGAGCGTCACTGCAATTCCGAAAAGTGGAGAAAAAATTCCAGGGTATAAATCCCGTTTTCAATGTCTTTTTGGTAAAAGTAGCTAAAAGTTGCTTAATGAATTCATGATTAATACACAAAAAGAGTGCAAATTCTGTGAAACAGGCTACAATCGGAAGAGTCTTTATACAAAAATCTGCCAACAGTATGAACTCATTTGTATAGAGTGGTAAATTTTTTGATAAAGGCGAGTCTTTCTTTTGACCAGTTAGTTGAAAGCAATATGTGATAGCAACACATATAACATTTACTAAAGTGAGCAAGTCACCTTTAGTAGTTGCTTAAACTAAAGTAAAAACCCTCCTACCGGAGGTCTAAAACCTCTGAAAATATCTCTGGCAAATCTGCCAAAAAGTTTATTTTCGGTTGGCAATTGGCTCGTTTAAAAGAGCAGTAAACACATCTTGAGTAATTGATTCTGCAAGGAGCATGAGGAACGCGGCATGAACCAGGCTAACAACGTACTCGAAAGCATATATCAGCCTGACCTAGAAATAATGAATCAGCCTGAGCTCGAGTTAGAAGAACTCTTAATAGACGATGAAGAGGACTTGCTGATCGTAGATGAAGGTGACGAGGAATTTTTAGAGCCTCAGTCTGATGAGGACGACGCAAAGTCTGGAAAAGCCGCTAAATCGCGTCGTCGGACACAAAGCAAGAAAAAGCATTACACAGAAGATTCAATTCGGCTTTACTTGCAAGAAATTGGTAGAATTCGTCTGTTGCGGGCAGATGAAGAAATTGAATTGGCGCGGAAAATAGCCGATTTGCTGGAATTAGAGAGAGTACGCGAAAGACTCTCGGAGCAATTAGATCGCGATCCTCGAGATAGTGAATGGGCAGAAGCAGTACAACTGCCACTACCAGCCTTTCGTTATCGCCTCCATGTTGGTCGTCGGGCGAAAGACAAGATGGTGCAATCTAACCTCCGTCTTGTAGTTTCAATTGCTAAGAAATACATGAATCGTGGTTTGTCGTTCCAGGACTTAATTCAGGAAGGCAGTCTCGGTTTGATTCGTGCCGCTGAAAAGTTTGACCACGAAAAAGGTTATAAGTTTTCTACATACGCTACATGGTGGATTCGTCAAGCAATTACCCGCGCGATCGCAGATCAATCCCGCACAATTCGGCTTCCAGTTCACCTTTACGAAACCATTTCTCGGATTAAGAAAACTACCAAGTTACTATCTCAAGAAATGGGTCGCAAACCCACTGAGGAAGAAATCGCTACTCGCATGGAAATGACCATTGAAAAGTTGCGGTTTATTGCGAAATCTGCCCAGTTACCAATTTCATTAGAAACGCCAATTGGTAAAGAAGAAGATTCTCGATTGGGCGATTTTATTGAATCCGATGGTGAGACACCAGAAGACCAAGTTTCCAAAAATCTTCTGCGCGAAGACCTTGAAAAAGTCCTCGACAGTCTTAGTCCCCGCGAACGTGATGTCCTCAGACTGCGTTATGGCTTGGATGATGGTCGGATGAAAACCCTTGAGGAAATCGGTCAGATTTTCAACGTCACCCGCGAACGGATTCGTCAAATTGAGGCGAAGGCACTCCGCAAGTTACGCCATCCAAATCGTAACAGCGTTCTCAAGGAATATATTCGGTAGTCAACTAGTCATTAGTCATTGGTCATTAGTGAATAAACAAATGACAAATGACAACTAACAAATGACAAAAAAATAAAAGCCTGGTAGTGAATTAGCACTCCAGGTTTTTTTATTTATAGGTCATCTTAAATATTAAAACTTATTATAGGATGCCCCAAAAATGTAGAAAGCCTTGACCAGAAAAAAGCTCAACCAAAACGGCTGCTAAAAAGCCAATCATTGCCAAGCGACCGTTCCAAATTTCTGCTTGTGGGGTAAAGCCCCAACGCCAAGCGTTGCGATCTTCAATTACGGGAGTAGTGACTTTTGTTGTGGTTGCATTTGTCATGGTTAGAACTCCAAATTCAATTTTTAATGTTTATTGCCTTATGTAAACTAATATAACAAATATTTTCATAAAGACAACATTTTTTATACTTTTGTTTCCATAGCTTGACATAAATAGAAATAGCTATTTATACAGACTAAAACATCAGCCTTCAGTAAGAGTTTCTGAGGTAAAAGAAATGTGATTCAGACTTTTAGCTTTATAAATAATTTTATACTGTTGAGATTATTTATCAATTAATTTAATTGAATCGCTTGATCTTAAATATATTTTGCCTTTTAAAATAGAAAAATTATTGATAATTTAAGTGACTACCAGACAATTTCCATTTCTTTTGCAGTCGAGACAAAACCAAGCTTCTCGTAGATATGTTTACCATCCTCAGTGGCGTGAAGCCAGAGGCGTTTTGCCTCAGTTGCTCTCACAAAGTTAATAACTTCTTTTAATAATGCTGTTGCAATTCCCTGTCCTCGCCACATCGGAATTGTATAAACGTTCAGAATGTAGCCTTCTAAGCCTGAGAAATTGCCGTTGTAAGGGGGGGTCGTTGAAAAAATACCAAGCCGCTAGTGGCGACAATTTGGTTATTCACTTCAGCTACCCAAGCTAAAAACTCACCCGTCGGTATTTTTTCGCCAAGATATTTTCGAGTTGCTTCTGCTAGGTTTGTGGTGTCATCACCTTTAATATCGCCAGCTTCCCGCAGGAGTTCGAGACGCAGTTGGATTAGTGCCTCTAAATCCTGCAAGTTGGCTTGTCGCAAGTTGAACATCACCCTAATTTACGATCGCACTTCCGCCACGGTGATGATTTTTTCATCGCGGTTGAGTTGGAGGATGCTTTCACCTTTGACATCCCTACCTAAGAGCGGCACTGTTTCTACAGGTATCCGCACGACCCGCTCCTTATTCGTTACTAAAGCTATTTCGCCAGATGCGTTGGCGTAGCCCGCCGAAGGCATCGCCATGACCATACCAGCTAAGTTGTCAGTTTTGCTAGCAAATTTCAGCGCTTGCGTGCCTAAATCACCGCGATTAGCCGCTCTTAACTGACTCGCAGCCATCCGCTTGGCATATCCTTCTTGAGTAACTAGCAGCAGTTGGTCATCTTTACCGACAGTGACACAGCCAACCATTTGCTGATTTCTCAATAGTCGAAATGCTTGTAAACCCATTGCTGTGCGTCCCATGACCGGCAATTGTTCATCATTAACTGCAAAGCGCAACATTCGCCCACCGGAACTAGCTAAAATCAGATGATCCCCTGGTTTTGCGAACTGGGTAAATGACAATTCATCATCGTCTTTTAGCTTCAAAATCGTGATGCCGCGCCGAGTCAGGTTAGTGAATTCTCCCAGAGACAGACGCTTAATTCTTCCCTGTTTCGTTAAGAGAATCATCTGTCTAGTTTCGAGATTTTCCGGCAGCAAAAAGCGGCTGACAACAGCTTCTTGAGTGCCTTGAGCAGTACTACTGAGCATAGTGATCAAAGGTTTTCCCCGTGGAGAACGCCCAGTAGTTAGAGGAATTTCTCCCACATTCACCGGATACACTTTGCCGCCACCAGTTAGTATTAGCAAGTCTTTCCCTGTGTCAGTCAACACAGTTTGGATAATGAAGTCATTATCGTGCAGACCATTTTCAGCTTTTGACTTTCTCGCAGATGGTTGGGTGCGGCGGACATAACCCCGTTGGGTAAATTCTAAAATCGCTTCCTCTACTGGTTCTGAAGATTTAAGTTCTTCCTCCTCTACCCCTTTGCTTCTGTGCCCCTCTGCCCCTCTGCCTTTCTGCTCCTCTACCTTATACTTTTGCTCCTCTGCAATTTTCGTTCGCCGGGGATCGCTGTACTTGCGCTTAAGCGATCGCAAATCTTTTTTCAGCGCCTTCAATAATTCGCGGCGATCGCTCAGTAATAGCTCCAATAAGCTAATTTGTTCGCTGATCTGCTCAAATTCCTGCTGCAAATTTTGCTGTTCTAAACTAGTGAGGCGACGCAACGGCATAGCGAGAATTGCATCTCCTTGTACCTCACTCAAATCCAGTCGGCTACAAAGGTTAATTTTTGCCGTACTCCCATCGGGAGCTTGGCGCAAAATTTGAATTACTTCATCTAAATTAGACAGCGCTTTCAGCAAACCTTCTACCAAATGCACGCGATTTTGGGCCTTACCCAACTCGTAATTGTAACGACGGTTCAGCGTCTCTTCTCGGAATCTCAAAAACTCCTGCAACAGTTGACGCAAACTTAACTGGCGGGGTTGTCCATCGACTATTGCCAGCAGAATCGCCCCAAAAGTCATTTGTAAAGCAGTTTGCTGATATAAATGCTGGAGAACTTCTTGGGGATTGGTATCGCGTTTGAGTTCAATTACCACCCGCATCCCTTCGCGATCGCTCTCATCCCGAAGATCGGAAATTCCTTGCAAGCGTCCTTGATTGACTAAGTCCGCTACCTTCTCAATCCAGGCAGCCTTATTCACTTGATAAGGCAATTCTGTAATGATAATTGCCGTCCGGCGCTTGCTTCCCCTAGCGGCGGGAATTTCCTCTACAGTTGCGACTCCCCGCAGCAGAATTCCACCTTTACCTGTGGTATATGCTTCCCGAATTCCCGTTTCACCAACTATTTCCCCACCAGTGGGAAAATCTGGCCCTGGAATTAGCTCAAATAATTTTTCATCTGGCAAATCTGGGTTGTCGATTAAAGCAATTAACCCATCAACAACTTCCCCCAAATTGTGGGGTGGTACATTTGTCGCCATTCCCACAGCAATACCAGAACAGCCATTAAGTAACAGAAACGGCAACTGAGCAGGTAACACTGTTGGTTCTTGCTGGGAATTATCAAAGTTACCGACAAATTCCACAGTTTCTTCACCAATTTCTGTCAGCATTCCCTCATGGCTGATCGGTGCGAGGCGCGTTTCTGTGTAGCGCATTGCTGCTGGCGGGTCATTATCGACGCTGCCAAAGTTACCATGTCCTGCCAGCAAGGGATAGCGGCTAGAAAAATCCTGCACCAGTCTGACTAAGGCATCGTAAACTGATTGGTCGCCGTGGGGATGGTATTTACCCAACACATCACCCACTACACGAGCACATTTTCGATAAGGTCTATCTGGTACCAAACCGAGTTCGTGCATTGCATACAAAATGCGCCGATGCACTGGTTTTAAGCCATCACGCACGTCTGGTAGCGCTCGCCCGACAATCACGCTCATGGCATATTCTAGATAAGACCGTTGCATCTCGGTATGCAGGGCTGTTGGAATTACCTGTCCCGTTGAGAGAAGGTTTAACTGTTTTGCCATGAGTTTTTTCCCTGAAATTTAACTACACAAAAGCCGATGGAACTCAACACTGCGGCAACCACAGCATAACGGATGAAATGAGATTCATAACAAAATTTTGATAGTCACAGAAGAAAAAGCAGTAGTATCATCCTTATGACGAAGATGCACATTGACTATTAAAAAGGATGCACACGAGTATAATCTACATAAACTTAGTAGCCATGATACTTACCGAAGAAAAATTTATAATTCGGGAGACAGAATTCAAAATGGATTTTGTGGGACTGGATAGAAAATTCAGGTTTAGAGCAAGCGATTTTAAACGCGCGTAAAGAAAAAATTCTTTCCATGACTCTTACCCCTGACTTGAGTGTTAGGGTATTCTGTATTTTGAATTCTGTCTTCTGACTTCTTTTCATCATGATTGCAAATCTTTAATTTTGTATTCTGGAATTCTTGAATCTCTTCACCTCTATAACTAAAATTCTCATGAAAACTGTTTTAATTGTCGAAGACGATCTAATTAATGCTCGTGTTTTTTCCAAAATTTTGTCCAAGCGTGGTGGCTTGGGCGTAAAACACACTGAGAATGTCGAAGAAGTCATCAAAATTGCCCAATTAGGAGAAGCCGACCTGATTTTGATGGATGTTTCTCTCTCCAGAAGTGTTTACCAAGGCAAGTCTGTTGATGGAATTAAGATTACACAAATGTTAAAATCCGATCCAAAAACAGCAAACTTACCTGTGATTCTGGTGACAGCACATGCTATGGAAGGCGATCGCGAGAACTTTCTCAAGCAAAGCGGTGCTGATGGCTACATTTCTAAGCCAGTTGTTGACCATCAACAGTTCGTTGACCAAATCATCGCACTTCTACCCACAGACTAACACTGAGAATTAACGACTTATTTTCAGGAATACTTGCTTGCCAATGTTTTTGGGCAACTAATTCCTGTATTTATCTAGTATAGATGTACTACGAAAAGGTACTGTTAGGCAAGTGGCAATAGGAGAGTTAAGAGTTATCAGTGAGGAGTGAGGAGTTGAAATATTTAACTTTTAACTCCTAACTCCTAACTTCTAACTCCTATTGAGTCGGCTGTTTTCTAGGCGTAGGCGCTGATGATGAGTTTTCTCGTTGCTGTATGGCTGCTTGAATACGTGGTAATTCTAGGAATTTTTTCGTATCAGACAGTAGACGATCGCCCCAGAGATTTTCTTTGAGGAAATTCAAATTAGCATAGCGCGAATCGATACGGAGTGCAGCTTCTCCCAAGGTTAGTCCTTGTTGGCGATCGCCTTTAGTATACAGTGCCACGGCTAAGGCCAATAAAGGTTCTGCGGCTTGTTTTTCAAGGGTTACAGCAGATTGCCATCGCTTAATCGCTTCGGAGATATTACCCTGTTCGTAGTTGATTAAGCCAATATTGTTGAGCGCGGGCCAGAATTTTTTATCTTGGGAGACGGCTTTATCGTACTGGGCGATCGCATCTGGCAATTTACCCAGCAAATAGTAAGCATTACCCAAATCAAATAAACCCTCTGGATCGTTGGGTTTTAACTTCAAACCATCTTGATAATTGACAACAGCAGCCTGGTAATTTTTCTGCTGAAAATTCGCTGAACCCAAAGCAAACAAAATATCACCATTTTTGGGGTTGAGAGATTGCGCTTTTTTCAGACTAGCGATCGCCCCATCAAATTCTTTGGATTGCAACTGCAATCCACCTAAGAGCAACCACACTTTATCATTCCCAGGAGCGAGTTGACTAGCCAGCCGCGCTCGTGGCAAAGCTAAATCAACCTGTTGAAACTGAGCTAGTTGAGCCGCCTCTTGTGCCAAGCTCAATCCCTGTTTTTCTAACTTTGTCGCATCTAGTTGCAGTGTATGGGGTATTAATGCCTGCGCGTTAGCGGCTTTTGGCATACTCCATAAACTACATACCATTAGAAAAGAAATCAAACGAACATGTTTAGGCACATTACCGCCTTTAAGCCACTAATCAAAGAATCTTTCAGCTAGCTTAAACGATCTGCGCTGTTGACGGTAGCAAAATCTTACAAAGAAAGGCAGAAGGCAGGAGGCAGGGGGAGCAGGGGAGCAGGGAGACAAGGGAGACAAGGGAGACAAGGAGATAAACAAAACTCCTAACTCCTAACTCCTAACTCCTAACTCAGCACTCAGCACTCAGCACTCCTAACGCCCCATACTCAATAATTGATGACTTTGGTCATACATCAGTCTGGAATTACTAATGACTTTGGTCATACATCAATTTTGATGTTTTGAATGATAATTATTATGTATGAATTTATACGATGAGGTAAATATTAAACACTTTGATATCAAAAAAAGCAACTGTCTAAGATTGCTTAATCCATAGATCGACAGAATAGAACTTTAATGTAAATAAGGAGTCAATTCTATGTTGAAACCAAACCGGATATCGATTGTATTAGCTGCTGCTGCCCTGATCGTTGTTCCTACTCTCTTGACTGCGCCTGCAAGTGCCCAGACGAAAGTCTACGTTGGTGGCGATCGCGATCGAGATTGGAACCGCGACGGCAGATCCAATTCTAGGGAAGTCAGAAACTCTAGAGACAGGGATAATTGGAACCGCGATCGCAGATCCTATCCTGTAGAAGTCAGAAACCCTAGAGATCGGGATAATTGGAATCGTGACAACCAATCCTATAGCAGAGTAGTCAGACTTGGTAATGGTGATATCAGATATCCCAATGGGCAAATTATTCCTGCTAGATCCGTAGTCAGACTGCGCGATCGAGGTTACTTCAGACTTCCTAACGGAGATATTCTGCTTCCCAATCAGGAAATTGTTCCTGCTGGGAGATTAGTAAGAGTGCATGATGATTACTTCAGACTTCCTAGTGGATTGGTACTGCAAATAAACCTTTAAAACCCTAAAAACTCCAAATCATTGTCAGTATTAGGCTACCAGGCTATAGTTTTAGCCGTGAATAAATAGCTCGGTAGCCGTTCCTTATAGACAAAATGATATGAAAATTGATACACCAAATACCGTAGATTCATCAGTTTTAGTTCCAGAGATAAAGAAAAAAAAGGTCAGACGTAATTGGCTCTCTTGGCTAATTGCTCTTTGCCTTTTGGGTGGAATTGGCTATGCCGTTTATTACCAAGTAACGGTTGCTCCTCGTCAAGAAGCCAGACGCAGAGTGCTGACAAGACCTGTAGAAAGGCAGAGTTTAACAATTACAGTTTCAGCGAACGGAACGGTGAAGCCTGAGCGGTCAATCAATCTCAGCCCGAAAAATTCTGGCATCTTGAAAAGCCTATTGGTAAAAGAAGGAGATATCGTCAAACAAGGACAGATTGTCGCTTACATGGATGATTCCAACCTTCGGGGACAACTTACCTCTGCACAAGGACAATTGGCACAAGCCGAGGCGAATTTGCAAAAAGCGATCGCAGGTAATCGTCCTCAAGATATTGCCCAATCACAGGGAGCATTAGACGAAGCCCAAGCGAATTTGCAAAAAGCGATCGCAGGTAATCGCTCTCAAGATATTGCCCAAGCACAGGCACGCTTGCAAAGCGCTCAAGCTGCCCTTCGCCAAGCCGAAGATGATTTTGCTCGCAATCAGCAACTTTACAATGCAGGCGGTATTTCCCTTCAGACTCTTAACCAAAACCGTGCCACTCGCGACAGTGCTCAAGCCAGTGTAAATGAAGCACAGCAAGCACTGGCTCTGCAAAAAGCCGGGTCGCGTCCAGAAGACATTGAGCAAGCACGAGCTGTGGTGAAGCAGAGACAGCAAGCTTTAGCACTCCTGAAAGCCGGAACGCGCCAAGAAGATATTAATGCCGCTCGTGCCCAGGTAACATCGGCTCGTGGTTCGCTGCAAAACATCCAAGCCGAAATCAATGACACGATTATTCGCGCACCCTTTGATGGTGTGGTGACAAAGAAATATGCCGATCCCGGTGCTTTCGTAACACCCACAACTGCCAGTAGTGAAGTAGCTTCTTCTTCTTCTTCTTCAATCTTGTCTCTAGCTTCCACAAATGAAGTTGTCGCCAATTTAGCGGAAACAAATATTTCCAAAATCAGCCTTGGTCAAAAAGTCTCGATTAAAGCAGATGCCTACCCAGGAAAAACCTTTGAAGGTAAAGTCAGCCAAATTGCTGCCCAAGCAATAGTAGAGCAAAACGTCACCAGTTTTGAAGTGAGAGTATCACTTTTAGACCCTCAAAGACTATTGCGGTCTGGGATGAATGCAGAAGTAGATTTTCAAGTCGGTCAAGTTCAAAATGTTTTAGTAGTGCCAACAGCCTCGGTGGTACGTCAAGAAAATGCTACAGGCGTGTTTGTGCAAGGAAAAAATAACAGACCTGTGTTCACTCGCATTGAGACTGGCGTCACTGCGAATAACTTTACCGAAGTTAAGTCTGGATTGACAGGAGACGAAAGAGTATTGCTCAGTTTCCCACCAGGATCGCGTCCGCAATCAACACCAAGAGGAGGAGTTTTCCCAGGTCTAGGTGGAGGTGGAGCCGGTGGTGGCGGCGGAAGAGGAGCAGGCGGCGGAAGTCGTTCAGGCGGCGGTTCTGGGGGTGGTCGTTCTCAAAGCGGTGGTTCCCCTTAAAGTTAGTTTTAAATAAAACATTATGTTTAAGATATTTAAGGGCTTTTATAAAGCGAAGAATACCCGCACAGTACCATTGCTGGAAATATTGACAATGGCGGCAGAGACTCTGTGGAGTAACAAATTACGCACAGGTCTAACTATGTTGGGCGTGATTATTGGGATTTCTTCAGTTATTGCCATTACTTCTGTCGGTCAGGGAGTGCAAAAAGGGGTTGAGCAACAGATACAAGCATTGGGTACAGATGTCATCCAAATTTTAGCTGGTGCGGCAAGAAGCGGAAATGTCCGTCAAGGAGTAGGTTCTAGCAGTACCTTAACCTGGGAAGATGCAAAGGCGATCGCTACACAAGCACCATCAGCACAGCTGGTTTCTGCTTATCTCCAACGGACTGCTCAAGTTGTCTATGCAGGACAGAACACCTCAACAACCATTTATGGCACTGATTTGAACTACCCAGAAGTCAGAAATACTCACCCCCAACAAGGGAGATATTTTACCCAAGAAGAACTAGATATTGCCGCACAGCTGGCGATTCTTGGCCCGACAGTTCAAAAAACACTCTTTGCACAAGGTGTAAATCCGATCGGTGAGAGAATTCGGATTCAGGGAGAGGCTTATGAAGTAATTGGGGTGATGGAACCTAAAGGCGCTCAGGGGCCGATGGATCGAGATGACCAGATTTTTATTCCTCTAACTAGTATGTCCAAGAGACTAGTTGGGAATAATGCCCTAGTAGGCGTTTCTGTAAGTGGAATTTTAGTTAAAGGCGCGAATCAGGAACAGTTAGAAGCCGCTCAGTTTCAAGTCACCAATCTTTTACGGCTGCGTCATAACATTTATCCGCCACAAGCTGATGATTTTCGGCTGACCAATCAAGCTGATATTGTTAGTACCTTCACTAGTATTGTGGGTTTATTTACAGTCATGGTGGTAGCGATCGCTGGAATTTCTCTAGTGGTTGGTGGTATTGGTATTGCTAACATTATGCTAGTTTCTGTAGTCGAGCGAACGCGAGAAATCGGAATTCGCAAAGCTGTAGGAGCAACCAATTCGGCAATACTTAATCAATTTTTAGCGGAAGCGATCGTGATTTCCATTGTCGGCGGAGGTATTGGGATGGCGACTGGCGTTTTATTAGCCTTTGTAGCTGCAAACAGTTTCAAATTTCCCTTTGTAATTTCTTTATTGTCGATCGTTGCTGGCTTTGCACTCTCGTTAACTGTTGGCTTAATCGCTGGGGTAATTCCAGCACGTAACGCCGCAAAATTAGATCCAATTACTGCTTTAAGAAGCGACTAAATAATTCGTAATTCGTAATTCCTAACTCCTAACTCCTAACTCCTAACTCCTAACTCTTATGCCAACAATGATTTGGATGGAATCCATTACTAAAACTTACCACTTGGGAGAAGTTAGCGTTCCCATACTCAAGGGAATTCAACTCTCTATTGAGGAAGGGGAATATGTCTCAATTATGGGTGCATCAGGTTCGGGTAAATCGACGCTGATGAATATTTTGGGATGTCTGGATCGTCCCACAACTGGAAATTATATTTTTGAAGGCAGAAACCTAACGACTTTTGATGATGATGAATTAGCCTATATCCGCAACCAAAGGATAGGTTTTGTGTTTCAACAATTTAACCTATTGGCGCGGGCGACAGCGTTAGAAAACGTGATGTTGCCAATGGTTTACGCTAACTTGCCCAAGCCAAAACGCCGAGAAAGGGCATTAGAAGCCTTAGAAAGGGTAGGATTAGGGGGACGTATAGCTAACCGTCCTAGTCAACTCTCTGGCGGACAACAACAACGAGTAGCGATCGCTCGTGCTTTGGTCAACCGACCCTGCATTAGTTTTGGCAGATGAGCCAACAGGAGCTTTAGATACTGAAACTTCCCATGAGGTGATGAATTTACTGACTGAACTTAATGACCAAGGGATCACAATTGTGATTGTCACTCATGAACCTGATATCGCTGCTCAAACCAGAAAGATTATTCGAGTTCAGGATGGTTTGATTGTCGGCTAATTTGTTAAGATTAACCTTCTGAGGAGGAATTTAAGATTTAAATCTCTTAGGTCAATCAGGATGAAAACTTTTAATTATATCCTCAAAAAACCTAATTAATGACTATTCTAGATTATGAATTTCAGCTTATTCTTCGTGCATTCTGCCTGGGTTGCTGTGGCGTTGGCGATTCTTCTTCCAAATGCAGTAAGTGCAGCAACTGAGCTAAAAGCACAGAATTCTTCAAGCTCTGTACAAGTTCCCGATCGCCTCAACCCCAATCCCAACCCTCTGCAATTTCCAACTAAACCGGAGGAAGTAAGGATTCAGGGAACTGTGCCAATCAGTTTGGCACAAGCTTTGGAACTCGCAAAACGCAATAATCGAGACTTACAGGTAGCTATATTACAGCTAGAACGCAGTCGTTCAGCGCTACGCGAGTCTCAAGCTGCTTTGTTTCCTACTCTTGGTATTAACAGTAGTGTGACTAATAATGGTAATGGTTTTAAGAGCAATTCGTCTCAAGCCAGCACTTCTTTTAATGGTTCAGCACAACTGAATTATAATCTCTATACTTCTGGGAACACACAAGCGGCTATCCGAGCCGCCGAAGAACAGCTACGGGTAGATGAATTAAATGTTGAAAGTCAGTCTTTGACAATTAGCTTGAATGCGACCACTCAATACTACGATTTGCAACAAGCAGATCAACTAGTCAGAATTAATCAGTCTGCTGTGATCAATGCCCAGGCAAGTTTGCGGGATACTCTAGCTAGAGAACAGGCTGGAGTGGGTACGCGGTTCGATGTGCTGCAAGCTCAGGTGAATTTAGCAAACGCCCAACAACAACTGACTAATGCGATCTCACAGCAGCAAATTGCCCGTCGTCAGCTTGCTACGTTGTTAAGTTTGTCGCAGTCAGTTGATATCACTGCCTCAGATCCCGTACAATTAGCGGGTCTTTGGTCGCAGACGGTAGAGCAAAGTATTGTCCAAGCGTTTCAAAATCGTCCAGAGTTGCAACAGTTTTTGGCACAACGTAATATTTCTGAGCAACAGCGACGACAGGCACTTTCACAGCTAGGGCCGCAAGTTAGTTTGGTAGGCAACTACAATCTGCTAGATCGGTATAATGATGGCGCGAGCATTACTGATGGCTATTCAGTAGGACTTCAAGGCAATCTAACTTTATTTGAAGGAGGAGCAGCAAGAGCAAGAGCGGCTCAGTCGAGAGCTAATATTGCGATCGCAGAGACTCAATTTGCTAGTCAGCGCGACCTAATTCGCTTTGATGTAGAACAGTACTATGCTCAATTGCAATCCAATTTAAATAATGTGCAGACTTCTAGTGTGGCTTTAAATCAAGCTAGGGAAGCTCTGAATTTAGCAAGGTTGAGGTTTCAAGCTGGTGTGGGTACTCAAACAGAGGTAATTGATGCTGAAAATGACCTGACAAGAGCAGAAGGTAATCGAGTTACAGCTATTTTGGATTACAATCGCGCTTTAGCTAATTTACAAAGATCGGTAACATCCAGAGCTTCGCGCTAAGACCAAATCATTAGATATCTGGTGAAATTAAATATGCGTTATCTAGAACCTTTGTAGAGACATGGCATAGCTACGTCTCTACATTCTTTTTTGCAATGTTTATGAAATAAATAGTCCTCTTGCAAAAGTAACTTTTGCACTCTTGGGGGAAAGGGACTCATGTTAAAGAGGAAAGGTTTAGGGAGCCTTTTCCCCTTACCCCTTACCCTTTCCCCGACTTCTGCAAGAAGTCTAATGTATAGCTGTAGTCAGATATGTTATACCAATTCAATTAATGATTGGAACATATTCTTGGGTAAAGACGCGATGAATCGCGTCTCTACAAATGGTCTATTTGTCGCATTCTTTTTTCCAATTGGTATTAGGACAGTGTTGATTGCTCAAAGCTTTAAACCAACTGGGTTTATACTCAGGACGAGCTAAACGCCGAGCTACCGCTAACAGCACTCAGCACTCTTAAGGTACAGTAATTACCGCTACTGGACAATGGGCTTTACTCAGAATTGCATCGACTCTATGACCGAAGAAAACGCGACCCGTAACCATGCGGATACTACTCCCTAAAATAATTAAGTCAACTTCCTCGGTTTGGGCAAACTTGAGGATTTCCTTTTCTGGACTGCTTCCTTGAAGAATATAAGTTTTGACATCAGCACCCAGATTGCGGCCCATTTCTGCTTGCTGTTCGAGCATATCGTGAGCAATTTCCTTGACTGGAGCTAGCGATCGCTGTTCGTAAAGAATATACTCAACCTGTGGCAAATTAATTACGTTAACGATCGTCACTAATGCCCCGGTTTGAGCCGCGATCGTACTTGCGATCTCTACAGCATTTTTACTATATTCTGTCCCCACCGTTGGCACCAAAATCTTTTTGAGCTGTTGTTGAGGAATTTTGCATATCTCGCCTTTCGGTTGGGGTAGATGCGACTTTACCACCATCGTTGCACAAGGTGCTTCTTGGACAACCCGATCGACAAGCAAATTGAACAATGCTTTCTGGGGGCGGATCTGTTCTGAAGCTCCCAATACAATCAAGTCATAGTTTTTGTTTGCTTCATTCAAAATTACCTCCGCTTTATTACGCCCCGACTCCGTTTTTGTTTGCAGGGTGGTATCAGCAGGTAGCTGCATTTCCTCAGTAACGGCAGTCAGAGCGAGGTCTGCGGCAGTATCTTTAACCTGGGTTGCCTCCATCCGGCGTGCTTTGCTTTGAGGTTGCTTATCACTCAGAGCATATAGAGATGTAACTTCTATCGAGTTTTGGTGAGCCATGTAACCGACTAGTTGTGCCGCCAGTTGGATGTTGGGGCCACCACTAGTCGGTATTAAAATACGGTGAATCTGCTTGATAAAGCTGCGGCTATCCTGTTCTTCTCGTTGCAAACGTCGAGCTTCCTCTTCACCCATAACCACCTTTGACAAACACCAGCGCAGCAGGGGTGGAGCCATTAGGGAAGTGACGATCGCTACCATGACAATAATCGAGTACATCTGTGGGTTCAGCACTCCCAAAGATAAACCAATGGTGGCAACAACAATTTCCATCGCCCCGCGAGCATTCATCCCGGAACCCATTGCCAAACCTTCCCAATGACTCAAGCCGCCCGCACGAGAACCAAGGTAAGCACCTGTAAATTTGCCAACACAGGCAACAACGAGAACAATCAAACCAAATAGCAACGTCTGTGGGACTAACAGAGCGAGCAAATTAACTTTCAAGCCAGCTGAAGCAAAGAAAATTGGTGCTAGAAAGCTTGCTGTGAAGACTTCTAACATGTGTCCAGCTTCATTGCTAAAGCGGCGGGATTGACCTGCTAGAATCCCCAGTACGAAAGCACCTAATGCTGCTTCTAGACCTAATGCGTGGGTAAGTGCTGCTGCCGAGAGCGAAAGAATCAGCACAACCGACATACTCGCGGCAATTCCACCAACATAGTCATCAACCCACCGCAATATCTGGTCTATGATGGTACGCCCAATTGTAAAGGCGATCGCTAAAAATAATATGGCCGCACTCACAGAATGGAATATTGTCCCAAAGTCAAATTTGCCGCTACTAGCTAAACCTGAAACCACAGAAAGTAAAATCCAGCCGATGGTGTCGTCAGTCATCCCAGCAGCTAAGGTGACTTGACCAATGTCACGGCGAATCAGGTTTAAGTCCATCAGCACCTTCGCAATCACTGGTACTGCTGAAATACTCATTGCTGTGGCGATAAATAGACTAAATACCAATCGCTTTTCTGGGTCGGCTAAAAAACTATCTGGCAATAGCCACCCTAATCCAAATCCGGTGATAAACGGGACAATAATTCCGCCCAGTGAAATCAACAGAGCCGTTTTACCTTTACGAAGAATCAGCTTGAGATCCGTCTCCAACCCAGTCACAATCAGCAAAAATAACACACCCAACCAAGAAATCACCGAAAGTAAATTAGACTGTTCTTGACTTTTGGGAAAGATGTCTGCCTGTAAATCTGGAAGGAGCAAACCAAATAGAGAAGGGCCCAGCAGCACACCCGCCAGTAATTCTCCAACAACAGGCGGGAGGTTAATCCGGCGCATCAACTCACCTAATCCCCGCGCTACGAGAAGCAATAGTGACAGTTGCACTAGCACCAACAGCAGCTCGTGATGACCAAGAGGTTTAATTAAACCGTCACCGGCTGCTTTCTGGGCAGCGAGTACAGGCACTAACATTAGGGACAGGTTTTGCATATAAGCGTCCACAGGTTGGATTACAAATTTTTAAAGAGGCTGTTCAAGTAAATCCTGAAAATGTTTACTTACACACCGGTCTAGAAGCTTAAACTGTGATTGTTATTATTAACCGCAAGATTATCATGTGCGATCGCCCTCATGTGTCAGTTCAGCAGCAAAGCTCATCAACTTATTTTCGAGCGCGAACAAAGAACTTTGTAGTGTCTATCCAAAGACCTCGATCGGTTGCTAGTTTCTCAATTTCTGTAGTGTATTCAACTTCCAACTGATTTAATTTTTCTGGTGATAATTTTGACAATAACGGATGACCTTTAAAATTTATATTAATTGCTGTCCAAGATAATTTGTTATCCCTAAGAGGGCGGTAACGTCCTGAGGGTTCAATCTTAATTTCAATATCTCTAAAACCTGCCTGATTGAGCAAACTTCGACATTTTTCTGGAGTCCCCAGTGGTTCAAGAATATGTGGTAATGATTCGCCCAAAACTCTAGCGCAGATCCTCTGCTGAAGAGATGCCATATAAGCAGTTTCCGGAGGACAGGTAAATGCTACATACCCTCCTGTTTTTAAGAAGCGATACCACTTTTGCAAAGTAGCAAGGATATCGGGAAAAAGTACAATCGCCTCACAGCAAAAGACAGCATCAAAACTGCGATCGCTAAAGTTTAAATATTCTGCATCCGCCTCAATCAACTCGATATTTTGTAATTTTGCTGCTGCAATTTTAAGTCTTGCTTGATGCAACATTCCAGGGGTCATGTCAATCCCAATCACGTAGCCCTCTGAACCAACTTTTTGGGCTGCGGGTATCGCAACTAAACCCGTTCCAGTCGCCACATCAAGGATTTTCTGTTCCGAATGTAGTGGAACAAATTCAAGTAAAATTTTGGCTTCTAAAGGATGGCGAGTACCTTCCTCATAGTCATAAGTCGTTCTACTACCATAAAATTCTTTTAATTGCTGCTTATAGCTATCCCGATCGGTCATAACCAAATGTCAAATTTTCTCCACTTTATAGTAACCCTTATTGCGATCTTGAGTTGCTCGCTGCTGAACCCAACCCTGACAGCACAAGCTGCGTCTTCATCTACCACTGTTTACGAACAGCGTTTTATCCATAGTCCAGATGGTATCGGCAAATACTACATGGGGCGCGAAATTGCCCAAGTTATGGGATACACTGGCGCTGGCTGGCTAGAACGTCCCAGCCGAGAGCGAGAAGAACAGCCAAGTAAGGTAGTCAGCCTCCTCAATCTCAAACCTAATGATGTGGTGGCGGATATTGGCGCTGGTACAGGTTACTTAAGCTTTCGCATCGCGCCGTTATTAACAACAGGTAAGGTGTTGGCTGTAGATGTGCAACCAGAAATGTTGGAAATTATTGAGTTATTCAAAAAAGAGAAAAATATCACCAATATTGAGCCTGTTTTAGCCACTTTTACTGACCCTAATTTACCATCTGAAAGCATCGATTTAGCCTTGATAGTGGATGCTTATCATGAACTTGAGTATCCCCAAGAAGTGATGCAAGGAATTGTGAAAGCACTTAAACCAGGTGGGAGGGTAGTGCTGGTTGAGTATCGCGGTGAAAATCCTTTTATTATGATTAAACGTCTGCACAAAATGACTCAAAAGCAAGTCCGTAAAGAAATGCAAGCTGTTGGTTTGGTTTGGCGGGAAACTAAAAACTTGTTACCTCAACAGCATTTAATGGTGTTTGAGAAACCCAACACTAATTCGTAATTCGTAATACTCGCCAAAGGCGAGAAGCAAGCTACGTAATTCGTAATTAAGGTTTCAAGCCATAATAAAGTAAAACTCCTTGCCAGAGCAGAAAATCATGGTCAATCTATCATTCAAGCAGCGAATTCCTCATTTAGAAAATGGCGATCGCCTCACTCGCTACGAATTTGAACGACGCTATCAAGCAATGCCCCGTCATCAAAAGGCAGAATTAATTGAAGGAGTTGTATACTTGGCTTCCCCATTACGCTTTGAAAGTCATGCCGAACCACATGGTCATCTTATCGGTTGGTTGTGGACTTACCAAATTGCCACTCTTGGTGTGAGATTGGGAATTGAGCCAACAGTCCGCTTAGATCGAGACAATGAACCGCAACCAGATGGAGTGTTATTAATCACACCAACATCCCAAGGACAATCTCGTTTGAGCGATGATGATTACATCGAAGGTGCACCAGAACTGGTAATAGAGATAGCAGCTAGCAGTGTTGCTATTGATTTACATGACAAGAAAAAAGTTTATGGTCGTAATGGAGTCAAAGAATATATTGTTTGGCAAATATTTGAAAACAAATTAGATTGGTTTAGCCTGCAACAAGGAGAGTATGTATCTTTAGAAGTGGATGCAGATGGAATTATCAAAAGTCAAGTATTTCCTGGTTTGTGGTTGTCAATGTCCGATTTAATTGCTGGCAATATGCAGCAAGTATTGGCTGTATTGCAGTTGGGATTAAATTCAGTAGAACATCAAATATTTGTGCAGCAGTTGTCTGATGAAGGAAGATAGTTAGTGAAAATACATCCATCTGAATAGTTAAAGAATCAGGGAAGCATTTGATGACTGTTTTGGCATCAGTCTATTTTTTGAGGAATGAGACTGGCGCTTTTAGTTGCACTATCCCAAACAATCCAGTTAAGAGAATTATCTAAATCATCGGGGCTATTTGAAACTTTGAAATATAGCTTTTCTTCACGTTTTCTTTCAATGGCAAAGTCGGCATTTTGAGCATAAGCGACTATAAAACCTTTGTCTCGCAAACAATACATCGCCCAGGCTTTCAATGATTGCTTGTATGGTTCGTGTGGAATTGGTGGTTTTACGATCGCATCTTCAATTACTTTAAATATTTCCGTGAGTTTCGCGGTCATAGTAGATACTTTTGTTATTACCCTTAAGTTAACTAGCTTCTGGATCGCAACGAATTTCAATCATAAAGCCATCTGGATCGTAAAAATACACTCCTCTACCAGTAGGGCGGGTGACAGGGCCATGTGCGATCGCTATTTTATTTTCCCCGATTACTGTCACCGCGCGATCGAATAACTGGGGATCGATGTCAAAGGCGAGATGGTATGCTCTGGTGAATGTCTTCTCTGGATTGGAATCTGGTGGTGATAACTCTGGTTCCCCAAATAAATCGAGAATCGTACCATCCGGGGTGATAAAGTTGGCTACTTTCCCAGATGCAACAAGTTCCACCAGGGTTGCGGGTACTTCGTCGCCTGTGAGTTCGTGCAAACCCAGGATTGTGCCATAAAAGTGGCGGGAAGCTTGCATATCCTGGACGTTGAGGGCAATGTGATGCACTTTACGCAGATTTCCTGGCCCAAGGACACTGTTCGCGGATTGGGTGCTAGATAGCATAGTAGAACCAAATCTCAATACTTTGATAGAAGCTGAACTTTTTACTTAAAGTTTAGTATTCATAATAAAAATCTATCATGGCATTTGATTATTCTTTAGACTTTAAAAATATTGATTTTCGCCAACATCCTGAACTCTATCGTGTTGGCAAGGGTGAGCAGGGTGTACTTTTGGTTGAACCATACAAATCAGAAATTCTTCCTTACTGGCGGTTCAAAACTCCTGATATTGCTAGAGAGTCGAGTGAAAAAATTTATGAGATGTTTCTTGATTATCTAGAACAAGATGATTTTGTTGGTGCGGATATGGCACGAAAGTTTATCCAAATGGGTTATACTCGCTCTCGCCGTTATGCTAATCATAAAAGCGGCAGAAAATATAAACAGAATTCGGATACTTCAGGTGATAAAAAAGAAATTCTTCCTTATGAAGTAGACGCAGTGAAAGCGGAATCAGCAGCTATATTTAAAGCTAAGTGGGTAGAAGCGAAGACAAATGAGAAATATCAAGAGCTTTTAGCCAAGCATAAACAGATGTATGAAAAAATCTGACCTTTGCAAATAAATATACTTGGTGAATGGATATCGCCGCTACATAAACAAAGTCCGTCTGCACGGACTCAGGAACTTGAAACCCAGGATCGGTAGCTTTTGTCTGTATAGCCGCGAATCCCATTCGCCAGGGCGAGTCTTTGAACTCCGTTAATGAGGCTTTGAACTCCTTTAATGAGTCTTTGAGGTTCTTTAATGAGTCTTTGAGGTTCTTTAATGAGTCTTTGAGGTTCTTTAATGAGGCTTTGAACTCCTTTAATGAGGCTTTGAACTCCTTTAATAAGGCTTTGAGCTTCATTAATGAGTCTTTGATACTCGTGAACGTGGTATTGTCGCTAATTAATTTAAGATTAACGCGATCGCATCTCAATACTACTCGGTTAAGGCTAAAAAATAGCAATGTGTAGGTTGGGTTGAGGAACGAAACCCAACATTTTCAGGGGTTTGTTGGGTTGAGCCAAGCGAAACCCAACCTACGAATATTCATTAACCGAGCAGTATTGGATCGTTTTTGTGGAGGTAAATAACCACGTTGGCTGAGGAATTCTTCAAGGGAATTTTCTACTATAGCGTTAGCAGATAAGGAAACTTCTTGATCGCCAATGTAAGCACTGAGAGCATTTGCGATCGCATCTGGCAGAGTAATATTGAAGGACTGCATAAGCTGGTTACATTGTTAGCGATTAATTTAAGATTAATGCGATCGCATCTCCCTTATCTTCATCGCATCTCCTCTCTAGGCAAGCCAACAAAAATCATTAAGATTAACGCGATCGCATTTCTCCTTATTCCTCCACCTCAAATTGACTACGGTCAAACAACCACCCTTCGCCGACAATCTCCTCTAGACGTTGATTGAGTCGGGGGAAAAAATATTCTGGCTCATTTAGCCTTTGTTGGACAAGCCAAGTATCAAAAGCTTCTTGCGTCTCAATTCCTTGGACACCTGCCGCACCTAATATCATCTTGAAACTACGTTCTTGGAGTTCCTCTAATTGGGGATAATCTCTACCTTGTTGCTTGCAAAATAAAATCGCCGTTGTTCCTAGCAAAGCTTCTAGTTCATCGCCTTGAAGTACTGCATTATATAAAGCACGAATTAACTCAATGGTATCTCCTAAAGGTGCTTGAATTCTCAGTATCAGCCAGATTGCTTGAGCTAAGTAAACCAAACCGTTACTTTCATCAGTTAAGCCTAAATAGCGCAGAACTGTAGCCATCTGCCCATAAGCCTTAACCTGTGCAAACAATTTAATTGCTTGCAGATTTAACTCTATTTGTCTAGGTATATTTCCAGTTTTACCAGCAACACAAGCTATATTCGCTAGATTCTCAGCTTGACCTAAAATATTGCCAACTTCCTTATTTATATTTAAAGATTGATTCAATAAAGATAGCCCTTGCTCAATATCTCCTTGATTGACAATTGCATTTGCCATATTGTTGAGTATAGTAGCTTTAAACTCGCCAATATGTTCTAAAATTTTCAAAGATTCCTGCCAAAAAGAAAGCGCTTGTTCTATATTTCCTTGACGAGCTATTACTTCCGCCATGTTATTAAGAGTAGCGGCTTTGCCAATGACATTACCAATGCGCTCATCTATTTTCAAGGATTCCTGCCAATAAGAAACTGCTGTTTTTGTGTCTCCCTGTTGGGCAATTAACCATGCCATGTTGCTTAGAATTATGGATTTTTCTTTCAAGTCATCCGTAGGGCAAAGGTCTAAAGCTTGCTGATAATTAGCAAAAGCGTCTTCTACTAAACCTAAATTGTATTTAGCACGGGCTATACTTCCCAATATGCGGTAGTCCCAAACAACTGCTAAGATTTGCTGGCATAGTTCTAGAGCTTCTAAAAAGCGAGAATTGTTGTCCCAATCAACAGCGACGATATCACCAACACGGATGGCAATCTCCCATTGTTCTGCCATCAGTCCTAATCGTATAATCTCAATTGCTTCGTCATCCGCGCAGGACTTATTTGTCTCCTCCCACCAAACTTGATAGACTTCCCTTACCGCTTTCTGTCGGGTTTTTTGCCACTCTTTCTCACTCAATACGTTTTCCAGCAAAGGTTCTAAAATTGTCGTTACCCGGTAATTAGCCGACTGGGTGGGGTGAGTGGTGGCAGATTCGACTAAGCTGAGGCTGGTTAGCTTTTGCAGAAAAGAGGTAGAGGGGGAAATGGCATTGATGATTTTAACAGTAACGGGCAAGTGAAACACACTCAACCGTGCGAGAAACTTTCGTTCTTCCAATTCCAAGCCATCCAGCAAAGTTTGTGCCAAGATATTTTCGCGGAATTTCTGCTCAGTCTCCTCCAAACGATTCAATAATTCATCCGTCGCTAATCCCGGCTGCTGAATCACCTCTAATAGCCACTTCAGCAACCGGGGATTACCATCAGCAATGTGAATAATTCGCTGAGTTCTTAACTGCTGCCTAACTTCTTTATCTAAGGGAAAGCAAATTTTATCAATATCACTGCTGCTCATCTGTTCCAGGCGTTCCAGGTGCAGGCGATGAGGTGGCAAGGTGTCTGATTTCAAATAGCGACAGGTGACAATCAGCCGACTTTCTCCCCCGTTTTCCTCCAACGCCGCACAAATCGCCCCTAAAATTTCGTAAGCATCTGCCGTCATCCGCAGCGAACCATCTTCAATATTAGCTGTGGGGATATTCTGCTCAAAATCATCCAGCACCAGCAGCAAAGGTTGGTTGTGTTCCTTTTCAATTGCCTCAAAAAAGTTTTGCAACCGCCCTTTCAGAGACACCTTTGGTTCATTCAAAAGTGCAGGCACATCTGCAAACCGCTCAAACTTATTAGAAAGCTTGTTCAGCAAACCCCATTCATCCAGAGGGCCAATCAACACAACTCGCGCAAAATTATCACGCTGCGTCTGCACCCGCGTACATAACCGCGCCGCCAGAGTACTTTTACCCAGTCCACCCATCCCGGCAATAAACACCCCGATTTGGTCGCTGGTTTCCCGTAATGCCCTGAGACACCGTTGCAAAGGTCGTCTGCGTCCGACAAACTCAAACCGACTGGCAACTTTAACTAGATTATTCTCATCGAGAAATTCTTGCTCTGGCGCTGTAAACGTCAGCTTTTCACGATTTCTTGTTCTCAGAGGTGTTACCAGTTCGGCAATAGGGCGCGTATCTCGATACATCCGCAACAGATGCCAGTCGGTGCATTCTTTCTCAATCATCTCTTGCTGCGCCGCTTTCACCGCTTCTTCAACAGTTGCCCCCGTCGCCAAAGCTTGAGAAAGTGCCTGTGCTGCTACAATACCCGTGCGGTCATACACCGGACGCGCCCAGCCTAAAACTATACCCGCCCCCGCCTTCACCAATGCCTGCGCCATCGAGGGTACTGTCCCCTTATTAGGAACCTGTCCCGTATGACAGCCAGAGAGAAAAGTTACCCGCGGCCAGCGTCCCCGAAAAGCTCTAGCTAAATCATTGACGGTAGTCAGTTGCATATTTCCCACCTCATCTTCAGTGATGAAGCAGGGGGTATTGTCTGCCAGCGTTACACCTTTTGGCAGCAAAGAGCCGTAATCTTTTTTGGTATAAATTATCCCGTGTCCCGTGAGGTGAAAGACATCAAAATAGTCTTCGGGGTAGGATTTTACCAAATTGGCTAACTCTGCAACCGAGCCACTTTCCTCAACAATCAACGCCAAAGGCTGATCTTTAGTTGCTTGCAAAATGTTCGCTTCTTCCTGCTCAAATCCTAGTGGCGGAACTCTGGGATCTTCAGGAGAAGTCGCCATAAACAGCAAGCGCAAGGGGCGATTTTGCACGCCAATGATTTGGGTTTGACGCTGCTGCACAGAACGCACTGGTAAAACGGAGATATTTTGACGTTGCAGTAAAAACCCAATACCATCATGCAGCAATTCCCAAGGCAGATGTGCCAATCCCAACGCCACCCGTTCTGTTTCTGGGTTCAACCCCTGCGCTTCGCTGGTTTTAATCAAATCTAGAAGAATCGTCTGCTCATCTGCCTCATCCAGCGCCCTTCTCAGCCATCCTTCTTTACCATCCAGTCATTGATAAAGTTGCCGTCCCAACTGGGTGAGATAGGGTATGCGATCTTGTTGTTGAGCATAGTAATTTTGCTCACACAAATCAATCAGCGTTGCCAATTCCGTTTTATCCAAGCGGCGTGAACCATAATCACAGTGCAGTTCAAAAGTTTGCTGTTGACTGAGGGCGAAGGTGAATAGGGGCATGGCTGACAGCAGTAGTTTGCACAGTAACCTTCACCGTATTATCACCTTTTTCCTGAAATTATCGCCGATATTCGTCGCCGCAATCGCCGATTAGCTGGTACAAATCGCGTGATTGGCGAGATACTGCATTGATGCGATCGCGATCGTCTTCATCTAAACTAAAACTAAATACTTTGGCGTTATCTTCTATATGTTCAGATACACCAAGTCTGGCACCAACTATCACACCGCCTACTGTTGGCCGATCTAAAATGTAACGCACTGCGATGTTAGAAATGCTTACCCCATGCTTATTAGCAATTTCCTTTAAGATAGCCAGCAACTCTTGAAATAATTGCCAACCACCCCAAGCATCGATCGTATTTTTATATTTTTTCAAACTAGCAGTGGACAAATCAAATCCTCGCGGTTCTGGTTTCCCCAAATAGTTTTCTGATAACAAACCGCCGCACAGTGTACCGTAAGTAAAAAGCTTTATATCATGCTGTTGACAAAACTGCACCATCTTAACTTCAGGACGGCGGTCAACTAGGGAAAATTGCACTTGGTTAGAAACAATTTTGATACCCGCTTCAGTAATAATCTTTAAGTTTTCTGTGTCAAAATTAGTTAAACCTAAATGCTTAATTTTACCCTCAGCCTGAAGCTCTGCCATGTATTTGAGGGCATCCAGGTAATTTTTATCCTGATATTCCCACCAATGAAATTGCATCAAATCTAACGATTGCACATTCATCCTTCTTAGGGAGATATCAATATTTTCCTCGACGAGTTTCTTGGTCATTTTCCCAGGACGAGGAACCCATTTTGTAAAAGCTTGTACCTGAGATAAAGCGTCTTTCCCACGAGTATCAATTAGTTGGCAACGAAACTCACCAATAAAGTCTTCCGCAGGGCCATAATGATCTGCTAAATCCCAAGTAGTAAAGCCTGCATCTACATATTTGAACATAGTCTCAATAGCGGCTTGGGGATTTATCTGTCCGTGTGCGCCGGAGACTTGCCACATCCCATTTAATATCCGGCAGATATTCAAATCGGGAGTAAATTGGAGACGACTAGCTGTGGGTAAGTTCATTTTCAAGTTTAGGAGGAGTGATAAGTGAGGAGTTAGGAGTTAGGAGTGAGGAGTTAGAAGTGAGGAGTGAGAGGAATGAAGAATTAGTGAGTTTGGAAGCATCTTATTACAACATTCTTAGCTTTTATGCCTTCTTAAGAACCATTTATAACAGCGATAATCAATAACTCTTAAATCTTAACTCTTAACTCCTAACTTTTGTACAGACGCGATTAATCGCGTCTCTACTTTCTAACGCCAGCCTTTTTCCGCTTGTTCGAGAACGTAAGCAGCAACGTCTTGAATTTGCTGTTCGCTGAGACGATCTTTGTAGGCTGACATATTATTTTTACCATTGGTAACTATAGATGTAACTGCCTCTATTGAATCCATACCATACTTTTTTAGGGCTGGCTTTTTGAGATTTTTACCACGCCTGATGATGTTGCTACCATTGATATGACAACCAGCACAATGAACGCTAAATATTTGTTCGCCGTTAACTGTGTCTGCTGCTTTAACAGGCAAAGTAAAAGTACTGATTAATAACAAAAATGTTACTAATATCAATGTAAGTATTTTCTTCAATTAATTTCTCCAGTGAACATATTAGTTGTAGGCAGAAGTATCAAAACCAATACTAGAGGGATTCAAAGTCAGTTGTAAATCCAGCAAAATTTGCACAATCTTCTTGAAAAGCTTCAGCATCGCTAACATCCTCAATTTTATAAGACATGATGCGCGTACCATTTGGCATTTTTTTGGAACCAATCAATTCACCTTGATATTTCGCTGCGATCGCTTTTAATTCAGTACCATAAATTTTCCAGGCATCATCCGAACAAGTAATATTTACTTGCCACATATTCTACTTCCAATTACTACCACTAAATACTCATCATCTCACAAATAGGCAATATCTTACACATCACCTCTTTAGGATTGCAATTTTATATCTAAAGGAAGTACCAAGCTAGTTTGGGTTACGCCATAATATGGATGTAGGAACATTTCTAGAAAATATTATCCCAATTAGTTAAATACTACGAGTTGAAAATGCCTAACAATATCAAACAACAAATTCAAGCCGACCTGCAACAAGCAAAAGAAACTGGACAATTAAGAACTGAGCGGATTCGAGAAATAGTAAAATCCGCAGTTTCTCAAGTAGCTTCTGAGTTTAAACAAGGTTCTACTGAAGTTCGTAGCATTGTGAAAGATGCTGTTTCTGCTGTAATTGAAAACTTCCAAGAAAAAGGCAGCGAACTCAAAGATGAAGTGACAGCTTCCATTGAAGGAGCGCTGGAAGGAATTAATAGCAAAAGACACGAAGACATTGCTAAAACTCAAACAGATATTAAGCGGCTACAGGCTCAATTGGATGGTGAAGAAGAACAACTCCAACAAGAGGTTGATGTAATTCTGGCAGAAATTGAAGAGACGGGTAAGGAAAAACCTGCAAGTACCAAAACTGCAATTGATTCTGCTATCAATGCGATTAAAGATAGTGAAGAAGTCGGGTTGTTAAAGAAACGTTACGCGCAACTGCAAGCGCAGCTAGCCATTGTCCGAGCTAATATGGCTGCACGCTATGGTGGGCGGAATATGGAAGTTCAAGATTATCTAGACGAGGCGAAACACTGGTATGATAAAGCTCGTCCCCAAGCAGAATCGATGGCTGTACAGGTAGAACAGAAGCGATCGCAACTAGAAGATAAACTAGGTGAAGCTGGTACATCTCTAGCCAGAAAAGAGCGGCAAATCAAACAAACTTTGAGAGAGTTACTTTTAACGGCGGCTGACTTATTCAAAGATAAGGAACCTGCTGCTAAAGAACGCGAGACTATTCATAAATAAGCTGTTTTAACGTTTAATTGACTTCTAAAAGCAGGGTAAGAAATTCTTACCCTACTTTTGTTGAAAAATTAAAATCCCTCACTTAAAATCCCTCTCCCAAGCTTGGGAGAGGGACTTGAAAAACTTTGAAATTACCTCTCCTTCTCCCAATTTGGGAGAAGGGGTTGGGAGAAGGGCTTTAATATTGCGTATTAGTAAATACGCCCTTCTCGATTAAGTTGTTCGTCATGCTTGGCTATAACCCAAATTGCATGAATACTACCGGGAAGCCAACCTAAAACTGTGAGCAAAATATTAATAATCAGTGTCGGGCCAACTCCAACTGTCAAGAAAACACCTAAAGGGGGAACTAACAAACCTAAAAGGAAACGAACTAATTTCATGATGTTACAACTGTGTGATTTTGTTTAATTACATTTGAGATGCCGAATTAGGAAATCCACCTTCGGAGATTTTATGTAGGTGAGAAACGTGATTTAACTGGCGTTTCTATTCGTTCTAAACTTATCTAGAAGAAGGTAATTCAGCTTGATTCTTTACATCACCACTGCTGGTTAAAAGGTTTCTTTCAACAAAGTAGTTGTTAATAAAGGTGTTAGCAAAAGTTAAAATTACTGGACCAAGCAGGAAACCAATAATTCCGCGAACTGCGAATCCAGGAACTAGCACTGCTGCTAACCAAAAACATAAACCGTTGACAACGAGCGAAAATGCTCCAAATGAGAGAAAGTTAAGTGGTAAAGAAAGAGCAGACAAAACTGGTTTAACCGAACCGTTAATTAGACCAATTACTACAGCAGCAATCAAAGCTGCGGGGAAATTAGCAATATTAACGCCTGGAACAACGATATCAACAATCAACAGGCTCAAAGCCGTAGCTAGCGCGGTTAAAAATGGAGTCAACATTGTTTTTACCTAATAACTAGAGATTTTTTTGCGACTTCTTATATCATCTTTGACTATTTGCTAGGGTTTCACCTCCCTTGCAAGATAGAATTTCTTTCTACCATTAGGCCTATCGTTGAGAAAAATATAGCGGTTTTAAATACATTTTATGGGCGCATCTGTACGCCTATACATTAGACTTCTTGGCATTTGTAGGGAATTGGGTTTGGGGGAAAGGGAAAAGGAATAAAAAAACCTTTCCCCTTTAACCTTTCCCCTTTTACCGCCTCTTGCAAAATTTACTTTTGCAAGAGGTCTATTAGACATAGGAGTAAAGACATAGCAGTACTACCTCTCTATAAGGATTGTGGATAACACATATTAATTTCTGAAGATGTCTAACATATCGCAATGTTTTGAAGGGTGCGTTAAACAAACTTAACACACCCTAGAAATTTAAGATTAATTTAATGTCACAAGGCAAAAATCACTCAGGTTTTCCCAACTCAGGCTTATAGTAAAGGGCTGATTTATATAAGACTTGTTCTTGATGGGTTTCTAAAGTGCAATCAGACAAAGGGTAAGTTACACAAGTAACAACATAACCAGCCTGTATTTCACTTGGACGCAGAAATTTTTGCTCGCTTTGATCGATTTCACCACTAATAAGTTTAGCAATACACGCAGAACATTCGCCTTGTTTACACCCAGATGGTAAGCGGATACCAGCTTCTTCCGCCATATCTAGAATATATTGATCGTCTGGTACTGGAATGGTGCGATCTAATCCAAGTGTAGGATTGATAAATCGAACTTGATAAACTGCCATCTGCTGTTTCTAATTATTGTTTAACTGCTTTCATCGACAAACTAATCCGCTTGAGTTTCTCGTTGATTTCTAATACCTGCACTTTCACTACTTGTCCAACTTTGACAATTTTGTTGGGATCGTCTACAAATCTATCAGCAAGTTGGGATATATGCACCAAGCCATCTTGATGTACGCCGATATCGACAAAAGCACCGAAATTGGCGACGTTGGTCACGATTCCCTCTAGTTCCATTCCCACCTTCAAGTCCCTGATTTCGTTAATCCCTTCTTTGAAGGTGGCATACTTAAACTCAGCACGAGGATCTCTACCTGGTTTTTCGAGTTCGTTGAGAATGTCGCGCAGTGTGGGTTCGCCGACGCTATCGGTAACGTATTTCTTCAGGTTGGTCTTTTTGAGTTTTTCGGCAATTTGTGTTACTTGATTTAATGGCACATTTAGATCGGATGCGATCGCTTCTACTACAGAATAACTCTCTGGATGCACTGCTGTATTATCCAAAGGGTTATCACCGCCGCGAATCCGCAGAAAACCCGCTGCTTGTTCAAAAGCTTTTGGTCCCAACTTCGGAACTTTCAACAGTTGTCGGCGATTTTTAAATGCTCCATGCTGGTTGCGATAGGCGACAATATTATTGGCTACTGTTGCCGTAATTCCAGAGACGGATGTCAGAAGTTCTTTGGAAGCGGTATTCAAGTCTACGCCGACGTAGTTGACGCAGCTTTCTACAGTGTCATCCAATTTCTTTTTCAACAACTTCTGATCGACATCGTGCTGATATTGTCCCACACCAATGGATTTGGGATCGATTTTCACTAGTTCTGCTAAGGGGTCTTGCAAACGCCGGCCGATGCTAATTGCGCCGCGCACGGTAACATCTAAATCGGGAAACTCTTCTAGCGCTACAGTACTTGCAGAATATATAGATGCGCCAGATTCATTCACCATCACCTTAACTGGTTTGCGTTCTATATTTTGCAATACTTGCGTGACAAACTCCTCTGTCTCGCGGGACGCTGTACCGTTACCGATGGCGATTAATTCAATCTTGTACTTTTCAATTAGATTTTTGACAGCTTGTGCTGCTTTAGCGCGTTGTTCAGCCGCTTGGTGGGGAAAAACCGCTTGGTACTCCAAAAATTTTCCCGTTTGGTCGAGGACAGCAACCTTACACCCAGTTCTAAATCCGGGGGTCTATCGCCAGGGTTGGTTTCATCCCTGCTGGTGCAGACAGCAGCAACTCCCGCAGATTAGTTTCAAATGTCTTAATTGATTCTATGTCTGCATAAACTTTTTTCTCAGCAATAACCTCTCCCATAAGAGAGACTTTCATCAAACGATTGAATGCATCCTTCAGCATCGCCTGATAAAAATCTCGAATTGTCCGGACTTTGGTTTTAATTTCTTTCGACTCAAGATAGTAAAGTACCGCATCCTCATCGAAAGCAATTTCAAAGCTTAATATTTTTTCAGTTTCACCCCGACACAACGCCAGCATATTGTGTGGTGCAATATTTTTTACCTTAATTTGATAGTTACGGTACATCTCAAATTTGGTTGTACCTTCAGGATAATCGTCTTTGATGCGGGAGACAAATACCCCTTCCTCTAAAAGATAATCGCGGATATATGCGCGTAACTCAGCTTTTTCAGCTACTTCTTCCGCCAAAATATCAGCAGCACCTTTGAGTGCTTCTTCTGCTGTTTTTACTCCCTGCGTTTGTGAAATATACTTAGCCGCTTCTGATTCTAAGGATGCAATTGCAGCATTTTTGATATTTAGCGACTTGATGAACTCTGCTAGTGGTTCGAGTCCTTTTTCTCTGGCGATAGTGGCGCGGGTGCGGCGCTTTGGGCGATAGGGTAGATATAAATCCTCAAGTTCGGTTTTTTGTAAGCAGGATGAGATTTTGGCTTTGAGTTCATCTGTAAGTTTACCTTGTTGGGCGATCGCACTTAAAATAACCGATTTTCGTTCTTCCAGTTCTGTTAAATAAGTATAGCGATCGGCCAGTTCGCGTAGTTGCACTTCATTCATCTCATCAGTGCGTTCTTTGCGGTAACGTGCAATAAAGGGAATTGTTGCACCCTCCGCCAAAAGTTCCAGCGCGTTTTGCACCTGATGGGATTTGAGGTTGATTTCAGTTGCCAGTATTTGAGGAATGTTCAGCATTAGGTGTCTAAAATGAAAATGCTACTTCTAAAGGTAATATGCTAGATCCTTATCCTGGCGCAAGTCCAAAGTTTTAAGCTAATTTACCAGATGATTCCTCGCAAAAGTGTAATTGGCGAAATAAACAAAACCCATACGCAAGTTTTATAACCCTTTCAATTTAGCTTGGCTGAGTCAGGAGAAGGACAAAAATAGCATCACCCACAGGAATTGTCTGTTACTAAACACCACGCAATTTCACGTAGCATCTTGTACCACATTTTAAATCTTGCTACGCACACACTCAAACACATAAAAAATAGTTGTCAAGCTTTTGGCGCTTCATCTATTGCAATAATTATTCCAATTGGCATAAAATCCAACCTTGCATAATCTTGATTTTCTATAATATTTATTTCGCTCGACTGTTGTAGCCAAAACCTGATTGGATGTAAGATTAACCACACTTCCAAAAAATTTGTTCTAAAAACACTACAACCTTTAGTTCAGAGGTTAGGAAAATGCTTTTGTTTTTCTTGATACCACTATGTACTGCTTTAGCTACAGGCTACTTGTTCAAAAACAGTACTGATGAAATAGCATATCTTGCAGGTGTATTCGCAGCGATTAGCTTGATCTTAAGTTTAATATTAGCACCTTGGCAGATTCAGTTTGGATTATTAATCATTGTCTTCGTCATTACCAACAGACTTTTGCAAAATAATGAGTCCAAACAATAGGAAAACAACCTAGAGAAACCTCTATCCAACCAAAAGAACTTAGCGTTGTTTTTCTTTATACCACTATGTCCTGTTTGAGCTACTACCTGCTTGTTCAAAAAGGGTACCAATGAAATTGCCTACTTTGCAGCGATTAGCTTGATTTTACTCAAGCATTAATATCTTGGCAGATTCAGTTTGGATTGTTAATCATAATTACCAACAGACTTTGATGAGGATAATCAGTCCAAATAATAAAAAAACCTCTACCCAGCACAGGAAAATTGGCAAACTACTAACTCTATTTGAAATATGTAAATTTAGATGAATATTTTCTGAATAGATAAAAAATAATTCAAACTCTCGATTATCATCTAAAAATTCAGCTTGTAGCTAGTGTAACTTATGTCACACTGTCAATGCCAGTAGTCTTGTTCGAGTTTCAATTTTCCTTGGGTCAACTCTTAGCTTTGCATTATCGAGTCTAATACTAACTCTTTACTTATACAATTTTAGTACCATAAATTACTTCATAAATGTACAAATTTCCCTGGCAAAAATTAAGAATAGCGGAAGATTTTTATTTTATGAAGTTTTTGTTTAATTGTATTTGTCAGTAGATAAATTTTTGATAAAGTATCACGATAAATTTGCAACATACCTTTCTCATGGTATTCTAGTAAGTAATTACATGTAACAATAAATTTGGAGGAAAAAGCCTATTTAAAAAATTACGCGGAAAAGTCAAGCAAAAATAATACTAGATGATGTAGAAATATCTCAAATTCAATGCAAACAATTTCAATTTCAAGTTAATTAGCCAACTCTAGTTTGCATTAGTTGTTTTGTAAAAAAGCTCCATTTGGACATCCAGTAAAATTCCCCATAAATCTGTAAAGCGTATTACTGTAGTGTAGATTGATTTATCTCTCTATTGATTTACGCAGCCAGTCAGACTTATATTACTTCTTGTGTTCCCATGCCCAAAAAGAGCACGTATACATACTCGATTTGAGTAAAAACCATTACTTTTATAAATCGGCTTAATTGCCAGCCGAGATTGCAGATATGTCTGTGAGCCGGGAGAAGTTTTATGATATGTCAGTACATTAATCCACTTTTTTGGAGCAAATAGAGAATATTTCTCAATCCAGCTAGGTTTTATAGCTTGAGAATATCAATAGTATCTTCAAAAGATTTCTACAGCAGGATACAACTGATAGAAAGTTAATGAATGGATTAATCAAAAATTATGGTAATCCATTTTGATTTAGGTGCATCTGTTGAATATGTGGGTGGAATCAAAGTTCAACATCAACGATGTCTACGATGGTCACTGAGCGACTTGCCTTGAGCGTTCGCGTAGCGTCTCGTAGAGAAGTCGAAAGGAGCCGAAGTGCTAGCTACACCTACGGCACACTGCAAATGTGTATGTATAGAGAAGTTGTGACAAACTTCTCAGATTTCTCTATGTCTGTATCCACTATTAGATTATCGCGATCGCGCTAAAAATAGTGTTAGAGCAAACCTGGGTAGCACAGAAAATATCTGTAATTTACAGTTAGGCAAACTCTAAATTGATTGTGCAAATTGTCAAGCAATAAACTGGTTTGGTTGGGAGTATAATCCAGTCAAACAATTAAGCGTGCTTTACTACCAATCATATCGAACGCTGCCATGATAGAGCAACTATCCTGGAATACTACATAATATTTAGTTTTTAATAGGGCATAAGCTTCAAGGATCGTTTTAATATCAGTCACTTCAACATAGCTTTCCTAATTTGTTGTCTATTTACTGAAGTGGAAATCGAATTGTAGAGAAGTGTTGCCGAGATATGAAACATTTAAAAAGACTGGTTTTTTACTATTTGGTTCATACCTACCATCTTGATGAAGGCAAAGTACTATGAAATCGATGTCTCAAAATTCAAACTTTAAAATAACCCCTTATATTATTTTATTTGTAAGTATTTTACTTAGTATTTCTGGACAATTGCTCATGAAAAATGCCATGATTTATACAAATGAGGGAGTATTTACTTGGGATTTTCTTCAAAAATTATCATTAGCTATTACTGTCTACTGTTTAGGAATAGTAAATTGGATATTGGCTCTGCGATCTGTAAAATTAAGTATTGCCTATCCACTGACGAGTTTAAATTATGTTGGGATACTTTTCGGCTCATATTACTTTTTTAATGAGGTGATTACGCTAACTCGAATAGTAGGAGTCATTACTATCTTCTTGGGTGTTCTTTTAGTAGTTAACCCCATAAAAAAACTCAAATTTAGATAATTACTTGAACAATTAAAAATGAGTATTTTTACTTGGCTAAATTTAATGCTTGTTGTTTTGTTTGGAACAACTGCTCAACTCTCACTCAAGTATGGACTTTACATCTCTAACTCTAATAAAGGAGAAAGCGGCTCTCTCAAAAATCTTTTATTATCTCGTTATTTTTTAATTTGGTTTATCTGCTATACATTTATGACTATATTGTGGCTTTATGTATTGCGGACAATTCCTTTAAGTCAAGCCTTTCCAGTTTTAGGATTAATGTATGCATTTGTACCCATTGCTTCTCACTATCTCTTAAAAGAAGAGGTTGTTTTTAGTCAATGGTTAGGGATTTCCGTTATTATAACTGGCGTAATTCTAGTTGTACATTAATCTTTTATGATTCAAATTATTAATATTAACAGTTTCCGAACATCATCTTCTAAAACATTTTCACAAAATCTAAATTTAATTTATGAATATAGGTATCGTTGGCGGAGGTATCACTGGGCTAGTATTAGCTCAACGTCTTTCACATCAAGGACATAAAGTCACTGTCTTTGATAGTAATAAGCAGCTTGGTGGACTTACTACCTATCATGATTACGGATTATTTACTTGGGATCGCTTTTATCACGTCATCCTACCTTCTGATACTCACTTAATAAATTTTATCAGAGATATTGGTCTTGGAGATAAACTGCGTTGGCATAGAAGTTTAACCGGCTTTTATGACAATAGAAAGTTTTATTCTATTAGTAACACTATAGAATTTCTGCGTTTTCCTCTATTTGGACTTATAGGTAAAATCAGATTAGCTTTTACTCTTCTATATGGTTCGCGCCTGAATAACTGGCGGCGCTTAGAGAAGATTTTAGTTGAAGATTGGCTATTGAAACTTGGTGGTAAAAACACATACGAAAAACTCTGGAAACCCTTGCTTTTATCCAAATTAGGAGAAAACTATAAGCGAATCTCAGCAGTTTTTATTTGGGCTTATATCAAACGACTATTTTCAGCGCGCGATTCTTCATTAAATAAAGAACAACTTGGTTATGTCTCCGGCGGTTATAAAACTGTTTTTGACCATATAGAAAAATTAATTTATGCGGCTGGAGGTCATATCCACAAAGGTGTTGCGGTTGAATATATCGCACCTCATCCCGGAGGTGGAATGTGGGTAGAATATCAGGGTAAAAAAGAGCATTTTGATAAAGTCATCTTTACTGGGCCAGTTAATATCTTGCAACAGGTTGCTGCGAGGGAACTGGTGAAAGTTGCAGACACTACTGAAACAGTAGAATACCTGGGTGTAATCTGCATGGTACTCATTACTCGTAAACCTCTAATTCCTTATTACGTAGTGAACATTGCCGATAAAAATATTCCTTTTACTGGAGTTATCGGTATGAGTAACTTAGTTTCTTTACAAGAAACAGCAGGGTATCACATGACATTCCTACCAAAATATATCCTTTCCACCGACCCGTTGTTAAAACAACCAGATGACGAATTACGTCCAATATTTTTCCAAGGTATACGTTTAATGTTCCCCGAACTCAAAGCAGATGACATTGTAGCGGCACATATTAATCGAGCGATTAAAGTACAGCCACTACAAGTTTTAAATTATTCCAGCCTTGTTCCCAAAGTGAGTACTGAAAACGATGATTTTTTCGTTGTCAATACCTCACAGCTGGTCAATGATAGCGTCAATAACAACGCAGTAGTTCGACAAGTCGATGAATTTCTCAAAAAATCACCATTACTCAATTATTGAAATTTGAGTAATCACATTTGAATTGAAAAATCACACGAGGTTTTTATGAGTCTTTTTGTTCTTTTACCCGCATATAACGAACAAGAATCAATTCGACCCTTGTTCAAAAAGTTTCAAACATTGCAGCAAATCTTTAATATAGAGATAGAACTGATTCTTGTCGATGATGGCAGTAGCGATCAAACTGCTCAGACTGCAATAGATGAATCTCAATCACTAGGTATATTACTAAAATTAGTCCAACATCCCAAAAATGCTGGTTTAGGTCAAGCAATTAAAACAGGTTTTACAACTTTCTTGGAAATTTCTAAAGAAGGTGATTTCTTAGCGGCGATGGATTGTGATAATACTCAACCACCAGAGCTATTAATAAAAATGTATGACACTATGATAGCTGGTAGCTATGATATTGCGATCGCATCTAGATATCGCAAAGGTTCTAAAGTCATAGGCTTATCAAAATTTAGAGAGTTGATGAGTTACGGAGCCAGCTGGCTTTTCAGAATCGCCGCCCGTGTACCAGGCGTAAAAGACTACACTTGTGGTTACAGACTGTATAACCGTACTTTCCTCAATAAACTGGATATGTATTATGGGGACAATCTATTCACTGAAAGTGGATTTGCTTGTATGATAGATTTACTGCTGAAAGCCAAAGCCCTCAAACCAAAAATCGTAGAAATTCCAATGGTTTTGAGATACGATGAAAAGCCGACTGCTAGCAAAATGAAAATTCTTAAAACTATTACTCGAACACTAAAACTCTTGTTTAAGAACCTAGCATCAACACAGCCAACTTCTAATTTAGGTCAGACTTTCAAACAGCAAGAAACAGTTAAAATTCCACTAAGAATGGCAAACCGTAAATAAACCTGAGAAGAAAAGTCTGGATTCTTTAGTTGAGAAAAGTGCCAGTAAATATATAAATAGAACTGTATTTTATCCTACGCTGATACAAAAGCGGAGCTTTCCTTGCTCCGCTTTTGTATTTTGATTTCTGAATTCTTCGTCAAATAGCTCCAAATTTCTAGTCTGTGAGCGGATTTGCCAAAGCGTTGTTAAAGGGGAGGGAAATCCACACGTTTTTCTAGCAACTGTGGCTTTTGCTCATTTGTTAGACTGAACACACCAGGATTTTTCAGTCAAATCTCTGAACTACACCAGCAGACGAGGCTACCCATGCTTACAAGTACGCTACTTCTCTCGAATCAACTTCCCACTCTCCAATATTCTTCCACACCAGAGCGTTTCGATGAAACCTGGGAAGCCCCCCTGGCTACCCTTCTGGGACTAGGACGCGCCGCTGGTGCTGACTTCATCGAATTATTTTTAGAGCGTCGCAACTATATTAGTTCTCTTGCAGAAGATGACGCTATCACGAGTATTTCACCCAGTCTGTCTACAGGCGCGGGAGTCAGAGTATTTCGCGGCAAAGCCGACTGCTACGTTAGCACTAATGACCTTTCGTTTTCCGGTTTGAAAGCAGCCTTAGAAAAAGGTCTTTCTATCTTGGGATTACAACTACCCACTGCTAAAGCTTTCATCCCCGAAATCAACCTAGAATTACTTAGAGATTACGCTACCAAAAGAGGTAAAGATGCATGGCTACCGATGTGTAGCTCCATCCGAGAAATGGGAGAAATCCTCCTAGATGGTACAGCCCACCTGAAGCAAAAAGCTAGCCACGTCCAATCGCGCCGTGCTAGCTATTTCCGGGATTGGCAAGAAGTTTTAATCGCCGCTAGTGACGGGACTTTTGCCCGTGATATTCGCCTTACCCAGTCAGTAGGATTTAACTTATTGTGTGCTGATGGTGCTAATCGTACCTCAATTGGCGATCGCGCGGGTAATACTAGTGATGCCAACTTCTTGAGAACTTGGGATTCTCAACAAGCCGCCGAGAAAATAGCAGAATCGGCTGGAAAAATGCTCTACGCAGATTACGTGGAGTCGGGTACTTATCCCATCATTATGGCCAATCACTTTGGCGGCGTCATCTTCCACGAAGCTTGCGGACACCTACTAGAAACCACTCAAATAGAACGCAATACCTCTCCCTTTGCTGACAAAAAAGGCGAAAAAATTGCCCACGAAAGTTTGACAGCTTGGGATGAAGGGCGCTCTGAAAATGCCTTCGGGACAATTGACATGGATGACGAAGGTATGCCGGCTCAAAGAACCCTCTTAATTGAAAAAGGCGTTCTGAAAAACTTCTTAGCAGATAGAACAGGTTCCTCGCGCACCGGACACCCCAGAACTGGAAGTGGACGCCGCCAAAATTATACCTATGCTGCTGCTAGCCGGATGCGTAATACTTATATTGATTCTGGCGAATATAGCATTGATGAATTATTTGCCTCTGTTGATAAAGGTATTTACTGTAAAAAGATGGGTGGTGGTAGCGTTGGTGCTACAGGTCAATTTAACTTTAGTGTTGATGAAGCTTATTTAATTGAAAATGGCAAAATCACCAAACCACTCAAAGGAGCAATTCTCATCGGTGAAGCTAAGGAAATTATGAATAAAATTTCCATGTGTTCTCAAGATTTGGAAATTGCACCAGGCTTTTGTGGCTCGGTCAGTGGCAGTATTTACACCACGGTAGGACAACCCCACATCAAGGTTGATTCTATTACTGTAGGGGGACGATAAGAATTTTAGATTTTAGATTTTGGATTTTGGATTGTGAATGAGCAGGTGTTTCAGGCTAGAACAAAGCAGTTGGCATTACGAGTTATTTGTCTAAAAATATAAGTCATAACATCCAAAATCCAAACTTTAATATCAAAAATGGAATCGTTTCCAATCCAAAATCAAAAATCAAAAATCCAAAATTGACTATGCCGAATATCAATGAGATTGCAAATTCTGCTAAGGATAATGCTGATAAACTTGGCATTAAAAAATTTGACATTTATGGCTCAACAGTAGATGACACTAGCGTGCAAGTAGATCAAGGTGAGCCAAAACAGGTCAAAGCTTCAAACCGCTCTGGTGTTACTGTTCGTGTTTGGAATGAAGATAATACAATGGGTGTGACCAGCACCACAGATGTAGACCCCAAGGGACTGGAATTAGCTTTGAAAACTGCCTACGAAGCCAGTTTCTTTGGTGTTAAAGAGAACGTTCCTGATTTTAGTCCAGAGGCTACTGTTCCGATTCCAAGTAAACCCCCGCATAAAGCACCTCAAGCACCTGTTGCTGAACTTATAGAAAAATTGTTGGTAGCTGAAAAAGAATTACTAGCAGCTCATCCAGCGATTAAAGGTGTACCTTATAATGGTTTGTCTCAAAGAGATATTGACAGATTTTATCTCAATAGCGACGGTGCAGTAAGAACTGAATCTCACTCTTTGGCATCTGTTTATCTTTATAGCAAAACTGAGGAAGATGGCAAAAAACCGCGCAGTGCAGGCGCTTTTAGAATCAACCAAAGTTTAGATAAACTAGATATTAATGGTTGTATAAAAGAAACTGCCGATAAAACTATCAGTCACTTGAATTATGAAAAAATCAAAACTGGTAAATATCGAGTTGTGTTTTCAGCGGAAGCTTTCTTAAGTCTGTTGGGCGCTTTTTCTAACTTATTCAATGCCCAAAGTATTTTAGACAATCAAAGTCTATCTACTCCTGATGATTTAGGTAAGGAAATTGCTTCTCCTCTACTTTCAGTTTATGATGATGCACTGCACCCAGCTAACGTAGGTGCCGAAACTTTTGATGGCGAAGGAACACCTACTCGTCAAATTTCGTTGATTGAAAATGGTATTTTCACAGGATTTCTCCATAGTGCTGGCACCGCTAAAAGGTTAAATGCCCAACCAACGGGTAATGCTAGCATTGGTGCAAAAGTCAGCGTTAGCCCCAATTTTTATCACGTATTTTCAACAGCAACTCCTGAGCAGGAGTTTAGCTTAGACACTGCTGAAAATGTGATTTTTATTGATGATTTACAAGCTCTCCATGCTGGAGTTAAATCCTTGCAAGGTTCCTTTTCTTTACCGTTTGATGGTTGGCTAGTTAATAAGGGTGTAAAAACGAGTATTGAGTCAGCAACTGTTGCTGGCGATTTCTTAGAACTCTTGAAGTCAATTATTTATGTAGAAAAAGAGCCAGAGTTAACGCCAGGGGGAGTTTGCCCGAAAATCTGGGTTAATGAACTATCGATTACTGGTGAGTAAAATTTAAAAAGTAGAGAGTTAAGAGTTTAACTCTTAACTCATCACTTTGAAATCATGACTCAGCATTAGTATTCACCACCAATGCTAATGGCAGTATTAAATACATCAGCACCGCTTAAATCAATACCAGCTAAAACAGCGCCATCTACGTCACTATTATATAAACGGGAATTACTCAAATTCACGTTGGTAAGATTGGCATTATTTAAGATGGTATCGCTGACAAATGCTTCTGTGAGATTAGCAGACTTTAAATTAGCTCCAGTTAAATCGGCACCTTCTAAGTTAGCACCTTCGAGATTAGCTCCTTTTAAATTTGCATTTCTCAAGTCAACACCTATTAGATGAGCACCTTTGAGGTTAGCTCCTACTAGATTGCATCCAGAACATTCTCTAGTTTCTAACAAGCGGCGGGGACAGGGGCGGAATTTTCTGCTTTGACGGGAATGGGAGCAGCTAAAGATAGCGTGCTGAGTAAGGCTGCTGCCGTCAAAAAAATTCGTTTCATAATTTACCTCGGACACTTCTAGAAGTCATTAAATCCCGATCTTCTACGATACCAGTGTGCCAAGATTAGAGAATTTTGTCCTCATACGAGCGGAGGAATACATGATTTCTATAAGATTATGTATTTTTCTGTAAGGTAGTCCAATAGGATTAAAATTTAAGGATTTTAAGTCATAACTTAGGCGTATAACATTGGTAACAAGTTAAAAACGAGCAAATTTTGTCAATATGCCCAAGTACAGAAATTAAACAAATCTAATAATGATAACCAAAAAAACTTGAGTTTATCCTGTTATTAGGACTTGCCGCTGCCTAATAAATACAACAGTGCCATCCGAACAGCGACACCGCTGGTAACTTGTGATTGAATGAGACTAAATTCTGGGTCATCCATCAATTCAGAACTAATTTCAACACCACGGTTGACTGGGCCTGGATGCAAAACTTTGACGTTTGGTTTACAAAGTTGCAGTTTTGTGCTTGTAATGCCAAACAGTTGGTGATATTCTCGCAAACTTGGCAGCAAATGAGCCGTCATCCGTTCCTTTTGCAGACGTAAAGTCATGACAAAATCTGCATTCTGTAAAGCTGGTTCTAGCTGCCAATGTAGAAATAGTTGGGGATTGGGGGAATAATTTCTGTCTTCTACTTCCTCCAAGATAAACTCGGCAAAGAATTTAGGTAAGAGGGTTGGCGGTGCTGCCAGATGTACTTCGGCACCACTAGCAATTAAACTCCAAATATTCGATCGCGCCACACGAGAATGGAGAATATCCCCAACAATCGCAATCTTTTTCCCCTTTAAAAGTTCCAGTCGGGGGCGGTCTGGGTCAATTAGAGTAGTTATGGTAAATAAATCTAGCAGTGCTTGGGAAGGATGTTCGTGTTGACCATCACCAGCATTGAGGACGCTAACTCGGACACCGAGACGATCCATTTCAGCCGCGATCGCATTTGGTACTCCTGCCTCTCGATGGCGGACTACCATAATATCAGTTCCCATCGCCAAATAGGTTTTTGCCGTGTCGAGAATTGTTTCTCCCTTGGTCATAGAAGATGTGGCGGCGGCGAAGTTCAGCGTATCCGCACTTAAGCGTTTCGCTGCAAGTTCAAAACTGCTGCGAGTCCGGGTAGACGATTCAAAAAATAAATTCGCCACCACCTGTCCCTGCAAAGTTGGCACTTTCTTTGTCCGCCGTGATAGCACTTCTTGAAAACTGGCAGCAGTTTGCAAAACTGTATCGTATTCGGTAGTAGTAAAGTCAGCCAGGGAAAGAATGTGATGACGATTCCAGGTTGTAGTAGGCATAGGATTTGGGGAGAAGGAGGGCAGGGGGGCAGGTGAGCAGGGGGGCAGAGGGGCAGGGGAGATGAGGGAGATAGAGGGACAAGGGGACAAGGGGGTAAACAAAACTCCTAAGTCTTAACTCCTAATACCAATTCAATTAATGATTGCGACACATCCTTGGGTAAAGACGCGACGCCAGTCGCTACAACGGGGGGAACCCCCGCAACGCGCTGGCTCATGAATCGCGTCTCTACAAAGGGTTTATTTGTCTCATTCTTTTTTCAAATTGGTATAACTCTTAACTCCTAACTCCTAACTCCTAACTCTTAACTCAGCACGGGCTAAACGCCCCGCTTCCGCTAACAGCACTCCTAATCCCCAATGCCCAATCCCTTCAAGTTGGTAAATGGAAAACGTTTAAAGCTAAAGAAATTAGGCTGAGGAATGTTAAAAATCCAATTGTATCTAGCATTGTAGTCACTAATGGCCCACTAACCAAGGCAGGATCGAGCTTCAGTCGTTTCAAAGCCATTGGTAGTAAAGTGCCGAGTGTAACAGCCACAATTGTATTAGTTGCCATTACCATTCCGGCAATAAAAGCCACCCATCGTTCTTGGGGTTGCGCCCAAATTAAAGAAAGCAGGATCATTGTTGTGGCTAAAGCAAGAGCTGTACCTAAACCAGCTAGAAGTTCCTTGCGAAGAATTTTTAAGGTATCTTTGGGTGTTACTTCTCCCACTCCCAAGCCACGAATTGTTACCGTTAATGATTGAATACCAACAGTACCACCAGTGTTAGAAAATATCGGCATGATCACTGCTAGAACTGGCACTGCGGCAATTACAGATTGAAAAGGGGCGATCGCACTGGCTGCACCAATATACAGAGCCATGATCCCCAATAGCCAAGGTAAGCGGTTGCGAATGGTGAGTAAGGGAGAAGATAAAGCAGCTTCATCACCACTCACACCCGCCAGTTTTTGGATATCTTCTGTGGCTTCTTCTTCCAAAATATCCATGACATCATCAATGGTGACAATGCCCACCAATCGGTCTTCTCGGTCAACCACGGGGATCGCGATTAAGTCGTAGCGCTGCATAATTCGCGCCACTTCTTCTTGGGGAGTTTCAGTTCTCACTTTGATGACGCGATCGCTAGCAATATCTTTAATGAAAACATCGGGAAAAGTAAACAGCAATTGCCGTAGAGAAACTACTCTCACCAGCGTCCGGTTGTCATCTGTGACGTAGGCGTAGTAAATCGTCTCCTTGTCTTCATCCTGACGGCGGATTTTGCTCAAGGCTTCACCTACAGTCAATCCTTGCCGCAACCGGACATATTCGGTTGTCATCACCCGCCCAGCCGTACCTTCTGGATAGCCGAGAATCGTTGCTGTTGCTTGCCTTTCTTCTGGACTGAGTTGTTGTAATAGCCGTTTGATTACCCCAGCCGGTAGTTCATCAAACAATTCTGCCCGTTCGTCGGGACTCATCGCTTCTACAAGTTGCACTACCTGGACATCATGCAGAGAATTAATTAGTTCTTCCTGCACCTCTGTGGGCAGATACTCAAATACATCAATTGCCTGAGCTTTGTTGAGTAAACGGAATGCGATCGCCCGTTGTTGTTCGGGCAATTGTGTAATGTAGTCTCCCACATCCACAGGTTGCAAGCGATTTAAATCCCATTTCAACTGGTTTAAATCGGTAGTATCAGTCAACAAATCACGAATATCTTCTGTGAGCATGATATATATCTCCTAAGTCTCCCCCGCGCTGGGAGACTTCCTCGCCACAGCTCAGAGGAGGTTGATACTGCCATCTTGTGGACTATGGTCCATAAAATTTCAACAAATCAATATCGATAGCTAAATTAAAGCATTGCTAGTCATCATCCTAACCCGGAACAGCGCTCTCCGGTAGATACAGAGAAAATTTTATATCTTTAGTAGCTTTATGTGCATTTTTGAGCTTGCTACCCTGATTTTTGAGGAATTATTCTCTAATCAGAGTAAGTTTTTCCACCGATCTAATCTGTGAAAACTGGCGATCGCGAATAAATAACCATACGGATGGCTAAAAAAAGGGGAGTTGTCTCTAAACAAGTCATCAGAAAACTTCTGCTCATTAACAAATGCTTGAGGTTCAGCGATCTAAATTGAGATACTCTTACTTGAGTGTCGTTAACTGATTACTAAATCATAAATAGCTTCTAGCTTGGCAGTTTGCTTGCGAATATCAAAATTTTCGCAAATAAACTCTCGTCCTTTTTTACCCATACTTTTAGCTAAAGCCCGATCGGACAAAAGAATATCTAATTTTTCCGCGAGAGAGCGATCGTCTTTTTCATCAACTAAAAAGCCAGTTTCTCCATCTAAAATAGCATCAGGGATAGCGCTATGCCAGGTAGAAGCTATTGGTAAACCAGAAGCGGCGGCTTCCAATATTGAAAGGGGTAAACCTTCGCTATCACCGTTTTTTGCTGTTTGACTGGGTAAAGAAAATATTTCTGCATTTCTCATAGTTTTTTGAATCACTTCATAAGGTTTTGCCCCCATAAAATTGACTCTATTACTAATACCAAGCTCCTCTGCTAAACTTTTAAAGTTTTCAGTCATTGTGCCACTTCCAATTTGAATAACTGACACATCTGGATGCTTATTGGCAATCCGGGCAAAGGCTTTTAATAGGGTATCAATTCCTTTTTTTTCAGTATGTCTGCCTACACATAAAATATATCTTTCACCTTTTGATTCACTGGCTGGGGCAAATTTTTCTAAATCTATCCCACTATTTAGTTTAATAATTTTATCTTCAGGATAACCATATTCAATCATCTTTTTATACAAAAAACTAGAAAAAGCGATAAATTTAGATGCTTTTTGTTTTAATTCTTCTTCATGCAAAAGAAATTGATAGAATGCTGGATTACCTGACAGCCACATAGATTGACGCGAAACGGTGATATCAAAACCGTAAAATGTAACGAGGAAAGGAATATTTAATTTTTCTGCCAATCGCATTGCGTAAATCCCATCTGGCCCAAAATGTCCGTGAATTAATTTTAGATTTTTTAGTTCAGCTTCTTTTCCAAACATATTTGGTGAAGCAGAAATTATATGAAATAATTGCTTAATCTTCCATTGGTCATTATTACTAATAGCAATATTGTCAAAAGGAATATCTGCTAATAGTTTACAAGTCAGAAATAACGGTTTGTATGTTTGTAAATTATGTGCTTGTTCTCCGATAAAAGTTTCTGATACTCTCGGATAAGCTCGACGATACATCCCAACTGTTTTCATTGTGTTACTCCTATTTAAGATTAAAATTTCTCTTTCTCAAAAACGATCAAAATGTTGGATAAAAAACTTTTAATTTATTTATATATTTACGCCCTTGATTCTATCTTCTGCTATTTTTGATAAAATATTAATTACCTAATTCATTCACAGCAATAACAAGTATTGCTTTTTCAACAAGTTAATATTAGTCTAAATCAGAGCTTCAATTATTTATGTTAATAAGTGAAATAATAAGTTTTTATGAAACTATTTTTTAGTAAATATCTTAAGGTTTAATAAAGCAAACTAGGATATTTATTTATGTCAAAAAACTGATTAATTTTTTATGACTTAAGCATTGACAAGGAAGGCACAATAGCAACTATGCTTTTCAAGGCTTCTAGGTAGATTTTTGCGATGCCTGCGGTAAATGCTGTCTACGCAACTAATAAAATATGCTTTGTAAAAGGCTGAAGTCTTGATGTACATGCACAAAATGATTTATTTGTAAAGTGCATAAACCCTATTTTTATCAAACTTGATTGAGTTGAGGATAGCCTCCCTTTCGTAGCTGCAATTATTTGCTGAATATTTAACACAAACACATCAATCTTAAAACATATCTACATTAAAATTATATTTATTTAAATAAATATTTTTGTTAAAAAATGATTTACTTTATACCAGCATAAGCATAACCTCAAAGTAGTGATTTAGTTTAGACTACCATAAGCTCATCCTTCGGAGTTAAGCGCTCTTGATTTTTTAACCTCATCCTAGTACTGAATAACTCTTGAGAGTTCCTCTTTCTAAGGACTTCTTGGGAGGAATTTTTCCACCCACGCAGAGATCGAGATTTCTACAGAAGATTTACGTTTCCCTATGCTCTACAGCATAGAATCCCATCTCAATGTCCCATTCTCCATAGCCCAAGTGCAAGAAACCCGCTCCTTTAAGGCGTCAAATTTTGCAAGTATTTCTAAACCCAACCATGAAAACATCTACCAAATTTCGAGTTAGTCTGGAGTCTTACCACATCTATACAAGTAGTATTTGACATCAAGCAACTTCATGCATAGTCACCTGGACTACGAATAATCAGAAATGGGTTAGCAGGTTTCACTTCATAGTCGCGGTAAGGTGTTTGAGCTTTAGCGATCGCTCTTGGGTGTGTCTAGTTTTCTCTATACTTAGATATATAAACAAAAATTTTATAAATGCTCTCTTAGGCAGTAAATTGCCAAAGTTTAACATTTCCATCACGATCTCCAGATATCAAATACTTATTACTGATAGCTAATGAACCGATCTCTGATTCGTGTTCACTTGGAAATTCTTGCAAAAGTTCTTTGCTTTCAGTAGTAGTGCTGTAAAAGATATCGTAATAAATTCTTTCCGCTTCATAACATCCTAAACGTTCGGCGATCGCGCGCTGAAATTAGCACTCGTTTATCTAATTTAAACTATCAACAAAAATAATTGATTATGCCTTAAAAAAATTATAATCTAAGTATAAAATATTACAGATACCAGGAAGAGTTTGAGTAAGTATCATATTTTAGTTCGGAATCACTAAAATTAAGTACCTAGAAACCTATTAACAGGAGATAATAATAAACTTACTACCCTCCGCTGTTCTTCCATCAACCATTACAGAGCTTGTTCTGACTTGGTTTAGGTAATTCAGTTCACAGTCATAGGGTCGAATTTTGCAAGTTGTTCTGAACCAAACCATGAAAACATCTACCAAATTGCTAACTCGCCTAGACTATTACTACCAGCAAATCAAAACAATCATCCTGACTCGGCAAAATCCGATTACGGGTTTACTACCTGCAAGCACAGCGATTACAGCCCACGGCGATTATACAGATGCCTGGGTGCGAGACAATGTTTACAGCATTTTGGCAGTTTGGGGTTTAGGGACTTGCATACCGCAAAATTGACGACGACAAAGGACGCACCTATGAACTAGAACACAGTGTCATCAAACTGATGCGTGGGTTGTTATTTGCGATGATGCGACAGGCTCATAAAGTAGAGACATTTAAACATACTCAGTCGCTACTAGATGGACTGCACGCCAAATACAATACCGCGACGGGTGACATTGTTGTTGGTGATGACGAATGGGGACATTTGCAACTTGATGCCACATCTATATTTTTGCTGATGTTGGCACAAATGACGGCTGCGGGATTGCCAATAATTTATACGATTGATGAAGTAAATTTCGTCCAAAATTTGGTTTACTACATTGGACGAGCTTACCGCACGCCAGATTACGGTATTTGGGAACGAGGGAATAAAATTAATCGGGGAAATGCTGAATTAAATGCCAGTTCTGTAGGTATGGCAAAAGCTGCTTTAGAAGCTATCAACGGACTGGATTTGTTTGGTGTGCGTGGTAGTCAAGCATCGGTAATTCATGTGCTACCAGATGAAATCGCCCGTGCCCGAATTACTCTAGAATCGCTATTACCCAGAGAATCTGGTTCCAAAGAAATTGATGCGGCGCTGTTAAGTATTATTAGTTATCCTGCCTTTGCAGTAGAAGATTTGGAGTTACGCGATCGCACCTTAAACGATATTATCAACAAACTTGCAGGTAAATACGGCTGCAAACGCTTTTTGCGCGATGGACACCAAACGGTTTTAGAAGATAATCAACGTTTGCACTACGAACCGTGGGAACTCAAGCAATTTGAGCATATTGAATGCGAATGGCCGTTATTTTTCACTTATTTAGTTCTAGACGGATTATTTCGCGGCGATCGAGAACAAGTTAAAAAATACCAAAATCTTTTAGAATCATTACTTATAGAACAAAATGCTTTGCGTTTATTGCCAGAACTTTATTATGTTTTGGCAGAAAACATAGAGGCAGAAAAATTAACACCTCAAACGCAACCACGTTTGCCCAATGAAAATATTCCCTTGGTGTGGGCGCAGAGTTTATATTTTCTTGGTGAAATGTTGAGTGAAGGTTTAATCGCAGTTGGTGATATCGATCCTTTAGGAAGACATTTGTGTGTGGGCAAACAGCGCGAAGCATTGGTACAAATTGCCTTGTTAGCAGAAGATGAAGATTTACAAACGAAACTAGAAGTTCACGGAATTGAAGCGCAAACGCCTACCCAAGTAGAACCAATTCAGGTGAGAAAAGCTGAAGAATTTTCAGCTATTTATACCCAAATTGGACGTAACGACAAACTTGGTTTAACTGGACGGCCAGTGCGGCGGCTGCGAAGTTTAACAACATCTAGAATCTTTCGGATTCGTGGTGAAACAATTGTATTTTTGCCTTCCTTTTCTGACTCTCAACAATTTTACTTAACTCTTGATTACCATTTTTTGCTGGATCAAATTAGAAGCGAACTAGCTTACATTCAAAAATATTGGAGCGATTTAGGGCGTCCGACTCTGACTTTAATGTTGACGCACACCATGTTAGAAGCAGGTTCGGAAGCATTACTAGAATTGATGCAAGAACTTAAAGATGGTATTTGTAACGGCGTGCGGGTGAAATTAGGGCGGCTAAATCAGCTAATGTTAACAGCCGGAATCCAAAGAATTGATTTTCTACCAAATGCAGAATTCTCGCGATCGCCAGTAAAAAATGCTAGCCCACATTGCTATTATTTAGCTTATCATCCTGAAAAAAACTGGCGCTTAGGACATACCCAAGAATTTCAAATGGAATACGAAACTAACTTGGGGTCATTGCTTTCTTATTTGCGTTCATCAGAGAATATCTACGAGCAAATCGAGTTATTGCAAACATTAACTCGCTTGCAGGGAATGAAATTTGATACAGGATATGGTGGCCCAGGATATCCTGTCACCGTAGGCGATTTACTAGATGAAGTTTACACCAAAGCTGGAGATTTAGGCATTTGGGCAGTAGTGCGTCGGGCTGCGGGATTACGGCAAATGGTTGATATCAGCCTATCAGATGCAGTAACGAGTATTTTGGTGCGGGGTAAGCAAATTGCTGTGGGTAAAGCTTACAGCGAAGCCTCCTTGATTAGCGTACCCATGTCTCACGATGAAATTGCCGATAAAATTAATCATTTTTGTCGTGAGGATATCCGCGATCGCGTCCTCACACAAGAAATTTTAATCTATGTTGGTATTTTAATTCGCTCAGAACCCGAACTATTCCAAGGACTACTAACCTTGAGAGTCGGCTATCTGATCTTATTAATCACCAGCGAACTAGCGCGGGAATTGCATGTCACTCAAGATGAAGCTTACGATCGCTTAATGCAACTTTCACCCTTTGAAGTTAAAGTACGCTTGCGTCAGGTATTAACTGGATATACTGGTATGAGTAACCTGTTGCGCCAGCAAGAATCGCTGCACGTCAAACAAAAAGAAAGTGATATTGCTTGGGTAGTGTCACCAGGAATCGCCGAAGGGATAGAAGTTCCGCCCGGTGGTTGGCGGCGGTTTCGCCAAGCCGAGGGTGCGACGGGGCGCGTACCAAAAGAATTTTTTAAACAAGTTTGGCTATTAATGCAACATTGCAAGGGTCTAGTAATTGGCGATAAACTAGAGCGCCGCAATCGTTTAGATAGTGAGATAATGCTGTCGGAAATGACAGCCGGGGAAAGGAATTTTGCGCTGTTAGTTGAGCATTTGCTGAATAAAATCGAAGCTCCAGAATACCGCCAAGTTAATATTGAAGCATTAATCGAATTAGGAGCGATCGCGGCTAATAATCCCAAGCTGCAAATTGAAGGATATATTGTGTTGGATGTATTAATCGGTCATGCAGTGCGATTGGCGTGGTTAGAGAATCATAGTCAACGTAGCGATCGCTATGATGAGGATAAGGCGAGTGCATGGCGATCGTTTTACAATACTTCTCCTAGAGATTGCGCTAGTTATATTTTGAAGGCGTTCAGGTTCTTGACGGAATTTGTGAAGGATTTTTAAACGCAGAGGAGCGCAAAGGGAAGCGCAGAGGAACGCAGAGGATGAGAGAGAATGAGTTGAGTGGGGTGATTATTGGGTGTGCGATGAGGGTGCATACTGCTTTGGGGCCTGGTTTATTGGAGTCGGCTTATGAGGAGTGCTTGGATTATGAGTTGAAGAAGGCTGGGTTAAGTGTTGGTAAACAAATTCCATTGCCCTTAGTTTATCAAGATGTGCAATTGGAATGTGTTTATCGATTAGATTTGATGGTCGAAAACCAAGTAATTGTAGAGATTAAATCTGTAGAGTCCTTCCACCCAATTCACTCCGTTCAACTCCTAACCTATCTCAAACTAGCAAATTGCAAACTAGGTCTTCTCCTTAACTTTAACGTCCTCCACCTCAAAGAAGGTATTAAACGCGTAGCTAACAACCTCTAACTCTCCCTGTCACTCTATCTCATCCTCTGCGATCCTCCGCGCTTCCCTTCGCGTTCCTTTGCGTTAAAAAAATATCCCCTACTTTAAGACGCCAAAAGCAGGGGTTTATTCAATTTTATTTTGTTGTTAAAACTACTTAACAGAAACAGCATCAACATCAATAGTGCTTCCACTAGAGCTAGAGGTAGAACCCTCAGTAGTATTAGGTACTTCAGTACCCACCTCACCCTTACGAGCTTTCCAGCCTTCAATCACTAGCCCAGACACCTCACCAACTAGCAGAGTCAAGAGGAAAACATCATCAATCTCTCCCACAACGGGTATAAAATCTGGGAGAACATCAAATGGGCTGACCAAATAAACCAACGTTCCTAAAATTACCCACCAACGGTATTTGGGGTTACGAAGTACACTGCGATACCAGGTATAAAGTGATTGGATTGAAAATTTCATATTTTGAACCTCCAGTTATCATTTATTTTGACAAATCATCCTAAAAACTCACGGTGCGAATAACCGTCCTAGTTAGTTGGGAAGATGCTACTAGTAATCTGTCAACAAAGACAAATACAGTATTTGGTGCTGATATCTGCTGCTCTAGCCATAAGAGATATGCCTATATACTGATTTTACTTTGCTAGAGATTTTATAAATTGCTCGGTATAGTCTTGAACTTCTGTGCAGATCCCAAAGAATAATCTTCTAATTTAAAATCAGCAAAAGGCTTCTTTTCTAACCTATTCCGTAGCGCCTCGTCAAGAATGACACTTGATGATTCTCTTTTCACACCAATAATTATCACACTTGTTTGATATGTCGTTAAATCCTGATTTGCCTGACAATCACTCCGTTGGAATTGACCCAAATTCAATAAGCGATCAATTTTGACACTTGGTGTATTAATAAATAATTTTTTAGCCAAAAGTTGTATTTGTTTAGAACGTTCTAAAGCCACACGTTCTTGAATTAATCTATCACCTTTACAAGAAGCTGTACCGACAGAGATAATCTCATTGGGAGCTTGCATTATATTTTCTATACCTTCTTGTTCTAAATTCAACTTTAAAAGGTCAACACTAATAATTTCATCATTGGATTTAATTTGAAAGTTGCTACCTAAAAGCCATTTATATTTTAGTGATAAAACCGCTATATTAAATTCAGCTATTCTTCCCTGACTATCCTTACCTTTTTGATAAGAAAAGTAATCTATATTACCTTTTTTTTCTGGATATTGTCTGTAATAAGATGTGTCAGGCAAATCTGATTTGCGTGTGGCTAAAGTAACTATACTAAGTAACCCTAATATTACTAATAGAACTGCAAAAAATGCTAATAACGGCACTTTTTCCGACTGCTTATTTGGAGATAATGAGTTGTGATTAATATCTACAGTTAAATGCTTAAAATTAGAAGATTCTAGGATATTACTATTTGTCGGAGTCGTGCCTGTTAATTGAGTTTCTATTTCTTCTAGGGAATGCAATATTTCTTGAGTACTGGCAGGACGTTTTTCTATATCTGATGCTGTTAGCCAATCAATTAAATTCAATAGTAAGGGTGAAATATGGGCCGCATGATTTTGCCAGTGCAACAAATTTTGCTGGATATCATACATCTCCAAAGGATGATATCCTGTCAGCAAAAATACAAAAGTGCGTCCCAAAGCAAAGAAATCTGACTGCGGTGCTGCTTGACCATTCATTTGTTCTGGGGCGCTGTAGCCAGATGACATAAGTGCTGTCATCTTGTCGCCATTGCTTAGTTGGTCTTGGTAGGTTTTCTTAATTTCACTGGCGGTGCCAAAATCAATCAGTACTAGATTCCCCCAATCCTTCTCAAGAGAGGGTCTAACCATAATATTAGATGGCTTAATATCTCGATGTAGGTACTGTTTGCTATGTACTACATCTAAAATTTCTATCAATTGTCTTAACCAGTCTATGGCTTGTTCTTGGGATATGGGGTTATTTTGCTGCTGTAGCCACTGTTCTAAGTTGTAGCCATCGATTTTTTCCATTGCAATGCAATGCAACACTAAACCATTTCGGGTTTGATACTGGAAGTAACTATCTTCTTTGGGAATTCCAGGATGCTTGAATTGTCCCAACACCGTTATTTCTTGCTGAAATAGTTCTACTGCTTGGGCGTCGCCTGATAAATCTTCTTTGAGTATTTTGAGAATTTTGGGGGTATCTTGTTCGTATGCCTCATAAACTTTACTAAAACCTGTTTTGTCACTCAACAGGCACGTCACCCGATAACGCCCTAGCAATTCTAGATGGGAACCACAACTTTGACAAAAGCGGTTTTGCTGATTATTCGGGTGATTTGGTTTAGGGCAAACGGGATTGATACAAAGGCTCATGACAGAAGAGTGGGGAGTAGGGAGTGGGGAAGCAGGGGAGCATACTTCGACTCATTTCGGCTACGCTCAATGACCAACGCTCAGTAACCGGGGGAGCAGGGAGATGAGGGAGTGAGGGAATGAGGGAGTTAGAGGACAAAGGGACAAGGAGATAAACAAAACTCCTAACTCCTAACTCTTAACTCTTAACTCCTAACTCCTAATTCAGCACTCCTAACGCCCTGTTTGTCCAATTCCCAATGCCTAATCCCCCTAGACATCGCTCCTATTAATTCTTCTGTTGCTGTATGACTAATCCCGTCTAATAATCATGAGATTTTTGATCTGTGTTCTGCCAAGAAAGCTGCCACAGTTTGGTTAAATGCCTCTGGTTGTGTCAAAAACGGCCAATGATTGCCGGGAACTTGGCAGATACGTAAGTTTTGAAGATAGGTTTTGTAGGGTTGAATTTGCCAATTTTGGCGGTTTAATCCTTGTTTTGGCTGAATGAATAGGGCAGGGATGTCAAGGGGAATTGTAAAACCGGGCACTTGCATGACTGCCTCAAAAATTCCGTCGCGGGCGGCTATAGTAAATTTGCTGCCCCAACTTCCATCGGGTTTTTGTTCTATTCCTGCTTGGAAGACTTGCTTTTGTAAAGAAGTCCATCCTTGATATTGCTTTAATTGCCGTGCTTGTTGTTCGGCTTCTTCTTGACTGGCAAAAGGCCCCATACTTTTAAGAAAAGGCAAGAAGCGATATAACATCGGGAAAGTTACCCTGAAAAGACTGGGCATTTTCCAGATAAAAATCGGATCGACGAGAATTATACTCCGTAAACGCTTTGGGTTTTGTCTTGCCCAGATGACGGCTAATTTACCTGTCCAAGAGTGACTTACAATATGGGCAAAAGTCCATCCAAGACTATCCATAAGCGCTTCAAGGTCTGCGATCGCACTTTCAAAGCTATAATCTATCTCTGGTTTACTACTTTGGCCATGTCCCCGCATATCTGGCGCAACTATGTGGTAATCCGCCGCCAAGTAATCTCCTAAACTAGACCACACCAAAGCATGATCGCCTAAGCCATGTAACAGCAGTAAAGGTTCTTGACCTTGATTCCATTCTAAATAAGAAAGTTGGATATCAGGCTTTGATAAAGTTTGACGTACAGGCATCATTGCACATCCAGGCTTAGATAGTTTTGCGTTTATATGGTACTGCGAAAGAAGATGGGGAGCAGGGGGGTAGAGGGGCAGAGGGGCAGCACTTCGACTACGCTCAGTGACCGAGGGGCAGGTGGTCACTGAGCGTAGCCGAAGTGGGAGCAGGGGAGCAGAGGAGCAGAGGAGGATAGATAATTAATGACAAATGACAAATGACCAATACCCAATGCCCCATGCCCAATTCAATTGTTATCATCTACCACTTTATGACTCTGAAGATTGTACCAATTGACACGAAATAATGAGGCTAATGAATGCCAAGATCGAGAAAAGGATGCCTCAAGGATATTAAAAGTACTATGCCAGAATTACACCAATCGATTGCCCAGCATTATCACGAACGGACTAAATACAACCCTGATACTCTCGCCTCTAAAAGCCAGCGGTTAGACTGGACTAAACAGCCAGTACCCTTTAAAGAGTACAAAATTGGCTCTACTTTTGATCTCAAACCCTATATCCAAGAAAAAGCAGAGGCTTATGCTAATAATCCAGATGCTAAATGGTGGCAAAGACTTTCACGGCTATTGTTTCGCAGTTATGGATTGACAGCGAGAATGCCTTCTATGGGTAGTGCAGTGTATTTACGCGCTGCTCCTAGTGCAGGTGGATTATACCCTGCTGAGGTGTATGTGGTTTCCCGTGGTACATCGTTTTTGCCGTCTGGTCTATATAATTACCAGTGTCGATCTCATTCTCTCATGCATTATTGGGAAAGTGATGTTTGGCAAACTCTGCAAGCAGCTTGTTTTTGGCATCCTTCTTTAGAAAATACCCAATTGGCAATTATTGTGACTGCGGTATTCTATCGTTCTGCGTGGCGCTATGAAGATCGGGCTTACCGTCGGATTTTTCTGGATACGGGACATCTGTTGGGTAATATCGAGTTAGCTGGTGCGGTTACTGATTATCGCCCCCATTTAATCGGCGGCTTTGTCGATGAATCGGTTAACGATCTGCTTTATATCGATCCGCAACAAGAAGGTGCGATCGCTGTCTTACCTCTGGCAGACTTGTTAGATATTAATCAAAATTTACCATTGGGATGTACTGCTTTACCTTCCGCTACTGAAACCAGTTATCCTCAAATCCCTGATGGCGAACTACTAACATATTTCCATCAACATACCCAGATCCAATCAGGTGTAACTGGTAATCTTAATCTACCAACTATTAAACAAGAAAAATCTTTAGAGGATAAATACAATTTTCCTTTCTGTTTAAAAATTCCCACCACCACCGCACCGATAAACTGGGGACAAAAACTATCAGAACTGGAAACCACTATGTATAAGCGACGCTCTACCCGCGCTTACAATGGTGATGATTTAAGCTTCGATGAATTGAAAAGTTTACTCGATTTCACTTACCAACCGCAAAATTACATCGACCAAAGCTTAGATATTTCTCCAGACTACTTCGATCTAAATTTAATCGAAACATTCATTGCTGTTTGCGGAGTCAAAGGACTGGAGGCGGGTTGTTACTATTACGCCCCCAAAGCCCAAGAATTACGCCAAATCCGGTTTAAAAACTTTCGGCGAGAGTTACATTTTCTCTGTTTGGGACAAGAATTAGGACGGGATGCGGCAGCGGTATTATTTCACACAGCCGATTTGAAAGCTGCGATCGCACAATATGGCGATCGCGTTTACCGTTACTTACACATGGATGCCGGTCATTTGGGACAACGCCTGAATTTAGCAGCAATGCACCTGAATGTAGGCGTCAGTGGTATCGGTGGATTCTTTGACGACCAAGTAAATGAAGTTTTAGGCATTCCTACTGGTGAAGCTGTTTTATATATCACTACATTGGGACGCCCAAGATAAAAATAATCCCAGAGACGCTAAGAATCTAGAAAGTTTCTTTCTCTGTCCTTTACGTCTCTGTGCAAGCTTACGGGGCTACAACTTGGGCTAGGATGCAAGATAAAAGAAGCCTCATCGCCCTTTGTCCTTGTTGGTAGTACTGGTGCTTGTTAGGACTTAGTATAAATAATTCGGCAACTAATTCGTAGGAATCTTTTATATCCATCCATATAATCCAATATAAAAACTGCTATGACGGCGAATAGTCCGTCCAGATTCTTTAATTCGACCGATATATTTTTGGATACCCATACATTTAATTTATGGTTGGGGTCTAAATACTCATCCATAACGTAATTCAGAATTGCGTCAGCGCCGGCGGCAAGCGAGTCTGCGTACCCCTACGGGGAAGCAAGCTACGCTTTTAGCGTCTCGTAGAGAGCGTCATTGTGAATGAGGATTTTGGTAAATCCGGGTAATTTAGATTTTAGTCAGTTTTTCCTGAATGAATGTCCTGTTTTGCCTCTCGACTAGCTGTAGATGTGATCAGAAACGGATTATTAGGGAGAATTCTTTGAGCATCGAAAACGACGGTCGCGGCAGTGGCAGGTAATGTTATGGCTTTTGTATTAGTTATAGATAGCGTCGGCGCAGCCCAACCTAGTCATCGCTATAGACTGGTGAAGCTCCGATATTAAGCTGGTGTTATGTTGAATGGGGCAAGAGTGATAAAAAAGGGTTAATGTCTCTTACCTGCTCCCAGATATAGCTCACCCACTTTCGGGTCATTCAACAATTCTTCACCAGGGCCGGAGATCGCATCACGTCCCGATTCTAATACATATCCACGATTAGCCATCTCTAAAGCTTTACGGGCATTTTGTTCTACTAATACGATCGCAGTACCTGCCTGATTAATGTGTTTAATCTGCTCAAACACTTGTGTCACCAAAATCGGCGACAAAGCAGCAGATGGCTCATCTAAAATCAGCAAACTAGGTTCCAACATCAAAGCCTTACCCATCGCTAGCATCTGGCGTTCTCCTCCAGAGAGAGTACCAGCACGTTGACGACGGCGATCGCTTAATCTCGGAAACATAGTAAATATTTTATCTTTAATTGGTTTCAGGGGAGTGTTAAGCACAAAAGCACCCATCTCCAAATTCTCTTCAACACTTAGAGAAGGGAAAACATTGGCGATTTGCGGTACGTAGCACATTCCTCGTTGGACAATTTGATTGGACTTTAGCCCCACGATATTTTCACCTTTGAAAGTAATTGTGCCTGTGTGGGGGATCAAAAGCCCAAAAATTGCTTTTGCCAAAGTAGATTTACCTGCACCGTTGGGGCCAATCACTGTCACCAATTCTCCTGGTGCAACCTGAAAATTCACACCTTGCAGGATATCTACATCTTTGATGTATCCAGCGCGAACATTTTGAACTTCTAATAAATAGTCATTAGTCATTGGTCACTTGTACTGAGCGAAGCCGAAGTATTTGTCATTGATCAATCGATTTTGGATTTTAAATTTTGGATTTTGGATTGACCCCCGACCACAACTTGTACTGAGCGTAGTCGAAGTAGGGTACGGGGCAAAATGATTTTAAATTTTGGATTTTGGATTTGTTCCGCTTGACTTCTCTACGAGACGCTACGCGAACGGACGGAGCATGAACCGGAATAATCTAAAATCTAAAATCTAAAATCTAAAATCTAAAATCTAAAATCTAAAATTGGCACGGTCAAGTCAAACATCATTATTGACTGTTGACTATGGACTATTACGGAGTTTTTTGCAACTCTGGTCGTTCTTCTGGAAGAATTGCCCCTTCTACAGGGCAAACTTGGAGACAGATACCACAGTCGATGCAAGTGGCAAAGTCAATCCAGTACCAATCTGTTCCCTTGGCATTTTTGCCTGGGCCATCATGAATACAAGCTACTGGACAAGCATCTACGCAGTCTGCAACACCTTCACAGACTTCTGTAACAATTGTATGCGGCATGTTCTCGATTCCCTCTCTTCTGTATCGGCTCTTTCTAGACTAGCAGGGGAGGGGAGAGCAGGGGAGCAGGGGGAGCAGGGGGAGCAGCACTTCTCTGCGAGACGCTCCGCGAACGACTACGCTCAGTGACCGAGGAGCAGGTGGTCACTGAGCGTAGCCGAAGTGGGAGCAGGGGAGACAAGGGGACAGGGGACAAGGGAGACAAGGGGAAATTCTTGAATCTCTCCCAAGTCTCCCCCCTCTTCCTTGTCTACCTTGTCTCTTCTCCATGCCCTGTTTGGCCCATGCCCAATGCCCAACTTAGTTAACGTAATGGTTCTATTTTTGGTGAACCATCAGCTTTGATCCAGGCAATTTGGGCAATGCGGCGATCGCTTGCATATTGGCGAATCGCTTCTGCATCTCTTCCTCCTAAGTCAATTTCTACTCGCACCAAATCAGTAGAATCTCGGAGTTTTTGCGCATAGACAAAGGCGGCGGCGTTAGCACTAGCTGTCTCTGGTGCTACCAACCAGTCAGTCGCTGGAGTTTCTTGTGGTAATTGCTGAGTAGACAACAAAACTTGGTATAAATCTTCGATACTTAGTCCAAAACCAATTCCGGGAATGTTTTCTCCTTGAGGATGATATAGCCCCAAAAGCTGGTCATAGCGACCACCGCGCCCTAAAACTCTGGCTTGGGATTCGGTATCGTTGACAACTTCAAATACAATACCAGTGTAGTAATCTATGGTTTGGATCAGGCTCAGATCGAGGATCAACGGAAATTTTTTCTCTGATTCTAGTAATTCTACTAGGGATTTGAGGTTATTCACTGCCTCTCGCTGTTCTTCATCTAAATCCAGACTACTAACTTTTTGCAACACATCTGTACTTGGCCCGCGCAAATCCATGATGATTTGGGCGCGATCGCGGAGTTTGTCACTTAGGGGTAAATTATCTATGGTGATGCGGTCAAGATGAGCGATCGCACTACGAACTCGATCCTGTAAATTAGCAGGAAAGGCACTCAGGAGCGATCGGGTAATTCCCGCTTCACCCAAAATTAAATGCCATCCCTGCAAACCCAATGCTGCCAAACAATCTGCTACTAACAGCAGGACTTCGGCATTCGCCAACAATCCGCCAGCACCTAACAATTCCACCCCAGCTTGATAAAACTCTTGCTGGCGATTATGCCTACTTTCCCAAGTGCGACGAAACACATTGGCGTTGTAATACAACCGTTGTGGATAAGTGACACCAGCCATCCGAGTGACAACAGTACGAGCAATAGATGCTGTTAATTCTGGACGTAGTCCTAATTCATCATCTTCACCATTTTGTTGTAGTTGAATCACCATCTGACGCTGGATTGCTTCCCCCGCCATCAGGGTATCCATCCGCTCTAAAGTCGAGGTGATAATCCTGTGATATCCCCAACGGTGAAACACCTGCTGTAACCGATCTTCAATCCAGCGTTTTTTCTCCACATCCAAGGGCAATAAATCCCTGGCTCCCGCTGCTGGTTGATACACCATTATTTTTTCTTCCCACCAAACAAACCACCGAACAAACCACTACCAGATTTATCTGGTTGCTTATCTCCATTATTGGGGGATGAAGTCACCTTCTGATCGCTAGGTTGTTGTCCTAAAGCCTTATCTATTTTAGGTTTCCATTGTAGAGCCGTTTCGTCACTGGGATCTAATTTTAGAGCGTTGTCAAAGTGGATTTTGGCCATTTTTAGCTGATTTTGCTTCAAATACACCATTGCAATTAAGCTATGACAGCGACTATTTTTCGGTTCTAGCTTCAGGGCCTCTTGCAACTCTACTTTGGCTGGGGCAAATTGGTTTTTGTCAATCAAAGATTGAGCGCGACGAATATACTGTTCTACAATCAAGTCTTCTTTTGGTGCTGCTGGTGCTGCTGGTGGTGGTGTATTTTTTGCTGTATTTGGTTGAGGTGTACCTGATTGAACTTTGGGTTGAACAGGTGGCGGCGCGGCGGATGCTTTACCCGCACTCCGCATTAAATACACTAAATTCAACTCACTAGCTTGGGCAATGACTTGCAGTGCTTGTTCTAAAGAATCATATTGAGTTTGGGCTAGTTTTGCGATCGCAGTTTTATAAAAATGATCGATATTAGCTGCCTCAACTAACTGTTTAGCCAAGTCGGTATTTAGAGTTACCGCAGTCGATTCTTGTACCAGACGCTTGCCAATTTGCGACAAAATTAGAATATATTCAGTGCGAGTGCGATCGCCAGAGAGTTTTTCGTAAGCCGGGTTAACCAGCTTTGATAACAATTCATTACCGAGATGTTTTTGAGCAGCCGTTTCAGTAAGACTACTGTCTGGGTGCAAACGACGGGCGACTTGGAGATAGCGTTTGCGAATTTCTTTGACATCCGCATCAACAGGAGCGCACAGCACTGCGTGATGATCTATGAAATCATATTTAAATAGTCCACGATCTATTTTGAAAGACATATAGAGTTTTACACCAAGGGAGCAGTTAGATTGCTTTTAGTGTACCCAAAGTCGTAGAGAAAGCCCCCATTTGTTACACCCAAGCTGACAGTGGCGGAACCCGTAAAAGTTCGTTACTGAGAGAGTCGTGAATATAACTATTTGTAGCAAGAATTCTACCTGACTCAATTTTGACAGCAGTACCATCGTAGGCGGTGATTTTGCCCCCGGCTTCTTGTACCAAAATTATCCCAGCAGCAATATCCCAAGGAGAAAGTCCCCGTTCCCAGTAACCATCGACACGTCCACAGGCAACATAAGCCAAATCGAGCGATGCCGAACCGCTACGTCTAACTCCTTGGGTAAGATGGGTAAGATGAGTAAATTCTGCGTAGTTGTTATCAGAGGTTTCGCGGCGATCGTAGGCAAATCCTGTTACTAGTAGGCTTTTACTCAGTTCAGATGTTAATGAAACCTTGATGGGCTGACGGTTACGCGTTGCCCCGAAGCCAGCAGCAGCACGGAATAGCTCGTTGTGGAATGGGTCATAAATTACACCAACTTGGGGAACACCATTAATTAACAGCCCGATGGAAACGGCGAAAAATGGGTATTGATGAGCGTAGTTGGTTGTGCCATCGAGAGGATCTATTGCCCAGAGGTACTCATTCTGTTGATTACCTAATTTCCCTGATTCTTCAGCGAGGATCGAATGCTGGGGAAAGTGGCAACGCAAAATTTCTAAAATTAACTCTTCTGAAGCTTTATCAGCAGCTGTGACTAAATCACCAGAGCGTCCTTTTTCAATAATTGCATCTTCTAACTTACCCAAGTAACCTTGCAAAATAGCACCAGCAGCCAAGGCCGCTTCTGTCGCAATATCTAGAAAAATTTGTAAATTTGTCATTTGTCATTTGTCACTTGTACTGAGCGTTCGCGTAGCGTCTCGAAGAGAAGCCGAAGTATTTGTCATTTGTCATTGGGTATGGGGAAAGGGAAAGGGGTAAGGGGAAAAGGGGAAAGATTAAATTTATTCCTTTTCCCTTTAACCTTTAACCTTTTCCCCAGCCCCCCTGCCTCCCCTGCTTCCCTGCTCCCCTGCTCCTCTGCCCCCTGCTTTCCCTGCTCCCTGCCCCCTGCTCCTCAAAGATTTTGGCGGCGAAACTCGGCGGGAGTGAGGCGCATGGGCTTTTCTGGGTTCCAGATTCCTTGCCCCATGAGTCTAGCCCATTGTTGGGCACGTTCTAAACGCAGGTCATACTTATGGTTAGGCGATCGCCCTACAAACATTGCATTTCCTTGTTTAACTAATTCTTCATTCAATAACACCTTATTTTTCCACACATAAGCTAGAGTTCGCCCGATTTTGTCTTTTGCTTCTAAATCAAACTCCAGCGTTACCGATTGTTCTACACCACCAATTAGATTCTCTAACTGTTCTTTTGCTGCTTCCCCCCAAGGGCGTTGTCGCAAATCTGGTGCATCAACACCCACTAACCGCACTTGGGAAATCAAATTTGGTTGTTCAGCCATGCCCAAAACTTCCAAACTTTGCCCACTAACTACCCGCGCTACTTTCACCTGGGCTTCATTGTTCGGCAGCTGGTTTTTACCTTGACAACTCACCAAGAGCAATAAGCAAGCCAAAATCGCTATTTTTCGCACCCACTCACCAAAATTTACAGGCATCAAAAATTCGGTGATTTTGAATTGTTTATCGAGACAGAATTCTGAATTCTGACTCCTGAATTCTGAATTGTTCTTCATTCCTCATCTAAGGGTAAACCTGCTTTAACTCTTCCCCTAGCAAAATAGCGTCCAAACTGGAGTTCGTAGACTTCATCTTCATCTTGCGTCTCTACTTCCAAGTCAGAACGGGGGTAACTCACACACAACAAGGCATAACCTTGCTTACGTAAATCTGGCGACAAGCCGATCGCTTCTGGTTGGTAAATTTCTCCTGATAACACTCTCACAGCACAAGCAGTGCAAGCCCCGTTGCGACAGGAAAACGGTAGTTCCACCCCTTGTTTTTCGCCAGTGTGCAGGATGTAGCGGTCTTCTGGCACTTGTAGGGTGTATGTTTTGTTAGTGGCGCGATCGCGAACTTTAATTGTGTATGTACGGGACATCTGGATTTGCGTTTTGGGATTAGGACTATCAAATTCAATCTAGAATATCTTTCTTTATCTTTGCATTTTCTGGGATTTTATAGTATGATCGGAACTTGTGACACCTGGAGAGGTGGCCGAGTGGTTTAAGGCGCAGACCTGGAAAGTCTGTTTAGGGAAACTTAACGGGGGTTCGAATCCCCCCCTCTCCGTTCTGAAACCCAGGGTGGTTTTATGTAACGAGAGAAAAACTAAAAATGGGTTTCAAAGCCTCTCTCCGCTTCGGGGAGAGGTTTGGAGAGGGGTCAAAATCTATGATTATACATGAGAAATCAAGACTTATGTATTTTTCTTTTTTCGTATGAAACCACCCTGCCCTCTCCGTTCTGAAACCTAGTCTAAATATATAGTTTGAACATAGCCAAATATATTTAAGACTAAAAAAATTAAATAAATATGATTTTCAAAAATCTTTGTAACATCAATGAATCATCTGTAGAGGCATACAGATGTACGCCCCTAAATATGTATTTCGTGAAATGGTATAACACCAAGAATATTAAATGTTAAGGCACCTCAATGGGAATCAAAGCATTTTCTGGCAAATAGTTGGAAAAACGTCCTTCATCTGCAAGCACCAAAATCAGACGCAGAGGATAATCTGGTGGAACTTGCAAGTCTGCCCACGGTACTGCCAACTCTAAACAACTATTTATTGCTACTTGAGCGCGACTGAAACGGGGATGCCATTGATGATTGTCTCCCGCTTCCCGGAACTGAATCGATTGCGTCAGCAAGTTAACTTCTAAAAGATGGTGGAAAAGGTAATTCAGTGGGGCTGCATCTGGTACATTTGCCAAGGGAACTGGGCTATTGACCATTGTTTTTTCTGGATAGAACCACAACAAATTCAATTCTGTTGGCAAATCCCGTCCTGGTGCAGCACCACTTTTAAAGTCTAGCCGTAAATAGAAATTTAAGTGATCGACCCCATACCAAAGTCGCTGGATGACACTACTATTGTGCATCGTCCCTCGCGCCCCGCCGATTTCTATGCGTCCAGCTTTGTCCCAATCTTGCTCATCACCCCTACCATCAATGACGGGATGAATAAATCCTTGTGGGGTGTGGTTTTTCTGTGCTTCGTGGATTTCTACTGGTTGCTTGAGATAGGGCGGTACAGGTTCATTTAATGCCTTGTAAATGCCAAACAGATGTTCTCGAAACAATCGGTCAAAGATGGCATCTTGATTTGAGGAGTGTCCTGCACCAAACCACCAGAACCAGTCGGAACCCTCTGCGGCATACAATGCTTCCCACGCTTCGGGGTTGTTTTCTTCCGTCGCTTCGGGATGATTTGCAAGCATAATTCTAGCTTCTGTCAAATAATCCCATGCACGATTTTTGGTGGGGTCGCCGATCCAAGTGGTAAAACTGCCATCTACCCAAGAACCGCTATGTAGTTGTCCTCCCGGAATGGTGGCTGTGGCTGGAAATTCTTCGAGAAATTCGGAGACAGTGACGAGTTTGAGGCGAGGTTCATCGCTCAAACTTTGATATAAAGCTTCTAGGAAAGGTTTGCCATCTTGGGGATAAAATTCCCAGCAATTTTCGCCGTCCAAAGCGATGGTAACTAGCCAAGGTTGTTCGCTATGACTATCTCTTTGCATTTTAGCGATCGCTTGCAAATGTCCTACTAAATCGGCGGCTGCCTTTTTTGCAGGCATTGCACCATAAGTAAAACCAATCAAGTCTGATAATCTATGGTCGCGAAATACAATTGATAAATCACCCTCGGCGGTTTGCAGGCGATAGGGTCGATACAACAATTCTGGTTGCTCTACATTCCCCGCTCCATCCCGATGAAAAAAGTGTTTCAGCGTCCACCCTAAGACGGCTTCATCTGAGCATATCCACTTAAACCCTTGGTTAATAATGTGTGGAAGTATCTGTGGACTTACGGACTGCTCCGAAGGCCACAAACCACGAGGTATCTGTCCAAAGCGCTCTTTATAAAAGTTCCAAGCTTTCCGCAAGTGGCGGGGAATATCTTCTTCCCACTGAAAGCGCTGCTTTGGTAGTGTCATATTGGGCACAGCTACCCGACCGGAGTTGGTATCAGCTAGCAAGGGTAAAATCGGGTGGGTGTAAGGCGTGGTGGTAACTTCTAGCTGTCCCGCCTCCTGCATTTTCCGATGTTGGGGGATAATTCGGCTAAGAATTTCTCGCTGTTTAGAATAAATGCGCTGGCGATCGCTTAAAGTAAAATTCCGACCCTTTTTTAACCAAGCAGCAATTTCCGGGTCATCCCAAAACAGCGGATCGATCCAAGTCAAATTGTGCCAAGCTAGCAAATCACCATAATCTGGCAATTCCCAATTTGCTAAACACCAAGCTTGCCCTTTTTCCTGCCTTTGCTGGTACAACTCGGCATAGCGGGGATGAGGATCGATCAGGGTATGGTGATTGGCATCAAAAAAGTGTTGGATAATAAATTCACGCTGTTGCTGGGTGAGTTGCTCATCCGGTGTCAAGCTGGCTGTGAGGTAAGGGTCAAAAGCAGTGCCAGCAATATAATCTTCGAGTTGCAATATCAACGATGGAACTAAATTCACCGTTTGGTGTAACTTAGGATACCGCTCTAAGAGCAATACCAAATCCAAATAATCTTTAGTTCCATGCAAGCGTACCCAAGGGAGACGGTACTGCTGACTGGGAGATAGCGAAACGCCGCTGCCAGGGGACTTGTACAGCGGCTGATGTTGATGCCAGATAAAAGCAATGTAGAGAGGATGGGACATAGAAATAGTTAGGAGTTAAGAATGAGGAGTTAGGAGTTAATTCAAAACTCATAACTCCTAACTCCTAACTCCTAACTTTTACACCACTTGTTCAATTTCTGCAATTTCGGGAATCATTTCCTTAAGGCGGCGCTCAATACCCATTCTCAGGGTCATTGCAGAACTGGGACAAGATCCACAAGCACCTTGCAGCCGCAGTTTGACAACGGGCCCATCAAGTTCTACGAGTTCCACGTTGCCGCCATCAGACATGAGATAAGGGCGCATTTCATCTAAGACTGTTTCAACGTTGTCAATTGTGAGTTCCATAGTTTAGACCTGCTAAGTTAGGGATGGGCATGGGGAATGGGGCATGGGGCATTGAATAATAAAGATCCCTCTAACCAATGCACCCTTACTCATTAACCATTATCCAAAGTTTTATTTTCCAGCTTTGTTAAATCGATCCTAAATCTAATTGCCGCTAGATTGTCAGGCGTCAGTTTTTTATGACTTTTGACTCAACCACTGCTGGTTTTAGCAACTCGATATTAGATTAGCTGAACAATTTCTCGTGCAAGCCCTCCTACTCTACTTTAGCTTTTAAAGTACTGAAGAGAACACAAACAGGTGAGGACAAGGAAGGTTTTTTCCAATACCCCTCAAGAGTGCTGAGTAATAAGTAATCTGACTTTTTCCGTTAAGTCTCTTTTGCAAGCTACCAACCCTCACAGAGGTCGTATTGACATTTGACACTATGTTCGGGTTTTGGTAAAAACTGTACTATTTACTAATGTCGTAAAGAACGATTCCATAACGAAAAGGCTTATGGTTAATAGCAAATACTCAAATGAGAGTAAGTGGATATTTGTAAGACAGGATAATAACGCACCTGACGGTGAAAAGCAAGACTACAATTATGGCACCTTAGAAGATTGTTTATGGCGTATGCGTCTATGTATAGCTGATCGGCTTAATGACGAAGCCATACGAGAACTAGGTTATACATTTGATGAAGTAAGTAGAGCAGAAATATGGTTTGAGGAGCAAAAAGATTTTTGGGCGAATACAGAGGATACTTCAAAAACGAGGCAATATGCGGCTGCAATGACAGAAAAGGCTAAACGAATTTTAGACTCTCTTCAAGCTAGAGTAAACGAGAAACTACAAAGGATCAAAACCCAGTGTCTAACAACAGGAATTGTTAGTAGTACAAATTGGTTTATTAAATATAACAGCAATGACAATGAGGGGTAAAAGTAGTAAGGATGACATGGAGCAGCTACGTAACGTCTGAAAGTCTTGCTGCAATAACCGATTATGACAGTCCTGAGTGCAGAAGGTGGGTTAAATAATAATTACTAAAAAACTTTAAAGTTTAAAACTCAAAACCCACTATTGCCAAGTATCTAAACTCAGTACTTAGCACTCAGCACTACTTGTTGAGTCGCTATCGTTAGACGAAACCATGACTGGTTGTTGATATAGTGGCACGGTGAATGTGACTGTTGAGCCAAGTCCTTCGCCCAGACTATAAAAATGTACCTCGCCGCCCATTGCCTCCACTAGCTTCTGGGATATTGCCAGTCCCAAACCTGTGCCGCCGTACTGGCGAGTGCGGGAGCCATCCACCTGAGAGAATAATTGAAACAATTTATCTTGTTTGTCTAAGGAAACACCAATACCAGTGTCTGCCACACGTACTCTCACCATGCCAGGAAATTGCTGCTCTTGAAAGTTCGCCTTTTTGAGTACTAAATCAGCGCTGACGGTAACGCCACCCTCATGGGTAAATTTGATGGCATTACCTACCAAATTGAGCATGACTTGTAACAACCGTTGGTAATTGCTTTGAACAATGATTTCATCGGAGGTAGCAGGCATTTGCATCTGAAAGCTGAGGTTTCTCATTTCGGCTTGGGGACGCATGAAACCTTCTACATGACTGAATAGCTCATCTAGCTTGACTGGAGCGTAAGCTAGCTCCATTTTCCCAGCTTCGATTTTGGCAATGTCCAAAATATCGTTGATGATATTCAGCAGATGTATCGATAAGTGATGAGCTTCTGCTAAAAACTGATTTTGTTCTTCTGGATCGTCTGCCATCCCTTCTAAAATCAGCTTCAAAAAGCCAATCATACCGTTGAGGGGGGTACGAATTTCATGAGATACATTAGCCAGAAACTCGCTTTTGAGGCGGGAAGCTTCTTCGGCTTTTTGACGCGCTATTTCTAATTCTTCATATAAAGTAGCATGAGCGATCGCAGTTCCCAATTGATCTGCTGCTTCTTTTGCTAGTTCTAATTCTGATTCTGTTAATGTGTAGCATTCATCCTGCCAATTCAAGGCAACCAATCCATTAGCTTGGTCTTGATAGCAAGTCGCAACTACTAAAGTTTTCTGCCGCCCAGACTCTTTGTATCCAGGCACTTCCATCGTAACTGGTTCTAGGGTTGCCAAGGCTTGAGCAAAGGCAGGCTCAGAAGCTATATCTATGTCTAAGCCAAGTATTGATTTGAGTTCTGGCTGGCGATACTCAGCTTTCACCTGCACTTTTGAGCTTGAGGGCTGATAAGGACAAATAATGCAGCGTTCTAGCCGCAGTGCTTTCCCTAAACTGTCAACTGTTTGTTGCCAAATAATATCTAAATCCAATGTCCGGCGAATATTTCTGGTAATGCGATTTACCAATTTTTGGTGCTGCTGCGATCGCAAAGCCAACTCTATTTGTGTGGGCGTTTTTGATGCCACACGCGCTTGTTTTTTGTTGAGTGTGGCTTGTACTAACCTTCCCATCACTAAAACGGTAGTAGCAGTGGTTCCCAAACTCGGCATAATCGGACTGATCGCTAAGTCCAACTCAAATAATTCCTGGTGGTAGCTAAACCAACATTGAAACCTTTCTGGCACCAAACTTGTCAAAATTCGGTGCAATCGTTCCAAATAATTAACCTTATCGACTGGGACAAAGGTTTGAGTCTGGTTCAGCTCGTCAACTATTTTTTCAGTATTTAACCCCAGGAGTTCGCTGTACTGCCAATAAAAGGTCAGATAGCGTCCTGCCCCATCTTGCGTATAAACTAACTCGGCTCCTAGAGTTGATAATGAGCCATCAGTCTTACTGGTAATAGATTCCAGATTTTGGGAAAATACATTTGACAATTGGGAATTGGCAGTAATAGTCATTAATTGAGTTGGATAGACAAAGGGTATCCGACCGTAATTTTACTAAAGCCGCTGAAATTTAAACATAAATTTTTACAGCTTTTTTGGGTTTGATGGGGTATTTTTTGGCGTTCTGAAAACCAGATTGGCAAACTTTACTTTTTTTAACTTGCATTGACAGTTAAATAATGGTAATGGCGTTAATCGTTCCATTCACCGCGAGGAGGAACAGGGGTACGCACAGGTGTACGCGTTAGTTCGTCATCTCTAAGGAGTTCACCCCGTAACCACTGGCGAATCGCCACCTCAATTACTTTACTTGGGTCATTGGTGAGATGCTGAATTTGCTCTAGTAACTCGGAGTCTAGGCGGACAGCAATTTCTACCTTATCGGCTGGTGTATTTTCCGCTTTGGTAGTTTTCTCTCTCATATTCATAGGTTTATATACTCTGAATTCTTTGAATTGGTTTGGTCTAAAGCTTTGTAAAGTAGTTATATTCATTTATTTGGGCTAATTCGCTGAAAAATTTTCAAGGGCACAGTTCAATAGTTCCCTGAAATAGCACCAAAGTAACAGTTTTAAGTTTTAAATCGCATTTTTCATATAACTGACTAGACAATGGCTCTAGAAATTTTGCCGCTCGATCGACAATTACGGGCAATTAGCAGTCGCAATTGCCCACGATCCCGACACGATCCCTAGATGTACTTATTTACATTTATTGTACGCTCCTAACTGTTGAATACTAGCAGCGACAAATAGACCTTCATAATATTCTTAAATGTCCACCTATTTAGATCAAAAGTTCAAGATGGGGTGAAGGGAGTGCTGAGTTAGGAGTGCGGAGTGCTGAGTAATGAGTAATGAGTAATGAGTAATGAGTTAAGGGTTATTTCCCCTCTTGCCCACTCGGCACTCGGAACTCAGCACTAAAAGCTAGCAGCGTCTTGGCTAAGAAAGCATTAAAATACATGAAGTAAATTGCCCTTTTAACTTTGGTTGCTGCTAAGGCAAAGATAGTATATGACTGACGTTCCCGCAGTTCGCATTCGCAATTTTTGTATTATTGCTCACATCGACCACGGGAAATCAACCCTCGCCGATCGCTTGCTACAAGCTACTGGCACTGTTGAAGACCGACAGATGAAGGAACAGTTTCTCGACAATATGGATTTGGAACGGGAGCGCGGCATTACGATTAAGCTGCAAGCTGCCCGGATGAACTACACAGCTAAAGATGGTCAGCAGTATGTGCTGAACTTGATTGATACTCCGGGACACGTGGATTTTTCTTATGAAGTCTCCCGCTCTCTTGTTGCTTGCGAAGGAGCGCTATTGGTAGTAGATGCGTCCCAAGGTGTGGAGGCGCAAACTTTGGCTAATGTATATTTAGCGTTAGAGAATAACCTGGAAATTATCCCGGTTTTGAATAAAATTGATTTGCCGGGGGCTGAACCAGAACGGGTAATTGGCGAAATTGAAGAAATCATCGGTCTAGATTGCAGTGGGGCGATTCTGGCTTCTGCCAAAGAAGGAATTGGGATTGATGAGATTTTAGAAGCAGTTGTTGAGCGGATACCGCCACCGCAAAATACGATAAATGAACGCCTACGAGCGTTAATTTTTGATAGCTATTACGACAGTTACCGAGGAGTAATTGTGTATTTCCGAGTGATGGATGGTACCGTAAAAAAAGGCGATCGCATCCATTTAATGGCATCAGGTAAAGAATTTGAAATTGATGAATTAGGTGTCCTTTCTCCGACGCAAAAGCAAGTTGATGAACTGCACGCTGGGGAAGTCGGCTATTTGGGAGCGGCAATTAAAGCTGTAGCTGATGCACGGGTAGGAGACACGATTACCCTCAGTAAGGCGAAAGCAGAGGCACCCTTACCAGGTTACGCAGAAGCGAACCCGATGGTTTTTTGTGGAATGTTCCCCATTGATGCCGATCAATTTGAAGATTTGCGGGAAGCCTTGGAAAAGCTGGAACTCAACGATGCAGCGCTGCATTACGAACCAGAAACTTCCAGCGCGATGGGGTTTGGTTTCCGTTGCGGGTTCTTGGGTTTGCTGCACATGGAAATTGTCCAAGAACGTCTAGAGCGAGAGTATAACCTGGATTTAATCATTACAGCCCCCTCGGTGGTTTATAAGGTGATTACTATCAAAGGTGAGGAACTGTACATCGATAATCCTAGCCGTTTACCTTCTCCCAACGATCGCGAAAAAATTGAAGAACCTTACGTGCAAGTAGAGATGATTACCCCGGAAACTTATGTTGGCACCTTGATGGAGTTGTCACAAAATCGTCGGGGCATCTTCAAAGATATGAAATATCTTGCCCAAGGACGAACTACACTTACTTATGAGCTACCTTTGGCGGAAGTTGTAACTGACTTTTTTGACCAGATGAAATCGCGATCGCGTGGTTACGCCAGTATGGAATATCACATCATTGGCTACCGTGAAAATCCTTTGGTGAAGTTGGATATCCTGATTAACGGCGATCCCGTCGATTCCTTGGCGATGATTGTGCATCGAGATAAAGCTTACAACGTCGGACGGGCAATGGCAGAAAAACTCAAGGAACTAATTCCCCGCCATCAATTCAAAGTGCCAATTCAGGCATCTATTGGCAGTAAAGTTATTGCCAGCGAACACATCCCGGCTTTGCGCAAAGATGTGTTAGCCAAATGCTACGGTGGTGACATCAGTCGAAAGAAAAAACTTTTGCAGAAGCAAGCAAAAGGTAAAAAACGGATGAAATCTGTAGGTACTGTAGATGTACCCCAGGAAGCCTTTATGGCAGTACTGCGCTTGGATCAAAGCTAATTTAAGAGTGTTTATCCAAAAACAAACGGTTTGGTTAAAGGGTAAAGGGGAAAGGGTAAAGGGGAAAGGTTTTGAATACATCCTTTACCCGCAAACCTATTCCCCAGACCACAAGGAAAGTGAAAAATTCCAGCATCTTTTCAGAAATAGTGGTAATTTGCTGTTGGTATATTTTCTAAGGTAGTGGTAAATATATAGTGATAGCAAAGACTGTAAACCCTTGCTATATAAGGACTGACAAGATAAAAATCACTACTTTTATACCACTACCCAAAATATCATGAGTCGCAAGCAGGCCCAAGAAAAACTCTCTGAGGCAGAGCGAAAATATCGCACTCTGGTAGAACAAATTCCGGGCGTTGTATATATCTCACCGATTAATACCACTGCAAATGAAGCTTATATTAGTCCGCAACTGCAACAATTATTGGGCATTGCTCCCGAAGATTGGAATCCTGGTTTATTCAATAGTTGGTTAGATTACACTCATCCAAACGATCGCGATCGCCTTTGGCAAGCTGTAAATACTACAATCGCTACCGGAGAGCCTTTGAGGATTGAGTATCGGATGATTAGGCGCGATGGCAGAATAATTTGGGTACGAAACCAAGCCAATCTCGTTTTTTGTGCCGATGGACAAACTCAGCTACTTCAGGGTTTAGTATTGGATATTAGCGATGTCTATGACGAGCTTTGTTTACGCAAACAAGCACAAGAGAGCGAAGAACTTTATCGTACCATCCTCGAAGACCAAACAGAATTGATTGCTAGAGGTTTACCAGATGGCACTTTTACCTTTATTAATGAAGCTTACTGTCGATTTTTTGGACTGGAGCGAGACACAATTATCGGTCAGCACTACAAACCTGTTGTGTTTGAGGAAGACCAAGAACGTGTTTTTAGTCTGGTAAATTCCATTAGCTTAGAAAATCCCGTTATCACAATTGAAAATCGCGTTGTAGCTTGCCAAGGAGTGCGGTGGACGCAGTGGATTGTTCGAGGGATATTTGATGATCGAGGTGCGATTGTAGAACTTCAATCTGTTGGACGAGATATTACCGATCGCAAACGGGTAGAACAAGCTTTAAGTGAAAATGAGCAAAAATTCCGGGCGATTTTCAATCAAACCATTCAGTTTATTGGATTGCTTCAGCCGAATGGAATTGTATTAGAAGCCAATCAAACAGCACTAGACTTTGCTGGGATTAATCGGGAAGAAGTAGTTGGCAAGCCTTTTTGGGAAGCAAAGTGGTGGACAATTTCTCTAAATACTCAAGAGCAATTAAAAACTGCGATCGCAGCTGCTGCTAATGGTGAATCGATTCGCTATGAAATTGACATTGTAGGTCGAGATGGTCAAGCGATCGCGATTGATTTCTCACTGCGTCCTATACTTGATGAAACTGGGCGTGTGACACTACTGATCTCAGAAGGACGAGATATTACTGAATATAAAGTCGCGCTTCAGGAACGCCGCAAAGCTGAAGAGGCATTGCGCTCCAGTCAAGACTTTCTGCAAAAGGTTGCTAATACCATACCCCATATTTTGTATTTGTTTGACCTCTTACAAGGAACAAGTATCTATCTTAATCAGAAAAGTCTGGCTATTTTAGGCTACTCTCCAGAGGAATTTTGTAACGCAGATCCGCAGTGGCTAATAAATTGCTTTCATCCAGACGATCGATACCTCTGCCATAACTTACCAACTCGCTTTGTCAACCTTAAAGACAATGAAGTACTTTCCACTGAATACCGATTCCGACACAAAAATGGAGAATGGCGTTGGCTAAATACACGAGAAGTCGTATTTACCAGAGATGCTAACGGTACTCCAACGCAGATTCTTGGCTCGGTAGAAGACATTAGCACTCGTAAAGAAGCCGAAGTGATGTTGCGACAGCAAGCAGAGGGAGAACGGTTAATTACTGAAGTAACTCAACAGATTCGACAATCACTGAATTTGGAAGAGGTTCTGAATACAACAGTAAATAGTATTCGCCAGTGTTTGGGTTCAGATTCCGTAGCTATCTACCAGTTACAATCTGACGGAAGTGGGAATTTTGCCGCAAAATCAGTGGGTGATGACTATCCTCAGAGATTAGAACTGACAATGCACCCATTTTCGCTCAAACGAGATTTTAGCGACTATTACCAGGGATTACCTAAAGTCTTCCATAATATTCAGGAATCTGATTTTTCAGCCGAGGTTTTTGAATTATTACAACTCTATCAAGTTAAAGCGGCTGTAATAGTGCCGATTTTGAATGAAGAGCATCTATGGGGTTTACTCATTGTTCACCAGTGTACCGCACCTCGTTATTGGCAAGCGTTTGAAGTGAATTTGTTGCAGCAATTGGCTAGTCAAGTAGCGATCGCTATTCATCAATCAGTACTTTACCAGCAAGTGCAAGCTGCCAATGAAGAATTACAAAGATTAGCTACCCTAGATGGCTTGACTCAAATAGCCAATCGCCGCCGATTTGATGAGTATCTTGAAGCTGAGTGGCAGCGACTCAAACGCGAGCAACTTTCACTGTCTTTAATTTTGTTAGATGTCGATTTTTTTAAACTCTACAATGATACTTATGGTCATTTAGGAGGGGATGATTGTTTGTGGCAATTAGCAAGTGCCCTCAAAAATATTCTTAAGCGTCCAGCCGATTTAGTTGCTCGTTACGGTGGAGAAGAATTTGCTATCATTCTGCCTAATACAGAGATTCAAGGAGCAATCTATGTAGCTCAAACTATTCGACAAGCAGTCCGCGACTTAGCCATTCCCCATGCTCAATCTCGCGTATGCGATCGTGTTACCGTTAGTCTAGGTGTTGTTAGCATTGTGCCAAATTCCGAAATTTCGCCGCCAGACTTGATTAATGCAGCAGACAAAGCACTTTATGTAGCCAAACAGCAAGGACGGGATCGAGTTCATGCAGTTTCCGTCGTTATCCCTTCTTGACAACTGAGTTGCCAGAGGCTCAATTGTTTTCATTACGAATTATTACTATATCTTGCTTTTTATCCTGAGCTTAAAGTCGATCGCCTTTAACAAAATCACTGTTAAAAAATCTAAAAATTCTAGTAAAAGTACTCACTACATTCGCCAGACTTGTATTTTTAGGTAAATGTAGTTTGTTAGATATTTATAAAGTGTTGGGGAGTCTAGTAGATGAAGATACTGGTACTGAGTTGGGAGTTTCCACCAAGGATTATTGGGGGAATTGCACGACATGTGGCGGAGTTGTACCCGGAACTGGTAAAGCTAGGACATGAAATTCACCTGATTACAGCTGAGTTTGGTCACGCATCGATGTATGAAGTAGTTGAAGGAGTAAAGATACATCGAGTGCCAGTGGCATATAGCAACGACTTTTTCCACTGGATAGTGAATCTCAACTTGAGTATGGGAGATCACGGTGGTAAATTGATTTTAGAAGAAGGGCCCTTTGATTTAATTCATGCCCATGATTGGTTAGTCGGAGATGCTGCGATCGCTCTCAAGCATAATTTTAAAATACCACTAATTGCCACAATTCATGCTACTGAATACGGACGCTATAACGGTATTCACACAGATACTCAAAGTTATATAAATGGCAAAGAAACTTTGCTCGCTTACAACGCTTGGCGGATTATTGTTTGTAGCGACTATATGCGCCAAGAAGTAGAACGAGCGCTACATAGTCCTTGGGACAAAATCGATGTCATTTATAACGGTATCCGAGCCGAAAAGAAACAGCATCATATCGATTTTCATGCTCTGGATTTTCGCCGCCAATTTGCCGCAGACGAAGAGAAAATAGTTTACTACCTCGGTCGTATGACTTACGAAAAAGGTATACCCATATTACTTAATGCCGCACCCAAAATCCTTTCAGAAATGGGAGGTAATGTGAAATTTGTAATCGTTGGTGGCGGCAATACTGACCATCTCAAGCGCCAAGCCTGGGATTTAGGAATTTGGCATCATTGCTATTTTACCGGTTTTCTCTCCGATGAATACTTAGATAAATTTCAAACTGTCGCTGACTGTGCGGTTTTTCCGAGTCTTTACGAACCCTTTGGGATTGTAGCTTTAGAAAGCTTTGCTTCTCGTGTACCTGTAGTAGTTTCTGATACTGGTGGTTTTCCAGAAGTGGTACAACATACCAAAACAGGCATTGTCACTTGGGTGAACAATCCCGATTCTTTAGCTTGGGGAATTTTGGAAGTGTTGAAAAATCCAGGTTATCGCCAATGGCTGGTGGATAACGCTTATGAGGATTTAGAGCGCCGCTTTAGCTGGCCAAAACTAGCCAAGCAAACTGAGCAAGTATATCAGCAAGTTGTGCAAGAGCGATCGCAAATACCGTGGTAAGATAGCTCCCCGATTTCTTCAAGAAGTTGGGGAGCTAAAATTTTATTTGAACTTGCATAAATCCTTAATCAACCTTTGATAAGTTTATAGCTGGTACTGCTGCAATTTCTGAAGTAGTGCAAATTTAATCTGGTTTTAGCTATTACAGCATAGTTCAAGTTGGTAAGGTACACAAGCTAAATCTGTTAGAGACCATTTATAAAGTAAATCTTTAGGAGGTTAGGCGACGCAGCATAATGCGAGTCATGACAGCATATATAGCAGCCTCACTCATTTCAGGAAGATATTCATAATCTTTGCTAAGGCGACGATATTGGTTAAACCAGGCAAATGTTCTTTCTACTACCCAACGCTTGGGTAAAACCTCAAATTGTTTTTCTTTGCGATGTATTACCTTAACTTGGGCTTGGATCATTAACCAAACTGCCAACCCAAATTTGTCACCGTCGTATCCAGAGTCAACCCACATGACTTTAACTTTTTCCAATAATTCTGGACGCTCCTCGACAAGTTCCATTAAGGCATAGGCTGCAAGAACCCTTTCACCGGCATTTCCTTCGCTCACAACGACTTTGACTAATAGTCCCCCCAGACTATCAACTATTGTTTGGCGCTTTCTTCCTTTGACTAGCTTGCCACCATCAAAGCCGTACACATCCCCCTTTTTTCAGTCGTTTTTACCGACTGGCTATCTGCTGCTATTGCACTTGGCTGTGCCAAACGACCCATTTTCTCTCTTAAGCGATCGCGCAATGTATGATTCAATTCTTCCCAAATCCCGCGTTTTTGCCATTTTCGGTAATAGCTGTAAACTGTCGAGCTTGGGGGGAAGTCTCCCGGAAGCATATCCCATTGACAACCCGTTTTTAAGTGATAATAGATGGCATTACATACTTCTCTCATATCAGTTATTCGAGGATGACCACCAGATTTAGCTGGTGGAATCAATGGTGCCAAAATTTCCCATTCTAAGTCACTAAGGTCGGTAGAATAAGCTTTTCGAGCCATCGCTTTATAAGTAGATACACTGTCTTTAAAGTATCCTACCTTTGCAATTATACTTGGCTAACCATCTTTAGATTTACTTTATAAACTTGGTAACAGAAAAGATTTACAGGCTTTAATTGATGCGGCACATCAAAACAACATTGCTGTAATTGTAGATGCCGTTTATGGTCACACTGGTGATAGTTTTCCCTACTCTTATGTTTACAGAAAACTAGGGTATCGTGATAATCCTTTTATGGGAAAATTTGCTAAAGATTTATTTGGCGAAAGTACAGACTATAATCGCAAGTTTACCCAAGACTTTTTCTATACAGTCAACTATCACTGGCTAGATGTTTATCATGTCGATGGTTTTCGCTATGACTGCGTACCCAATTACTGGGATGGTTCTACAGGAGTTGGTTACGCTAACTTAATTTTTAACACCTACAAAACAGTCAAAGAAAAGAGACAAGCTGGCGAGTATTGGCAGAGATTCTTTAACAATGACACAAACGATGACACGATCAATTTGATTCAGTGTGCTGAACAATTAGAAGGGCCAAAGGAAATTCTCGAACAAACTTATACCAACTCTACTTGGCAAAATGAAACTTTTGGTGCAGCTGAAAGTGTAGCTCATGGAAATAAAGGTGATTTAGCTAATCTTGGCTTTAAACTTGGTCTGGATGGCTATCCTTCAGAGATTACAAACAATGGTGACAAAATTGCTAAAACAGCACTGCAATATATAGAAAATCATGACCACCCCCGCTTTGTTTGTAACTTTGGTACGATCGCCCGCGATAATGATTTATTAAAAGAAGGTAATCGTGACTTATGGTATAAAGTCCAGCCTTACCTAATTGGGATTTTCACTGGTAAAGGGATTCCGCTACTGTGGCAAGGTCAGGAATTTGGTGAAAACTATTTCCTGCCAGAACAAGGTTTTGGTAGAGTGATGTTGCTTCGACCTGTACGATGGGATTATTTTTATGACCCCATTGGTAAGAGCGTACTTTCCTTAGTACGTAAGTTGATTAAACTGCGTAGTCAGCAACCGCAGTTTACCGAAGGCGACCATTTCTTTTACAACGATTATGACCGCTATCATTCCAAAAATGTGCTGCTATTCTCGCGTAAACATGGTAACAAGTTTAGCCTAGTAGCACTTAACTTTAGCGATCGCGATCGAGATGTACCCTTCTGGTTCCCAATTGCTGGCAATTATCAGGAAGAACTAAATGGTGAAAACAATTTAATCGGCGTTCCCAGTTATTCAGAATATTGGGTAACTATTCCCAGTAACTACGGAAGGATCTGGACAGTGACAACCAACACCTAATCTATTTTAGGTTTCATCTGGCCAGACTTAAACGCTACAAGCAATGTAGAGATTTTTGCACAGTAACGCAGAGAATTAGCGATCGCTCTGCGTTATTTTGCGTTAACAAACAGTACAAGACCTGTACGCTGGAAATTTTACCCGATCTAGTGCCACAGTTAAGCTAGTGCGCGTCTAAATTGCACATTTTTCGTTAAGACTGTCCTAAGTCAATTGGTTATTCACAACAACTGATAAATGACTAATGACAAAGGACAAATTTCACGAATAAATAAGCAATTAAAATACGTCACAGCCTAGCAATAATTGCAGTTTGCTCTACAAGTTTAGTATGACAAAGGCATTCCCAAGCATAGCAAGGCGCTTGAAAAGTACAGGAATCAAGTTGTTGAAGATGGGAACCTTCCTAATAACCCGTTTTATTGCAAGCTGGAAACGCTTCTTCCTGGGTGATACTGTTGATGTTCGCTCCTCCACTCCCTCCTTTGATGTCCGTCCCTCCTTAGCGGGCCCAGTCCTAAGTTTGGGTGGGGGAGGCCCCGATGTCGATGATGCTATCCAGTGGATGATTAACCAAGTTAGGGGAGGTAGTAACTCCAGCACTAAAGTTAATGTTGTAGTTCTCCGCACTAATGGTAATCACGATTACAATCGGCTAATTTATGCCATGAAGGGCGTAAATTTTGTGGAAACTCTTCTGGTTAGGGATAGACAAGAGGCAAACAAAGCTGAGATTTATGAAAAAATCCGAAATGCTGATGTAGTTTTCTTTGCTGGCGGGGATCAATGTCAATACATCCGCAACTGGAAAGATACCAAGCTTGAGGCTGCCGTTAAGTCAGTTTACCTTAAGGGAGGTGGAATTGGTGGCACTAGTGCAGGTGCAATGATCCAAAGTGATTGTGTCTATGATGCTTGCGCTTCTTCCGAAAAAGGCATTGAAACTAGAGACGCACTCGAAGATCCCTACCGAGACATTACTTTTACTTACAATTTTTTCAATTGGAGTAATTTGAAGGGAACTATCGTAGATACACATTTTGACAGGCGGGAAAGAATGGGTCGAATTATGACTTTCATTGCCCGTCAAATTAAGGATGGTGTATCTAGCAGTGTTTTAGGTATAGCGGTTAGTGAAAGTACATCGGTTCTTGTGGATAAAAACGGTTTGGTGAAAGTTATGGGTAGGGGTGCGGCATACTTTGTACTTGGCAATCATCTGCCAGAAGTATGCGAACCCCGAAAGCCTTTGACCTTTTCCAATTACAAAATTTGGAAAGTCCGCAGTGGCGACACCTTCAACTTAAGAAATAGACCAACTTCTGGATACTATCTCAGGAGTGTCAAAAGGGGACGGATTGATTCAAATCCCTATTGAGTGGGAGAGCTGATTCAGCTATTTCAAACAAGATTTGTGACGATGGTTAGCGAGAAAATTGTAAGTAAGGGTGACGATGAGATGAACATTGAAGCACTTAAATATTAGTAAAATAGTATTAGTAAAATAGTTCATTTTATCATCGGCACGCTGATAACAAAACAATCAATAAAACCTCTTACAAAAGTCTCTAACACCCCACCCTCAATACGGTTCGGATAAGCACTTTTCATATTTGTTGTGGTTTGGGAAAAGGGGAATGGGTTTGCGGGTAAAGGTTTGAATTCATCTTTTTCCTTTTCCCTTTTCTCTTTAACCGAACTGTATTGCCCCAAATCCTCCCCGATGTTTTGGGCAGGGGAGCGTTTTCCTTAGCAAATGCGGGGTAGAGTTCTTTATTTTTGATGCAAGATGTCTAATTTTTAATTGTTATAACCCTTAATTTTTACTATCTTCTAATTTTGAAAATAGCTTTCAGGAGCTTTTAGCTTACTTGGTCAGGAGGGTTAAATAAAAGTAATTTTAGAAAATAATTTGACAGAATCTGAGCTTCGGTTTTGCTCGGCTCAACTTAGCATATATAAGATTGTGAAAGCAATTTCGGGCAATATTAAGCGCTAATAGGTTGTTCAGATTCAATTAACTGATTATTCGGTACATCAAATCTAATAGTACTAGCTGCCCAGTCTTTGAAATCGGGTGCTAGCCAGACTAGCTTACGCAGAATTTCATCATTGACCCACAACACCAAGGGAAACTGAAACTGTTTCCGAAACTCATCTCGCATGATATTGGTACTAGTAATCAGTTGGTTAATTGCCACTACAGATTCTAAGCCTCGCACCATCAAAGCTTCGGGTTGAGTAGTACCAATTTCACTTTTAATAGCTGTGTATAATTTTTCGTCAGTAGGTGAGAGCAAAATTTCGTGGATATCTGCTGATGAAAATTCTGTTAGCAAATTCAGCACTTGCTCCTGCTTTTGAACACTGTTACAACAAGCTAATAACAGTGAAAACTGTCCACCAGAAACCATCATCGCCCTTGCCAGTCTCTTAGTAGCTGCTGTGCTGCTAACTGTGCCGTTTTCTGAATTGGTTAAGCCGATCATTAAAAACACCCTTCTTTTGATTTTCAAGCATATTCAGTAATTCTACCCTATTAATTTTTATTCAAAAGTGTTAATTGGGTAACTTTGATGACTTTTTTCTGTAATATTAAGCATTATATAACGAACAAGCAGATGGTGCATTATCTTATGTTCACAATTTAGAGATAATGTAAAGATAATATCAACACAAGGTCTGCAATAGGGGACATGCGAAGAATTAACAATTGCATTATCACTGGATTTTCATAGATTTTTGCATCTGCTAACAATTAAGTATTTTTTCAATTTATAGTAAAAAAGATACTCAGTAAAAGTCTAACAGTAAATGTTAGCAAGTGGCAAAACTTATAGCAGTTTTCAAATGCACCCCTACTTAAACATTAGGTTTTCCATATTACCCTTGTTTTGCGATCGCCCTATAACTTTGCTTCACGCTAACACCAGTTACCTACAGCAGTAAACCCCCCACAGTGAGAGTTAACCACGTCACAATCTCATTTCAACAAGCCATTTGGGGAAGGATATTGAGTGGGGAATAGTAAAATAGTCTCAACACAAGATGCAGAAATCTTGTGCATTAAAGCTAACTCATCCGTTTGATAGAACTGTAGATTGAAGATGTCGCTCCGTTAGTGGAGGACAGGAAATATTTAGCTTTCTAAGATCGATTTAGAACATCTGAACTATAACAACAAGTTTGGAATTTACTCAATTGCTCGATTTTTTGAAGTTGATAGCCTAATAACAAACGTATTGTAAATATTTATTTATTTTTTTGAAAACCAATTAGGAATATTACATCATGCTATTTAAAAATCGGAGGTTTGCGGGTCAAGTTTTGGCTAAAGAGTTAACTGCTTATGCTAACAACCCCAATGTTCTGGTATTAGGGCTACCAAGGGGTGGTGTACCCGTTGCTTTTGAAGTTGCCAAAACCTTAAATGCTCCTTTAGATGTTTTAGTGGTACGTAAATTGGGTGTGCCCGATCGAGAAGAACTAGCGATGGGAGCGATCGCTTCTGGTGGTGTGCGGATAGTCAATAAATATATTATTAACCTGGTGAAGATATCCGATGAAGTAATTGCCAGGGTAGCGCTACAAGAAGAACGGGAGTTAGAGCGGCGGGAACGCCTTTATCGCCAAAATCGCTCCTTAAAAGATTTGAAAGGACGTACAGTCATCTTGGTAGATGATGGTTTAGCAACGGGTGCAACGATGTGGGCTGCTGTGGTAACTGTGCGAAAACAGCAACCCGCTCAGATTGCGATTGCTGTGCCTGTGGCTGCACCTGAAACTTGCCAAGAGTTAGAAACTGAGGTTGACGAAATCGTTTGCATCTCCAGACCCAACCCTTTCCAGAGCGTTGGTCTTTGGTACGAAAGCTTTCCTCAAACGACCGATGAAGAAGTCTGTGACTTACTCGCAAAAGCGGCAAAGAACGGTGAAGAAAGGGAAAGGGGGAAAGGGGAAAGGGAAAGGGAACCAGTAACTTAAAAGCAGGGGTTTCAAATATGGACGCGGCTTACTTATCGCACTACGTGTCTTAAAAATCTTCTTTTTTTATTCTCCATATTTAAAAATAGGGGCTTCATAACCTGTTGGGGAAAAGAACATTAGTGTATTGCCTTTTCCCCTTCCCCTTTACCCTTTTCCCCAAACCCGATTCCGAGTTAAAAATGCTTTACCTGAGAAGTATTGTGGCGGTTCGGATTAGTGATGTTGGCGATCCAAAAACGTCGATCGAGTATACAAACTAGTTGATATGGTTAAATAATGCTGAGTTCATCTGAAACAGCACCCGATGTTTCACGAGCCATACTCAATAATCCCCAGGAATAAATATGTCTCTGATTGAAAACAAAGTGGTAATCATCACCGGAGCCAGCAGTGGGTTAGGCGAGGCAACTGCCAAGCGACTTGCTGCTAGTGGAGCCAAACTGATGCTGGCTGCCAGACGCGAAGATCGGCTCAAAGAATTGGTTGGAGCGATCGCTAAATCAGGAGGGACTGCAACCTATCAAGTAACGGATGTAGCAGATAGCGCCCAAGTGGAAGCTTTAGCCAAGGAAACTTTGAGTACATACAGCCGGATCGACGTGCTAATCAATAATGCCGGATTGATGCCGCTTTCTGCCCTCGACCAAGTAAAGGTAGAGGAGTGGGAGCGGATGATCGATATCAACATTAAAGGCGTTCTCTATGGAATTGCTGCCGTGTTGCCGATTATGCGTCAGCAAAAGTCTGGTCACGTCATTAACATATCATCAGTGGCCGGACATAAGGTGTTTCCGGGAGCAGCCGTCTACTGTGCCACCAAGTACGCAGTGCGGGCGATTTCTGAGGGGCTGCGGTTAGAGTCAAATGGTGAAATCCGTTCGACTAATATCTCACCAGGAGCCGTTGCCACCGAACTGGGTAACACGATTACTGATAAAGACGCAGCAGCGGGAATTAACCAACTTTATGAAATCGCCATTGATGCAGATGCCATTGCCCGTGCGATCGCATACGCCATTGAGCAACCCAGTGATGTTGATGTGAATGAAATCATCATCCGTCCGACACGTCAAGAACTTTAAATTTAGGCTTACAGAGCAAGCATTCGGCTCAGATAGCCAGATGATATCTTGAACGCGCGAGTGAGTATACAATCTGACTAAAAAAAACTCTGTGTACCTCTGCGCTTTCTTTCTTTAGCGTCGCTTTGCGTTTAAAAACGTAACTAGACTTCTTGGCATTTGTAGGGGAATTGGGTTTGGGGTAAAGGGGAAAGGAATGGAATTTCCTTTTACCCTTTAACATACACCCTTTTTCCAACCGGAAAGCAAAAGTCACTTTTGCAAAAGGTCTACTATTTTAGGCAAAGCTGTATAAATTGTCAGTGTCAGATTAATAAGTCCAGTTTTGCTTAGTCTGTAAACTGTAGTAGCGTGGCAAGCAAAAAAATTGTGCATTAACAAAGTCTTGTGGGATGGGCGTCTCGCCCGTCCGGTGCGGGCAAGATGCCCACACCACAAAAAAATTTATTGCAACAATTTAGCCTTGCCACGCCAGTAAGCTTTATCACTTATGCTTTCTAAATCTGTAATGGGCAAGAGTAGCTGTGCAGAAAACCCAAATCACCCAAGCATGGATTTCACCTCGGCAAAATCGGGGCAGCGCCTTCGATTGTGTCAAATAAACTGGTTCAATGCCACTAAAATCGAGTCCGACTTTTGCTTGCGATCGCACAAGCACATAATAAGGGCTTGAGCCTTTGTCAAAAGCGAGCTTTTTACCCTTTAGGTCGGTCAGCGTCTGAATCGGCGAATCTTCCGCTACTAGAATCTCTTGACCTTTGGAAGCGGTATAGGTCTTCACTATACATATTTATTTTGGTATTAATAAAACGTCGATACATGACAGATATATAATTGTTTCAACTTGGTTTTTGAGTAAATTAATATGAGTAATTTTGACCATTCTCAGCATCGAAAAGATTATCTGATTTTATTAGTAATTTGGGTAATAGCATTAGCTATAGATAGAGCTTGGTTTTTCATAGATGAATCGATTCCAGCCTACGATCAAAGCGCACATTTAGCTACAGCATTACGTCATTATGAAATTTTTCAAAACTTCAATATCTTTTCAGGAGATTGGTGGTTATCTCTGTGGCAATTAACTCCGAGTTATCGCGCTCCTTTTGTATATATTTGCACTGTTCCATTTTTGATGTTGTTTGGCCGTGGATATGACCAAGCAGGTTTGGTCAACTTATTGTATACTGCGATGATTATAGTTTCAGTATATCATTTAGGTAATTTTTTATTTAACAATCGAAAAATTAGCATAACTGCCAGTATATTTTGTGTATTATTTCCTATTTTAGGAATTAATCGGACAGATTATTTATTAGATTATGGTTTGACAGCAATTGTTATTGTAACTTTTACAGTCCTGACAATTTGGAAAGATAGTTATATTGGGTTTTTATCATGGGGGTTAACTATCCTTTTGGGCGTTGGAATAGGTTTACTTTTGTTGGCTAAACCTACAGGTTTTATTTTTATTTTAGTTCCTACTCTTTGGGTATTAATTAGTTTTATTAGAAAACGTAGATTTATCAAACTAATTCAAGCTTGCTTATCTTTGATAATAGCTTGGTTAATTTGTAGTTTTTGGTATGGCTTAAATTGGTTAACAATTATTACATCGGCATTAAATGCTAACCAAGTTGGAAAAAGGGAGGGCGATCCTTCTCCCACAACTATTGCTGGATGGCTATACTATCCACAAATGATTCCAGAAAGCGTTGGTTTACCAATATTATGTGCGAGTATTGGCATTTTATTGGTTTATCTGATTAAATATAAATTTACTACTAATTCAATTTCAACGAATCTCCATAAATCGGCTCGAATTTGGTTATTAGTTACCTTAGTAAGTAGCTATATAATTTGTTCTTTGGGCACAAATAAAGACATTAGATTTATTCTGCCATGCTTTCCAATAATTAGTTTAATATTGGCGGATTTATTTAATTTAATTGAGAATAGATATTTTGATAGGCTGAAATTAGCCACTTTAGTATTAAGTTGCATAGTTTTATTAAACAATTTGTTTCCATTGCCCTTAATTCAAGCATGGGGTGGTAGACATTTACCTAATAATGATGCTAAAGAATATCCTTTAGAAAAACTAATACAAAAAATAACCGAAACTAATTTATATTTAAGGTCGAATTTAGGGGTAATTCCTGTTTCTACACCACAGATAAATGAGTATAGTTTAAATTATTTTGGGGCATTAGCAGATTTTCGCGTATCTGGTAGAAAATTAACAACTAAATTATCTCAAATAGAGCAAGATTTACAATATTTTTGTTGGTATATTACTAGGGATAATGAACCATATAGACCTGGAGAAAGTGGAGAGACTAAAAGGAAATTAAAATCTTTAGTCGAATCTTCTACTGATTTGAAATTACAGGGTGATTGGATATTACCTCATGGAGATAAGATGCGATTATATAGTTGCAAAAATCCTCCTGTAACTGTTGAAAAAATCAATAATAGCGAGTCTGCAATTAGTTTAGAAAAAGTGGCGGTCTCTCAGCAATTAATTTTAGATAAAAACAACCCTGTAAATTATGAAATAACAGGTTCGTGGAATGATTTGCAAAATGGTATATTACTGTTAAAATGGCAAAATGCTCAATCATCCTGGTATCACGATCATGCCATTGGTTTAGGTAATTTATACTGTGGGATCAAATGTCATCCTGAAGGAACTTTCCGAGTGAAAGAAGCTTTAGCTACATTTATTCCGAAAACACTACCACTAGGAAAATATCAGCTATCAGCGCTCTATTTAGATAGAAGAAACAACAAAACCACATCTTTAAATATTCCAGATATTACTGTAAATGTGACAGATATAGGAACAGTAGAAAAATCGCCAGCTTTAGATTTAGTTACCCGAACTTCACAGCTAGCACAAGAGTTACAACAGGGTAAATTAAATAATATCTTTGCGCAGATAGGTCATTTCAATCAATACGATCCCACTCAGGATTATTTAAAACAAATTGATTTTGCTGCTAATTATTATCTGCAAACAGAGCCAAATAATTTAAATTGGCGTTACACTTTAGTCTTATCACAACTTTTACAGCGCCAAGTCCCAGAATTAATCCAAAATTTAAAAGAATTAACTAAATATGATGCTCAAAATCCTTACACATGGATTTATTTAGCTTTTGTTTATTTATATAATTTTCAACCTACACAAGCTGAACCAAAATTAGCGATCGCAGAACAATTAAAACCAGATATACCAGAATTAAAAACTTTAAAAACCGTAACAAATGTTATGAAATTTTTGCCACTACAACGGTTTGCTACCAAGGAATAAAAGAAATTCAGATAAAAAGCATTATTAGGATGCAAGTAGCTGTAGTTAAAAATTGACTATTATCAAGACATATAAATAACTTTAGTTGCTGATTGTAAAAATGTAAATAAATATTTACAATACAATAAAAAAAGTAAAATAATGTCAACGAATTTGATAGAAAAAACATATTAAATCTGTCCAAAAGTAGAGATAATTTTTAGAAGACGAAAACAATACAAACCATTTACTTGGATAAGGTTTGATGTCGAGAAACTGTTCCAACTTCAGGGGAGAATTCAGCACGTGAAGGCTCCGGTGTTATAAACCTGAAGAGTAAATAAAAGGGACTGGGCATGGAAAAGAGGCATCGGGGCAGGGTGCAAAAGGGAAAATTCTCCCTTGCTCCCTGCTCCCTTGCTTCTTCCCCAGTTCCCGATACATAGAGAAAAAGTTAAGCGCGAGGACATAGATTTAGTATGGCTAATAGCAGTGCAATCACCGCAGCACGACACTTGAGTGAAAAGTTACCTTCACCGCTCAAACGTTTAGCAGATTTGGCTTATAACTATTGGTGGAGTTGGAGTGGCGATCGCATCTCCCTATTCCAAAGCATCGATCCCCAAGAATGGGAACGCTGTGGGCATAATCCAGTCGCAATTTTAGAGTCGGCAACTTATGAGCGTTTGACGCAATTAGCAGAAGACCCATTTTATCTAAAGCAGATATCCGCCCTCGCGCGTGAGTTTGACCAATACATTAACCAGCAAGATACCTGGGTTAGTCGAGTTGCACCGCAAGTATCCAAACAGCATCCTATTGCTTACTTTTGCGCCGAATTTGGCATCCATGAATCTCTACCCGTCTACTCTGGTGGCTTAGGAATTCTCGCCGGGGATCACTTGAAATCATCATCAGATTTGGGTGTGCCGTTGGTTGGTGTTGGCTTGTTGTACCGCCAAGGTTATTTTCGGCAACGCTTGAACCGCCAAGGTTGGCAAGAAGATTATTATATTGACAACCCCTTTGGCCACATGCCCCTAGAGTTAATTAAAAATGAGCAAGGGGAATCGCTGACTATCGAGTTACAAGTTCGCCAACGAGTTGTAAAAGTGCAAATCTGGCGAGTGCAAGTTGGGCGAGTCACCTTATATTTATTAGATAGCGATCGCCACGATAACGATCCCATTGACCGTTGGTTGACGGGACACTTATACGGCGGTAACTTGGAAACCCGCATCGCCCAAGAAGTCGTTTTGGGAATTGGTGGTGTTCGCGCCCTACACGCCTTGGGAATTGAACCTTCTGTCTATCACCTCAATGAAGGACACGCTGCATTCTGCACCTTAGAAGTTGCGCGGGTAGAAATTGAGCGGACTGGTAAATCGTTCTACGACATCGAAGCCAAGGTACGGAACAGTTGTGTATTTACCACTCATACCCCCGTTCCTGCTGGTCATGATGTCTTCTCACCCGATTTAATCGATTCCTTCTTTGCCAGCTATTGGCCGCAATTGCGACTTTCTCGCGAACAATTTTTAGCATTGGGTGCAAGGCGATTGGGCGATCCTTGGGAACCCTTTGGGATGACCGTTTTAGCATTGCGGATGTCGCGTGCTTGTAATGGCGTAAGTGAATTGCACGGTCAAGTTTCCCGTAAAATGTGGACAGTTCTCTATCCGCAGCGATCCGAAGATAAAGTACCAATTGGTTACATTACCAATGGCGTTCATGCACCCACTTGGACTGCACCCTTGTTAGGTGACTTATATGAGGAATATTTGGGAGAAGATTGGAAAACTCGCGCCGTCGATCCCAAGATGTGGGCTAAAGTTGACGAGATTCCCGATGAGGAATTGTGGTCGCGGCATCTCATTCTCAAAGAAAGATTGATTGCCTTCACCCGTTATAAGGTAAAGAAATCACGGGAGTTGCGTGGCGAAAATTATGAACTCATTCAAGCAACAGAAAAATTACTCGATCCCAATGTCTTGACCATTGGATTTGCCAGACGCTTCAGCCCTTATAAACGCGGGGATCTGATTTTGCGCGATGCCCAACGCGCACTGAAGATTTTTGGTAATGCTCAACGTCCAGTACAAATTATCTTTGCAGGTAAAGCGCATCCAGCCGATGAAGAAGGTAAGCGGATTATCCAACGCTTGATGGAGTGGTGTCACAATTCTGGGATTATCAACCGAGTTGCCTTTATTGAAGATTACGACATTTACACTGGTCAAAAATTGGTGCAAGGTGTGGACGTTTGGTTAAATAATCCCCGTCGTCCTTTGGAAGCATCTGGTACAAGTGGACAAAAAGTCTGCTTCAACGGCGGTCTTAATTGCAGCGTTTTAGATGGCTGGTGGTGCGAAGGCTACCAAACAGGGCCCGATGGTAAAGGAATTAACGGTTGGGCAATTGGTGAAGATGCTCATACTAGCGATCAAGAATTGCAAGATGGGATTGATTCGCGATCGCTTTATCAGCTATTAGAAGAAGAAATCGTTCCTCTATACTATGACCAAGATGCTCAAGGCATTCCCCATCGTTGGGTGCAAATGATGAAAACGTCCATTAAGACGAATGCGCCGTTATTCAACACCGACAGGATGATTGCCGACTACGTTTCACAGGTGTATGTGCCAGAGATTTCTAAGAGTGTGGAACCGATTTTAGCTAAAGTACTGCTTTAGAGCATTTTTACTTTCCTGGTTAAATAGGGGGCGGGTTTTCTGCCCCTTTTTTTGCTCCTAGTATCGCTTGCGATAAGATCGAGAATAAATTCATGCTGTGTTTATGGCAACCCAACTCAGCCAAGCCAAATCACCAACAGAACTGGTAATCTCTTGGGAAGCCTTGCCCAAAGATTTTCAATTAGAGGATGAACCAGTGGAGAATACCGGTCAGCCACTTCTGGCTGGTGCTTTGCGTGAAAGCCTAGAAATCAGTGGATTCATCCAATCCCAGATGTTGATAGCTTCAAACTTTGGTCTTTGTGCGACAGTCAACGAGCAATTTATTGCCAAAGCACCAGACTGGGTTTATGTGCCATCGGTTAATCAAGTGGTGGCTAACCGCAAAAGTTATACACCCAATTTAGAAGGAGATATTCCGGCGATCGCGATCGAATTTTTATCCGATACTGACGGTGGAGAATATTCGGTCAAGCGAACTTATCCACCAGGAAAATGGTTTTTCTACGAGCAAATTTTGCAAATTCCCATCTACATAATTTTTGAACCTGATGGCGGTTTATTAGAATATTATCAACTGGAAAATAAACGCTATGAGTTAAAGCAACCTGACGAAAATGATCGTCATTGGATTGATGTAATGAGCTTATTTTTGGGAACTTGGCAAGGAACAAAAGAAGCGCGAACTGGTTATTGGTTGCGCTGGTGGGATCGAGATGGTAATTTATTACCGTGGGCTGTAGAACAGATTGAACAAGAACGCCAACGCGCAGAACAAGAACGCCAACGCGCAGAACAAGAACGCCAGCAAAAAGAACGACTAATTGCTTACTTACAATCTCAAGGTATTGACCCGAATAACTTGCCCCCGTTTGAGTAGAGGCAATTTCAAAGTCCCTCTCCCAAGCTTGGGAGAGAGATTTAGGGTCGGAAATCTGCGGCTTATAAATCGAAGAGGATTATTACAGAAATTCTAAATCATTTTATGAATTAATACTCATCACTCTGGAAATATCTTTTTTAGTTCAGAAATAATATCAGAGTGGCTTGTTTTCCATTCTTCCCATGCATTTTGAATAGCTTCTTTTTGTTCTTGAGTTAATTGCCAAGAAAGTGGAGGATTAATTTTACCACGAGGGAATTTAATGGGAATATGCATAATTTGTATTCCTTTTTGGCAAGATTTATCTTTTAAAAATTGCTGCACTTTTTCCGGCTCATCATGCTTGTAGCCGCATTTATACTTGTCTGTCAAAAGTTCTATATTTAATGTATTGCCTTCGTTTTGTGTATCACTACGAACATTTAATAAAGCGAGCAATGAACCAATAACTTCCATCTGCCATCCCGGAGCGCCTTTTTCTTTTTGGGGATTCTCATCATCAGGAAAAGCATTTATTTGGATTAAAACAACTTTTTTAATTTGGGAAGATTGCTCAGATTCTAATAGTTGATTCAGTAAATCTATGGTAGTACCAATACCAAAGTTGTCAAAGTAACCACCATCACCTATATGATAATTCCATCTAGTGTCTTGACTAGGACGACACACAGGAGATACATAAGGAAAAGTGGCAGATAATCTAGCGGCTGTCGTCACATCAATATCATATTCTGGATAAAGGGTATTAAAATCTATAGATTTGCAATCCTTGTGCGGACTAAAAGTCATTGGACTAACTAAAAAACGCCGTCCATCTTCAACTAAAGTTGCATTAAAAATGGGAATAGGAATAATTCCTTGGTCAATTTTGTCACTCCAGCTACCTAAACTTGCATTGGGATTTTTCATTTCCCCTTTCCAATCTATTTCGATAGCAGTACCACGGTCTTGCTCAGTTGTAGTATCTTTCTCTTTTGGTACGACAAAAGGTAAACCAACAAAACGAAGTAAATCTGGATAAGCAAATCCCCAGCCTGTAGCATCCAAACTATCTTCTGTAGCGCTTTGAAAAATCTGTTTTAATTGATTTTCTTCTGGATAACCCCGATCTCCAAATCTATCCAAATAAAACATTGTTCCGACAGAACCACCAGAAACTGAGCTTATCCAACCAATAGCTTTGGTAAATTTAGATCCAAGTTCTTGCTGTAAACCAGTCAAAACTTTAGCTGTCCATCCAGATGCTTGAATACCTCCACCACTAGCACAAACTACTACTAAAGTTTTATCTTCAGTTTGTTGATTTTTTAGACGTTGAGAGATAACATTTATCCACTTTTCTTTTGCTGGTTTTAGCCAGTTATTTTTTGAGTATATTTTGTAAAAATGGTCTACCTGAAAAATAGCATAAGAACCAGATGAAATTGCTAAAAATAATAGCAATGTAGGTATGCGAGACACATCAATAAAGTAAGAAATTCCTCCTATCCACACTACAATAACTGACAAAATGAGAGTAATATAAAAAAGAGCAGGAGCTTCAAACCTATTACTAATTGGGCGAGGTTTCAAGATAAAATAACCTAACCCATAAACAATTAATAGAAAAACTGAAAATACGGTGATTGCAGCAATCCCGTAAGATAAATTACCATCTACATCTACATAACCCCTTTGTATTCTTTCTGGTAAAAAATAAATTATTTTCAATAAAACCTGTTTTAAAAACTGATTATGTTCAAAAAAATACTTGTTAAAGTAATTGGTTATTAACAATAAAGCTCCTGCAATGATGCCAAATATAATTCCCCAACCTTCCCAGCTACGATCTGCTTCTTGTATTTCTTTTTTAGAAAGCTGAGTTGCCTTGATGGCAATTGGAAGACTTAAGATAATAGCGATTAAATATTGGAGAAATACTGGAATTACTTGCTGCTTAGGTACATCAAAACGAAGATGGGAATTATACAAGATGATATCGAAAACTTGGATCGTAGCGAGTCCTGCTAAAACTGCACCTCCAATAACTACAACTAACTGATTATTAGCGCGCAGTACAAATAAGTTTTTTAACATTGCTGATAAACCAGGATTCACTGAAATTGTTGGCAAGAATAACAGCAATAAACCAACAATTATAGGTACTCGCAAAAAGAAAATATATTGCAATACACTGTAAAAGTTTTGTAGCATTAAACTCAGGAATGCTAGTCCCAACCACAAGACAATGCCGTTAAAAACCTGTTGTCTTTTGTTCATAACAAATCTCTGTAAATATACAAAAATTTAATTGTTTTTGTTCATATTGGCTTATATCTTGCACCCAGCTTTCAGATAAATGAGATTGAAGAATTCAGGAGTAACAATTTAGGAGCAAAGCCGGAGACGCTCCGCCTTTGCTCACTCCGCTGAGAATCAAGACGCTTGTAGACTCCCTCTAGAAGCAAGATATAAGCTAATAAAGTTTGATACACAAGAAGATATCAAAATTCCGCAAAAGGGATTATGAAGTTATATTTATACCAATTCTCTAAAATCTGGCAACAGATTCAAACCCCGAAACCCAGATCGTACCTGACTTTCTTAATTACGAATTGGTATTAGTTAAGTATTAAAAAGTGCTAAATATATATTGATACCAGAGTCTAAAAAATATAAAACATAAGCAGATTTTATCACCCAAGGAAATAATACAGGTTGGAGCGATTATACTTTTGGGCTAATCGATAAGTATGAGTTAATTGCCTGGATTCATTCACGAAATATATAGCTTTCCAGGCTATTTACCTGATTTTAATCTTCAAGCATTTCCAACAATTGCGTCTCACTTAACTGCGTAATTCCCAAGGAAATTGCTTTGTCTAACTTGGAACCGGCATCTTCTCCTAACACTAAATAATCGGTTTTTTTACTCACTGAATCAGTTACTTTTCCCCCAGCTTTTTGAATCAAAGCCTTCGCTTCATCTCGCTTCAAGGTTGGCAATGTACCTGTAATTACAAAAGTTTTACCTGCAAATTTTTGATTACCATCCCCAACTATTTTTGTTTCCTCGGTGGCAGTTAATTGCAATCCTTCTGCTTGCAAGCGTTCTATCAACCTTTGGTTAGCATCAATCCGAAACCACTGGTACACAGATTGAGCAATTTCAGCACCAATACCATAAATGCCTTCAATATCTGATTGCTTTGCTGCTGCTAACTGCTCTACAGTAAAATATTTCTGAGTCAACAATTGAGCGTTGACACTGCCAACATGACGGATGCCTAAACCATACAATACCCTTGACCAAGGTTGATTTTTTGACTGAGCGATCGCATCCACTAATTTCTCTGCCGACTTTTTCCCCATCCTTTCCAATGCAGATAACTTCTCTGCTGTCAACTCATATAAATCGGCAACACAATCCACCAAACCTTTATCAACGAGTTGATATACCAGCTTTTCGCCCATGCCTTTAATATCCAAGGCATCACGACTTACCCAATGTTCAATGGAACCTTTAAGAATCGCCGCACAGGAAGCATTGACGCATCGAGTCACCGCCTCACCGGATTCTCGCACCACTAATTGACCGCAGACTGGACAATGGGTGGGCATAACGAAAGGTTCGGTGTCAGCAGGACGGAGTTCTTTGATTACCCTCAGCACTTCTGGAATGATTTCCCCAGCTTTGCGGACAATCACAGTATCGCCAATGCGGATATCTAATTGAGCAATGCGATCGCTATTATGTAAAGTGGCGCGGGAAACTGTTGTTCCCGCCAGTTGCACCGGGCGCATCTCTGCTAATGGCGTTAATGCCCCTGTTCGTCCCACATTTACAGCAATATTTTCTACACGGGTAGGTGCTTCTTCGGCGGGATACTTTAAGGCTACTGCCCATCGGGGAAATTTTTGCGTAAATCCTAGCTGTTCCTGAAGTTTAAAAGAATTCAGCTTTACTACTACCCCATCAGTCATGTAAGGTAAATTCAGCCGTTCCGTATCCCAGTATTCGTAATATTTTGCCACTTCTGCGATCGAAGCACAGAGTTTGTGTTTGGGGTTGACTCGAAAACCCATCTTTTCCAACAACTCCAACGCTTCCCATTGGGTATTAGCAATACTGGTATCATCCCTACCAGGAATGTGCAAGGTGTAGCCAAAGAAATCTAAGCGCCGTTTAGCCACTATGCGGGGATCTAATTGCCTGAGTGTACCAGCTGCGGCATTGCGGGGATTGGCAAATAATTGCTCGCTGGCTTTTTGCCTTTCTTCGTTGATTTGTTTAAATACTTCCAACGGCAAAAACGCCTCGCCTCGCACTTCCACCCTTTCGAGAATTTCTAACCCTTCAAAATTCAAACGTAAAGGAATAGAGCGAATTGTCCGTACATTTTGGGTAATATCTTCACCCGTTACCCCATCACCCCTAGTTGTCCCTCTAACTAGAATGCCATTTTGGTAAGTTAGAGCCAAAGCAGAACCATCAATTTTCAGTTCGCTGACATATTCCACTGAATCTATTTTCGGTACTTGTCGCCGCCAACGCTGATCCCATGCTTGCAACTCATCAATATTGAATGCATTCTCCAGACTATACAAGGGGATATTGTGCCGCACCGAGGTAAACTGTGTTGCCGGTCTCTCACCTACGCGCTGAGTCGGACTATCGGGTGCTGTCAATTCTGGATATTGAGTTTCTAGTTGCTGCAATTCTCGATATAGCTGGTCATAGATTGCATCCTCCATGATTGGAGCATCTAGGACGTAATAAGCATAGCTTGCTTGTTGCAATAACTGGCGCAATTCTTCTGTGCGCTTTACTTCCGGCTTAATCTGTGTCATAAAATTATAAAATATCTAAGACAAGGCTAACAAATCATACATTTGTACTATACAAAATTTTGGCTTTTGAGCCATATCCCCCGCTACCTAATACTTGCATAGGGCGATCGCATCGCAAACTTCAGTACTAAGCTTCCCCTGAGTACTAAGTATAATTTTACGGGTAAAAAATTTAGAGCGATCGCGAGTCAATAAATCGCTATATAAAAGAATGTAGAGACATAGCAATGCTACGGCTCTACAAAGGTAATAACGCATATTTAATTTCACAGAGTCCATTAGAAAACTGGGTTGAGTAGCTGTAAATAGGCGAAATTATCTTTAGGATGGGACATCACCAAACCTCTTGCAAAAGTTACTTTTGCAAGAGGGGGGAAAAGGGTTTTTATGAGCCGCTTTCCCCTGGTTGGTGAGCTTGTCGAACCATACCCCAAACCCAATTCCCCACAAATGCCAAGAAGTCTACCCAATACGGTTCGGATAAGCATTTTTCACAATCGAGTGTGGTCTGGGGAATGGGTTTGGAGGTATTGGGTAAAGGATGTATTCAAAACCAATACCTTTTCCCTTTTCCCTCGCCCCTTATCCCCAGAGGGGACCCCCACCTTCCCCTTTAACCGAAGCGTATTGGGGCAGCACCCACCCCACATTTTTATCCAATTACCTCAGCAGTCTTCTTCTTATCCAACTTGAGAATCAACACACCCAAAGGTGGTAAACACAAATCCAGAGAATAAGGACGACTGTGCAAAGACCAATCATCTGTCCATTTACCACCTAAGTTGCCCATATTGCTGCCGCCATACTGACGCGCATCACTATTGAACAACTCCGTATAAAATCCCTTTTGCGGTACACCGATGCGGTAGTGAGAATGGGGTTGCGGTGTAAAATTGCAAACTACGATCGCAAAATCATCAGAATCCTTGTCACGACGCATGAAGGCAACTACACTATGGCGGTTATCGCTACAGTCAATCCACTCAAACCCCGGTTGGGCAAAATCCTGGGTGTACAATACTGGTTCCGAACGGTAGAGATGGTTCAATTCCCGGAAAAACGTTCTTAACTGTTGGTGGGCTTCATGCTGTAATAAATGCCACTCCAAATCATTCCAATCATTCCACTCACTCCACTGCCCAAACTCCATGCTCATAAACATGGTTTTCTTGCCTGGGTGAGCAAACATATAGCTAAATAAACAACGCACATTAGCTAACTTCTGCCATGTATCTCCTGGCATTTTACCGATGATATTGCTCTTGCCATGCACCACTTCATCGTGGGACAGAGCCAGCATGAAGTTTTCGCTGTGGTTGTACCACATACTAAAGGTGATGTTATTTTGGTGGAACTGGCGGAACCACGGGTCCATGCTGAAGTAATCCAGCATATCGTGCATCCAGCCCATATTCCACTTCAAGTTAAAGCCCAGTCCGCCTGTATAGGTTGGCCAAGATACCATTGGCCAAGAAGTGGATTCTTCCGCAATTGAGAGAATACCGGGAAAATAGCTAAAGATAATGTGATTTACCTGACGCAGAAAATCTGCTGCTTCTAGGTTTTCTCTGCCACCGTACTGGTTGGGCAGCCATTCTCCTGGTTCGCGGCAATAGTCGTTGTAGAGCATTGAGGCAACAGCATCAACACGAATCCCGTCAATGTGGTACTTGTCGAACCAGAAGAGGGCATTTGCGGCGAGGAAATTACTAACTTCATGGCGACCGTAGTTAAACACCAAAGTACCCCATCCTTTATGTTCGCCTTTACGGGGGTCAGCGTGTTCGTACAGGTGGCTACCATCAAAGAAAGCTAAACCATGTCCATCTTTGGGGAAGTGACCGGGAACCCAATCTACAATTACCCCTATATCATTTTCGTGACATTTGTCAATGAAATACATGAAATCTTCGGGTCTGCCAAAACGCGAGGTAGGGGCATAGTACCCAGTTACTTGATAACCCCAAGAACCATCAAAGGGATGCTCCGCAATGGGCAGCATTTCTATGTGGGTGTATCCTAATTCTTTGACATAAGGAATGAGTCGGTCAGCCAGTTCCCGATAGGTAAGAAAACGTGCGCCCGGTTTTAATCCAGAAACGACAACTACTGGTTCAGTTTCACCATTGGGAAGTTTCGCTGGTTCTGCACTCGAAGCGTGTAACCAAGAGCCTAAATGTACTTCGTAGACTGAGATGGGCTGAGTTAGCGGGTCAGTACGACGCCGCTTTTCCATCCAGTTTTCATCACTCCAACTATAAGCATCTAAATCAGTGACAATGGATGCTGTTTTCGGGCGAACTTCTTGCTGGAAACCGTAGGGATCGGATTTTTCGTAAATGTGTCCTTCAAAATTTTTGATTTCATATTTGTAAGACTCTCCTACACCAATTTCAGGAATAAACAATTCCCAAACCCCGGTGGGGCCTTTACGCATCTGGTGTTTACGTCCATCCCAAAGGTTGAAGTCTCCCAACAATGAAACGTTGCGAGCGTTAGGCGCCCAAACTGCAAAATAAACGCCTTTAACGCCGCCTATTTCTGTAGGGTGCGCTCCCAGCTTTTCGTATATCCGGTGATGGTTGCCTTCACTAAACAAATGCAGGTCAAAATCTGTCAAGTTGGGAGAACGGAAAGCGTAAGGGTCATAGGTGACACGCTCATGTTCCCCTTCTTTAATCCGTAACTGGTAGTTTGCCAGTTCTGGAGTGTCAATCGTGCATTCAAAAAAGTGGGGATGATGCACTGGTTGCATTGGGTATTCCTTGCGTTGTTCGGGAAGAACCACCCATGCTGCACTTGCATTTGGTAGGTAGGCCCGTACAGCCCAGACAGTTTTGCCGTCTTGCTGTATAGGATGAGAACCTAGTATTTCAAAGGGATCGTTATGCTGATTCCAAACGATGCTGTTAACCTGCTCAGGGGCGATCGTGGTCATGGACATGAAGCTACCTAAGTGAAATAACGTGATTGACTAAATCTACTTTTTTAATATCTATATATATTCTTTACATTTATTTGCAATTTTGTCGCCACCGTTATCCTACATCAGAATGGAGTATTGAGCATGAGGCGTTGGGTATAGGGCATAGGGTATGGGGGATGAGGAAGCAGGTGGTCACTGAGCGTAGCCGAAGTGGGGGGACAGGATCGGAGGAACGGGGGAGAATAACTCTTGACAAATGACTAATGACTAATGACTAATGACGAATTTATCAAAAATTTAAAAATGGAAAAAACTGCAACAAGGTTTTACGTAAGCGAAGCAAGAAAATCTGTTCTCGAATTTTGGGGTCTAGTTTTGGTGGCGGGACTTGTTGCAGCTGGGCTTGCAATTGGATATACTCAGCAGCTGTTAGGGATTTTCCATCAATAGGCGATCGCGCTTCTATAATAATCTTTGTCCGTAATATTTCTTCTGGTGTATCCTCTGGTGGCGGTAATGCTATTGCTGCCGATCTCCAATAGTTACTTAAAAAAATCAAAGTAGCACTAATTACTATTAAGCTGAGTAATTTTATAGATTTTCTCGTTTTAACTCTCCTCATCTCCTGAACTACGTTCACAACGCAGGATGAAAATCTGTTTTTCTTATACCCAAATTTTCCCAATAAAAATCTGGCAATATCAAGGGAGATTACCAAGTCTTTCCTGATACGGAATAGACTACAGGAATGCTCAAGAGCAATTGCCAGCGATCGCGATAAATTTTTTTACCCTCTCACAACTCAGTAGTATAAGTAATTTAAAATGCCAAATGAGAGAAGTCTTTGCCTAACAAAATAGCTTAGATTAACTCAACTCCCTTGGACTGATAACAAGGTTTGAGCGGGCGGGACTTTCAGAAGGACACTTGGTAAAGGACATAAGCCTCTTTACCATACTGGTGCTGTTAGCGGTAGCAAGGCGTTTAGCCCGTGCTGAGTTTTGAAGTTGAGTACTCAGTACTTTTGCATTATAGCAAAAGCCCCGCCCCTCTCTGCGAGACGCTGCGCGAACGTGGGCGGTCTTTTAACTCAGCACTCGGAACTAGGAACTCAGCACTCTTTACCAGTGTCCTCTACTTCCTGCCCTACTTAGTTGAGATTTGAGCAGACTCTCGGCTTTGATCAACCAGCATAAAAATGAGGTTTTTTCGTCAATCCAATTAATTCGAGCGATATAGTGAGGAATGCTGTCACTAAGTAGTTCTGGGCGCTATTTAAACTAAAGTTTAAGATGCCTTATTTAGGTTTAGCGGGAGTAGTCGCTGCGGGAGTCGCTGCGGGAGTCGCTGCGGGAGTCGTTGCGGGAGTTGCTGCTGGGGTAGCGGCAGGAGTAGTCTTAACAGCAGGTGCATCAGTTGGTTCACCCGTAGCGGCTGGAGTAGCAGTACCAGCACCATCACCACCACCACCTTCACAGGCCCCAAGAATTGCAGCCAGACTTAACATTAAAGCAAAACCAAAGATTTTTGTTTTCATAACTCCTCTTTCACCAATTGTGGCTAGAACAATTTTTCGCCTGTTGAATACGATACCGTATTTATTGCTTTTTTTAAATTCTGCGAGATTACATACTTAAAAAAAACATTCCTTTGGGGTATTGTTTTTGGAATTACGTATCCTGATTAGTTTCTCTTAACTCAGGAGCAAAACGAAAAATACCAACTTATTTAGCAAACGGAGCTATGATAGCAAAAAATTTTATTTTTTTCACAGAGTATTGCATCTGGCTACCTGACGTTGCCATACTTTAGGTGCGATACCTAAAAGGTAAGCTGTCCAGTTTCTAATCGCTGATTGCAATTGCATATCTAAGGGATGCAAACATTGATACAGCTACCTATCAAAAAAGTTAAAAGGTATAGTCTGTTATGTGTGCTGGTTGCACAGAAGGTGATTTAAACCTTAGCAAAAAAGACAATCAATCTAAAAATGCAGTATTTTCCATCTAAAAAATTTAAAAATTTATGGTAGTTGCTCGTAAATCTACTGTTTCTACAAGGGGTAATTGGTTCCGGCGAGATTCTATCCTTTCTTTAGGAAGGCGACGTTCTGCGCCTATGGAGTCAGCAGCAGGGAGTGCTTCTACACCAGTATCGTCTTCAAGACAACAGCGTTCCTCGAAAAATTTAGCGGTTTCTCCCACAAATAAGGCAGTTATAGCTAAATCGGTGAAAGAGTTGGATAGACAACAATTACCACTCAACGAACAGTTGAATGCGAACCAAAAGAGTCCGGAGGAAGGTTTTCTTGGGCTTCCCACAATGCCTAATTCTGGAGCTGCACCTTTGTGGTTGTTGCGCTTGTATACCTTTCATCGTTATTCGTCAGTTGTGGCGTTCTTGTTAGTAGCATCGACACTTGCTGTTTATGGTTGGACAGTCTATTCTCAAGAGCTTTGGGGGTCAGTCATATCGGAGACTGCAAAACCTCCAACGTCACGAACGGCTGCTAACGACAACCAACGCGACGCTGAAAAATAAAATGGCTAATGAAGCAGAACAACCAACAGCAGGGCTGGTATCACCAACTCCTGAAGGGGTGATTTTCTTGCCTCCCGCATCTGGGAGTCCTAAATCAGCATCGCCTAACACAACGCCAAATTCTGAAACCCAAGCGCATACACTCTCGCCACTGGGATATTAATCTCTAAGAGTCATTTGTCATTTGTCATTAGTCATTAGGACTGAGACTTCTGGTTAATCACAAAAGGCAACAGACAAAGCGCAAAGTCGAGCCAGTCACTTGGGCGGGTTCCCCGACTTGTGCGTTAGCGATAGCGAAGCGTAAAGCCTTCTCTACGAGAGGCTGCGCCAACGGCATGGCTTCGCTTAGAGCAAGTCCTCGAGCGTCAGCGGTAGCGACGCAGGAGCGTCACTGTCGTTGAGCGGAGGTTTCCTTCGTTGGCGTAGCCCGCCGCAGGCATCAGACGCCACTTGCTTCAAGCCGGGAGACCCGTCCAACGCAGTGGCTTAACTTTGTAAGAGAGGACAAAGGACGAACCCAATGCAGAAGTCACCAAGCAGAACAAAATTCAGAAAGTTTCAAAATCCAGCATTCACAAGCCAACAAAAGGGTTATAAACGAGGGCTTTTGGGAAAATTAGCCTCTAGTATGCAAGACCAAACATCCAACACTAAGTCCCGACTGTTCATCGTTTGGGGCGTATTAATGGCATCAGGGTTGGGGTTGGCCATTAACTTGTATAATCTCCAAATTGTCAAGGGGCCAAAGTTAACTGAGTATGCACGCAACCAACAAATGGTGAATGTGCGACCTTTTATGCCCCGTCGCCCAGTGGTAGATCGCAATAGCGATCTGTTGGCTATTGACCGCCCTGTATATACTTTGTACGCTCACCCCAAGCTGTTTGATAAATCTAATGAAGAGATGGCAGAGCGACTTGCGCCAATTTTGGCAAAAGATACTGCTGAATTGGTGAAAACTTTTGAAAGCAAAAGAAGCGGAATTATACTTGCGCCAGCCTTACCAGAAGAAATTATCGATCGCGTCATTTCTTTGCGTTTAAATGGCTTGGAGTGGGCTCAAAAATACTCCCGATATTATCCGCCAGATGATTTGGTTGCTGATGTGGTGGGCTACGTGAACATTGACCGCCGCGGTCAAGCTGGTGTGGAATACTCTCAAGAGAAGTTGCTAGAACGTCCTGTGCAAACGGTACGGCTCAGTCGGTCGGGAAATGGGGACTTAATGCCCGATCGCGCGCCCGAAGGTTTTTTGCATTTTGACGATTTGCGATTACAACTGACTATCGATAGCCGTCTGCAACGAATTGCTCGGATTGCGCTTAAACAGCAGATGCAGAAGTTTGCCGCCAAACGTGGAGCGGTAATTGTCATGGATGCATTGGATGGTTCCTTACTGGCCCTAGTTTCTCAGCCTACTTATAATCCTAATGAATATGCTAAATCTGATATTTCACTATTTAAAAACTGGACAGTAGCGGATCTTTATGAACCGGGATCGACTTTTAAGCCTTTGAATGTGGCGATCGCTCTGGAAAATGGCATCATCAAACCAGATGATATGTTTAATGATTCTGGTTCGATTCGAGTCGCTAATTACACCATCAAAAATGCCATGAATAATGGTAATGGGCGAATCAGCATCGCTCAGATTTTGCAATATTCTAGCAATATTGGCATGGTGCAAATTATCCAACGTTTAAAGCCTTCAATTTATTACAACTGGTTAGAACGATTGGGATTAGGACAAAAAGTTGATACAGATTTACCTTTTGAAGTCGGCGGACGGCTCAAAAGTCAAGAAGAATTTATCGCTTCGCCAATTGAACCAGCTACTACTTCCTTTGGACAAGGCTTTTCTATGACACCCTTACAGCTAGTGCAAATGCACGGTGCTTTAGCTAATGGCGGTAAGTTAGTTACACCCCATGTAGTTCGCGGGTTGATTGATAGCAAAGGGCAGATGCATGATTCACCCACTCATACTATCCCCCGGCAAATTTTCTCAACTGCAACAACTCAAAAGGTTGTGGAAATGATGGAAACTGTTGTTACTCAAGGCAGCGGTAAGCCGGCGCAAATTCCGGGATATCGCATTGCTGGTAAAACTGGTACAGCCCAAAAAGCTAGTCCCAATGGCGGATACATCAAAGGGGCGAGAATGACCAGTTTCGTGGCTATTTTACCCGTGGAATCTCCTCGCTATGTAGTGTTTGCACTGGTGGATGAGCCAAAAGGAGAAAGTGCTTATGGTTCTACTGTCGCCGCGCCAATTGTGAAGTCGGTGATCGAAGCACTGATTCCTCTTGAGCAGATTCCGCCTAGTAAAGCGATCGAGCAACAGAAGGGAGTGCCGTAGGGAGTGGCAGGGGGAGCAGGGAGTGAGGGAGTGAGGGAGTTAGGGGACTAGGGGACTAGGGGACTAGGGGACTAGGGGACTAGGGGACTAGGGGGAATTATTGAACAACTCTCTCCCAAGTCTCCCCCCTCTTCCTTGTCTACCTTGTCTCTTCTCCATGCCCAATGCCCCTTACCTCTGAAACTTAATTTTTCTTTATAACCAGGGAAAGAGGTACAGAAAGCTACTGGTGTGGAAACTTAGATATTAGAGGTGAAAGTAATTTCTCACTTTTCCAAAGTACCGAAGATTCCATGCAAAGCAATTTAGTTATATTTCCTAAGACTGAGGCTGCGAAAAATAGCACGCAAACTAAAGAAAGGACAATTACCAAATACGACCGTGCCCAAAAGCAATTTATAGAACTGCTAGCAATGGAGGATTTGGATCGTCAACTGGATGCAAATCCTTCAATAGCTAGTGACTTTGAACAGGCGCTCTCTATGGCAATTGGGGCTGCTTATGGAAACGATCGCTCTGATGAACAGGCTCACCGTTTTCTCCAACGGATACTTTATCGAATTAATCGGCTAAAGCTTTTTTGGTACGACGATTTGCGGCATTATAACAATGAGCGATCGCTATATTTGCACTCTTGTCGCAACCAAATTGAAGCTGCTTGGCAACAGTGGGAACTAGCACAAATCAATGTGGCTGCACTACAACAACTTGATGTCAAACAAGCTTTAATTGAGCGCGCATCTGCTGATTTAAATCCGCCTTTGTCGGAGAATAGCCGCTACATTCGTGAAGAAATGACTGAAGCTGGTTATCGTCATTTGCTAGCGATCGGTTCCTTTGATGGTTTGGTGGAAGGTAGCCGTCTTTGCTACGTATTGGGTGGTGCTGCTAATGAAGTGCAGTGTACGCTGGTGCGAGTACTACTAGAAGAGTACGGCAATGGTCGTTTAGCCCGCAAGCACTCGACATTTTTTGCTCAAATGCTGGCTGAGTTTGGAATGAACACTGAACCAGAAGGATACTTCGATTTAGTGCCTTGGGAAGTCTTAGCTTGCGATAATCATAACTTTTTGACTACCGATCGCAAACGCTATTTTTTACGTTACAGTGGCGCGTTGACATATTTTGAAGTGGCTGGCCCTGCGACTTACAAAAACTATCTGGCGGCGGCGCAACGATTGGAACTATCAGAGGCGGCGATGGGTTATTGGGAACTACACATCAAGGAAGATGAACGCCACGGTCGTTGGATGTTAGATGATGTAGCTTTGCCTTTGGCAGAACGATATCCCAATGATGCGTGGGAACTGCTGCTTGGCTATGACCAAGAAAAACGAATGGGCGATCGCGCTGCTCGTGCTGTTGTGCGATTGATACGCGAAGCAGAATAAGCCGCCTTATTTGTATAAGCAATCTAAAAAATCAAAAATAGCAAGTTATTATTAGCCTTTTAATTTGACATCTTAAATCATTTTATTGCTAATTCACTTGCGCTTAGATTTCTTTAGCAATCCTTTGCTAAAGGAAAAGTTTTTTTGCCTGAATACAAGGTAACAAACAACCACCTATTACATTGATTATACCTTACACCTGGAAATTAAATCAAATGAAAGATATCTTTTTTTGTCCTGAAGAATCTAATTTCTACTCAAATTGTTTAGAAAGCTTTGTGATCAGAAATTGTAAAAATTCTGAATCTATTGTAGAGTTTGGTTCAGGAGATGGCAGCCCTGTAATTAATTCCTTATTGAGAAACAAATTTAATGGAGTCATCCAGGGATTTGAATTAAATACTTCTGCATGGAAAGTCGCAAATTCAACCATCGATGAATACAATCTTACTAATAAATACATTATCCACAACTCTTCTTTGTTTAATTCTTCTCAACCCGATGCTGAGTATCTTGTAGCCAATCCACCCTATCTACCCGCACCAGATAACGACATTTATATGCCGCTTCTGTTTGGGGGTGTAGATGGAGCCACAGTTACCAACGAGCTTTTATCGTTAGGTTATGAAAATGTATTGGTTTTAATATCTAGCTTTTCTAATCCAATCAATACATTGAACATAGCAAAACAAAATGGTTATTATGTTCAAAACTTCATGGTTTTACCTTTAAAGTTCGGCTACTATAGCTCTGACCCCAAAGTGAAGAAGCACATCGAAAAACTCCAAAAAAATCAGATGGCATTTTATTCTGGCGATTATTACTTTTTAGCTGGAGTTTTATTTAAAAAATCCCAGGAGTCTGTAATTGATTTATCTAATCAATTAGCTCAGGTGATGACTAGTTTGTGAAAATAAAGAACAACTTAAGTGATGCTATCCCTTGCTTAAAGTACAGATGTGTCTCGAAGCGTGGCTTAGAGACATATCCTTAAAGATTTTCAACCAGCATTTTTATAAATCCATATTCCCAAGTAATCATTTTGTCTGCCTGAAGTTATTGCATTAACTTCTTTGTTATATAGGACTCGTATTTGATTGCGTGAAAAAACTCAGTACACATTTATTCCTTCTTCCCTATTCCCTATTCCCTATTCCCTATTCCCTATTCCCTGTTCCCTATTCCCTAGCTTAAGTGCTGCAAATAAAATTACACCAGCGCCGAACGACAAAATAGGAACACCTGAAGTTGGTTCAGCTACAGAGACAGATGAGATTGGCGTCAAGAGGAAGGCGTGTAATTCACCATTAACTGCACCACGACCGACAATTTGTCCCTTATTATTAATGGCAGATGCCGCTGTTAAGGTAAAGCCACCCTCTGAGCCAGGAGCAATCAGGTTATTTAAGTCGTACATAGTGTTATCACTATAAAGAAAAGCCCGTAAACCATTGCCGTCTGCGGCAAAAAAGTTATTGTTAGTACCAGAAAACCCGACTACTTGACCTAAATTATTGATCCCCAAACCAGTACTAAACAAATCTGTAGGACGTAACCTACCGAGGTCTTGGAGTCCCGTGCTGGAACTATACAGAAAAGCACGAGTATCATTTACGCTAGTGAGTCCCGAACTACCAACTACTTGTCCTGAGTCATTAACATCGTTCGCTTGACTGTAGCTGTCACCTGGCAAAGTTCCTAAGTTAGTAGTTTGTCCGTTTTCATACAGAAAAGCTCTTCCTGAATTGAGAATACCTACTGCTTGTCCCAAGTTATTTAAACCGTAAGCAACTGTACTAGGAGTTCCTATGCTGGTTGCTATACCATCGCTGTACAAAAAAGGCCCAAGTCCGCTCGCTCCCCCTACTACTTGGGTGCGATTGTTAATTGCATAAGGAATAGCATCTTGAATTGGGAGGGGCTGGGTGAGGCCATTGCTGTACAGGAAAGGGTTATTTCCAGTAAAGCTATTATTATTACCCGAATTACCAACTACTTGCCCCAAGTTATTGATACCAGTCACTCCAAGTTGATTATCACCAGGCAACGGACTAATTGTTTTGAGTGAACCATTGCTGTAAAAAAAAGACCTACCCAAAGTATTAATGGCTACCTCACCTGAGTCATTAATATCTGTAGCGTAACTGTAGGCTTCTCCCGTAAGAGCGCCTAAGTCAGTTACTGAGTATAAAGATATCGCCAATGCCGACTTAGATACAGCAAGACTGATTGTGGTGAAGGTAATTGCTGCTATACAGGATTTCCACTTAAGTAAAACCATGTTACTTTGCCGTGATTTTGTATTACCCTACCAAATTACCACTGAAGAGTAGAGTAGCAAGCTGCCGTATCTGGGTAGTCGCTAAATACGCCATCAACACCTAAGCTGAAAAATAGTTCATATTCAGCTTGGGGATTTCCTTGAAAGTCCAATGGCAAAAAACAGTCTTCATTGCGGAAAGTCCAGACATGAACCAGCAAACCAGCCGCATGAGCATCTATGACTAAAGATGTAGGCGATTGCAATTTACCATTGTTGTCTCTAGGAACCAGTAAATTTTTATGAATTCCAATCCCTTGTGCATATTTGGCAATTTCTTCTAAACTTGATGCAGTAACTAAATCTGCATAAGTGCGAGCGCAACCACTAACGACAAAATCATGAGGTTTACCACTCTCATTCAGCAATTGCACTAGAGGTAAATCAGTCTTTGTGGATAAATCTTGTAAATTACCTACTTCAAAAGACTGAATGAAAATAGGTGCGTTAGCTCCCTGATAACCGTTGGCTGTTAAAGTTGCAAGTAGGGGTGCTTCTAGGGCTAACCCAATAGATTGAAAGTAAGTTGGGTGTTTAGTTTCTGGGTAAATACCAATCGTGCGATTAATTTCGGCACTTTTAACCTTGACTAAATCGATAATTTCTTGCAGTGTGGGGATTTCAAAAAGTCCATCATAGGTGGTATTTTGCGATCGCAGTTGGGGAATTCGCTCTTTAGCTCGTAGTGTTTTCAATTCTTTTAAGGTAAAGTCTTCAGTAAACCAGCCAGTTTTTGATTCGCCATCAATTATTTTAGTGGTTTGCAGGTGAGCAAATTCTGTATGAATTGCAACGTCGGTGGTTTCAGAAATTTCATTTTCGTGACGAGCAATTAAAATACCATCTTTAGTGGAAACTAAATCAGGTTCGATATAATCAGCCCCAAGTGCGATCGCTAATTCATAAGCAGCTAAAGTATGTTCTGGACGATAGCCGCTAGCACCTCGGTGTGCAATAATAATTGGAGATGTATCTTGCATTGTAGTCATTACTTTACCCACCTGAGTAGGACGATGCAAACAATTAAAGGTTTGTAGTGAGGGCTTCACTACTCAACCTACAATTATTTTTCCCTTAATTTTAAATAAGTTAAGACAAATAAAACCCTCTTTAGAGAGTTGTAATTTTTCATTGGTAATAAATAGTTTCAAGAGTCTTTAGATTTAATCATATATAGCAGAATTCAAAAGTAAAATAGCCTTTATGTCTAACTTTGAGACGAATAGTGTGTACTACAGTTAGCCGCAATCTGCTGTAGTTATATTGATTACCACTGAATGATTTCTTGGCTGAGAGTTTAATTATTCAACAAATATTAAATTATTCAAAACCCCAGAATTACTACACTAAATCGATGCAGTTTTAGTACTATTTAAAAAACTAATATTAAATAATAAGTATTGCTATTAAATAATAAATCTGTCATATTTAAGAATCTTATTGATTTCTGCTTAAATCCTATTGTGTTTAACACATCCGATAAGATTAGTATTTTTTTTCAAAAAACTTAGTACATATTGTTTTTTTTCGTATTTTTTACTTATGCAAGTAAATTCAGGAATCAAATTGGAATTATAGATAATTAATTTGTTTCATCGTTCACTAATAGGAATTAGACCATGAATAGTCTACAATCTGCTAAACCTCCAAAACTTGATAGTTGTAATAACCAAGCGATCCTCAATTACTTTGAGAATGCTTGGCAACTGGAAGATATATTATTGAAAAGTCTAGTTGGGGAAGAGACATTTTATCTCAATCCTGACCCTTTGAGAAATCCTCTAATTTTTTATCTGGGACATTCGGCTGTTTTCTACATCAATAAATTAATTCAGGTAGGGTTATTAGAAAAACGCCTCAATCCAGAGTATGAGATTTTGTTTGAAATTGGAGTAGATCCAGAAAAACCAGAAGAGTTGAATGCAGCGATCGCTCATCTGGAATGGCCGCAAGTTGCACAAACTTGGGAGTATCGAGAACAAGCATATTCTGTAATTTCTGAACTAATTAAAACCATCCCAATTACTTTGCCAATTCATCCCAATCATCCTCTTTGGGCTTTAATGATGGGGATTGAACACCAGCGTATTCACATTGAAACTTCTTCGATGTTAATTCGTCAACTACCAATTGAGAGAGTGAAACGTCCTCAAAATTGGCAATATGCTCCTTTTAATGGTTACACTCCTCAGAACGAAACGATCGAAGTTGCTGGTGGGGTAGTAAAACTTGGTAAAGCTTTAGATGATTCAACTTATGGATGGGATATTGATTATGGCGATCGCACTGTTGAAGTTGCACCCTTTTTCGCCAGCAAATATCTGATTACCAATGCCGATTTTATTTATTTTGTAAAAGCTGGTGGCTACAAAAATCAAGAATATTGGGATGAAGAATCTTGGAATTGGAAAACTCGATACGGTATTCAAAGTCCCAAATTTTGGTTACATGAAAATGGTAGCTACAAATATCGAGCTATGTTTGATGAAATCGACTTACCCCTAGATTGGCCTGTGGAAGTCAATCATTATGAAGCAATGGCTTATTGTCGTTGGCAAGGGAAAGATACTCGTTTAATGAGTGAAGCAGAATACCATTTAGCAACTTATGGTAATAGTTTATCAGATGATGTAGAAAATTATAATCTCAATTTCAAATTTGGCTCCCCTAGTCCTGTTGGGATGTTAGAAACAGCCAAAAGTTCTTCAGGATTGTATGATTTACGTGGGAATGTTTGGGAATGGTTAAATAATAACTTAAACCCGCTTCCAGGATATCAACCTCATTTTCTTTATGAAGATAATTCTGCGATCTTTTTTGATGATAAACATCAAATGATGTTAGGAGGATGTTGGATAACTAATGGTACAGAAGCTTTAAAATATTACCGCAACTGGTTCCGTCCCAATTTTTATCAGCACGCTGGTTTTCGGATTGTTCAAGATGTCAAAGATTAACAGAATATGCCTTAGTCAGATACTATAGCGGTTTGCAGTTGAGTCCAATACAGACCTAACCCCCAACCCCTTCCCTACTAGGGAAGGGGAGTAAGATTCAAAACCTCTATCCTCTTAGGAGAGAGGAATGGAAGTAAGGTCAAAACTGCGCTGCTTCTAAGCAATTGTGTATTTAAACTAGTGAAAGCACAACTTAAGTGCTTAAGCTTTTTTCAACCAGCTAAACATAGCCCGTAAATCTTTACCAACTTCCTCAATTTTGTGTTCAGCTTCTTTACGACGCATGGCGGTAAATCCTGGTTTACCAGATTGGTTTTCTAGAACAAATTCCCGTGCAAATTGTCCAGATTGAATTTCGCCCAGAATCTTCTGCATTTCAGCTTTGGTTTGTTCGGTAACAATCCGAGGCCCACGGGTATAATCGCCATATTCAGCCGTATTAGAAATGCTGTCGCGCATTTTAGCTAAACCGCCTTCCACAACCAAGTCAACAATCAGCTTGACTTCATGCAGACATTCAAAATAAGCCAATTCTGGTTGATAACCAGCTTCTACCAAAGTTTCAAATCCGGCTTTGATTAAAGCACTCAAACCACCGCACAATACGGCTTGTTCGCCAAATAAATCTGTTTCGGTTTCTTCACGGAAAGTAGTTTCCAGAACACCAGCACGAGTACCACCGATACCTTTAGCATAAGACATGGCGCGATCGCGTGCCTGACCACTGGCATCTTGATAAACTGCAAACAGCGCTGGTACGCCTTCCCCACCTTCATAAGTCCGCCGTACCAAATGCCCCGGCCCTTTTGGTGCAACCATCACCACATCGACGTTAGCCGGTGGTACAACTTGCCCAAAGTGAATATTGAAGCCGTGGGCAAAAGCTAAGACATTCCCTTCTTCTAGATTGGGTTCAATCTCGTTTTTGTAAATCGTTTTTTGGACTTCATCAGGTAACAAAATCATGATGAAATCAGCAGCATTGGCGGCATCGGCAACATTTTTCACAGTTAACCCAGCTGCTTCAGCTTTTGCAACTGACTTACTACCCGGATATAGTCCCACAATCACATTCAAACCACTATCTTTGAGATTGAGAGCGTGGGCATGACCTTGGGAACCATAGCCAATGATAGCAATAGTTTTTCCAGCCAAAAGGTCTAAATTGGCATCTTCGTCATAATACATCCGGGCCATAGAAGCATCTCCTGTCAGCAAGCATCATCATTTCTTGGCAGGCTTACGATTGTACCCCAAATTGAGTAACACAGATGAACTGTTAACGAGAAAAAGGCCAAGTTGATGAGCGATACTGCAATGGTGGCGATCGCCTGACCGACAAAGAATGGTCGATTATCCTCAACAAAACCATCAACTGTAACGGTGCTGAACTAGCACGAATGGTAGAAAAAGCGGCGCGTGCATATTTCATGTGGGGAAGGAAATTCATATTGGTTTTATTATTTCCTTACCCAAGAGTAGAGCATATACTCTTCACGCTTCAAGCCACCCTGATGTAAGAAAGGGCACTTAAGCAACGGCTCTAAAGTAAAGGCTGGCAATCACTTATGGTAAAAGTTTAGGGCTGCCAATACCTTGCAACTTACTTCTTGCGCGGGAGGAATGCGATTTTGTGTTATGTTTATGTTTATTACTGTTTAATAATATGATTGTTGCATATTGCTTAAACTAAATAGTTACTAATAGTTTAAGTAATTTTGTAAAACTATTAATCAAATAAAATATTACAGATAAAGTTATGATAGATTTTGATTGGAAAAGCTATATCAAGCAATGGAGTCGAAAGCATATTGAAGCACTTGATGAAATACAAAAATTAGAGTTACCACCAGAAGTTATTGAATCTGGTTACTTAGGTTACTCAGGAGCAGCCGATGACCAAATTGCTTCAACAGAAGCTCGATTAGGGGTAAGTTTACCCCCATCTTATCGAGATTTTATCAAAACTAGTAATGGGTTGTGTTCTACTTGGAAGTACGGCATAAAATTTTATTCAACAGAAGAAGTTGATTGGTTTGCTGCCAGAAATCAGGAATGGATAGATATTTGGACATCTGACATTGAAGAAACTCCATCTATACCAAATGAGCAATATTTCGTGTATGGAGAAGAGCAAGACTGTATTAATATTCGCAGTGAATATATGCAAACTGCCTTACAAATTAGTAGTGACTGTGATGGTTATATTTATTTATTAAATCCTCTGGTAATTACGCCCGATGGAGAGTGGGAAGCTTGGGATTTTGGTAATAAACTACCAGGGGCTTTTAGATATCGTTCCTTTCAGTAAATGATGATGTCTATATTAAAATAATTTAGACGTTACTAGAAAGCTATATTAGTTTAAACTAATTTCTTCTAATAAATCTGAAACAAATTGCCGAGTTTCATCATCTTGGCTAAGTTCTAAAATATCTCTTATAGTAGCAATAGCATTTAGATTACCCACACCAATTTTTACTAAAACATTAATTGTTTGCCAGAATACAGTAGGTTTTTTATCAACACTTTCTAAAAGTTCAATTAAAGTATTTATAGCATCTTCGTTTTCTATAGCAATTTGACTAATACTGTTAGTAGCTAAGTACCAGATATCGTCATCATTGTAAGTGCGTAATAAATGGAGTAGAGCGTTTATTGCATCTGAATTACTAATAGCAATTTTTCCTAAATCGCTGGCTATAGAGCGACATTCCTCTAAGTTTTTGCTTGTATATGCCAAGTTAATTAACGTATCAAGTACCTTCGGATTATCAGCACCTACCATTCTTAAACTACCGATAATATAGACGCGGGTTAGCCAGTCTTTTTTTGTATCAAGTAGTTCGATTAAAGCCGTAATAGCATCAGTATTACCTAATCCAACTGTTCTTAAACTATAAATTAATGATCTTAACATTTTTGCGTCTTGAGTATTACGTAATAAGCGAATGAGAGCATTAATAGCTTCTAAATTACCAACACTAACATTACCTAAATTACTAATAGCAGCCCGACGTTCATCTTCAGTTTGTCCATTCTCAGCTATTTGAATAATATTGCTGATACTAAGCTGATTATTAGGATGAATTTTTTCTAAAGTTTGAGCAATTGAATTCTTAATAATTTCATCTAAATTATGATCTTGTAAGATATTACTTAGTACATTAATAGCATCTACATTGCCAATAGCAGCTTTGCTTAAAATCCGAAGTATACGAATTTTTATATCATTGTTTGCTTGTTTTTGTAATAGATTAAGTAAGTCTTTAATAGTTTCTTGAGTACCGCTATCAATTTTACTTAAACTTTCAATAGCTTTCTGACAAGTGTACAAAACTTGACTATTATCTATTAAATAAATTAAAGTTTTACTTGCTTGTTGATTATCTTTACCAATCCGCCCCAGAATATAAGCTATAGCTTGACGAGTCACTTCATCTTTAGAACTTTGTGCCAAATTATCCAAAGCGGCAATAACCTGTTGATTGCTGGCAGCAATTTTCGCTAAACTTTGAGCTGCTATTCTTCGAGTAGGTATGCGTGATGTGCTTAATAGGCTAATCAAAGTTTGAATAACATCATGATTGCCATTGCCAATTTTACCTAAACTCTCAATTGCTATCCAACGTGTTGGTTCATCTGGTGTTGTACACACTAATTGAATTAAGGCAGTTATACTATCTGAATTATTATTACCAGTAAATCCAAGACCTTCAGCAGCTTGTTTAATAACTGTCTTATCCTGACTTGTGTATAATTGTTGAATTAAAAAATGTATATCATTTTGTTCTTGGTCGTTGCTCATTAAGGTTCTCAAATTATTTAAATAAGCGATATTTTAGCCTTTGCTATCAGCTACAGGCAAGTTATTAGCAAAAATAAGTCCTTCATTTTTTAAATCATATCTGAGGGCAAGCTACAAGCACCCTCGTCTTCAAGAATTACTGCTAGTTGATAAGACATAGCTTTCTAACTATCTTTAATACTTAAATTTAGTTTTCCCAATAACGGGTAAAGCACTCCCTTTGAAGTTGGCTTTCATGGCAAAGTAATTTTTATCACAACGGATGCGATCGAAGAAGGTATTCAGGAATATGCCTCAAGTATGTACGATCGCACAGGTGGTATAGAGATTGTGGTTTTGGATTGTATCAGCTTTGTGCGTTACTTTCTGCATTTGTTCCATAGGCTGCGATCGCAATTTTTATCAGCCTATCAACAGCTAGTGCTAACAGAACCAAACAGTGCCGTTAGCCAACCTTTAAAAGAAGCTTTTTTAGCATTGAGACAGGCTGCTGAAAGCGCCAGAGAATTTTGATCGACAAGATACAGTAGGGGATTCTGAATTGGTATAAAGGCAGATTTACAAGCAGCGATCGCAGATCCAACTTGTTTTCAAAATCAAACAATATAAAAATGACAAACTCTGTTACATAAATTGCAACAATACAGGCTTTGAGTTCTTATTCAGTAATACTAGGGTTAACTTCATCTATCTAGAGGTAGATTATGTATACTGCAACGAAATTACCGCGCACATCTGCTTTATTTATAAGTGCGTTATTGGGAGGGATGATTTTCACTAGTTGCGCCTCTTCCCAACAGACAGCAAGTAAGTCTGCACCTCAATCTGCACCTCAAATTGCAGCTAATGACGGAGTAAATCAATTAAGTGCCCGTGAAAACAATATTTCCCAAAAGGCGGAAGCTGCACCAATAGCGCGTTCTCGTCCCCAACTGATCAAAAAGGCAGCAATTTCTTTGACTGTCAACTCTGTAGATAAGACTGTTGATGCTGTTTCGCAAATTATCAATCAACAGCAAGGGGATTTAATCGGGTTGAAACAACAACAACCCAAAAACGACAACCCGCGTTACACAGCAACAATCCAATTGCGGATACCACAGGATCGGCTAGAACCTACTTTAGAGCAACTAGCTAAATTGGGCACTGTTAATAGTCGTAATATCACTGCCGAAGATGTAGGCGATCGCCTCGTAGATTTCCAAGCCAGATTAACTAATTTGCAAAAAACTGAAGCCAATTTGCAAAAAATTATGGATCGGGCTGGTTCTATTAGAGATGTGCTTAGTGTTTCTCAAGAACTGAGTAATGTCCGGCAAACCATAGAACAAATTGATGCCCAACTGAAAAACCTCAAAAATCAAGTTGCTTATTCCACGATTACGCTGAACCTAGAAGCAGCAGTTTCTAGTACCAGCCCTCAACCTGCCTTGGGTTTGCAAGTTAAGGAAACTTGGAATAACTCTACCCATTCTTTGAGTGCATTTTCCGTTGGCTTACTTAAACTGGGTATTTGGTTAATTGTTTACAGCCCCTATTTGTTAATTTTTGTTGCTCTTGTCTATGGCTTTAGGCGTTGGCGGCGAACTCATTCACCACGTTTGACACAAACACCAGAGTCAACTATTTCTGACTAAACTTGCATAAATTCTACATTTACCTGTGATAAATCTACATAGATAAACAAAAATTGAAAGATTTCAAACTCTTATTGTCTGTACCTTTCTCTTAAACAATTTTGTTTATCCTGTAGTCTCGATTACTTTAATACTTTTTCAAATGTAAAGAGCAATACAAAATATATGATGACAATTTTGATACAAATCTGTTAAGAATAGTTACAATAGTCGGCATACACGATAATATTTCTTATGGTAAATTCACTTGACAATAATCCACCCCATAAAGTAGTAATCGTTGGCGGTGGTTTTGGTGGACTTTATGCAGCAAAAACACTCGCCAAAGCGGCAGTAAACGTTACTCTGATTGATAAACGTAACTTTCATCTATTTCAACCCCTTTTATATCAAGTCGCCACAGGTGCGCTATCTCCGGCTGATATCTCCTCACCGTTGCGTTCTGTTCTCAGCAAGAGCAAGAATACAAAAGTGCTGCTGGGAGAGGTGAATAACATCGAGCCAGAAGCGCAAAAAGTGATTGTGGGTGACGAAGCAATACCTTACGATACGTTAATTGTCGCCACAGGTGCGAAGCATTCCTACTTTGGCAAAGACAACTGGGAAGAATTTGCTCCCGGCTTGAAAACTGTAGAAGATGCGATAGAAATGCGTAGCCGGATTTTTTCAGCCTTTGAAGCCGCAGAAAAAGAAACCGATCCAGAAAAACGCCGTGCTTTGTTAACTTTTGTAATTGTGGGTGGTGGCCCAACTGGTGTAGAGTTAGCTGGTGCGATCGCCGAATTAGCAAATCAAACTCTCAAAGATGATTTCCGCAACATCGACACCTCAGAAGCCAAGATTTTACTATTAGAAGGTTTAGAGCGGATTTTGCCACCCTTTGCACCAGAGTTATCACAAGAAGCGGAAGCATCTCTAAGGCGCTTGGGTGTGGTTGTGCAGACAAAAACATTAGTAACAAATATTGAAAATGATATTGTTACCCTCAAACAAGGCGATGAAGTTAAAGAAATTGCCTCAAAAACGGTATTATGGGCAGCAGGTGTAAAAGCTTCCGCAATGGGAAAAGTCCTCGCAGAACGCACGGGTGCAGAATGCGATCGCGCTGGACGGATTATCGTTGAACCTGACTTGAGTATTAAGGGACATCCGAATATTTTTGTAATTGGCGACTTAGCAAATTTTTCTCATCAAAATGGTAAACCGTTACCTGGTGTTGCACCTGTAGCTAAGCAAGAAGGTGAATATGTCGCAACATTAGTGCAACAGCGGCTTGTAGGTAACAATTTGCCACCCTTTGCTTATACCGATTATGGTAGTTTGGCAATGATTGGGCACAATTCTGCTGTGGTCGATTTCGGCTTTATCAAGCTGAAAGGTTTCTTTGCATGGCTGTTTTGGCTATTGATTCACATCTACTTCTTAATTGAATTTAACAACAAATTAGTAGTAATGATTCAGTGGGCATGGAACTATTTTACCCGTAATCGGGGAGCAAGATTGATTACAGGACAAGAATCAATCACGCAGTTCAAAATTGGCGATCGCAACATTTATTACGCATCAGCCGATAATAAACAGCCAGTAAATATCTAATTGGGAAGAGGTGACAGGTGACAGGTAACAGGTGATAGGGAATAATCTGTACCCTGTAACCTTTACCCTATTCCCTTCTTCACTCCCCATAACAAAGTTATCGCCCTCATCAATTAGCAGTAAGCTGTTTGAGGGCGTTTTTTCATAATCTAGATAATGGCAACTATTAACGACAATTACCTGAAGCTGAAAGCGGGTTATCTGTTTCCAGAAATTGCTCGGCGGGTGAATGCCTTTGCAGAAGCGAACAGTAATGCTAAAATCATCCGGCTGGGTATTGGTGATGTTACCGAACCTCTGCCGGAGGCTTGCCGCACAGCGATGATTAAAGCTGTGGAAGAAATGGGCGATCGCAATACTTTTAAAGGCTACGGGCCAGAGCAAGGCTACGCATGGTTGCGGGAGAAAATTGCTACTCATGATTTCCAAGCACGGGGAGCCGACATAGATGCTTCCGAAATCTTTATCTCCGACGGTTCCAAGTGCGATACAGGCAACATTCTAGAAATCTTCGGTCATAACAACACTATAGCCGTTACTGACCCAGTTTACCCTGTGTATGTAGACACTAACGTTATGGTGGGAAATACTGGGGATGCCAACGATAAAGGCGAATTTGAGGGTTTAGTTTATCTACCAATTACAGCTGATAACAACTTCACCGCCGAGATTCCGTCAAAGAAAGTCGATTTAATTTATCTCTGCTTTCCCAATAATCCCACTGGCGCAACTGCTACCAAGGAATATCTCAAAACATGGGTAGACTATGCCAAAGCTAATAACTCGATTATTTTCTTTGATGCAGCCTACGAAGCTTATATTACCGATCCGTCGATTCCGCACTCAATTTATGAAATTGAAGGTGCAAGAGAAGTTGCGATCGAATTTCGGTCTTTTTCCAAGAATGCAGGTTTTACAGGAACCCGTTGCGCGTTAACTGTAGTACCAAAGACACTCACAGCAAAAGCCGCCGATGGTTCCGATGTCGAACTGTGGAAACTGTGGAATCGCCGCCAGTCTACCAAATTTAACGGCGTTTCTTACATCGTCCAACGGGGAGCCGAAGCAGTTTACTCCGAAGAAGGACAGGCACAAATCAAGGGATTGGTGAGTTTCTATCTAGAAAATGCCAAAATTATCCGCGAAAAACTCACAGCCGCCGGATTATCAGTTTATGGTGGCGTGAATGCACCTTACGTTTGGGTAAAAACGCCTAATGGTTTATCCAGTTGGGAATTCTTTGATAAGCTGCTGCAAACTGTCAACGTTGTGGGGACACCTGGTTCTGGCTTTGGTGCTGCGGGTGAGGGTTACTTCCGCATATCGGCGTTTAACAGCCGAGAGAATGTGGAAGAGGCGATGAAGCGAATTGCTCAGAAGTTTAAAGTGTAGAGCGATCGCTTTTGTTAAACTCAATCTATTAATCTAAAGGTTACGGTGGGCTATATTATCCACCGCAACCTGATAAATTTTGAATTTTGAATTTTGAATTTTGAATTGGAGCGTTCGCCCTTGGCGTCTCGAAGAGAAGCGACGTGACTGCTGCTATTCCCGTTTTAAAAGCTGCTAGCCAGATGCAGTTAGCACCTGGTAGCACGGTGACAATTCCAGATGTTAATACCGTACTAATTTGTACTTTGCTATACTTTAATGTGTATAAAAATTAAGGCAATTATGGACAGGATCACAAGTGGATTTTTAAAGGCTTTTAGACAAGAACAGTCTCTTCCTGAAGACTTAGCACAATTTGAGCTTTTTGAACATTTTGTTAATTATTGTATAGTATCTAAAGAATATAATGATACCTTTTCACTTGAAGATATCCATGTTGGAGGTGGTACTGATAAAGCCTTAGATGGTATTGCAATTCTTGTTAATGGTAGTTTAATTAGCTCGAAAGAAGAGCTTGAAGATTTAGAAAAAAGAAATAGATATTTAGATGTTGAATTTATTTTAGTTCAATCAAAGACCAGTAGCACTTTTGATGCTGGTGATATTGCTAAATTTTTATTAGGCTCTCAAGACTTTTTTAGTGAAAATCCAGAACTACCTGAAAATGATAAGGTACGGGATAAATCAGAAATAATAGGACTGATATATAACCAAAGCAATCTTTTTAAAAATAGGAACCCCATATGTAAATTGTACTATGTTACAACTGGTAAATGGTTTGATGATCAGCATCTTAAGGGAACAATTGAGACTTTAAAGAAAAATATTGAAAATATGCAAATGTTTGAAAAAGTTTATTTCTATCCTATTGATGCTGACAATCTTCAAAATTTATATCGTTTAGCAAATAATAAAATATCAAGACAAATTAAGTTTGAAAAGCGTACTGCATTGCCTGAGATAGAAGATGTAAGAGAGGCGTATATTGGAATTTTACCAGCACGCGAGTATTTGAAGTTGATTACTGATGAATCTGATAATATTATCAGAGGGCTATTCTACGATAATGTACGAGATTTTTAGGGAAACAATGATGTCAATCAAGAAATAGAGGCAACGATAAAATCTGATGATCACAAATCGTTTGTACTTTACAACAACGGTATAACTATTGTTGCGGAAGATATCAATGTTGTTGGAGATCGGATTACTATTACAGATTATCAGATTGTTAATGGATGCCAAACTAGCTATGTTCTGTATCATAACCGAGAATCGATTGATGATTCTCTTTGTATACCAATCAAAGTAATTGCTCTAGCTCGTGACAGTAGATTAAAAAACAACATTATTAAAGCTAATAACAGACAGACACCAGTAAAACTTGAAGAGCTTGAATCATTAACTGATTTTCAGAAAAAACTTGAAGAGTATTACAAATCTTTACCAGAAGATAAACAACTACAGCAAATTTGAGGTTCATGAGGTACAGTAGCAGCAATTAGTAAACCAATTTTTTAGATGCTTTGGATCAACTAGTTTCAGCGCAATTTTAATTAAACCATCAACGACAGATGCACTCTTGGGAGAAAATTGTTTCAGAAAAGCTTTTAATTGTGACCACCAATGTTCAATTGGATTGAATTCAGGAGAATAAGGAGATAGATAAAGAACACTTGCTCCCACTCCTTCAATCAAAAGCTTAATCTCTTCGACTTTATGAGCAGGTAGATTATCCATTACAACGACTGCACCAACCCATAATTGCGGAAGTAAAAAATGTTCTACAAAAACTTTATATGCATCTCCATCCATTGAGCCGTTTAAAGTCATCACGGCTAAAACCTTCTTTAAGCTAATTCCTCCGATTACACTTATTTTTGCTCCCCGGTAATATGGTTTAAAATTATACGTTCTAGTACCGCGCTCGCTTCTTTGATGAGTTCTAGTTAAGCCAAGTAAAACACCCATTTCATCTATAAATACAAGGTCTTCTGGGTCTACTTGCTTTACTTTCTCCCAATACTCTATTCTCAGTTTTTGGACTCTTTCTGTTTTTCCTTGGCTGCACTTTCACTTTTTTTTCGCGTTAATTTTTGTTTTTGTAATGCACAACACATCACACTTGCACACACCCAAACGTTGTATTTTTCTCCAAAATATTCGCAATATTCCAATAAAGTTGCGTCTGGGTAAATTTGAACCATTTCGGCTAATTCGCTCACGAAATCATCTAACCTACCCTTCATGGCTCCACCTTGCTTTTTAGGTTCTAGATGTCCTTGCACTCTATGAAGTTGGATTAGCTTTTGCACATAGCTTTTTGCTACACCAAATTGCACAGCAACCTTTCTTATTGAAGTACCACCCTTTTCGTAAGTATTTACTATTTTTTCTCGTAAATCGATTGAGTATGCTTTCATTTTAAGTCTTGATACACCAATATTATGTGTACCTCATTTACCTCGAAAGTGCTGTAATTTATGAAAGAAGACCAAGACAATTTAATGGGATTGAAGGTATTGAAAAAATCAGAATAGTGGATATACCCTCTCAAATGAGATGTTTTGCATCTATGTTTCTTGAACAAGCTCATAATGCAGGTAGATACCATGCAAATTTGCAAGATGAAACTAGACAAAATATATTTTTATCTGATCATCATCCAATAGGGTATTACGTCAGCGCATATGCAAAATTTCGTTTAGATGCACTCTTTAGAAAGAAACACATAGACGCAAAATATAGTCCGTTTAAATACCATATGCTTAATATTCTTAGAATACAGGTATCAGGTAAGGATATGCCTAGCATAATATCGAATAAGTTTATTAAATATTGCGAAATAATGGAAATAACTTTGTCGGAGGACAATAAATGTAAAGAGGCTTTCTTGAATACTACTGCAATCATTGATAGTCAGGTAAATGGAAATTATGATCGTGCCGTTGCAAAAACTGTAACTCTTTCGAGAAATATAAAAAACTTTTTATTTTAAATTAAGTAAGAATTGATACTTTACATATTTCCCGATTAAAAGTGGGATTTTCCAGGTAAAGCGAAGCGCGATCGCCTTCACGTTGTGCTTGTCAACTTAGCATTTTAAGTAAGTTTGGCAGAATGACTTTCTGGCTCTGAATACATAACATTATTCCTGAGAACTATTTCCTCCTTCTTCCCCATCATCAGGTAAATCAATTTTTGGCTCAACTTTTGCTCGTCCATAATTAGCCAAAGTCACACCTTCTTCTAAAGATACAGCAAAGTATTTACTCAACCCAATACGCTGTGCAGAATAAATTCCAGAATGACCTGAAAATAAATAGCTCACTACACAGCCAATACCAATAAATACTCCCGATTCCAGACCAAATAATTCAATTCCCATTAAGGTTGATGCTATCGGTGTATTTGCTGCACCCGCAAATACACCCACAAATCCCATTCCTGCTAACAGTGGTGCAGGTAATGCTAAAAGTAACGACAAAGCATTACCTAAAGTCGCACCAATAAAAAACAAAGGTGTAACTTCCCCTCCTTTAAAACCTGCTCCTAAAGTTAAAGCAGTCAGACCCAATTTTGCTGCAAAATCCCAAGAAGGTAGTTGAGTAAAAAAAGAATCAACGATAGTAGGGATACCAAGCCCAATGTACTTAGTTGTACCACTCAAACCAACAATTGCTGCTATCATCGCACCGCCTATCAAAGGACGCATTGGAGGATAAGATATCTTAGTTTTAAATAAGTGACTAATTTGGTGAGTTAGTTTAGCAAAAAATATCGCGACAATTCCAAAAATTGCACCTGCAATAATAGCAGAAATCAATCCCCAAATTGTGAGCGTTGGTATAGAGGGAGCGTGTCGGTATGCTGTATGATGTAAACCCAATAGTAAGGTTACTTGATTTCCAACGATCGCAGCAATTAAAGAAGGAAAAAGAGCATCGTAATGAATTCTACCAATCGCTAAAACTTCTAGACCAAATACGGTTCCAGCTAAGGGAGTACCGAAAACTGAAGCGAATCCCCCACTGATACCTGCCGTTAACAAAATTCGCCGATTAGCCCCTTGAAAATGCAATATTTTAGTTAATTGGTCTGCCAAAGAAGCACCCATTTGTAATGCTGTACCTTCACGACCGGCTGAACCACCAAAAAAATGTGTCAGGTCTGTTCCTAGTAAAACAAGAGGAGCCATACGAAAAGGAATAATCTTTTTGGGGTTATGAATTTCTTCGAGTAAAAGGTTATTTCCTGCTTCTACAGTCCGACCAAATTGATGATAAATCCAACCACTCAAGAAGCCACCAAGAGGGAGCAAGGCGATAATCCACCGATGTGATTCTCGCCAATCAGTTGCCCATTCTAATGATGCTAAAAGAGCCGCCGAGGCCGTTCCAGCAAGAATGCCAACGACAAAGGAAATAGGCAACCACTTAATTAAGTGGGGTAAGGCAATAAATGGTTCAAACTGACGAAGGTGTTTCATACCATGACTCCTTGAGGTGCGATTTGTAGAGAGATACTTTCTACAGGGGAGTCAGGTAATGCATTTAGCCAAGCCCTACTCTCCCGCAGTTAGCAAGGAAAGTAGGAGCCATCAGCCTTCCAGTGATGAATTTTAGGACTGAAAAGGCGGTTTCGGCGAGCTCCATCGCCATTGATTTGATTTCAAATCAAGGATACCATTTTTGCTTTTCAATATTTGTTTTTTTGAGTAACTAACAATAATACAGCTGCCAATGCAAACAAGCTCCCAGCAATAAATGTCGCCTCTGCTCCTAGTGTTTGCCACAACCCACCAGCTAGCAAACTAGCAGGTAAAAGTGCTAATCCCAGTGCCAAGTTGAAGAATCCAAAAGCAGTGCCGCGCAGATTTGCAGGTATACTATTTGCTACTAGTGCTAACATCAGCCCTTTACTCATACCCAAATGCAGACCGTAAAGGGCAAACAATCCCCAGACTTGCCAAGATGTCTGCACGAAAGCGAAACCCAGATAGACTAAAGCGTATAGGAGAAATCCGCCCACCAGTAACCCAAATTTACCCATGCGATCGGAAAGTATTCCTAATGGGTAAGCGCTGAATGAGTAGGCGATGTTCATCACCATTAATGTCAATGGGATGAGTGAGGCAGAAATGCCTGTTTGTTCAGCTCGCAGTAATAAAAAAGCATTGCTAGAGTTACCTAAATTGAATAGTAATGCCACTATTACAATTACCCAGTATCCTTGACCCAAACTGCGTAAAGCTTCCCATTGCAGAGGGTTGCTTCGATTTCCTTGAGTTTCACTTGTTTGTGGTTCGCGCACTCCCACTGTTAATAAAGCGACTGCGAAGAATCCAGGAATGAGTGCTAGCCAAAAAATCAAGCGGAAGTTGTTTTCGGAAGCAGTCATCAGAGCAAATGCTGCCAAAGGCCCCAAAAATGCTCCGATAGTATCGAGGGATTGACGCAATCCATAAGCTGCACCGCGTACATCTGCATTAGTAGAATCGGCAACTAAGGCATCGCGGGGCGCTACCCGAATACCTTTACCAACGCGATCGCCAAATCGAGCTATTAACACCCCAGTTGGACTGGTAGCTACAGCAAATAGTGGTTTAACAAAGGTGGATAAGCCGTACCCAAACACCGCTAATCCTTTACGATGTCCGAGATAATCACTCAACGCTCCCGAAAAGATTTTTAAAACTGAAGCTGTTGCTTCTGCAATGCCTTCGATGATGCCCACAGTCAAAACATTCGCCCCTAAAACTGATACCAAAAATAAGGGCAATACAGAATTAATCATCTCAGAGCTAATATCTGTCAGCAAACTGACAAATCCCAATACCCAAACAGTGCCGGGAATTGTCTGGACAAATTTATTTTGTAGTTGCATATTTCCTGTTTAACTGACTGGCTTTTACTACATCAACTCTGTAATTCTTGAGAACCAATAAGTAAGCTTCCGACTTGATGATTCAGACTGATCCTTTTTCTGAAATGCAACAGTTGTTTCATAAGTAGACTAACAATAAAATCAATTTAATGCAACACCTGTTACAATCTATCTATGGACAGAAAGTGTTGGAACTTATTGGTGTACAAAGTACCCGCACAGCCTTCAACGCAACGGGTGTATGTTTGGCGTAAACTCAAGGGCTGGGGCGCACTTTATCTACAGCAGTCGGTGTGCGTGCTACCGCATAGAGAAGACTTGCAACAATATTTGGCAGAATTGAAAGCAGACATTACAGCAGGTGGTGGTGAAGCAGATTTATTGACTATTTGGATTGATGAACCCGAGCAAAACGCTATGTTGGTAAATCGTTTTCACCAACAGGCAGATCGAGAATATCAAGAGTTTTTGGGGCAATGTCGGGATTTGCATAGCGAATTGAGCGAGGAACGGAAAATAGGTAATCTCACCTTTGCAGAATTAGAAGAGAACGAGGCGGAATTAAATAAATTGCGTTCTTGGTTGTCAAAAATCCGCGATCGCGATTTGTTTGATGCCCCAAAATACTCACAAGCCACTGAAGCTTTGAAGGCGTGCGAATTAGATTTTCAGCTATTTTCCCAACAGATATATCAAGCACAAGGAATAGACTCAGAATCTTTATAAGTAAATGGATCTTAACTAATAGTTAGGCATAGCTCAATCTAAGCATTACACTCGTAATTCCTGCCTAGATAAGCAATTTATTCCTATAGATAGATGTGTTTTTACTATCTATAGATATTTATTCTATGACTAAAACTTAAGTAGGAAAACCGTACTTATCTGATAGGTTTTCTCTACCATATATCTAAGTTTAGCTGGATAAAATCAAAATGTAGCTGAAGTAATGCTGTTTTCTGAAAAATTTACACAGCATTAGCAGGAGAGCAAAAACATGACAAATCAATTGAAAACGGCTACTTTGCTTGCGGCATTAAGTGGTCTTTTGATTGCAATTAGTTACTGGGTAATTGGCGGTTCTAGTGGCTTGATTATCGGCATTGGCTTGGCAGCAGTCACAAATCTATTTTCTTGGTATCAATCAGATAAAATTGCCCTAGCAGTATACCAAGCGCAACCTGTGAGTGAAAGGGAAGCACCAGGACTTTATCGGATGGTGCAGAGATTGAGCGATCGCGCTAACATTCCCATGCCTAAAGTTTATATCGTTCCTAGCCCTGGTGCTAACGCCTTCGCTACAGGGCGCGATCCAGAACACGCTGCTGTAGCTGTCACTGAAGGTATTTTAAATATATTGCCAGAGGATGAACTCGAAGGTGTTATCGCCCACGAGCTAACCCATATTATTAATCGTGACACTCTCACTCAAGCTGTTGCTGCTACTGTGGCTGGTGCGATCTCATTCTTAGCTCAAATGGTTAGTTACAGCCTATGGTTTGGCGGTGGTTCGCGAGATGACAACAGAGGTGGAAATCCAATAGGAGTTTTATTAACAGTCATGCTTGCGCCACTGGCTGCGACAATTATTCAGCTAGGAATTTCGCGCACACGAGAATTTTCTGCTGATGCAGGTTCTGCTAGATTAACTGGTAATCCCCGTGCCTTAGCTAGGGCATTGCAACGCTTAGAAGCCTCAGCAAAGCAAATGCCTTTAAATGCTAATCCAGCTTATGAGCCGTTATTAATTATTAATTCCATTTCTGGACAGTTTCTAGGTAACTTATTCTCCAGTCATCCAGCTACAGAAATGCGAGTTGCAGCATTGCTGAAATTAGAGCAACAACTGCCAACAAAAGCTTATTAATTTGTCATTAGTCACTTGTACTGAGTTTCGGCTGCGCGGCAATCGAGCGACTTGTACTGAGCGTAGTCGAAGTAAGTCGAGATTCAACTACCGCGTAGTCGTTGGCGCAGCCTCTCGTAGAGAAGTATTAGTCATTAGTCATTTGTAAAATAAATCAATGGCTAATGACTATTAAGATAGGGTGCAATTTTTATTGGAGAGTAAACTTTGCAATTAAGGATCTTTTAAGTATGAATTCTAACAATATCGAATCTACTGAATCCATAGTAATTGTAAAAATAAGTTCTGAAACCGACAAATTAGTGGAAACCGAAATGGCTGGTGAAACTGATGAGGTGAAGCGTGAAACCAAAGCGTTAATTGAGGCGCTAAAAAGACGCGCTCAAGCTGAGGCTGATTCAGCCGCTACTCTCACCCGTGAAACCTATTTGAAAGTTGTGCGCCAAGCACGGGAATTAATTGAAGGAAGGAAACTGATGCAACGCGATCGCTTAGAAAACTCTTGGGCGGTAATTCAAGATGAAGCTGAGAGAAACTGGCACTTATTGATGAAAGACTTAGTAGACTTTAACTTTCGCTTGCAAAAGGCGGCTATTGCTGCTTGGGAAACTTTCAATAATCCTTACTCTCGTTAAAGAGGGTGCGATCGCAGAAAACTGAAGTGACTTATTTGGGTAATTAGAATACTAATTGAGTATTCAAAAATTATCTTTTTTGGGGAGATAAGGGAGAAAATACTACCTCTTCTCCCCTATCTGTTTTAAGCACATCGCAATTCGACGATTTTCTATTTTTTCTGCTTCAAGTGATAAAGTGCTAATAAGGAGTAAAAAGCACAAAATTGTTGTTGGTTAGTGACAAGCCAGGAGATAATTGTGCAAACTGTACCTGAGTATTGACACCTGCACTACCATCCTCATCAAAGAACAATCCACCTGTAGTCGAGTTATATATAAATCGCTGATTACTTGTGGTTGCAGATGCTCCGATTGTAAACTGATTTGTCTTAAGTACACCTAGTGAGAAATCGTGATTAGGAAAACCATAAATTGATATCTTAATTAGTTCATTAGTGGTGTCAAAGTCATATAGGCGCTCGACGCCTTCACTGAAAGTATTGAAAACAAAGGTATCAGTACCAGCGCCACCATAAACGCTATCATTACCACTGCTACCTATGAGGACATCATTACCATTACCACCTTTGAGGGTATCATTGCCACTAATACCGTTGAGGGTATCATTACCATTATTCCCCACAATCAAGTCATTAGAGTAGGAACCTGAAATATTTAATCCTTCAATATTTTGGTAGCTAACTATTCTCCTACCCGCTGTAATTTCTCCCTTGTTAGTAGTAGCATTAAATGTTGTTGTGATTCCTGTAGTAGCATTTCCAAAATCGACGGACAACAAATCGTCACCTTTACCACCATCTATTGTGTCTTTGCCATCATTGCCCGCATCAAGTGTATCGTTTCCATTACTCCCTACAATCAAGTCATTGTATTGTGTACCTTTGATATTTAATTCTTCGATATTCTTGTAGCTAATTAGTCTCGTGTCCTCCGTAATTGAACCAGTGTTAGTAGTAGGATTAAATATTGTTGTGATTCCTGTAGTAGTATTATTGAAATAGATAGTCAAGGAATCGTTACCTGTCCCCCCATCTATTGTGTCATTGCCACCATAGCCCGTATCGAGTGTATCATTTCCATTGCTCCCTACAATCAAGTCATCGTATTGTGTACCTGAGATATTTAATCCTTCGATATTCTTGTAGCTAATTAGCCTCGTGCCTTTTGTAATTGAGCCAATATTAGTAGTAGCATTGAAAGTCGTTGTGATTCCTTCACTAGGATCGTAGTAATTGTAATTGAAGTACAACAAATCGTCACCCTTACCCCCATCTATTGTGTCATTGCCACCAAATCCTGTAGAAAGCGTATCGTTGCCATTGCTTCCCACAATGAAGTCATTGTAGTCTGTACCTAAAATATTTAATCTTTCGATATTGTTGTAGCTAACGCGATTATTGCCCGCCGTAATTGCTCCAATGTTAGTAGTAGGATTAAATGTTGTTGTGATTCCTGTGGTAGCATTGCTGTACTCGACAGACAACAAATCGTCACCTTTACCGCCGTCTATCGTATCTTTGCCACCACTATCTATGGAGAGAGTATCGTTGCCATTGCTCCCCACAATGTTGTCATCGTAGGCTGTATCTAAGATATTTAATCTTTCAATATTCTGATAACTAACTTGATACTTGCCTGCTGTCATTGAGCCAATGTTAGTAGTGGCATTAAATGTTGTTGTGATTCCTCCAGTAGCATTGCTATAATCCACGGAGAGCAAATCGTCAGCCTGACCTCCATCTACCGTTTGAGTCACTAAATAAGAGCCGAAAGTATCTGGGGATGAGGTGCTTAGATACAAGGAATCATTGCCATCGCCACCAGAGAGTAAGTTATTGCCTGTTGAAATCTCAGCACGCAATGTATCATCACCAGTGCCACCGTTGAGGGTATTATTACCTGAGGAGGGATCGTAATTATCTCCACTGCTGGTTCCGAAGACAATGCCAGAGATGGAGAGTAAATCATTGCCATCGCCACCAAACAGTAGGTTGTTACCTGTTGAAATCTCAGCAAGCAAGGTATCATCACCAATGCCACCGTTGAGGGTGTTATTGCCTGAGGATCTAAAAATATATTCCAGTCTATAACCATCAACGCCAGAGGTGGAAAGATAATCATTGCCATCGTCTCCAGAGAGTAAGCTATTACTTTTTGGAGACTCAGCACGCAATGTATCGTCACCAGCGCCACCATTGAGGGTATTATTACCTGAAGAGCCAATAAAGCCGTGTCCCTCAGCAATAGCAAGCTCAGAGGCGTCAAGAAAATCATTGCCATCGCCGCCAGAGAATAAGTTATTGCCTTGTGAACCCCGAGCATACAATGTATCGTCACCAGCGCCACCATCGAGGGTGTTCTTGCCTGTTGAAGAGTCAACATTGAAAGTATCGTCACCAATACCACCAACAAGAAAGTTATTGCCAGTATCCTCAAGGAGGATGTCATTCCCTACGCCACCAATAAGAGTATCATTGCCTGCACCACCCCGCAGTAAATCATTGCCACTTTTGCCATCAATAAGATCGTCACCCCCCTGACCATTGATGACATCATCTGAGTTGTCAAAGCCGCTAACATTATTGTTCAGATCGTTAAGGAAGGTGACTGTGTTCTTGTTGAAGATAGTACCTTGAGTGGAGTTGGCATTGAAGACATCAAAGCTGTCAGTAATGGTAGTTTGCCCATCAAACAGGATATTGCCCGAGTTGACAGTTGCTCCTGTAGATAAGCTTAGGTTATCCAGGTTTTCTAAAGCAAAGTTTTGTAGGATGATTTTGGGACTAGAGTCCGCGTCAAAGGTGATTTCTAGATTGCTGCCATTCTGAGTCAGCACTAAATTTTGAGCAGTTAAGCCGTCGCCAGCGAAATTTAGGGTGTCTACTTCGGCAATTACTGCTGCTGTTGGATTAATTCCTTGACCTACCCCACCAAAATCAGTGATTGTATCACTACTTGCACCCGAGCTATAAGTGTCGTAAACAAATGTATCCTTGCCACCGCTACCCGTTAAAGTGTCGTTACCAGGACTAGGTCTGATGGTATCGTTGCCATTGCTCCCCACAATGTAATCATTGTAGGATGTGCCTGAGATATCTAATCGTTCAATATTCTTATAGTTAATCTGATATGTGCCTGTTGTAATCGAGCCAGTATTAGTAGCATGATTGAAAGTCGAAGTGATTGCCTCAGTCGCATTGGAATTGACGGTTAACAAATCGTCACCTGTCCCTCCGTCTATCGTTTGAGTTGCTAAGGAAGAAAGAGCAGTATCTGTAACAAACAAACTGAAGGAGTCATTGCCATCCCCTCCATTTAGGATGTTGCTACCCTGAACTCCAGGGGTGTAAAAGTAATCATTGCCATCTCCACCTGAAACCGTATTGTTGCCAGTAGAGTAGCTAATATCAAGGTAGTCATCCCCTGCATCCCCTGTGAGAATGTTATTTCCAGAAGAATAGGAAGCATCAAGGGTATCATTGCCCAGACTACCAATGAGAGTATTGTTGCCTGTACCACCCCGCAGCAAATCGTCACCACTTAACCCATCAATTTTGTCATTGCCCCCCTGACCATTCACCACATCATCTGAGTTGTCTAAACCTGTAATGTTGTTATTCAGGTCATTGAGGAAAGTTACCGTATTCTTGGTGGCGATGCTTGTATCAGTATTGGCATCCAGGACATCAAAACTATCAGTGATACTAGTTTCCTCAAACCCATTAAACAAGATATTGCCTATGGCTGGTCTTGTACCAGAAGCTTTCAGGTTATCCAAGTCTTCTAGTTTGAAGTTTTGTAAAATGATTTTTGTGGTATCATATACGTTTTCAAAAGTGATTTCTAGATTGTTACCATTTTGGGTGAGTAGCAAATTTCGCGCATTCAATTCATCCAAAAATTCGATCGTATCGACTTCCGCAATTACTGCTGCTGTTGGATTTGTTCCTTCACCTACACCACCGAAATCAGTGATTATATCAGTGCCGCCACCTGACCTATAAAAAACAAATGTATCTTTACCGCCCCCACCCGTTAAAGTGTCGTTGGCACCATCACCTGTAAAGATGATATCATTCCCAGCTTTACCGTTAATTATGTTGGGGTCGTTAGTGCCATCTAGGGTGTCATTTCCATTGGTTCCAATGATAGTATGTGTCATTACTTTCTTTTTCCTTAATAGATGTTTGGCAGTAACTTTAAGTTTTCAAATTTTAGTGCTTGAAGGCACAAAAATTCGCCGAAATTTGAGGCTTTCGACATACTTTTCTCACTCTTGAAGGTTAGAAATTTTTGATGAATATCCTCCTTTCAATCGACCTGCCAATATTACTTATCCAAGCACTTAGGGCTATCTAAGTCTTCAGTTTTGATTCTTTACACTGCCAAAAAAAAACTTGTCAGTTAATCAGAGACAGTGGTAACGATTACGTAATTTGTCAAAGGAAATCAGCCAAAACTTCATCGTCATATTCAAAGCGTTGCTACTAAAACAAAGCCAACCAGTCGTCATACCACCATTGAAAAGACAAGAGATAGATTGACAAAGCGAACTGTTGAAGTTTTTCATGATTTGATGGAATCGACCCAAAATGGATTGGAATTAAATCTTTAATCCGGGTTGAAAGAGTTGGAACCAGAGGCGGTAAACAATACCACGATCTTGCTTGCTACATCAGTAGCCGTATGGGCACAGCAACTGAATTTTCTCAGGGCATTCGCGGGCATTAGAGTATAGAAAATCAACTTCATTGGGTTAAGGATGTCGTGTTGAATGAAGATCCTTCGACTATACATCTAGGTAATGCCCCAGCCAATCTCTCTGTTGTGCGAGCGATGCCTTAGGCAAAGCTTCGCTAACGCTCTCAACATCCTCCGCCGAAATGGTCATACTTCCATCACAACTACTCAAAGATTTCTCTCTCATGATATTGACAAACTTCTTGCTCTTGTGGAATGAAACAGCCCTGGGGGCTAGGGGGGATCGACAAGTGTCTAAAATCACAGATAACCACTTTTCAAACAACCTCTCAAGACCGTTTAAAATTCATCAGCGTGTAGATTCACAAAAAACTAGTTTCAAGCTAATTTCAATCATCCTTTATCAGTCACATAGGCAAACATCTGCCATAGACATTGCTAAAGAAGAGTTGAAAAATTGAGCTTGAATGCCGAAAATACACAACTCATAATTTAGTTATTTTGTCAATGCGTAAGTCTTACTACTAGCCCTTTCAATGTGAACGTTTGTACTATCAAAGAAATGATGTTTCAACCTATTTTTGGTATTTTGGCGGCTGCGATCGCTTAATTTAGAGTTCCAAAATTTAGAGTTTAATCCATAAATTCTTTGTTCAATTCCAGCCGAAGCCTGAAATGCCGTAAAAACCTTGATAGTATATATGCTCACCTGAAAAGGGCTAGTCTTACTAATTAGAAAATAGGGAACACTTGATGGGCTATAGGGAAAGGAATTTTTGTCCTTTACCCTTGGGTATTTGGCTTCAAAATAGGAAATATCTAAATAACATTATAACTAACTCAATATAGAATATTTACTTAGCTCGATCTTTATATATGCCTCATCGTAAAGGTAGGCATTCACTAAAAATGCGGGTTTTGCTGCATAGATAATATTTAAATATAGTAAATACAAGAAATAAATAATTCACTAAACTAAATAGCCTTTACCATAAAAAGCGTAAATATTCAGTACTCTAGGTTTCACAAATAGGAAATAAGCAGTGTTACCAAACAAGCCCCCCGCTAGTAATCAAACTCAACGCTGGACATTTGCTCAACTTTTTGGACTGGTAAAGCGCAATCCCCTAATGATTTCGCAGTGGGTCATCCGCTGGATATTCGTGGGGACTGCTGGTGGTCTATTTGCGGCGTTGTACTGGAATGTTCTAGAGTTTTTAACTCACAGACTCCAGCGATTTGAGGGTTTTAGCCTGCTGATAGTGATGCCACTTAGCGGTTTATTTATCGGTCTGGTGATTCATTTTTTGGGAAATCCCGGTGAAATCGCCGTGATTGTTGATAATATTCATTTTCGTGGCGGACGCCTAGATGTTCGCAAAAATCCTTCAATGATTCTGGCTTCTTTAGTCAGTATCTCGGCAGGCGGTAGTGCTGGGCCAGAAGCACCACTGGTACAGGTAACAGGTTCTTTTGGTACTTGGATTGCCGATCGCTTAAAACTCCAAGGTGAAGACCTCAGAACCATGAGTTTAGCAGCAATGGCCGCTGGCTTCACTGCCTTATTTGGCGCACCCCTTGGCGGTGCAATGTTCGCTTTGGAGATTTTGCACCACGAGCATATTGTGGAATATTACGAAGCTTTAATGCCAGCGATTGTTTCGAGTTGCGCTAGCTATCTGGTGTTTGCAGCAATTACACATTTGGGTATTGCCCCCACTTGGCATTTTCCTCAGTATCACTTAGAAAGGATTGATGATTTTGCGATCGCGATCGCCTTTGGAACGATTGGGGCAGTGGCGGGATGGATTTTTATCGGTATTTTTCGCGGCTGCGATGCCTTTTGGCAAGCCGTTTCACGTTTGGGCATTTCACCAACTCCTGTTCCTATTTATGTACGCACAACACTAGCAGGAGTGGGACTTGGCATTTTAGCAGTTTTATTACCCCTCACCCGTTATTTTGGACATGAAGAGTTAGATTCAGTCTTGAGAGCTAACTTTGGTGCTGTTTTTCTCTTAACTCTAGCTTTTGGGAAAATGGCTGCCATTAGCATTACAGTAACAGGTGGGTGGCGCGGTGGATTCATCATTCCGCTATTTTTCACTGGTGCTTGCATTGGTAAAGCAGTAGCAGTTTTAATTCCAGGACTCGATCCTGCCCTGGCCATGATTTGTACAATGGCGGCTGTCAACGCAGCTGTAACCCGCACACCAATAAGTACGACTTTGCTACTGTCAAAACTGACTAACTTGAGTCCCCTTACACCAATCCTTTTTGCCAGCTTGATGGGATTTTTTCTTGCCCCGAAAGTTCCTCTAATTGCTTCTCAACTCAAATCCCAGAGAGAAGTTACGGATTGAACAAGCGGCTGAGTTAGCTGCCCAGGCATAAAAAAGCAATATATGCTAAAATTGTATCAAATTATAGCAATTATTCAAGAGCAATTTAGAATAATTTTGCGCTTTGTTGAGTAAAAGAGCTAAAATCTACGATTTTTGGAGATTTTTAGGTTATGACAACCTCACAGGAGAGGATTATCCCGACAGACTTGCGAAACGAAATGTCGCAGTCTTATCTGGAATACGCCATGAGCGTGATAGTGGGGTCGGGCGCTGCCAGATGCCAGGGATGGTCTAAAACCTGTGCATCGTCGCATTCTCTACGCAATGCACGAGCTAGGTCTGCTCCACGATCGCCCCTTTAAGAAATGCGCCCGTGTCGTCGGTGAAGTATTGGGTAAATATCACCCCCACGGTGACACGGCAGTATATGACGCCTTGGTGCGGATGGCGCAAGATTTTTCCATGCGATCGCCATTAGTTGACGGACATGGTAACTTTGGTTCGGTAGATAACGATCCGCCAGCCGCTATGCGGTACACCGAATGTCGGTTGCAAGCTTTAACTAGTGCTGGTCTACTCCACGACATCGAGTATGAAACCGTAGATTTCGCCGATAACTTCGACGGTTCCCAGCAAGAACCGACAGTTTTACCAGCACGGATTCCCCAGTTATTGCTCAACGGTTCCTCTGGAATTGCCGTGGGCATGGCCACCAACATTCCGCCCCACAACTTGGGGGAATTAATTGATGCTTTGGTGGCAATAATCCACAATCCCGAAATCACCGACATCGAATTAATGCAGTATGTCCACGGCCCAGACTTTCCGACTGGGGCGCAAATTTTGGGAACATCTGCCATTCGAGAAGCTTACACTACCGGGCGTGGTTCCATTACCATGCGTGGTGTCGCTAACATTGAAACCGTTGAACAACGGGGACGCCCAGATAGAGAAGCAATTATCATCACCGAATTGCCTTATCAAACCAACAAAGCGGCGCTGATTGAAAAAATCGCCGAAATGGTGAATGAAAAGCGGCTAGAGGGCATTGCAGATATCCGAGATGAAAGCGATCGCGACGGGATGCGAGTTGTGATCGAACTCAAGCGTGATGCTTATCCCCGCGTCGTGCTGAACAACCTCTACAAGCAAACGCCACTGCAAGCCAACTTCGGCGCGAACATGCTGGCGTTGGTAAATAGCGAACCCCAAGTACTCACCCTCAAGCAGTTCTTAACCGTCTTCTTGGATTTCCGCATCGAATCCATTGCCAGACGCACCCGCTACGAACTGCGGAAAGCAGAGGAACGCGACCATCTCCTGCAAGGGTTATTAATAGCCTTGTCTCATTTAGATGCAATTATTGTCTTAATTCGTCATGCTCCCGATGCACCCACAGCCAAAGGCGAATTAATCACAACTTACGGACTCTCAGAAGTACAAGCAGATGCGATTTTACAAATGCAATTGCGCCGCTTGACTGCTTTAGAAGCAGACAAAATTCGTCTGGAACACGAAGAATTACAAGCGAAAATTGCCGATTTACAAGATATTTTGGCACGCCGGGAGAGAGTGCTAGAAATCATTGAAACCGAAGTCACACAACTGAAAACTAGCTTTGCTACACCCCGCCGCACGGTGATATTACCAGGGGAAGGCGAATTAGACGATCGCGACCTCATTGCCAATGAAAAAGCGATAATTCTGGTGACAGAGCAAGGCTACATCAAACGGATGCCAATTAACACCTTTGAAGCCCAAAGCCGTGCTACCAGAGGCAAAGCCGCAGCCAAGGTGAAAGATGATGATACCATTGAGCATTTTTTGACTTGCTGCGATCACGATAGTATTTTATTCTTTAGTGAGCGTGGTGTTGTTTACTGCTTAAAAGCGTATCAAATTCCCGTGAGTTCGCGTACCAGTCGCGGCACACCAATTGTGCAAATGCTACCGATTCCCAAAGAGGAAAAAATCACCTCGATTGTACCGGTTGACGAATTTAGCAACGAAGAATATTTGGTTATGCTCACCAAAGGCGGCAATATCAAGAAAACCGAATTGGCAGCGTTTAGTCACATTCGCGCCAATGGTTTGATTGCCATTTCCTTAGAAGAAGGCGACCAACTGCGCTGGGTGAGACGTGCTAGAGTCGAGGATAGTGTAATCATTGGTTCTCGTCACGGGATGGCGATTCACTTCCGATGCAACCACGAACAACTGCGTCCTTTAAGTAGGGCAACTCGTGGCGTGAAAGCCATGAAACTCAAAAATAAAGATGAACTTGTGGGTATGGATATTCTCCCCGCAGCAATTCTGGAAAGTTTGGATGTTGCAGAAGCAGAAATTGAAGATATCGAAACAATCGAAACAGAAGATATCGAAATTACCGAAATTACTGAAGAGTCCGCAGAAGTGCCTAGCAGTGGCATAGTTGGCCCTTGGGTATTGGTAATTACAATGGGTGGATATGGTAAGCGCGTCCCAGTTGCCCAATTCCGGCTGCAAAATCGTGCTGGTCAGGGTTTAATGGCAACCAAGTTCAAAAACCGTAAAACCAAAGACAAGCTAGCAACCCTACGCATTGTCAACAATGATGATGATGAAATCATGATGGTGACAAATCGCGGTATTATCATCCGTCAAGCGGTGAATGCGATTTCTATCCAATCGCGATCGGCAACTGGAGTTAGAGTGCAGCGTTTAGATGAAGACGATGCTATTACCGGAGTGGCAGTAGTTCCACCTGATGCTGCCGATGCAGAAGAAGCAGAGTAAGAAGCAGGGGGAGCTGGCGTTGCAGGGGAGGCAGGGGGAGAGGTTAACTTCCTTACTCCCTTACTGGATTGCCTTAGGTAGCGGCATTTTAATGGGGCTAACTGTGGCCCCAGTAGGTGCATGGTTATTGGCTTGGATTGCCATAGTTCCTTTATGGGTGTTAGTTGTCACTTCGACCAAACGCAAAAACCAATTCCCTCCTGCTTTCTTCTGGGGTATTGGTTTTCACGGTGTCGCCCTATGGTGGATTACCGGAATTCATCCGATGACATGGTTGGGCGTTCCTTGGTTGCCGAGTTTAGCAATCACGATTTTTTGTTGGGGATTTATCACTGTATTGGGAGGGGTATTCGTTACTATTTGGGCGGCTGTAATGGTTCGCCTAAGCGGGCAAAAACCGTGGCTACGTATAATGATTGGTACAGCTGTCTGGTGCGGCTTAGAGAGTCTTTGGAGCGCTGGCCCTCTGTGGTGGAGTTCCCTTGCTTACACCCAAAGTCCGCATAATCTCGTAATTGTACATCTGGGTCAACTTTCTGGGCCTAATACTGTGACAGCAGCAATAGTTGCTGTGAATGGGTTAATTGCTGAAGGATGGATGAACCGCAGAAGCGTAGAGGGCGCAGAGAGAATTTCCTCCGTGTCCTTTGCGCCTCTGCAATTCGTTAATAAATATTGGGTTAGCGCCACAGGACTATTAATTACCTTACACCTCATCGGTTTTATCTTATATAGCCGTCCCATCGCCCAATTACCAGAAGCAGCCTTGAAAGTGGGCATTGTTCAGGGTAATATCCCAAACCGACTTTTACGAAGTTCCGAAGGGTTTCGTCGCGCCCAAGAAAACTATACCAATGGATATCTAACTTTAGCAGACCAAGGTGTAGATGCAGTCCTGACTCCAGAAGGAGCCTTACCTATTTTCCAGCGTAATTTGCTGGCAACTGCCTTAGTTGCAGCCGTGAAAGAAAAAGGCGTAGTTGCTTGGATTGGGGCTTTTGGCGAACGGGGAGACAGTTATACAATTAGTTTGTTTACTTTCAACAGTAAAGGTGAAATTGTCAGCCGCTACGACAAAGCTAAATTAGTACCTTTGGGAGAATATATTCCCTTAGAAGGCATTTTAGGCAAAATAGTTCAGCGCTTGTCGCCTTTGGATGCACACCAAGTTCCCGGTTCAGCAAATCAAATATTTGACACTCCTTTTGGTCGGGCGATCGCTAGTATATGTTATGAATCTGCTTTTCCCGAACAATTTCGCCGTCAAGCGGCGGCGGGTGGACAATTTATTGTCAGTTCTTCTAACGATGCCCATTACACTGCATCCATGCCATTCCAGCATCATGCACAGGATATCATGCGGGCAATTGAAAGCGATCGCTGGTCAGCACGAGCAACTAATACCGGATATTCAGCCTTTGTAGATCCTCATGGCAGAACCTTGTGGATGTCTGGATATAATACCTACGAAACTCATGCTGAAACAATTTATCGACGACAGACAAAGACTTTATATGTGCGTTGGGGTGATTGGTTAACACCCTTGTTATTGATATCTTCTGGAGGAGCTTGGCTGGTAATTGGTAGTATAAAGAAATTTAGTAATGTTGCAAATCTCTAGCGTATTGAGTCTTTGGAATTATTAGCGAATTCCTCTGATGAGGTGGCTTTTCGAGGAAAACTTTTCGATTTACTAAAATTATGGATTTCAGAAGCGGTGAGGTCGCGCCATTGACCCAATTGTAAGTCATCTAATTGTAGGTGAGCTATGCTGACCCTGACCAATCGCAAAGTCGGAAACCCGACAGCCGCAGTCATACGCCGTACTTGGCGGTTTTTTCCCTCTGTCAAAGTCATTTCTAGCCAAGCTGTCGGGACATTTTTACGAAATCTAATTGGTGGGGTGCGTTCAGGTAGCTGTGGTTCTTCTGATAAGAGTCTAACTTCTGCTGGTTGAGTGCGGTAATCTTGAATTTCCACACCTGTTTGCAACCTTTTGATAGCTTCTGCATCTGGAATTCGCTCTACCTGTACCCAGTAAGTACGTTTATGACCAAAACGCGGATGGGCGAGGCGATGTTGTAATTGTCCATCGTTTGTTAACAGTAGCAATCCTTCACTATCCCAATCTAAGCGTCCCACAGGATACACATCAGACACATCAATATAATCTTTTAGGGTGCTATGTGTGGGGATATCTTTTGTAAACTGGCTGAGAACGCCGTATGGTTTGTAAAAAATAATATATCGGTAATGATTGGGCATGGGGCATTTAACTTTTGAATCCTCTTTTAACAATAAAAGCAGAATTGATAAATTTTACTTTAAACTTATAAGTTATCAAGTTAAAAATCAATCGCGGTTAAAACCACAACCTAAACAACGCATACAAACAGAGAAAGCTGCTAAAACTGAAACAATCTCAATTAGTAATTGAAATGACAAGGGAGCTAGAGCCAAACCCCAAATCAAAAGAATTGTTCCGCTGATCATAGCAGTAATGCGATTAATTTCATCTCTAGTATTGAAAACCAAGAATAATGTTCCTAAACCAATTAATAATAAGATTAAGCTACTCATAAACATATTCCTGACTTATACTTTTTCTTTGTAAAGCTGGATATACAGCAGAATCCAGGAGTAAAACGCGCTTCATATCAGGCTTTGAGACGAATCTTTGTGTACTTTACCTTCCTTGAAACCTGTTGTATTTCACCCCTGTAGTCCTATCGTTACTTGGGCGGACTAGAGGGCAGTCTTGTTATGTGCATCTTAATACAGAATGGGATAAACTCCAAGCTTGAAAATTGTAAAAACCTCACACAACTACAGCACAAGTTAACTGATGTCCTCAAATAAATTACACCTTCGATGTCGGTATATTAGACTTATTGCATAACTCGGTAAAAGGGGAAAGGGGAAGGGGGAAAAGGTTTTGCAAAAGTCCCTTTCCCCTTTTACCAAAACCTTTTCCCCAAGAGTGCAAAAAGCACAAATGCCAAGAGGTCTATTCTACCATTCAGGTGGCTGGATGATTTTTTCAGATGTTGCTGTCATTTCGTTTCTGTCAAAATTGACTATTAGCCGCTCGGCAAAATTATAAGAATAAATGTGATGGAAATATAAGCGAAATGCGGCGTTGGATATTTGTAGTAATTTGGAGCAGTTCCATTTAACCGAAGTGCGTAGGCGTAGCCCGCACTTCTCTACGAGACGCTCCGCGAACGGCATGGTTCGACTTCGCTCACCAGTCGCTCAGTGACCCATCGTAGACATCGCTGATTTAACTTATCCTGCCAGAGTAAACGATTAAAAAATGTTTAAAATGCCGCAAATACGCTCGTTGTAGACATCGCTTTTCTAAACGTCAACGTATTATCTACTCGAACACCGTGCAGCATACATAAAGTCTGAGGTTTTGCATGAAAGTAGCAGTTTTCAGTACAAAAGCCTACGATCGCCAGTTTTTGTCAGCTGCAAATTCTCCTATCCAACACGAGTTAGTGTTTTTTGAACCCCGTTTAAATCGAGATACGGCTATCCTGGCTGACGGATTTCCGGCGGTTTGCGTATTTGTCCACGATCGAGTTGATGCCCTAACTTTAGAACTTCTCGCCTCAGGGGGAACTCGTCTGGTTGTCCTTCGCTGTGCGGGGTTTAACAATGTAGACTTACAAGCCGCAGCAGATTTAGGAATTACCGTTGTGCGTGTTCCCGCCTATTCACCTTATGGGGTGGCAGAACACGCGGTAGGATTGATTTTAAGCCTAAATCGCAAAATTCATCGTGCCTATAACCGTGTCCGAGAAGGCAATTTTTCCTTAAATGGACTGTTGGGATTTAATTTGCATGAGCGCACAGTCGGGATTGTTGGCACTGGCAAAATCGGTCTGATTTTAGGACAGATTATGAAAGGGTTTGGCTGTCACATACTCGCCTATGACGTTTATCGCAATCCAGAATTGGAAGTGTTGGGTGGAAAGTATGTAGAACTACCTGAGCTATTTGCCAAGTCTGATATTATCTCCCTGCATTGCCCTCTAACTCTCGAAACGCATCACTTGATTAACACTGAAGCTATAGAAAAAATTAAGCCAGGTGTGATGCTAATTAATACTAGCCGAGGAGCGCTGATTGATACCCAAGCTGTAATTGAGGGATTAAAGTCTGGTAAAATTGGCTACCTTGGTGTGGATGTCTACGAACAAGAATCGGAATTGTTTTTTGAGGATTTGTCTGGCGAAATTATTCAAGATGATATTTTCCAGCGTTTGACAACGTTCCCCAATGTACTGATTACCGGACATCAAGCCTTTTTTACAGCAGAAGCTCTCTACAATATTGCCGAAACAACTTTTGCTAATATTACCGATATTGAACAGGGTCGTCCTTGTGCAAATGAAATTCGCGCCTAAACCCGAAAATCCAAAATTATATTACCTCATAAATTGTTAACACCTTTGCTCCCAGACATAACCAAGGTGCTACACTACATCCATGCTAGGGGTGCCTACATAACGAGGCTGAGATCACACCCTTAACACCTGAGTCTGGGTAATACCAGCGGAGGGAAGCTGTTTATTGAGGAATCACAATATGCGGACTGAATGGGTTGCTAAACGACGTGGGCAGGTTAATGTATCTCAAATGCACTACGCCCGCCAAGGTGTTATCACCGAAGAAATGCACTACGTCGCCAAACGGGAAAATCTCCCGGCCGATCTGATTCGTGAGGAAGTAGCGCGGGGAAGAATGATTATCCCCGCTAATATTAATCACACTAATCTAGAGCCGATGGCTATTGGCATCGCCTCTAAATGTAAGGTAAATGCTAATATCGGCGCTTCCCCCAACTCTTCTAATCTTCAGGATGAAGTTGATAAACTGAATCTGGCGGTGAAGTACGGTGCTGATACTCTGATGGATTTGTCCACAGGTGGCGGTAATTTGGATGAAATTCGTACCGCAATTATCAAGGCTTCACCTATTCCCATTGGTACAGTGCCAGTATATCAAGCTTTAGAAAGCGTCCACGGCACAATTGAGAATCTGACTGCTGATGATTTTCTCCATATCATCGAGAAGCACGCCCAGCAAGGAGTAGATTATCAAACTATCCACGCGGGGATTTTGCTTGAGCATTTGCCTTTGGTGAGAAACCGGCTCACTGGTATTGTCTCTCGCGGCGGCGGTATTTTGGCGCGGTGGATGCTACATCACCACAAACAAAATCCGCTTTATACCCACTTCAAAGACATTGTTGAGATTTTCAAAAAGTACGATGTCTCTTTCAGTTTAGGAGATTCTCTGCGTCCTGGCTGCGCCCATGATGCCTCAGATGAAGCACAATTAGCTGAGTTGAAAACTCTGGGACAGCTAACTCGCAAAGCCTGGGAAGATGATGTTCAGGTAATGGTGGAAGGGCCTGGGCACGTACCAATGGATCAAATTGAGTTCAACGTCCGTAAGCAGATGGAAGAGTGTTCTGAAGCACCTTTCTATGTTTTGGGGCCATTGGTGACAGATATTGCTCCCGGTTATGACCATATCACTTCAGCCATTGGAGCCGCGATGGCTGGATGGTACGGTACTGCAATGCTGTGTTATGTAACACCTAAAGAACATTTGGGTCTACCAAATGCCGAAGATGTGCGAAATGGGTTGATTGCTTATAAAATAGCGGCTCATGCGGCTGATATTGCTAGACATCGCCCTGGTGCAAGAGATAGAGACGATGAACTTTCTAAGGCGCGTTACAACTTCGATTGGAATCGTCAGTTTGAATTATCACTCGATCCCGAAAGAGCTAAGGAATATCACGATGAAACTTTACCAGCAGATATCTATAAAACTGCTGAGTTTTGTTCGATGTGTGGGCCTAAGTTCTGCCCAATGCAAACTAAGGTTGATGCTGATGCGCTGACAGAATTAGAGAAGTTCTTGGCGAAAGAGCCTGTGACTCAAAGTTAACAGATTGTCTTATGTCGTTACAATAGTTTTTCATCCGCAAAACTAGACGTGCTTTGGGGCAATTCATGAATTGCCCCTACCTCAAAACCAGAGTTTCGGCTCTTGTGTGCGAACTTCCGAGTAAAAAGGCTCAACTGCCGAGTTCAAAGGTAGTAATGAATACAAAAATCACCTTGATAGGGCTAAGGATTAGATGGGTATTTTCCAAAGTAATTTAAATTATGCGATCGCAAATACATGAAGCAAAAAATGCTCTGCCGATTCTGATTCTCGGAGGTGGTTTTGCAGGATTGTTTACAGCACTCCATCTCAGAGATTTACAGAGTTCCGTCCGATATAATTAGTAATTAGCTATATATTCAATCCAAATATTGTGAGATTTCTTTTTCCCAGTGATTACTTCAATCCGAAGAAAGCCGATTCAGCATACTTGGAGCAAGTTGCTTGTATGCAAAATGCCGGGTTTGCAACTTCCGTTATATCTTTGGAGTCGCTGGGATCTGGTTCATCAAAGATTATTCCAGTCCCTACTCCTGATTCAAAAGTGGGTCTATCGGGGTTGGATGCTCTCACCCTCCGATTATGAGTTATTAGTTACTGTTGTAGAGAGTACAGGAGCAAGTGTCTTAACTTCTAAAGCTGAGTATTTAGCTACACACTATCTGATAAACTGGTATCCCCTGATTACTGATTTAACTCCAGAGACTAAATTTTATTCCGTCGATGATGATTTAGAGAGTGAGTTGAATCAACTTGGCTGGAATGGATTTTTTATCAAAGATTATGTTAAATCTCTCAAAACCTCAGTTGGATCGATGATTGATAAAGCTTCGGAAATCGAAACAGTGGTTGCCGAAATGCAGAGGTTTCGAGGCAGTATTGAGGGAGGTATCTGTGTTCGGCGGATTGAAGATTTTGTGCCTGAAACCGAAAGGCGTTACTTTGTCGTATATGGTAAACCTTTTGCCGCTTTACCAGATGAAGAAGTTCCAGAGATTGTTTCTGAGTGTGCCAAGCGCATTAAAAGCCAGTTTTTTTCAGTGGATGTAATAGAGCGTAGAGATGGTACTAAACGAATTGTAGAAATTGGTGACGGGCAAGTATCAGATATTGTTGGATGGACGGCTGAACGTTTTACTCAACTGTGGGTAGTGTGATGATTAAACCTTTGCGATCGCTATTCGTTTATAGCAATTTTCATGTATTTTAGCTGTAAGGTTAGTTGCGATGCCTACGGCGGTAAACTACGCACTTTTACTTCGTACAAGAGTAATCGTAGCCTCTCTTAGAGAAGGTATCGCTCCCCAATCAAAGCTAAATCAGTAATTCTGGTTGGTAATCTATGCGATCGCGTTTAATTACGCCTACTTACTTGTTTCTGATAACGTGAAGGCGGAAGCTGCTACAGACTGCGCGTAACACGGAAACGTGAAAGCGGAAGCTGCTACAGACTGCGCGTAACACGGAAACGTGAAAGCGGAAGTTCTTACAGGGAAGGCGGAAGCTGCTACAGACTGCGCGTAACACGGAAACGTGAAAGCGGAAGTTCTTGCAGGGAAGGCGGAAGCTGCTACAGACTGCGCGTAACACGGAAACGTCAAGACGGAAGTTCTTACAGGGAAGAATATTTTGATTTTTGCTCCGTAATATGTAGTTATTTAACGTGAGTTCGACGAGTGCGATTTTGACCTCTCCCCCAGCCCCTCTCCTACCAGGAGAGGGGAGCAAAAACCCTCCTTATATCATGTCCGGTTGAAGACTTATCATTTAAAGGGCAGGGGGAAAGAGACTTTTGGGATTTTTGCACAGATACGGTAATCATAAGTGATTAGCCGGACATGATATTACTCGTTACTCCTCCTTCTCCTTAGAAAGAGGCACTCGCGTTCGCCTTTTAGGAGAGGGAGGTTGGGAGGGAGAGGTTCATCGAACTCACGTTTATTTAACATAAGTTGACACCAATACACAGCTGTGCTAAACCTATTTAAAATCCCATTTCAATGGTTAAGCTGCGAATTTTTCCTGTATCTCCTTCAGCTTTATCTGCAACTTCCAGAGTCCAGGTTCCTTGGGGACTTTTACCTTTAAAAGCAGCAAGTTTAGGGGTGTTTACTTCGTCATAAGTTGTTTTAATATTATCTGTAGCTCCACCCTGGCGATCGTGCAGATTTATAGGAAGTATGCCTATTTGCACTGGGGGAAGAAGAGTAACTACAAGATCCCCAATATAAGTATGCTCGATGTCTACATTAACTTTGATGGATTTCAGCAGGGTGGTATTAGCGATCGCCACCGATAATGTTGATGTTTGGAGATCGTTAATTGGCACATCTTGCGCTGCTTGGAACCTGCTGATGGGTGATGTTTGCGGTGGCTTGGCCAATTCTACAGCTTTCAGAGCATTGATTCGACCGTAACCGTAGAAGGGGCTGCGACCATTGGCATCATATTTACCTCCAGCTTGATCGATGCGATCGCAGGAGCGTTTTATAATGTCTCGCACTTCATCCCAACGCAGATTTGGGTTTCTAGCAAGAATCAAGGCGGCTACACCTGCTGCACCTGGACAAGAACTGGAAGTGCCGCCAAATTCGTTCGTATAGTTGCCTGCGGCCTCACCCAGATTTCGATTACCCGAATTATAACCAAGTACACCAGAGCGATCGGTTGTCCAAATTCCAGTGGTTTGAGAAATATCACCATTGTTGCTGGGGAAGGCACACCAAACCGCCTGACCGAAGTCACTGTAAGCGCTTCTTGTGCCGTAGTCGTTACAAGCTGCCACCGCAATCACCTTTGGGTTGCTGGCGTAGCCGTCATTATCGACGCTTTCGTTACCATTGCCAGCTGCGAATAAAATTACACAGCCCTTGCCGTTGCGTCCTTTATTGATTGCAAAGTCTATAGCAAGTCGTGTGGAATCAGGCAAAGGTACTTTTTGGTTGTGTGCGGGATCGTCTGGCTCAAACCAAGTACCGTCTGCTGGGCCCCAGCTGCAAGAAATAACATCAGCACCATTTTGAGCTGCCCAAATAAAAGCATCTGCTTCATCTTGTGACCCCAACGCTGAAGCTAGACGAATCGGCATGAGTTTTGCTCCCGGTGCTACACCAGATGCCCCAAAGTTACCGTTTGCACAGGCTACTCCCGCACAAGATGTACCGTGGTTATTATCATTTCCCGGTCTGGGATTGTTCGTTTTACGTGTGACATCACGCGGGGCAACAATCTTGGCAGAGGAGCGGAACTCTTCATGGTCGAGATCCACACCATCGTCGATAATTGCAATAATTGTCCCCGTGCCATTGCTCAACTTCCAAGCTGCTTCAACGTTGGCATGGGCATTAATTGTTTTACCATTAATTGTTGTTTGCTTTAAATGCCACTGCTGCGGAAAAACCTGACGTTGGCGTGACTCACGCGCTAGTTCGGGATGGCACAGTTCAACTGATTCCTCATTTAAAAGTCTCTCGGCGATGTCAAAGACGGCTATACCAGTATTTGTAGGGGCACTGACAAAATAAGCATTTCGTGCATATTCAAGTTGGCGTTTAATTGTTAAGTTGTAACGTCTTAAAACCTCTTGGCAGACTCTTAACTCTTCTTCACTATCAAATTTAACAAAAAGGTTTTCAGTATAAACTACAGGTTGTTGGGATACTGGATCGATTAAGACACGTCCGGCAAATTGGACTTCGGACTCATTGTTAAGGATTTCACGAGCGCGATCGCGCAAAGCAACACCCTGGTTCGGAACTTTCGCTTGCAAAATTTCTACACCCGCTTGCCGAAACCGTGTTTTTAACTCAAATTGATTGAGGATGCTACGAGCTGTAGGTGACACAGGTGCGACTTCAAAGGATCTTGCACCAACAATTGTGCTGCGGCTTTCGGTACGCACTACAACGTGTTCGTTACTGATAGCAAATTCATACTGTTGTCCGTTCTGTCCACCATAGCGAACCTGAACCATTGTTTAATCTCCTAAAATGTTTTGAAAATTGGGCATTGGGCATTGGGCATTGGGCACTTGTACTGAGCGTAGTCGAAGTATTGGGCATTGGGAATTGGGAATTGGGCATTGGGCATTGGGCATTGGGCACTTGTACTGAGCGTAGTCGAAGTATTGGGCATTGGGAATTGGGAATTGGGCATTGGGCATTGGGCATAACAATTCCCAGTCGTGAGTAAAAAAGTTAGGATTCCCTACTCAGCACTCATAAGAGAATTGGAAAACCGTATTATGCCTTATTTTTAAAGCTTGCTGCACGTATTGTAGACTTACGTTTACTTTATGGATGCTTCTGATTTCATGTGTTATATGTGTATTACGATACAGAATTTAATCTATCTAAGTTCATAGAAACCTTCAATTCGTCTTTCCAGAAAAGAGGGGATTCAAAATCAGATTGTTTTAAGAATCTTCACTATCAGTAGGAGCGTATAACTAACTGTGAATCACGATGAAAAGAATGTATTCCATACCACTGAAAAACGCTATAACATCATTAGAACTTGAGAAAGATGTTTTATTTTCCGGTTGAGTATTTTCTACAGGTGTACTCTCTACCCCTGATTGGTGAAGTGAGATTTCAAAAAGACTACTTTTCTGAGTATCCTGAACAAATTCGCGTTAGTGGCGATGTAAGCCTACCCACTGCTGTATCCTACATTCGTAAACCTGGCTACTATGCAGTACACTATAATCAACCCGGCACTTTGGTAATAGGGGCAATTTTACGACTTAACGAGGGTGCGATCGCAGTTTTTTCAGGCGAACCCAATCAATCAGAACAGGGTACATTGAGTCCGGTTTATACACTAGAATCCAATGCTTCCTTAGCAGTACCAACTGGACTGGTTTTTATCCGCTTTGCTGAAGGCGTTGATGTGGAGTCGCAGCACGAGGTAATTAATCGAGCGGGTTATGAAGTTGCACAAAGCCTTTCTTATGCGCCTCATACCGCTTGGTTGCGTGCTAAATCAGGTAAGATTGTTGATGCGATCGCTGGGATTTCTCAGTTAGAAGCGATCGCTAACGTTAAGAATGTCGAACCTCAAATGCTTATGGAAAGAAGTTTGAGATAAATTACAAATTATGTATGCATATTAGAGATATTCTTACTTCTCAGTTGGCGGTAATATAAGTACCATGCTTTACTATTGCCTAAATCTTTTTTGATTGAATGACTAGATTTATCCATGACCAATTTGCAAAAGATTATTTGGAAGAATTACTAAAACCTTATGGAGAAGTCCAAGGTTCTAGCCGTGTGGCAGGAGAAGTTCGAGAAATCGATGTTTTATTTTCTCCTTTAACCAAACAAAGCACGAATTTAGAAACACTAGGATTATTAGGAAGATTTGCCGCTACAGCAGCCATTTTTGAACCCTTCCGTAACGCTGCATCAAAAGAAGAAATTTGTGATTGTCTGTTAAAATTATTAGAAGTAAGGGGTGGATTACAACGTCAAGCAAATCGCAATAAAACTTCCATTCCAGAATTAGAACTTCCTAAATTATGGATACTCACCCCAACAGCATCTACAACGCTGCTATCAGGATTCGGTGCTACTCAAAAGGTAGACTGGCTACCTGAAGTACATTTTATCGCAGAATATTTGCGGACTGCGATCGTTGCAATTCACCAGTTACCGCGCATCCAAGAAACTCTGTGGTTAAGAATTCTCGGTCGAGGAACAGTACAAAAACAAGCAATAGATGAATTAGAAGCACTATCATCAAATCATCCATTTCGCAGAGCAACGCTAGAATTACTTTATAACTTGCAGCAAAACTTGTAAGTTAATCAAAATTCAGAAGAAGACGATCGGGAGTTAATTATGCGATTAAAACCACTTTATCAACAAGACCGAGAGCAAGCTGTACAACAAGGGGAACAACGTTTAATTATACGTCTACTAAATCGCCGTTTCGGTGAGATTGATTCATCTAATATTGAGCGAGTTCAAGGATTATCTATTGAACAATTGGAGGCATTAGGAGAGGCTTTGTTAGACTTTTCAGCTATTTCTGATTTAGAAGCTTGGTTAAACCAACAAATTGAATAAATCTAATCTGTAAATCAATTAAACAAATTTTATGTGAAACTGCGCTTTATTCATGTAGGGGCAAGTCATGAATTACCCCTACAACTGAAATGAGAATACTAACCAAAACTTTGCACAACGTACATATCATTTCCTGTATCGCCTACTAAAAGTAAGCTACTGTCATCACTTTCTAAATTTTGACTGCCAGCAATACCCTTTTGCAGAACTTTAATTATTCTTTGGGGAGTGAAAGATTCCAATTCCACAAACTTTCCAGATTCTAACCATGTTAATTCTTCAGCAGATAAACTTTGACGTATTTCTTCAGGCAATTGTTTAGCTGCTTGTGCCGACTCTGGAGAGGATTGAATGAACATTCCGCGTTTAGTAGCGATAATTTGACGTGGCGTTAGTCCAATATCAATAATCGTAATCTCGCTATTTAGAAACCAATTAGCATTGGTTCTCAAATTATGAACTAAACCAATTCCTTGGGGATTACAATCATGTATTGCATAGACTTTCAAATCGGGATTGCGCCGCAGCATTTGCATTGTGGTGTCAAAAATGCTTTGGGGATATCCAGTAATGCTGAGAATTGCACAGTTGTTTTCAAAGTGAAAATTATTAGCAATTAATAGTTGAGCAATACTAGTAGTATCACAAACGACTAATCTATCAAAACTATAAGCGGTTACTTCAGAATTAATCGTGGCTGGTGTATTTTCCTGCTTTGGTGAAGGAAGAATTTTGAGAATCGAACCATTTATTTGCTGCCAGCGATTTAGCCAATCTTTAACTTGAGATTCATAAATTAAAAAGTCTTGTGTTAATAATTCAATTCGCCCTAGCTGTCGAGTTCCTAAATATATGGGCAGCATTCCCATAACAACAAAAATAACAAAGAGGCGGAATGAGTTGGAGACGAGAGTTAGTAAAATTCCTACGACAAGGATAATTCCTCCTATAATTTGTAAATTCCTCGCATTCTGTTTGCGACTTACAAGATTGAGTTTAGTTGATTTACTACTTTCATAGAAGAAAATAATAAATGCCAAATTTACTATTAATGGAATAAAAATAGTTAATGATGTAATAAAGTTGATAGCCAAAAAAGGAGAAAGCCAGCCAAGTTGTGAAATTGATTTGGGATTTTTTCTTAGACGATTATCTAGAAAATAAAGCAGTTGCTTGGGTGTAAAAAATAAGGTGTTATTTGCAGAAATGTCAGCGATCGCCTTTGCAAAAAAAGGATCGGTAATCTGAACATTACTCATACTAGTCGGTTCAAAGGCAAAGAGATGATTGCATTTTATACACCGACCTTGATTAGCTGTCCGGTCTTTTAGTCTATTATCAGTTCCGCAGTTAATACACTTCATAATGGTTATTTGATGTTAATTATCTAACACCTGATTTGTTAATAAAACACTGTAATCTTCGCGCCGACGAATCAGCCGATGTGTGCCATTTTCTAGCAAGACTTCAGCAGGTTTGGGACGGTGTAAAAAGTGAGACGACATGGCATAACCATAAGCACCGACATCTAAAATGGCAACGATATCGCCAATTTCTAAAACTGGGAGTTGGCAATTTTTCCCCAGATAATCTCGTGAATATGTTGTATTACCACAAATATCAGTTGTGAATAGGGAATGGGGAGTAGAGACGCGATTAATCGCGTCTGTACAAGAGTAGGGAAGTTTCCAAGTGATAATTTCTCGATAGCCGCCGTGTACTGAGGGTACTGAAAGATTGGCAACGGTGGTATCAACTCCAACAATCTGTTTTTTTCCTTGCCATTTTACCGAAACAACTTGAGCAAGCATTGTTGCACATCCTGCGATCGCACTTCGTCCCGGTTCAATCACCAAATCAATTTTCCGTCCTAAACGAGTAATTCTCTCGGTTAACTCAGTTCCAAATATTTCCCAATCAAAGGCTGTTTTGTTGTGATGATATGGATAGCCAAAGCCACCACCAAAATCTAAATATTCCCAATCAGGTAACTTTTGGGCTGTGGCGATTAGCGTATCAATTACTTGGGTAAAAGCTGCTGTGGCGTTAGTTCCCGTTCCTCGATAGAAGTGTAAACCACTCAGCTTTAATCCCACCTTACTAGTTAAAGCGATCGCATCACCAAATTCCTCTGGACGTACACCAATGCGGCTATCTCCGGTAATTTCTGGCAAATTGAGACGTAAACCTAGCCGAATCGATTTTTCTTTGTGTTTGGGCAAAACTTTGCAGCACAATTGCAACTGAGCAAGGCTATCGAGATTGAGTGTTGTAACTCCCCAATTCAAGACTTGTATCATCTCAGCGCAATTCAAATTACTGCCGCTATAAACAATCTCGCTAGGATCGAAACCAGCTTGCAATCCTAAATAAATATCTCCTGGTGTATTGGCGTGAAGTCCCCATCCAAAGGAACGAAAAATTTTTAACAAGGCAATATTGCCATTAGTAACACTAGCAAAGCGAAATTGCGTGCGAGGATAACCGACTGCTTTGCTAATTCGCTCAATAGTTTCGCGCAAGCGATCGCCATTATAAACATAAAGCGGAGAACCGTAGTTATTCAGTAACTCCTGAGCAAGTTCCCTAGAGCATAGGGGATTAAGACAATTTTGAGTTAAATTATTTGATACCATTTACCAAAAATACTAATAAAGTAAACTACGAATTACGAATTACGAATTACGAATTATTTTGTATTTTCTCCATAGCCAACGATGTAACCAAAAAGGATGATCCCAAGACTGTTTAGTTATTTCTTCATTTAAAACGTGCGATCGCCAAAGTTGCCACATAATTAGTAACCAGAGAGTCTCACCAATCCGTCGTCCTTGAATAGCTGCTCCTAAATTGCCTTCAACGATTTGTGCCGCAATGTGAGGATAAAAGTGATTGTTGGCGCGAAGTCTTTCTGGATTTAGCCAAATGCCCAATTGATGCCAAAAATCATTTAAACACCAAGAAGTTAAGGGAACCCCCATACCCCGTTTTTGTCGCCAGACAATTTCGGGTGGAAGCCAATTTTCTACAGCCCGTTTGAGGATATATTTTTCACAAGCTCCCTGTAAGCAGAGTTCTCCAGAGAGGCGGAATGTCCACTCAGCTAGAGGTAAATCGCAAAAAGGCGATCGCACCCACAACCCATGAGCAAACCCCAATGCAGTCGCACGGGGATGGATATTCTGCGCTCCTTTGAGCATTAAACTGGCACGGCGGAGGCGATGCAGCAAAGATGGACACTCATTGCGATCTAAAGCCGCCAATAGCCAATCTTCAGGATGCAAATTTTGGATATGTGCATAAACCTCCGGCTGATAAACTTGAGATTCGTATCCCCCAAGACGGTGAAAGGTGCGGAGATATTGCTGGATAAAAGTTTCCTGTCCGGCGGGATTTTCTGCTTGATAAACACCTGCGGCAATTAAAGGTTTGTTCGTCCAACCAGCAAACAATTGATCTCCACCTTCGCCGTTAAAAATTACCTGAGTTTCCTGACTCGCTTTTTGAGATAGGAGATATAACGGCACACACACGCCATCTCCAAAGGGCAAATCTAATGCTTGCACAGTCGGAATTAAGGCATTCTTGATGGAACTGGGGGTTACTGCAACTTTAACAAGTGGAATTTTGAGAAATTGGGCGACTTGTTCAGAGTATGGATATTCTGGAATACCTGCGTTACCAAAATCTAAAGTGTAGGCGCAAACTTTCACCCCTGCTTGTACTAGCAGCGCCGCCACTACTGAAGAATCGAGTCCGCCAGAGAGAAACACCCCGACAGGCTCATCCTTTAAATCGGCAATTTGTCGCTCAATGGAGTTTTTCAGGAGAGTTTGCAATTGGGTAATTGCTGTAGCTTCATCTGTTAACTGTTTTGGCGCTTCCCGCCACGAGTGGATTTTTTTAGATTCAGGCGATCGCAGCTTACCTGATTGGCGATCGCTCTGCCAAACTAATTCCGTCCCAGCCGTCACTGCAAACACTTCTTTAATAGGAGTTAAGGGTGTGGGAACGTAAGAAAAACAGCTATAGCCATATAACCCAGGAATGCTAACTTCTGATTGTGGCAAAATCGGTAAAAGTAATTGCAGTTGGGATGCAAACCAAATTATTTGTTCTTGCACAGTCCAATACAAAGGAACTCTTCCGAAAGGTTCTCTTCCCAAAATTAGGCAGTTGTTTTCTTGGATTACCCAAGCATCGGGTGAACTAAATAATCCTGATGCGGAGATGGCAGCAATTTGATTTTGTTGCGGTGGGGAATTGCCATCCAGTCCTATATGAACAACATTCCAGATGGGAAAAGGATAATTTTTCTGACCTAATCCCCTAACCCCCTTCCCTGCAAGGGAAGGGGGAAAGTTCAAAGCCTCTTCCCTTGTAAGGGAGAGGTTTGGAGAGAGGTTTTCCAAAACACTAGTTAACAGCGCTTCCAACTTTTGTTGAGCGCCGTAACCCCAATAGCCAAGAAACTGATGCGGGATACCCATCTAGACTATTTAACTTCAAAGGTTGCATCGCTAATCTGCCGACCTTCTAGGAACATTTGCACTTTCCAATTGCCAACAGTTGTAGCCTGGTTAATGGTGTAGCGACACTGGGTATCCCAGACAGACGTATTAATCTCGCGGGTTTGATAGTTGTTTTGCTTGACAATTTGACCGCTTGGGTCAATCCAATTACAAGAGAGAGCCAGCTTTTTACCCAAAGGTGCATCCTTTAAGGTGACACGATACAACACTTCTGGATTGGTTTGGCGAGAAATTGTCTTTAAGTCGCCGCCATTATCTTGTGTCAAAGTGATGCGGTCTTGTTGGGTGGAAACACGGGAAAGTGTAGAACTTTGCTGCTGCATGAAAAATATTGTAAATGCAATGACAATTACTACAATTGCCACCACTCCAGAGGTAATCCATCGATTCCGGCGTTGCTGTACTTCCAGTGCTTGGCGGCGATTTAACTCAATCAGCGCTTCATCTAATAACTCTGGCGGTAAATTCAACTCCTGTAAAATTTCTTTAACCTGCTGTTGGTCTAGTTCCGCATCCCGACGCAATTGCAGACTTTCTACTTCTGTAACTATTTGTGATAATTGCTCTTGAGTCAGTCGCCGCGTCATAGCTTAACTCCTGTTGAAAAACTTTATGGCGATCGCTAAATCTCGCTTTTGTAGGTACATCATAAGCTACAAAATAAAGTTGTTGCTTTTCGGATTCTTTAAGAGATACTTTTGTAAACACAGACACGATGAATCGCCGGACTTCTTGGCATTTGTCGGGAAAAGGGGAAGGTGGGGTCCCCTCTGGGGATAAGGGGAGGGTGGGGTCTCAAGAAGGGGATAAAAGGGAAGGGGAAAAGGTACTGCAAAAGTCCCTTTCCCCTTTAACCTTTACCCTTTTCCCCAAGAGTGCATAGCGGACGAAAGTACTTGTGTGTACAGCGATCTAGAATTTTCATCAAAAAACCTTAACTAAACCGTATTGGCTTTGCGTCTATGCTGGTTCGTTGTTTATATAATTTGGCGCATCTTTATACAAAATTGGTATCACCTGTAACAACTAAAATTAACATGACATAACAGAACTGGTATTACCTGTAATAAGTAGAATTAACATGACGAAAAAGATACTTCTTGCAAAAGCCAAAAAACCGCCCTAAAATCAATTTCTGGGCGGCTCAAGTATTTTTGCAATAGTCTTTTTGCACTAGATTTAAAAAAATTACCAATGCCTCCTTCTTATTAGTTTAAATTTCTTGATTTCCGCCAATAGACAATTGTTTTTTGCTATGTTTCAACTCTTTCCAAAGAGACTTAATCTGCTGGTAAGCCTCTTCCTGAGACAATTTCCCCCCTGTCTCTAGGCAAGTGATGTAACTAATTTTTTGAGAGAATTCTTGGAGGTTAGCATTAAACACCAAATTCTCTGGCTGAAATTTACCATAATACCGACTACGAGGATAAAGAAAGCTGTTTTTGTCTTGCGAGTTAGATTGTGTCATAACTTTTCTTTTATAATTCTTTCCTTCTTAAATTTATAAACTAAAACTTCTCCCTTTGTGTATATACACAGGATAAAATTCAAATTTCTGAAGAAAGAAGTTAATTTTTTAGTTCAATATTAGGATAAAGCAGAAGAACAGGTAATTAACTGTGGAAAATACTGAAATCAGTGCGTCATCTACCAAAAGGAGTAAGTGAAATAGCATTTTAGAGCATTTTGCTGATTAAACTCGACTTCCTCAAATACGGTTCAAATAATATGATGCCCGCAGAATTAGTTATGATTACCATAGTCTTTAGCTAGGGTTGATAGCGAAGGCTAAAATAAAAACCATCATCCTGAGCGTTATTACCACGATCGCTCAGATCGATAAATGGAAATCCATAATCGAGGCGCAAAAAGAGATTATCAATTCCCATTGCCTGATTCCAGATTAATCCTAAGCCTGCGCCCACTAAAAAAGTTTGATTGGGTAGCGGATTGGGGTTATCAGACTGATTCCAGACGGCTCCCATATCCACAAATGGCGCAAGTTGAATTGTCGATAATCCAGATTCATTACGCTGGGACTGTAAACCGATCTTCGATCGCTACCCGAAATCCATTATCCCCAGAACGGATATTTTGGCGATATCCCCTTACCGATTGTCCGCCGCCAATCACAAATTGCTGGGAAGGTAAAAGGCTATCTGGTGTCAGCTGCAAGTCTGCTTGGACGAGCAATAAATGATCGTTACTGAGTTGCTGGACGCGCTGTACTTGACCTAGCCAACTGAAAAAGCGACCATCGGGTATGGGGTCATTGTTGATAGTTGCGTTTAATATATCAACGCCAAAATTAAATTGCGATCGCAAAAACCAAGCTCCTTTTGGTTCGCGCCTGATATAATCTTGAGCAAATTTAATTACACTGGTGCGGCTAACGCCATTGGCATCAGGCCCAATGCCAAAGGGGGTTGCGAGGTTATCAAACAGGAAGGTTTGACCATCTTGATAGGTAAATCCTAAAGATAAGGCAAATTCTTCTCTGGGCGATCGCACCAATGGTTGACGATAATTGATTTCATAAAGATCCTGGTTTGCCCGAATGTCAAAGGCATCAAAGGGTGGCTCAGTAATTTCGTTGCGATTAAATGCGGCTCGAATCTGCACTTTGCCGTTCATGGCGTTCACAGGAACCTGATAACTAAAATCAAAGACATCGGAACCACCAGAGAGTGTATGGTAATAAGAGCCAGCTAATTCATCTCCCATACCGGTTAAATTGCGCGATCGCAATTCAACGCCCAATCTCTCCGCCCCAATACTAGGAGGCGAATAATTATCTACACCCAAACTACCAATTAAAGCTTTTGCCTCTTCAACTCTGACAACGAGAATACTTTGACCAACCTTACCCGTTGGACGCAAACTCGCTTCCACATTGGTAAATAAGGGATCGAGTCGCAACAATTTTAGTTGTTCTTCCAGCTTACCAGTATTTAGAGGAATACCAGCACCTAGTTGGATGCGACTACGAATATAAGATGGGTTTAATCGTCGCGTCCCTTGGATGTCAATCTCTGTCAAACGCCCTTCCAACACTTGAATTACCACAACACCATTTGCGGTACTAGATTGTTGAGTATCTGGAATTGCTCTGGAATTTATATAGCCTTTATTTAGGTAAAGCTGGGTAACGGCATCGGCGGCTTGTCTGATTTCTTCTAAAGTTAAGTCCCGTTCTTCAAACGGTTTCACCACTGGATTAAAATCATTTTCCTGAAAAACTGTGCTACCTACAACCTGAATTTTCCGAACCCGAATCCGTTGTGGTGTTTCTGATTGGGGGTTAGTTGCTGGAGTAGGTTCTGTTGACTGTACTATTTGTAACTCTGACTGACTGCTATTTTGAACCGAGTCCGGTGTAAAAATATTAGCTCTAGCTTTCAGTCCATTTGCAGTTACAATCCAGACCGCAGGTAGAATTAGCAAGCCGCACCGAAAGCTGAAACTGTGCTGACTGCATTTAGTAGCTGCCAAACTTTGCCAAGTTTCTAAGTGATCAGAGAAACAGACAATTCTTTGCTGAGTCGTCTTTCCAGGCTTAACAAAAGTTTCTGCTTCTTTTCTCATTAGTGGGGTGCCTTATCTAACAACTAGGCTGATTTTAGTTTTTGAGTATGCTATGGCTGTATCAATCTTTCACTATCATATTTTTGACATTCAGATTTCAGAAGATTTGTAACTAAAAGTATACTCAGTAGATCGCAAAGTTCTTTCTATAAGTGCAATCGTCAAGTGTTCAGACAGATTCATAACTTACCAGTCTTAACAACAATTTATCAAATTTAGAAAAACCTAAAATCGAGTTGAATTTTCCTATAACTCAGCAGATACCGCCAATGATTAATTTATATATACATCTGACTGCTACTAACAACAGTGTAATTGTTCATGTTTTTTTGAGAAAACTGATCCCTGAATACTCTGCCAAGAGTAAAATAAATGTTCAAAAATCGTAGTACTATGAAGACGAAGCTTGAGTGCAATTTTTATACATCTCAAGAACAACCCGGAGTACTATTAATGGCTACATTTACCGTTACTAATACTAACAATAGTGGTGCAGGTTCACTGCGCCAGGAAATTCTAGATGCTAATGCCTTGACAGGAAAAGATATCATCAATTTTGGTGGACTCTTTAATGATGGACTCGCTCATACCATTAGTTTGACTGGTAGCAGTCTGAATATCACAGACGACCTGACCATTCAAGGCACAAATGCGAACTTACTAACTATTAAGGATAATAGCGCATCGCGTGTTTTTGACATTGCCAGTGGTATAACATCTGCAATCAACGGTCTGACTATTACCAATAGTTATAATGGCACAGCAGGGGGCGGTGCTATCTCCAATGAAGGCGTTTTTACCTTAAACAATAGCATCATCAGTGGCAACACAGCAGACAACGGTGGCGGTATTTACAACACTGGCAGTCTGACCGTGAACTACAGTACCATCAATGGCAACGATGTAAATGGGGATAATGCCAAAGGCGGGGGCATTTACAACACTGGCAGCCTGGGCGTGAACTACAGTTCTATCACTGGTAACGACGGAGACTTTTTTGGCGGCGGTATTTACAACACTGGCAGCCTAACCGTGAACCACAGTACCATCAGTGGCAACACAGCACTGTTTGGCGGCGGTATCAACAACGGTGGTCAAACAACCGTGAACTATAGTTTGATCGCTGGTAACGACGGAGACTTTGGCGGCGGCATTGATAGCGGTTCTACATTGAGTGGCAATAGCAGTAGCAATATTAGTCTCACAGTGAACTACAGTAACATCAGTGACAACGAAGCATCGGCCTTAGGTGGCGGTATCCGTAATGGCGATGGCAATGCCACTATAGATCATAGCACCATCAGTAATAACAAACTAACACCAGGTGGAGCAGGCGGCGGTATTTTTAATAATGGCACTTTGACCCTGAGTTATAGCAGCATCAGTGGCAACTCGGTACCACTGGGGACTGGAGGCGGTATCTTCAATTATGGCACTTTAACCGTGAGTTATAGCAGCATCAGTGGCAATTTCGCAGGGGAGCATGGAGGTGGCATTTATAATGAAACCTTTTTACACACTCAAAGTACTATAGCCATCAAATATAGTAGCATTGACGACAATCAGGCACACCTTGGCGGTGGCATCTATAATACTGGCACTTTAACAGTGAGCAACAGCACTATCAAACACAATAGAGCTTTCGGGATTGAACTCGAATTTGGAGATCACGGTTACGAATCTGGTGAAGGTGGCGGTATTTACAATGATATTAGTGGCACTGCCACACTGGATTACAGCAGTATTGCTTGTAACTTTGACACCCCACAATATGATTCAACTAAGTTTATCAAACTCGATAATCTCGTAGGTAAATTCATCAAAAAAGGCTCTTTTGTGAGAGTTTAAAACTATGTCACCACTGATTTCCATTGTCATCGTCAATTACAATCGGGAGTCTTACCTTCAAGAAGCGATCGCTAGCGTCTTAACGCAAACATGGCAAAACTTTGAGTTACTAATTTGGGATAATGGCTCTACAGATGGATCGGTGGCGATCGCTGGCGCTTATGCTCAAAAAGATGGGCGAGTGCGGGTGGTGGAGGCAGACAATCAAGGAGTTGCTGCGGCTTGTAAGGCAGCGATCGCCCAAACTAGCGGCACTTACATCGGTATATTAGACAATGATGATATCCTTGCCCCCACAGCTCTTGCTCAAACCGCTACAGTCCTCAATCGCCATCCAGAAACGGGATTTGTTTACACTGACTACTTAAATATCGATCCAAACGGCAAAGTTATCGGTTATGGCGATCGCTGTAACATTCCTTACTCTGAATCGGGTTTGTTGGTAGATTTCATGACTTTCCACTTCCGCTTGATGCGGCGATCGATTTATGACCGAGTAGGAGGTGTTAACGAATCGTTCTCTTGTACTGCCTATGATTATGACTTATGTCTGCGACTTTCAGAAGTAGCCCAAGTGCGCCGAATTCAAAAGCCACTTTATTTCTACCGAAATCATTCTCAAAGCATCTCTGTTACTAGACAAAAAGAACAAATACTCTGGTCTAAACGAGCGATCGCTCAAGCACTTTGGCGGCGAGGATTAGCAGACAAGTTACAAATCGATGTAGAATTGCCCACAAGTCGCTTCAGATTACGCTGCAAAAAATCTTTACTGTCTAATATCGCCGCTTCAAGCTTAGTTATTGCCTCGCTGGTAAATCCCAAATTAGCCCAAGCACAACAAATAGTTCCTGCTAACGATGGGACAAACACAATTGTAACTCCCAACGGCAATCGACTTGATATCACTGGCGGCACAACTTCAAGAGATGGTGCAAACCTCTTTCACAGCTTTCAACAGTTTGGAATTTCACCAGAACAAATCGCCAACTTTCAAGCTAGTCCGGCGCTGCAAAATATCCTTGGTCGAGTTACAGGCGGGAATGCCTCGGTTATCAATGGTTTAATTCAGGTAACAGGTGGCAATGCTAACCTTTTCTTGATGAATCCAGCCGGATTTGTTTTTGGAGCAAACGCTAGTTTAAATGTGCCTAGTGCTTTCACGGTGACAACAGCCAACGGCATCGGTTTTGGCAGCAGTTGGTTTAATGCTATTGGTGTTAATGATTACATAAATTTAGTTGGAAACCCCAACGGATTTGCCTTTAGTATGAACCAACCAGGAGCGATCGCCAATACTGGAAATTTGGTAGTAGGTGCTGGGCAAAATTTGAATTTATTCGGCGGTACTGTAGTCAACACCGGGCAACTTTCAGCACCGGGAGGGCAAATTAACGTTACATCAGTACCAGGACAAAATTGGGTGCGTCTCAGTCAGCCAGGAAATCTGCTGAGTCTAGAAATTCAGCCCCTCGCCTCTAGTAGCAGCCAACCCAATAACTGGACAATTCCCATCGCCTCAATACCCGAATTGCTGACAGTTGGTAACACAGGGCTAACTGCCAATCCTGATGGAACTGTAAAATTGACAAACTCTAATGTCACAATTCCCATAACTCCAGGTACAACAATTGTTTCTGGGAAAGTGAATACATCCAGTCAAACAGGCGGTACGGTAACTGCTTTGGGTAAAAAAGTCGCGGTGATTGATGCCAATATTAACGCCTCTGGGAATAATGGCGGCGGTACTGTGCTAATTGGTGGCGATTATCAAGGTAAGGGGACTTTACCCAACGCAGATCGGACTTATGTGGATTCAAAATCCGTTATTAATGCAGATAGTAATTTGAATGGAAATGGCGGACGGGTAATTGTTTGGGGTAACGACACAACCCAGTATTTTGGAAAAATTTCGGCTCGTGCAGGAGCAAATTTTGGCAATGGTGGTTTTGTAGAAGTATCAGGCAAAAATTTCTTGACCTTCAACGGTTTGGTAGATACTTCAGCCGTCAATGGCAACTTTGGCACTTTATTAGTAGACCCCAGCACATTGACAATTATCGATGGTGCAGCCGGGACAGGTGATTTGGATGCTACAGCAGGCAATATTGCCTTTGGCGATGCAGATATTGGGGCGAATACAGTTTCTTGGGGTGCGATCGCCGCTTCAGGTGCAAATATCAACTTACAAGCTACAGGGAACATTACCATCGATGACATCACCGGAGCTACAGCCGGAGTAACGACTCCTGGTATCGCGACATTAAATTTGGGTGCTGGCGGTAGCTTCAACCTCTCCTCACAAACTGGTTCTGTAAACTTTGTCAATCCCACCAACACCATCCAGACAACTGGAGGAGCGATTAACATTTCTGGAGCTAGTTTATCACTGGGCAATCTCAATACAACTACTGATTTTTCTGGCAATAGTGGCAATGTCAACTTGTCTGCGACTGGCGACATCGTTGCGGGCAACATTATCGCCAGTGGCCAAGGCTACTTGGCAGGTAATATTACAGTCACAAGCAGCAGTGGTGGGATTACTCTAAATAATCTCGATACCAGCAACACTGAAGGGTTTAATACTATTAATACTGCTGGAACAGTCAGTTTGACTGCCGCAGGCAATATTCTCACAGGTAGGATTGATTCTTTTTCAAATGATGCTAATAACTCAGGTCAGGCTGGCGATGTAGTCGCAACAACCACAGGCGGCAGTATTACCACAGGGGCAATTAACTCGTCTGTAGTCAAAGATGGAGGTGGCGATTTTATCGGCACAGCTGGCGCGATTAGTTTAACTAGCACAGATAATATCACTGTGAATGATGCCATTAACGCCTCAGCGATCGCCCTTGGAGTCGATGGAACTGGAAACCTGACATCTGGCAACGTTACTTTACAGACTACCAATACATCTGGTAGCAATATTCGTTTTACCAACATCAACACCCAGGCGATCGCAGACGACTTTGTTGATGGAAATACAGTTCAAGGTGGCAATGTGCAAGTACTAACCAACGGACTGATTCAAGGAATCGGAACCGGTGAAGCGATCGCAACTGGTGGATTTTTTACTGGCGAAGGAGGTACTAACGTTCAACCTTCAGCAGGAGGTACTGTTAGCATTCGCCATGATGGTGGCCCAAACAATGTAGATTTTATCGTCGGTGATGCAAGTGTCAATGGTACAGCAGGGTCAATTAATACAGGTGACAATTCAATAATCGCTAATAGCTTTCCAGTCTTGCCAAATGGTGGAGATGCTAGCGGTACACCAACCGGCATCACCATTACATCTGTTAACACACCGCCGACATTAACAGCAAACTCATCGCTACCCGATACCCAGACTAATCAACCAGTTACCTTAACGTTCTCTAGTTTGGCTCCACTGGTCAGCGATGTTAATAATGACATCACCTCCATCAAGATCGATGTCGTGAATACGGGAAATATCACTGTCAATGGCGTTCCCGTCATCCCTGGCGTTACAACCTTATCTAGCGGCGATACTTTGGTATACACACCTCCAGCAGATACAAATGGGTCGCTAAATGCCTTTGTAATTAGTGCAAATGACGGCGTTTCCTCTTCTGCACCTGTACAGATAGGAATCAACGTCAGTCAGGCTCCTACCCCAATTCCTACTCCAAGTCCTACTCCAATTCCTACTCCAATTCCTACCCCAATTCCTACTCCAATTCCTACTCCAATTCCTACTCCAATTCCTACTCCAAGTCCTACTCCAAGTCCTACCCCAATTCCTACCCCAATTCCTACTCCAAGTCCTACTCCAAGTCCTGACCCCTGCACATTCCAATGCAATCTACCAAGTAAACCGAATAACCCTGTCCTCAATAATCCTCAGATTGATAACCCCGTTCTTAATACTGACCCCACTCCCGAAGACAATTTCACAGATGATTTTGCCGACCATTTAGGCATATCCAGCCCTAGAATCAAAACACTAGATGATGCCAAAGAAATTGCTCGTAAAATTGAAGAAGCTACTGGTATTAAACCTGCATTTATATACATCAGTTTTGTCCCTGTGGAAATTCAACCAGAAGTAAATTTAGGCAAAGCTCAAAAATTTACGAAACAGTTAAATACCGTAGCAGAAAAAGATAGCGACCAACTAGAAGTTGTAGTAGTAACTGGAAAAGGCGATCCTATCCGCAAGCGCATCCCAGAAACAACAAAAACCAAAGTTCTGCAAGTAGCTCAAGAATTTCGCGACCAAATCGTTAGTCCACAAAACCGTCGCCGCACCGGTTATTTGCGTTCATCTCAACAACTTTATCGCTGGATTATTGCACCACTAGAGGCAGATTTACAGGCGAGAGGAATCAACAATCTGGTCTTTTTACCAGATATTGGGTTACGTTCAACCCCAATGGCAGCACTTCACGATGGTAAAGGATTTCTAGTAGAAAAATATAGTATTGGCTTAATGCCTAGTCTTAGTTTGACTAATACCCTCTATAAAGACATCAAAAAATCTCAAATTTTAGCGCTGGGGATTTCTCAGAGTACTCAGGGACAAGAGCCTTTACCAGCAGTCCCCCTTGAGTTATCAACACTAGTATCTAAACTTTGGCAGGGCAAATTATTGTTAGACAAGCAAGCCACCTTAGAAAATCTCAAAACTATCCGCCGCCAACAACCTTTTGGAATCATTCACATGGCAACCCATGCCGATTTTGCTAGGGGTGCTTTGAATAATTCCTATATTCAACTGTGGGAAGACAAGTTACGCTTGAATCAACTACGACAGTTGCGCTTGAATGAACCTGAAGTTGAAATGCTCGTGCTGAGTGCTTGTAGAACAGCTTTAGGGGATGAAGAATCCGAACTGGGATTTGCAGGTTTAGCAGTGCTGGCAGGTGTGAAAACTAGTGTTGCTAGTCTTTGGTCGGTTAATGATGCTGGCACAGCGGCGTTGATGACAAAATTTTATGAGAATTTAAAGACAACTCCAATCAAGGCAGAAGCTCTCAGACAGGCTCAGGTAGCTATGCTCAAAGGACAAATTTATGTCAAGGATGGACAAGTGCAAGGTTTAGGAGGAGTTGGAAATTTGCCTTTACCTGCTGATAGTGCTGATGAATCACTTATGCATCCTTATTATTGGGCTGGATTTACAATGGTTGGTAATCCTTGGTGAAGATAGAGAATATCAAGTCTTAGTAGGCAGGAGGCTGGAGGTTTTATTAACGTGAGTTCGATGAACCTCTCCCACAGGGAAAGGGAAGAGCAATGATAAATTAGGGTTTTTGCGGATGAACGCTACAATCTATCAGAAAATCAAGAAGTAGTTAAATCTAGAGTGGCTTCATGACGGCTAATTTAACACCTAAAGCGACATTTGACTTTATTAACGTGCTATCCCAAGCTGCGGCTAAGTATAGAGAACCGAAAAGTATACGCCCTAGTACTGAAATATTAGTAAAGGCATTGCTACAAGCAGAAAAAACTGGCAAGCAACAAAAGTTGACTTATCCTTTTGAGTTTCTGCTCGGTAAATGGCAACTTTGCTTTGTCACTGGCACTAAGAAAAACAGAGGTAGCGGCAAAATTGTCTTAGGCAACGGTTTCTATGTACCCAAGTTCATGACAATTCATCTTTCCTTTAATGCCACTTTGGAACAAAATTCAGACAGAGGCGAAATTGCTAATCAGGTTGAGCTTAACCCAGTTTCACTGAAACTCACGGGGCCAGTGCAATATTTCGGGAAGAAAAATTTATTGGCCTTTGACTTTAACCAGATGATTATCAGTTTGTTTGGTCGTGTTATTTACAACAGAGCAATCCGTGGTGGTAAAGTTCAAACAGAAGATTTCTACAACCAACCTATAGCGAAACTACCGTTCTTTGGCTTCTTTTTAGTCACAGAAGATTTCATTGCAGCTCGCGGCCGTGGGGGAGGATTGGCATTTTGGATTCGAGAAACTTAAAGATGTTTGCAGAAAATTAGGCAGTCTTGCTGGAGGCAAAAGGAAAAAGGATTTGACTTATTTGTTTGATTAGTAGCAAGTGGTGCAACCTTTTTACAAATCAAACAAATACTTCACTCGATTACTTAGGGAGCGATCGAGTTCGCCTGATTTGGTCTTTTATCTTGCATTATTAGAGAAGTATATGCTACTATTGATAATTGTGTAGTTAAGGACGTATAGCTCAGTTGGTTAGAGCGCTACGTTGACATCGTAGAGGTCACTGGTTCGAATCCAGTTACGTCCATTATTGTTGTAAAGTAGACCTCTTGCAAAAATATATTTTTGCACTCTTAGGGAAAAGGGTAAGGGTAAAGGTTAAAGGGAAAGGATTTTGAGTTTCTTTAACCTTTTCCCTTTAACCGAGAAGTATTGTGTCTGCATCTACTTCTACTACAGATGCGATCGCAATTGTAGCTTTTGCGAACTCAATTGTAGCTTTTGCGAACTCAATTGTAGCTTTTGCGAACGCAATTGTAGATTTTGCGAACGCAATTGTAGCTTTTGCGAACGCAATTGTAGCTTTGGCGAACTCAATTGTAGCTTTTGCGAACGCAATTGTAGCTTTGGCGAACGCAATTGTAGATTTTGCGAACGCAATTGTAGCTTTTGCGAACGCAATTGTAGCTTTGGCGAACGCAATTGTAGCTTTGGCGAACGCAATTGTTACCAAAAGCTTAATTGTGCATTAAACTTGTTTGCTATTTTTGATCAGGTTCGCTACCACTTTCACCAACTCTTCTGGCTCAATTGGCTTGGATACATGAACTTGGAATCCGGCTTCCAGAGCTAGTCTGTGTTCTTCTTCTCTAGCAAATGCCGTTAGTGCTACAGCTAGAATCTTCTCCCCTTGCTCTGTTTCCTGCGCCCGCACTTTCCGAATCAGAGAATAACCATCCTCATTTGGCATTCCAATATCACTGACTAGCACATCTGGTTTTAATCGTTCTAGTGCTTCTAGAGCTTCACCTACTGAGCTAACTGCCGTCACCTGCCCTCCAGACTTTTCAAGAATAAAGGCAATTAACTCGCGTGTATCTGCATTGTCATCGACAACAAGTATTTGCAAGCCGTTGAGTATTAAGAGATTTTCGACATTTTCTTTACTTTCTTTAATTAACTGTTCTGGTTGCGGTTCTACCAGAGGCAACAACACTGTAAATTTTGCTCCCCTTCCTTCTCCTTCACTAACTGCGCAGACTGTGCCTGAGTGCATTTCTACTAAATGGTGTACAATTGCTAGCCCCAACCCCAAACCATTGTCCGATCTAGTAGTTGTGCTATCAGCTTGACGGAAACGCTCAAAGATATAAGGTAGAAAGTCAGGACTAATTCCTTTACCTGTGTCAGAGACAGTTATCTGGACATTTGAGTTTACCTGTTCCAAATGCACTTCAACTCGCCCTCCGTTAGGTGTGAACTTGACGGCATTAGAGAGCAAATTCCAGACAACTTGTTGTAGGCGTTCGGCATCACCCATAACTTGACCAACTGAAGAATCAAGATTAAATTCAACTTGAATATCCTTAATTTCAGATGTGGGATGTACAGCTTCAATTGCCGCCTGAATTATCGGTACAAGGTCAACTTTACGGATATTTAGGCGAATTTGTCCTTGTACAATGCGTGAGATATCCAGGATATCTTCAATCAGTTTTCTTTGAAGTTTAGCATTCCGCTCGATTGTCTCCAATGCCTTAGAGGTAGTTGCTTCATCCCATTTGCGAGTACGTATTAGTTGAACCCAACCCAGCATAGAATTGAGAGGTGTACGAAGTTCATGGGAAACGATCGCTAAAAACTCTTCCTTGATGCGGTTAGCTTCTTGGGCTTGCCGATAAAGCTGGGCATTATCAATGGCGAATGCTGCTCGTTGAGCAAGTTCTTCAGCCATTTTTAGGTCTACAGTGGTGTAATGGCGTTCTGGTTGTGCAGACGCAAATAGAATTGTCCCCAGTTTGCGTTCGCGTACTAATAGTGGTACTATCATCTGAGATTTAATTTCGAGTCGGCGCAGCAGACTAAAGTGTTCCTCGTTCGAGGACTTTTTCTGTAATGAAGACTCAAGAATATTTGTAATCAGTTCCGGCTGACCAGTCCGTAAAACTTTCGGTGGCCCGTAATCAGCATCAATAGAAATTGGATAGCGTTGTTGGAGTTCTCTTAGCAGTGGTTGCTTTCCTGGTTCAGATGCAACGATGACTGGGTTAGTAAAGATTGGCAAATTATCTTCGATGACATCCACAATACACCAATCGGCAAGAGTAGGCACTGCTAATTGCGCGACGCTCCTTAGGGTAGTGCGATAATCCAAGGAAGATGCCAATACACTACTTGCTTCAGCTAAAAAATTAGAGCGTTTTTCTGCGGCTTCGGCTGCAATTCGGGCAGCTTGCTCATTGGCAAATAACTGCTGGCGCTGCAACTCTAAATGCTTACGCTGGCTAATGTCACGCATTAGCCAGCGCAGAGCAACTGGCTCACCTTTTTCGTTACGAACGGTAACTACTGTCAAAGCAACATCAAAACAGATTTTTTCTCGTGGTTGTAAACACACCTCCCATTCTCCACCTCGGTCGAGCTGCCGCAACTGAGTTAGGTAATTAAAAAAAGCTTGATGATCTGACTGGGCAATGAAAGTAAGTAGCGGTTTGCCAATCAAAAATCGCTGTAAAAGATTGAGTTGCACGGTAGCAGCACGGTTAGCTTCCAGGATAATGCCGAATGTATCAGTTACCAAGTAACCATCAGGCGCAAAATCAAATAATTCTTGGTAGCGCTGACGTTCTTTCTCTACTACGATTCGTGTTGCTTGTAGTTCCTCGGAGGCAACTTTTAGTTCTTCCAAAGTGATTTGCAGTTCCTCAAAAGTTTCTGCTGTTAGCTCGTGCTGTGAATACGCCTCACTTGCAGTTTTTTGCACGAATCCCGTTACCCATGAGCGTAATGTCTCTATTTGTTGACTGAAATCGTCTACATCCATATTGCTCACTTTGCCAAGACTAAGAAACGCACACTAGAGAAAACATTAGGCTAAATATAAACCCAAATGTACGCTAAAAGCCGATCTCAAAACTATTGCTCAAAAGATAGAGGTTTGTTTTGCGCGAGTTCTACAAAGTGAATTACACACAATAAGGTTAAAGGGGAAAGGGGAAAGGTTAAAGGGGAAAGGGGAAAGGTTAAAGGGGAAAGGGGAAAGGGAAGAAATATCTATTTCCCCCGCCCTTTATCTCCAGTCACCGTAAATTTGAAAAAAATCGGTTTTATGGAGATGATGAACGCGATCTTTGGTATAGGGTGGGCATGATAAATAGATTATGCACACAACCCTGAGAGAATTCAGATGATAAATGCGATCGCTAGTAGATTTCGCCAATTTATGGCTCGGAAAAACACCCTAATTGGCAGATATAACCCGAAAAACAAAACCAAACGTTCCTTAGCACTGTATACCTGCATAGGATTAATCGGCGGAATTCTGGCATTGTTGTTAATGGCGTCCCCAGGAGTAGCCCAAAAACCACAACTCCAACAACCGTTATTAGTAGCGACACGAGTTATACCGCCCTTTGTGCTATCAAACAAAGGTGAGCTATCAGGATTCAGTATCGACCCTCTGGCGCAAAATCGCTAACCAAATAGGTGTAGAGTCTAAATTTATAGAATATTCCACAGTGCCGCAAGTGCTTTCGGCTATTAAGGAAAGCAAAGCCAACTTGGGAATTTCAGCCATCTCAATTACAGCCGAACGCGAGCAGAATTTTGATTTTTCATTACCTATTTTTGCTGGGGGGCTGCAAATTATGGTGAGAAACCCAGAGCAAAACAACAGTGCCTTCCCAAATATTTTGCAATTGTTTTTCTCCGGTAGCCTTTTGCAAGTAATAGGCGTTGCCCTAGTGTTAATTATCGTAGCAGCCCACATTATTTGGTTATCTGAGCGTCATCACAAAGATGGAATGATTCCCAAATCATACTTTCCTGGCATTTTCAAAGCCTGTTGGTGGTCGGCTGCCACCTTAGCAACCCAAGCTGACGAAATGCCCAAGGGAGTACTGGGACGCTTAGTAGGTATTGTTTGGATGTTCATCGGAGTACTTTTTGCCGCCTACTTTACAGCCAGCGCGACTACCTCCTTGACAGTGCAACAGCTTCAGGGCGATATCAGGAGTATAGATGATTTACCCGGCAAGGTAGTAGCCACAACTGCGGGTAGCACAGCCGCCACATACCTGCGAGAACATAAGATTTCAGTTTTAGAAGTTACCAAAATCGAGCAAGCTTACAATGCTCTGCAAACAAAAAAAGCTGATGCCGTAGTGTTTGATGCACCTGTACTCCTGTTCTATGCTGCCAATGAAGGCAAAGGGAAAGTAGAGATTGTAGGCAGTATCTTGCGTGAAGAAAGCTATGGCATCATTCTGCCCAATAACAGTCCCTACCGCAAACCAATTAATCAGGCTTTGCTAAGTCTCAAAGAAAATGGCACTTATCAATCGCTATATGATAAGTGGTTTGACGTTGAAAAATCTTGAAGAAGGAGTGGGGAGCAGCACTTCGGCTACGCTCAGTGACCGAGGAGCAGGGGAGCAGGGGACAAGGGGGACAAGGGGGACAAGGGGGACAAGGGGGACAAGGGGACAAGGGGGACAAGGGGGACAAGGGGGACAAGGGGGACAAGGGGGACAAGGGGACAAGGGGGACAAGGGGGACAAGGGGGACAAGGGGGACAAGGGGGACAAGGGGGACAAGGGGACAAGGGGGACAAGGGGGACAAGGGGACAAGGGGGACAAGGGGACAAGGGGGAATTATTGAATAAGTCTCTCCCAAGTCTCCCCCCTCTACCTTGTCTACCTTGTCTACCTTGTCTCTTCCCATGCCCAATTTCCAATGCCCCATTCCCTACTCTCCATTCCCTTCTTTCGCCAGTTGAGCTTTTGCCTGTTGCCACAAGTTTTCTAACTCATGCAAACTGTAATCAGAAAGAGGACGGTCAACAACCGCCTCCATTTTTTCTAATCGCTGGACAAAGCGCTGATTTGTGCCTTGTAAAGCGGTGCTAGGGTCAAGATTATGCCAACGCGCTAACTGAATCACGGCAAATAGTAAATCGCCTAATTCTGCTTCTTGCCGTTCCGGTGTTTCCTCAGCTAAAGCTTGCTCGAACTCTCCCAACTCCTCATGAAACTTATCCCAAACACCCTGAATATTTTCCCATTCAAACCCGATCGCCGCAGCCTTTTGAGAAATTTTCATCGCCGCCGTCAGTGGGGGAAGGGTACGTCCATAACGAGCGAGTTTAGCACTAAATTTTTGCGCGTCTGGAGATACTTCGCCCTTTTCCTCCGCTTTGATTTGTTCCCAATTTTGCCGCACCTCATCCACACTGGCCACCGACACATCACCAAACACATGAGGATGACGGCGAATCAACTTTTGGGAAATCCCCTGAGTAATTTCTTTGAGAGAAAATTGCCCCGATTCGCTAGCGATTTGGGCTTGCAATACCACCTGTAATAATAAATCGCCTAACTCCTCTGCGATCGCACCTTTATCCCCATTCTTAATTGCATCCACCACCTCATAAGCTTCCTCAATCACAAAGGGCGTCAAAGTTTCCGCAGTTTGCGCCAAATCCCAAGGACAACCACCATCAGGCGATCGCAACTTCGCCACCACCTCAATTAATTCTTGCAACGCCGCCAAACTCTCATTTTCCTTTTCCATACCTCTGCGTACCTCTGCGCTTCCCTTAGCGTCCCTTTGCGTTTAAAAAAATTATTTCTTCACTCTCGCCCGACGACCGCCACTCCTCACTTTCCGCCTCTTAATTTTGCCACTAGGAAGCAACCCCCGAACCCCCTGCTTTTTAAACCGTTTATAAGCTGATCCCCCCCAATCGCTAAGAGAATGACTCATTGCACCAAGTTCTAAACCCAAAAACAAGGCGATATATTCAGTATCGTATTGCACGAGCGATCGCCCCACAGTTTGTCCCAAATCCTGCCAACTAAAACTTAGATTCCACAACCTTTGAGCGATCGCCAAAACGAAAATTGCCAAAATAGCAAGTAAACACCCCAGATAAAGTATCCGCAAAATCGTGCCAATAATCGGCCCGTGGGATAAAAAAGAACGATGCCGCAGACTTTTTTGATAAGGTAGCCAAATCCAGCGCAAGAAACCCCAGCGTTGGAATTGCACAGAGTAAATATCCAAATCGGGGCCAAACATCAGCCCACCAAAGAGAAACCCGCCTGCAACCAACAAAGTCGCATTGCTACTGCGAGTCTGCCAGAAAGTAACACCCGCCACCAACGGCAGAGCATACATAGTAATGCGATCGTGCGTCCGACCAGAGGGCATCCTAAATCCTGTTAGCGATAGCGGGGGCGTTGAGCCAGTGTTGAGTAACTGAATACTGAGTCAGTATAAGACAAAAAAAGATTTTCTTGAAACTACTAGCGCAATGCGAAATGTTTTGCTATATTGGTTAAGGATTAGTAAAACGGGCGGTTAGCTCAGTTGGTAGAGCGCCTGCCTTACAAGCAGGATGTCATCAGTTCGAGTCTGGTACTGCCCATTCAGTAAATTAAGGCTAGAAACAGCTTAGTGTGACTTTACCCATAACTTTGCCGCAACGGCAAGCTTATGCTTCCAATAAAGGGTGGCAAGGTTATGGTTCCAGTTATATAAGCTGTCATAGTTTTACATATAACAGCTTACAAACCAAACTCACGTCGTGCATCATTAAAAGCAGCGCGGACTTGTTTATATCTAAAACACCCTGGATTTGGCATTAATTCACAAACGCGACCTTCTGTGGGATACACACCCTGAGCATTAAGGCTAAGGACAATCTCTCTAACTTCGCTGCAAAGTTTTTCTATGCTTTTGAGACGGCAAGCTTTATTGTAATTACGACATTTAGCAGAAATAGCACTACACAAATCTGGAAAGTGTCTAGAAATAGTTCTATTGTGATGACCTAAACGCTTTGCAACTTCTTCCATTGTTGGTGGTGGTTCTTCATTACCTGCAAGTATTGCTAATAAAGCATCTCTTACCTTATGCTGGTCGAAAACTTTTGGAGATACCCTTAGTGTGCGAGGAAGCTGGAGGTACTTCTGCGAGATTTTTGTAAAAGATTTAGTAATCAGATTTTCTGGAGTAAGAAATTCTACCAAAGATATTTCTAATTCGTAACAAATCTTCAGAAGGATATTTAGTTCTGGCAAGGTGTTAGTAGACTGCCACATCCACAAACTGTTTTTTGGCACTCCAATAATACGAGAAAATGCAGCCGCATTATTTTGTGCAACTTTATCAATAACTAAATTTAACGATTTTGTAATGTTTTCTTTTGATGGGGCAGATTCAAAGCATTGAGCAGATGAAATTAGCTCTCCTACAACATTAGCAGCCCAAGACTGACACTCCAACTGTAATTTTATTGATGCTTCACCATCTGTAAATGTATTAAGGCATTGATTTGCGCCTAACCACTCTCCACACTTTGAGCAGTAACCAGGTCTTGAGTGCCAGTTTAATAAAGGTGATTTATGATTGCAGTGAGGGCAAAGATCAACCAAGGGTTTTTGATGCTGAGGGCAAATTGTAATTAGGTTGATTGTCCAAAGCAATTGCTCATAAACTACCTGCCCATTTTGATGCCGCTCTTGATAACAAATTGGACACCAAGCTTTGTTGGTGCGAAATAAATTGCGTGGAGTCAAAATGTTAGACCAAAACAGCATGGTTAAAAAACGCAAGTCATCTCTAAGCGTCAATTTTTGTAACACTTGAACTAAATCTGCTGCCATCTCTCCCATGCCATTTAACGCTTGACTACGATTGAATATTTCACGAAAACCTCGATTAGCTCCATTTTGGAAATATAGTTTATTGACAAGCGGAGCAATTTCTCTAGTCATCAAGACCCCTGGAAGAACTCCATGCAACTCTGCTATCCGTGCAATATAACCTGTTAAACTCTCTATGTAAGGAGTCCCAAGACCTACAGGTTGAGGTTGATAGAGGCGACTACGTGGTGGAATTAATGGCTTTTTAAAATCCCAAGATTCGTATGTTTCTAATACACTAGATAACATCTTGCTGCACTCCGATGGGATCTCTTTTAGGTTTGCGTTTGCCAACCTTTCCTGGCGGACGAGTAGTTTTTGGGGTTTCTTCGGGTAGCACAATTGGTTTTGCGCCAAGTCCTAATGTAGAGCGTAAGTTTTGCACATCTGCTTCTGTTTCAGATAATTGTCGTTCACCCTCTTGAATTTCCTTGAACATTTTCTGACACTGAGCAACCGACAAAGCACGTTTTTGTAAATTTTTGAGAGTGATTGTTGTTGCTTGTCGATCCAAAGCATCATTAAGAACGCGTATCAGCCAATCTTTCAGTGTGCCAACACATCCTAAAGTACGTTCGTAAAAATATTCCCAATGATCAACTAAATTTGGAGTTTCTGCTAGTGGTATATGCTGTTGAAAAGTTAACAACACACTCTTAAAAGCCTGTACATCTTCTGGACTATCAGCACAATAACGGCGGAAATGAATATCAACACTACGACGTGAGAGTTGACCGCTCAAATTACGGAATGTAAGTAGTTCGTATGTTCCTAATAGACAGTGCAAGATGCCTGTCATATTTGCTAAAGATTTGAGACAGTCTAATTGATCTTGTAGCTTGTATCCGCTTGCCACCTTACCAAAATGTTGTGCTTCATCTACAAAAAATACGTCTGGATGACGATGGATGAGAGCATTTTCTAAAGCTCTACGTAGAGCAGGCGCAACTACTTTAGACTCAACATTAATTTTGCCAAAATCATTGCGAGAGATACCACGCACACCATAATCAAACTTGTGATCGATTAATGGTTCTTCCAAGGTAATTAAGGCGCGTGTGTAGTATTCTTTCCAGTTGAAGTATCTCGATTCTGGGGCTAGAGCTTCAATACCAACAACAGGAACACGAGCGCGATCGCTTTCCAGTTTAGGTAATGCTAGTTCCTTTAATTTTTGCTCAACTCTTTGCCACAAAGTTGTTTTACCGATACCGCTAGGGCCATAGACAAAGATAAATGATGCTCCTGCGGGTTCGGCAATTGTTCGCATGAGAATTTCATAGACTTCTTTAAGTCGAGGATGCGCTACAGTGTATTGCTTAAAGTAGGCAAGCCTTTCTGTAGTAGGTCGTGTGAGGAGTTCAAGAGGAAATCCATTAAGTCTTGTCATAATTAAAACTCCTCATAAACTACAAGTATTTCTGGGACGATCGCTTCATCTTCATCCGCTTGAGAATCGGTATTGCCAAAAGTAACTTGAATAAGTTTTGGTTGTTCGTTACGGCTTGTTGCCGCTTTTGTGCCCTCAATTACTCTGAAGACTTCCTTAACTTCTGCATCATAGGAACGCTGTTCTAATAGAGCTTCTTGAGCTTCTACCGACGCTAAAAATTCTGCTAAATTCTTAGCCGAAACTTTAGATTGTTGTGTATGATTTGAAGAGCGTTTGCGTAACTCGATACTAGCTAACTTCAGTTCTTTTTCTGAACGGCCTTGGAGTTCTGCATAATATTGAGAGACACACTGTACCCACTGTCCTCGAACAAAGGCGTAAGCGATACCAATATTAAACGGGTCATATCTTATCTGAACAGAGGTATTTTCAATTTGGGGATCGCGGAAACTATTAGACCAGTAGTAGATTGAGTTAATTTTTACACCACGTCCAACTTGAACTTTTGCTTTTCCCTCTGAGGTTGTAGGTAGGGTAAGAATCTGAAAGTTTTCATCGTAAGAAATCATGCGGTGAACCCGACTGCCTCCAATCGCCATACCCGCAGCAAACGCATCCCTTGGACTTTGGAAAAGTGCCGGATGTTCGTCTGTATCGTAAACTTCGTAACCCCAAGCACAAAGATATTCATAAAGTAAACCAAGTGTCCATACAGCTAGATTTTTAGGGTTAACTGACTTGGTGACTTGGCGGACATTACGAGTTATTTGTGTATTACCAAGTAAGTTATGGACAAATTGAGTATTGGAAGTTCCAAATAGACGTTCGCAAACCGAACCAAAACGAGCTTTGGCTGGGGGTCTTTGCTTTTTTGTACATTCAAAAGTAGCTAGTAGCGTTTCAAAATAAACGCTGTGAAACTCTGTACCGTTATCTACCACTACAATTTGGGGAAGCCTGCCGTGACGCTTGACACAAATTCTTAGCACCATTAAGCAAGAACGATATGAGGGTGAGTCAAACGTTAGGTAAACTGCCAGCAATCGCCGTGAATAAGCATCTACGAGAAATGTTGCCCAAGGTCTGCCAAGATTGCGACCTGTATCAGAGCAAACTAGCTCTACATCTAACTCAGTATGATCTATATGCCCAATTTCAAAAGGGCGATCGCCGTGTCTTGGGGTAGTTATAGCAAGCTCCCAATAGAAGGATTCATGCTGATAAGCGGCACGACGACCTTGGCGTTTTTTAGTCTGTTCGTAACCAGTCCGGCGTTGTACTTCTTTGGTAAATGCTTTATAGCTCGGAGCAATTACATCAGCTTGTTCGCAAGCTCGAACTAAAGCCGCGTGAACCTCCCACATTCTTTTTTGTTTAAGAGTTTCATAGTCTTCTAAAATAAACTTCTCCGTAATTGCTAAGGTGTCTTCGGGCAGCTTGCGCTGACGATTACCTTTGACACTGCGATGGGACAAAAGCCCAATGTAGCCGCAACCGTATTTTTGAATTGCAGTTAGATATTTAGCTTTCCAGTGACGAATGGTACGGGCTGGTATTGTTTCGTTTTCTGGGGGATGGCCGTTTAAGTAAGGTTCGATAGTTCTGTAGCGTTCAAGAGCTTCTGCTTGGTCTTCAGGACTAGCTTGATAAAATCGCTGCCAAGATTCTGTGCTAATAGCTGTTTTTTCTGGTGTTTGGAGACTTGTGATTTTTCCTTGGCGAACCAGATTCTCAAATATAGCTTTTTTGAGTTCAATTAACTGATTATTTTCTGCGCCAAGTATAACCTCTGTTTCCCCAACATGGATGATATTTAAACCTTTGCCGTCCCAACTAACAGTTGCTCCAGTAACAATATTGACTACAGGAGAGATAGCCGGAAGACTTACACTTGGCTGTTCAACCATTAATCTATAAGCACCAGCAGTTTGTTCGTCACGGAAGATTAGACATCTTTCTGGTTCAGCAAGTGCTGTAGCATTTAAATCAAAATAGATTCGCTCTTGAACAATTAAGGTGTATATATCGTCAGATTTAGCTCCTGTTGACTGATTGAGTAATTCTGCTAAAGTGATTCCTGGTTGAGATGATACAACTGCCAGTAATGATTGAGCGATCGCTTCTTCCACTACTAGAGATTCTGAGCGATAATAATCTTCTAAAAATTGCAGATTACGTTGCAGAACCCAATTGATTTCCCGATCTGAGTGAATGCGGTAATAAAGCCCAAACTGGTTAGCATAGTCTTCTCCTGGCGGACAATGCCATTGATTATCTTCTTGAGAGTAAAAGTAACGATTGGGGTTTTTCTCTGCTAGTTTTTTCAAATCCTGCTCAGTTTTACACTCTTCCCAACCAGCCAGATTGGTTCGGATGACAAAGAAATCTGGGGTGTGTAAAACGCCTAATCTACGTCCGTTACTTGCTTGATAGTCAAGTTTAATTTGTGGTGGTTGATCGTAGAATTCTAGAACATCTTCATCGTGTTCTAGCTGATAGATAATTGGCAGTTCAACCCGATGAGACTCAAATTGAATCGTGACTCCCATCTTGCGACTAGGGTAGCGTCCCGAAACATTCTTACTACCGCCACCAACGCGACGGGATGGCTCAGATGAGCGAACTTTCTCAATAATTTTTTGCCCTGCCTCGGATATTTGAAGGCGAGCAACCCATTGTTCAAATTGCTCTTTCATATACTCCTTAGTAAGCGCTTTGCGCTTTATTTTATGAATCTATCAAAATAAGACCATAAAGTTAGGAACTTGCTTGCCTGATGCTATACTACTTAACTTTATAACACTTATATTGTGCAAAAGTCCACTGATAGTAGATGGATTTAATAGTGATACTGGTTCAGTATTGTTTTGTGACGCAGAAACCCTCCAGTATTGAGTACCGCTTTGGCAAAGCGATTAGGCGGCGAAGGCGAGAGCTAGATTTATCCCAAGAAGAACTGGCTGAAAAGTCAGGGCTTCATCGCAACTACATCTCAGGAATCGAAACCGGAGAGCGTAACCCTTCGTTAAAAAATATTGTTAAGTTAGCGGCAGCTTTGGAGATATCTGTCTCCGATCTCTTTGTTAATTACGGTGTTGAGGTTAAGAGTGAATCGGAAACTAACTCCTGAAATTTGGCTGTTAAAACTAAAATACTAGCCTTTAGGTTAATCCCAGAGGGATGATTATTTACTCAGAAAATTGGAGCCTAAAACCTCCAGAAATTCCGCAACGAAGTCGGTTATTTTCTCTTGAACCTGTGGCAGTGGGAACTCCCTATGCAGAAAGTTTTAGTAGCTATCTCCATCGTTTAGCGCAGGCGCATTGTTTAACCTCTCAGAAGCTCGTTATGGGAGAAATTGCGCCACTTATTCTCAAAGATGAGGATAAATCTGAGCTATTGTCAAAAAATCTGAGTCACCTATTGGGAAATAGCGACGCTAAACCGGCTATTAACGGAATGCGAGAAATGACAGGAAAGTTAGTCACTGTCTTAGAAGAGTTAACAATGCGTCAGAATTTGCGCTTTTTGACCCTTTTAAGCTGGAAAGGAATGATTTATGATAATGGATTATTTCGGAACTATCGCGCTTGGTGTCCTTGTTGTTGGGAAGAGTGGATGCAGGAGAACAAAACTATCTATGAACCATTATCATGGTCATTTAAGGATGTAGAACTTTGTTTGATTCACAAACAGCGATTAATAGAAGAATGTCCTCATTGTGGTGCCCGTTTACCTGTAATGGCTAGGTTTTCACCTGCGGGATTTTGTTCTCGTTGTTACAGGTGGTTAGGGCAGGAAATTAAAGGCGAAGAGGAAATAGAGAAATATCAAATTAATATTCAAGGAATTAGCGAATTAATTGCACTTACTCCCCAATTAGGATATGAACCCATCCCGATCGAGTTAACCCGAAAATTACAATTGATTTTGTTAGTGTTTGAACAAGCAATTGGAAAGGATGTGAAGTTATTGGGAGATTTAGGAGGAATCATGGAATCGTTGAGGATAGCCTCAACAACAAATCAAAGTCAACCTTATCATTTGGTGAAGTTGATTATTCCTGTATGCGAAAAGGCGAAGATTAGTGTATCCCAGTTGTTTGGGTCAGATTTTAAGGAATTGGGCAAGATATTGTTCAGTAATTTTAGTCTGGAATTAAAGTTGTAGAAGTTTAGTATAGATAAAGATTTATGCTTAAAGGAGTTAAATCAGTATGGAAGTGCGATCGCCACGAACTCAAGATTTTAGCAAAGTGTCCAAACTGTCAAGCACCTTTCAAAATACCTGCGCTGTGGGAGGATGAGTGCTGTCATAGATGTAGGACTCTGTTCGCGGAAATGGCAAAGCAACAGAAAGGCTAGTGACTGCACCAGAAAAATGTGTTAATTAACCAAGTATCTAGGTGAATTTTTCTGGTTGTTGAAAATGGGCGTAGGCGTAGCCCGTCGTAGACATCGCACTCCAAAATTACTTCTACTATTGATATCGTGTCAGCACCACATCTCTGGATTCGGCGTTAGATGTATAATTACTCAAGATTTTTGTGTATTTATTTACTGGTTAAAACTAGATGATTACTGTTACACCAGAGGAAATTAGTCAGTTTCGCCGTGAATTGGCAGATAATCCCCAGGCTTTAGTAGCTTTGGATACTATCGAAGAGTGTGAAGGTTATTTAGACGATGCCGTTCCACTGCTGGTTATGCGGGAAACTGCACAGGAAGCAGATAGAGGATTAAATGATTGGTTGGAAAAATCTCGCCAATTTGTCTGTCAGGAAGAAGTTAGAGAAGCCTTGGAATCTGGATTGCTTGCTCCAGCGATAGAAGCGATCGCTATTGGTATTTCCATTCCTCCTGGTATAGCAACTGCACTCAGTATTTGCGTGTTTAAACTGGGTGCGAAAAAGTTTTGTAAAGTCCCCGAATCTGGTGCTTAAAGTCCAGAAGCTGTAAATCCAGCCCAGTAGTAGGGATTTGCAAAAGGTAGGGGTTGACGTTGCTTGATTAGTTTCAAAGATTCTTGAAATATGATGCGTTGTCCTACTCTTAGTTGAGCAAGGACTTTTTCAATCTGGGTTTTGTGTTCCTCCACAAATATGTCTAATCCCTCAATAGTCAGATTTCGCAGCCAGTTTTGAGCTTGCTTAAGGGCTATAGCAATATCTCCTGCTTCCAATCGACCGAGTTTGAATAAGTTTTCGTAGAATTTAATCATTAAAAAGCTGGTGGAAAGGGTCATCTACTTTCCATAGGGAACTAACAACACTGGGACTACCTGCTAACAGAAAACCGCTAGGTAAACCAATATATTCATCGCTGGTATTTTGAGCATCAATTAATCCAGTTTCGCACGCGGAAAGGGTGACGAGACGACATTGTTCTAAGTTGAGAGCGAAGATTTTATCTAAAGTCAGGTATTTTTCTAAATCGTGGGTTTCCCCTACTCGCAAATTTAGGTAACGTTCGGAGTTGGGTTTTGTTGGTGTGTCTGTGATCGGTGCATTCGCCAAAATTAGGGCTGATTTACCGGGATTTGTGAAGTTAAAATACCCGTGACAGCTAAAGTGGGTGCAGTGGTAAGTATTTAAGTCAGAATCATTAATTGCTGTGAGTGTGGCTGCTGTTTTTTTCAAAACGTTGGAAGTATTAAAGTAGCTTTGAATAACTTGTACTTCTAAATCGGTGTAATTCAGGTCTTCTGTAGGGTTTTGAATCGCAAACAGAGATTGAAAATCAGGACGTTTGCGCTGTTGTACCTGTTGCAGTAGTTGACAACTGGGTGCATAGCTCACACCACCAGCAAATAAATCTAGAAGATAAGACGAATTTTCATAATTTTGATTTACTGGAATTGCATGAAGGGGGAATAAGTGCAGGAATAGATGGGGAATTAGGATGAGTTGATCGCAGTGCTTTGGTATCTGGGTTAGTATTTCATCAATATGCAGAATCGAAGCTAATTCTTTGAGTGCTTTCCCTAAGTTATTCTGCCATTGGTCTTTTTGATCATAGTAATTCTGCAAATATTGATTTACCCAATCATACAAAGCTTTTTGGTCTTCTGGTTGGGATTGGTAAACTGTTACCTCTCCTTTTTTTGTAACAATAAGCGCCAGAATTTTATCGTTGAGAATATACCACTCGATAATGGCTGTATGCTCATCCAAAGAACCTTGAAAGGAGTCAAATTTGAAACCAGAACCGACAGATAAGTAGCGGTTTTGCAATTCATTACGCTGGTTTCGCAACTGTTGGAGATGTTGTGCAAGGACTTTGGGATTTTCAGCTTTGCCATTTTGGATTTGATATTGTCCTACGGCTATTTCATCCCTGTATTTTTCTAATTGAGTGAATACTTCTGGAGGAAAGATGGTTTTAGAGTCGCGTTCGAGGATTTGTTCAACTAAATTGCGAGTTTTACTACGCTCAACATATTCAATCGCTTCGGTAATTTTATTTAATTGGCAGCAAACTTCTACCATACGGCTATAAACTTGGTTAAAGTGTTCCGCTTGTTTGCGCTTGCTTTCTTCACCAGATACTATTTCTTCCCGTAAAGATTCTATAGTGGCAATGATAGGCTCAAAAGTATTGTACGCTAAGGCAAACTGGTTTGCGTTTTGGTAAACAATTCCCAGGTTGAATAAAGTCTCTGCCCAATCAATAGGCAAAGCTTCAGGAGTTCTGACAGTTAAAGCAGCAGTAAAAGCAGCAATCGCATTTTCGATGTTATCTGCGCTGTCTCTTTTTATTCTATAGCTGTAGGCAAGTCCGAGATTATTTTGCATCATTGCCCATTCAATAGGCAAAGCTTCTCTGGTATAGACAGTTAAAGCAGCAGTTATAGCCGCGATCGCATTTTCGATGTTATCTGCCCTGTCTCCTTTTATTCTATCCCTGTAGGCATTTGCGAGATTATTTTGCGTTGCTGCCCAATCAATAGGCAAAGCTTCAGGAGTTCTGACAGTTAAAGCAGCAGTTAAAGCCGCGATCGCATTTTCGATGTTATCTGCCCTGTCTCCTTTTATTTTATTCCTGTAGGCATTTGCGAGATTATTTTGCGTTGCTGCCCAATCAATAGGCAAAGCTTCTCTGGTGTAGACAGTTAAAGCAGCAGTTAAAGCCGCGATCGCATTTTCGATGTTATCTGCCTTGTCTCCTTTGATTCTATCGCTGTAGGCATTTGCGAGATTATTTTGCGTTGCTGCCCAATCAATAGGCAAAGCTTCTCTGGTGTAGACAGTTAAAGCAGCAGTTAAAGCCGCGATCGCATTTTCGATGTTATCTGCCCTGTCTCCTTTTATTCTATTCCTGTAGGCATTTGCGAGATTATTTTGCGTTGCTGCCCAATCAATAGGCAAAGCTTCTCTGGTGTAGACAGTTAAAGCAGCAGTTAAAGCCGCGATCGCATTTTCGATGTTATCTGCCTTGTCTCCTTTGATTCTATCGCTGTAGGCATTTGCGAGATTATTTTGCGTTGCTGCCCAATCAATAGGCAAAGCTTCAGGAGTTCTGACAGTTAAAGCAGAACTATAAGCCGCGATCGCATTTTCGATGTTATCTACCCTGTCTCCTTTTATTCTAGAATAGTAGGCATTTGCGAGATTATTTTGCGTTGCTGCCCAATCAATAGGCAAAGCTTCAGGAGTTCTGACAGTTAAAGCAGAACTATAAGCCGCGATCGCATTTTCGATGTTATCTGCCTTGTCTCCTTTGATTCTATCGCTGTAGGCAAGTCCGAGATTATTTTGCGTTGCTGCCCAATTTTGAGGCAAAGCTTCTCTGGTATAGACAGTTAAAGCAGCATTTAAAGCCGCGATCGCATTTTCGATGTTATCTGCCCTGTCTCCTTTGATTCTATTGCTGTAGGCAAGTCCGAGATTATTTTGCGTTGCTGCCCAATTTTGAGGCAAAGCTTCTCTGGTATAGACACTTAAAGCAGCAGTAGAAGCAGTAATGGCATTTTCGATGTTATCTGCTCTGTCTCCTTTGATTCTATCACTGTAGGCAAGGGCGAGATTATTTTGCGTCATTGCCCAATCAATAGGCAAAGCTTCAGGAGTTCTGACAGTTAAAGCAGCAGTTAAAGCCGCGATCGCATTTTCGATGTTATCTGCCCTGTCTCCTTTTATTCTCTCCCTGTAGGCAAGGGCGAGATTATTTTGCGTTGCTGCCCAATTTTGAGGCAAAGCTTCTCTGGTTCTGACAGTTAAAGCAGCAGTATAAGCAGTAATGGCATTTTCGATGTTATCTGCTCTGTCTCCTTTGATTCTATTGCTGTAGGCAAGGGCGAGATTATTTTGCGTTGCTGCCCAATTTTGAGGCAAAGCTTCTCTGGTGTAGACAGTTAAAGCAGCAGTATAAGCAGTGATGGCATTTTCGATGTTATCTGCTCTGTCTCCTTTGATTCTGTTGCTGTAGGCAAGGGCGAGATTATTTTGCGTTGCTGCCCAATTTTGAGGCAAAGCTTCTCTGGTGTAGAGTATTAACGCGACTTCATAGCCAGTAATGGCAATTTCCATATTGCTGGCTTTGCCACCCAAAGGGAATTGCGCTATTAGATTGCTCAATACAAAAATAACTGCTGCTAAATCTTCCGCTTCATCTGCTGTCACTTCCCCAAGCCTATTTGTCCCCCAACGGCGCAATATTTCTGCTAACACTCCGTCGAGTTTGTCTGTATTCTTTGCCAGCAAGGAGTAAACTACCTGTGCGTTACCTCTACTATCTGCTATTACTTTCAGCACTTGCTTTAAGAAATCTAAGTATTCTTGTTCTGTGGCAGTCGATGATAATTTACTAGAAACCCCAAGTTGCTGTCCTGCTATATTCATTAAACGATTAGCTTGGTCTAATTCGCCCTGCCTTAGTAGATTACTTGCCATTTCCAGCATCTTTTCTACTAAGCCAGCATCAATTAAATCTTGGTTTGCAGCCAAAATTTCTTGTACTTCATCGTCACTACGGCAATTCAACAGGTTTTGAATAAGGTTGAAATAGGCTTGTTGACGCTGTTCGTTCATGGATAAGGGCGTGAGAGTCGCACATATTTTATTATCAAAGAAATTCAACACCAGCGCCCTAGATTCCACAAACGGATAGATTTTCATCACAAGTGATGTATGTCGCCAATGAAAGAACCTCGTGGATAAGCGTTTTTTACTTGTGAACAGACAATATAGTGATTTTGCGATCACCCACTACCAGTTTCAGGTAAAAAGAGGATGGATGCGATGCCTGGGTTAGGCTACGCCAACGCATTTATAGATTTGGTGATGCCTGCGGCGGGCTACGCCTACGCGTTTGTTATTTTGGCGTAAGCATTTATTGATTTGGCAATCGCAATTGCTATTTCGGCGACTGCATTTGTTATTTTTGTGTTCGCAACTGTGATTTCAGCGATCGCATTTATTGATTTTGTGATTGCAATTGTGATGTCGGCGATTAAGGATATGGCGGAGCAAGTTTCCGTCTGCGTGAGAATTTCAGGTAACAGGAAGATGCGTTGGCATAGCCCGCCGCAGGCATCGCTACTCACTTTACAGTATTCAAGTCTTGTTACTCTAACACCACATTGAAAATTAGTGTAAAACTTACGCTAGGGATGAGTCGACATAAAACTTGTAGATGAGCTTCTGCATCACTGCGGCGACGAAAACGAGCTACAATCTGGTTTTGCATATTAGGTTTAAGTCGAACTATACACCAAGGACTGAGCTTTTCAAGGTAAGTCATTGAATTCTCCTGGTAAAATCTGTAATTTCCAAGACAAAAGCCAGCCTACTGTGACGGTGGCTGGCAAGAAATATCAAATTGATATTGAAATTAGATTCAATTCCTACTCACTCTTGTCTGGAAAACAAAGCTTCTGCAACACTTCTTCGGGGATATCCTCAAAATGTTCCAGCAAAAAGTTCATCAGTGCAAGGTGGCGTAAATCGGCTGGCATGGGGCGGCGGTAGTTTTTACCTCTAGCAAACCAGCGTCGAACGGTGGAAAGGGAACGATCGCAAATCTGAGCAATTTCTTCGTGGTTCACCTGCCACTTGGTGTAAAACTGCTTGGGAGTCATTCCCAATTGACAATAACTGTAGAATTGCATCAAATCTTGTTCTCGCTGCTTGAGTGGATGAGGATTCATAAGTTTGTCTCCTCGCTGATTGGTTCTAAATCTTCTTCCCAAGCAATATCGGCAGAAGTCCAAGCTACACTGGGGCTATCTTTGCTCAACCAAATCAGGTAGCACCAACTCCAGCAGCAGCGATCGCTTGCAAAGCTATAAAATCGACCAATGACAATACCCCAGTCAGTATCGCTTTCATTAGAGAGCCAACGCAAGCGATCGCCATATAAAAATCTGGGTGTCTTTGCTACGTCGGGAAAGTTAGCGGGAAACTGAATAGATGCGTCTGGGTATTTGAGGCTAATCAAGCCTGGGGCTATATCTTGGTGATTGTGGCGGATGAGATTGAGATAAGCGGCAATCAATTTACCATTGATGCTGTGAGTTAACTGTGAAATCAGAATCGCAGCTAGACTTTCTATTTCTTGCGGCTGGAGTTGCATCCAAGTGCTATCAAAGTCTGCGTCAGAGTAGTTGTTGAGCTTTGCTAGTAATTCTGTGATGCCGAAATCATCTAAAGCTTGTTGATAAGCTCTGTGTTCTTCTGTTTTGTGGCTAACAGGCTTTAACATTGTATATGTCTCCTGTGATAGGGGGGCCAAAAGCCAGCATCCGCCGTGAGAAAGTTGATGGCTGGCTTTTGACTTATCTGTAATTATACGCTAAAATAAAGCGTTTTTGTGTTAATTAGTGTATTTTTATGTGATAAATACAAAAACACACTAATTCGCTTATGATAGTGATATGGGAAAAGTAACAGTAACTATTTACATGGAAGAAGAAGATAAAGAAGCCCTGCAACAATTGGCTGATGCAGAGGAGCGTTCTTTGTCTCAAATGGCGGTGTTAATTTTGAAACGAGCGATTAAACAAGCTCAGAATGACGGGAAAATTCCACCAAAATCGTAATTTGTTAACGAAGTGATCGCACATCGTACTACACCGTACCCAGTCGGATTTGAAGAGGCGAGTAACAACTGTGTAATTGCTGGCGATTTTTTAGGACAATGCTTATCTAGTTATAAGTTTGCCTTGATTTCTAGCTGCGGCGATCGCTCCTGGATTAGCTGTAAATACCTGGATTCCTGGCACTGTCACATAATCGCCATCATCAGTAATAATCTTGTTTATTGATTCTTGTTTCATGGATTCAAGAATAAACAGGTCATAACCATCCAAACACTGAGTAGTGAACTGAGTTAAAGCATTATCTACAGTGTCTTCATCGAGTTTGACACTAATTTGAAGAGCAAAGGTGTTCTTGACTTGATTCCATGCTGCTTTTACTAAGGAAACAACCCTAGCACGTTCTGAAGGGTAGTTATGGCGGTATTCTTTATTGTTAATTCTGCTAGAACTGTAGGATGATAGCTTTTTTTCTTCTCTTTCAATAATATGGGCTAATTCAGCCAGCGATAAACCAGAGCAGCAAAGGGTAGCACCTGCTGTAAAAGTATCTGTAATGTAGTTTGAATAGGTGCTTTGATACGTAGTTAAAGACAAACTTGCTGGAGGATACGTCAGCCAGTACCAGACATTCGTATCAACCAAAAAAATATCCCCCTTTTGGGGGGAATCAGTCGTGATGTCAATGACATCTGCCTTTACGGTGTAGTTAACTGACATGACTAACAGGCAGATTGTTCAAGAACCATCTCATCTACGGCTTCACGATATTGCTCATCTGAGTAATAACGCAAAGCATTTTCAATCACATTATCGTAGGTCTGTTGACCAAGAGGACTGAGGTTAGATACAACTAGAAGCCGATCTAGGTCTTCAGCTTTGATATCGCGCAATAACTGACCAATTGCAATGTTGAAAAACACAGACAAAAACCTTCTTACGTCAGCAAAGTCTAGCTCTACTAACTTTCCTGCTTGCAGTTGAGGATAAATTAAATCATAGATTTTTTGCCCGGACTGCTGGCTCATGCAGTTTTCGCCAATTAGCTCATAGACTTTGTATTTCATGGCTCTAAAACCTCTATTAGAACCTTTGTACTAAAATAATACTTCATTTTCTGTAAAGTTATGGTGATTTACGTCGCATTTAATAGTGATATTTATTAAAGTTCCCTCAAAGAAGGTGGGTGCGCTTTGGTAAATCTCTTGAGTTTCGTCAATTAAACCGTAAGCGTCATGGCTGTAGACCTCTATTTTACCCTGTTTACTCTTTACAAATTTTTTTAATGAATCAAGCCCAGTACCTCCGCATATTCTACTGGGTCGGGTTGTCTTACCAGGTTTAAACGCCCAACTTAGAGTTTCTTCAGCTAATTTCTGACTGTCTTGAAGGAAGTGGCGAACATTAGCTGGAATGCCAACGCCAAAGTCAATCACAGTCAGCTTTAGTTTATTTAAGTTAGGATAACGCTGTCCACAAGTGAATACACCGATATCCGATAGCCCGTGTTCAAAAGCATTGCTATAGATTTCAAGAGCGTTCTGGATAATTTCATCCTTGAGATTTTGGTTAATGTTTACCCAACCACGCCCAAGCCATTGCTCATCAAGGTAACTCAGAATGCTTTCAAGGTCATCATTAGGATCTTCCCTGTAAGCAACGGAATTTCCTTTCCACCCTTGCTGATTTTCTCCAAAGGCATATAGAAAGCCGTTTTGAGTGAGATTACCTTTAATATCGTCTTGAAGTGTATCCCACGCAAAGGTAGCTTGACCACCATGAGATTGAATGAGGCGAGCTAAACCACCTAAAAAAGCGACAGCATTTGGGCGAAGAAAGCGACAACCTGAAAAATCAAAGATAACTTTTGGTATATCGATTCCTCTGATTTGCTGCCAAAGTCCAAACATCCGAATGAAATCTGCTTTGTCATCGTTGAGGGTTGGGACTTTGAGCGTGATTGTCAGTGAAGTGTTAGCAACAAAGGACACGGGGTGATCCTAAATCTCATAATTTTAGATACAAAGTACAAATATACTCTAACTCTCGGTAAAACTTGCTATTAAGCTGTTAGCACATGCTCTGCTGCAACTTCCATCAGCTTCTCGCTGCTGTCTCGCCCTTGTTTCAATTTGGCTTCTAGGGTATCGCAGAGGGACATCAGGCGATCGCACTTCTCTACAATGCGTTTTTGTTCAGTGAGGGGTGGGAGAGGAATTACAAACATTCTGAGAAGATTAAGGTTTAACCCCTTGTATGCAATTCCTCTTAAATTCTGCATAGTCTTTATCTGAATAAAGGGGGATGAAATGACATCAAGTATATATAAGCTGGAAATATGACGGCTAATAGGAATCATTGCAACTTCTCTAGCAATATTGCATCCTTTGTATTCCTCTGTGGCTATAGCGCATCCCCCCAACGTTCCTCGAATATTCATTAAAAGTTCGCCACCTTGTATAATAGTCCTACTGTATTGCTCTGATAAATCTCTAGCTACGCTCCTTATATTTGAATTATTGATCCTTCGATAAAGAATATCGCTACATCTTAAAGTCTTTACTCCGTTTTCTGTTGGCTCTAAACCTAGTTTGATAATTCCGTAAGTAATATCTCTAGAAGGTTCTATAAGATTGCCAAGTCTTGCAAAAATCCATCCATTAGGCAAATCAAATGGAATTTCTTCAGAGCTAATCGGAGGAAATGATTTGCTTTGATCGCTCTTGATTTTATTAAGTAATTCTCGTGCTGGCTCATCATTTGGATCTTGACGCACAAGTTTACCTTGCACTGCTAATTGCAAAATCACCTGACGCAGTTTAGGAATCGTTTCAGGAACGCTGTAGAGTAGGTCAAAATTATTGCAAATGCGCTGCCAGTGTTGGCGAAATTCTTCGGGATTTTGAGAGGAGAGGAGTTGAGCGATCGCACTCTCATTCATCCTCAAAATGCTTTCTTGCCTTTGCTGCTGACGTTTTTCGATTTCGTCGCAGATAGAAAGCAGGCGATCGCACTTCTCTACAATGCGTTTTTGTTCTGCCAGTGGTGGAACTGGCATCAAAATCACCTTCAATTTTGCTGACTTTATACCTTGAGCAGTCATTCCCGTCGCTTTCTCATTGAGAATATTTTGTAGGAAAGGACTCATGAATGCTGTTAGCAAATATCGCCCGAATAAATCTGAAAAAGGCTGAAGGTCAATAATTCTCTGGGCTAAAGCAACCTTTTCTTCAGTTAGTAGTTGTGCAACATTCCCAAGAGGAGCTTCAGTTGTAAAAAGTATATCTCCATATTTTGGAAAACCTCGTGTCATCCATTCAAGATAAGTATCTTTTGATATGTACTCTTTTGGCTCATCTTGTAGGAATCCCATTCGTACATTTTTAGCAGTAATTAACCTAATTCCACTCTCTGTTTTTGGTGGTGTTTTTCCTCGGTAATCTATAAATCTTGCAAGATTACCAAGCCTTTCCCACTGCCATCCTTGAGGAAGTTCAAACAGAATTTCATTTTGATTAATTGATGGTAATTCAGTATCCCTAACAATTATTTTATTTAAAACTAATTGTTGTTTATGCGTTTTTACTCTTTGTAATAATTTTTGGCTACTTTCGTCACTTGGATTTTGACAAACTAGCTTTCCCTTTACAGCCAATTGCAAAATTATTTTTCGTAAATTGGCAACTGCATTTGGCGCATCAGTTAACAATTGAAAATTATCAAAAAAACTTTCAAGCTTCATTTCGTTCCAACGCTTCTATTAATTCAAACTTCAACTTACTCCGCACCTGACCCAACTCTGCCATGAGTTTTTGATGCTCCGCTAACATCTCATCTAAATCAGCGTGTTCTACATCAACTTTGTGAGGATTTTTAATATCTAGGTTGTAGTTATTCGCCTTCAAATCTGCAATGGAAACTTGCCAAGCGAATTCATTTTCCTCGCGGTTATCCCACCATTCTTGCTCTGGTGCAAACTCCTCAAAGCGAATCGGCTTAGTTTTCGAGTATGACTTATACCCTGCTGGATAAGGGTGTTCATAATACCAAATCGTTTCTGTTGGTTCGCCTTTGGTGAAAAATAGCAGATTAGTTTTAATACCTGTGTAGGGATTAAATACGCCATTTGGTAAACGAACAATTGTATGCAGATTGCAATCTTGCAGCAGCTTTTCTTTAATCCGCGTCTTTACACCTTCCCCAAACAGCGTACCATCTGGCAAAACTATTGCCCCTCTACCCCCTTCTTTAAGTAAATGAGCAATCAGCACCAGAAATAAATCTGCCGTTTCTCGTGTGCGGAAGGTAGTAGGAAAATTGTCCTCAATGCCATCTTCTTCCATCCCACCAAAAGGCGGATTAGTGATAATTACATCTACCCGTTCTTGAGGACTGTAATCGCGCAATGGTCGTGCCAAAGTGTTATCATGTTCAGCTTCAGGCACATCAATACCATGTAAAATCAAATTCGTCACACAAAGGTTATAAGGTAACGGCTTTTTCTCAGTCCCGCGAATCGCCCGTTGCAGAATTTCTGGAACATCAGCACTTTGAAAATGTTGGCGAATATAATCAATAGCTGCTGTTAAAAAGCCACCTGTACCGCAAGCAGGGTCAAATACTATTTCGCCTAATTGCGGCTTGATTCTATCTACAATAAACTTTGTCACCGCACGCGGAGTATAATATTCTCCGGCATTACCCGCACTCTGCAAATCTTTGAGAATCTTCTCGTAAATTTCGCTGAACTGCTTTTTCTGATCTTTTTTATTAAAATCAACTTCGTTGAGCTTATTAATTACTTGGCGGATGAGAGTGCCATTTTTCATATAGTTGTAGGCATCCTCAAACACCTTACCAATCATCTGCCCACGCGAATCAGTTGCGGTAGTTCTCAGTTCTTTGAGAGTTTTAAATAAAGCATTATCTACAAAATCTAGTAAACCATCTCCAGTAATCCCTTCTGCATCTGCTGCCCAGTTACGCCAACGCAACCCTTCAGGAATCGGAGATTTATAATTATCTTCTAACAGTTCATATTCTTCTTCACGGGCATCAAAAACCTTAAGGAATATCATCCAAACTAACTGGTTAATGCGTTGCGCGTCACCATCAACGCCCGCATCCTTCCGCATGATATCTTGAATAGTCTTAATTGTAGTGCTGATTGACATAATATGAGACTGCGATCGCCGATTGGCGCGATTAACTTAGAACAGAGATCATATCCTATTCAAGGATGTCAAGATACTCGATATAGTTCTGACTTGAGAACGGACAAAGCTTGTAAATAAGCTTGCTTACCACCGAAAATACTAATTATCTCTAGCGGAGTGCCTAAATCACTGATGGGTTTAACCTTTAACACATCCAGACTTTCAATATCTTCAATCCCCTCATCAGCATATTTATCCAACAAAGCATTTAAAACCGTTCTGGCTTGTTCGCCATACCTGCTAAAGTAGTTACGCTTACGGACATTGTTCGCCCTTTCTTTGCGAGTTAGTGGCGGTTGGTCAAAAACAACATGACAAATCAAGTCTAAGGGGTCAAAATCCTTACCAACCTCATTTTCCAAAGCTTCCAAAGGCACTCCCAACACTTGTAACTCTTGGATAATAGCCTGCTTCTGCTCTGTAGAGTGCCATTTCTTCAAGAAAGCATCTAACGAGGCATACTCCTGACTAACTGTTTTGCGAGTATAGTCCTTAACCGATTCCGTAATTAGCTTACCGTCTTTGCCGTAGTATTGCTCTCGGATAAAAGCAACAGACACCTCTTCGTCTGCAATTACATACCTATCCCGCGTTTGCTTGCGGCTAATCTCGCCATCATCTATAACTACTTCATCATCTCCAGGATCAGGTGGGACAATTGGATCAACTGGCTTAGGTTGATAAATTTGTACAGGATCGCCATCAAAGTCAGGGTCAGCAAATAACTCAGTCGCTTTTTTAAAATCCATAATTGTGAAGAACATTTTGCCATAGTCTTCATCAATGCGAGTCCCGCGACCAATAATTTGCTTAAATTTAGTCATTGACAGGATACGTTGATCCAAAACAATCAATTTACAGGTTTTAGCATCAACACCCGTCGTCAGCAATTCAGATGTAGTAACAATGGTGGGATATTTACTTTCCGGGTCAATGAAATTATCTAGTTCTGCCTTTCCTTGAGTATCATCTCCAGTAATTCGCATAACGTAGCGGCTATTCTCCGCCACCAAATCAGTATTTTCGTTCACCAATGCTACCCGCATCCGTTCTGCGTGGTCAGTAGTCTCACAAAAAATGATCGTTTTGGCAAAGCGATCGCTTGATTTGAGATAATCAGAAATAATCCGTGCAACTAACTCCGTGCGCTTCTCTAAAACCAGAGTTCTATCAAAATCTCGCTGATTAAATACTTGGTCAGGAATTTCTTTACCATATTTATCTCGTTGTCCTGGCTTCGGTTTCCATCCACTCAAGTCTTTATCTAAGTCAATGCGAATCACTTTGTAGGGAGCTAAAAAACCATCTTCAATCCCTTGTTTGAGCGAATAGGTAAAAACTGACTCACCAAAATAATTGATATTAGAAACTTCTTCTGTTTCCCTTGGGGTAGCTGTCAAGCCAATCTGCGTAGCATTTCTAAAATATTGTAAAATCTCTCGCCATGCCGAATCCTCAGCCGCGCTTCCCCGATGGCACTCATCTATAATAATTAGGTCAAAAAAATCTGGCGAGAATTGGCGATAAATGTTTTTCGCCTCTTCATTTCCCGTTACTGCCTGATACAGACATAGATAAATTTCGTAAGATTTATCTATCTGTCGCTGCTTAATTTTGGTCATTCTTGAGCCAAAGGGTTTAAAGTCATTGACTCTAGTTTGATCGACCAAAATATTCCGATCTGCCAAAAACAGGATACGCTTTTTCGCCCCCGACTTCCACAACCGCCAGATAATCTGAAAAGCTGTAAAAGTCTTACCTGTACCCGTCGCCATCACTAACAGGATGCGGTTTTCTCCTTTTGCGATCGCTTCAATTGTCCGGTTAATAGCAATCTGTTGATAATAGCGTGGCTGTTTTTTGTCAGGACTGGGATAGTAATCTTGAGCAACAATCGGCTGAATCTCCGAGTCAATTTCCTTCCAATCACAGTATTTTTGCCAAAGTTCCTGCGGTGTCGGGAACTTATCGAGGTGTATTTCTCGTTCTCGCTGTCCCTGAGTAATTGTGCGATCGCACATCATAAAAGCGTCGCCATTGGAGCTAAAGATGAATGGTACATCAATTAATTCACCAGTTGCGATCGCCTGTTGCATTCCCGCACTGACACTGTGATTATTATCTTTAGCTTCAATTACAGCCAGTGGTACACCGGGTTTGTGATACAGCACATAATCAGCGCGTTTCTGCTCACCTCGACTAGCAAGCTTACCCCTAACAATTACCCTACCTTTTGTCAGAGTCACTTCCTCACGAATCTGAGTGTTAATGTCCCATCCCCGATTAATCAGAGCAGGTGTAATGTATTTCGTACAAATGTCACGTTCACTCAGAGATTTCTTGTCAATTTCTTCTGGCATAAAAGGTCGGCTTGAGGTGGAGCATACGCAGTATAATTATAGACTCACTTTTATGAGTTGTTAAGTATGAGACTTGTGTTGCGCTATTTTGCGACCACCGAACTTATATATCCAACGTCAAATTAGCTACTAAAGCTTTTAAGATTGTCCCTTAATTGTTGATGCACGCGATCGCACCAAAAGGGAATCACAGTTTGTCCTTGACAAAGTGCTTCTAGGGCAGCTTGTTTATCAAACTCTGCCATTTGCAAAGGTTGTTCATGCGATCGCGTGGCTAATAACATTAGCCGCTTCATCTTGCAAGATTGAGCAACGCCTAACGGCATAAAGCCACGACTCACCTGGAGGAAAAACCCATAGATGATAAATATTAGCCTTTGAGCAACGCCTAACGGCATAAAGCCACGACTCACTTCTTCGCACTTCCAGTTGGCTGCAACCTTTACTTCTTGAGCAACGCCTAACGGCATAAAGCCACGACTCACAGCAAAGGCTAAAACCCTTGGGTGATGAAGGCTCACTCACAATTTTACAAGTACCCCTCAGCCGGAGATCCCAAAAAGACAAAACTTATCAATTTCTTGTATTTCTTCAACCTCTAAAACTCAATCCCTCTAACTCTTTCAAGGATTTGCAAGCACCTTTTTCTTTATCTAAATTGCTATATCCCTTAACCCTGTAATCCTTTCTGTCATTTTTTACCCTCAATTCCCCTCGCCAGCAGGGGTACTTGTCAAATTGAAGATTGAATCATCGTCCACGCTAAATCAGGAGGTGGTGAGCTTGGCATTTCCTCAATCCGATACCTCAAAAATCGGGTATTTCTTGACCCCACATGGTCAACCCAATAAGGTAAAGTTAACCTGCCTTGATTATCCCTAATTACCCACTGTCTCACCCCCTCTAGATAATCTTCCGAGACAAGTTTGATCGTTTTAATCAACTGGTCACTTTCTCCCAAAAATAAACAACCAAACCGTCTTACTAGCTCAGGATGGTCAAACGCTACCTGTATCCTCTCCCTTAAACTTGGTTGTATCTTCTCCCCGTCAGAACGAACCCAAATCAAACACTTCAGATGAGACAAAATTTCTTGATAACAGGGAATAACATTCTCTGGATGGCTAAAATCAGCATTCTTAAACCGTCTCATTTGACGCAAAATTCGTGACTTTTTGGGGCTAGATAACATCGCGATCGCCAATTCTACCCCACAGTGGCGATAGACATTCGTTTCCCCTACCAAAGACAACAACATTCCATACACTGTCGCTGGAGGAGGAACAGGATAGGTTTTTCCCATTTCCCTTGCATGGGACTCCCGAAAAGTTGCAAATGGAACATCCAAATAGAGAATTAATGGTGCAATCATTTTGATTCTCCTAAGCCCAAATCTCTTTTAATGACTGTTTTCAAAACTTCAATCAGTTCATTTCGATTACGATAAATATGCGCCTTATTAAAAGGGGAATTATCAAAATTCTCTAATTGCTGTACCTCCTTAACAATTGTTCCCCCAATCCACAATTGACTAGGGTCAATCTGTCCACATTCCACTTCATCTATAAACTCTTTTGTAAGTTTTGCTTCCTTACTCTTAGGATCGCAATATTCAAAACAATAAGAAATATAGGAAGCAAAATGATTTGTCCATTGAAATACCAAACTATCTGGACAGAAAGGATAATTAAAAATATTACTACTCCCTCCTACCTTGGGCAGGTTCATAATCCCATCTATCAGAGGTAAAATCCGCGAAAAATCTTTGAGATGAGTGGCATTAATTCCAAAATAATATTGATATCGAGTTGCATGATATTCTGTAAAGTGAAGCGATGTGCTATCCTTTTCTCTGCCACTTTTTGCCCCTAACTTGACTGCACCATCATAAGGCGTTAGCGACACAGCCATATTCATCCCTAAAGCACCCATTCGCTGATTAGGAGTACTAACTTTTGTTTGTTTCTTTTTTTTCGTTGTTGAAGCCTCCTCCTCTGTTTCAGCAGACTCTAATAAAGCAAACCCAAAAATATCATCATCATAAAATTGTTCTGGATCGAAATCTTCACTTGTTAACCGATTAATATTTTCGTCTTCATCCCAAACTCGATTAACCAAATAACCTTGCTTTTGAAGATAAAAACGTAACGCCCAACGAATTGCACTTGAACCTACAAAAGAATGAATCTTACCATCATTCCAATAACCTTTTTGCAGAGTAGTCTTATTTCCTCGTCTAATGTCATGATTTAAGGACGCTAAACCATAACGAGTGAGGACTGTTCCGTAAAGATAATAATTGGGGATATTATTGTCATTCTTCTTCTGAGTCATCATTCACTTCTTCTAGTTTTTGATTGTTTGGCAATGAACTATCATCCCTATTAGTGGCTTTATCTTTGGGTTTATAACTGGCGATCGCTAACAATGACCAAATTCTTATTTCTTGCCAAGGTGATTTTTTAATTAGTAGTGCAATCTCTTCCTGATGCTCATTAAAATACTTATTTAATCCCCCTCTTACTAAAAAGTCAGACAAATATTCCTTAAACGACAATTCATCATAACAATAGTTTAGCTCTGCCCTTAATCGTTCAACTTTCTTCTTAATTGGAGGATCTTTACCTTCCTCTGTTTTGGCATAAATTTTAGCAAAGTTGCCCTTCATAGCTTGCTGAAATACCTTAATAAAAATAAGATACTGCTTGTCTTCTTCACTATTCTCTGCCATTATGATGAATCCTTCTCGATTGGAAAATAACTGGTTAAATAAATATTCTTTTGAGTCCTCTATCACCAATTTTTCCCAAAAATTAGACCACCAATGGATTCCTTTCACTAAATTATCAGCAATTAGGGAGCGAATCGGATTGACCTTAATAAAAATTTGCTTATATTTAATTATCTGATAATTAGTTTTAAAGTATTTTTGCACTTGTTGATAAGTGATTAAAATATTCTTATCAATTTTAATTTCTTCTATACTCATCAATGTCCGTTGACGAGAAGCTTTATTTGTTTTTTCATATAACCAAACTTGACAAGCTTGATAGTAGGCCACTTCAGGCTGAATATCGTCTAAGCTGTAATAAAGTAATCCTGCTTCCCCAAGACTACTAACATGAAACTGTTTATTTTCTAATTGCTGTAATCGCCATCTCCTTTGAGAAGCGTCTTCAAAATCCTTTATTTCTGGAATTACCACCAAGTAGCGATGGGGTTTCCTTTCTTTTAAGTCTTCTGATGGTATATGAAGTAAGCAATAATGACAAACTACTGGTACAAATAATAGTGCTAAGGCGTATTCAGGTTTCTCTTCTAGTTTTGTAGTATTCTGCGTCCTAGCATGGCGAACAATTCCCCCTAAATATAACCAACTGGTTATTTGAACATAATCATGTCTAAGTTGTTGGGTATCTGCCTCCCATAACTTCTCTGCAAAGGTTTGATGTGCGTACCAAGTTAGGGATTTGTATTGATACTCGACTTTTTTTTCTTCAACCTCTAGTTCATTGTTAACTAGCTCTCCCGCTTGATAAAACTGATTATGACGTAGAAAAACAGCACACATTCCCTTATGAATGTGGACTTTCTGACTTAAATCTATTGTATTATTCTCTAATCCTGCTAAATGAATTAAACCTGTATCATCTAATTGAAAAGACTCATTAATTAACCAAGATAGGGCGACGAAATCACTTCCTTCCCAGAATAATTCAATAGTATCAGCAGTCAAAAACCATGATATATGTCCTCCCCGTTGACGAGATAAGGGATATTGCTTTTCTAACCGCTTTAAAGTCATGTAAAGCCCCGTCATTCCGACGCGGTGCATTATTGTCGTATCCGCAGCATCGAGAGATAGGGAAATTTTGGGTTGGGTAGCAACCATAATCAGGTTTCCTCTTCTTCCTTGCTGCGAGTCGCTGGGACAAATATTCCACACATCATCTTTCGTTTCCCGCCAATTCCCTGTTCTTGCAAGGTTAAGGAATCTTCTGGGTTGAGTTCGCTGATTTTTATGCCAAATCCTCTAACTTTAAACTGTTTTCCTTGTTTATTGATGGTTAATTGTCTTCGTTGAGGCATTCCATCTTGTCGGGTAAGAAGTTCAATTTTCCCTTGTATTCCTAAGTTATCCAGTTGCCGTTGCACAGCTTCAATAAAATTATTAGAGTCTTGGAACCCTTTAATTATCACTAATCTGGAATAGACACTTTCTGAAGAAATTAACGGTTTATAATCGGGAATATCTAGTTGATAAAAATTTTGAACTATATGAAAAGCTTGACCTGCTAAATAAGGATAAACTAAAGGAATTTGTTGATGATAAATCCGAATTTTTAGACGAGATTGAGCAGTGAGTTCAAGCAAATTGTTCCTGTTCGGTATTCCAGCAATCGGATGAATACCAATAGACTTTAGTTCGTGAAGGCTAGGACAAATCCTGGACAAAGCACTATAGATAGCATAACCATTATCAAGAGGAATCGGTGCGCCTCTCAGCTTAAACGTTAAGTCTACATATTCCTCACTATGAAGTAATATGGCTACCATAAATGGAAATTTCCAGAAAAATTTAAAATAAAAATATCAGAGTTTGTTTAATACATCAACATCCTCTTGTGCAAAATTGCCTTCATTGTCATAGCCAACTATTTTGGTTAGAGTGGCAGCTTAGGGTATTGTTCGCAATGTTCTTACTGATTAGGAGGAGCTTCTAATACTCCAGTAATTACTCAGAACAGAGGGATAGCCGAAAGTTTCTATCCCATACCAGCATGAACCGCTTCTGCTCTATTCTAGAAAAATTCGGTGCTTTCCTGCTTTCTATGCTTGATTGGACTCACGGCAAGCTTATCCTTCCAATTCGGACTAGCGGCAAAGTTATGGTTCCAAACCGTCAATTTCATCCAAAATTAGCTGACGCAAGAATGAGGGTTATAGTGTTGCTGACGGCAAAGTTATGGTTCCAGTAGCGGCAAAGTTATGGGTAAAGTCACATCTCTATTTGCTTTCTTAACCTGCTTCACAAAGGATGTTTGTCTTGCTAAAGACCTTGGATAATTTATTTCTTGATAATCTTTAACGTGACTTCGACTCCGATTCAACCTTGGCTTGATTCGCCAACTTTTTTGCTTTCGCCTGGGAATCAAACTTTAATTTATTATCCCACTGCTGCGCTTTGCCAAACTTATTAACAGCGCCATTAATATCATTATTTCGCGCTAAATTCTCACCTTGGATGAGTAACGCTTTCGCCCCTTGCACCAAACGCGATGGAGTTTGGCATGATTGCAACTCTTCTAACACTTCTGGATGGGCAATGAGGTAATTATTTAGCAAACTGCAACCACTGTGTAATAAATTGTCGAAATCCAAATCCCATAAAATTATTGTTTTGTCATAACTAGCAGAAGCTAACTGTTGTCCATTGGGGCTGTAGGCGACGCTAGTGACCACACTGCTATGACCAGTCAGGGATTTGAGGAGTTGGCCACTGCTGACATTCCAGATTTTGATCGTCTTGTCAGTACTAGCAGAAGCTAACTGTTGTCCATTGGGGCTGTAGGCGACGCTAGTGACCACACTGCTATGACCAGTCAGGGTTTTCAGGAGTTGACCACTGCTGACATCCCAGATTTTGAGCGTCTTGTCAGAACTTGCAGAAGCTAACTGTTGTCCATTGGGGCTATAGGCGACGCTATAAACATAACTGCTATGACCAGTCAGGGTTTTTAGGAGTTGACCACTGCTGACATCCCAGATTTTGATGGTGTTGTCACCACTTGCAGAAGCTAACTGTTGTCCATTGGGGCTGTAGGCGACGCTAATGACCTGACTGCCATGACCAGTCAGGGTTTTCAGGAGTTGACCACTGCTGACATCCCAGATTTTGAGCGTCTTGTCATAACTAGCAGAAGCTAACTGTTGTCCATTGGGGCTGTAGGCGATGCTATAAACATAACTGCTATGACCAGTCAGGGTTTTCAGGAGTTGACCACTGCTGACATCCCAGATTTTGAGCGTCTTGTCAACACTTGCAGAAGCTAACTGTTGTCCATTGGGGCTGTAGGCGACGCTAAAGACCGAATTGCTATGACCAGTCAGGGTTTTCAGGAGTTGACCACTGCTGACATCCCAGATTTTGATCGTCTTGTCATCACTTGCAGAAGCTAACTGTTGTCCATTGGGGCTGTAGGCGACGCTAAAAACATAACTGCTATGACCAGTCAGGGTTTTCAGGAGTTGACCACTGCTGACATCCCAGATTTTGATGGTGTTGTCACCATTAGCAGAAGTTAACTGTTGTCCATTGGGGCTGTAGGCGACGCTAATGATCCCATTGCTATGACCAGTCAGGGTTTTCAGGAGTTGACCACTGCTGACATCCCAGATTTTGAGCGTGTTGTCAAAACTAGCAGAAGCTAACTGTTGTCCATTGGGGCTGTAGGCGACGCTAATGATCCCATTGCTATGACCAGTCAGGGTTTTCAGGAGTTGACCACTGCTGACATCCCAGATTTTGAGCGTGTTGTCAAAACTAGCAGAAGCTAACTGTTGTCCATTGGGGCTGTAGGCGACGCTAGTGACCACATTGCTATGACCAGTCAGGGATTTGAGGAGTTGACCACTGCTGACATCCCAGATTTTGAGCGTGTTGTCAAAACTAGCAGAAGCTAACTGTTGTCCATTGGGGCTGTAGGCGACGCTAGTGACCACACTGCTATGACCAGTCAGGGATTTGAGGAGTTGGCCACTGCTGACATTCCAGATTTTGAGCGTCTTGTCAGTACTAGCAGAAGCTAACTGTTGTCCATTGGGGCTGTAAGCGACGCTAGTGACCTCTTTGCTATGACCAGTCAGGGTTTTCAGGAGTTGACCACTGCTGACATCCCAGATTTTGAGCGTCTTGTCAGAACTTGCAGAAGCTAACTGTTGTCCATTGGGGCTGTAGGCGACGCTAATGACCTCTTTGCTATGACCAGTCAGGGTTTTCAGGAGTTGACCACTGCTGACATCCCAGATTTTGATCGTCTTGTCACCACTAGCAGAAGCTAACTGTTGTCCATTGGGGCTGTAGGCGACGCTATTGACCGAATTGCTATGACCTTCTAAAGTATTCACCTCGATCGCACGGTTTTCTTTCTTCTCCTTTGGCTTTAAATAAACCGCTTGCTGTAAAGTTGCCACAGTTTGCATTAAGATATCGCTTCTGTGCTGCGCCCAAATTGTATGCTTGAGTTTGCTACCTGCTTTTAAGGCTGCTATTAAAGCATCTGGATGTTTTCCAGAGACAAGATAGGCTTCAGAAGAATTATTGATGGCGCTAATTTGATTAACATTTGCCTCTAGTGACCACTGGAATGTTGCTGCTGCTAAAGCAGCAAATCCTAAACCTGCGGCCACAGTACCAAAAAGGGCGCGTTTGAGAAAGCTATTTAGTTTCGCCTCACTCAGTTTTCTTTCTTTTCGTTCCTTTTCCAGTTCCGCCATCACCTGCTTTAACTTCGGTTCCTGTTGCTGGCGGATAAAAGCGGCGATGTAGTCATGTACCAGTTGATAACGGTCGGCGGGGTTTTCTGGTAACAAAACCACTAAGCCGGATTGGACAAAAATTTCTAACACTAAATCTAATTTACTGATTTCAGACGCTTGTTTTGCCCTAGCTTCCGATCCCCCCGCCTGCGGCGACCCCCCCTTAAAAAGGGGGTTGAAAGAATAAAGCCCCCCTTTTTAAGGGGGGTTGGGGGGAGCTCCGAGAAGTACGGCTCAAAATCTGCTTTCAATTCAGCGCGAGTCTTTAAAGGGCGCGTTCCTTTTTCATCCGTCAGCAAATACAGTAATATGTCTGCTGCTTGGTGATTTTCTTCACCACAATCATTAACAACTTCATGCAAATAACGTTTAACCAATTCGTCCTTAGTGCCACGCTGCCGATATTCTGCCAGAGTTGTAATATTCTCCGTTTGCAGTTGCGCCCCTACAACCTGCAACTCAATAGGACGAACTTCGCCCAATTCCCCAGCTAAATCTTGTACCAGTTGTTCAACTAAAGCAGGTTCTAAATGAAAACTAGTATTTTCAGTTAAACGCTGAATAATTGACTTGGTATCAGCAGGTGAAAAGTTCCCCAACTTGTAAAGCACATTATTACTGAGAATGTCATTGCCAATAATCTTCAGACTGGACAAATCATTGCACTCCAGCAAGTAATGAATGTAATCTACCCGCAGCGATAAGATAACTTTCACCGATAGAACATTCAGACACTCTCCCAGAAACTCAAAGAATTGCTTTCTTTGTGCAGGTTCGGTGTAAACAAAGAAAAATTCCTCAAATTGATCGAAAATTAGCACCGTCCGCAGGTTACGCTGTTCGTTTTTGCGTAGTTGAGTGATTAAGGACTTTGTAGAGACGCGATTCATCGCGTCTGCACTAGGGCGTGAAGAAGACGAGAGAAGTAAAGAGTGGGTATTTTGAATATCAAAGGTCGGAGTTCCGAGTTCAGAGGTCGGAGTTTCGAGTTCAGAGGTCGAAGTTTCGAGTTCAGAGGTCGGAGTTTCGAGTTCAGAGGTCGGAGTTTCGAGTTCAGAGGTCGGAGTTCCGAGTTCAGAGGTCGGAGTTCCGAGTTCAAAGGTCGGAGTTTCGAGTTCAAAGGTCGGAGTTTTGAGTTCAGAGGTCGAACGTTGAGGTTCTAACTCTCCCGACTCAGGATAGACGCGATTCATCGCGTCTCTACAAACTCCCCATTCTTCATCTTTCCCCAAAAGCTTCCCCAACTCTTCCATCCAGTTGGTGTAAACACGCATTACCACCGGCATATAATCTTGAACACCGATCGCTTTATCCTTTAAAGCCGGCACTAGTCCCGCATTCACCAGAGAACTTTTGCCTACACCTGATTGCCCATGAATTACTATCAACTTATAATCAGGGCGACCCATGCGTTCGATTAAACGTTCTACATCCAACAGACGACCAGATGCAGCAATTTCTGGGGCAATGTTTCCTTGAGGATAGTTTGAGCGCAATGTCTCTACAAATGCCTGCTTTGTCGCTTCTAACCTACCCGCACCAATAAAAGCCCGCAAGCCAAATTGCTGTTCAATGGAACGCTGTTGCTGTTTGATTTTGTATGCTTTGAGATATTCTTTCTGCTCAAAATAAAGCTGCTGCAAAAATCTGATAATATCCAAGTAAAGTCTGACATCTTCTAAAGGATTACCCACATTTATAGCAGTTTCTAAGCTGAGAGTTGCCTGTTGAAGTTGACCTAAATGGTATTGAGAACGACCTAAAATAAATCGATATAAACTCAAATCTTTTGATTTTAAATCTCTTTCGGAAATCTCAGATCCAACCCCTGATATACTCGCTAATTCCACATTGGGAATTGTAGTAAAAACTTTCAAGGCTTGCTTAACTAGGCGATTTGCTTCAACCCAATTTTCTTTAGCCAAAGCCACCTCAGCTAAAAAGCCGTAATCTTTGGCTAATTCACTTGGCTGGTTGTTAGTTTGATGTACTACTAAAGCTTTTTCTGTAAGACTCTGCAAAGTTTCCCACTTTTGCAAGTCTCGCAAGATATCGCCGAATTTAACTACTGCATTAGCAATTAAATCTGACTGAGAATATGGAAAACCTCTCTCCAAACCTCTCTCCTTGCAGGAGAGAGGCTTTGAATTCTCCCCATTCCCTAGTAGGGAAGGGGGACGGGGGGTTAGGTTTCGCGTTAACTTTTCTAGATTAGGTGAAAACTCAGTTAAATCTGGACTTCGGGACTGATTAATAAAATTTATATACTCTTGAAGATAATGCCAAGTCACTTGCCAATCGGGATGATTGATGTCTTGATGTTTAAAAGCTTTGAGATAATAACAAAAGCTAATTTCACCAAGGATTTTTATCTGAGGTTCTATATTATTACTTTGCTGCCATAGCTCAAAAGCTTTGTGATAATGCTGTAGCGCCAAATCTTTTTGATTATTTATTTGTTTTATAAAACCTAATAAAGATTCTAAATTAGCTTGAATTTCTAAATTATAAACATCTGGGTTTTTAAGTAATTCTTTTTGTGCTGCTTCTAACTCATCTTCCAATTTAAGATATACATTAACGCTAAAATTTAATTGATTGCTAAACCATTGATTAGCCGTTTGGATAACAAAATCTACTAATTGTTGTGTTGATATATCAAAATTTTTCGTAGTTGCCCAACTTTCCAAATCTGGCGCAAGCTGTATTAGTTGCTTGTAGATTTCATCGTCAATCCAGAATACTAAGGGAAAAGAAAAATTCTTGCGAAACTCTTCCCGCACCTGATTTGCAGAAGTTAACATTACAGACAAATTCTGCACTGATTCTAAACCCACAACCATTACACAGGCTGGTATTTGTTCGCCGAATTCTTCCTGAATCGCAGTATAAAGAGTCCTGTTAGATTGCTGTACTGTCAAGACACAAATTTCGACTTGACAAATCTCTCGCAGTCTGGAGATTAAGCGATCGCGCAAGCTAACATAATTACACCGGGCCAAAATCAGCTTAAACTGTCCCGCCGAGGACTCAATCGCCCAAGCTAATTGTTGCAGTCCCTTTTCATTTTCAGGTTGCTGTGAATCTGTCATACCAATTGGGAATTTGGGATTTTGGATTAAAAGAGCCAGGGCGAATAGTAGATGTGGGGTGTGTAACGCGAAGCATAACGTACCGAAAACCGGAGATGGTGCTTAGGGAAGCCGTAACACACCCTACCGTTAAGAAAGGTTCAACTCTCTGGCTTCTGCCAAAACGGGATTAACATCAAACCAAGACTCGCCACTATCGCGATATTCAAAGACAAACCGACTGCGGATCAGTTTTTGATATCCCTGGTCGTCACTCACCTTTTTCCTTTCCTTGACATGACGTAACAATTGCCACTCATCCTCAGAAATCGGCAACATGATCTCATTCCGCCGAGAACGAATAACTTGCTCTAAGGTTTCACGGGTTAGGGGAAGACTCATTTCTTCCATAATCCAAGTATTCAGCAGCCTCAGCACGTCGCGCACATGACCACCGCTCATTTGACATAAACGCTCTAAGCTAGCAGCACTATCAAAAATCTCAGTAACTTGATTTAAACGCTCCTCTGGTGCCAAATCAGGAAAAGCTCTCGCTAGTACCATCTGCTGCATGAGTGCCATTCCCTGCGGATGAACACTGCCATTCGACCATTGGATAGGAACCATTGGTAACACCTTGGGGTCTTCTGGGAAACGCTGAGTCAGCATTCCGTAATCATTGGAAAACTTCAGAGATAAGGGCATGGTGTAGATGAGATGACAATTCAGCTTCGTCAAAAACTCACCTTGATCGACAAATAAATATTCTTGCTGCGGACGACCCCAAGGTTTGGCACGATTATCTATGCGGTCAAGATTATCGACAATTACCACCAGACCATTTTTACCCTGCTGTTTGAGTTTAGCGATCGCAGGTTCCAATAATTCTTGATTAATCGCTTCCAGCAGTTTAGTTTTTTGCGGTGCTAAATACTGATTGAGTTTTTCTCGCAGTGCTGGGTCATTTTTCATCTTCGCGGTGATTTCACCAATACCCACAGACAGAGAAAACTTATCTTTATCTGCCGATAAACCGACATCACCAACCCCCGGAAGCTTAACTTTTCCCGCCGTCACCTCAGCGTTTAAGACCTTCCAAGCACCTTGCAGCAACTCATTAAACTTGTTGGGTGACTCCAGTATAATTTTATCCAAACTTTGACTTACACGCCGAGCGATCGCTAGCAGCACATCAGCAATATCGACATCAGTCATTTCCAAGTCATCACTAGACTCAAAATAAACCACATGGAAACCTAACTTTTCCAGTTCGGCCTGCAACCGTAATAGTTCCGTCGATTTTCCACAACCAATATGCCCAGTAAATAAAGTGCAGGTGGGTTCATTTGGCTTAAAAAAAGTAATCTTCTGCTTCAGCTTGCCAAGAATATCACCACCCCGGACTGAGGAAAAATCTATATAATACTTGCCATCAGAGCTATTGCTGACAAACAGAGTTCTGCTGGGATCGCTAGCCTGATAAAATTCCCGTAAATCTATGGGCATAATCTGGTAGTGCAATTATCTCGTATTGTCTTAACATATCCTTGTGAAAAAGGATAAAGTTATTTACATCTTTGCACCTCAATATTTCGGATTTACTGCGTCAAAAGTGATATCTTCTCTCTGACTCTGTGTTCTCTGCGCCTCTGCGGTTCGTTAAAAAAGAATAAAACCACAGAGGCACAAAGGGCACAGAGAAATAAGATGTAACTATATGAAGCAATCTGCAAAAATCCAGACTATTTTTTGATACTATTTAAGACCGGACTCTTTAAATACTGATTGACGTATGAGCAAAGGTACCCTGTTTGATAAAGTTTGGGACTTACACACCGTCGGTACACTTCCCTCAGGGCTGACGCAACTATTTATCGGGCTTCATTTAATTCATGAAGTCACCAGTCCCCAAGCCTTTGCTATGTTACGCGAGAGAAGTCTAAAAGTACTATTTCCAGAGCGTACCGTCGCCACAGTCGATCATATTGTGCCCACAGAAAACCAGGCGCGTCCCTTTGTGGATAGCTTGGCAGAAGAAATGATTCAGGCGCTCGAACAAAATTGTCAAGAAAATAACATAACTTTTTACAATATTGGTTCTGGTAGCCAGGGTATAGTTCATGTGATCGCTCCCGAACTCGGACTGACTCAACCCGGAATGACGATCGCTTGTGGAGATAGCCATACTTCCAGTCATGGTGCATTTGGTGCGATCGCATTTGGTATCGGTACTAGCCAAGTTCGGGATGTTCTCGCTTCCCAAACCCTCGCTCTCTCAAAACTGAAAGTCCGCAGAATCGAAGTTAACGGCACTCTCAACCCTGGTGTTTACGCCAAAGATGTAATTTTACATATTATCCGCACCCTTGGCGTGAAAGGTGGTGTGGGCTATGCCTACGAATTTGCAGGTACGACATTTGAGCAAATGAATATGGAAGAGAGGATGACTGTCTGCAATATGGCGATCGAAGGCGGTGCTAGATGCGGCTACGTCAATCCCGATCGAGTCACCTACGATTACCTCAAAGGCAGAGATTTTGCACCCAAAGATGCAGATTGGGATAAAGCAGTAGGTTGGTGGGATTCCATCAAGAGCGATGCTGATGCCCAGTACGATGATGTGGTGATATTCGACGCTGCCGAAATTCCCCCTACCGTCACCTGGGGGATTACTCCCGGTCAAGGTATCGGTGTCCACCAGTCAGTGCCTCAGCCAGAAGAACTGCTAGAAGAAGACCGATTTATTGCCGAAGAAGCTTACCGCTACATGGATTTATATCCCGGTCAACCGATCAAGGGTACTAAAATCGATGTCTGCTTTATTGGTAGTTGCACCAACGGCAGAATTAGCGATCTGCGAGAAGCGGCGAAAATTGCCAAAGGTCGCCACGTTGCAGAAGGAATTAAAGCCTTTGTTGTCCCTGGTTCGGAAAGGGTGAAAGAAGAGGCGGAAGCTGAAGGACTGGATAAAATCTTTCAAGAAGCCGGATTTGAGTGGCGCGAACCGGGATGTTCTATGTGCTTGGCGATGAACCCCGATAAGCTACAAGGAAGACAAATCAGTGCTTCTTCTTCCAACCGCAACTTTAAAGGCAGACAAGGTTCCTCCTCCGGTCGAACATTGTTAATGAGTCCGGCGATGGTCGCCACAGCTGCGATTAAAGGCGAAGTTTCTGATGTGCGCGAGTTGCTGTAATTTTGGGCATGGGGCATTGGGCATTGGGCATGGGGCATGGAGAAGAGACAAGGTAGACAAGGAAGAGGGGGAAGACTTGGGAGAGATTTATTTAATAATCCCCCTTGTCCCCTTGTCCCCCTTGTCCCCCTTGTCCCCCTTGTCCCCTTGTCCCCCTTGTCCCCCTTGTCCCCTTGTCCCCTTGTCCCCCTTGTCCCCTTGTCCCCTTGTCCCCTTGTCCCCTTGTCCCCTTGTCCCCTTGTCCCCTTGTCCCCTTGTCCCCAATCCCTTTGTCAAGTTTATGGTGAGTGAAGTTAAAACAGTTTCAGGGCGCGGTATACCTTTAGTAGGCAATGATATAGATACCGATCGCATCATTCCCGCGCGATATTTGAAAGCCGTTACCTTCGATGGATTAGGCGAAGGCGCATTTATCGATGACCGCACAGCACTCAAAGGCGAACATCCCTTTGACCAACCCCAATACAAAGGCGCAAATATTTTAATAGTCAACCGTAACTTTGGCTGTGGTTCATCACGAGAACATGCACCCCAAGCGATCGCAAAATGGGGAATCCAAGCTTTAATCGGTGAAAGCTTCGCAGAAATCTTTTTCGGTAACTGTGTGGCAATGGGCATACCTTGTCTGACAGCCGATGCTGCTGATGTTAAACAACTACAAGAGTTAGTTGCTGCCAATCCTCAAGCCGCCGTGACAGTGAATCTGGAAACCTTGCAAGTGGAAATTGGTGATTATATTGTTTCAGTTGCGATCGGTGAAGGTACAAGAAGCACATTTATTTCTGGGACTTGGGATGCTTGCGGTCAGTTAGTAGCTAACGCTGACCAAGTTCGAGCAACAGCTACAAAATTACCCTACGTCAGTTGGGGTAATTTAGCCGCGAGTTAGTATTTTCTCATTCCCTGACTGACAGGCAGGGAATGATATCATCTTCGATAAATTACTTGTGATTCCTGTGTAGATTCTAAATATTATTTGGTTAAGGCAAGAGACGCGATGAATCGCCTTCTCTACAATAATCAGTCGGTCTTTAACCAAATCGTATTGCGTGGACTTTCTCTTAGTAGGCTTACGGTGTACACACAAGTAATCTGATTACCCAAAAGTCCTAAGCCTCACCCTGTCCTATGGTACATCCCTCTGCTCAAGGAGAGGGACAGGCTTTGCCTAGCAAAACCAGGGTGAGGTTCTTTTATTATGGGCAATTTTGCGGACACGATATAAGCCGTCGAATTTACGTAAATCTAGAACCAAAATATTGAATCAGATTAAAGTATTACATTTTACTCACTGGATAAATAATTGTTTGAGAGTAAATGTAAAAAAAATGCTCAAACTTCAACAAAAATCGAGGTCGATCGCTAAATGAATTGATTTTTATTAGATACTTTAAAATCACTAATACCTACAAATATTTGAATAAAAACTTACCATGTTTTACATATCAACACCCACTTATTAATGCTAGCCACCGAATTAAGCAGTTGTCAGCAAAGTCACAATATGAATACGGATTAGTATTTAATCTTGTCATTTGTTCAACGTTACTTACATTTGTTTGAACTTTAGCGAAAATCGTTCAATCAGTTGAAAGCTAGTTTGCAAAAGGCATTCACGAGTTAATCTTTCTTTTTGAAATGACGTGAAAAGTCAGGATACAGTCAGGTATGTCTCTAAAATTCATAGTGAAGAAGTTTTACAAAAACTAATTTCTGCATAAAAGAAGAAAATATCTCTGATTAATACTTAGCAGCTAAAAACTATAAGTTTTCTAGTTCATAGAGAGAAACTAGTACTTCTATACTTTTCCTATAAATGAAGTATTAGTAACTCATTGTTCACTTAAATAAATTAAGAATTAGGAGTATTAATCATGGCAGTAACTTGGATTCCAGACCCAGGCCCGACTAATGGTGCAGATGTAGGTATTAGTAATGGCGCTTCTGATAACTTCAATGGTTTGGATGGAAATGACAGCCTTTTCGGAAATGCTGGTAATGACCTGTTACGAGGTGGGAATGGTATCGACTTTCTATCCGGTGGGAACGGGAATGATACCCTAATCGGAGATCGTGGTAACGACACCTTCATCGGTGGAAACGGCAACGATCGCCTGATCTGGAACAATGGTGACGGTAGCGATAGAATGAGCGGTAATACTGGCTTTGACGTGGTTGAGGTCAACGGCGCAGGTGTGGGAGACAACTTCCGCCTAGAACAAGATGCTCAAGGCAGAGCAATCTTCGATCGCCTGAACCTGGTTCCCTTCACTCTGACTGTAGACAGTGCAGAGAGGTTTGAAATTAATGGTGGGGGTGGTGATGACACCCTCGATGTCAACAACCTGTCAGGAACTTCTGTAAATGCAGTCTGGTTCACAGGCGGGGCTGGAAATGACTTGCTTGATGGTAGTGGTACAGCGACACCGTTAAGAGCCTTGGGTGGTGAGGATAATGACAGCCTGACAGGTGGTACTGGCAATGATAACCTCTATGGTGATACAGGTAATGACCTGTTACGAGGTGGGGATGGTATCGACTTTCTATCTGGTGGGGACGGCAACGATACTATACTCGGAAATCGTGGCAACGACACCTTTACTGGCGGAAACGGCAACGACAGGCTCATCTGGAACAATGGTGACGGTAGCGATAGAATCAGTGGCAATGCTGGCTTTGACGTGGTTGAGGTCAACGGCGCAGGTGTAGGAGACAACTTCCGCCTAGAACAAGATGCTCAAGGCAGAGCAATCTTCGATCGCCTGAACCTGGTTCCCTTCACTCTGACTGTAGACAGTGCAGAGAGGTTTGAAATCAATGGTGGTGGAGGTGATGACATCCTCGATGTCAACAACCTGTCAGGAACTTCTGTAAATGCAGTCTGGTTCACAGGCGGGGCTGGCAATGACTTCCTTGATGGTAGTGGCACAACGACACCGTTGAGAGCTTTCGGTGGTGAGGGGAATGACGTTCTTTATGGTGGTGCTGGCAATGACTTACTCTATGGAGATGCTGGTAATGATATTTTACGAGGTGGTAAAGGTAATGACATTCTGACTGGTGGTGCTGGTAGCGATCGCTTTGTATTCAACTCAGGTGCTGGGTACAATGGTGCCGATCTCGGTGTAGATAAAATTACTGACTTCAGCTACTTTAGCGATAAAATTGTCCTTGATAAGACAACTTTTACCGGACTCAATAATCTGTCCCAAATTAAGATAGTAGCTAATGATGCAGCAGCTGCAACTAGCTCTGGACTCATTACTTACAGTCTTGGAACTGGCAACTTGTTCTTCAACCAAAACTTGACATCACCAGGCTATGGGACAGGTAGTTTGTTTGCCAACATTGATAACGATAACAATCAATTCACAGCCCCACCATTATTATCAGCGACAAACTTTGAGATTGTTGCGTAAACATCTCTCAAAATCCATAGAAGCTAAGGTATGTCTGCAAGCTGACAGCGAAATTCTAATTAGCAACATTGATGATTGCTAATTAAAAATAATTGAATCCTCCTCATACTTCAAGGATGAGGAGGATTATACAGCAGTTTTCTTTGCATGAAGTACGAGGCTGCAAAGGCGTAGTCAGCCGTAGACATTAGACCTCTTGCAAAAATATGTTTTTGCACTTTTAGGGAAAAGGTTTTGGTTAAAGGGAAAGGATTTTGAGTTTCTTTACCCTTTTCCCCTTGCCCTTTATCCTGACAAATGCCAACCAAGAAGTCTATTGCTTTGGAAAATGAGGCAATTTTGGGCGATCTAAAATATTCCAAAAAAGTTCCTAATTTATGTATTGAAAGTTAGATTATAAATGGATATTCTTCAAAATACAGCTTTATTTATCTACATAAAAAGTTAATTCTAAGATAAAGTTTATTCAAATATCATCTTTGTAAATAAGTTAAAATTTGCTGTAACATAATAATAGGAAGATTTTGTAACCTAATAAATCGATTAATATGCGTTTACCTACCATCATCAGTGCAACCCTATTGCTTTCTTTAAGTATGAACCTACCAGCTATATCCGAAACTAGCGTAGAGAAAGCACAATATCAAACGCAAGCGAATAATAGCTTGAATTCAAGACGATTGAAATTTAATAAGCGTTTGTGGGAGCGGGCAAATATTTATAACTATAGTATTACGGTTAGCAACAGTTGCTTCTGCATACCAGATGCTAGAGGGCCAGTAGTTATTCGAGTACGTAATGGTCAACCAATTTCAGTCACTTCTGTAGCAACTGGTAAACCAGTTAATCCAGAATTCTTTCAAAAATACGATACAATTCCCGAACTCTTTAATGTGATTCAAGATGCTATCAACCGTAAGGCATTCAACCTGGATGTAGAATACAATGCTAAACTTGGCTATCCCACTAAAATTAATATCGATTACAATAGTCAAATAGCTGATGAAGAAATCTTTTTGACAATTGAGAATTTTCAAGAACTGAAAACTACACGCTAAACTGATTACTTGCGCTTAATGTCGACCGGAAATAGGGGTAAATTAGCAACTCCAAAGCGAGATTTAATACTTCAATTTACCCCAAAAAGCTGATAGCGATCCAATACACTTGAGTTAAAGGTCATTTGTGTAGATAATTGGTTTTTCAAGACGCGAGAAATCGCGTCTCTACATCTGGATTTTGTTGCTCATTCTGAACTGTATTGGATAGCTATTAGCTTTTCACAAAAATTAACACTTTGATTAAGTTATATTGATTTTGTGCGACTAATTCCCAATTATTCAACGAATTTATTGTGTTTGAGGGCTTGACTAAAAACAGTTACTTCTGCTAGTCTCAAATTACTCGATAAGATTAGGGTTTGCTGTAGGTTTATACACTAGTTGCGAACGAAGTAACTTTTTACTAATACCAGACTAGAATTTAACTTTTTACAGATGGCTTAAATTCGTACACCCATTTGTGAAAATCATCATTCATACTCATTTGCCGCTCTTGCGTCTGCCCAGTAGATGCCACGGTGTTAATGTCGTAGTACCGCATTTCACCCAAGGCACTACGAGCTTGAATGAGTTTTGTCCGCTCGATGCGACACTGTTCGTAGCTAGTCAGAGCTTCTTGCAGATTAGCTGAATCAGAAAAACACTCTCGTAGTTGGTATGCATCTTCAAAAGTGGTATTGGCTCCTTGTCCCATTGCAGGTGCCATTGGGTGAGCAGCATCGCCTAAGAGAGTGACTCTGCCTTGACTCCATTGAGTTAACGGTGGGCGATCGCAAATCGGCCCTTCCCAAATTTCCTCGGCGGGTGTCGCTTCTACCACTTCCCGGAAGGATTTATCCCAGTCGGCTAATTCATGGAGAATACGAGATTTCACTTCATCAGCGCTGTGCGAAAGGGAATACTCAGGCGAGAACTTGCGACTAATCCAACTGGTATAGCCGCCACCCACATTCAAAAGGTACATAAACTGTTGATTGCCTTTGGCAAAAACTAGGTCATAGTCATTAAATAGCTCGTGGCGATACTCAATGACAGCACGCCAACACATACTACCGATATAATTAGGCTTACCCTCGCCAAATAAAGTTTCTCTGATGACAGAGTTAACGCCATCAGCCCCAATCAGCAAATCTGCATCTACCGATTTTTTGCCATCAAAATGAATTTTCACACCGTTTGCATCTTGGTCAAAGCCGATGCAGCGATGATTGAGATGAATGATATCAGACGGCAATCTCGACGCTAAGACTTGCTGTAGACGATACCACCAAACAGTCAATAATGGTTGTCCGTATTGCTCTAAATATTTAGTGGCGCTAGTCCGAATTGTCTCAGACTGAATACTCTTTAAAACCGTGTGGTGAACTTCGCATCCCGAACTTTTGAGAGTTTCGACAATTCCCGGCGCGATCGCATCTAGAGAATTCAAGCCATTGGGAGCTAGTCCGAGTCCAGTTCCCGCCGGACGAAATTCTTGGGCTTTTTCGTATACTTGCACCTCTATCCCTTGGCTTCTCAGTGCGATCGCCGCAGCTAAACCGCCTGGGCCAGCACCGACAATAGCAACTTTCTCTACTATGGGTTTAGAGAATTTCTGAGTGTTTGTGTTCATATTATTAAGTCAGAATTCTGAATATTCCCGTGAATATATACACTTATTCCATGCCTGAAGGCAACTCTATCTTTCAGCTAGATCCACAGTTATTACTTTGACTCCTAAATAGTTTTTTAGTCAATCTTCCTTAAGAATCAACCTGAATTCGTATTCTAATGGATTGCGATCGATTTTGCGGTTGCTGGTAGTAACAAAAACTGCACGCTTCAGCATTTTTTCCTAATTAGACAAACGCAAATAAATACCATTACGCCGATTTGAGCGATAAATTCATTAAATTTGACGTAATAATTCAGCACCCAGGTAGTCGCCGAGCGTTGGTCATTGAATTTCGACTACGCTCAATTACCGCGTAGCCGAAATGAGCCGAAGTTAGTCAGAAGTCAGAATTTATCAGGAGTTTAGTATAACTAGAGGAATCCGGTTTTATTTCTGAAAAAAATCCGTACACTTATAATCCTCTTCTTCCCTATTGCCTATTGCCTATTGCCTGTTCCCTGTTCCCTGCCTCTACGAGTAATTTCAAAAATCAAATACTAGTCCTATAGGAGATTCATTTACCAAATCTGACTTTATGCCTTTTGCCATCCGTTATTGCCGTTACCTTGGATTCTAAATGTCAGGAAGTAACGCTAGAACCACCGCAGACTTTTATCGCTAGTATAGTAAATGATGTAATTATTATCTACATGAGATATGAAAGAAAATTCTTTAGCTTCAAGAACTTCAGACTCACTTACCCAGGAAGTGAAAATATTCGCTTCAGAAGAAGTAGAATTATCATTGAATGTTAATAATACATCTTACTCCTTGAAAATAGAACCTCGTGTTACATTACTAGATGCACTTCGAGAAAAGCTGGGTTTGATGGGCACTAAAAAAGCTTGCGATCGCGGTGAATGTGGTGCATGTACTGTATTAGTTAATCATCGGCGAATTAACTCTTGTATGACTTTGGCAATCATGCATATCGGTACTGAAATTACCACAATTGAAGGATTAGCACAAGATGGTCAACTCCATCCTATGCAAACAGCCTTTATTACCCATGATGCTTTTCAATGTGGCTACTGTACATCAGGTCAAATTATCTCAGCCGTAGGGATGATATTAGAAGAATTACCAAAATCTGAAGCAGAAATTCGAGAAAATATGAGTGGAAACCTTTGCCGTTGTGGAGCATATCCAAATATTATTGCGGCTATTCGGGATGTGCTAGAGGAAAAGCAAGATGCAGCCATTTAGTTATGCTAAAGTTACCTCAGAAGAAGTGGCGATCGCCACAGTTGAGCAAGACAAAACTGCTGCATTTATTGCTGGTGGCACAGATTTACTGGGGTTAATGAAGGATGGAGTCCAAACAGCGAATATATTAATTGATATTAATAGTTTGCCCTTAGCAGATATTGAATCTCAACCTCAGGGAATCCGCATTGGTGCGATTTCTCGAATGAGCGATGTGGCTTTTCATCCCCAAATTCAGGAATGTTATCCGGTAATTAGCCAAGCTTTATTACAAAGCGCTTCACCGCAACTGCGAAATATGGCAACAGTAGGCGGTAATTTACTGCAACGAGTCCGCTGCGCTTACTTTCGCGATCCGGTTTTTCCTTGTAATAAACGCACTCCCGGTATAGGTTGTTCGGCAATTACAGGTTACAATCGAATGCATTCCATTTTCGGAGCTAGCGAACATTGCATAGCCGTTCATCCTTCCGATTTAGCTGTAGCTTTGACGGCATTAGATGCAGTGATTTGCATCCAAGGAATAGAAACATCACGGCGAATTTCAATTCATGATTTTTATCTCTTACCAGGCGACACACCAGCAAAAGAAACTCTATTACAGCCTGGAGAATTAATTGTGGCGATTGAAGTTCCAGATTTTGCCTATAAATCCCATTATTTAAAAGTAAGAGATCGAGCTTCCTACGAATTTGCTCTCGTTTCCGTAGCTGTTGCTTTAGATATAGAACAAGACACGATCAAATCAGCACGTATCGCTTTTGGAGGAGTAGCACCCAAACCTTGGCGTGCAAGGGAAGCTGAGGAATTTCTCAAAGAAAAAGCAATTAACGAAGATATCTTTACAGCCGCAGCAGTAGCAGCCGTCAAAGCAGCAAAACCGCAAACGCACAATCAATTTAAAATTGAGTTAGTCAAACGCGCTTTGGTACGCGCACTTTCAGTTGTAGCAGAAGGGGAGTAGGGGACTAGGGGGACAAGGGGACAAGGGGACAAGGGGGACAAGGAGACAAGGGAGACAAGGGGGACTAGGGGGACTAGGGAGACAAGGGAGACAAGGAAGAGGAGTAATAATTAATTGATATGAATAAAATTATTGGGAAACCACTCGATCGCGTTGATGGTAAGCTGAAAGTAACGGGAGAAGCGCCTTACACAGCCGATGTGCCAATCGAGAATTTAACTTATGGAGTGATTTTTCAAAGCGCGATCGCCAGCGGTAAAATTATCCAAATAGACACATCCGCAGCCGCAGTCTCTCCTGGTGTACTAGATGTCGTTACTTACCAACAAACCCCATCTCTGGTAAAAATACCTTTCTTTGGGCCTCCACAACCTCAGTCAACTGAAAAAGACCATAATATCTACTACGATGGCCAACATCTGGGGGTTGTAATTGCCCAAACTTTAGAAGAAGCCGAAACTGCTGCCTCTATGATAAAAATTATCTACGAAGAAGCCATTCCGACAGTCACAATGGCACATACAGAGATATTTGAACCCGAATCAATATTTTTTGGCATGATGCCAGCTAAAACCACCAGAGGCGATATTGAATCGGGGAAAGCCCAAGCTGATGTCTTAGTAGAGCAAGTTTATACCACGCCAGTAGAACATCATAATCCCCTAGAACCTTCTGCAACGATCGCAATTTGGTCAGGGGATAACTTGACGCTGTATGAAACTACTCAAGGCGTTTCTGCAACCCAAGGCCGAATCGCATCTATTCTGAATATTCCCGAAGAAAATGTCCGCGTCATCTCCAAATATTTAGGCGGCGGATTTGGTTGTAAAGCGCTGCTGCGATCGCATACGATTTTAGCAGCGATCGCCGCTCGGCAAGTAAAACGCCCTGTAAAAATTGTGCTAACGCGATCGCAAATGTACACTGCTTGCGGCCACCGTTCTGAAACTCAGCAGCAGCTAACATTAGGTGCAACTAAAGAAGGTAAACTAACTGTAATCGAGCAAATTGGGACATCTTTAACTTCCACATTTGATGACTTTGCCGAACCAGTGGGTGCAGCAACAACCATGATGTACGCCTGTGCCAATTTAAAAATTAAATACCGTTTGGGACGGATCGACGCCGGCACACCAACCTTTATGCGGGGGCCAGGAGAAGCGCCGGGAATGTTTGCCTTAGAATCGGCAATGGATGAATTGGCACATACCTTAAATATTGACCCAATTGAACTAAGACTGAGAAATCATGCAGATATCGACCCGCACAAAGGATTACCTTGGTCAAGTAAATCCCTGAAAGAATGTTACCAGAAAGGAGCAGAAATTTTTGGATGGGCACAACGCCATCCAGTTCCTCGTTCCATGCGAGACAATCATTTCCTGATTGGTTGGGGAATGGCAAGTGCGACATTTCCCACCAATGCTAGAACTGCATCAGTCAAGGTAGAAATTTTTGCCACTGGAGAAGTGAAAGTACAAAGTGGTACTCAAGACATCGGTACTGGTACTTACACAGTGATGACGCAGGTAGCTGCTGAAGTCTTGGGATTACCAGTGCAGTTTGAATTAGGTGATACTAATCTTCCCAAAGCCCCGATTACAGGGAACTCAGTTACCGTTGCGAGTGTTTCGCCGGCGGTGCATCAAACTGCGATCGCCGCACGGGATAAGATAATTAAAATGGCGATCGCAGATGCAAATTCTTTGCTTTACGGTTCGCAACCAGAAGATATTGCCGTTGAGTCAGGGCAAATATTTTTAAAACAAGATCCATCGAAGCGAGACAGCTACACCGATATTCTGTGCCGTCATGGATTAGAAAGTTTAGAAGTTACAGAGGAATCGTCACTCAACCCAGAGAGCCAACAATATGCCAAACATTCTTTTGGGGCGATATTTGTGGAAGTTGCAGTTGATGAATTGTTAGGAGAAATCAAAGTTAGACGTTGCGTAGGCGTTTATGATGCAGGGCGAATTCTCAACTTCAAGACAGCACGCAGTCAAGTTATCGGCGGAATTACCTGGGGAATCGGTATGGCGCTGATGGAGAAAACTGTAATAGATGCTAATCAGGGCAGAATAGTTGGTGCTAACCTTTCCGATTACCTGATTCCGGTTCATGCAGATATCCCCAATATGGAAGTGCAATTTATTGAAGAACGCGATCCTTATGTGAATGCACTAGGAACCAAAAGCTTGGGGGAACTGCCGATTGTGGGGGTAGCGGCTGCCGTATCTAATGCAGTTTATCATGCCACAGGTAAGCGGATTCGCGATCTGCCAATTACACCAGATAAGTTGTTGTGAATGAATCGGTTGGTAATTACAGCAGAAATCATCTATTTGAACCACATCTGTTGTAGGGGTGCAAGCCCTTGCGCCCCTACCGCGCGGGTCTATTTAGCTGAAAATAGCTGTAATATCATGTCCGCCTAATTAGTTATGTTGCAATATTTCGTATTAATATCGTGATGTTTGTCAGGAATATTGCAATGTTTGCCAGGAATATTGCAATGTTTGCCAGAAATATTGCAATGTTTGCCAGGAATATTGCAATGTTTGCCAGGAATATTGCAATGTTTGTCATGAATATTGCAATGTTTGCCAGGAATATTCCAATGTTTCTTATTGATATTAACGTGAGTTCGATGAACCTCTCCCCAACCCCTCTCCGAGGCGGCTACCGTGTATACACAACTCCTAAAAACCTAGCTTGATAAGACTTTCCTCGTTCCCAGTCTTCGACTGGGAATGCATTTCATTGAGTCTCTGACTCAATGCTAAATTGGAGGCAGAGCCTCAACGAAGAGCATTCCCATGCAGAGCATGAGAACGAGACAAAACCCTAATTTTTTCGTTGTCAACTAAGAATATTTCTGCCCCTCTCCGCCTCGGAGCTACGGTGTATACACAAATCTGAAATAGCTGATAAATCACGGTTTTACCCCACCCTAACCCTCCTTTCAAGGGCAGGCTTTTAGGCTTTCGATAAATAGTTGAGAATGTTCTCAATTATTGAACGTAGTTTTAAGTTCTCAGACAATGGTTTTGGTTTTAAAATTCCAAAAATTTGTCTAATCAAAAAAACCTGCCCCAGAAAGCCCTAACCCTCCCCTTATAAAGGGGAGGGAACTAGATTTCTTTTTCCCCCCTTTATAAGGGGGGATTAAGCAGGGTGGTTTCATACAAAGAAAGAAAAAACTTTGTGTAGTTGATTGGATAAGGCACGTTGTGCTTGAGGAATAGTTCGGAAACCAAAAAATCTGGCGATCGTAATGAAAAAGGTGTGCAAAATTGCCCAATTGACAGGAGCATTGCCACCACGACGCAGTGGAAAATCTTCGGAAAATGTAACATCTTTGACCCAGTGTAGCCGATTTTCAATTCCCCAGTGTCCTTGAGTATCAGCAAGCAATTGTTGAGCTTCGAGATGTTGACTACAAATGTAAAACTGACATTCGTGAAATGGTTGGCGATCGCGTTCACCCTGACGCTCGACAACAACAAACGTTTTGAGTCCAGCCCATTGATTTTGAAGTGATTCTGGAACTGCAAATACTTGGCAAGTGCGTTTGACAATTCTTGAATGCCGCGAATCAATAGCTGTGGCACAACTGAGTGGAGATGATTGAAGGAATTGAGTTTGAGCCATTTTGTAGAGTTTAGGCTGGTTTTCCTTCAATCCAATCAAATAATTATTATCAGCATTGATAATCAACGATACTGTTTTTTTTGACAGTGCAGAGCATCAAGGGTAAACATGACGCTAGAAGCTGTAAACTCAGATATTAACTGTTGCACAACCGCGACTTCACTGACTTGTTTATTAGCAAATGCTTGCATTTGGACAACAACACCACGTTGGTGACTAAATACTGACACAACCGAGATAAAGTTCTGATATGACTGGCTATAATCTGTCAGTGTGCAACGAATGCTCTTAGCATCAACTGCCAATCGTTCCTCTGGTTTTGGTGAGGCGATCGCCAATGCCCAAGTAAAAAATTAAGTCTGTTAATGGCTGAAAATCGATGGTTTTTAGTACCCGTCGGAATGTCGAGTATGAAGGAAACTTGATATCAGGTGTCAGTTGTAACATTTGAATCAAGCTTTGCCGATGTACGTTAGTAAAGTCCTCCAGTGGTCGATAACCCCAGTATCCCGTCATTGCTCCTAGTAATATCAGCAACAAAACTAACCATAGTTCGTGTCTTCGTCCTCGGATATGCCGATAGTCTGGCACTTGTTGTAACTGCTCGATCAGATTCATACTTCGCCTGTTGTAAATGTTTCATTACCCCCTATAAATCATTATTATTTTTCTCTGTTTGTATGAAACCACCCTGCCTCTTTATAAGGGGGGATTAAGGGGGGTAATTTGACTTGTGTATACACGGTAGCCAATACATTAGGAGGATTAAGGGGGGTCTATTCGACTTATGCAAGAGGCTCCCAAGTTTGACAGAGTAACTTTGAAATTCGCTCCCCTTCTGCCAAAATTGGGAGAAGGGGTTGGGGGATGAGGGCAAATTTTACATTTGTGCAAGAAGTCTAATCAAGTTGAGTATTTACCATTAATTTCTATATAACCCTCTGAAAGATCGCAACCCCATACAGTTGCAGAGGCATCGCCAATATTAAGGCTAACATGAATATCTACTTTATCTTGAGACATAATTTGCCGTAACTGTTCTAGATTTTCTTCAGTTAAGCTACTAGGATAAACTTTTATCTTATCAAAACTAATCACAACTTTATCTTGATTTATCTGCTGTTCGTTTTCACATTTGCCTATAGCCATAGCAACTCTTCCCCAATTCGGATCTGCTCCATAAACAGCAGTTTTTACTAATGGGGAATTTACAATTGCCTTCGCTACTGTTTTAGCTTGTGCATAGTTAATCGCTGAATCTACAGTTACCTCAATTATCTTAGTAGCACCTTCTGCATCTCTTGCAATTTTCAGCACTAATTCCTGTGCAACTTCTTGCAATGCCCTAGCGAAATCTGGTTCTGAAACTTCACCAGCTATTCCATTAGCTAAAATCACGGCAGAGTCACTAGTAGAAGTATCCGTATCTACGCTCAAACAATTAAAAGTTTTATCTATAGTAGAACGAAAAATAGAACGAAGGCTATTTGCAGAAATTGCAGCGTCAGTAAAAAAGAAAGTTAAAAGGGTAGCCATATTCGGCTCAATCATGCCAACACCTTTGGCAATTCCTACTAGCTTGGCATTTCCTATTTGCCGTGTAGCTAGTTTCGCTACTGTATCGGTGGTCATAATACCACGAGCGGCGGCATGAAAATCAGCATCAGTCAATTTTTTGCCCAATCCCAATAAACCAGCCCGGATTTTTTCAATGGGGTAACGTCTGCCAATTACACCTGTAGAAGCGATCGCGATATTATGTGCAGCAATTCCAGTTTCAGTCGCGACTAATTGTAGAACTTCTTGGGCGTCAGCGATGCCAACAGAACCATTAGCTACATTTGCATTTTTAGATATAACGACAATTGCTTGTGCTTGTGAATCTTTTAAATTATCGCGGCTAATAGTAACACTTGGCCCAGCAAAAAGACTTTGAGTGAAAACTCCATCTGCAACACAAGGAACTGATGATTTAATCAATACAAAATCATCAGTTGTATCTCGTATTCCTAAATTCGTGATGAATGCACTAAAACCTTGAGGTGTAGAAGATATAGTTAATGACATTTTTCGATATTTAATAATTTGGTTTAATTATCTCATATCAAGTTCAGTCATTAGTCATTTGTCACTTGTACTGAGCGACTTGCCCTGACTTGTGCCGAGCGGAGTCGAGGTAGCGTAGTCGTAAAGCCTGCGGCATAGCTACGCTTCGGGCGCAGCCTCTCCAAGAGTTGGGAGTCGAAGTATTTGTCATTTGTCCTTTGTAATGACAAATGACCAAGGACAACCATAACAAAAATTTTCACAATCTCATTTAGGATTGTTATAGCAATTTCTGGATTATTGAGTACTATAAATCAATTAATGTAAGAGTGAATGTAGTCCATCCATTGCCGCTTTCTACTTGAATGTTTCCTTGCAATTGTTCCACTAATTTCTGGACTATAGATAAACCTAAACCCGAACCACCTTGATTCCAGATATCTGCATTGGGTATACGATAAAATTTATCAAATATCCGTGGTAACTCTATTATCGGAATTTCTGTTGAATTACTAACAGTAATAATTGTTTTTGCAGGTGTTTCCGAGGAATTGTGACTTACACTTAAGACAATTTCACCACCTGGCGGTGTGTATTTACAGGCATTATTGAGCAATTCTACTATAATGCGTTCCAAGCTAATGCTATCTGACAATAGCGGCGGGAGATTTGCAGGGAGATTCGTCTGTAGAGTTTGCTGATGTTGTTGAACACGAATTTGAAACGGCTCGATAACCCAAAGTAACCACTGTTGTAAGAGCAACGCATCAGGTGTAATAACTGGATAGGATGAGCTTTCTAGCCGTTGTAAGTCTAGTAGATCGTTAACTAATTCTAGTTCGCGATCGCACTCGCTTTCGATTAATTTTAGATAGCGTTGAGTATCCTCAGTACTATTAGATAGTTGTATCATTTGAATCATCATCTTGATATTACTCAGAGGCGATCGCAGTTCGTGAGAAACTAAATTCAAAAAGTCATTTTTGAGTTGATTTATCTCCTCCCATTGCACCACAAGTTGCTCTTGCTCGATTTGCTTTTGACGCGCCTCAATCGCTCGTTTGCGCTCAGTAATATCTCGAAACACTAATACAGCACCTGTAATATTATCTTTGTCATCTTTAATTGGTGCAGCGCTGTCATCAATTGGTATTTCGACACCATCTTTATTAATCAGAATTGTTTCTGGGGGGAGATGAAAGATAGTACGATCTTGAAGAACTTTTATAATCGGACTTTCAATAGAGTTATGAGTTTCGCCATTAGCAATATTAAATATCTCTGAGGAATTTCTGCCACAAGCTTCTTCTTGTTTCCATCCAGTCAGATTTTCCGCAACCGGATTCATAAAAGTGATTAAATCTTGTAAATCGCTAGCAATTACACCATCGCTGATACTTTTTAACAGTGCATCCAGCCATTTTTTATTAACTTTTAATTGCTTTTCTAAACCATGCTTAGTCAAAGTTATTTCAATATTTGTTTGTAGTTCTCTTTCTTTAAAAGGTTTCAAGAGGTAGGCAAACGGCTCAGTTATCTTAGCTCGTTCCAATGTGTTCTCATCTGCATAAGCAGTCAAATAAATTACTGGAATATCCAAACGCTTATAGATTTCTTCAGCAGCTTCTATCCCGTCAATTGAGCCTTTAAGCTTGATATCCATCAGTACTAAATCTGGAGATATTTCTATTGCTATATTAATCGCTTCTTCTCCTGAAGAAGCAATCGCAGGCACTGTGTATCCAAATTTTTTAAGCCGATATTGTAAGTCTTTAGCAACAATAGCTTCATCTTCGACAACTAAAATTTTTGCCTTTGTCATCTTTGATTAATTGTGTATTTATGGTAAAGGAAATGTCACCTGACACTCTACTCCAGTGGAGCCTGTAATATTTATATTTCCTGCTAACTGATGGGTTAAAGCATCTACCAACTCCCATCCTAATGATGCGAGTTTTTGAAAATCAAAGTTTGGTGGTAAGCCAATCCCATTATCACGAACTATGAGCATTAAATGATGATTAATTATTTTTTTTATTTCAATATCGATCGCACCACTCCTACCTTTGGTAAATGCGTATTTTAAAGAATTAGATACAAGTTCATGGATAATTAAGCTACAAGGAATTGCTGTATCTAAACCGAGAAAAATACAATCTTCCGTATTTATTGTCAAAGCGATCGCATCTTCATTGACTTCATAAGCAGTAAATAAACTTGTTACCAAATCTCGAATATATTCACCAAAATTAATCCTTGCTAAGTCTTGAGATTGATACAATTTTTCGTGAACGAGAGCCATTGATGCAATCCGCTGCTGGCTTTGTTGAAATATTGTCAAATCGTCTTTGTCTTTGATATAAGCAGATTGCAGGTTTAACAGACTAGAAATAACCTGTAAATTGTTTTTGACCCGATGGTAAATTTCTTTTAATAACACCTCTTTTTCTAATAGTGATGCTTGAATTTGCTCCTCCCACTGCTTGCGTTCGCGCTGCGCGGCTTTCCGTTCGTTAATGTCTTCGATTACAGAAATAAAATATTTTGGCTCCCCATTAGATTCGCGCATTAAAGACACACTGAGATTAACCCAAACTATGGAATTATCTTTGCGGAAATAGCGCTTTTCCATCGAGTAAGTTTGAATATTATCTGCTAAAATTTGCTCAACATATTTTAGGTTAGTGTTAAGATCGTCCGGGTGAGTAATATCTTGGAAAGTTAACAACTGTAGTTCTTCGAGTGTGTAACCAAGAATATCGCAAAGCTTCTGATTAACTAACAACCAGCTGCCATCGATTGCCACATGGGCAATGCCAACAGCAGCTTGATGGAATGCAGCCCGAAATCGCTGTTCGCTCTCTCGCAATGCTTCTTCTATTCGCTGGCGTTCAGTAATTTCTGTCTGTAGCGATTCGTTGATTTTTGTTAACTCTGCTGTCCTTTCCTCAACCTTGCTTTCTAATTGGTTAAGTAGGCTATTTAGTCTCTCCTCTGCTTGCTTGCGATCGGTAATGTCAGTATGTGAGCCTGCCATTCGTACTACATTACCATTTTCATCCCACTGTGCTTGCCCTCGATCTAAAATCCATTTATAAGTGCCGTCTTTACATAAAGCTCGATACTCGCTAATGTAAAACGGTGTTTTCTGAGCAAAGTGATCTTGAACTGCCTGTTTCACCCGCTCAATATCATTGGGATGCACTCGTGTCACGCATTCATCTAAATGGTTAGAAATTTCGTGGTTTTCGTAACCGAGCATTTCTTTCCAGCGAGCCGAGAAGAAAACTTCATTGGTTTTAACATTCCAGTCCCAAATTCCATCATTATTGCCTCGCAAAGCTAATTGCCAGCGTTGTTCGCTTTCCCTCAACACTTCCTCAGTCCGTATGCGTTCAGCAATTTCTTTTGCTAGTTGGTAGTTTGCAGCCTCTAGTTGGGCAGGACTCGGTAAAGCTAGCACCTGTGGCAGTAATGGCACAAGTTCTATAGCGGTTAATACGGATACAAAAGCAGTGATAGCTTTGATTAACCCTGATAGCCAATAGGTAGGATACCAAAGCGTCCATATATCCATTAAATGAGTTGTGCCACAAGCAACGATGAATGTGCCAAACATTAGGAATATCCAGCCGAAAGGCATATCTCGCCGTTTACGAACAAAATAAACCAACATCACTGGAATTGAATAATAAGCAAGTCCAGTTAATACATCTGAAATCAGATGCAACCACACCAATTCTGGTTTCCAGAGATAGCAATGTCCGTGGGGAATAAACTGGCTAGTAGAGAAAAAATTATTTAAAATTTCCATCATAAAAACCTACATATTGCACGAGTCTTCACCAAAGCCTGAAGTGCGAAAGAAGAGGTTTTTAGCCTCAGACCTTTTGTAGATGCGTATACACCTAGAGAGTGGTTCTCATATTCTCAAGGAGAACTACGTTTGGCATTTATCAAAGTTTTACCGTACTAATTTTATGCTATAATTGATTACTAGCTTGAGCTTCTACATTCTGTTTTCGTCATCTTTTCTGAGTTTTTTAATCTGAATAATATAAGATTTATTAAAATTAAAGTACCGCGATCGCTTTGGTTATCGTTACCGTATATCCTCTGAAACCAACCATTTACATATATAAAAACCTTCAAAAATTACAGTAATATTTCGGTTATATACTAATCTAATTTTAATCTAGCTGCATACGTGTATTTGCGGGTTAACTCAAATCAGTTTGAGTAGGTCAGCACTATTAATCTGTCATCTAGTGTCCAGTTAAAGATTTATCCTTAACACCGCACAGAACAATTGGAAAAGCTCACTCTCAAGGTTTGGAGACAGAGCAACTGGCATTAGATGAGGCTGAGGGAGCAAATCACAGACTCTGTGCTGTAAGTAAAAAGACTAAGAAATCAATGTTATTTTAGCTACAAAATTATCAACCCAAAAAGTATAAACCCACTTTAAAAAACGTTGATGGCTAGATTCTCTTCGATCGGGAAGAAGCCCATACATCAGCAGAACTGTTGGCATTGCTGATGGTGAGGGTATCTGGGCAAGTGTAAATCTGCGTTAACAATGATAGCAGGTGTGCGATTGACTGGCGGTGGTTAACTGAAATCACACTTTCAACCACTGTATTGATAAAACCGACTGCTACTATTACTCAGATGGCTTATTACTTATCTTGGAGTGAGACATTGGGTATTGGGCGCGATCGCTCCTACTACACACCCCACAATTCCCTACAGCGATCGAGGCACAAGGGACAGAGGGGCGATTTCACTTGAGTGCCAAAAAAACTTTGCTGATTGTTTCTACTTTTCCGAAAAAGAAGAATCGTAATGTGATTACCATTATAGAAAACTTCCAATGCTTATTTTATTAAATAAAAAGGATGCACTAACTATGAGTACAGAGAATGGAAAAAACTCTTTAGTCGAAACACAGTCTTTAGTTGAGGAAAGTAAACAACCATCAACTCTCAATGATTCAAAAGGTCAGCAAGGTGTACAACAAAATGCTGAGGCAGTAAATAATACTTTTAATCTGCCACAAACCTATATACAAACAGACCCCTGGATTTACCGCATAATTGTTGGTACACTTACCTCTACAGTATTAATTTGCCTTATAGGTGCAATTGGTCTACAAGCAAAGGACAACAAGCAACCAATTCCTGACCTTCTAACCGCTCTTGGAACCGGTTCTTTGGGTGCTTTATCAGGATTACTAGCACCATCCCCTATAAAAAAATAGTGTTTTTTTACAGCGACGAATTATTTGACCACAGCGACAAATAACTTATCAAGTTCTTCAAGCTTGTAAGCTTCGCTCTAAAGGAATCTGATTTGAGTGCGTTTCTGATCTAAAGCTATAGAAATTGCTTGAACATGCAAGAAGAATTTGGATTTTTGACAAAAAATCTGTCGTTTTGGTCAAATAATTTGTCCCTCTACACTGACTACCCCTGCTACAATAGCCTACATACCGCTTTGGGCGATCGCATAGGCAATTATTAAGTTTTGTGAGGATATAGAGAGTTTTGCATAAAACTTGTATTTTTTAAGCCGAGTCATAGGTAGAAGTTAGATTGAGTGTCATTAACTTCAAACAAAAATTAGACCAAAATAGGTGTAATTAGAGCATTGCTAAATTCAGGTATGAAAATGATTTTGCGTGATTTAAAAGCCTTTGTAGACAATAGTAATTGCTAGTCTCGGCACCTAGATTAAGACATTTAATCAGCAACTCAGATTTTAGTTGACTCAATGCAAAGTATAACTCAATCAAAAAGGAAGTCTCTAATGGTTAATACTTTGAATGCTCGTCAAATTAGAAAGACAACAAACCGTTTTGTTATTGCTACTGCTGCAATGGCTATTGCTTGCAGTAGCATTGCTTTAACTCCAGCTAATGCTGATGCCGTTATTCGTGACTATTCATGTAGTAAAGGAGGTTTTACAGGCACAATTAAAATCGATTACAATCAAGGCTTAGGAGGAAGAATAGGCTCAATAATTAGAATCAACTACAAAATTAACAAGGGAAGTAATCGCGGCGGTAATAAAGCAAATGTTACGTATGTTGACAACGGAAATCTACCCGCTACAGTATTTAAAACCGGAGATGCAGGCATCCAAGATAATAAATGGCGTTACTTGGGTGGCAGCTATTCACGAGGTGGTGGGAATATCTATGTTAAGTTCATTTTTGATAAAAGCTTCGCTGCCGATCCTAGCTGTAGAGTAGACATCTCCAAATATTAAATATGCATTATCCAGAACCTTTGTAGAAACGTAGCACTGTTACGTTTCTACATTTTTTTTCAGCAGATAATTAGTGAAAATTACATCATCAAGGAAAGATTGAAGTCATCGAAAAAATCTCTTGCATTTATGTAAATGTCACCCTAACAAAACCCAACGGATGCTCCCTTACCTGACGCATCAACTCTTAAGAAAATATAGAACGAAATATTGAGCGATGGCGTTTTGCCCAGCGTAGCTAATCGCAAGATTAATTGCTTTGTAGCAAACTGGAAGGGAAACTTAATTGCCTTTTGTATTTTGGCGCTTGTCCCTATGGGCTACTGAGAATGTAATTACTCATCTTGATTATCGTCGCCAAGGTGTAGGAAAGCGCCTGATACATCATGCGTTCCAATCTGCATGGAGTCATAATTGTTACAAAGTAATGCTCCGAAGTGGAAGGCAAACCAAGGAAGTACTCCAGTTTTACGAAAAAACTGGGTTTAAGAAGGGTATCAAAACTGGTTTTGTGGCTACACCAATATCTGACTGAGGTGGTATTAAGCTTTTTCGTAGCTAAATATATATAGTGCTTGACTTATGTTTTCACAAGATGTAATTTATCAATATTAGATAAAACATCGGTAACTTAATCGGTTTTTAGTATTTTGGGAAAAAATGAATATCTTTGTTATCAATTAGCCGAAGTTTAGAGCTAACAGTTTCTGCATAGGATCGAACATTGAAAATCTTCTGAAAATATGGATTTTTTCACCACAACTAATGCCATGCAAAAAATAGATTACTGATAACTACAACGAAAAGGGAATTTTTCATCTAAAACCAAAATGATATAAGTTTGAAGCAAAGTTGAATCTTATTGATGAACTACAGGCATTCAATTAGAACTAGCAAAATTGAGAATATTAGAGATGTAAAAAAATATTACTTTCTCACACTAATATTCATTCAAGGAATAGCGATCGCACTCTTATTCATTAATACAACCGCATTGGCAGCCACAGTCAATCACTGTCCCCAAGGTATGGCGATGATTTCAGGAGGAACGTTCAAAATGGGGTCTGATAATTCCGGTTTTGTGGAAGAGCGATCGCCTGGAGACGTAACGGTGACTAACTTCTGTATTGATAAATTTGAGGTAACAAATGCACAATTTGGTGAATTTGTCAAAGCTACAGGATATCTGACAATTGCAGAGCGTCCCTTATCTGAAGAACAGTTTCCCGATTTACCCGATGAGCAGCGATTACCGGGTTCTTTAGTGTTTGAGATGGCAAAACCGGGTGTCAAACAAGTTTCCTTTTTGAGTTGGTGGCATTGGACTACTGGCGCGAATTGGCAACATCCTTTTGGCCCAGACAGTGCGATTGCTAGCAAATCCAACTATCCAGTTGTTCACATAGCTTACGAAGATGCCCTAGCCTACGCCAAATGGTCAGGAAAATCCTTACCTACCGAAGCGCAATGGGAATATGCCGCCCGTGGTGGCTTGGATGGTGCAATTTATGCTTGGGGTAATGAATATTCTGAACATAGAGCCAACACTTGGCAAGGAATTTTTCCCTTTTTCAATACCAAAGCCGATGGGTCACTTGGGCATTGCTCCCGTGGGTTCTTTTGCGCCCAATGGTTATGGACTCTATGACATGACCGGCAATGTATGGGAATGGACTACTGATTTCTTTCAAGTTGGACGCGATGCCTACGGCGGGCTACGCCTACGCAAATCTCATCAAATTAATCTTATTGCCTTAAATCAAAGCTTTGATCCCAAAAAGCCCGATGAACCATTACACGTAATCAAGGGGGGATCGTATCTCTGCGCTCCCAATTACTGTAGCCGCTTCCGTCCGGCGGCGCGGGAGTCAGAATCACCCGATACGGGAGCTACTCATATCGGGTTTCGGCTAGTTAAAAACTTGCCTGACAGCACACTAGCCATAAATCCAAAATCGTTCGACTGAGCGTAGCCGAAGTCCCAAATCTAAAATCCAAAATTGTATGACTGATCCTCACAAAAGAGATCCTTTGTATAGACCTCTTGCAAAAGTAAGAGAGCGTAAGATAGGGAAAGAAAAAAGGTTAAAGCCTCTGGGTATTTCTTACCCTTTCCCCTTTCCCCTTTCCCCTTTCCCCCACTTCTGCAAGAAATCTTATGCATCTCTGAAGTTAACTTCTGGTGCGATCGCCTTTTTGAGTGCCCTAACGCTAATATTTTCCAGTCTCTTACCTCTACCTGCTTGGGCGGACTATGGCGACAAATTGCCATTACCCCAACCATCTTTTCAAGGCAAAATTGGCATTACTTATAAAGAATCCGAACCAGACTTCCCCAAACCCATTAAGGCTCCAGAAAATGCACCAAACGTATTGCTGGTGTTGCTTGATGATGTCGGTTTTGGACAACCCAGCACCTTTGGCGGCCCGATCGATACGCCTAATTTAGACCGTCTAGCAGCAAGGGGATTGCGTTATAACCAATTCCACACTACAGCACTCTGCTCTCCTACCAGAGCTGCATTGCTCACGGGACGCAATCACCATTCTGTGAATACAGGTGTAGTTGAGGAGTTAGCCACAGGCTATCCAGGTTATACTGCGATTTTACCTAGAAGTGCGGCAACGATCGCTGAAGTATTGCGAAATTATGGATATAACACCGCAGCCTTTGGCAAATGGCACAATACCCCAGACTATGAAACCAGTGCAGCCGGCCCATTCGATCGCTGGCCGACAGGTTTAGGTTTTGAGTACTTTTATGGATTTCTGGGCGGTGATACCAATCAATGGAGTCCAGCCTTGGTGGAAAATACCCAACATATTCAAAAACCAAATCGCCCTGATTATCACCTCACCCCCGATTTAGCAGATCATGCAATTAAGTGGATTCGTACTCAACAAGCGATCGCTCCTGATAAACCCTTCTTTACCTACTTTGCCACTGGCGCAACCCATGCCCCACACCATGCGCCCAAGGAATGGATCGATAAGTACAAGGGTAAATTCGATCGAGGTTGGGATAAATTACGCGAAGACATCTTTGCTCGTCAGCTAGCCTTGGGTGTAATTCCCGCCGATACTAAGCTCACTCCTCGCCCAGCGGAACTCCCGGCTTGGGATTCCCTCACTCCCACCGAGCAGAAAGTTTATGCGCGTCAGGCAGAAGTATTTGCAGGTTTCCTCAGCCATACCGATGCACAAATTGGTAGAGTCATTGATGCGATCGATCAACTGGGTGAATTGGATAATACCATTATCTTTTTCATCGCCGGCGATAATGGTGCGAGTGCTGAAGGCGGCTTAACAGGTAGTATCAATGAATTAAAAGTCTTTAATGGCGTAGCAGAAAGTCCTCAAGAAGTTCTCGCGGCTTTAGATGATTTAGGTGGGCCAAAAACCTTCAATCATTTTCATGCAGCTTGGGCTTGGGCAGTGGATAGCCCCTTCCAATGGACAAAACAAATTGCTTCTCACTTCGGCGGAACTCGCAATGGTTTAGTTGTGGCTTGGGGGGAACGCATCAAAAATCGTGGTGAACTGCGGAGCCAATTTCATCATGTAATTGATATTGCGCCTACAATTCTAGAAGCTGTGGGGATTGAAGAACCAGAGGTAGTCAACGGTGTAAAACAACAACCCATCGAAGGTACTAGCCTTGTTTATAGCTTTGACGATCCGGCTGTACCATCCCATCACAAAACCCAGTATTTTGAAATGTTGGGCAATCGTGGCATTTACGATCGAGGTTGGGTAGCAGCCGCCCGTCATGGACGCTTACCTTGGGAGCGTGTCTCCAAAACCACCTTCGATGAAGATAATTGGGAACTATACGATATTACCAAAGACTTCAGTGAAGCCAACGATTTAGCCAAGCAGAACCCTGACAAGTTAGCGCAACTACAAAATCTATTTCTGAAGGAAGCAAAGAAATATAAAGTTCTACCTTTGGACGATCGCTTACTTCAACGGTTTGATGTCAAAATCCGTTCCAACCTAATCACAGGACGCAATAGCTTTACTTATTACACATCTGTTGCAGGGATTCCCGAAGGTAGCGCTCCCAATATCAAGAATCGCTCCTTTAGCATCACTGCCGATGTGGATGCTGCCAAAGATGGTACTGAAGGCGTTTTAGTTACCCAAGGTGGACGTTTTGCAGGTTGGAGTTTCTTCTTGCAAGAAGGTAAACCCACCTTTGCTTACAACTTGTTCAATAGCGATCGCAGAATCATTCAATCTTCTCAACCAATTGCGATCGGTAAATCCCAAATCAAATTTGACTTTACTTATGATGGCGGCGCTCCGGGAGCAGGCGGTACTGGTAAGCTCTCAATCAACGATCGACAGGTTGCCGAAGGCCACATTGATAAAACTGTAGGCTACCGATTTGGTTTAGATGAAACCTTTGATGTTGGTCAAGATACTGGCACACCTGCGGTAGATACTTACCAAACACCCTTTGCATTCACCGGCAACTTACAGCAAGTCACCCTGGAATTGAAGTAATAGGAATTGGGCATGGAGAAGAGACAAGGTAGACAAGGAAGAGGGGGGAGACAAGGGAGAGACTTGTCCCCCTTGTCCCCCTTGTCCCCTTGTCCCCCCTGCGCCCCCGCTCCCCTGCCCCTCCGCCTTCTGCGTGAAAAAAAATCATGAACGAAATCTTGTCACTAATTGATAAACTCGCACTTTTCACATTTATCGTGTTCACCATGCTGGGTGCAGGGTTAAGTCTCACCGTACAACAGATTTGGGAACCACTTCGCAACCTTCGCTTAGTTATCTCATCGCTGCTAACAAATTTTGTGCTAGTGCCACTTTTTGTATATTTACTATTGCAAGTAGTACATTTAAGTGAACCACTCAGAGATGGCTTACTGATTATGGCAGTAGCATCAGGGCCTCCAGCATTACCAAAACTTGCCTACATAGTCAAAGGCAATATAGCTTTCTCAGTGGGATTAATGATGTTGCTAATGCTGGGCACAATTTTTTATATGCCGATTGTACTGCCCTTAGTAGTGGAAGGCGTGCAAATTAACTCCTGGGACATTGCCAAACCCTTATTGTTAATGATGGTTAGCCCATTGTTAGTTGGGTTATTCATCAAAGCAAAATTGAGTGCGATCGCCCCCATTATCCAGCCGATTTTGTTCAAATTATCTAATGCTGGATTGCTTTTAGGTTTAGTAGTCAGGCTGATAGTTCACACTAACGATATCATTGGCTTATTACAAACAGGTGCAATCTTAGTTTGTGCCGTTTTCATAGTCTTCTCTTTTAGCGTCGGTTATCTTTTGGGCGGCCCTGGTATCGATACCCAACGAGTGCTAGGAGTAGGAACCGCTCAACGTAATTTTGCCGCAGCATTATTAGTAGCTACAAGCAATTTTGAAGATCCCAGCGTCGTGAGCATCATCATGGTGACGAGTATTTTAATGATGATTGTAGTTCTGATCGGCGGGCCAAAGTTCATAGAACTAGACCAAGGAACGGGTGTAGAGATAGAGCAGGTAGAGGTTTGAAATTCTCCCTAAGAACTGTGCTTGGCAAATACGCTAAGTCAATAGCTTTACCGTATTATGTATTAGATACACAATTAGATCAGATAAAAAACTATATGTGAGGTAGCAGATGGTTCAATCACAAGCAAGCTATTTTGATGCAATTAGTCCAACAGCTTTGATGGTAGCTTATACTAGGCAGTTTACTGATATCCCTTATGGCAAGGAATTAGCTCAATTAGTTAATGCCGAAAGCTTCATGGAACAACTGCAACAAAAAAAATTAACTCAGCCTGCTGAAGTGTCTGTTCTTGTTGAGGCTCGTTACAAAGCTGTTAATCAAGTAATATCTCAACACTTGCAATTTGAAACTACGCAAATTATCGAGTTAGCATCTGGATTATTGCCTCGTGGTATAGCAATGTCTCAAAATAAAAATATCACTTTTGTTGAAAGTGATTTACCTGCAATGATTAGTCAGAAGCAGCAACTCGTAAAACGATTGATTGGAGAACGGCATAATTTGTATTTTGAAGCAATTGATGCTACTAATCAACCTAGTCAGTTTCCTTTGAACGTAAATTATTTACATCAAAAGCAACCTGTAGTTGTTTTATGCGAAGGATTGTTAACATACCTAACCTTAGCAGAAAAGCAAAAAGTGTTTGCTAATGTTCGTGAGATACTGCGAGTTTACGGCGGTGTATGGATTACACCTGACCTAACCACTTTTGATGGCTTGAATCAACTACGGCAAATTAGTCCTGGGTTGCAAAGACTCAATCAAACTGCAAGTAATGTCTCAGGTCGAGCTATTAATAATTATCACTTTGAAAACATCGACCATGTGAAACAGTTCGCTTATGAACAAGGGTTTGATATTAAAGAATATAGTATGCTCGAAGTGATGAATCAAATTACTTGTTTAAAGCCTTTAGGGATTGAGCCAAAGGTTGTTAAATCAATGTTGGCTATTGGCTCTACTTTTGTTTTAACCCTTTGCAATTCTTGATGTCTTTACAAGTTTTTTGTATGTACCCTCGAAAAGGGGGAATGTCCTAACTGCTTTTGAAGTATTTCGCGACCGTTTGGTCAAATTATGGTTCAAATCACAAGGGAGAACTTGAGGATATGGCAAATATTGCATTAATTGTTGGGGCTGGTAGTGGACTCAGTGCCTCATTAGCCCGTTTATTGGCAAAAGAAGGCTTTACTATTGCTTTAGCAGCAAGGCAAATTGATAAGCTCAAAGCATTATCTGATGAAATTGGAGCCGTCAGTTTTACTGCTGATGCTTCTCAACTAGATGAAGTTGAACAACTATTTACAGATGTCGAACAAAAACTAGGAGTACCAACATTAGTTGTGTATAATCCTAGCTGGCGCGTTCGGGGTTCTTTTGTGGAACTTGACCCAGCCGATGTTGCCAAAACACTAGAAATTACTGCCTATGGTGGCTTTTTAGTAGCACAAGCGGCGGCAAAACGTCAGTTAGCTGCGGGTGGAGGAGCGATCTTTTTTACAGGTGCTTCCGCCAGTGTTAAGGGTTATCCTCAGTCTGCACCGTTTGCAATGGGTAAATTTGCTTTACGGGGTTTGGCTCAAAGCATTGCCCGTGAATTGGCTCCTCAGAATATCCATGTGGCGCATTTCGTGATTGATGGAGCAATTCGTTCTGCCACCCGGATAGAACCAGATAATCAACCAGATAGTTTACTCGATCCAGATGCGATCGCTCAAACCTATCTCAGCATTCTCCGCCAACCTCGCAATGCTTGGACTTGGGAAGTTGAATTGCGACCTTGGGTAGAAAAAATTTTGATTTTCACTCTGCTCTAGATATACATAGCATAGTAATCATTGTAAATTTCTGTATTAGTCATGACTGTGAGTTCTATTTGTTTCTGTTCTTCATCTGTTGCCGAACTCGTAGCCTGGTCTAAGCTTTCTTGAGGAATAAAATCACCACAGTATTCATTCGCAGGTACAGCTGCATCCATCTTTTGGGGATAACTCAATTTGAGATTATTCATGATGGTAATGAATTGACTGCGGCTGCGATACTCGTTCCGAGTCGCTCCGCGAACGCTAAATCTGGGATTAAGCCGCTTTTCTTCGCCAATGGTGGAAACAGTACGCGCTTTATGTATAACTACTAGTTGCAGGGTCAAAAAATTGCCGAAATAGGAAAGTTGACTGCGGTATCTCTACACTGTCATCGCTGAACAAAGGCTTCGTCGGAATAGTCCGCACCCGCACTGGTAGCGACTGCAACAACGCCTTAGATAATTCCTGCGCCTGTCCCCGTAATTCTGGAACGGCGATAGTTTCCCACAAGTCACCCTTGCGCGGGGTTCCCAAGGTATAAAACAGCGTCGAAATGTTACCCTCTGCTGCATATAAAGCACCGTGGGTATCTGTATCTAATCCTAAACCGATGGTATTGGGGCGAATTAATTTCTGCGATCGCAAATCAGTAATCAGAGGATGAGGCGATCGCCCAAACTTGGCGTATGGGTGTATCTCCTGAAGAAATTCCTCATAATTATAACAAGTGATAAGGCTGGATCAGACATTAAACTAGTACATCTGTGAGAGCGATCGCTAATTAATAAATTGTCTAATTGCAATATGAAACTCAGAAATCGTTGAAGCTGCTAGAAATGCCGACTGCTTATAATTTTGTGAACTGGTTACATACAATATTGAATATCTGTCTTAATTCTATGAGGCTCCAAGAGAGTAATGATACTGAGAAGGTTAACCTTACTGAGTTTAGCCACAGTTTCCCCTGAGACAGATTATTCTTCAAAACGATACTGGCTTCCGATCAAGTATTCTTCGTTTAACTCAAAAGCTATCCATCGTCTCTGTAAATTTTCTGCAACAAACCCTGTTGTGTTTGAACCTGCAAACGGGTCTAGTACAAGATCATTCTCATCAGTTAAGAAATTAATAAAGAAATCGGCAAAAGATGCGGGAAAACGTGCCGGATGAGGTTTCATCCCTGTTTCTTTGCATTTACGCAGATAAGAACTGTTTGATTCTGTGTTAGCAGCCTCAATAAGATTAGGTGGAATTGCTCCTGAATTATCTTTTTGAAATTTTGTAGAAATATCGTGACCGCTAGGACGCAACTTAGCCTTATAGCCATTTTTGATTAACTGTTTCATGCTTTCACTGTAAGGCTTTAAGACTTTCCTATTGTCAGCTTTTGGATTTTCAATTTTTGACAACCACCAAACTACGTTAACTGAATCTTTAACTCGAATACGCCTAACAGTAACCCATTCTGCCGGAGTTGGCAGTCTTGCTGGATTGTAATGATAAAACTCTTGCGCTAAGAAAAAACCGACTTCTTTACAAAGGCGAACCAATAATTCGTATTGATATATGCTACGAACTGGATTACCAGGAAGATAAGCACCTCCTAAATCAATAACAAATGAACCATTTTGAGTAAGTATTCTTTTAAATTCGTATGCAAATGGAAGAAACCAGTTAACATATTTCTCTGCACTTTCGTTTCCATATTCCTTTTTACGGGTAAGTGCAAATGGAGGAGATGTCAAAATGAGATTTACACTACAATCTTTAATATTTTTTATAAGCTCAAGACTATCTCCTAAGTACGCTGCTCCATAAGTCTGAGTGTAATAGGGTTGAATGTTTACCTCTGATTGTCTAGTTATTTTTTGCTTCTGAAATAACCCTAATTGCTTGGAGCCTGCTTGAGCCATGCTTTTAAATAGTAATTATGTACTGTTATAATATCTCGATAGTAAAGATAGCACAACTTCAAACTCTTTTTTCATTTCTAACAGTCCAAAGGTAATCATGCAGAATAAGACTTGATTTTATGCAAACGTCTATGATAATCTTTCATTCATCCTTAAACTACAGTTATTTGATATACTAACCGTAGTTTTGAGTTTACAGTGTGCATCAAACAGGAATCACGCATTATGCCAAAAGATTGGTATGAATGGCACGACCTCTACGACACTGAGCCAAAATTGCAGCAGCGTCTAGAAATCGTGCAGGAATATATTGCTAGGACTTACGCACTGTACAAAATAACTATCTTATGTATCAACGTAAATACGTTGTTTCAGGCTTTTGTCAATCACCTTTGATTGGGTGCGATCGCTAAAATTTTATTGAAAAATCTAGCTATAAGCCTTGAAAAGTATACTTGTCATTTTGGCTTTTCTGTCAATGCGTAAGTCCTAATTGCTTACAGCTTGAATGCGTCGCCATCTGGAACTATCCGTGTCGTAAGTGTTTGCGCGGGTGATGGACGAGATTTACTAGGAACTTTAAAAAATCACCCTCGAAGAAATGACGTATATGCACGACTTGTTGAACTCAGCCCCCAGTTAGTTGAGCGTGGACGAGCAACTATAGAGTCTTTGGGTTTAGCCAAGCAAATTGAGATTATCAATGGTGATGCAACTCTTGCCACTAACTATGTAGGAGCAGTACCGGCAGATATCGTGATTGTGTGTGGTGTCTTTGGCAATCTTGAGGAAGCTGAACTCAATCGCTTACTAGATAACTTGAGTTTTCTGAGTAAACCGGATGCTTTTGTTATTTGGACTCGTGGACACTCCAACGGTATTACTTACTCTGACAATGTGCGGAAAATTTTAAGTGCATCTGGATTTGAAGAAGTAAACTTCAAGCTTACGGCTACAGGAGATATGGGTGTTGGTCTTCATCGATACCTTGGTGAGAATTTACCTCAACCCAAAGAACAACAGTTATTTGTGTTTTCCGGCGTTCCTAGTAAAGCGAGGTAAAAAATGTCAATTCAAAACACAGTGTCAACTTGGGAAGAAGTTTTAGAAACTGCTAGAAAAAATACCTCTGCGCGTAGGGTAAAGAGGACAGGGGACAATCTCCTTCTACTGCACCAATACCCAGCAGTTTACATAAACTTCCTCCAAATGCAGAACCGCCAGTCTTGCTTTATCGAGATACTAATTCCTGGTGTCCTTTCTGCGAGAGAGTTTGGTTTGCTCTGGAAGAAAAGGAAATTCCCTTTGCAACGGAGTTTATTGATTTAAGTAATAAACCCAAATGGTACACTGACTTAGTTCCCACAACTCTTGTCCCAGCAGCCAAAATTGAGGGAAAGTTAGTATATGAATCCAAGGATATTCTCTTAGCTTTAGAAGAAAGGTTTCCACATCCAGCATTATTGCCTGAGAATTCAGAGGAAAACGCTGTTGCTAGGCAGTTGGTTGAAGAAGCTGAGACTAACGGTTTTAGAGAGATTGCGTACAAATTCCTGAGAGAAACACTTGTAGATGCTGATGAATTGGCATTACAAGCAGCATTTGAGGCGAAGTTAGATGAACTTGAGCAAGCTTTAGCTAAATACCCCGGCCCCTACTTTGTCAGTACATTTAGCTTAGTAGACATTCTGTATAGCCCCCATCTAGATAGATTGGCGGCTAATTTACCTGTATATCGGGGATATCACCTCAAAGGAAATCCTCGCTTTCCTCGAATTAATGCTTGGTTTGACGCACTTAATCAGCGTCCTGCTTATCATAGAGTTAAATCGGATAATATTACCAATAATTTATTGTTGCGTCGCAGATGGGGTGTTGAACCGATTGGAAATCCTTTACCTCTGGATGTGGCAGATAGTGAGCAAATTCAATATCGAGCCGAAGCAGCTGAGAGATTGAGTGATAATCGGGAAGTTGCGATCGCAGATATTATCAAAAATTCTGGAGTCCAAGCAATAGCCGCAGACGGTGATTTTACCACAATTAAGGACGCTGTTGATTTTCACCTGCGACAACTAGCTGATTATCTCATTCATGGCAATGGTGCAACTTTACCGGGTGGAAGGACTGGTGGTAAAAATAGCAGCGTTGATCCCATCTTCGCTGCTGTGGGTGCTATTACTTTCGCATATTTGAGAAATCGCATCTGCGCTCCTCGTGATATGAGTGCAGGTGCAGCAACGGCGTTTCGCGCTGCGATCGATAAATTGTTGACTTCTGTTTATTAATTTTGTGGGCGTTGCTGAAGGCAAGATGCGATCGCGCTCACTTGCTCCTATAGCAATGAAATCGAACAGAGTTTGCAATTTTGATGAGTTAGCTATGACAGGAGCCGAAAACTGAATATCCTACTCAAGGGGTTTAAAATCTCATACACAACGGGTGTTTGTGTTGGGGTAACAGTCCCCCTTACAAAAGGTAACTGTTTAATCATATCTGCAAAATGATTTAGATCAGATTACAATCGGTGGGCTACGTATAAAGTAGTTAAGTAACCTTTAGTAATTTGACCATTGAACTTGGTATTAATTAATTCAGCGATCGCATCAAAAAAACGCGCTTTTGTAATGCGATCTAAATTTATATGACCGGAGTAAGTATTTAAGAGATTGAGATAACTTGCACTGTTGTATGTTGTATCCCATCGATAAGAGCGATAAATTACTTCACCAAACAAACCTGTTTGCTCAATCTCACCTGTTTTATTAGGGACTTTCTGCTCGCGCAAAGGAGGCTCATCGTCTTTAACCAGTTGAGGAGCTAAACTTTGATATAGCTCCTGTACTTCTTCAAAGAAGCCATTACTAGCATCACTATATACATGTTCATTCCAAAATAGCGCGATCGCTCCTTTAGATGTGAGGGCAAGATCCATTTTTTTGTAAGCAATACTTGGGTCAAGCCAGTGGAAAGCAATCGCCGAAATCACTAAATCAAAAGCATTTTCTTGGATCGCCCAATCCTCAAAAGCGATGTTACGCACTTCTACTTGCGGATAAGCAGCCAGATTTTTTTGGGCAACTGTAGCAAGATTCTCACCCAATTCAATGCAGAGTATACGATAACCCCGGCGGGCAAAGGGTACAGTTGCCTGACCAGTACCACAACCAATCTCTAATATCCTTCCGTTTGGAGTGATTTCTGAAAGAGACACCACATCGTCAAAAAGCGCTTCTGGATATCCTGGTCGAACTTGGTCATACAACAGTGCTACTCGATCGAAAGTGGTTCTTAACTGACTTCTTTCATCTGTCATCGAATTTTAGATTTTGATATTGATTCATAGTTTAGTAGGATGCGGTTATATAAATTAGCTCTAGACACCATTAAGATTTGCGGTGCATAACGAGAACAGCGATAATACACCCTACGAAACTGTTCCTCGTTCCCTTTTCCCCAATTACAAATTAGGGTAAATATTCCAGCCATCAAGAACATTAAAAAGTTGCGTTTTCTAGATACTGTTAGCATAATGTATTGTCAATTTTTTCTGGCTTAATGTTCACCAAGCCCCTTCGGGGCGGGAACAGGGAACAGGGAACAGAACAAGAATTAGCCCCGAAGGATATGGGTCTGAAGCCCCTAAATTTTAACGTGAGTTCGACAAGCCCTTTTTTGACCTCTCCCCCAACCCCTCTCCGACACGGAGAGGGGAGCCAAAACCCTAATCTTTCGTTGCTCCTCCCTTTGCCTGTGGGAGAGGGAGGTTGTCCGGGAGAAGTTCATCGAACTCACGTTAAATTTTATGAAAAGAGGTAAAAAAATTTTTTCGAGACACGTAGTGTAAGAAAAAATACGTTCTTATACAAATCCCTTTATTTTAATTATGGGGATTTCTCTGTTTCCTGTTCCCTTTTAATGCAAATGCTCAAGGTTTGATTTCTGCCGGGAGTATAGCAGCATATTCTTCAGGAGTAAGTGTTACATCCTTGACATTAATCTTTTTAGTGATGAATTTTTGCTTATAGAACAAATCAGATATCTCTTGCTGTCCTGCTATAACCTTATCGGTAATCGGTCTGATGCCAAAACCCCGACGCTTGACTATTGTTTCTAAGGTTGGTAAATCAAGCTTGGTATCACGCCCAACAATTTCGGCAACTTCTCGCGTATTTGCTTTAGACCATTGGCCTAATTTGTAGACTTCTTCAAGGACAATTTTTATTAGCTCAGGGTTCTCTTTTACGAAGCTACGTGCAGCTATCCAATAGCCTCCTTGGGTTGAAAGCCCTTTAGCATTACGAAGAATCCGAACTTTTTCCGTTCTCTGAAATATAGCCAGGTGGGGGTCACTTAGCACAGCTGCATCAATACTCTTACGCGATAATGCTGCACGAGTTTCTGGTGCTATCAGATTGAGATGTTTGACATCTTTTAGCTCTAGTCCTCCTTCTTGTAAAGCTTTAACCACAAAGTATTGACTAGCAGTAGCTCTTTGAAAGGCAATTCCCTTACCTTTTAAATCAGCTATAGTTTTGATGGGGGAGTCTTCCGGTACTACGATCGCCGAACCTTCACCAGTACCCGGTATAGTATTAGCAAGAAGAACAAAGGGAATACCAGTTGCTTGGGCAAATATGGGTGGAGTTTCACCAACAGCACCGACATCCAAACTGCCCACATTTATTGCTTCTAAAAGCTGTGGCCCAGCTGTAAATTGCGCCCACTGCACTTGAATACCCAAGGGATTCAAGCGTTTCTCTAAAACTTGTCTACTTTTGGTGATATCCGCAGCAGTAAAATAGCCAATTCTTAACACTTTTGTCTTAATGCCATTAGAAGCTGCAACTGCTGCCTTTTCTCGTGTATCTGGTGCTTTACAACTTACTAAAGTTGTGGATAGAGTAAAAACTCCAGCTACTAATAAAATTAGAAAGTTGCGTTTTCTAGATATTGCTACCATAATGTATTACCAATTTTCTGGGGTTTAAAATACAGGCTTTAATTAAAAAACTGATTTTGGAATGATGTATAAAGTTGAAGATGAAAATTTTTTATTTTGCGGTTAGACTCTGTTTGCTAACTCTCTTATATAAAAAATCTACTGTAAGTTTATCTACTTACAGTAGATTATGGTTGCACGAACTTTACCACAAGCTAATTTAAACAGGACTTACGCAACTGGCACAAAAAGGGGGTAAGGTGCAGCCCTAGCCAGCGACAATTCAACTCAAACCAAGCACATAAGAATACTTGGGCGTTTTAGTTGCTGAATTAAATAATTAGAAAGCAAATTATGCTTGATTTGATAAATAGTTTGACCAGTTTGATAGGCTAAATTCTTTAATCTAATCCAAACCAACATTGCACAAGCAATATGATTTCTTTGAAGCCTAGCTTTACGACATTGACAAGATTCAATGCCTGTTAGTTGTTTAATCTCTCGGTGAAACTCCTCGATTTTCCAACGAATTTTACACACCTCTTGTACAACATCCGTGGAGCTTTGAGATAAATCGTTAGTGGCGATATAATCCGTTCTGTTGGTAGAAACAGTAACCCGGAATAGTTTCACTTTTTTCTTAGCTGGGAACCCTTTAATTTTAATTATCTTACCACAGTCTAGTTCTTCAGGACTCCATTCTAATAATTCAATACGTTTATATTTGTCTTGTCCAAATGTATCATCAACTAACCGATTATTTTTTAAAGGGCAATAATATATTTTCTCGATTGCATCAATATAAAGCATTAAACTATGTACGGCATACCATGTGTCCATCAAAACAGTATCGAATGGTAAAAGCTTATGATATACAAGGTTTTGCAGCATGTCTTTCACATGGTCTATCTTGGTTTTACCATCGACATCAGGATTAAAAATGCGGTAATCGATTACCCAAAATTTTTGAAGAGTAGGGTTGACATACACACAGCTAACTACACCAATACCTTTGAGGACACCATGTTCATTACCACTATATTGTTTTCTGACTGTTTCTATTTCTTTAGAATACCTTTTATCTAAAACGCTATCATCAAATATTATGTAACCATTAGCATCAGGTTCAATTACCTCTTTCACGTTATCCCATAATAACCGAGGTGTTAATTTTTCTCTGTTTAAATAATAGTTAATTGCATCATGGCTAATACTTTCTAAATGCTCTGCCAAATTAGTCATTGTATAATTAATCTGACTACTTAATAAGTATTGGCAGTAATCAAGCTTAGTAAATTTCATTACCGTAAGCAACATTTATCTAATACAACCTCTACCTATTTTCTCATGAATCTTTCATGCTTTGCCTCCAATACACCTGCCTCTATTACGAATACAAGGCTTTCGGAATTAAATTCAAATAATACTCATGTACTAGCTAGCGGCGATCGCTCTGTGCCAGTTGCGTAAGTCCTGTTAAAAATCAAGCAGCGAGGATGACGGTGCTATTGATGCAAGTGGTAAAAAGAAAGAAACAATAGGTGTGATAGTAGCGATCGCAGCTTACACCAGACTAGTCTGGAAGAAGCGATTAGCAGGGCGCGCCAGACCGAGATTTTCGCGCAGGGTTGTACCCTCATACTCTTGACGAAAAATCCCACGGCGTTGGAGTTCTGGCACAACCTTATCTACAAAATCGTTCAACCCTTCAGGAAGATAAGGGAACATGATGTTGAAACCGTCAGAACCTTCCTCAAACAGCCATTTTTCCATCTCATCGGCGATGGTTTGGGGTGTGCCGACGAAAGCCAACCCGCCATAACTGCCAACGCGTTGCGCCAGTTGTCGAATAGTCAAATTCTCACGTTGCGCTAAGGCTATTACTCTTTCTCGTGAAGAGTGACCAGCGTTAGTCGGTGGGATTTCTGGCAAGGGGCCGTCTGGATCAAAACCTGAAACATCGTAGCCAAGCGCACTATTTAAGCTAGAAATTCCACTGTCATAATGTACGAGGCTATCTAAATAAACACGCTTGGCTTGTGCCTCGGCAACGGTTTCTCCTACAACGACTAAAGCACCTGGAAGGATTTTTATACTGTTTGGGTCGCGTCCAATTGCCCGCGCCCGTCCCTTAATATCTGCAAATAAAGCCTTGCCAGCCTCCAGATTACCAGCAGGTGCAAACACAGCCTCGGCGGTTTCGGCGGCTAATTGCCGTCCGGCTTCGGATGCGCCAGCCTGAACGATTACTGGCCAGCCTTGGACAGGTCTGGCGATGTTCAATGGCCCCCGCACCGAGAGATATTTTCCTTGATGATTCAGAACGTGAAGCTTGTCGGGGTCAAAATAAATCCCGGCTTCCACATCTCGAATAAAGGCATCGTCAGCAAAGGAATCCCAAAGACCCTGTGACCACATCATAAAATTCTCTAGCTCGTCGATAGCGTTCATCATGCTCTATCTCTTCTTCTAAACCAAAGTTGAGCGCTGCGTCTGGATTGGCTGTGGTGACGATGTTCCAGCCAGCGCGACCGCCACTAATATGGTCGAGAGACGCGAAGCGGCGAGCAATGTGGTAAGGCGCGTCATAAGTTGTGGAAGCAGTGGCTACTAGACCGATGTGTTCGGTGACGCTAGCGAGGGCAGAAAGCAGGGTAAAAGGTTCAAAGGATGTGACAGTATGGCTGCGCTTGAGTGCGTTGATTGGCATATTCAGCACCGCTAAGTGGTCAGCCATAAAGAATGCGTCAAACTTGCCTTGTTCTAATTTCTGGATGAATCGTTTCAGTGCTGGAAAGTTAAAATTAGCGTCAGGCAAAGCCCCAGGATAGCGCCAAGCGCCTGTATGTATGCTTACCGGGCGCATAAAAGCACCTAGTTTTAATTGCTTCGATTTACTCATTAGCCCTCCGGATGTGTAATTCGTAATTCGTAATGGGCTATACCCCGTTACGCTAACGTAATTCCTAATTAAAATGCGGGCGCGATCGCCCCTTTGTGATAGTTATTAATGTAGTCTTTCAACTTGGGATCGATAACCAACTGATTCAGTTTTTGGATATTAGGATCGTTTGCTTTTGATTGTACAGTTGCTAAACCGACCGCATAATTTTTGTTAGTTATGCCAATCTCATCTAACACAATGGGGTTTTGAGATACCTTTGCTTGCACAAGGAAGAATGCAGATGTCACAGCTAAATCTAGATCGTCTAAGGCTCTAACAATAGCGTGATTATCTAACTCCTTAATTTGGATATTTTTGAGATGCTGTAATACTCCCCTGGCTTTTCTTTTCAATTGATAAATTCGATGTGTTTCAGGTTAGGGTTTTGGCACTGATTTTGCCTTTTTACCTTTGTTTTCAAGATTATTTTTGATATTTAACTAAGAATTGGCATAACAGGTACTGAAGAACCTTTTTTAATACCTTCTAGGAAGTTGCGTAATTGATTGTTAACACGTCGGGATGAAACAGTAATAGCTTAATATTTGCAATCATCTCGATAGAGTTTGGGGTTCCTGCCATCTATTTTTGCACCTAGAATTAATGTACTGCAAGTCGGTAAATTTATAGTAGTATACTATGAGATTTGCATAGGTGAGGATAAAAAACAAGGTGTATCTTCCCCGTCCTTAAAAAAAGGAGGCAGTTACTAACCACCTCCTGACAAATTAAAGCTTGGATGGACTGAGAAATGCTTTGACAGCAGGCTAGAAACTCAGCTAGCTGCGGCTCAAAAACATAGTCAAGACCACTCCCAGGATAATCGATCCACCGCCAAGGATGAATGACCAGAAGCGATGGTAACTGTTGACGATAGTGCCATTTTCGCTCTGGAGTTGAATTAAATCCATCCAAGGCGCAACACCTCGACGGAACCAACCCACAGCTCCAACTTGTTCGCCTATCAAGCTTTGGACTCGCTTCATCCCAAACAGGAAATTGCCGATAGGGCCAAAGCGTGAGGCGTAATGCAGATAAAGCATTCCGCTACGATCTTGAATTTTTAAATCGGAACCAAATTTATAACCAGCGTCGCCACGACCAATAAGTTGACCTTCCAGTTTTGCCGGTTGTCCGCGTAACGGACTGGCATAAGGGTCTGACATCAGAGTGAGAATATCGGTTTCTGGTGCTTGCTTGTAGTCGGGGAACATCACCAAAGCTTTGATGAGAATTCCGATTCCTAAGCCAATTAGTGGCGCACCCAATACTAAACCTGTGTTTGGCGAACTTGACAACAAAATCACGCCTATTATCAAGCCAACTAAGAAACCAATTGTTTCAGCACCGTAGAGTATAACATCTAAAAAGAAGTTGCCGTAAAGTCTACTTTTATTAAGACTTTTACCTTCTCCAATAACTCGCCCCATATCAAACTCAGTCGGTAAACCCAATTGTTCCGCATAGGTACTTAATGCACGAACTCGTTTACCTGTCAAGGGATGAGTAGAATTTAACTCCATCCACCAGCCCCAAGGGTTAAACATATCCCACAGAAAGACGCGACCAATTTTTTGAGTATCGGATGCAATGCGGTAGGCGGTTCCTGTGGAAGCGGCGGCTTTATGGTCATATATACCCAAGGCGCGAGTTCCTTCAATTAAACGGCTGGGTTCTTGTGTGCGCGAACCTTCTTCTAAAATTCCGTAGGCAATCTTCACTAAAGCGCGAGACAGTCCATTGGGATTACCCGTACTTTCGGCTGCAAAGTGGTCGGCAAAATATTCTCGTGTGCGGGAGAGGTACAGCACTAGATAAGTACCGACGACATAAAACACGTAAGCAACTAGGGCAGCAGTTTGCATTGCATCTTTAATTTTGCTATCGCCACCACCGCGCCCAAATCTTCTGGCTGTGCTGTAAACCAAGTAACAAATTTGCACTAAGGTAGAAGCTACTGTCATCACTGCAAAGTCCCAGTGGACGATGTGCCCCAGTTCGTGAGCGTAAACGGTAGCAATTTCATCGTCATCGAGGTATGTGAAAAGTCCCTGACTGACGACTAAACGGGCACTGTTCGGCAATGAACCATAAGTAAAAGCCGTAGGGTTTTGGTCGTTAATGATTCCCAAACGCGGCGTTTTTAGCTTTTTCTGCTCGCAGACTTGGCGAATAAGTTTAGCTGTCTCTGGACTGAGGGTTGCAACTTCTGCTAACTCTACCCAACGAGTTTGGTAAAGCCAGCCTTGGGTTAAGTCCATGATGAATGGAGATATGAAAAAGGCGGCAATATTAAAAACTAGAGTAATACCAATAGCGATCGCTAATCCTTGGAGTGGATTATCGCTACCCAAAATAAATACTAAGCTTAAACCTAAAGCTAACACCATGCCAAACAGCAAGGTCATGGTGACACCAGAAGCTAACGCCAAACTACCACCCACTCCCCCCATCGCTAATTTCATCCCAGTCGTAGCGGCACGACCAGCTTTTTGGCTAACGTTAGATGGTGTTTGGCGGAAGGATTGATTGGCTTGTTCTGCCCAACTGCGAACCTGTGGGTTTTCGCTCATCATTAGCTTTTGACACAGAACCTTGGCTTTTTCGGTTTCGCCTGTGGCTTGATAAGCTTTCATCAGCCACATCTGTGCTGAAAGATAATCTGAGGAATTGTGTTCAGCGCAATCGCGGCAGAATTGTTCGAGTAATTCGACCGCTTCTTGATAACGTTTTTGGTTTAAGGCATTTAACGCAGATTGCAATGACATAGGATCTCCCTACTAAGGAGTGGTATTTGATCTATCAATACTCAATACATTCAGCGATCGTCACTGCAATTTCGTAAAAATTTAAATAATGAGAGTATAAAATATCTACTTAAGTAAAAGACTAGAGAAACATATATTACTATGTCTCTCTAGCCTGGGGAACGCATAAATCATGTTTAAGACTTTCAAATCAAACCTGTAATAATACTTATAATATTTTTGCTGCGGTAAACTTACTACCTCTTTGTCCGTGTTTGATATTTAGAGAATAAATGTTTTCAACCCAGCCTTGCTTCACCCGATTAGAGTAATTATTGATTACCCAAATGGTTCACCCGATTGGAGGAAGACGAATGATGAACAGAACCTAATACTTTTGGGTTAATGGGGAAAGTGGGGTCCCCTCTGGGGATAAGGGGCGAGGGGAAAGGGGAAAGGGAAAAGGTTTGAATTTATCTTTCCCCAGACTAAAAGAGAGATTATTGGGTTTATCCGACAACTATTGGAACATAACCTGAGATTGATAAGATGAGGAAAAGGTAAAGATTTGTACTATGACTATTTTTGATATTGCTTCTCCCCTAACTGCGATCGCCGGACAAACTCGCCAAGCTGCAAGTAAGCTAGCGATTCTCTCCACGGAGGCAAAAAATCAGGCACTTGTGGCGATCGCCCAAGCTTTAGAATCAGCTAAAGATGAAATTTTACAAGCAAATGTTGCTGATTGTAAAGCTGCTAGCGCCGAAGGAATTCCTCAACCACTTTATAAGCGCTTGCAGTTGGATGAACATAAATTAAGAGATGCGATCGCTGGGGTACGAGATGTTGGTAAGCTAGCCGATCCAATTGGTAAAGTGCAGATTCACCGCGAACTTGACACTGGCTTAATTCTCAAGCGCATCACCTGTCCTTTAGGTGTTTTGGGAATTATTTTTGAAGCCCGTCCAGAAGCAGCGATTCAAATTGTTTCTTTAGCAATCAAATCGGGAAATGGTGTAATTCTCAAATGTGGAAAGGAAGCAGTACGTTCTTGTGAAGCGATAGTGAAAGCTGTTAAACAAGGATTATCGCAAACTGCTGTTAATCCAGATGCGGTACAGTTGCTCACAACTAGAGAAGAAACTCTAGAACTTTTGAAATTAGATAAATATGTAGATTTAATTATTCCTAGAGGTTCTAATTCTTTTGTTAGATTTGTGCAGGAAAATACACGCATTCCGGTACTAGGTCACGCCGACGGAATTTGTCATCTTTATATAGATAAAGCCGCCGATATTTCTAAAGCAGTTCCGATTACCGTCGATGCTAAAGCACAATATCCTGCTGTTTGTAATGCAATTGAAACTTTGCTAGTTCACCAATCAATTGCTACAGAATTTTTACCAAAAGTTGCTGAGGCTTTGGAAGAACGCCATGTAGAATTAAGAGGCGATCGACACACCTTGAAAATTTTACCTAACATCGTACCTGCAACAGAAATAGACTGGGAAACAGAATACAGCGATTTTATTTTGTCGATCAAGATTGTAGACTCTATAGAAGATGCGATCGCACATATCAACAAATATGGTTCTCGTCATACCGATGCGATTATCTCTGAAGATTCAACATCTGTGGAAACTTTCTTTGGACTAGTCAATTCAGCCAATATATTCCACAATTGTTCTACCCGATTTGCTGATGGCTTCCGCTATGGTTTCGGTGCAGAAGTAGGAATTAGTACGCAACAAATGCCTCCCCGCGGCCCCGTTGGTTTAGAAGGATTAGTTACATATAAATATCAAATGACTGGCGATGGACATATTGTAGCTAGTTACACCGGGGCGAATGCTAAAGCTTTTACTCATCAGGATTTAGTATAAAATATCCTCAAAAGTATATGCTTTAGTAACGCTAGAAATACACCGATTTATCCGGTGTTTTTTTATGTTAATAGTTTATTTGATTTATCAAAAGTTTTAATTAGGACATGCCATTGATCGTCATTTAAAAAAACTCATGACTGAACCATTGCTTTTAGATTTTTCAATCGGATTACTGCTTTGTATAAGTTTATGCATATTTTACGAATTTACGATTATATTCTATGTAATGATGCATATTCACTTAATATTTTTAGCCTCTTTTATCAGGATATTTACTAATTTATGGGGAACAGTTAGTGAATTATTAATCAATCCTTGGTCTATTGTTGGTTATCTTATTCCTTTTATCGTACAAATTTCATTTGCAGCTATTTGCGTCATTCTCAGAGCTAATTTAAACAAAGTTACAGTTTTCCAGGATGTAATTATAGTTTGTGTTACTCCCACTGTAATTGTATCTTTAGGATTTGTTTTTCCAAATTTACAAAAATTAGTCTCATCAACAGCTAAGTTCAATGTTTATAACGGCTTTAATATTTTGGGGTTGATTAGTAATACATTTATTTTGATATTGGGTGGCTTACTTGGATTTTCTATACAGAATATGATGAGGCAATCGCATCAATGAGTCTCACTATAAATAGACTAGATAAATCGGTATATATTTTATGTTAATAGTTTATCTAATTTGTCAAAATTTTTAATTGGGAAGCTTTGGAATTGAAGTCAGATGACGACATTGATTATTCTGAATATTCCATTATTAAACGATGAGTTTTTGGAGAAAGTAATGTTGAGATTGCCAGCAATTCAAGCATATAACTTAATTCAGATTATTCCAGATATGATAGCTTGGTTTTAATTTCAGAGTGTCGAACACAAAACACTCATCAATTCTGTCTTGCGTCAAACATCGAAAATAGTAGTGACAAATGAGTAAAAATGTGGAAATTGCCCGACAATCTCCGCATTTTAGTTACTTTATTTAAACTAATGCTTTTAGTAATGCCTGAAGTTTCAGCTGCACCTCTGCAAATTCCCTATCAGGATCGGAACCAGCCACGATACCAGCACCAGCATACAATCTCGCGCGATCGCCATCAATCAATGCTGAACGAATTCCCACAATAAACTCACAGTTTCCCTGAGAATCTATCCAACCTAAAGGTGCAGCATATAAACCTCTCTCGAAGCTTTCATAACGACGAATTTCGGCACAAGCAACATCTCGTGCTGCACCTGCAACGGCTGGTGTAGGATGCAATTGTCCGACAATCTTTAATGGGTGTATGTCAGCAGGAACTATTGCACTGATTGGTGTCCATAAATGCTGGATATTCGATAATTGTCGCAGTCGAGGTGCTAATATTTGCGGTAATAAACCTAGTTGGCATAGTCGTTGTGTAATGAAATCAAGCACTAGTGAATGTTCATGCTTTTCTTTTTCACTATTTAGTAAGCTATTGGCATTAGCTGCATCTTCAGCAGGGGTTTTGCCTCGTGGTGCAGAACCAGCTAAAGCATCAGTAATTAACTGTTGATTATTAATACTAATTAATCTTTCTGGACTTGCGCCAATAAAATTTTGTCCTTTGCCATTACTTGTAGAAAAAATATAACAGTTAGGATGATTTTGTCTAAGATTATTTAATGATTTAACTAAGCTAAAGTGGTTGTTTGATTTTACATCTAATATATCTGCTAGCACAATCTTACTTAAATGAGTAGACCGAATTTTTTCCAAAACAGATACTACTGAACGTTTAAATTGGGCAGAATTTGTGACAGATTTTTTATATAATTTTGTAGGAAAATAATCAATATGAGCAGAGTAATTTTCTAAAGATTGGATAAATTCCATTTTATTTTGAATTTTCTCCAACAATCTTTCAATATTTACATTTGGATTGATAATTATATTTGTTACTAATATGCAACGTTGATTTTTTACAGCTACTTGCCAACGTGGAAGAAAAATGGTAGCGGATGGAAATGGATAATCTACTTGGGCGTTTTTATCAAAAAAGCTGAAATAGCAAAAAAAGTGAGGCCCAGAAAAAGGTTGGTTTGCGTTACCAAAATTAATTATATTTTTTAGACAAGATTTGATAAAATATTCTGCCTGACTAAAACGGTCTGAGCCATCGATCTGTAATTTTGCTACAGCATCAATTGCCGCGATCGCTTCTCCTTTACCTCTATCCTCAAAGTAAAAATTTATTTCATTTGCTTGTGTAAGTTTATCCAATACAAGTAAAGGGTCAACTAAATCAATTTCTTGGGAGACACTGACAATTTGTCTGCAATTATTTTTGACGCACTTTTCTTGCACTGCTACCAGAAATTGATATAAATCTTTGTGCTTTACAAAGAAGTTGCTACGACATGGTAAAACTGTCATGGATTTAACGATAGTAAATTTTTTTTAAGTTCACTTCCTAAAGTGTAATTAATCGTGGTCGTATTTTTACAGGTAACATATTAAGTTACTATTTCACCAGCGTAGAGTTTGCTTTATTTGTGGTGTTCTCAGACTATGATAAGACAGTTTCAGCCTAAGACTGCAACGTGAGGGTGAGTGTTAACAACACAAGGTTAAGAAGCCATAGTAAAAGTGACAGTTGTTTGTATATCACCCATATCTAGCGTCTCTTGAAATCATAAAATCTCAAGTGTGAGTAATATTCCGGTAATTTAATTAATCACAACTAATGACTACCAAGCAAATTTTATATCCCGACACTAAGTTATGGATGGCAGCGATTAAACCGCCAATGTATAGCGTTGCCATTATGCCCATTTGGGTGGGAACAGCAGTAGCATTTGCCGAAACGAAAATTTTCAATGGTGTAGTATTTTCTACTTTTGTAGCTGCGGCAATCTTAATTCTTGCTTGGGAAAATATCAGTAATGATGTGTTTGATTCCGAAACAGGTATCGATCAAAATAAACACCATTCTCTGGTGAATTTAACAGGCAATAAACCATTAATATTTTGGATAGGAAATTTGTGTTTAGGTTTGGGATTGCTGGGCATACTAGCGATCGCCTTTTGGCAACATGACCTAACTGTTATCGGTATAATACTGCTGTGCTGCGGTTTAGGCTACACCTACCAAGGGCCTCCCTTTCGCTTAGGATATCAGGGTTTAGGCGAGATTATTTGCTTTTTTGCCTTTGGTCCCTTAGCAGTGGAGGCAGCCTACTACAGCCAAACCCAAACTTGGTCAATGACAAGTTTAGCAGCTTCAGTAATTGTCGGAATTGCCACAACCTTAATTTTATTCTGCTCACACTTTCACCAAGTTAAGGATGACATAGCCGCAGGTAAGCGATCGCCTATCGTCCGTCTGGGAACCCAAAAAGGGGCCCAACTGCTTGTTTGGTTTACAGCTAGCATTTATCCCCTCACCTTGCTGTTTGTGCTACTGGGGATTTCTCCAGCTTGGGGACATTGCTGAGTTGGGTAAGTTTACCCTTTGCCGTCAAATTATGCCGCCACGTTCAAGAAAATCACAACCAGCCGGACAAAGTTAGTAACTGTAAATTCATCGCCGTAGCCGTGCATTTCTGGGCTTGCTTGCTTTTCGGCTTAGGATTTATGCTTTAGCAATTACTAATTGATGCGTTATCAATTTAAATTTCGTCCATATCAGCGAAGATTTTTGCGATCGCTTACCACTAATCATGGTAAGTGGGATATTCGTGAGGGAATTATCCTCCGTCTCACCGATGAATCACGTAAAGTCGGCTGGGGAGAAATTGCCCCCATTAACTGGTTCGGTTCTGAAACTTTAGAGGAAGCCTTAGATTTTTGTCGTCAACTCCCAGAAGAAATCACAGACGAGATAATTTTCTCGATTCCAGATGAGTTACCTGCTTGTCAATTTGGCTTTGAGTCAGCGTGGGAGATGGGGAGCAGGGGAGCAGGGGAGCAGGGGAGCAAGGGAGCAGAGCAGAAGAATTTAAATTCATCCTCGGCGCTTCACTCCTTTTCCTATAGCGGCTTATTACCATCTGGGGAAGCGGCTTTAAATCAATGGGAAATTTTATGGCAGCAGGGATATCGCACATTTAAGTGGAAAATTGGTGTGGATGCGATCGCTGATGAACTAAAAATTTTTGAATCGCTGATACACACCTTACCAGCCTTTACCAAACTGCGATTAGATGCCAACGGTGGACTCAGCTATGAAGAAGCTAACTTATGGCTGCGGACTTGCGATAATCTCAAAGCAAATCCAGAACTAGCCCTAGAAATTGAATTTATCGAACAACCGCTCCCCGTTGAACAATTTCAGCAGATGTTGGAATTGAGTACAAGTTATGAAACTGCGATCGCTTTAGATGAATCTGTCGCCACACTTGGACAACTCGCCGCTTGTCATCAACAAGGTTGGCGAGGAATTTTTGTTATCAAACCTGGGATCGTTGGATCGCCATCTCGTCTGAGAAAGTTTTGCCACCAGCATCAAATTGATACTGTATTTTCATCAGTATTTGAAACTGCGATCGCTAGACTTGCAGCACTCAAGCTAGCAGCCGAATTGTCCCCAAACAACAGAGCGATTGGTTTTGGCATCGACCATTTTTTTGAACAAGAAGAAACGTGGTTTCAAAGTTTATGGAACGACCTTTAGACTATCTTAATAAGCTAGCTCAAAATGATTGGCTAATCGGTTATGATCGCCATCAATTTAATCAAATAGCTCAACAATTATATTTAGAATTAACACAACTATCAGCATCTGGAACACCACCAAAAATCATCTTAGCTGAACGCGAACCAGTACGATTTTTAGCAAGTTTTATTGCCGCTTGTGCAGCTAATTGTCCAGTTTTTCTTTGTAACCCAGACTGGGGAACACAAGAATGGCAACAAGTCTTTGATTTAGTACAGCCAGATATTATTTGGGGAATGGGGCATGGGGCATGGAACATAGGGAATGAGAATAATATCCAATGCCCAATTCCCAATAGCATCATGATTCCTACGGGTGGTTCATCAGGACAAATTAAATTTGCCATCCACACTTGGGAAACTCTCACAGCATCGATACAAGGATTTACAGAATACTTTCAACTAAAGCAAGTCAATTCATTTTGTGTGTTACCGCTATATCACGTTAGCGGTTTAATGCAATTTATGCGTTCTTTTACCACAGGAGGTAAACTAAATATTCAACCATTTAAAGCTGTAGAATCTAGTCAAATATTAAATATTAAACAATCAGAATTTTTCATATCTTTAGTACCCACTCAATTACAACGCCTCCTGCAAAATCCAGAATTAACTAAATGGCTATCCCAATTTAATACAGTACTTTTGGGAGGTGCGCCAGCATGGAACGAACTATTAGAAAAAGCCAGATTTCATCGCATTCGGTTAGCACCTACTTATGGTATGACAGAAACCGCCTCTCAAATTGCTACCCTCAAACCAGATGATTTTCTCGACGGTAAAATTAGCAGTGGTCAAATTCTCCCCCATGCAAAAGTAACTATTCGCAATCAGCAAGGCGAAATTTTAGATTCCAATCAAATAGGAAATATCACTATTCATGCTCAATCTTTAGCCCTTGGTTACTATCCGATAACCAAAGAAAATCAAACTGATTTCCAAGTAGATGATTTAGGCTTTTTAGACGAACAAGGACATTTAAATATAGTCGGACGTAACAGCGATAAAATTATTACAGGTGGCGAAAATATTTACCCAGTAGAGATTGAATCAGCTATACAAGCCACTCAAATGGTTGCTGATATTTGTGTAATTGGCATTCCAGATAAACACTGGGGACAAGCCTTAACAGCGATTTACATTCCCAATAAATCAGATACCTCTGCCTTAAAAATCCAAACCCTACTCAAAGACAAACTGAGTAGATTTAAAATCCCTAAATATTGGATTCCCCAGCAAAACTTACCCCGTAACTCCCAAGGTAAAATTAACCGCCAACAATTACAACAAATAGCCACAGAATTCCTTCAAAATCCCATCACATAATCTCCCTCGACCTTCTTCTCTCTGCGTCCTCTGCGTCTCTACGGTTCGTCTCCAACCACTGAACTATCTCATCAGATAATTCCTGTTTACTTCTACTAGTGGCATCAATACAAACATGGCGAGTAATAGCTTTAGCAACTACCACCTCAGCCACAGTAATCTCGTAACTAATTTCAAATTTATCACTACCTATTTTTTGGGGAATTAAACTAATCAGTAACTTGTCCCCACCAAACATAGGACGCATAAAATCGACACTAGCATGAACGATGGGGAAAGCTACAGAAGGATTAGTAAAAAAATCTTTGAGATTAATACTTGATGCTTCTAGAGATTCTTCATAAGCTTCATGGCAAATACTCAAAACGTTAGCAAAATAAACTACCCCAGCAGCATCAGTATCTTGAAAGCGAACCGTGCGGTTATAAGTAAAAGGCATTTTTGATAATTAAATTACGAATTACGAATTATGTTGACTCCAACGGCGGAACCTCGAAGTCATTAAACGAGGAAACATTGTAAGACGAAGCCTCTAAAGCCTTCACCAGCTTACCGTCAAGAGTCAGCAAAGTAGCACCTACCTGCTGTGAAAGTGCGACATAAGAGCCATCGTAGGCGGAGATTCCATAATTTAATGCGATCGCCACTGCATCCGCCATCAAATCAGCCGTAGACACAACACGCAAAGGGAAAGCTTTGAGACTAGCTAAATTCCCTTGAATCAAAGAAACATTGTAACGACTTGCACGAGCATACTTCCACAAAACGTTTGCACACTCAATGTAAAACAGGTCAGGTACAAAGATTTCTGTCTGGGGATAGGTAAGGTGAGCAAATAATTGATTAACCTTGGCTGTTAACGGATCGGGAATAAATTGCTTAACCGACACACTCGCATCCACAAGGCATCTAAAAGAAATTGTCATCTGTCCCGATCTTCTCTAATCATGGCAGTGCTGTCAGGCCATTCGATATCAGTTGGTAGCTGTTCACGGCGAAGACGAATTTCCTCTAAAAGTTTTGGGACATTTTTTCGCTTTTCGTCTTCCGTTTGCTGTGTTTTTACCTGCAAGGCATTCTGCAAGATTGTAATAACTTGAGCATCAACTGAGCTATTTTCAGCTTTAGCTAACTGTTGCAGCCGTTCGTATAACTCATCGGGAATATCTAGCGCATGAAGGCTAGCCATTGATTGACCTCCCAAAAGAATTTATTGGTAATGGTAACATGACGGCAGTAGAGGGCGATCGCCTTTGCTTTGTGGGTGCGATCGCTTTATTATCTCTACTACCCACCTGTTTCTTCATCTTTGTCTTCTGATTCCTCTGACAGAGATTTTAGTGATGTTTTTCGTAAAACCCAATCAAGATAAAGTACAAGAATCTGCATTTTCAGAAAGTTGTTGGCACTTTTGATATTGGCATCACTTAGCACCCATTTACAAAACTTTTCCAGCAGTATTCCAACAACAACTTCAACAGACTTATTTACAACCAAAGGGATTAGTGTTTCTAGCATTGCGATCGCCTCAGTAGCTTGACTGAGTACAATGTCGCAATTTTCTTTTGTAGTTATTTATCTGACTTACCTTGACTTAGCCTGACTTAAACTGATTTAACTCAACATTTTGATAAAAACTTTGGCTACACTGGCTTATAAGTAATTGTGAGAGTGGTCAATGTCTATACCAGAGGACTTTCTTAAGCAACTGGAGCAATACAGTGAATTGTCGCACCGAGAGAAAGAAGTCTTTCTGGAAATATTTGGTCGTAGTAAGAATCGAGTCCAGGTAGCTCAAGAATTAAACATTTCTGAAAGTAACCTCAGCACTTGCCTCACAGGTATTTACAAAAAATTTTGTATCGCTGGTAATGGCCCTGTTAAAGAAAGTCGCTTACGGGAGTATCTGAGCAAAAGATACTCACAGCAAAAACCCTCTGGTCATTTAACTACAGATGATATAGATGATTCTATTGATACTTTAGTGCAAGAAATCCGTAAACAAATCAAACCCTACATCAAAGAAAAGTGCGGAACTATGCGGGTATTAGATATGCCTAAGCCGATTAAGTTAACAGGCAAACAAGGTATTTACACAAATGTCAATATTTTGGAGGAAATAACAGGACGAAAACGACTTAAAATTGCGGAACTAATACAAGACTGTGGCCATGATAACTTTGATCGGATTGGACTTAGCCGGGTAAAACAGGAGCGAGTATCGGGATTGGAGGCTGTGGAACGTCATAGTAAGCTAATGGTATTAGGTAAACCAGGAGCAGGAAAAAGCACCTTTTTAAAATATTTAGCAATGCAGTGCATTGAGGGGAAGTTTCAAGCAAGCAGATTTCCCTTATTTATCACCTTAAAAGATTTTGCAGAAGCACATACAAAACTAGATATTTTGGAATTTAATGCTCAACAATTATCAAGCTATGGGGTAACTCATACCAGCATGACACTAGAGAATCTATTTAGACAGGGTAAGGTATTGGTATTGCTAGATGGCTTAGATGAAGTACGAGAAGAAGATACAAAGCGTGTTTTACGAGAGATTCGGGAATTTTCTGAGCATTTTCATACCAATCAGTTTGTAATTACCTGTCGTATTGCCGCTAAAGAGTACACTTTTGAAAGTTTCACAGAAGTAGAAATGGCAGATTTTGACGAAAAACAAATAGCCATTTTTGCTCAAAACTGGTTTCAGCTAGCCGATCCAGTTAAATGTAAAAGATTCATTAAAAAACTAAAGGAGAATAAACCAATCCAAGAACTAGCAAGTAGTCCTTTACTTCTGACATTATTGTGTTTGGTGTTTGGAGATAGTGGAGATTTCCCAGCAAACCGTTCTGAACTTTATCAAGAAGGATTAGATGTATTACTGAAAAAATGGGATGCCAAACGCAACATTGAGAGAGAACAGGGTCTATAAAAACCTGTCTTTGCGGCGTAAGGAAGACTTGCTGAGTCAAATAGGCTTAACTACGTTTGAGCAGAAAGACTATTTCTTTAAACAAAAAACAACCGAAGTATATATTGCTGATTTTATCCGTAACTTACGTGATACTGATACAGATCCAGAAGTCTTGAAACTCGATAGCGAAGCCATTTTAAAATCTATTGAAGCACAGCATGGGTTATTAGTAGAAAGGGCAAAGGGTATCTATTCATTTTCTCACTTAACGTTTCACGAATATTTTGCTGCAAGAGAAATAGTTGCCAACTCTGCCTATGAAACTTTGGTTGAACATCTCACAGAGAAACGCTGGCGGGAAGTTTTTTTGCTTACAACAGGAATGATGCGAAATGCCGATGATTTGATGCAGTTAATCAAGTCTGAAATTGATGGACTAATCAGGATGGATGAACAGTTACAACATTTAGAGCTAATTTGTAAACTAGAGTAAAGTATTTGTCTGGTAAGGGTTTCAGGAATTTGAGTCAATTAAGGGTTAATTCTCTGAAAGTCATGCCCAGCAATAAATTGGGTATCCTTAAGATTTTCTTTACGAATCAGCTCTTAATGAGGTGGGTAGCTAAAAAATCTTCTTTAGCTAGAGTGCCATATCAGCCAGCAGAAGTTAGAGGTGTCTACTTACATTTGATGGATTATCTTATTCAGTGTAACTATTCAGACTTTGAAAGTCTTCCTCGTATTCTAGCCTTTGATCTAGCTCTTACTGGTGCTTCAGACGGCGATTTTTATAAAACTTGCGTTTCTGAAACTGGTGGAATAGGTACTCCTGGCTTGAGTTTTGAAGTTATTATATTTTTTGAATATAAAAAAATTTATGCAGTTAGACAAGGCTCAAATACCATCCTTCATAATCGCTTTGATTTAAATTTTGATCTTGCTCTAGAACGTAACCCAAGCCCTGAGTTACAAATTTTACTTGACAATCTCAAAAGCCAATTTCCACCTTCAAAAAACGACAGCGAAGCATTTAAGCACTGGTGGAAAACTGATGGTCAAGTTTGGAATGAACAGCTTAGAACTGTCATGATTGAGCATTGCAATATTGGACATGACTGGCAGATAAACGAAGCACAAAAAACACTACTTCAAGAGTATTTATATGCCAATAAGTTGCTAGTAGAGTGCCTAAATAGTGAATGTTATGTAAGCTGGGAAGTTAGGCAAGAAATTGAAAACACTTTGCTGTTACCAAATAAAAATTAAACATTTAATAGAAGTTGGATCAGACAGCTAAAAAAAGATAAATTAGCCAAAATATAGTTAAATTCAACCTGTGAAAAAAGATATTTGCGATCGCACTTTTACTTTTTCAGTTCGCATAGTCAAATTGTGCCAGTTTTTAGATGACAAACCAGGAGTAGCACGAACCCTTGCTCAACAGTTGTTAAGGTCAGGAACATCGATTGGAGCTAATGTAGAAGAAGCACAAGCTGCTCAAAGCAAAGCAGATTTTATCAGCAAGCTCATGATTGCACTAAAAGAATCCCGTGAAACTCGGTATTGGTTAAGGTTACTCATTGCTACCGAAATAGTACCTCAAGAAAGAATTAGTCAACTCCAAACCGAAGCCGAAGAACTAACCAAAATTCTTGGTGCCATAATTATCTCCACCAAAAGCACCACCTAACCTCATCCTCCTCAATTTTTAATTTTTAATTTTCAATTTTTAATTCCTCAACGGAGAGGGGGAGATTCGAACTCCCGGAGGTTTTAGCCTCATCCGATTTCAAGTCGGACGCAATCGACCACTCTGCCACCTCTCCAGTAAATCTGTCAAACTTGTGCTTATCCTAGTTTCAGACGCTATTCAGGCGCTTTTGTTGGTTAGCACTAAACTTGACAGATCATACTATACCCTATTCTCTACGCAGATTGCACTACTGGATGCGAATGTCTACGACACAATCCGCGATCGCTCGTACAAAATTTCCCCCTTAGCCACCTGAAAGTCATTCCCCACCCAAACTAGGGAAACTTGCGAAACCACACCTGCCTCTAGGGTGACAATGGAAAAATTACGCAACTTCTCGCCATCATTTTCCACAATCCTGGGGACACTAGCCGCATTTAAGTAAATTGTCCCCTCTGGACTTCTAAAGATGGGTTTGCGTTGCACCTTCTTGGTATGGCGTAAATCTCGGTGCATGTGACCAAATGTCACCAGAGGAATGGTTTTACCAGCAGTCAAGGCTTGAGAAATCGCCTCGCCCAAATCTGGATCGCCAAAATCGCCGCCAATTGGATGCCAGTCTTTGCCGCAGGGGTCTTCGGGGCGATCGCCTAACCCACTAGGCCCGTTGTGACCCAAAAATATAATTGTCTCGTAAGCGGCGCTTTTAACAGCTTTCACGATGCGATCGGCTGATTCTTCTAAACTCGTCACACCGTAACGTTCTTTACAGATTTCCGCGAATTTCCACTCCGGGCCACCCCAGGTAAAGGGACGACCCCCCCCACTACAGTTAAATTCCAAGCGGGAAAATCCAATTTACCGTAACCAACATGGGACGAGCCTAATAAATCGAGTTGTTCTTGTACCCAGTCTTCCTTAGAGCGGTCATAAGGAGCTTTTTTGCGTCCCCATTCGGTGGCGGTGTACCAGGCATCGTGGTTGCCCATAACGGCTGCTTTGGGAATATTGAGAGAAGCGATCGCTCTGACCACTTCCACCGATTCATTGCCAAAATCCCCAACAAACAACACTAAGTCAACACCCAAATGCTTGAGTGCAACGCCATCTTCCACTTCCCATTGGTCGTGAATATCTCCAACTACAGCAATTTTGAGGTTTATCGATTGAGTTTTTTGACTGGTCATGCCACTTTCCTTGCCGTCTATCTCCAGGATATGAAACTCAGCCCGATTTGGACACACCACTATTTTTGGTAAAAACTACTATAATTGAATCCACAGGACATACATTTGCAACATAAAGCACCCCTAAACTGTGTTTACCACTGCACTAGCTCAACGAAAAAACACCCAACTGGGTGAATTACCACTAGATTTGTTTGCCGCGATTCAGAGTCTCAAAAAAGAACTCAACGCCGTTATTCTGGCGCATTATTATCAAGAGCCAGATATTCAGGATATTGCCGACTTTATTGGGGATTCATTACAACTGGCAAGAGCCGCCGAAAAAACCAATGCAGATGCGATCGTCTTTGCTGGCGTTCACTTCATGGCAGAAACAGCAAAGATACTTAATCCCGATAAATTAGTACTTTTACCAGATTTGGATGCTGGTTGTTCTTTAGCAGATAGTTGTCCAGCAGATGAGTTTGCAGCTTTTAAAGCAGCGCATCCGAATCATTTGGTGGTGTCTTACATCAACTGTTCTGCTGATATTAAGGCGATGAGCGATATTATTTGTACTAGTTCCAACGCTGTGAAAATTGTGCAGCAGATACCAAAGGAACAGCCGATTATTTTTGCCCCCGATCGCAATTTGGGGCGCTATGTGATGCAACAGACCGGACGAGATTTGGTGCTATGGCAAGGTAGCTGTGTTGTCCATGAAACCTTCTCGGAAAAGAAAATTGTTCAGTTAAAAATTGCCCACCCAGAAGCAGAGGCGATCGCACACCCAGAATGTGAAAGTAGTGTATTGCGCCACGCCAGTTTTATTGGCTCCACAGCCGCCTTACTCAAGTATTGTCAAAACAGCCCCACCAAAGAATTTATCGTTGCGACAGAGCCGGGAATCATTCACCAAATGCAAAAATTAGCTCCTGACAAGCATTTTATTCCTGCACCGCCGATGAATAACTGTGCTTGTAACGAATGTCCGTTTATGCGGTTAAACACCCTAGAAAAGCTCTACTGGGCAATGAAAAATCGCACTCCCGAAATTACCATGTCAGAAGATATTCGCCTTGCTGCACTGCGACCAATGCAACGAATGCTGGAGATGAGCGTGTAACCAGTATTTTTTATCTAGATGGTAGAGACGCAGTTTTATTGCGATCTCTACCCACAAGTTATTTTTTCCAGTCACTTGCAATTTCTAAAACATAGTGCTAAGATTTTAAATCGTGAGACAAATCGGGTCGGTGTCCGAGTGGTTAATGGAGACGGACTGTAAATCCGTTGGCTAGCGCCTACGCTGGTTCAAATCCAGCCCGGCCCACCACTTACGAAGTTATAAGTTATAATGACTGGGTTAAGAGCAAAGCTCCCAGCATTGTAACTTAAAACTAAAAAACCCAAATTATATTTTGCCCGTGTGGCTCAGTGGTAGAGCACACCCTTGGTAAGGGTGAGGTCACGAGTTCAATCCTCGTCACGGGCTTTTTAAATTGATACGTCATGGATTGTTAACTCTCCTTCTACTTTTGCATAAGCTTTCTTCACCCAATACCCTCTAGGTGGCTTTTCTATCCCATAAGCCTTACACCACTTTTCTACAGCCTTATCAGACACGCCAAAATCTCTGCCAATTTGTGCAGTTGGCTTTTCCCAAACTAGTTTTTCTAGTTCTTCTTTTGATGGTCTTTCTACTTTTCTAGTATGAATTCTAGAATCTGGGTTAACCTTTCTAGTTGTTAAATCAACGCCAAACTCCTTGTAGGTTCGCTTAGATGCTAGTTCAGTTAAGTCTGTAAAATCCTCCCACCAGTAAAACGGTGTAGCTGAATTAGGTATCTGGGTACTTATATAGCAACCATTAAAGTTAATTGATGGATAAACAACTTTATCTATATCAGGCAGATAAACAGCATAAAAGTCAAAGTCATTTACTTTATACTTCTTCTGATGAGTCCCATTTTTATCTACCCAAATAGTTTTATTGACTACTCTATTATCTCCTGCGTATTTAGCTTGTATTTTGTAAAATTTACTGTCTTTGTAGGCAACAAAATCAAAAGGTAAATGTTCACAAACAAGTGGCGTGAGGACTAAATAACCTTTAAGGGTTAGATCGGCGATCGCTTTCGTCGCAGCAATATCGCCCTTATTCTTGGTATGATGCAGCAATAACGAACCCTCAAATGTGGAAATCATCATATCACTTCACGGTGCTTGAGGGTTCATATTGAGTTGAAACGAGCGCGGCAGGGTTCGAACCTGCGGCCGATTGCTTAGAAGGCAATTGCTCTATCCACTGAGCTACGCGCCCAAAACAAAATAATGGCTCCCGAAAGAGTCATCTTAACTATTATATCGTTTCGACGTAACAAGAAGCAATCGAAAATTGCAGATTTACCACTAGCAAGGCTAAGATGCTAGTCGCTAGTTAGTGCAATCTACACCGAAAACGAAACAGATGGGGTATTGGTTTAGATATATTGTGTTGTCAAGGGATTATTTGCCCGTTAGCGCTAACGTCCTCTGGGCGGCTACCTTCGGGAAGAATCTGGCGATCGCGAGGCTCATTCCTACAGTATGCTAGGTAATTTCAGCCTTGGCGATACTGCCAAATGCCATTATATATTCCATATTAAGAGTGCCCCTGTGAGGAGTTATTTGCTAGTGCCATGTTTATTCTCAAACGGCAGGATGTTGAAATATCAAGCATTCAGCACCCAAAAAAGGATCAGCAGGTGCCGATCCTCAGTTATCAAGGGCAGACTTTTCGCTTGATTAGCGTATTCAAAGCTAGTCAAGAGGAAGAAGCTAGAGCCTTATGGAGAGAATTAACGGATAACCGAGGTAAAGCCTGTGTTTTGCTGGAGGAACCGGAACGCTTTAGTGTTTGGGGTAAAATCCGTTTAGAGCAACTAGATAGTGACACAGGTAATCATGGCAAAACGGCGATTTTAATCCAAGCCGGTATTTTGCTGTTGCAGGGTGTTTCTATCGACATTGAAGAGTTTTTAGGTGCTAGACAAGCTGCATTATTTGAAAAAGATATTGCGGAGGTGTTCAAGCAAAAACAATTTCCCCAAGCATCTTCCTTAGAAGCAGTGAAATATCTGGTATCTACTAATCCTTTGCCAACAGCCAAAATACCTGATTGGCAAGAAAATCATGTAGTTATCCTGTTACAAGAACTGCATCGATTAGGAAAGGCCTATTTTGGCAATGCTAATTTTACCAAACAAGTAATTTATAAGCTAGAAGATATGCCAGAAGCCGAGCGATCGCTGTTTATCACTTGGCTAAATCAATCGCCACTGGGTAAACTATGGCAGTAGCATGGAAATTTTTTCACAAAAATCCTGCCACTGGCACTTGCTTTTGGTGTCCGATTGTGTATTACCTGATAGACACACTGCTAGATATACAGTCCTTTAACTCAAAATACTGCCAGAGTGCATCTACATAGTCAAGTCCTATGAGTAACTCTTACGAGAATTCGTTCCTTTCTAAATCAATTTTCACTACTCAGAACATTGTCTTAGCTAATATTGGCTGGGCCGTACTGGCACTGCTATACTTTTTGTTATTTAGTGCCAAAGTTCCTGGAGCCGATGGCATAGAAAGCCGAGCTGAGTGGTATGTGATTGGCACAAATATTTTTGAAGCTTTAGCTTATTTGGGTGCCAGTATCTTATGCTTGAGGAACTGGCTGAGTCCGCAAATCGTCAGTGGCCGGAATGTTTGGCTCTTAATTGGGCTAGGTATGCTTTCTTATTTCGTTGGAGGGATAATTTTCGGCTATACCGAAATAGTTTTAAAAGATGAACCGGATGTGTCTGTGGGCGATATATTTTTTGTACTGACTTATCTATTACTTGGCGCAGGCATGATTTTAGCTGTGGCTTCCAGGCGAATCAATCTGGAAAAATGGCAGTGGCTAATTGTATTAGCAATTGCAGTGTTCGGTAGTTTATTGGCATGGTGGATTTCTATGCAACAAGAAACACCCTCAGAACTGCTAGTCGCTATTTTGAATTGGTTTTACGTAGTTAGCGATGTAGTTTTGTTAATTATTGCTACCACTCTGCTACTAGCCTTTTGGGGGGGAAGAGTTTCCCAGTCTTGGCGAATGATTGCAGCGGCGGCCTTTTCGCTCTACATTGCAGATATGTGGTTTAAATATGCCCAAGGCCCCAATTATCAAAGTGGAGAAATATTAGAAGTGTTTTGGGTGTTTAGTGGAGTGTTATTTGGTATGGGCGCTGCCTTAGAATATGACGCATCACTAAGACGAACGCGGCGTACCAGCGGACGTAAACGAGCTTAGTAAGGATTTTTGGTATCTACCGTGAGAAAACTAACAGACTCTGACAAGCAAGAAATTCTGAAGTTATATCGAGAGACTGCTGAAACAACCTCAACTTTGGCAGACCGCTATGGTGTGAGTAATTCGACAATTAGTCGCCTGCTCAAAAGCACTTTGCCAGAAGATGAGTATGAATACTTAGTCTCCTTAAAGCGGGCTGCGAGAACTCCTGAAGGAAGGGCACAGGTTAGCTACGAGCAGTTACCACTGCTGAGTCAACCAGAACCAGAGCCGGAGATAGAAGTTCCAGCCAGCGAAAGCCAACCCTTGGAAGTGCCAAAGGTTGAGCCACTACCACGTAAGATAATTCGTGTAGAGGAGCAACTTAACTCAGAGGAAACGGCGGAGTCAATTGCTGCTAGCAGACGGGTGCGGCGACGCCCCTCGGCTGCGGAAAAACCGAAACTCCGAGTCACAGCAGATAAATTAGAAACTCCAGAGCCAAAGCCGCCGGAAATAGTCAGCATCCCCATCCCACCGCTAAAGAATGAACATCCAGGAGCGGCTGTTATCGCGCATATGCTGGGCGAAGATTTGCTCGACGAATCCGAAGACTTGGATGATTTAGATGATGATGATTTAGAGGATGACGACTTTGAGGAAGAAGACTTTGATGATGATGACCTGGATGAGCAAAGACCTTTAGTTACAAGAAGAAGACCAGGTGAAGCATCAGTTGAAGTTTTACCACTGTCGATAGCCAATTTGCCCAAAACTTGCTATTTGGTAATTGACCGTTCCTCAGAATTAATTACGCGACCTCTGAAGGACTTTGGTGATTTGGGACAAATTCCCAGCCTGGAAACCCAGCAAAGAACTCTGCCCGTGTTTGATAACCATCGCGTCGCCAAGCGTTTTTCTACTAAACGCGATCGCGTGATTAAAGTTCCTGATAGTAAAATGCTCCATAAGGCTCGGACTCATTTGCAAGCTAAGGGCATCACACGACTGCTGATTGATGGTCAGGTCTATTCTTTGTCTACGGTTTAGGAGTTAGGAGTTAGGAGTTAAGAGTTTCATAATTCTTAACTTTTAACTTTTAACTCCTAACTCTAACTGTAAACAGCCCTAGCAAAACGTTCTGCCAAGTAAATAATGTCCTGTCTGCGAGCAATTTGATTTATCCATTTTTGAGGAATATTTTCCACGCCGTAGTAAATTCCCGCTAACCCACCGGTGACGGCGGCAGTGGTATCGGTATCTCCGCCTAAATTCACAGCTTTCAATACTGCCTCAGAATAAGACGAGCTATTTAACAAACACCACAGGGATGACTCCAAGGTATCAATCACATAGCCACCAGAATTAATCTCTTCCACTGGTATCTTGGCAATCTCACCACTTAAAACTCTGCCAAAATGCGGCTTCTCTAATAAAAATTCTCGGACAGAATAAATTGTTTGGATATCTTGCAGTCCTTGTAAATAAGCTGTTTGCAGGTCAGCCCCTTCTAAAAGCGCCACTGCAATACTAATATAAATGCCGCAGGCCATTTGAGAACGGAGATGACCGTGGGTAATGGAAGAAACTTGATGCACCCGCGCAATCAATTCATCCAGAGTTAAACTTTTGTGACAATAAGCCATCGGCAAGATTCTCATCAACGAACCATTGCCATTACTATTTTCACTACTACCACCGGCTTTTAAGGGTGGAGTTCCTTGTTTCCAGTTGACAATTGCTAAAAATGTGGTGTTACCAATATCAAATACTTCGCCTTGAGGAGTCCAGTAACTTTCGTGATACCAGCGCCAGAAAGAATTAGCAATCGCATCGAGTGAAAATCCCTCACAAAGACATTCTGCCAAGCAAAACGTCAGCGAACTGTCATCTGACCAAGTACCAGCAGGAACATCCCAAGTTCCATAACCCAACATCGTTGTCACTGGAGATTTTACTCGTTCAGCACGGCTGGTGAACTCCACTGGCACACCCAATCCATCACCAACACATAAACCCATCAAACCAGACAACGTTTTTGCAGAAGTTAGCATTGTTCAACCAGCATGAAACTTTTCTACAACTGATTTTACTTGCGATAAGTTGCTGATTAAATAATTGGTATACTTTCTAATTCCAAACTAGCTGTACACAGCCCTAGCAAAACGCTCTGCCAAGTAAATAATGTCTTGTCTACGAACAATTTGGTTTATCCATTTTTGAGGAATATTTTCCACACCGTAGTAAATTCCCGCTAATCCACCAGTGACAGCAGCAGTAGTATCGGTATCTCCGCCTAAGTTGACAGCTTTCAGTACTGCTTCAGAATAAGACGAGCTATTTAACAAACACCATAAGGATGATTCTAAGGTATCAATCACATAGCCTCCAGAATTAATCTCTTCTACTGGTAGCTTGGCAATTTCACCACTGAAAACTCTGCCAAAATGCGGCTTCTCTAACAAAAACTCCCGCACAGAATAAATTGTCTGGATATCTTGTAGTCCTTGTAAATAAGCTGTTTGCAGGTCAGCCCCTTCTAAGAGCGCCACTGCAATACTAATATAAATGCCGCAGGCCATTTGCGATCGCGCATGAGCATGGGTAATTGCGGAAACATCATGCACTCGCGCCAGTAATTCCCCTAAAGTCAAACTTCTGTGACAATAAGCCATCGGCAAGATTCTCATCAACGAACCATTGCCATTACTATTTTCAACCTTACCGCCCGCTTGATGGGGAACAACTCCCTGCTTCAGGCGCATAATTGCTGTGTGGGTAGTTTGACCAATATCAAAGACATCGCCACGGGGAGTCCAATAAGCCTCCTTATACCAGCGCCAGAAGGAATTAGCTATTGCATCCAAAGAATACCCTCTACAAAGGCATTCTGCCAAGCAAAAGCTTAAGGAACTGTCATCTGACCAAGTTCCTGGTGGTTGATTCCATGTGCCATAACCCAACATCGTTGTCACTGGAGATTTTACTCGTTCAGCACGGCTAGTAAACTCCACTGGTACACCCAACGCATCACCGACACATAAACCCATCAAACCAGACAACGTTTTTGCAGCGGTTAGCATTATTCAATCTCCACGAAAATTGCTCAAAATTAACTTTATAGATTCCCTCTATAGCTTGTTGCAACAGATGTTACAGCCTACTTCATCATCTGTGAAAAGCTCGGCAAAAATTATTAATCGGGTATTTTATTTACCATACCCATACTTCATTTTAGTTCCAAATATTGTGACAGTTTTAAAAGCGTCTGTTGGGGGAACAAACAGCCTGAATGGAAAGACATTGAGATGTAATTATAACAGCTTATTTATCAATTTAAAGGATAGTTATTCTCTAAGCGTTATACATTAACAACAACAATTTTTTCATACAAGTTGGGAATCATTTGGAACATTATCACTTTATTTTCGACCTGGAATATACAAGTAAAAAATACAAAGTTTGGTAAAAATTATGAAACGCTTACTCAAGTCTTTCGTGACAATTTCTGCATTGTCTTCCTTAATAGTTGCTCCTTTTGTTCTATCAGCTGGTCAAGCTTCTGCTGAAACTAAAAAGGGTACTGATGCTAGCTATGTTGGTGCTGGTGTTGCAGCTGGCGTTACCAGTGGCGGACAAGGTATCAACGATGATGCCACATTTGGTGGTAATGTTACAGGTCGCGTGAAATTAGGAACTACGCCATTTTCTGCACGCGGTAATGTCCTCTGGAGTGATAAAACAAGTGCCATTATCCCAGAAGTTTCTGTGGATGTGCCTATCGCTAATAGAACTAATGCCTATTTAACTGGTGGTTATTCTTTTGTAGAGAAAGATGGCTCACCAACTCCTATAGGTAACAAAGATTCAGTAGTGGTAGGTGCTGGTGTTGAATCAGAAGTTGCTAATAACTTCCTCGTCTATACTAATGCCAAAGTAGGACTTGGTGCTTACCAAAATAGCGATGCTTCTGCTGTTAGCATCAATGGTGGTATTGGTTATCGTTTCAAATAAAAGATTATTGAGTCCTCAGTCAGTTTATACTTTACTTAGTACTTAGGACTCAGCACTTCTTCACTCACTACTCCAAAAAGCTGGTTTTGTTAAGTATTACATCACTGACAAAGCCAGCTTTTGCCGTGATAAAATTAAAATATTCCTCATTATTCCGGCCGGATTACCGGGGATAAACTAGCTGAAAGGTGCTGATTCGGCGTCTACTAATGCTTTATTGAGAATACTATACAAGTCTAATGGTTAAATCTGCTCCTTCCCCCATCGCAACCCGTAAGCCTTCCAAAGTAGAAGGGATCAAGGAAAATAGTAATTTTTTGCGCGAACCTGTAGCAACTGAGATTCTTCAAGACACTACCCATTTTACTGAAAATGCGGTACAGCTTTTGAAGTATCACGGTTCTTATCAGCAGGATAACCGCGACAACCGCACCAAGGGACAGGAAAAAGATTACCAGTTTATGCTGCGGACAAAAAATCCGGGTGGTTTAGTACCGCCGCAGCTGTATTTGGCTTTAGATAAAATAGCTGATGAGTATGGCAACCACACATTACGAGCAACTACCCGTCAAGGTTTCCAACTGCACGGAATTTTAAAGAAGAATCTTAAATCAGCAATTGCCACCATTGTCAACAACCTGGGTTCGACTTTGGGAGCTTGCGGCGACATCAACCGCAACGTGATGGCACCACCAGCGCCCTTCAAGAATCGCCCAGAGTACCAGTATGCTTGGGAGTATGCCCAGAATATTGCTGACTTGCTAACAGCACAGACAGGCGCTTATTACGAAATTTGGTTAGATGGGGAAAAAGCAATTAGTGCTGAAGAAGCTCCAGAGGTAAAGGCAGCCCGACAGCGCAATGGCAATGGCACAATTATCCATGACAACGAAGAACCGATTTATGGCACTTACTATATGCCCCGCAAGTTTAAAATTTGCGTGACAGTGCCAGGGGATAATTCGATTGATTTGTATTCTCAAGACCTGACGTTGGTAGTGATTACCAATAAGAAGAAGCAATTAGAAGGATTTAATATTTTTGCTGGTGGTGGTTTAGGTAGAACCCACGGTAAAGAAGAAACTTTCGCTAGGTTAGCAGACCCCCATCGGTTATGTGGCGAAGGATGATGTTTACGACATAGTAAAAGCGATTGTTGCGACCCAGAGAGATTATGGCGATCGCACCGACCGTCGTCATGCCAGATTAAAATATTTAATCAACGACTGGGGCCTAGATAAATTCCGCACTCAAGTTGAAGAATATTTCGGTAAATCAATTGAAGCCTTCAAACCACTGCCAGAGTTTAAATTTCACGACTTCCTCGGCTGGAATGAACAAGGTGATGGCAAGCTATTTTTAGGAATTTCCATTGACAATGGTCGAATCAAGGATGAAGGTTCGTTTCAACTAAAAACCGCTTTGCGAGAAATTGTCGAGCAGTTCAACTTACCCATCCGTCTTACACCCAACCACAATCTGATTTTTTACGATATCGAACCAGATAGCAAGCAAGCTATTCAAGACATTCTCAGCCGTCACGGTGTCGTAGACGACCCCAGTCAAATCGAACCTTTAGTGCGGTATGCAATGGCTTGTCCAGCTTTACCCACTTGCGGCTTGGCAATCACAGAATCAGAACGGGCAATACCGGGTATTTTGGAAAGAGTTCGCGCCCTTTTGGATAAAGTTGGTTTACAAAAAGAACATTTTGTGGTAAGGATGACAGGATGCCCCAATGGTTGCGCTCGTCCCTACTTAGCAGAATTGGGCTTTGTCGGTAGCGCTCCAGAATCTTACCAATTATGGTTGGGGGGTTCGCCAAATCAAACTCGACTGGCACAACCTTACATAGAAAAGCTGCACCATAATGACTTGGAAACCTTCTTAGAGCCGATTTTTGTTTACTTTAAGAAATCTCGGAAATCGAAGGAAAAATTTGGTGATTTTTGCGATCGCGTTGGTTTTGATGCCATCCGCGAATTTGCTGCTAGCTACGAACCGCAAACAGCTAATGGTGCAAACAAATCGCGCCATCGAGTCAATTTGAAAGAAGAGGTTTATGGCAAGCTGAAAGAAGTAGCAGAAAGTCAAGGTAAGCCGATGACTCAGTTAGTTACTGAAGCGCTAGAGGCTTACTTCCAGAATCTTTCGTAAGCTGAATAAATAATTAAACCATGAATGGACACAGATGGACTTATCTGTGTCCATATTTGATTTGATATTCTTAAAATTCCCAAATCTCATGTCTCAACTGCAAAGAATTGCGATCGCACCTTCTCAATTCCAACAAGGGCAAATTTTACTCACCAAAGAACAGCAGCATTATTTGGGGCGTGTGTTGCGCTTGCGTGAAGGCGATCGCTTTATTGCAATGGATGGTAAAGGAAAATGGTGGTTGGCGCAGCTAGCAGGGGAACAAGCAGAGGTTTTAGAATCGCTTTTGGTAGAAACAGAATTACCTGTATCAATTACGCTGATGGTGGCGTTGCCCAAAGGCAATGGATTTGATGAAGTGGTGCGGTGTTGTACAGAGTTGGGAGTAACTTGTATTGCACCAGTATTAAGCGATCGCACTTTACTTCATCCTAGTCCTCAAAAGCTCGAACGTTGGCGGCGCATCGCAGCCGAAGCCGCCGAACAATCAGAGCGCTCATTCGTGCCGACAATTTTAGAGCCTGTTGCTTTTAATACAGGTTTGTCATTAATCATCGATCGTCTGTCATTTGCAAACAGTCAGCAATATATCTGTGTGGCGCGTGGTGAGTTTCCCCATTTAAAAGATTGCTTACACCACAAAAGACAAATACTTCTCTACGAGAGGCTGCGCCAACGGCTTCGCTCAGTACAAGTGACAAATGACAATGGACAAATGACAAATGACACAGGACAAGAAACAATTGTTATTGCTACTGGCCCAGAAGGAGGATGGACAACACAAGAAATTGAAAATGCGATCGCAGTTGGATTTCAACCTGTTTCCCTTGGTCGCCGCATCCTGAGAGCAGTTACAGCTCCAGTAGTAGCATTATCCTTGATTACCGCAAGTTGTGAAGTATAAATGATTTATAGCTCACGTAAAATCTTTTTTGCGTGAGACATCACTCCAGCGTGTATTTAAAGTAAGTGATGATTGAGCAAGTTGCGATCGCCTTTGAGCATAAAGACTATCAGACAGCAGCTAAATTACTCAAACAGCTGCAAAAAGAATCACCCGAAAATCCTTGGGTACAATATTATCTCGGTCGGCTAAATGAAGTATCTCAAAAGCGCCAAGATGCAGAAAAAATTTATCGGCAACTGCTGCGAGATACAAGGAATGCCAAAATAGTAACGCTCGCACGTGAAGGTTTGCGACGGCTACAAGAAATTGAACTAGAACAAAGACAAAGAGCTATTTCCCAAGCAAAATCTGAACCAAATAACACTGAACTTGGCGTACTAGTTTTAGAGCCACTCAGTACCGAGATGAAAACAGAAGCATCTCGAAAATTTGCTCAGATTATGCAGCTAGACCCCTATACTGCAAGGCTGGTACTGCCAAGTCGTGGCTGGAGATTGTACCGCACTGGTCAAGTAGGAGAACTAAAATTTTATGGGAAACAGCTACAGCAGGCTGGTATTCCTTGCTTTTGGGCAACAATAGCGCAAATTCAGCAAATTCAAGTTTATCAAGTCAAACATTTCCAAACATCTACCCCACAAGCTACTGTTGTTTGCCGAAACGAAGTCAATCAACTTGGTTCTCTCACTTTTGACTGGTCAGAAGTCACAGCAAGAGTAGTAGGACTTTTGCCCATTTTTGAACAAGTTGTAGATGTTGATGCCCGCCGTAAACTGGAATGGAAAACTCAAACACAAGACTATGCTCAGTTTTGTGATTTACACATACCTGGTAGACGTTCCATTCTCCGACTTTATGATAACGGCTATGAATTTCAACAAGGGTTAAAAATTATTCCTCAAGCTAGCCAAAATACAATCAGAATTAATTGGAATACTTTATCAAGTTGGATTGACCAGCAACTACCTCAAGTCAAAATCTGGTCAGATTTCACGTCTTTTGCAGATACAACATTAGATCAAACAGAAATATTGAGTCATATCAAGTCTCACATCGAGCTGTTTCGTAGGGAACAGACTAATTGGGATTCAGCTTTTCATTTGTATAGTGGTCTGGTGTTTGTTAAATAATTAATTCATAATTCGTAACTCGTAATTCGTAATTAAGTTACTTATTACCTACTTTAAAAAGTAAGTTCACAAATCAAATAGGAGTGTTCTATGAATATAGTAAGTGCTAAAAACCAACAGCTAGGGGGTTTGTACGTTCAATCGCCTCAAGGAGAGCAACTAGTTTTTCCACTCAAGCATACAGAAGTTCTAGCAAAAATTGCAGGTAACTTGTCACGAGTTGATGTCATCCAAAGCTTTGAAAATCCCTTCACGCAGCCTTTAGAAGCAGTCTATATCTTTCCGTTACCTGATGAGGCAGCTGTGGATGACATGGAAATCAAAATAGGCGATCGCATTATCAAAGGTAATATTAAAAAACGTGAAGAAGCACAACAAATCTATGAAAAGGCCAAACAAGAAGGACGCACCGCCGGACTTTTAGAACAGGAACGAGACAACATTTTTACCCAATCTCTAGCTAACATCAAACCTGGCGAACAAATTGATGTCACAATTCGTTACACCGAAAGTTTAAAATTTGAGGCGGGAAACTACGAATTTGTTTTCCCGATGGTAGTAGGGCCAAGATATATTCCCGGAACGCCAATAGATGGTAGCGGGGACACAGACAGGGTTCCTGATGCTTCCCGCATTACACCGCCTGTAGTCTTAGAAGGAACGCGCTCGCGTCACAATATTAATGTCACAGTAGAAATTGATGCGGGTTTACCAATTTCTGAAGTACGTTCTCCTTCCCATCAATTAAAAATTGAACACTCAGGTCAAATTGTACGGATTCAATTAGCTGGAGAAGATACAATTCCCAACAAAGATTTAATTCTCCACTATCAAGTTTCTGGTAAAGAAACTCAATCTACAGTATTAACCCAAGCCGACGATCGCGGCGGACATTTCGCCATATATCTGATTCCAGCTTTGGAATATTCTACTGATGAGATTGTCCCCAAAGATGTCGTATTTTTGATGGATACTTCCGGTTCCCAATCTGGCGATCCGTTGCAAAAGTGTCAAGAGTTAATGCGGCGATTTATCAATGGGTTAAATCCCAACGATACTTTCACAATTATCGATTTTTCCGATAGAGTCAGGCAGTTATCGCCAACACCTCTGCCGAATACACCAGAAAATCGTGCCAAAGCGATCGCTTACATTAACAATTTACAAGCTGATGGCAGCACAGAAATGCTCAGTGGCATTCGTACAGCTATAAATTTCCCTACACCAGTCGGAAGATTACGCAGCGTTGTACTCTTAACAGATGGCTATATCGGTAACGAAAATGAGATTTTAGCAGAAGTACAACAGCATCTCCAACCAGCAAATCGCCTTTATAGTTTCGGTGCTGGTAGTTCAGTCAACCGTTTTTTACTAAATCGCATCGCCGAAATTGGCCGGGGAATATCTAGAATTATCCGTCATGATGAACCCACGGAAGAAGTTGCCGAAAAGTTTTACAGGCAAATTAACAATCCTGTACTCACGAATATTCAAATATTTTGGCAAGGTGACGCAGAATCGCCTGTGATTTATCCAAAGGTAGCGCCTGATTTATTTTGTGAACAACCATTAGTTTTGTTTGGTCGCAAACAAGATAGAAACAGTGGTAATCTGCAAATCTCCGGCATTGCTGCGGGCGGTAAGCATTATGAAAAAACGTTTAACCTCAAATTTGAGGAAACAGGAAATCTTGCTGTGGCGCAGTTGTGGGGACGCGCTCGGATCAAAGATTTGATGAATCAAATGGTGAGTTTTGAAACTAAAGCTAGTGTAGAAGCAGTTACAGAAACAGCCTTAACTTATCAACTGCTTTCTCAATACACCGCGTTTGTAGCTGTCAGCGATGACGTGCGGGTTGAACCAGGAAGCGAATACTTGTCTATGCAAGTACCAGTGGAAATGCCGGAAGCAGTTAGTTACGAAGGAGTGTTTGGCAATGCCCCGGCTGGTGGTTTTGCACCTCAAATGGAATTCTTAACCTTATCAGCACCAGCTCCAGATTTTCTTCGGCAAAAGCGATCGCTACAATCTCCAGCACCCAAAGAAGTCGAGATATCTTTGAGCTTTGATTTCGAGGAGATGGAACAAGATGAAATATTAGACGCAGCCATCAACCATCAGTTAGAGGTCATCAGCATCACTGGCTTGGATAATACAGAAATTACCGATCTAACCCGACACCTTCAGCAACTAAACTTTCCTTCAGGCTTCAGTGGTGAAATCGTCTTTGAGTTCACCGTCAATAAAGGTCGGGTAGAACGGGTAGTTTTGGATGAAGAAATCTCCACCCTAAAAGATCCAGTTGTAGTGGAGAAAATTAAGCGATCGCTCTTACTTTGGAGAGTTTCCTCATCTACAACTGGCAAAGTTATCTTAACCTTGCATCTTCACACTTAATCTATAGAGACCGTAAATTTACGGTCTCTATGAATTATTTAGGTGTTTTAATCTGACGTGCCATATCTAGATAAGCACTCATATTCGCTCCTGGACGACGACGACCATTAGAGCTAGTAGCCGAAGGAGCCAGATATTTTGGTGCAAAGGTTGTTTCTTTTGGCTCCTCTTTCAGAACTTTGGCTGCTGCAGCTTTTTCCTTTTTGCCCGGTTCAACTTTCAGACCCTCAGCAGTCTGAACTAGCGTAACATCAGCTGGTTTGGGATTTTTAGCTGATTTTTCCTTAGTCTTAGCCTTAGTCGCAGCAGTTTTTGTTCCATTCAATGAATCTGGTTTAGATGGAGTTGGTGCTTCTGATGAAATTGTCTCTGCTACTTTCTTAGCATTCGATGCAACTGTCGATGTAACTGTATCTGCTACTTTCTTCGCGTTCGATGCTACCTCTTTAGCAGCATCTTTGGCAGCATCTTTGGCTTCGTCCAATTCTAAGAAATAGCCGTTGCTTTTTTTCCCCGGTAACAATCCAGTAACAAAACCCAGAATCCCACCAAAAAAACCCTGAATACCCGAAATTAACTTTTTGATAAAATCCATTACAATTACTCCTGCCTTTTACCTTTTATATTTTGAACTCGACCGTAATTGTTAAAAATTACGACAAAATGTTACATTATCTATTTGGCATCACCCCGTTCTGGTGACAACCCTTATAGGTTTGTACTTAATTAACATTGTAGTAAAACCACAGGGCAAATGTTCTATTGCAAGCATTTGCAACCTGCACGCACCAAGAACTAATTATTAAATTTTACTGTAGCTAAGAGCAAGATTCTGAAAGCAAGCTTTACAATAATTAACATTTCTTTGTTTGGTAAATACCCAATTGAAGTTAAATAAGCAGTTTGCTCCACCCAGTCGAAAGAGTGTCATAGCCTATTGGCAAACGAACTGATTAATTTGTAAAACTTTATACAAATTCTCTTTGGAAGCATTTTAGTTTTGTTTGCCACAATAACTTTTAAAGAATCCGAAAAACAATAGCTTCAGTTTGTAGAGCAGTATGTGTCTACAAAAGTTAAATACACCCCTGAATCTTAGTTAGATTTTGTAAATGAACATTGAAAATCAACAACGCAATCCCGTTTTGTTAATACATGGCATTGACGACACAGAAGCAGTTTTCCATAAAATGGCGGCTCAATTAAGACTACAGGGCTGGTCTGTATATTCCCTGAATCTCTTACCTAGTAATGGTGATGTGGGTCTTGATGAATTGGCAAAACAAGTAGCAGATTATGTTACAACGACCTTTGCACCAGAACAACGCCTAGATTTAGTAGGCTTCAGTATGGGAGGAATTGTCAGCCGTTACTATGTTCAGCGATTGGGAGGAATTAACCGCGTGCAGCGGTTTATTACCATCTCTTCGCCCCATCATGGAACTGTGGTAGCTTATGGTTCTCGCCGTCCTGGTTGCCTACAAATGCGCCCCGACAGCATTTTTCTCAAAGATTTAAATTCTGATGCTGTAATGTTGGGGCAGCTAGATTTTACATCTATCTGGACACCTTATGATTTAATGATTGTCCCAGCAAATAGTTCACAAATGCCCGTAGGCAGCCAAGTAATAGTACCAGTTACTCTACACCCTTGGATGCTGACAGATCCCAGGAGTTTAAGAGTAGTCACAACAGCTTTAGCAAAGCCTATTCAGTTACCCTTGCTGAATAAAAAATCCAGTCAGTAGCTAGAATGCTTGTTCTACTTGCATCTCTTTGATTTTTAATTTTTAATTTTTAATTTTTAATTCCTAAGCCCTATCCCCAATTTGCGTATGTTCGTAACTCCCAAAAATCGCCTCTGGGTGACGATAATACTTGAACTCCATGAGATTATAAAAGGGATCTTCTAAAAAGAAAGTGCGATGCTCAAGAGGAGAACCCACAAAGCGATTTTTGGTTTCTTCACGAAAAAGCAGCTGTTGTTGTTGTGCCCTTTGTAGTAAGTCTTGCCAGTCACGTTCTTGGGTAAAAATTAACCCAAAATGTCTGGGATAGATAGTTTGTTGCGGTGCCAAAGGTTCTTTTGTGACATGAGCTACTAATTGATGACCGTAGAGATTGAGTATCAGGGCGTGGTGGTTTTCACGACCGGGAATGCAGCCCAAACCATCTACATAATATGCTTTTGTTTGGGCAATGTCAGTTACAGGGAAAGCTAGATGGAATAAAGTTTGGCTCATAACTTAATCTGAAAAATACTAGTAATTTCTGCTATCTACAATTTATGCTATTAAGTTTTGATTGTGGTTAACTTGGACACAGTTTTTATTGACATTAACTTATATTCTTTATCCTTATTACTAAGATTGGGGAATAAGTAATACTTTTGCCACTTTACTCTGCGGCTATGGAGAAGAGTCTACCTAACTCAAAAGAAGTTTTGCATTTTGTTTAATCATTGCAGCGTATATCTAAGACATCATTGATGGTTTGAGACTCAGCTTTCAGAATGATGCCTACGCAATTTAGTGAATAATACAAACATATTACTTTATCTAGAGAGGTTGCAAAAATAAAGTACTAAGCATCACAAATTCGTTATTCTGTTGATATTCAGACAAAATTACTCATGATTAATTGCTGATGTCATCCTCAATAGATTCTGTAAATCCCTGGTTAGTAGCAGTAGTATTAAACACAATTTTATTGGGTTTAGCTTGGATTGCTCCCAAAAAGCTACTTACCCCTGCTGGATTATTCCACGCCTGGTTCCTGGCCATCTTAATTTGGGTAACTCTAGGCTGGCAAGGATATGCAGTAGTAATGTTCTATTTTTTGGTTGGTTCTGGCGTTACCCGCATCGGGATGGCGCAGAAGGAAGCAGAAGGAATTGCCGAAAAGCGTTCTGGGGCAAGAGGCCCAGAAAATGTCTGGGGTTCGGCTTTGACTGGGGCGCTGTGTGCTTTGGGAGTAGGAATAATAAATTCAGGATTCCTCGTACCTACTACCCAGTCGGTAATCCCCAATCCCCTGTCTCTATTATTGCTAGCCTATGTAGCGAGTTTCAGTACCAAGCTAGCTGACACCACTGCCAGCGAAGTCGGTAAAGCTTATGGTAAAAGCACCTTTTTGATTACCACACTCCAACCAGTACCTCGCGGTACAGAAGGAGCGGTAAGCTTGGAGGGAACTTTAGCCGGGATTGTGGCTTCTGTGGCGATCGCACTTGTGGGTTGGGGAGTTGGCTTAATCGATCTATGGGGAGTCGCTTGGTGTGTGCTGGCAGCATTTATTGCTACTAACCTAGAAAGTGTGATTGGCGCAACACTGCAATCTAAGTATACCTGGCTGACCAATGAAGTAGTAAATATTTTTAATACATTAATCGGTGCGATCGCATCTGTGCTACTTGCTTGGACATGGATAACTTTCATTAACTAGACTGGCGAGAATAAACAATTACCATTACTCGTTTAAGTGGGGCATTGAGCAAAACAACTCTGTTAGCTGATAGCGGGGCATTTAGCCCGTTACCAGTCCCAGATTCCCCACTCAGCACTTTTGAAGAGCATTGGTAGAAAATAACTAATTTGCCTTGCTACTGCGCCACCACTAATATTTTCAATCCTGATTTTGTCCCCACTAGACTGTAAAAACGATCGTGGCAAATTATTTTATTTACTAGTTATATAATTTTTTGACCATTTAGATGTAATTAGTTCATGGAATCTTTATCATTTTTATCTATAAATGACTAGATGATTTCTATATGATTGAATTTAAAAGTACTATAAGTGTTTAACAATTTTCACATAATTAGTTCATGGAATCTTTATCATTTTTGACAATTAATGACCAAATAATTTCTATAGAGCAAGCAGTAAAATACTTGCAAGCTTCTGGAAAATTGGGACAATTCATTGGGGATATTCTCCGGCAGTACGTAATTGAGGAAGAAATCCGAACACGAGATGATATTGAAATTGGTACCGCAATAACTGAACAGGCAATTATTGACTTTCGGCTGAAAAATCAACTTACTGACCCCCAAAGTTTTCAAGAATGGTTAAAGACAAATAATACAGATTATGCTAATTTTCACACATCGGTTGCTTTTGGTTACAAGTTAGAAAAACTGAAAGCTGTAGTCACACAAACAAAACTCCCAGAATATTTTATTGAACGCAAGATTTTTTTGGATCGGGTGGTACTTTCCCGGATTGTTGTTGATAATCGAGAATTGGCAGACGAACTCCAAACCCAAATTGAAGAAGGAGGTAGTTTTGAGCAACTAGCTAAAGAGTATTCCCTTTCAGACGATCGAATTGTGAATGGCATGATGGGAATCGTCAGCCGAGGTAGTATGCCGGATATATTACGGGCAGCTATTGATGTGGCCAGTCCTGGACAATTGATCGGACCAATAGAAATCGTTGGCAAAGACTCTCCCCAAGGAGAAGGGCCTTATGGTTTGTTTCGAGTAGAACAATTTCTACCAGCGTCTTTAGAAGATACTCAACTACAGCAAGCACTACAAAATGAGTTGTTTGAAAAATGGCTAGCAGAGAAAATTCAAAAACTGACAGTCAAGTTACAAGTGAGTTAAAAATTCTGGATAATGAATCTTTACGATTAAAAGTGCTAGCTTCTTTGCCTTGGAATCAGCCACCGCTATCCTGGCTGACTCCCGAACAACAATCCCGATTGGAAAATGAGTGCCAAACCCGCCAGTATCGTCTTGGAGAAAAAATCTGGTCAAACGATGTCGGTGGCTATCAATTTTTAATTGTGGCTGGAAAAGTCCGCTTGCGAGAAGAGGGCGTTGGCAAACCAATAGCCGCCCTAGATGTAGGGGATTGGTTTGGCGACTTCCAAAAGCTGTCTGCGGATTTTAAAGCTGTAGCTGCTAGTAAAGAAGTGATAGTAGTTTATTGGGATACTGCGCTGTGGGCAGAATTTTCTCATCCACAAATTCAGGAATTTTGGCAAGCGTTACCAGTAGAGATGGAGGGACAAAGAGAGACATTTTCCTTCTCTAGCACTCCTTCAGTAACTTCAGGCTCAAACGGGACTTCCAGCCCCCACAGCCTCCAACCCCAAAAAGGACTCCCAGCCGCCAATTTAATCACTGCAATTTATCCGTTTGTTGCCAGTTGGAATACCGCTGCTGCGTGTTTAACAATGGTGGCGCAACAGTTAGAAAATTCTGTGCAACTGGAATGGGTGCAGCGTCAACTCAGAGGACAACGCCCAAAACAGGTTGTGGAAGCAGCAGAAAAGTTAGGGTTAGTGTTGCGGCGCTTACAAGTGAGTTGGAGTGAGTTGCGACAGTTGTCATTTCCAGCTTTATTGCTGTGGAATTCTGACTCACCCCAGAGTCCATCCTGGGTGGTGGCTTATGGAGTTAAAGGCGATCGCTTAATTATCGCTAATCCTCTAAATCCCGAACGGACTTGTGAAAGCTTGCCGCAGTCCATAGTTGAGGCGTCTTGGGATGGACAATTGTGGCAAGTAGAACTAATATCCCAGCAAGAAAAATTTAACCTTAGTTGGTTTACCCCAGCAGTTTGGAAGTATAAAGGATTGCTCACAGAAGTATTGTTAGCATCTTTTACCTTGCAGCTTTTGGGGTTAACAACACCGTTAATTACCCAAGTCGTCATTGATAAAGTGATGGTGCAGGGGAGTTTGCCAACTCTCGATGTGATGGCGCTGGCACTTTTATGCGTAGCCATATTTGAATCCGTACTGGGTATTCTGCGCCTATTCATCTTTACCCATACAGCTCGCCGTCTGGATTTGAGTTTATCAGCGCAGCTATTTCGCCATCTGATGCGTCTGCCATTAGCTTATTTTGAGTCGCGCCGCGTCGGAGACACAGTAGCAAGAGTCCAGGAACTCGAACAAATTCGTCAGTTTCTCACAGGTACAGCATTAACTGTAATTCTAGATAGCATCTTTGCTGTGGTCTACCTGGCATTGATGTTTTACTATAATATCCCACTTACCTTTGTTGCCTTAGCAGTACTGCCGTTGTTTGCTACATTGACGATAGTTGCAACACCAATTCTGCGTAACTGGCTCAACGAAACTTTTAACCGGAGTGCTGATAGTCAATCATTTCTAGTGGAGACAGTGACGGGGATTCACTCCGTTAAAGCCCATGCAGCCGAACCAGTAGCCCGCGATCGCTGGGAAGGCTTATTTGCCCGCTTCATTCGCACTGGCTTTAAAGCTTCTACCACCTCCAATATCAGCAGCAACATTGGTGACTTTCTCACGAATTTTTCCACGATGCTGATTCTTTGGTATGGAGCCAAGTTAGTCATCGAACAAAAACTCACAATTGGACAGCTTGTTGCATTTCAAATGCTGTCTGGTAGAGTTACAGGCCCGCTTTTGCGCTTAGTACAGTTGTGGCAAAACCTTCAACAAGTGCTACTTTCTGTAGATCGCATTGGTGATATTCTCAACGTTTCCCCCGAAGCTGAACTGGGAACTGGCTTAGTTTTGCCACCCCTGAAAGGACAAATCACCTTCGAGCAAGTATTTTTCCGCTACCGCCCGAACTTTGACGCAATTCTGCGGGGAATCTCTTTCAGTGCCGAACCAGGGCAGTTTGTTGGCATTGTCGGACGTAGCGGTTCTGGGAAAAGTACCCTGTCTAAACTATTACAACGCCTCTATCAAATTGAATCAGGACGCATCCTGATTGATGGTTTTGATATAAAAAGTGCCGATTTAGCCTCACTCAGGCAACAAGTTAGTGTAGTTCTCCAAGAAGACTTTTTATTTAACGGTTCTATTTTGGAAAATATCACTCTCGGTAGTCCTGACATTACCGCAGAGCAAGTAGTAGAAGCGGCAAGATTAGCCGTGGCACACGACTTCATTAGTCAATTACCATACGGTTACGAAACCAATGTTGGCGAACGCGGTACAGCTTTATCTGGTGGGACAGAGACAACGTATTGCTCTAGCAAGGCTATTTCTTTCCCAAGCGCCGATTTTAGTTTTGGATGAAGCTACTAGCGCCTTGGATAGTGAAACAGAACAACAAGTGCTGCAAAATCTGCAAAAAATTTCCACCAACCGTACCGTGTTTCTGATTGCTCACCGCTTTGCACCCCTTAAACGTGCTGACTTGATTTTGGTATTGGAGCAAGGCGTGATTGCCGAACGTGGTACTCACTCACAATTGTTGCAACAAAAGGGTTTGTACTGGTCACTATATCAACGACAGCAAGCAAATATCTAGTGATGCCAAGTCTAGATTTAACATTACCTTTAGTAGTTCAGCTTTTAAAACACTTCTTGGATAAGCAGCCAACCCATATTTAACCTCAATAATTCAACTAAAAGCGCTCTCAATCCTAGAGAGCGTTTTGCTGTTTGGTAATGGTCTGGCTTTCTTACTTTGCCCAAATCTTATACTATTGACAAAAATCTTTGCAAGACATGAATCGGTTATATGGGCGACATTTATACGCCCCTACTAGCTGTATTCTACACAATCGAAAACAGCTAATACTTAGTCAATTGCTACTTTTTTGTTATTATAATGATATCATTTTAATAGCAAGGAACAAATTACAGAAATAGATAATGAAGCAGCCAATCGAGGAATTTCCAGCGTTTAAAGTCAATGGCTTCATAGCTTTGAGCATAATCCTAGCTTTAGCAATTTTTGGCAGTTGGCAGGTTTGGACAACAATACAGGGATTAATAGAAGTATTAGGCAGAAGTCTTAAAATCGAAGACTTTGGCGATTTAGCAGAAATAGGTGCATGGTTGGGAGCGACACTGATCGTAGTAGTAATTCCTTCACTGTCGGGTTTGTTTACAGTTGAGCCGAATCAAGCAATAGTACTAGTCTTTTTAGGGAGTTATGTTGGTACTGTCAAAGAAGCAGGGTTTTGGTGGACTAACCCTTTAACCAATAAACGCCAGGTATCTTTACGGGTTCGCAACTTTAACAGCAAAATATTGAAAGTAAACGATGCTCAAGGCAGCCCGATAGAGATTGCAGCCGTGGTAGTGTGGCAAGTAGTAGAATCAGCCAAGTCTAGATTTGCGGTTGATGACTACGAGCAATTTGTTGCCATCCAGAGTGAAACAGCAATACGCGCCCTAGCAATCCGCTATCCTTATGACGCGCCTGATGAACAATCAATTCCTTCGTTACGTGCAGTACCTGATGAAATCGCGCTTTTCCTCCAAAAAGAATTGCAAGCGAGACTGGAAGTTGCAGGAGTTGAAGTATTAGAAGCGAAACTTTCTCATCTTGCGTATGCTCCAGAAATTGCTCAAATGATGTTGCGTCGTCAACAAGCCAAAGCAATGATTGATGCACGGCGGCAAATTGTTGATAGTGCAGTAGGAATGGTTGATGAAGCACTAAAACGGATCAGTGAACAACAAATGATTGACTTGGATGATGAACGTAAAGCCGCTATGATTAACAATCTGCTGGTTGTCCTAACCTCAGAACAGAACATCCAACCAGTGATTAACACTGGCAGCCTTTACGCCTAAGACATGAGCCAAAAAAAACGGTTTTTACTGCGTTTAGACCTTGAGTTATACGAAGTGCTGGAAAAATGGTCTTCTGACGAATTAAGGAGCGTTAATGCTCAAATTGAGTATCTCCTGACAGAAGCAGCACGCAAAACAGGAAGATGGAAACAAGATAAGCGCCAAAAAAATATTAAAAAGCACAAGCCGGATACACAGGCGCAAGACACATTAGATGATTAATCCTAAATCCAATACTCGTAAGGTGTGATGGGAATGGTGTGCTTTTAAATCAGGTATTTGTTGTCTTATACCAATTCATAATTCGTAATTCGTAATTAATAAAGTCAAATATGGCAAGGCTTTCGGGGTTTGAATGTGTTGCCTCATTTTAGAGAATTGGTATTATTGGCTCACTGGTAAGGGAACTAGAAACAATTCTTTTTAAGGTATAAAAATAGCTGTATTAACGGAGCGTAACGCACCGTACTGTCATGACACAGTTAAGGTAGTGCATTAAAAATACGTGAGTTCGATGAACCTCTGCCTCCCCCACGGGGAAAGGGAGGAGTAACGAGAAATTAGGGTTTTGGCTCTCCTCTCCGACACGGAGAGGGGTTGGGGGAGAGGTCAAAAAAGGGCTTGTCGAACTCACGTTAAAAATTTCTGGAAACTCTAATTTCAGAAATATAATGCAATTTTTATATTGCACCAATTTCGACTAGTTAACTAGCAATAATTTAAAATCGACTTGATTAATTAACTCTTAAGAAAACCCACTTTTTTTAAAATGTTTTTTGGTAGTAAATTTAGCAATTTGTTATGAAATTCCATAGTAATTTTTGACAATGGAGTTTTTTCACACATTAAAACCTTTTTTTGAAAGGTTTTAACGCTTCAATCTGTCAAAAAAAGATTGCTATCTTTGAGAAAAAAATTTATGAGCATTGATGATGTTAATAACAATGTGTTGTCAAATAAACGGCTCAATGTCACTTCAATCTCCTCATTAGATAGCTTTAATACGAAGGATGACTACAGCCTTAACTTCAGCAGACATAGTAGCTATAACTCAGCCGATGCTGATGTGCGGTTATTAAATAACGGTGACTCCGAAAATAGCAATAACGCTACTGCTAATACTTTTAACGCTCAAAATTATAACTCTACTAATGGCTATGGCTTGATTAATGGAGCAGCAGCAGTGGCTAGAGCTATTGGTCAAAATACCTTTGCTGATGTTCCCGATCTCGGTGGCAATAATTGGGGAGCAGACCTGGTTAAAGCACCGGAAGTTTGGGCACATGGATACACAGGTAAAGGCGTTGTTGTCGCTGTTGTAGATACTGGAGTTGACTACAATCACGAGGATTTAAAAAATAATATCTGGGGACGAATAGCAAGGAAATTGCGGGTAACGGTATAGATGATGATGGCAACGGCTATGTTGATGATACTTATGGCTGGAACTTTGCCGATCAAAACAACAACACCTTAGATGACAACGGTCATGGTACTCATGTTTCCGGCACGATCGCAGGAGAAAATAATAACTACGGTGTCACTGGTATTGCCTACGATGCCAAGATTATGCCTGTCAAAGCTTTAGATAGCTCTGGCTCTGGTTCCTATAGTTCCATATCTAAAGGTATTCGCTACGCTGTGGATAATGGAGCTAATGTGATTAACCTCAGTTTAGGAGGCTCATCTTCTAATCGCACTCTAGAGTCAGCCATTGACTATGCCAGCAGTAAAGGAGTGATTGTTGTCATGGCAGCAGGTAATGATGGTGGCTCATCACCAGAATATCCCGCCCGCTATGCATCCAAGTCGGGAATTGCCGTTGGGGCAGTAGATAAGAATAACAATTTGGCCGATTTCTCTAACCGCTCTGGAACAAATCCAATCGCTTACGTCACAGCTCCCGGAGTCAAGATTTATTCATCAGTTCCGAATAATCAGTATGCAACTTATAGCGGCACATCTATGGCTGCTCCCCACGTTGCTGGTATCGTTGCCCTGATGCTTAGTGCTAACCCTAACCTGACTGATGCCCAAGTACGTCAGATTGTCACAGAAACCGCAGAAAATAGTACACAAACTACAAGCTCTAGTTTTAATATTTCTCATGTCAGTTCTCTAGCAAGTCAAGTAATTGCAGAAACCGCAGGAAGTAACACACAAACGACAAACTCTAGTTTTAATATTTCTCATGTCAGTTCTCTAGCGAGTCAAGTGATTGCAGAAACCGCAGGAAATAACACACAAACGACAAACTCTAGTTTTAATAGTTCCAATTTTGGCTCTCTAATCGGTCAGGGAATTACAGAAACCACAAGATATCTAACACCAGAAAATATCGTTAGTTTTAATAATTCCAATTTTGGCTCTTTAATCGGTCAGGGAATTACAGAATACACAAGATATCTAACACCAGAAAATATCGCTAGTTGGAATAATTCTGATTTTAACCCTGTAATTGGTCAGGCAATTACAGAAACCACAAAATATCTGATATCAACCGAAGGTAATAACATATCAACAAATCCAGAATTATGGTCGCAATTTCAAAATTATGAGAATATTCTGGGCAGTATCAATGTAAATAGCAATCAGGATGAGAATAATCCAGATTTTGTCAAACTACTAGAGGGAATGCAAAAACAAATAGATCAGTATAGAAAATTTTTGGGTATAGCTTGAAAATTATAGCGATTTGCAGTTAAGTTCAATACTTCTCGGTTAAGAGAATTAACTTGCTCATCATTAGTGAATAAATGTAGGGTTTCATTGGTGTCAACTTAACGTGAAAGCCAGCCGAGAACAAGCTTTTAGATATTGTCTCGGTTGTCTCGTTCCCAGTCTCCGACTGGGGATGTTCGTCGTTGAGGCGGAGCCTCAAGACTTGCGGCAGAGCCGCTTTTGAGTTGCATTTCCAGCCAGAGGCTGGAAACGAGGTTATGAAAAGGAGTTTGAGCTTAAGTTGACACTACTGAACAATACTAAACCCTTACTTTTTGCTAATCTAACAGACTTTTCTACCTAACAGAAAATGCCTCGCTGAATCGCCGCGTCACAGGTTCAGTAATGAATGTCAAAATTGACTTTTTACGAGTAACAATTTCACCTGTAGCAGCCATCCCTGGTGTAAATTCTACTTCTTGACCCCGGACGTTTACTGAGTGTTTATTTAGCTTAATTCTCGTCGGAAAAACTAAACCTAATTCTTTATCAGCAATTGCATTTGGACTGACTTGCGTAACTTCACCATCCACAATCCCAAATTCTTGGAAGGGAAAAGTCGCCATTTTCACTTTTGCCTTCATTCCTTGACGAATAAACCCAATATCGCGGTTGAGAACTTTTACTTCTAGAAGCATTTCTTCCCCTTCCGGCAAAATTGACAGCAATTCTTCACCCGATTGTACTGGCCCCTTAGTGGCTTTGACTTTATAGATTGTACCGGCTACAGGAGCCTCAATCGTTTCTAAAGCTTGTTGCTTCCTTGCCTGCTCTAATTGACCTTGTACAGTTGTCAGTTCTTCTTTACGCTTATTAAACTGCGTCAAAATTTCGCTTTGGCGTTCTGATGCTACACGCTGGGCCTGACTGCGTGCAGCGTTGTAAGCTTGTTCTGCTTGGCGAATTTCCTGGACTTGAGCAGCAATATCTTTTTCTAATGATGTGACTTTATCTTGAGCCTCTGTGATTCTATTCTGGGCGTTGATGACTTCATCTTGCGATCTAGTGATTTCTGTCTTTGCACGAGTTAATCTTTCTTGGGCATCCAGGTAATCGACACGAGGCACAGCGCCAGGAGTAATTAGAGTACGTAGGCTTTTTTCCCTTTCTTGAGCAAGGGCTAAATTACTTTCAATTTTAATTCGGATGCTATCTGCATTGACAAGGTTGGTTTGAGCATTCGCAAAGCTGCTTTTAGCATTAACTAAGTTATCTTGTAACCTGCTCAAGCGGACTTTAGCTTGATCGATGAGTGCTATTTGGCGATTTGCTTCTGCTTCTGCTGCTGCTTGACGCGCTTGGAAGTCTTGCAGGCGGGAACTTAAAAGTTCATCTTGCAGTTTCGTCCCAGCAGTTTTGCCTCCAACGCGTTCTGCATCCAAACGTTGTAAATCGTCTTGAATCAATCTGCTAGATTTAGCTAGGCGGGAAACATCGGTTACTTGCAAGTCTGGATCTTTTTGAATCAGAACTTGACCTTTAGTGACGCGATCGCCTTCTTGCACTTTAACAGCAACAATCGAGCCTCCACCCAAAGATGTCACCGGTCTTACCTGTGTAGAAGCAATTAATTCCCCCGGTGCTGTTGCTACTTCATCTATTTGCGAGAAGTACGCCCAAGCGATCGCCCCAAATACGATGGCGCTCATCGTTCCTGCTAATAATCTCGTGTACAGGGGCGGTAATTCCTGTACCGCCTTCCCCAACTCATAAGTAAGTTGTTCCTCCGGTTGGGCGAATCGCTCTTTTGTCTGACGTGCTTGAGCAGCATTTACCATATATTTTTGTCCTTTATCATTTATCATCTGTCATTAGTCATTTGTCCTTTGTTATTCACTAATGACAAATGACTAATGACTAATGTTTAATTCAAACTGCTAAATAGCGCCGCAAAAAAGCTTCTAATGTTTCTAATTGGAAGTCAAAAATTGCCTCTAAATTGGCAATTTCATCTTTTGTACAGAAAAATTCATTTGCTAGCAATGTGCGATAAGTTCCCAAAGCTTTTTGGATTTTGGGATTAAATAAACCCAATGCACCCTGTAACCCATCAATGACAAATAGGGGTGAGTTAATTATTACTGGTTCTTTGGCGAAAATCCGACCAAAAATCCGAGGAATATCTTCTCGCAATAAAATCTCCGGCCCTCCGACGGGTAAAATTTGGTTACGAGCGCCTTCAACTGTCACAGAATCCACTACTATCTTTGCCAAATCATCAGTACTGACAATTGAGGTACGGTTTTTGCGATCGCCAACCAGCAGATACAATCCCGTTTCTCGAAATCTTTCTACTAGTGGCAGCAAGTTAGATGCTAATCCAGATGGGCGCAAAATAGTGTAATTTAAGCCACTAGCTGCCAAATATCGCTCTACTGCTCGTTTAGCTTTAAAAACGGGAGCGTTTTCATAACCGCGATCGGCTCCCAGAACAGAAATGAAGACAAAATGCTCTACGCCATTGGCTTTTGCCTGGTCGATCAGTTCAATATTGGCGCGGTAATCTAAAGATAGGGCATCGCTATCAGAACCGTGGGCGCTGATAATATACCGTACACCCTGACTAGCTTTCTGGATATATTTTTCCTCTAGCAAGTCACCAATGAAAATTTCTGCACCCCGATGTTCTAACTCGCTATAGCGCGAGGTAAGGCGGACAAATGCCCGCACAGACTGTTCTCGTTGTCGTAGGAGTCGCACAACTCTGCGACCAATTCCTCCGGTTGCCCCAGTTACTAGAAACATACAAATACCTAAATTGAATAGTTACAGCGTTTATAGTTGTCAAAATGCTCGATATATGGTCAAAATCCATTGAGCAATACTTAAATAGAGATATGAGCATATTTTTATACTTTGTTACCATGCTCAAGATATTCTCACGCCAATAAGTCACACCTTATTCATTTTAATACTCTGAAAATGATCCCCCATATTTTTGTAGATGTCGGGGATAGATGAATAAGACGATGCAACACGAAAAAGGGGGATGTCGGGGATGCAGAGGAGGCAAAATAATGAATAAAGAAGCAATTAAAGAAAGATCATACGTGCAATCCAAGAAGCATTAGATAAAGATAGAGAAAAGTAATCTTAAAGAAATAGTTGTCATAACTGTGAGAATTACTGGTATCAGTCAGCAATCAAGCATATTGCTTTCTTAATATGCTTGATTGCTTGCGGAAAACACCAAAATGAGAAAGCAAACTGGGGTTTGAATCAGTCAAACGTTATTTTGCTTGCGGAAAACACCAAAATGAGAAAGCAAACACAGCTTTTGAGTAAGTCAAACGTCATTTTGCTTGCGGAAAACACCAAAATGAGAAAGTAAATACAGCTTTTGAGTAAGCAAACTGGGGTTTGAGTAAGTCAAATGCCATTTTGCTTATTAAATTCGACTTTATATATTGTTTCGAGCAAGTAATTAGTTATTGTCAATCGTGACTTTTTCGGCTTATTCCCTGGCTTGGATGTAATCAATATTTATTGCATAACTTAACGTGAATTCGACGAGTACTATTTTGACCTCTCCCCCAGCCCCTCTCCTACCAGGAGACGGGAGCAAAAACCTGTAATCTCGTTACTCCTCCCTCTCCTGACCCAGACGCACTCGCGTTCGCCTTTTAGGAGAGGTCTGTCGAACTAACGTTAACTTAGCAGCGTCGATGCTTGAAACCCCTATTTTTAAATATGGGGTTCCCCTTTCCCACTTCCCCCTTCCCCTTTCCCCCTTCCCCTTCCTTTCTTCATCAGCGTATTCATTTGCAATAAACCTTTTTACTTGTCGCTTGTAGGACAAGGAACAGACTTTTCTCCTGACCAATCTGTAAGAGTATTTTCATCTTTATAATGCCGGGGAGTTTGCAGCAGCGAATTCCAAGCCTCCCCAGCATCCAATAAATTAAAGCGTTCAGAATGGTGAGTTTCTAACAAATCCCTAACTATAACATAATAGTCCGAGTTCATTCCTGGGAAAATATGATGTTCAGTGTGGTGAGAAAAATTTAAATGCAACAAGTCAAATATTTTGTAAACCCGGAGAGACATACTATTAATGAGTGGATCGTTAACGTTGGTCATCGGACAAAGTAAATGATTTGTATAGATATAAAAAATTACTCCAGCATAACCAATCGCAATCGGTAAAAAGTAAGCAAGTATGAGCTTTATAGGGTCAAATTGGAGATAGATGAGGATACTCAGATGAATCACGATCATCATCAATAATTCCCCTGTGATCGCTCGACGATCTTTAGGACTTACTGTAAATGCAGCAGGAACATAATCGACAGATTTATGATTGAAAAACAGCACAGATGTCAGATTGCGAAAAGTATGTACTCCCCAAGCAGAAGTCATTCCCACTATGAACCATACAGGATTGACTTCAGTTGAAGGCACAAATAAGTCCTGAATCCATTTTCCCCAGGTTGAAGATTGTTCATACAAGTAATTACGATCTGGGTCGCTTAAATCATTAGTGTGATTATGATGCACTCGATTATGAACTGCTTTCCATAATGTTGGTGGCATCCACAACATTGTTAGTCCTATAAAGCTAATTATATAGATTAATCGGGGATTTTTAATTACGCTACCATGCATCAAATCGTGGGTGCTAAATAGTAAGACAACGACGCTATTGCCCATAACTATGCTTAAAGGTATATAAAGCCATAAAAGGTATGGCGACCAAGAATCTAACCGCACTGCTATCATCCAACCCAGGATTAAAATTGCCAGATTAATGAACAAGATAATTAACTTATTTGGATCGGGAATGAATGCTTCATGTGGCATCAGGGAACGTAATTCTTTCGCATATATTTTCTGGTGAAGAAGTGTTTGATCTGTACTAACATTCATAAATAATTTTCCAGTTAGATAATTTCACTGAGTAAAGTTTTGCGGTAAATCGTAGCGTTTTTCAACTGGAATAATTAAATTCACAAGTAGGTAAGTATTTAAATCCTAACACAAAATATTTCTGCGGTAGACTTCTTGCATAATTTTGGCATTGCCTACACGTCTTCCTCAGAAGAATTTCTGTGGTTCAAAGTGAAAGTTATCTGAAGCTGACTAAAATTATTGTTTTACCCATATTACTAGCTAGAGGCTATTAGTATGTCAATTTTATCTTAATAAGTAATAATTGTTTTAGTAATAGCTTTAGTCTTGATTTTTTAATCACTAAAGTGCTTACTAAAAACCCTCGATACTAGCTTGAAAAATTATACCAATTGGAAAAAAGAATGCGATAAATAGACCATTTGTAGAGACGCGATTCATCGCGTCTTTACCCAAGAATGTGCTAAGAAAAGTAAATTAAAAGTTTTCCCAATTTTCAATCCCCCCACATCTTTATAGATGCAGGGGGAATAATAAAATAACCCACAATTTGGATTGTCGATCGATTTTTGGGCACTATTCACCGATTAATCCCACATACGGAAGGTGCGATTGCACTATTTATACTTTGTGCAAGCAGCCCATCTCAAAACTATTCAGACGCTTTGTTATTAGCTCTATTAGCACGCGCCTCAGCTGAAGCCATGACCTCATCGAAATTTTCTAGCACTTCACCAGGAAAGTTTTCCAAAACTCTGGTAGAAAGAGCAACCCGCCCTTTACCCTCATCCAAATCAATAATTACAGCTTTAATTGGCTGACCAACTTGAAATACTTTTTCTAAAGAATCAATAAATTTCTGGCTTACTTGCTTGATATGAAGTAAAGCGCTCATCCCATTTAAATCGACAAACACACCAAAAGGTTTGATGCCAGTAACTTTGCCTTCCACCAGTTGACCTAGTTCTAATAAGCTGAAGTTGCTAGAACGAGTTGCTAAACGCTGGGAAAGGATGAGTTTGTTGGTGCTTTTATTAATTTCCAAAAAGCCCACAGTCAGATTTTGACCTTTGAGTGCTTCTAAATTATCACGCTCTGCTAGGTGCGATCGCGGGATAAATCCCCGCAAAGAAAGAATATCGACAGTTACACCACCTTTATTGACACCCATAACTCGTACTTGCACAGTCTGAGCATTTTCCTGCATTTCGGTCAGTCGTTCCCAGATATGCTGAATTTCCAACTGCTTTCGAGAAAGGGTGACTTGACCTTCTGCATCCTGTTCTCGGATAATCAAAAACTGCATTTCCTCTTGCAATGGCAGCACCTCCGATAAATCGGTAACTGCTCTCAAAGAAGCCTCATCGCGCGGCAGAAAAGCTGACGACTTGCCACCAATATCAACGTATGCTCCATCATGGTCAAGTTGGAAAACTTTGCCATTTACAAGCTGTCCCTTTTGAAATTGATAGTCGTGTTTTTCTAATGCTTTGGCAAAATCGTCCATTGTAAAGGACGAATTGGCTGTTTGAGAAAGTTTCGATTCGGAATTCATGACTTTTGAAGATTGGTTGTTATTTGAGATGGTGCAACTGAAGTTTAGATTGTCATTTGTCATTTGTCATTTGTCCTTTGTTATTCACCAATGACCAATGACCAATGACAAACTTGGCTGCGTATGCTTCAGTTTAGTTGACCAAAGAGTTTTTTTACTTGCTCCCAAGCATCGGCCGCAGCTTTAGGATTATAACTGGCACGGTGGTTACAGAAAAATCCGTGATCAGCTCCATCGTAGCGAAACACACGATGAGGAATTTTATATTTTTCTAACTCTGTTGCAATTTCATCTACTTGTTCGGCTGGGATGCTAGCATCTTCTGTGCCAAAGAAGGCATAGAGAGTGCCTGATATTTCTCTGGTGCGGGTAACAGTGGGAGCGCCACCTCCCGGTGTGCGGGTAGTAATTCCAGCACCGTAGAAGGAAGCCGTGGCTTTAATATCTGGCAAGGTGGCTGCAAGATATGCGACATGACCGCCAAAGCAAAAGCCAATACAGCCAAAACTATCTTTTTTTACTTGAGGCAGATTTTTCAGGTAGTCAATTGCTAGTTGAATATCGCTCAATAACTCTGAGGCTTGAGTTTGCATGGCGTAACTTCTGCCTGTTTCAATATCTTCGGGTGTGTATCCAGTTTCAAAACCAGGAGCAGTACGTTGAAAAAGGGCAGGTGCGATCGCTACATACCCAAGTTGGGCAATCCGTTCTGTAACTTCCCGAATGTGAACGTTGACACCAAAAATCTCTTGTAATACTACAACTCCTGGGTAAGAGCCAGGTTCTTTTGGCTCTGCAAGATAAGCAGACACTTGAATATTATCTTGCAAAAGATTAACCGTTGTGGTACTTATTGCTTGCTCTGTCATAATAATTTTTACCAGTGCTATGTGATTAGCCGTGTGTTTATTTGATATAACTATGCCAGTATGCCTAGCTTTTTTCTAATTAAATTATCAATAACCAATAGTGAGCGCATTAGAAATTTGTATCAGAAAAACTTTATATGTAAATAAACGTATTTGAAATGTAGCAAATGTAGCTGGTCACAAAAGGAGGGCTGAGTAAAAAATGTTGAGTATAAAAGCAACACTTAATACTCAAAACTCAGCACTCAGCACTCAGAACTCAGCACTCATTAGCACTTAGTATTCAGGAGGTTTGCTGATGATTCAATTCCGTATTCAGCCAGACAGCGAAATTCCCGCATCAACCCAGCTGTTTAATCAAATCCGATTTGCGATCGCTTCTCGGCAATATCCCCCTGCTTACAAATTACCAAGCACACGCGCGCTGGCAATGCAAACAGGGTTACACCGTAATACCATTAGTAAAGTTTACCGTCAACTGGAGGAAGACGGATTTGTTGAAAGTATGGCTGGTTCGGGTATTTATGTTCGTGCCCAAGGTCATGAGGGCGGTAGTAGGCTGCAATCACCAATTCTCAAACAAAATCCTGATGCATATCAAGTTGTCCAGCAAGCACTTGATGAGTTGCTTTCTCAAGGATGTACGCTGAATCAAGCTAGAGAGCTATTTTTAGCGGAAATCGACTGGCGCTTGCGTTGTAGTGCGCGGGTACTGGTTGCAGTGCCATCTTATGATATGGGTGCTGGTGAGTTAATGGTGTATGAATTAGAGCGATCGCTAAAAATACCAGTCCAGTTGGTAGCAATGGAAGAATTAACCGCAGTGCTAGATAAAACCACCTCTGCGACAGTCGTCACAAGTCGATATTTTATCAGTAATGTGGAAGCGATCGCAGCTCCAAAAGCTGCACGGGTGATTCCTCTCGATATCTACGACTACAGCAAAGAACTCAGCCTATTGAAAACCCTACCAAAAGAAAACTGTGTTGGGATAGTTAGCCTCAGTTCCGGGATTGCGCGAGCCGCAGAAGTCATCCTCCACGGTTTGCGGGGCGATGAACTACTGGTAATGACTTCGCAACCAAAAGATGCCTATAAACTTCAGGCAATGGTTAAACGGGCTGAGGTCATCATCAGCGACCAAGCCAGTTTTGCAGCAGTGCAAGCAGCCGTGCAAGCCTCTGATGAAGATATTATTCGTCCACCAAAGCTGATTAAGGTGGAAAATTATATCGGCGCTAACTCGATTAACTTGCTAAAACGAGAACTGGGTTTAAGTTAATCTCAAGATAATTTTACCAACATCTTTGAGAGCAACCGATACAGGAGGGATAGGATAGTGCAGATTGTGATTGTGGGCGCAGGCCCAACAGGTGTAACCCTTGCCCTGCTTCTTGTAAAACGTGGTATTGCTGTAACGTTAATTGAAGCAGCAAAAGACTTTCATCGTGTATTTCGCGGTGAAGGATTAATGCCCAGTGGCTTAGATGCTCTAGAGCAAATGGGGTCTATTGGCGTTGTTAGAGGATATTCCCCATCGGCGACTCGACGCGTGGGAATTCATTATCGGGGACAAGCAGTTGTTTCGAGTTGATGAACCAATGGGAGCAACCCGACCCTGTACACTGGTTTCACAACCACCACTGCTCAAAGCACTGATTTCGTCAGCTCAAACCAATCATGGGTTTGAATTCATTCAGGGTGTTCCGGTCAAGGATTTACTATGGAGTAATCAACGTGTCGCAGGTGTAGTACTAAGCGATGGGAAAGAACTTACTGCTGACTTAGTGATTGGGGCAGATGGTCGAAATTCTCTTGTGCGACAACGTATAGGATTGGAATTGGTACGTCAGCCTAAAAATATTGATATTCTTTGGTTTAAACTTGCCGCCAGCCCTGAGTTTGCAGCCGATAATGTGTTTCGTACAATTGTAAATGGCGATCGCGTATTTACCATCTTTCACGGAGCAGAATCAGGAAAACTACATCTGGCTTGGGTGATGTCGGCAACCGAAAATACTGACTCCAAACAAGCCAACTGGGCAGAGATTTTTGCCTCACTATCACCCTCATGGCTAGCAGAGCATTTCCGTAATCATGCAGATACCATCGAATCCCCTATTCGGCTTTCTGTTATGGTTGGTTATTGTCGGCAATGGCACGCACCAGGGGTACTGCTTCTAGGTGACGCTGCACACCCAATGTCTCCCGTCCGTGCCCAAGGAATTAATCTAGCATTCCGTGATGTGATTGTCGCTGCTAATCATCTTGTGCCGTTATTGCAAAAAGAAGCTGGACACCAGGATATTGACATGGCACTATCGCACATTCAAGGGGAACGTGAGCCAGAAATTATCCGCGCCCAGCAACTCCAGTTAGCGGAAGCTAAACAAGGCGAACTACTGCGAAAAAATGCCCTGGTGCGATCGCTGCTAATTCAACTTGCTCCCTTGCTCCGTAAAATAATTAAAAAGTCTTGGTTAAAGCGCCAATATAAAATGCGTCAAGGTATCACGCAGGTACACTTAACTGTCTAAAAAACCGCCAGCAGTTATCCGACTTGTGGTTGTGGGGTGTTAATTTGCAAAAACTCTTGTACCTGTTGCATATAACTTGGCGCATCTTCCAACATTGGAAAATGGGCTGTGTTACGAATCATCACAAATTTCACTTTGTCACTCAACGCAGCAGCTTGACGCCCCATCTCGGCTGGAATAATTTTGTCATACTCCCCTGCTACAAGCAGAGTCGGCACTGTTAGCTTGGCAAACTCTTGCGGCATCACTTCAGATTGAGCCTTGCTGACTGAAGTAAAAATTGTTCCTAAAGCCGCATCGTAATCTGCTTCGAGAAAATCTTCTAAAAAAGCTTGCCGCTCAGAATGTGGTATGGAACTATGTAGAAATCTGGCCATAAACATCCGGTCAACAAATGGAATTTTGCTTAACCACTTGGGACGGAATTTCACTACATAGCCACCAAATTTATGAAAAGCACTAAAAGATTTTTCGTCGTACTCGAAAACGCCGCTACAGGTTAAAATTCCTCGTTCTACTCGTTCGGGATAGCGGTTAAAAAATAAAGTGGCAACAGAAGCGCCCATTGAATGAGCATTGATATAAACACGCTGAAGATGTAACCCATCTAGCAAACCTGCCAAATCATCAGCGTATTCCTCTAATTCATAGGTTAGCTCTCTGATTGCCTGTGATTCTTCCTGGGGGGAATCAGATTCGGCAACAGCTTCACTTGCTTGGGTGATGGTTGGCTTCCCACCAGAACGGCCAAATCCCCGCATATCGTAGAGTAAACAATCAAATTGTTCTGATAAAGCATCAGCAGTATTTTGCCAATATCTAGCCGAACCAGCCCAACCATGCATAAAAACCATCACTGGTTTTACCAAAGAACCGGATGGTTTTTTCACCCATTCGTAGTAATGCTCAACGCCACGAACATTAATATAAGGCATTAGTCATTTGTCCTTTGTCAGTTGTCATTAGTCCCTGGTATATGGTTATTATTCCTTATTTTTTGACCAATGACTAATGACCAATACAACTCTTTGAGAGGCTGCGCCAACGACTACGCGGTAGTTGAATCTCGACTTCGCTCGATTACCGCGCAGTCGAAACTCAGTACAAGTGACTAATGACTATTAAGCTGATTCTGGCTTCGGTAGTGAAGACGGATGTATTATCAGTTCAGCAGTCGATCGCTTCTCGACCATTTCCCTTGTAACTGTACAGCGTGTCACATCCTTACGGGATGGTAACTCATACATTACATCCAACATTAATTCTTCGACAATACCACGTAATGCTCTCGCACCAGTTTTACGGCGGTAAGCTTCTTGAGCGATCGCTCGTAAAGCATCTGCTTTAAAATCTAACTGAACATTATCCATCTTCAGCAGCTTTTGGTACTGCTTGACTAAGGCGCTGCGTGGTTGAGTAAGAATCGCCATCAGCGCTTCTTCATCTAGCGGATCTACTACTGCTACCATTGGCATCCGCCCAATAAATTCTGGAATCAGGCCAAATTTTACTAAATCATCCGGTTCTAGATGGCGAAGCGTGTCTGCTGCTCGTTTCTCCTTCGATTGCCCTTCACCGGGTTGTACAAAGCCGATTGCTTTTTTGCCAACTCTCTGATCTACAATTTTTTCTAAACCTACGAAGGCACCACCACAGACGAACAAAATATTACTTGTATCAATCTGGATGCAGTCTTGATAAGGATGCTTCCGCCCTCCTTGGGGTGGTACATTGGCGATCGTTCCCTCTAACATTTTCAGCAAGGCTTGCTGCACGCCTTCGCCAGAAACATCGCGGGTAATTGATGTGTTCTCGCTCTTACGAGCAATTTTGTCAATTTCGTCAATGTAAATAATTCCCCGTTGCGCTTCCTCTATATCCAAATCTGCCACCTGTAACAGTCGCAGCAAGATATTTTCTACATCTTCTCCCACATACCCTGCTTCCGTCAGCGTCGTCGCATCGGCTACGGCAAAGGGTACATCCAGGATTTTCGCTAGAGTTTGCGCTAAGAGAGTTTTGCCGCAACCTGTCGGGCCAATTAACAAGATGTTGGATTTTTGCAATTCTATGGCATCATCCGCCCCAGGTTTGCCACTGGCTTTAGACTGAATGACTGCCAGCCGCTTGTAGTGATTGTAAACAGCTACTGACAACACTTTCTTGGCTTCGTCTTGACCAATGACGTGTTCGTCTAGATACTTTTTAATCTCTCTTGGCTTGGGTATTTGATTAAACGAAATACTAGCAGAGTGGGTACGCCGTTTTTCAGGTGGCTCTGCTCTTGGTGCTGGTTGTGCTGCCGCACCATTAGTATCGAGTAACTCCTCGTCTAGTATTTCATTACACAAGTCAACGCATTCATCGCAGATGTAGACTCCCGGCCCTGCGATTAATTTACGCACCTGCTCTTGAGACTTGCCACAAAATGAACATTTCAAATGGGAGTCGTACTTAGACATACCAGCCTCTTATTTCAGAATGGTGACGTTTTCCCCTGCTACGGGAAGATTTTGCCTGGAAATGACTTGATCGATCAAACCGTAGTTTTTTGCCTCTTCTGCCGACATAAAAAAGTCGCGCTCAGTATCTGCTTCTATTCTTTCTAAGGGTTGACCAGTATGGTGAGCCATTAACTGATTCAACTTAGCCTTAACGTAAAGAATTTCTCTGGCTTGAATTTCAATGTCAATGGCTTGACCCTTGAGCGCCACCAAGTGGTTGGTGAATCATAATCCGGGAGTCGGGCAGAGACATTCGCTTACCGGCAGCCCCTGCTGTCAACAAAAATGCCCCCATGCTCGCGGCTAATCCAAAACAGATGGTAACAACATCAGGGCGAATTTGCTGTATTGTATCATAGATTGCCATCCCTGCGTAGACGGAGCCGCCAGGAGAATTAACATACAATTGGATGTCTTTTTCTGAGTCTTCGGAATCTAGGAATAACAACTGAGCCACAATTGAGTTGGCTACGGCATCGTCTATTGGCGTTCCTAAAAAGATAATCCGCTCTCGCAGCAGGCGGGAGTAGATGTCGAAGGCCCTTTCTCCCATACCTGATTGTTCTACCACCATCGGCACGATGTTGCTAGGGCTGCTCAACTGGGAGTTAATGTTTATTCGACTTAAGTTGCTGATTGGGGAATTTCCCGACTGCGATTCAAGCATACAAGCTTTCTTTGACGATTATTTAGGACAAATGCTTCAGCAGCGGATGCTGAGTGTTCAACGAATGGAATTTTTATAAGCTACGTGTTAACCATTATGCCTCATATAATTTCCTCTCGTGTAACACAGTATCAAGCTCAAGTGATAACAGGTGTCACTATTTGCCGAAAATTCATTAATTCTTTAATTATTTTGACTTCATTTCTGAGTCATTGGGCATTGGGCATTAGGAGTGCTGTTAGCGTCAGCGGGGCGTTGAGCCAGTACTGAGTGCTGAGTTAAGAGTTAAGAGTTTTGTTTACCCCTTGTCCCTTTATCTCCCTCTAATTTCTCATCTCCCTTAGCTTACCCATTTCACCAGAACTTTAACTCAGAACTGGTGAACTCATGGTTGTGGGATTTTTTATTATCCTTCTGTAACTTCTGTAGAAGCTTCGCTGTTTGCTTCCTCTATCTGAGGTGCATCAGCATCAGCGTCTAATTCTGCGTCTTCCGTTTCCTTTGCAGGACTCAATGAACCTTCCGGTACAAGTTCAACTGATGAGTGTTCTAAGAGCCAATCGATGATTTTTTCGGTTAATAGTTCGTTTTCCACGATTGACCGCAGTTTATCTTCATCAACGTCTTGTTCCTCTCGGTACTGTTCCAAAAGTTCTGTGACTCTGGCTGCGATTTCTTCTGGTGTTACCTCGATAGATTCGCGTTTGCCGATTTCTCGTAAGGATAAGGAGCGTTTGATACGTTCAATTGCTTCAGTACGCGATCGCTCCCGCAATTGCGGAATAATATCTTGAGTAAACAGCTTTCTTACATCCAATCCCTGCTGAGACAGCCGGATTGCTGTTTGCGTTAGCATTGCATCCACTTCTTGCTCAATCAAGGTTGCTGGTAAGTCAACTTCTACGTGCTTGAGCAGTTCTGTTAACAAGGCTTCCTGCTTATTGGTTTTTGTTTTGTCGTCCGCCTCTTTTTGATATTGCTCTACCAAAGAAGCGCGTAACTCCTCTAAGGTTTCAAAATCACTGACTTCTTGAGCGAAATCGTCATTTACTTCTGGTAGCTCCTTTTCCTTTAATTCTTTGAGCGTCACGGTAAAAGTTGCCGCTTTTCCAGCTAAATCTTCATTAGCATACGGGTCTGGGAACTGCGCCGCAATTTCTTTCGTTTCTTCCGGATTCATCCCCACTATTCCCGAAATAAAGCCTGGAATAAACTTATCTTCCTGCAACTCAACTTGAAAATCAGTTGCTTCGGCTCCGGGAATCGGTTCTAGTTCAGCTGTTTCGTCTTCGCCCTCAACTCTGGCGAATGAACCTTTAAAATCGACTACAGCAATATCGCCGATTTGGGCTGCACGCCCTTCCACAGGAATCAATGTTGCCAATTCTTGACGTTGCCTATCCAGCGTATTCTCTACTCGTTCTGGATCGAACTTGACTTCTTCGGCTTGGAAAAGCAAATCAGTGTACTGAACTAAATTCACTTCTGGTTCTACATCCACAGCAGCCGAAATGGTTAGGGGTTTTCCAGGTTCATAGTTATTAATCAAATCCTCAAAGGAGGAGCGTAACTGCGGCTGACCGATTGCTGGGATGGCTTCTTGTTTGACTGCTTGCTCAATGCCATCTTGAATTAGTTCTTCTAGGGCCGCTGCCTTGATTCGAGTTGTACCCAGCCGTTGTAGTAATATCGGCCGAGGCACCTTGCCTTTACGAAACCCAGGAATATTGGCAGTACTCGCTAAGTTCTTAATGACCTGTTCGTAAGTTTGCTTGGTAATTTCCGGCGTAATCTCTATTTCCAGGCCAATTTGGCTGGCGGGAAGTTTTTCCTGGGTAACTTTCATGCTTCGTCTCTAGTTTTCTGGTATTTTATACTCCGAGTACATACAAGACGCAATAAAATAATTGTTTGCGTTTATGGCTTGATGTCTCTTAGGGGTAATGGGAGTTTGCCCAAAGGTCTTGTGACATCCAAGGAAGGATGTTTGTCCTGGGGCAAAGATCCAGTTTACTGCCAATGACCAAGGACTTGACATTTTACCTTCATAACAATTTGGTTAATAGGGCATTGGGATTAGGGGGAAGTTCACGAAGAGGGGTAAAGGGGAAGGGGGAAGGGGGAAAGGGAAGAAATTATTGGAAGAGGATTGTGACCCCTCCCAATAATTAACCCCCTTTTAGGGGCGCTTCAAACCCTTATAAGGTGAAAGAAAAGAAAAAAGTTTATGCGTGTTGCGAATAACTTGTTAACCTTTCCCCTTTCCCCCTCCCAGATAGGTGACAGGTGGTAGGTGCTAGAGAATAAATCTGTACCCTGTAACCTGTAGCCTATTCCCTTCTTCACTTCCCTCTCACTCTAAAACTTGGGAATTAATTATTCAGTGGGCTAACGCCGTGATATCCTGGTCTCAAAGAGTGGTTAGTACTCCAATTTAAAGTTATAGTATTGAGTCTAGCTATTATCTAGCTATTATTAAGTTATGTGTTGGTACAACAGTGCATCTGTTACTTAACCGCATAGCTCAGTTTTGAGTTGTGCTGGCTTTTTGCTTTTAGATTCTAATATATTCATCATCTTGGTAAGCAAGTTTGTAGCCAATACATTTGTTTCTTTACAAGAAGGATGCTTGTTAAACCCCTAAATGCAGATATCTCCCTTTTTCTGAGAAATAGCGGTTTATTGTATAATATATAGTTATAGTTAAAATCAATGAAAAAATCGCCGTTATTTTAAAATGCAACATCACTTAACTTATTAAAAAAATGTATTATTAAATATATTAAAGAGATATTAAATTAAATAAAAATCTCAAGCTATTAAAAATCTATTTCCAGACTGCGATCGCTATTTAAATATAACTAAATTGTCAATTGTTCCAAGAAATTGCAGATAAGTCTCTTAAAGGAGGAAACAAGTTTGTCGAAATCCTATCGTTTAGCTATTTTAGGAGCTACTGGTGCAGTAGGCACAGAGTTGCTGGAATTATTAGAAAGTCGTAATTTTCCGGTTGCTGACTTGAAGTTATTGGCATCAGAGCGGAGCGTAGGGCGATCGCTGCGGTTTAAAGGTGAGAATATACCAATAGAAGCAGTGAGCGATCGCGCTTTTGAAAATGTCGATATAGTACTAGCTAGTGCAGGCGGTTCCACATCCAAAACTTGGGCAGCAGTTGCCGTGGAAAAGGGTGCAGTGGTAATTGACAACTCCAGTGCCTTTCGGATGAACCCGGAAGTTCCGTTAGTAGTTCCGGAGGTGAATCCCCAAGCCGCGGCGCATCACCAAGGCATTATCGCTAACCCCAACTGCACAACGATTTTAATGGCTGTGGCAGTTTGGCCGTTGCATAAAGTTAAACCAGTGCAACGCATTGTCGCTGCAACCTACCAATCTGCTAGTGGTGCTGGAGCCAGGGCAATGGCAGAAGTCAAAACCCAAACAAGCGCTATACTACAAGGACAGCCACCAGTTGCCGAAATATTGCCTTACCCATTGGCATTTAATTTATTCCCGCATAACTCCCCATTAAACGATTTGGGTTACTGTGAGGAAGAAATGAAAATGGTCAACGAAACCCGAAAAATATTTGGCACGCAACAAATCAGAATCACTGCGACTTGTATACGGGTTCCCGTACTTCGCGCCCACTCAGAAGCGATTAATTTAGAATTTGAGACTCCCTTTAGTGTGAAGGAAGCCAGAGAAATTTTAAATTCCTCCCCCGGAGTAAAATTGATAGAAGATTGGGGAACGAATCATTTTCCAATGCCCATTGAAGCAACAGGTCGAGATGAAGTTCTAGTGGGAAGAATTCGTCAGGATATTTCCCATCCTTGTGGCTTGGAATTATGGTTGTGTGGCGACCAAATCCGCAAAGGCGCGGCATTAAATGCAGTACAAATCGCTGAATTGTTGGTAGAGAAAAATCTATTAAAACCATTAGCTATTAGTCATTAGTCATTAGTCATTAGTCATTGGGATGACTAATGACTAATGACTAATGACAAAGTAAAAATGACACTTGAAAGCAATTTGCAGATAGGTTATTACAATAGAGAACCACCAAGATATAAAAACATGGGTAATCAGGAGTGAAAAAAGGGTGGGAGATTTTGGCAATGTTTTAACCGCTATGATTACGCCATTTAAAGCAGATGGTAGTGTCAACTATGATGTAGCGGCAGAACTGGCGGCGCATCTAGCTAACAACGGTACAGATACATTAGTGATGTGCGGCACAACCGGAGAATCCCCAACACTAAGTTGGGATGAGGAATACCAGTTGTTTGTCGAGGTATTGCAGTCCGTGTCCGGAAAAGCCAAGGTAATCGCGGGTTGTGGATCGAATTCCACCAAAGAAGCGATCGCAGCTACCCAAAAAGCGTCTAAAATAGGAGTACATGGTTCCTTACAAGTTGTTCCTTATTACAACAAACCGCCGCAAGCGGGATTGGAAGCGCACTTTCAGGCAATAGCACAAGCCTGTCCCGACTTACCGTTGTTGTTATATAATGTCCCCGGTCGTACCGGACAAAACCTTCAGCCAGAAACAGTTGCCCGGTTAGCTGAAGTTAGCAATATTGTCGGGATTAAAGAATCCACTGGTAATATAGATCAGGCAAGCGAAATTCGTCGCTTGACACCAAAAGAATTTCACATCTATTCTGGTGATGATTACATGACTTTGCCCTTGTTAGCGATCGGGGCAAAGGGTGTGGTAAGTGTGGCTTCTCATCTGGTAGGAAACCAACTACAGCAGATGATTCAAGCTTTTAGTGCGGGAAAAATTGAGGTAGCAAGCGACATTCATCTCAAACTGTTCCCGTTGTTTAAAGCTTTATTTCTTACTTCAAATCCCATTCCAGTGAAAAAAGCACTGCAACTTCAAGGTTGGGAGGTGGGTTCAACTCGTCCGCCGCTATGTGAAGCTGATTTAGAAGTAAGTCAAAAGTTAGAAGCGGTTCTGAAAGAACTTAGTTTAATTTAACCACCAACTTATTTAAATGCTGGTAGTCTCCTCCTTGCCAAAGATACATATAAACAACGATGTAATTGTTCATAAATTGCAATTTAAAAATCTGTGCTAGGACTGATAGATATACTATGAATCCTTGAGTTTTACAGTTGATTTTATTGAATAAAAAATTGAAATCTTCAATTAAAACTTGATTGCTTTGGACTGACTTAAGAGACAGATGATGTTGTCTTAAATACAAGGAAAGTTAACTATCAACTTAATTAACCACAAGTAACAATCTAAGGAGAAAATGGCTAAAAACGAAGCTAATAATTCCGCCTTGAAAATTATTCCTTTGGGCGGTTTGCATGAAATTGGTAAAAATACCTGTCTTTTTGAGTATGACGATGAAATTATCCTGTTAGATGCAGGATTAGCTTTTCCCACAGAAATGATGCATGGAGTCAATATTGTTTTACCAGATATGACCTATCTGCGGGAAAATCGGCACAAAATTAAAGGGATGATCGTTACTCACGGTCATGAAGACCATATCGGCGGGATTGCCTTTCATCTCAAGCAATTTGATATCCCGGTGATTTATGGCCCCAGACTAGCAATGGCAATGCTAGAGGGTAAATTAGAAGAAGCAGGAGTCCGCGATCGCACAGAAATCAGAACAGTTCTACCACGTGATGTAGTGCGGATTGGCAAAAACTTTTTAGTTGAATATATCCGTAATACCCACTCCATTGCTGATAGTTTCACTGTTGCTATTCATACTCCCCTGGGTGTTGTCATTCACACAGGGGATTTTAAAATTGACCATACCCCAGTGGATGGTGAAAAGTTTGACTTGCAACGCCTAGCAGAACATGGGGAAAAAGGCGTTCTTTGTTTACTGAGTGATTCCACTAACGCGGAGGTGCCAGGATTTACACCTTCAGAACGGTCAGTTTATCCCAATCTGGAGAGAGTATTTAGTCAAGCACCTGGGCGATTATTTGTCACTACCTTTGCTTCTAGTGTCCATCGCATCAACATGATTTTGGATATTGCCAAGAAGCAGAATCGTGTAGTGACAGTTGTCGGGCGTTCCATGTTGAACTTGATTGCTCATGCCCGCAATTTAGGTTACATCAAGTGTGAAGATAATCTGCTGCAACCATTGCACGCCGTCCGCAATCTACCCGATGAAAGAGTACTGATCTTAACTACAGGTTCTCAAGGAGAATTGATGGCAGCAATGACCCGCATTGCTAACAAAGAACATCCTCACATTAAAATCCGCCAAGGAGATACGGTAGTATTCTCTGCTAACCCAATTCCTGGAAATACGATCGCTGTAGTCAACACCATTGATAAATTGATGATTCAAGGTGCAAAAGTGGTCTATGGACGGGATAAAGGAATTCACGTCTCCGGTCACGGCTGTCAAGAAGAACAAAAACTGATGATTGCCTTAACTCGACCGAAGTTCTTTGTGCCATTTCACGGCGAACATCGGATGCTAGTGAAGCACGCAGAAACGGCTCAGAGTATGGGCATTCCCGCAGAAAATATGATCGTTATTCAGAATGGTGATATTGTCGAACTGACTGAAGATGCAATTCGCGTCGCGGGGAAAGTGCCGTCTGGTATCGAATTGGTGGATACTACTAGTTCGGGTATGGTAAGTGCCAAAGTGCTGCAAGAACGGCAACGTATGGCTTCAGAAGGGATTATCACGATCGCAGCTGCCATTGATTGGAATGGTAAACTGCTAGCAAAACCAGAAATCCACCTCCGGGGTGTAGTAACAAGTGTAGAGCGATCGCTGCTACAAACCTGGGTAAAACAACGCATTGAAGAAATCCTCACCGTGCGCTGGACAGAATTTGCTCCTGAGCAAGGTGAAGCAGCAGATATAGACTGGGGTGGATTGCAAGGAACTTTAGAACGAGAATTGCAACGTTCTATCCGTCGGGAATTGCAATGTCAACCATCTGTGACTTTGTTGATGCAAATTCCTGATGAACCACCTGTAAAAGTTGCTGATGGGAGAAGACGGCGGACTCGGACTGCTGCTCAGGTAGCATCATAGAGAATTTTAGGTAAAAATCTCAGGCAGAAGCGCAAAGACGCAGAGTTTTTCTGAACGTCTTTGCGCTTTGGCGTGAAATACAGTTTTTGAGTATAAGTATAGAAGTCGCAGCAGCTTGTATTTGCTTATAGTTATAGTTATTGGAGGCGATCGCTATGACTAAAACACCAATAAAAATTAGTACTCTTGAGGAATACATCAATTTTGATGATGGTACCGACAAGCGCTATGAAATTGAGGATGAGGTGCTGGTAGAAATGCCTCCTGGTACTGGCAAACATGAGGCGATTATCACCCTACTGTTAGTTCGCTTTTTTTTAGAAATTCAAAAAATGGGACTGCCTTTACAACCGCGCCCTAACGGTACAGAAATACTGACCAATAAACAACTTAGAAGACCTGATGTTTGTGTAATTACCAATGAACAGGCAAAAAGTATTGAGACTACCTCGGCTATCCTCAAAACTGCTCCACCCCTTTTAGTTGAAGTGGTAAGCCTTGAATCTATTGACAGAGACTATAACCAAAAAACCTTTGAGTATGCGGCGATGGGTGTGATCGAGTATTGGATTGTCGATCCTCTGGAAAATAAAATAACTGTGTGTTTGTTAAATCAGAGTAGTTACAAGCAAACTACGTTTATCGAAGACCAACGGATTATTTCTCAAACGTTCCCAGAATTAACCTTGACAGCCCAGCAAGTATTTTCAGCTTAAGTGAAATCAAAAAAATACTGATTGCCTTCGTCGTTCGCGTAGCGTCTCGTAGAAAAGATGTTGCCGTTGGCGTTCGCGTTAGCGTCTCTGGAAGAGAAGCCTCTCGAAGAGAAGGCATCACCTCAATTTTGCAATGTTCAACACGGCATAGGGATCTAACTTGTTAGGTTGCTGTCGCCTCAAGCAACTGCAACCAATATCTCCTCATTTTTTTCGGCTGCTGAAAGATACAAATCTCTCCACCCCTCGAAGTCTTCAAAACACCATTCATTTCTTGCAAACAGTGTTTCAGGATCGATCTGTCGAAAAATGCAGGCTCCTTCACTGACTAGCTCACGAGATATAAGTGCCAATGACTCCTCTGTTGATAACATTGGAGCAAGAATTCGATCTCCAAACATCAGCTTTTCAACAATCTCATCAGCATTCGCAAACTTTCTTCTCGATAGCTCCTGCGACAAACGTTTCTCGATCTCAACAGATGTTTTTTCTAGTGATGCTCTTCTATCTTCAATCCCTGGATAGGCTTGGCGAGTAAGCCTTAACTCAGATTGCAATTGAGCGATTACCCGATCTGCTTCTAGCTTAAATCCAAAAGTCTCTTGGTGTGCTTCGATAACATCTTCAAGGATTTCATTAATCTCTTCAGCCTCAATCTCAAAAAAGCGGAAAATGCCGCAACCATAAGGGAAAAGAGAAACTACAAGGACGCTGAGTGCCTTTTGAGCCTGAAGGCGCGCGTACAGCGTACTGTCAGGAGGAATTGCGCTGTAGAGTACGGAAACACCCATAAGCAAGCTCATCTGAATTTTAACGCTTCAGACTGTATCATTTTCAAATTGCCACTGCTAACCTAAGTTTTGTGAAATGCGATCGATTCTACTTAATCAAAAATCACTACTTCTACGGTATTCAGCCAGCGATGAAAAGGATGCACTTACGTGAGAAAGTGGGAACACGGAGAGGAAAAATGCCTTCTAGAGTATTACTGATGTTTATACTTAGCAAAAATTCTTTTAGAAAGACCTTATATTAAGTTCTGTAAATGTTACACTAAAACCTATCCAATGATGGATGTCTTTATTAAAATTTAAACTGTGTCAAGTTATGAACAAGATCGTAATATTACACTACCGATCCTCAGAAATTTGCGATTAACTTGACGTAGTAATAAATTAGGTTCTGACTTAAGTGGCTAATCAGGTATTACATTATATCGCAGTCAGAACGCGATTTTTCCGGGAAAGTTCGTTGCCACGTTGTATATATTCATCAAAAAGATGAATAGCCTCAATAACACAGAGGGTTAACCATGAAGGTATTCGACAATACCACAAAAAAGATTTTTCTGGCTAGCTGGGTATCAATCAATCAAGCAGAGACTACTGACCATAAAGTAACCCAGTTAAACCATTCTCCTTCCAAGCCTTACTGGGATATTCTCCAACCCTTACGGCAGCGAGTAGAAAACATTCAAGTCCGCGATCGCCAACTAGCTCACCGTTTGTGCAAACTGATTCCATCTCAATGCCCCTTTGAGCGCGATGTCAAATTATTAGGCAAGACCTTGTTTCACATCCCGCCGATGTGCAAGCTCAACCCCTTATATGAGGAAGTGGTTGGTTTACGTTTCCGAGCGATGTGCTATCTAGCCGATGAATGCGGCGAAGATATATCTCAGTACTGTTGAGGGAAAAGTTAGGAGTGAGGAATAACGACTCAGGGATCAATAATATAACTTCTAATTCCTAACTCCTAACCATTTTTTATTATTTTTTTACTATTTCTTTTGCCATTTTTGGATGGCATCTTGAGCATCTTCGTAAGCGCCTGTCTCCTCTGGCACTAAAGCTGCGGTGGCAATTGCGGCGTTACGTTCTCCTTCGGTGGCGCGACGCTTGGCCAGGTCTAAAATTTTCTCACTCCATTTATCGATCGATTTTTGGGCAGCATCGAAGCCTGGTTGTCCGGGTGGTACTTTCTTGGCAACTTCGATCGCCCGATTGTAGGTAGATGCCTGTTCGGGCTTAATTAAGGCATTAGCTGCATCTAAAAGAGTTTTGTTACTCACATACTGCTTACCCTCTAAGCGCCACAGGTTAATTGCTGCTTGTGCCTTCGCGTAGGGGGCTTCATCTTTGGTAATTAATCGAGCCGCAGCAATAGCGCTGGCATACTGTCTTTGTTTAGCACGACCCTCTGCTAAATCTAAAATCATCTGGCTCCAAATCTTAATATTCTCTTGAGCTTGTTCGTACAGTGGTTCGCCGGGTTGAATTTTTCGGGCCGTAGCGATCGCCATGCTCAAATCGCTCGCCTGAGTTTGTCTGAGCGACATTTTCGCCAGGTCTAATACTGCTTGATTTCGCTTTTTTGACTGGGAACTAGAGGTTATTTGAGCGCTAGATTGGTTATTAGGTCTAATTAGTGGAGTGCGCTCGCTTGGTAAATTTTCGACAACCTGGCGATCGCTAACAGTAGCATTGGGTAATGCACTTGATATTTGCTTAATTCTAAAAGTTTCTTGATTACGCAGAAAAACTACGGCGATTAAACCTGCTACCAGCAAGCTGCCTCCGCCCCACAAGATAAACTGTTTCCAAAAAGGGATGCTTGGCTGATTCGCTGGCAATCGAGAGACGTAACCTTTAGAGGAATTGGGGATAAATCTTCCTTTGGTATTCACTCCCAAGGAAGTTTCCGGCATTGGCTGGGCAACTAATCTGCTACCTGACTCTTGGACTTTTTGACCTTTCGCCTGTTGGGAAGAGTTCACACTAGCTTCTCCCCGTCTGCCCTGAGTTGCTGAAGTTTTAGAGGAATCGTCAAGGGGAGGGGCTGCAAGGGCAACAGCAAAAGATTCTTCCGGATAAATTCTCGGTTCCGGCTGAAAATCACTTTCCATTGCCAATTTTGGCAAGATTACTTGCTGCCTTGATGGAATAATAGTGGCAGGATTTTGGATAGGACGCCAGTGGTGGTGACATAACTTTGGCACGATCAGGCTGAGGTAGCTTTCTAAATCTGCCAAGTTGCTGCCATTACCAGAACGTAAAGCTTCTAATAAAGCTGCTGTAAAAAATCCGTGACCTAGTTCGCTACTCTCATGGGAAAATTGCTCTGGTTGGCAAGAAAGAATTGTCGCCAGTTGTAGTTCTTGGGCTAGTTCTATTGTTTCTTCACCAACGGGAGCATCCGCTTGAGTGCCAAAGGCGCGGTTGATATCCAGTAGAAGCAATACATTCAAGTTAGCAAGTTGCAGACTTTGCATTAGCGATCGCAATTCTATGCCAGTCTCTTGCACGAGTTCCGGGTTGCCCTCTGCTGGCATTAAGTAATCTTTCCCCTTGTAGTTGACTCCATAACCGCTAAAAAATAACCACAAATAATCTTCCGGCTGCCAACTTGTTGCTGCCAAATCCTCAAGCAGCAGCAAAATATTTTCCTTCGTCGGGTAAGTCGGTCTATCCCCAATCGGCGGCGAAGTATCTGTCATCACCAGACAGTGCTTGGGGAGAAAACCTGCCTCTGTCACCAAAATATCTTCTAGTGCCTCAGCATCAGCTTGGGCACAACTTAAAGGTTGAAATAACTGATATTGATTGATACCAATCGCGATCGCCCAGTAATTTGCCATCCCGCTCTTTGTCAGTTATTGTTGTTTGCTGGTCTTAAAATTGCGGTTGGCTTTGCCAAAAAAACAAAGCTAACCTATGTCTTATAGTCTAGGTGATTCCGATCGAATCTTAAGTTAGAATGTAATTTTTATTACGTTAATTAGCCGGAAAAATACCTTTACCTAATTTCAATAACAGATCGTTACTAAGGAGATAGAAGGTCATGAGCAAAATTTCTGCTCACCTACCATCATCGCTCGCTCCCTTTTCAGTTATTAGCCAAATTGCCAGAAGAATCCGGATAATTCCTTTAGTAGTTTTGCTCATATCTACTGTTCCTGCGTGGTTTTTGATGGAAGCGATCGCACCGCAGCTTGTGCGAGCTTACACCGCTAGAGTCGATCTAGCTATTGACCGCCTGCCGGAAGAAAACTATGAAACCGTTCTCAGGAGGGCGGAAGCGGTCGCTAGAGCAGCTGCTCAAAGGAGCTTCGACCAAGATATCTTGGTGACAGATGTTTCCATCATTGTGTCCGTACAAAATTATGGAGCGATCGCACCAGTCCTGACATTAGATGTCAGTCGTCCTCAATGGCGATCGCGTCCTGATGCTCAAAACTGGGCCACTTACTTCAAAACTGCGCGATCTTTACTTTTCTTTGAAAATAACTCTAATCAAGTTCCAGCAGCTAGCGCTGTGTCAACGCCAAAATGACGGATTGAACTAGAAGTCCGAGCCAAAGCTTTTTTGGCTCGGAACCTTGCGTCCTTGCGTCAGTCTTAACCCAACTTACTTATTCCTGACTCAACTGTTGTCTTTGGCGTCAGTGGATGGCCTAGAATAAGAAGGTTGTCAAGAATCGCGATATCTGCTGACATGGCTGTTCCTAAGAAGAAAACTTCCAAATCAAAACGAGATAAACGTCGAGCTACCTGGAGGCATAAAGCCGTCGTTGAAGCTCAGAAAGCCCTATCTCTGGGCAAGTCAATTTTGAGTGGACGTTCTACATTTGTTTATCCAGCTGCTGAAGAAGAGGAAGAAGAATCATAATTTCTCAGTCAGGAAAAGCACGAACAGCACCGATAGATTTGATTGCCAAACTCAACAATCAAACTTCCGATCGCTAGATAAATGCTTTTTCTTAGCTTTCCTGATTGCATTATGAATCATAGACACTCTACATCAGCTCATTAGATCGAAAAAAATTGGTAGTGAGTAATTGGAAATATCCATTACCCATTACCTATCATTCAAGAGTTCATATAAAGAGTAAAACATCTGATACTGTTGGCAACTCAGCAAAAAAGCTTGTAAACATTTTGAGAAAACTTATTTTTCTCTAACTATGCTAGGAAAATTTTTTCAGAAACCAGGCAAAGAAGAAAGCGATCGCGTTCCTCCTGGTCAACACTTAGCTAAAGGTTTTCCCGTATTAACTTACGGTGAAACTCCCCAAGTTAGCACTGAGGAATGGGAGTTTCGAGTTTGGGGTTTAGCAAAATCTGCTACCTTTTGTTGGTCAGATTTTATGGCGCTACCTCAACACGAATTCACAGCAGACTTTCACTGTGTAACGCGCTGGTCTAAACTTGATGTCAAATGGACTGGCATTAAAGTTACAGATTTCATGAGTCTGATTGAATTAGACCCGAAAGTAGCCCACGTTATGGAACACTGCTATGGCGGCTACACCACCAATATTTCTGTAGAAGATTTTCTGCGCGAAGAAAACTTCTTTGCTTTTAAAGTCTTTGGTGAAGACCCTTCCATCTGAACACGGTGGGCCGATGCGGCTAGTTGTACCCCACCTCTACGCTTGGAAAAGTGCTAAGTGGATTAATGGTTTGGAATTTTTAGCTGTTGAAGAACTTGGTTTTTGGGAGCGCAATGGCTACCATCGCCGTGGTGAACCTTGGGCTGAGGAGCGTTACAGCAACGCTTTTGGGTTCTAATAATTAATAGTTAAGAGTTAGAAGTTAGGAGTTAGGAATTTAGAGTTAAAAATTCATTACTCATAACTCCTAACTTTTTTTAACCCAGAAGTTTCTTGATTAGCGGCAATTTGCCCTGATATGGAGCATATCGCCATTTTAAATCGAGCCAGAAGGAGTTTTGCAATACACTTTTCTTATGGGAAAAGGTGTCAAAGCTAGCTTTGCCGTGATAGTTGCCAATACCGCTATCTCCCACTCCACCAAATGGTAAAGACGAGACACCAACCTGCATAACTGTGTCGTTAATACAGACTCCACCAGAGGAAGTTTCCTGCAAAACTCGCTTTTGTAGGTTTTTATCTTGAGAAAATAAGTATAACGCCAAGGGTTTGGGTCTAGAGTTAATCAAGGCGATCGCTTCTGTAATGTCAGTATATTCAATGATCGGTAGAATAGGCCCAAAAATTTCTTCTTGCATTACAGAATCTTCTAGCGAGACATTATCAATCAGTGTTGGGGCAATATAACGCTCCGAAGGTTGATTTTCTCCACCGATAACAACTTCACCGTCTTTGAGAAAACTAACCAATCTCTCAAAGTGTTTTTCACTGATAATCCGGGCATAATCAGGACTGCTTGCTGGATTCTCGCCATAAAATTCTTTTAAAGATTTTTCCAGACCATCTATTAAATCTTTTTTGATTTTTTTATTCACTAAAAGATAGTCGGGGGCGATACAAGTTTGTCCAGCATTAATAAATTTGCCCCAAGTAATCCGTCTGACAGTGTGTTCAAGATTAATGTCAGTATCTACAATACAAGGACTTTTACCACCCAATTCTAAAGTTACTGGTGTGAGATATTTTGCTGCTGCTGCCATAATGATTTTGCCGACGGCTGTACCACCAGTAAAAAAGATATGGTCAAACTTTTCTGCAAGTAGTTTTTGACTTACTTCCACGCCTCCTTCAACCACTGCAAGATAAGCAGGGTCAAAATGTTTGGCAATAATCTTAGCAATAACATCAGACGTGTGAGAAGCAATTTCTGAAGGTTTGATAATTGCACAATTCCCGGCTGCGATCGCACCTATTAACGGTGAGATAATTAACTGAAATGGATAGTTCCAAGGGCCGATGATTAAGACAACCCCTAATGGTTCTGGATAAATTTTCGCTGAGTAGGAAAAAAAATCCCAGGAAACCGCTGCTTTTTGGGGTTTAGTCCAGTTTTGAAGATGTTTGATGGCGTAATCAATATCCTTAATTACGCTGATTTCTGTAAGATAAGTTTCTACTTCTGGTTTATGTAAATCCGCTTTTAATGCCTCAACTATTGACTGTTCATGCTCAATGATTGCTTGCTTAAGATTTTTCAGTTGTTCAATGCGAAAATTTACATCTTTAGTTTTGCCCGTTTGAAAAAACTCTCGCTGACTCTGGATAATATTGCCAATGTTAGATAATTCAGTAGTAATCATTGTTTTCTCCTATCAAAAACTATTTAATCCTAATACTATTATCTCAGCATCTTTAATTATTCAATTGTTAGCGTTTGATTTTCTAAGTTAGTTTTTTTAGGTTAAATTATCTTTAGTTAGTAGTAAATTTATAAATCATGAATTACTAGGATAAAAAACTCTATAATTCATAATTTATAATTACTAGTTTTTTCCTGCTTTGGTGGGTAGAAGTACACTAAATATACTACCTTTGCCCAACTCGGAATTAAGCAGAATAATACCTTGATGTGCCTCGACAATTCGACGAGAAAGATACAATCCTAAGCCACTACCAGAACTTTTATGACTGCCTTGGCGAAATCGTTCAAATATAGTGGCTTGTTCTTCAGGGGGAATACCTGGGCCAGTATCCGCTATCTCAATTCTAATGTAGTCAACGGAATTGGATGTTTGAGAGAACTGAGATTGATTACTTTTGTTGAACTGGCGTTGAGAAGTAAAACGAATAGTAATAGACCCGGAGTCGGTAAATTTGATCGCATTTCCGATAAGATTGGTAAATAGACGATGCAGTTCCAAGCGATCGCCCATCACTGTGTTTGTGCTTGATTCTTCAGTAACGTCCAAATTTAGAGAGAGTTTTTTATCTTGAGCTAAGGGTGCCAATTCTCCAGTCACTTCATCTAGCAGTTGTCTTAGATTAACCGGTTGAAACGCCAAACTTTTACGACCCGCTTCAAAACGATAAACTTCCAATAAGGTATTGACCATAGAAAGCAGGTTGATATTGCTACGGGCCATGATGGCGATTACTTCCTGCATTTGCGTTGATAATGTTCCCAACGCGCCTTGCTGAAATAGCATCAACATGCGATCGGCAGCTACTAAGGGAGTGCGTAAGTCGTGGGTGAGGCGGGAGACAAAATCTTCTCGCTGACGAGCAATTTCATCACGTTCATCCATACTATGCTTCAAACGTAGGAGCGATCGCACTCGTGCCAGCAATTCGTCTACTGTTACAGGTTTGCGGATAAAATCATCAGCACCCAAGTCTAGTCCGTGGGCGACGTTGGGCGCATCGTGGGCAGTTATTAACAATATGGGGATGTATTGCGGCAATTTCATCTCTCCACGAATGTGCTTAGTGACTTCGTACCCGTCCATACCTGGCATCATCAGATCCAGCAGAACTAAATCACAAGGAGAAGCTTTCAATTCTGCCAAGGCCGAAATTCCATTTTCAGCGGTGCTAATGGTGTAACCTTCTTCCTCCAAAATAGTTTTAATCAAAAACACGTTATCAGGAGAGTCATCAACAACCAGAATTTTGTCAGAGCGAGAAGATTGTGAAGTCATATAGATGCAAGGTACGGGGTAAAAGTAAATTTTTGATAAGGCTAGCTGTATTTGTAACAATTTGTCTAGCTATATGTGTGTGAATCGTTCTCTTTTGTTGGCTCAGGCAGAGACTTTAGAGATGTTTTGAGCAAAATCCAATCAAGATAGAGTATAAGAATCTGCATTTTCAGAAAGTGGTTGAGACATTGGAAGCTTTCATCCCTCAGCAGCCATGCCCAGATTTTTTTCAGCAATAGCACTAGGATAACTTCAATAGATTTCTTGAGAATCAGAGTAATTAATATTTCTAACATTGCGATCGCCTCAGTTGCTTGACTGAGTTAAATGTCGCAATTTTGTTTTGTAGTTATTTATTTGACTTGTAGTGATTTACATTGACTTGTCTTGACATCTCGTGACTTACCGCAAATCTCTGCAAATGCGAGCTAGACTGAACTTTAAGGCGATTTCACACTAGGTATATGTCGTTACCAAAAGACTTCCTAACACAACTAGAGCAATACAGCGAATTGTCAAACCGAGAAAAGGCAGTCTTTTTGGAAATCTTCAGTAGTGGCAAGAGTCGAGTTCAAGTTACACAAACGTTCAACATCTCTGATAGCAATCTCAGCAGTTGTCTAACGGGGATTTACAAGAAATTCTGTATCAATGGCAGTGGGCCTGTGAAAGAAACCCGCTTGCTGGAGTATCTCCAAAAGCGATATTTGCAGCACAAACCTTCGGGTAGCTCAACTATTGATATTGCAGAGGATGACGTTGATGTTCTAGTTCAAGAAATCCGCGAAAAGGTTAAACCCAGCATTAAAGAAAAATGTGGAACCATGCGCGTGCTGGATATGCCCCAGCCAATTGAATTAACTGGAGAGCGAGGCATCTATACCAACGTCAACATTCTGGAGAAAATCACAGGGGACGCAGGCGACTGGATATTCCTGAACTGTTGCAAAACTGCGATCCAGAACACTTTGATCGCTTTGGACTCAGGCGAATAAAAGAGAAGCGAGTATCGGGACTAGAAGTGGTGCAACGCTACAGTAAGCTGATGGTTTTAGGAAAACCTGGAGCAGGGAAGACCACGTTTTTGAAGTATTTGGCGATGCAGTGCATTGAAGGGCAGTTTTTAACAAACCGAGTTCCTTTATTTATCACCCTCAAGGACTTTGCAGAAGCGCTCAAACAGCCAGATGTATTGAAATATATTGCTCAACAATTATCAAGTTGTGGAGTATTCAATGCCAGCGTTAAGGCAAACCAGCTTTTGAGACAGGGTAAGGTATTGGTTTTATTAGATGGCTTGGATGAAGTCCGAGAAGAAGATACGAAGCGTGTCTTAAGGCAAATTAGAGATATTTCCGATCAGTTTTATACTAATCAGTTTGTCATTACCTGTCGGATAGCTGCCAAAGAATACACCTTTGAAAGGTTTACAGAGGTGGAAGTGGCAGATTTTGACGAGGAGCAAATCGCCATTTTTGCTCAAAACTGGTTCCAGTTAAGCGATCCAGTAAAAGCTGAAAGATTTATGTACAAACTTGAGGATAACGAGCCAATTAAAGAACTGGCTAGCAGTCCATTATTATTGACTTTGCTTTGTTTGGTATTGGGCGAAAGCGCAGATTTCCCAGCAAATCGTTCTGAACCTTATAAAGAAGGTTTAGACATATTGCTGAAAAAATGGGATGCTAAACGCAACATTGAGCGCGATCAAGTTTATAAAAACCTTTCTTTGCAACGTAAGGAAGATTTGCTGAGTCAAATCGCCTTGACTACTTTTGAGCAGAAAGACTATTTCTTTAAGCAAAAAACGGTTGAGATATATATAGCTAACTTTATTAAAGGCTTAGATGAGACTTCTAATGAGCCAAAGAAATTAGAACAAGATAGTCAAGCGGTTTTGAAGTCTATTGCAGCCCAGCATGGGCTACTGGTAGAAAGGGCACAAGGTATCTATGGTTTTTCTAGCAGGACACTTCAGGCATATTTTGCAGCAAGAGAAATTGTTACTAATTCTGCCTTTGAAAAGCTATTACGCTATATCAATGATAAAGATTGGCGTGAAATATTTTTACTTACTATAGGTATGATGAGAAAAGCTGATGAACTATTGTTACTCATGAAGCAGAAAATCAGTTTAATGAAACCGGATGATAATGATATAAAGAATTTTCTGTCTTGGGTAAGTCAAAAATCTTCTACTATTTCTTCTTTTGAACCATTTGCTGTTTGGACTTTCTATCTTACTTTAGATTACGATCTGTTTTCTGTTCTTGTAGTCTCGCAAGGTCATACTGATAGCCTAGATCAGGGAATTTATCATGGCTGTAATCTTGCCACCAATGCAAGCCTTATTTCTGCTTTTCATACTTCTCTTGCAATAAATAAATATCATAATTTTATTTCTATAATTTCTGAATCTAAGGAACTTGCTCTCGATCGTTATCTTGTTTTAGCGTTAAATTTAGCATGTAATCTTGACCGCACTTTTAATCTTGAATTTATACGGCATCGTAGCTCTAATAATATTAATTTATCTTTATCTACAAAATATATAACAACCTTGAATGAAGAACTACTTCAAATTCTTGAATATGCCTATACTTACGCCAAAGATAAGAATTTAAAAAACTCAATCTATCAGCTTAAAAAACAAATATATCAAATATTTGAAAATAGACAAAAAAATCATCTAAACCTAAAAAATAAGAGGCAATCTTGGATTGATAAGTTAAGAAAATTAATGATTGAGTATCGCAATATTGGTCATAATTGGCAATTCAACGATGCACAAATAAAGCTTTTGCAAAGTTATTATGATGCTAATAAGCTGCTTATAGATTGCCTGAATAGCGATTGTTATGTAAGCCGTGAAGTAAAACAGGAAATTGAGAATACTTTGTTATTACTTGTTACCAATGAGTGAATTAGAACAAAAAGTACCTCTGCGCCATTGGTAAAACTGTCGCAGGTTCACAAATCAGCAACTCACCATCTGCCCTGACTTCATAGGTTTCTGGATCAACTTCAATGTGTGGTAGTGCATCATTTAGCTTCATATCCTGCTTACTCAATTGGCGTGTTCCAGAAACTGCAACTGCTGACTTTTTTAAACCTAGCTGATTAGGAATTTCTTTCTCTAAAGCTGCTTGGGAAACAAAAGTTAACGATGTAGCATGACGCGCCCCTGCAAAACTACCAAACATCGATCGCATATACACTGGTTGCGGTGTGGGAATACTGGCGTTAGCATCGCCCATTTGCGCCCATGCAATCATTCCCCCTTTAATCACTATTTCTGGCTTGACGCCAAAAAATGCCGGACGCCACAAACATAAATCTGCTAATTTTCCCTCTTCCACTGAACCGACATATTCAGCAATTCCGTGAGCGATCGCTGGGTTAATCGTATACTTAGCAACATATCTTTTGGCTCTAAAGTTGTCTGCTTGTTGCTCACTTCCTTGTGGGTTAAGAGTTCCCCGTTGCACCTTCATTTTGTGAGATGTTTGCCAGGTGCGAATTATCACTTCGCCCACTCTTCCCATCGCCTGGGAGTCGGAAGAAATCATGCTAAATGCGCCTAAGTCGTGCAAAATGTCTTCAGCAGCAATGGTTTCCCGACGGATGCGAGATTCGGCAAAAGCAACATCTTCAGCGATCGCAGGATCGAGGTGATGGCATACCATCAACATATCCAGATGTTCGTCTAAGGTGTTGAGGGTGTAAGGGCGTGTGGGATTGGTAGAAGATGGCAGAACATTGGCATGGCTGCAAACTTTGATGATATCTGGTGCGTGTCCGCCACCTGCGCCTTCGGTGTGGTAGGTGTGGATGGTACGATTCTTGAAAGCGGCGATCGTATCTTCAACAAATCCGGCTTCGTTCAGGGTATCAGTATGAATAGCTACTTGCACATCATATTCATCGGCAACGCTGAGGCAAGTATCAATTGCCGCGGGTGTAGTTCCCCAGTCTTCATGAAGTTTTAATCCCATTGCACCGGCGGCTACTTGTTCTACAAGTCCTTGGGGTTGACTGGCGTTACCTTTACCCAAAAATCCTAAGTTGACGGGAAAAGCATCAGCAGCTTGCAACATTCGGTAAATATTCCAAGGGCCGGGGGTGCAGGTAGTGGCATTTGTACCCGTAGCCGGGCCAGTACCACCGCCGATCATGGTGGTAATTCCAGAAGCGATCGCAACTTCAATTTGTTGGGGACAAATAAAATGAATATGGGCATCGATACCACCAGCAGTGAGAATCATTCCTTCCCCTGCTAAGGCTTCGGTTCCGGGGCCGATAATAATATCTATATTATTTTGAATATAAGGATTCCCGGCTTTACCAATTTTGAAAATCTTGCCATCTTTAATGCCAATATCTGCTTTGACAATACCCCACCAATCGAGAATTAAGGCATTAGTAATTACTAAATCTACAGCACCATCGGCATTAGAAATGGGGGATTGTCCCCATCCCATCGCGGATGACTTTACCGCCGCCAAATTTCACTTCATCGCCGTAGGTGGTGAAATCTTGTTCAACTTCAATAAATAATTCTGTATCTGCAAGTCGGATGCGATCGCCTATTGTTGGGCCGTAGGTTTCGGCGTAGGCGCGGCGATCCATTCTGTAAGGCATATAAAATCCTTTTTTTTTAACGCAAAGGGACGCAAAGGGAAGCCCAGAGGTACGCAGAGGGTTTTTAGAGGTTTCCGTTAATTTTGGCGTTGAAGCCGTAGACTTGGCGAGTACCAACGAGGGGGATTAGAGTTATTTGTTTTTCGTCGCCTGGTTCAAAGCGAACTGCGGTTCCTGCGGGGATATCGAGGCGCATTCCTCGCGCTTGTTCTCTGTCAAAGTTTAAGGCGGTGTTGACTTCATAAAAGTGATAGTGGGAACCAACTTGTATGGGGCGATCGCCTGTATTTGAAACTTGCAATTTTATAGTTGGACGACCAACATTTAGTTCAATTTCACCTGCTGGTGTGATAATTTCTCCAGGAATCATAATAAATTAAAATTTACAAAATTAACGAATTGGATTATGTACTGTCACTAACTTTGTTCCATCAGGAAAAGTAGCTTCTACTTGCACTTCATGTACCATTTCTGATATTCCTTCTATGACATCATCCCGCGTCAATAGAGTTGTACCATAACTCATCAATTCAGCTACAGTTTGCCCATCCCTTGCACCTTCTAAAATGGCAGCAGAAATATAAGCAACTGCTTCAGGATAATTCAGTTTTAAACCCCTTGCTTTACGTCTTTCTGCTAATAAAGCAGCAGTAAAAATTAATAGCTTATCTTTTTCCTGCGGCGTAAGTTGCATTCTTGCCTTTTCCTTCGCGTCCTTCGCGCCTTCGTGGTTCGTTCAAAGCTGCCACACTCTTGGTATATAATTACCACGATTCAAAAAAGAAACTCGCAGCAATTGCCAAACATCAATAAACCAGTTTCTCACCTCAGATGTAGAAGCACCGCGATATCGACACAATAATCCATGTTGTAATCGACTAACACCCGCTTCACCTTCCCCGCCCCATAAATTTCGCGTTTTTTCGACAATCTCTGCTGAAACTGCACCACCAACCCAAACTAGACTACCTACTATTGGTTTTCCAGCCAAGCCGTGGGGACTGTGAAAAGTTTCTTCACTACCCCATAACCATTGCCGATCGATCCATAAGGGAATACCTTGTTGCCATATTTCCGTGTGCGATCGCCATTCTCCTTGCAAGAATTTTTCTCCTCTAGCACTGCGACCAAATCGGGTAATTTCCCAGCCTAAAAAGCTAGCCCCGGTTGCTAATTCTACCCGTAAATCTTGCCGATAAATCGCGTCGTTAAATAAAATTGTCTCTTGCGGCAACCACTCCAAACAAGCACCAGCATCAACTTCCATTTGGATGATTTGTCTGGCTTGTAAGCCATTGCTGCGATATATCTTGCTTGCAGCAGCTGTAGTGATTAGGGTTTGGGCTTGGGTTTGGAGGTGGATGTTAGAGGATAAGCGATCGCCTCCCACCATTCCCCCAGCTGTGTGTAAAATGACGCTATGACAAACTTTTCCCCCTTCTGGGTAAAATGGGCGCTGTACCTTTAGGGGTGCTTGATGGCGATCGTAAATTAACTGGGTTGTGTCCTGGCGATCGGCATAGACTAAATTAAGTTTGCCATGCCAACCTTCTGCTATTTGTGAGTTGCAGGTCATTTATAAATTCAAGGTTCAAGTTCAGATATCTTATATTTTTTTAATGCATTCTTTACTCTTTACTTGCAATTTATTATGACTTTTCCGCCAAAATTATATAATCATCTAATGTATAGTGTAACTGATGCTTTTGACCCAAATACTTTTTGAGTATTGGACTCATATACAGTTGTTTTGGTAACTTTTCTCGAGCAAATTTACCAAATTCAGCAATGGACAAAGGTGTTCTTAAACCTGTTGAGGTTAGATATCTATACCACACAAACTCTAATCCCAATTCTGCCAGAAATTTATTCACTACGTTTTTTTCTTGCTCTTGGTTTTCAACTTGGTGAACATCGTAAATTTTAAATAACTTTTTATCTTGCACAATTAGTAGAATATAACCTGAACTTTTTAAGCTTGTGGCAAATATTTGCTTGTACGTATTATTAGCCTCAACCCTCTTAGCTGGATCTATAAAGAAGCAGTGGGAAATTACTATAAAGTCGAAAAAGTCTTTGGGTAGATTATTAGATTGAGTTTTCCAATTAAAAATATCAGTAGTAACAAAACGGAAATAAGCATTTACTGCGGTTAGGCGCGACTCTATATATCGTCGCCAAAACTGAAGTCCCCGAAACTGGAAAGCATCTTGTTTTTCTAAAGAGTAGTAAGATATGTGCATTTGTGGTATATCAAAAAAACCACTACTACTTTGAAGAAATAAAGCTAAACCATAAGCAACTGTTCCTGGGCCTGCTGCAATATCAAGGATATTAACCTTACTTAGTAGTAAAGCATCTTGGTAAATGAGAAACCAAGCTAAATATATACAATATACATTTTCTAAAAAATACTTCATAAAGTAGACATGAGGAGTTAGACTAAAACGATAGTCTGGATCTTGTCCATTTTTTAAGTTATTAATATCCTCAAGAGCGTCTTCTAACTTAATAAATAACTGTTTATCAGGAATTTTACTAAATTCTTCTTTGAGATATTCAACTAGCCTTGATTCAAAATCATCAAATATCCGTTCATCAATAGCAGTAGATTGCAGTTTATATTCATCATGCTGAATTAAATTAAAAACTTTATGGATATATTTAACAAATTCTTCATCTGGCATTAAGATGAAATTATCTTTTTGCTGAGACGTTTCTGTTAGTTGTTTAGTTAAAGTTTCTGTTTGTAATTTGTACTCTTGGGAATAACGTTCAAGTTGAAGTTTATCCCTAAATAGTTTTTCTAACCATGAGAATCTTGCACCTGATTTTTGAATCTCTTGTAAGAGTTTGACTGCACGTCGGACATCTCCACGTTTTAAAGATAATTTGAACTGTTGACTTCGCCACCAATTGACGATAGGATTATTCATAACCAAATCCCTGTTTACCTTCCATAATTTCTACACCTTGAAGCTGAGAAACTAACTTTTCCTTAAATTTCATATAGCTTAATTTCTCATTTTCATACCACCAAGCGTATTTTTGCTTAATTTCTTCAGCTTCTTTACGAGTTGAGGCGATGAGAGAACGGCGATCGCTAGAATGAAAAGCTTGAATTACAATCCTATCGGCGATGGCTAGTTTATCAATAAAAGCAGCTTCATCTGTTGGTAAAGTAGGAAGTAGAGGGGTAATTGTGATAGAAATTTTAGGAAGAAAACCTTTATAATAATCAATACTTTGTTTAATTTTAGTGATAGCATTTAGTCTAGCTTTAATACTAGGCGATCGCAATTCAAAATCTTTCCTCACTAATTCGCTACCAGTGAGAATGCTCATATTAATTCGCAATCGTTTAAATCGTTGTAAATAATCAATATCTCTAGTAATAATTGGGCTACGAGTTTGAATCACCAAAGTTGGAGTAGGATAACCGTCAATCCCCACATCAAGCATTACTTCTAACAATCGACGAGTCAATTGATGTTTAGACTCAAGTGGTTGATAAGGATCGGTAACGCTACTCATGTATATACTAGGAGGATTTTGGGGATTTTTTTCATACCACTTTTTTAATTCTTTCGCTAAAACTTCAGCAGAATTTTCCTTAAAAATTACCCATTTACCCCAATCTTCGCGCATTTGAGCATTAGGGGTAAATGCAGCAGCATAGCAATAGCTACAACCGTATTGACATCCCCTGTAAGGATTTAGAGTAAAATCATAATTACCAATAAAACCAGTAGCTTTTGTTAAGAGCGATTTCGCATTTTGTGCAAAAACATTAACATCTCCAAACTTTTCTTTGACTAATTTGGTAGGAATGCATTCACAATAACCTTCATATTTTGGTTGTGCCATATGAATCCTGATATTTATTGAGAGTGAATTAACGCACCCTACTTATTATGATTCCCATTTTTATTTTGAAATTACTTCACCAAGGTGTACGCTAGTACGATAGACCATATAGATAAAACCATCTCGATCGCGAAAGCGCTGATATAATTCTTGAAAATTATCAATAAGCTGTTCATATCCCAAGCCTTCACGCGGAAGGTAAGAAACACTCATTGCTCGGCCAATAAGTCCAGTTAAATCTAACTGTTGTCTATAAGTAAAATTATATTCACGGATGTTAATAAAATAGGGAGTTACTAACAATGGCTCTACCGACTGCATTCGAGATTCTGCTGGATGATTATTAGATGCTTCGCGGACTATTCGGCTATATTCTGTAGTTAATGCATCTTCTTTATCGCGATTATTCCACACCACAGCCAAGCGTGCTGATGGTTTTAAAATGCGGTGGAATTCCAATAAAGTTGGTTCGGGATTGAACCAGTGGAAAGCTTGAAAACAAGTAACTAAATCAACTGAATTATCAGGTAGTTGGGTAAATTCTGCTGTTCCATCACGGAACTCAATCAAAGAATGTGGTTTAGCAGCTTCTCGCATCGCCGCGTTTGGTTCTATGGCGATGACATTAACCCCCCGTTCAGCTAACAATCTTGAAGCAATTCCTGTACCTGCACCAATATCTGCTGCTATGAGTTGTGAATTTTCACCTAATCCTTTCAAGATAATATCAATTGCATCTGCGGGATAGTTTGGTCGATATTTTACATAATCCTCTGCTCTGTCAGAAAATCGATTGAGTGGGTTTAACGTATGTAAGGGGGTTGTTTCAGGATTAATTTGGCTCATAGGTTTTGATGTAAAAGTAAAAATGAACCTGTTAGTTGGGCATATTTTCAGGGAAGCATAGAACTGTAGCTCATAAAATGCGTCAATCTACCAGAAATTATGACAGCTAAAGTGATAAGTATTTGTAACCTCAAGGGTGGAGTTGGCAAAACTACCATCGTCATGGCATTAGCGGAATATTTAGCAGGCGATACAATGTATGGTAAGCGAGTGCTGGTTATTGACCTTGATCCTCAGTGTAATTTAACGAATATTTTAATGTCAGAAGATGTATGGTTTAGCCAATTTGAAAGGAATAAGTTGACTTTACCTTATTTATTTAAACAACCTAAAGATTATTTAGAGAATTTGGATAACGAGAACTTTATAGCTAAACGAGATATTTCTAATATAAAAGCTAAATTTAAATCTTTGCACCTTATACCTAGCAGTCCTATATTATTTGAAATTCAAGAAGAATTACCTGAAGGATTTTATTATAATCTAGGATTAAAACCGATTGATTTACTAAAAGAACTTCTAAAAATTCTATCCAAAAATTATGATTATGTTTTGATTGATTGCCCACCAACAATTAACAAAACAATTAAAAGTGCATTTTTAGCCAGCAATTTTTGTATTTTGCCTTGTACCCCTAACCGTATGTCAATTGGTGGATTAAGATTAATCCTAAGACATATTAAAAAGTTTAATAATGAAAATGGACATAATTTAAAATCTTTAGGAACTTTAATATCTAGATTTAATGTATCTAGAGCTAATGAAAATCAATTGGTTGAGTTGATTATGAATAACTCTGATTTTCCATCAGTATTTAAAACTAAAATTGCTGAAAGAGCGCAATTAGCTAAAAATTTGGATTTTGGAGAGAAGTTGACATATAAGCAAAAATATGGTGATTTGTATGACTCTCTAAAAGATTTCGCTCAAGAAGTGATTCAGAGAGTTAAGTAAACAAATGGACACATCACAAATTAAAAATTTATTAAGGGTGATCGTACAAGTTATAAAATATGCGGCTTTATAAGTAAATTGTTTTTATTAATTTTTCTATTGCTGCTCTAACCAAGCTATCAAATCAGCAATTTCAGAAAAATCAAGCAGTTCCTCTCCCAACTCCTCTAACTGTTCAGCAGATAAATTCCGAACCTGCTCAACTAATGATCCATCAATATCACCAAAGCGCCGTTTAAGTAGACGACTAATCAATTTCAACGCTTCTTTTTGAACAATATCTTGATAAATTACAGACTCTTTCATAATATCCTCCCGCAAAAATTGCCGAACCAAATCCTTATCAAACCGCAAACCCGCCAGAATTTCTATACAACCCGCGATATTTTGTCGCTCCTCTCTATCTGGAATTGTAGCGATTTGTTCAGCTACTTGTGCCAGTAAAGTTTGCGGTGAGTCAGTTCGTGCCAAACTTGCTAATGGTAACAGCGCCGAATTAACTAAAAATAGTGTTGAATCTTGCTCCCAAAGACGAACAACCTGATATTGGTGAATCGTTGTGTTGTCCCGATATTCTTCAGTAAAAGCCATTTCGTTAGTAGTTTCCTGCAAAAAGATTAGCACTTGCACTACAGAACAACGGTATTGACGCTTCAATCTCACAGAATAATCAAGCATTCGGAAATTAAGCGCCGGATTAGATTTTGCCAAAGTTTGAAATTCAATGTGCAAAATTTGGTTAGCCGCCTACAAAAATGTCACCGAATCGGCGCGAATTGGCTCAAGCGTGAGCTCCGTTTTTAAGACTTCAATTTGTTGCACCTCTATCCCAAGCAACCAACGCACAAACTCGGCTGGGTACTGTTCAGCTAAATATTTACAAACGTTGTCGTAACTCACCATCTTCCTCTTCTCTTGACACAAAAAAACAGCCGCCTCCACAAGGGAAGCAGCCGTTTTAACAAATTATCTAACTACGTATTAGTAATCGAAGTCGCCACCACCAGCGCCAGCGCCAGCAGGAGCGGCATCTTTAGGCTCAGGCTTGTCAACGATAATACATTCGGTTGTCAACACCATACCAGCGATGGAAGCAGCGTTTTGCAGAGCAGAACGAGTCACCTTAGCAGGGTCAACAATACCAGCAGCTAACAAATCAACAAACTCGTTGGTTGCAGCGTTGTAGCCAATGCTGAAATCCTTCTCTTTGACGCGTTCAGCAATCACAGCACCATTCTGACCAGCGTTTTCAGCAATCCGCTTCAGAGGTGCGGGTAAGGCGCGAACCACAATCAAAGCACCAATCAACTCTTCATCCTTAAGGTTGCTCTTTGCCCAGTCTTCCAAGTCGGGAGCCAAGTGAGCCAGAGTTGTACCACCACCAGGAACGATACCTTCTTCTACAGCAGCTTTGGTGGCGTTGATAGCGTCTTCTAGGCGCAGTTTCTTGTCTTTCATTTCGGTTTCGGTCGCTGCACCCACTTTCACTACAGCGACACCACCAGAGAGTTTAGCAAGACGCTCTTGCAGTTTCTCTTTGTCGTAAGAAGATTCGGTTTCTTCGATTTGACGACGAATCTGTTCGACACGAGCCTTAACAGCAGCTTCGTTACCTTCAGCAACAATTGTGGTGTTGTCCTTGGTGATGGTGATCCGGCGAGCTTTACCCAGGCTATCCAGCTTGGTGTTATCTAGCTTCAAACCAGCATCTTCGGTAACTAGTTGACCGCCAGTTAAAACAGCGATGTCTTCTAGCATAGCTTTGCGGCGATCGCCAAAGCCAGGAGCCTTAACAGCAGCCACGTTAAGTACACCGCGTAAACGATTTACTACCAAGGTTGCCAAAGCTTCTTTTTCAATATCTTCGGCGATAATTACCAAAGGACGACCAGCACGAGCTACTTGCTCTAACACTGGTACAAGGTCTTGTACCAAAGCGATTTTCTTATCAGTTAGCAGTAGGAAAGGTTCATCAAAAACCGCTTCCATCCGTTCAGCATCGGTAGCGAAATAAGGAGAGATGTAGCCTTTATCAAAGCGCATCCCTTCAGTGATTTCCAACTCGGTGAACATAGATTTCCCTTCTTCTAGGGAAATTACGCCTTCCTTGCCCACCTTGTCCATTGCTTGGGCAATCATCTGACCAACTTCTTCGTCGTTACCAGCCGAGATCGCACCAACTTGGGCAATGGCTTTGGAATCTTCCACTGGACGGGCGTGTTGAGCAATTTTGTCTACAAGGAAGCCAGTAGCTTTGTCAATACCACGCTTGAGGGAAATTGCGTTAGCACCAGCTGCAACGTTCCGCAAGCCTTCTTTGACGATCGCATGAGCTAAAACGGTAGCGGTGGTAGTACCATCGCCCGCTGCATCATTGGTCTTAGAAGCAGCTTGACGAATCAGAGCTACACCAGTGTTTTCAATGTGGTCTTCTAATTCGATTTCTTTGGCGATCGTTACACCATCATTGACGATTTGCGGTGCGCCAAATTTCTTTTCTAAGACTACGTTACGACCTTTAGGGCCAAGGGTAACAGCTACAGACTCAGCCAGGATGTCAATGCCTCGCTCTAGGGCGCGACGGGCGTTTTCGTTGTAGATAATGCGCTTTGCCATATTATTTGTCCTTTGTCATTTGTCCTTTGTCCTTTGTCCTTTGTCTTTTGTCCTTTGTCATTGGCTAATGACTAATGACCAGTGACTAATGACAATTAGATCACAACTGCTAAAATATCTTTTTCAGAAAGCAGTACATATTCTTCAGTGCCGAGCTTGATGTCAGTGCCAGCGTACTTAGAGTACAGCACCTTATCGCCAACTTTAATTTCCAATTCCTGACGGTTTCCATCGTCATTGCGCTTGCCAGGGCCAAGAGCCACTACTTCCCCTACTTGGGGCTTTTCCTTGGCGGTATCGGGCAAATACAGACCACCTGCGGTCTTTTCCTCAGAGGCGCTCACTTTTATAAAAACGCGATCGCCTAAAGGTTTAACTGTAGAAACGCTTAGAGATAAAGCTGCCATAATTATTTTCTCCTCTCCAGAGTTTAGCACTCTCAACTCCTGAGTGCTAATTTACCGAAAACTGGCGTTCAATGGCAAGAATGCCTTGAGTACGGGTTCCCGAACTAGAAGGTCATAGATGTACTTAAGTATAAATGCTTAATTATTTATACCTTGCGGGTTTTGTTCTGTAAGTTACGAAGAGAGTAGGGGGTGGGAAGTTAAGAGTAGAGACGCGATTAATCGCGTCTGTACAAAAGTTAAGAGTTAGGAGTTATAAGAATTTTTCCCCATTCCCCACTCCCCTTCTCAGTCAACTTTATTTGCAAAGCTTGCAAATTGTTATAGAACTGTAATCAGGGAGCCGCTCGATGAGTAACAATACAGTGACAGCGATCCAGTCCAACCATCAAATTCCTAAAAAAACTCAATCTTTAGAACATAAGACCCTAAGTAATTGTGTAGAAAGTTTAGGACTTGCAAAAATTCAGCGAGACATTTTTATTTGCGCTGACCAGGCAATTGCTGCTCAAAACGAGCTAGTCTGGAATTCTGGAATTACTTAAAAAAGCGACTTAAAGATTTAAAACTCGATGAGCCGTACTAAAGTTATTCTATTTGCGTCTATAAAACTAAAGCCAACTGCTTGCGTGTTTCTGGTTCTAGATCCATAATGGTGATTTACCCTGATGGTGTCTGGTATCGCCAAGCAAACCCGGAAGTTACTCTGCGGATCGTCCGAGAACACTGAATAGGTAATAAGGTGGTAGAAGAATATGCGTTTTCAATCCATCTTTTGCCTGAAACTTCCTTAGTTTCTTGTGAACACCTCATAGAGGCTTAACAACGAAAGGATATGGTATAGCAGTAGGCTTTAAGAAAGTGCGGGTTGGTTTTGAGGTAGGGTCATCTTTAAGCCAATACTTACTTGTGAGTCCGAAAGATTATTATTTAATCAGTGTTTTTTACCCCGCCCCTTTCAAAGCGATATATAATAGCGCATTATAGATACTACTGCTATACGTATCCTTGCTGGACTTTTGCTATCGAGCTACTAGTCTATTGAAAGTGCTCGGCATTTTTGAGACTTCGAGACAGCAAAGGCAAGTTAAGTAGGAAAAAGGACAACATCTCGAATAACCCACCATACGAGGATAAATATTCAAGACTTTGATGGACCGAAGCGCGACAAGTGCCACTGCTATGAAAGAGCCCAGCATGAAAGATCACAAACGACTTCTATTGATTGATGATGACCCTAACCTCATCTTGCTGGTGAAGGATTACTTAGAATTCCGGGGATATGAAGTCATCACCGCTGAAAATGGACGTGAAGCTCTGGAAATTTTAGAGCAAGATGTTCCAGACATGATCATCTGCGATGTGATGATGCCGGAAATGGACGGATATACTTTTGTGGAACAAGTCCGGCAAAACGAACGCACCAGCTGGATTCCGGTTCTTTTCCTTTCAGCTAAGGGACAAAGTGCAGACCGAGTTAAAGGTCTGAACAAAGGTGCTGATGTTTATATGGTCAAGCCCTTTGAACCAGAAGAACTCGTAGCGCAAGTTGAGTCCTCGCTGAAACAAACTATCCGTTGGAAAGAACACCAAGCAAAAGGAGGCGAAAACGGTTCCCGCATCCAGGTTCCCTTCGATGTGCAATTAACCCCAACCGAACTGAAAGTAGTTCAGTTTGTTGCTAGGGGTTTAGCTAACCGTGAAATTGCTGAAGAACTCAATGTTAGTCAGCGCACGGTTGAAAGCCATGTGTCCAATATGTTGGGCAAAACCAATCTCCACAATCGCACTGAACTAGCGCGGTGGGCGATTGAAAATCAAATGGCTTAAACAAAGTTAAAAGTTAGGAGTTATAAGTTATTAATTTTTTAACTCCTAACTCCTAACTAAATCTACCAACCATCTTCTTCAGGGCTGGATTGGTACAGAACTTCTAAATCCAGTTCATCCAGGTAAGTCAAGGCACTTTCAATCTGGGAAACAGTGCCCCGTAGTTCCAGCTCAAAGCAGCTATATTGTGGCACGTTTGCGCTTATCTCCGCAGTAGCAATAATGACTGTGATACCATAGTGAGAAACCAGTCGTGAAATGACTGGTTCCTCATGCAAATCTTTAGGAATACGAACCTGGATGCGAGTTTGGGTGCGTCTATTATCTAAAATATCAGTATTAGATTTTACTTGTTTATTTGGAATTGCCATTCTAGCTTCCTATTCGACTTCTGGGATGAGGGTTTGGCTTTGGACGACTTCTTTTAACACTAGCGTTACTCATCCTATGCAGGCAAACGGTAACAAATGATTCATAATTCATCATCAAGATTCGATGAGATGAATTATGGATTACTATAAAAAAGTGCGATCGCGTTTAAGTGAATTATAAACTTACTAACTTATAAGTTAACTTTGTTGAAAAATCAATAAACACCTTGGAGAATAATTCTCCGGTGAAATCTTAATTCAAGTGTTGCTTTTATAATTAACAGGTAATGCTATTGGAATTTCGATCGTAAATTCCGTTCCACGAGCAAGTTCAGACTTTAGCTGGATATTTCCCTGATGTTTCTCAATAATTTGATGGCTAATTGCTAAACCTAGTCCCGTTCCTTTGTTAATAGGTTTAGTTGTAAAAAAAGGATCGAATATCTTGCTTTGAATCTCGGAATCTATTCCATTACCGTTATCTCTAAATGTAATTATGACTGTTTCTAATTTAGTTACTTCAGTTTGAATTACAATTTGTTTTTGCATCTGATTATCCAGATCTAGTAACGCATCAATGCCATTACTAAGGATATTCATGAATACTTGATTTAGTTGTGCTGGATAACATTGAACTGGTGGGAGATTTCCATATTTTTTAATAATCTCAATTTTCGGTTGTAGCCGATGATTTAAAAGTAATAAAGTACTTTCAATTCCTTCATGAATATTAACAGCTTTTTTATCTGACTGGTCGAGTCTAGAAAAGTTTTTTAGGGACAGCACAATATCACGAATCCGGTCGGTTCCTATCCTCATAGATGAAAGAATTTTTGGTAAATCATCGCTGATGAAATCAATATTAAAGTCGCCAAATTTTTCTTCAAATAAAGAATAGGAATCTGGATGTTCTTGTTGATATAGTTGGATTAAATTTAAAAGACAGTTTACATGGTTATTCAGATGATTAAAATTACCGTGAATAAAATTAACAGGATTATTAATTTCGTGGGCTACACCTGCAACCATCCGACCCAAGCTAGACATTTTCTCTGTCTGGATCAATTGAACTTGGGTAGTTTGTAATTCTCGTAAGGTATTTTCTAACTGTTGTGCTTGAAGTTGGGCAGTAGCAGTTGCAGTAGTGAGTGCTTTGAGGTTACTGTAAGCTTTGGAATGATAACGAATGCGGGCAATTAACTCAACTGGATCTGGTAATTTGATTAAATAGTCATTAGCGCCTTCAGTAAAAGCTTCTGCTTTGAGCTTTGCTTCTTCTTTACTGGATAACATGACTATTGGTACATCACGAGTTACTGGATGAGAGCGAAACCAACGCAGCAACATTAATCCATCGATATCTGGCATGATCATATCCAAGAAGATTACCGTTGGTTCTATGGCGATCGCATCTTGAATCGCTTTAGCTGGATTGCTTGTGTAGTGAAGGGAAATATCTGTTTCTGTCGCAACTATCCGACGGAAGGCTTCGCTGATAATTACTTGATCGTCAATTAGCAAAAGCCTGACTGTGGATATTTTAGTATCCAGAATAAATGGCGCAGCTTGTGGAGTTTGTGGTTGACTCCAGTTTGGTGATAATCTTGCTGTCTTTGGAGATATTTCTAAGAGTGCTGTTTCTTGCAGGTTCATTTAGCACCTCTAAATAGGTCTTTGTTTTCAATACTACAAACTACTAAGTTAAATATACTAGTTTGCAATTGTCGCAATTATATCTCAGTAATTAAAAAGGTTGGTATTTTGCAATACTTCGTAAAGGTGTTTTAAGTATCTGCTTTCATATACACATTTTTATAGAAGTATAATAAAGTACTAATTAATTCAGCATTTTGCCGTAAATTTGATGCAGACTGATGCGATCGCCTCAATTGGCAAAACCTCTACCGCAGCTTTTAATTCCACTGCTACTTTCGGCATACCATAAACAACGCAAGTTTTGCAGTCTTGAGCAATAGTATGCCAACCTGCTTCGCGCAATTGTTTTAAGCCTTGAGCGCCATCTCCACCCATCCCCGTCAGCAACGCCCCAATTCCCTTTCCAGTCCAATTTTTAGCCACACTCTTGAAGAAAACATCAATTGATGGACGATAGAAAAAATGTAGTGGTTCTTTGTCATAGCCAAAGGTGAGGGTCGGGACGCATCACTAAATGAAGATTTGTGCCAGCAAGCAGAACTTTACCAGGCTGTGGTGTAGAACCTGCGATCGCTAGTTGCATAGGCAGAGGAATTTGCTCATTCAACCAGGCGGCAAAACCTTGGACAAATTGGGCATCTATATGTTGAACAATAACCACAGCCGCAGGAAAGTCTTGGGGAAATTGGCAGAGAATAGTTTTCAATGCCTGGGGACCACCCGTGGAAGCCCCGATAACGATTAGAGGTGGAAGTGATTTTGAGTGATGGACAGGCGGCGATCGCCGATATGAAGATTTACCAATTAAGCGGGCGATCGTGGCAATTTTATTTAGTAGCCCATCATCACCTAAAATAGGCGTATTGATGGCATCCAAGGCTCCATAGCCCATTGCTTCAAAAATCTTGGCTGCATAGCGATTAACACTAGCAGTTACCATCACAATCGCGCAGGGAGATTGCCTCATAATGTGCCGTGTAGCTTCTACTCCATCCATACTGGGCATCAGCACATCCATCAAAATCAAGTCAGGAGTATCAGCCGCACATTTACTCACAGCTTCCGCACCATCGTAAGCAACCCACGCCAGCTTGTAACCTGGGATTTTTACCACAGCTCGCCGCAGTACCTCTACAGCCATGAACATATCGTTAGCGATCGCAATTCTCACAAATTATGGCATTTCTCCAAAATAACGCGACAAATACAACAGATAGAAACCCAGATTAAATCTAGGATCGGCCCTTTCAAGGTGGTGAAATTTAAAACGAAAATTGCTAATTTCAACATTCAAAAAGCCCAAAATCTGAGCGGAGGATTCAAAATGGTAGCACTGAAACAACGTATCTTTGTTCGTCACCTTGAAAGGGCTAGTCTTATATAATTTAGATGCCTTTGCCATATAGTCTAAACTCCAGTTTATAAAGCATAAAGAGTAACCAATGAAGCACTTTACCCTATTTACTTTTCTGTATCTAGCAGCGGGAGCTTGCCTAACAGCGATCTTCTTTGGAAATTCTGACATCGCTCCAAACCTTAAAACAATTCTGCTAATTAATGCTGGACTGTTATACCTTACCTCTGTCCTAAGTACTTTTCCATTTTGGCGTAATCGCGTACTACGAAGCGAAGCCAGACTGCGCGATCAACCTGCTTGGGATCGGAATATTGTGATGATTCTACCAATATTCATCATTGCATTGATGCTTGTTATAACCATCCCCGACCTGGTGAATCACAACTGGGCAGCTCCGGCAATCGCCAGAGCATCTGTAGGGCTACTAATCATCCTACTTAATGCAGAACAACTTTTTATCAGAAACCAAATTCGGCAAGAATCCTGATTACTAGACAGACAGTACAGGGAGATGGATGAAATTTTTTGTCAATGCCTAAGTCCTAGATTCAGCCCTTTCAAGGTGGTGAAATTTAAAACGAAAATTGCTAATTTCAACATTCAAAAAGCCCAAAATCTGAGCGGAGGATTCAAAATGGCAGCACTGAAACAACGTATCTTCGTTCGTCATCTTGAAAGTGCTAGTCCTAAAATCTTACTTTCTTAATTACGAATTACAAATTATTATCAAGCCTCTCCAATTAAATCAATCACCGCCTTTAATAGAGTGTCATCATGAAAGCTGCTCTTAGTTAAATAGTAGTCTGCACCTGCTTCTAACCCTTGCAGTCGGTCTTCTTCTCGGTCTTTGTAAGAAACGATAATCACAGGTGTTTGCTTCAACTTGGCATGAGTTTTGATCTGGCTAGTGAGTTCAAAGCCGTTCATTCGGGGCATATCAATATCTGTCACTACCAAGTCATAATCGCCGCTGCGGATTGCATTCCAACCATCAATGCCATTAACCGCCACTTCAGCTTTGTAACCATTGTTTTCCAAAAGTTTGCGCTCCATTTCGCGCACAGTGATCGAATCATCTACTACTAAGACTCGCTTGTAAGTTTTGGTAATTGCCTGATGAGCAGACTGATTTACCTGAGAAAGTTGTCCGCTAGAAAACACCTTAGCAATGGAACGTACCAAATCTTCAACATCGACAATCAACACCGGGGAACCATCATCCATCAAGGCGGCGGCACTAATGTTGGCGACTTTACCAAGGCGGGGATCTAGGGGGCGGACAACCAAATTGCACTCACCCAAAAACCGATCTACAACTAATCCATAACGGTTGAGGCGATCGCTAATCACAATCACTGATAACGATTCTATATTTACCGCAGGCGAGGCTAACTCTAAAACTTGACTTGCTAAAATCAACTCTACAGGTTGATTATTGCTCGTGAAAAATGGGCGATTTTCCGATACAGCAATCTTAGACTTCGGTAATATTAACACCTGTTCAATGCGTGTCAGTCCAAAAGCATAGGGTTCGCCAGCAATTTCCACCAACAGAGTGCGAATCACAGATAATGTCAACGGTAACTGCAAGTGAAAGGTCATACCTCTTCCCAACACAGAAACCGCCCGCAGCGTGCCGCCAACTTCCCGTACTGTGCTATGGGCGATATCCAGCCCCACACCTCTACCCGAAATTTCAGTGACAGTTTGGGTTGTGGAGAAACCAGGTAAAAATAAGAATTCCATCAACTCAACTTCAGTAAGTTGGGCTGCCATTTCCGGGTTTGTCAGTTGTTTGCCGATGACAACTTGGCGCAAAAACTCGATATCGATTCCCCGTCCATCATCTGCAACCGTGATAAACAGCATTCCGGCGCGATGGGTAACTTCAATCCGAATAATTCCTTCTTCTGGCTTTCCTGCTACTAGACGTTCCTGGGGCAATTCAATGCCATGATCGATCGCATTCCGCAGGATATGAGTCAAGGGAGCTTCCAGACGTTCTAGAATATCTCGATCTACCAAAGTAGACTTACCAACGATTTCCAGTTTCACCCGTTTACTCAATTGTCTAGCTAAGTCACGCACCATCCGCGGAAATCCCTGTCCCCCATCTGCAAAGGAACACATTCGAGTAGCAATAACTTCCTGATATAAGCGCTGGGCAAGATTAGCAGAACGCTGAGAAAATTGTTCTAGTTCGTTTTGGCGATCGCTTATCATCTGGTAACATTCGTGAGCTTTTTGATGAGTTGCACTCAAGGTTTCTTTAATTTGCCCATTCAGATGATAGTTGCCCAATAACTCTTGTAACTTCTCCAGTAGATTGGACAATTCCCCTTGATTGCTTCTCAGTTTCAGCAAAGAGTTAGCAAATGGTTCTAATAAATTCGCCTCAACTAAAGACTCTCCTGCTAAACCCATTAAGCGATTCAAATTTTCAGTACTCATTCGCACCGCCCGATTTTGGGTGATGCCCAGTTCTTCTAATGGGGATGGGGAAATAAGGGTTGTCTGTTGGTTGTCTTCTAACTGTGCTGTTGTTATTAGGGGATGAATTTCTTTTGAGGTTGCCTCTAGAGTTAGGATATTAGCGATCGCACTCACCAACGATTGAATGCCCAAATCTTCTAACATCTGCAAATTTGGGTTGGCTGTAACCCTTTGAGCGATACGCAAGAGCATATCTACCCCTTGCAGCAACACATCAATGCGATCGGCAGTTAAGGTAACTTTTCCCTCTTGAGCCGCCACAAAGCAGTCTTCCATGATGTGAGCAAGGTTGACAGCCGGATCGATTTGAACAATTCGCGCAGCGCCTTTGATGCAATGGGCTGCCCGCATTAAAGCTGCCAGTTCTGGTTGGGGATCGGGCTTCGTCTCCAGTGCCAACAGGCAATCGTTCAATACCACAACTTGAGCTTTGACTTCCATGTTGAATAAATCAAGCAAGGAAAGATTGCTGACATCAAATTCTTCTAACATTACTACACCTTCCTAGAACACCGATTCATTAATCTTGGAAGAACCTTTCCCCCAACCCATCTCCTACGAGGCTACGGTGTACACACAAGTCTCTCGATCTGCACCTTTGATGCATCGCCCTGCACGTTTGTTGTATCGACTTGCACCTTTGATGCATCGCCCTGCACGTTTGTTGTATTGACTCGCACCTTTGTTGCATCGCCCCACACGTTTGTTGTATCGACTCGCACCTTTGTTGCATCGCCCTGCACGTTTGTTGTATCGACTCGCACCTTTGTTGCATCGACCTACAAAAATTAACCCACCCTACGTTCCGCAGCAACTTTAAAAGACTTGTGTGTACACCGTAGCTTCCCTACAAGGGAAGGGGTTGGGGGATTAGGTCTTTAGACTTCTTGCAGAAGTCGGGAAAAGGGGAAGGGGAAAGGGGGAAAGGTTTGGTATTTTCCCTTTCCCCTTTAACCTTTTCCCTTTTCCCACAAGAGTGCAAAAAGCACTTTTGCAAGAGGTCTTTGATTACAGCACCTTCCTAGCTAAGGTGGTGAATAACAATTCATCATCTAAATAACTGACACTGTGCGTTAGCGAAGCGCTGCCGCCAGAGGCAGATCGCTCCATTGGTGACACGCTAGGTTGCCAGTGAAATAATCCTTTAGTATAAGTTTGAGTCAGACTCTTGGGCGGATCTTGTAACTCATCCCGGTGAAATCGGTGTACTCCATAAAGTTCATCGACACCAAACACCCAAGTTTTATCTGTCTTTTCCAACACCACCATGCGCGAATACACCACTGGACTGAGGGTTTGTACTGCTGTATCGGCAGTTTCCAGATTCAATAGATCGCTCAAAGAAATACACAATAGTAATTCGCCTCGGATACTTACCAATCCCCGCAAGATTTGATTGCTGCGATGCGGTATGGTATGAACCACACTCGCAGGAGAAATTTCTTTGAAGATTTGGGCAGAAAGCGCCAGCCATTCCCGTTGCAGACGAAAAATCACAACCGTGATTTGAGTGGTGGCTAAAGTATGGGATATCTGGGAATTTTCATCAGTTCTAGATTTAGCCAGTAACTCAGTCCACTGATGGCGATAATCTTCAGGTATGGAGCGCTCTAGCAAATAGCGTCCAGCAGTAGAGTAAACGGGGCAATTGCGGCAATGGGTATAAGTGGCTAATTGCGGACAGGAGCGATCGCCCTCAATACCGATAAAATTCCAACAACGTTCAATATTTAATGGTGTAGCGGGGTTCATAAGGGCTGCTCAAGAGAATTGGTGCAGGGGTATAACGTCTTCTGCTTCCACCTGAAAGCGGGCAATCTCTTGACGCAATCCCTGCGCCACCTGGTTAAGTTGGGCTATGGCATGATTAATTTCTCGCAAAGAATCCGTACTTTGCACTGAAGTACTGCTCAACTGCACCATCGTCTCACTAATTTGTTGCGCTCCCACTGATTGGGTTTCCATACCCTGGTTAACAAACTCAAATCGCGGATTCAGGTCTTGCACTTGCTGGATAATTTGCCCAACCTGTGTACTAATACTGGCAACATCTTCTATATTTCGCCCAACTTCTGCGGCAAACTTGTCCATCTCCATCACACCTGTAGAGACTGACGATTGCATCTGCTTCACCATCTGCTCAATATCGAGGGTAGCAACGGCGGTTTGATCTGCTAGTCGCCGAATTTCTCTAGCAACCACAGCAAAGCCCAAGCCATACTCTCCAGCTTTTTCGGCTTCGATCGCCGCATTTAATGACAGCAGATTCGTTTGGGTCTGCCACCTTGGTAATTGTGACGACGATAGTATTAATGCTATTTGCCTTTTCGCTAATTACTCCCAATCGAGCAGCGATCGCATTAGTGGCTTCTGCTAACTGCCGCATAGTGGTTTCCATCCGCACTATATCTTTTTGGCTATCATTGGCTGCTGTCGTTGTGATTTGGGAAATGGTTGCAACTTGTTCCATTGCACTTACTAATTCTCTAGAGGTGGCAGAAATTTGTTTGGTAGCGGCAGCTACCTCATTAGTAGAAGCTACTTGCTCAACCAGCGTCCCTTCTAATTGTTTACCTGAAGCTGCTATTTGAGTAGCTGAAGAAGTAACCTGTATGCCTGAATGCTGTACCTGACGAATCAGAGTGTTCAGATTCTGAGTCATGGTTTGGAAAGCTGTTAAGAGTCTATTCATTTCATCTTTGTTGTTCGAGTCAGCTGCAATTTTAGTTGTTAAGTTTCCCAGAGAAATTTGCTCTGCAACTCTAATAACACTAAAAATCTGAGAAGTAATTTGTCGAGCGATTACAAACCCAAGAGTAATCGCAGTTATGGGGCCAATGGCAATTCCTACAGAAATCCAGAAAATACTGCGACCCACATTCTGTTCGACTTCTTTTTGTGTATCTGATATAAAATTTTCATTGAATTTTACAACTTTGTTTGCTTGTTGTATAGTTGTTTTAAATAATGCTTCTTCCTGCTTTTTTATCTCAGAATCAATTTTATTGCGTAACTCCAACCTCTTTTGAATATTAGCTGGAATAGTTTCTGGTTGTCCTTGAAGAATTAATTCAAGCTGTTTTTTCCAAGGGTTCTTAATTCCATCTTGATTTATTTTTTGTTCAACTTCTAATAATTTTTTATGGACTTTTTCCCAGTCTCCCAAGTTTTCTTTAAGTAAGTTATACTCTTTTAATTCTTCTTCAGTGGATGGAGTTGCGTCGTACTGTGCAATACCTTCGTTAATCTGTTTCCAAGCGTTCTGGATTTCAGCGATCGCACTCTCTCTTTCACTAACAGTAATTTCAGGATTAAATAATAATCGTTGTGCGGATTGAATTTGTATCTGTCCTTCCTTAATCTTCCATACCCCAGACAAGCTGGGGATGTCATTCAAGGTTAGTGAGTTAATTGACTGATTTAACTCGTTGGTAACAAACCATGCCACCAAGGCCATTACGAATACAATCAGTCCTATGAATAAAAATGAACCGATCAACCGTGTTTGCAAGGTGATGTTCTTGAACATTGAATATCCTACTGTTCCTCTGCTGCTGGAAAATGTATTCGTCTCTTAGAATTCCCAAATCACAAACAAGATGAACAGTTTGTATTTTTATTTTTAAACAAATTATTAAGTAGGCAGTTTAGTTCAGATACTAGATTTTACTGATGATGTAAAAGTCTTGAAATATTTCCTTAATTGTTGATTAGATTTATTGCTGACGAGTTAAATCGGAATATTCTGTTTTCACTTGAAAGCGGGCAATCTCTTGACGTAATCCAAGAGCCACTTGATTGAGTTGAGCTATGGCATGATTAATTTCTCGTAGAGAATCGGCTGTTTGCACTGATGTGCTACTCAACTGCACCATCGCATCACTAATTTGTTGCGCTCCCACCGACTGGATTTCTGTACCTTGATTTACTGCTTCAAAACGTGGTGCTAAATATTGTACTTGGTCGATAATTTGACCAACTTGAGTACTAATATTGGCAACGTCTTCTACACTCCGTCCAACTTCCGCAGCAAACTTATCCATTTCCATCACGCCTGTAGAAACGGAGGATTGCATCTGCTTTACCATCTGCTCAATATCTAAGGTAGCGACGGCAGTTTGGTCTGCTAGTCGGCGAATTTCTCTAGCTACTACAGCAAAACCCAAGCCATATTCTCCAGCTTTTTCCGCTTCAATCGCAGCATTTAAAGACAACAAATTAGTTTGGTCTGCCACTTTCGTAATTGTGACAACAATATTGTTAATATTGTTAGCTTTTTCACTAATTACCCCAAGTCTGACAGCTATAGAATTGGTGGCTTCTACTAGTTGGCGCATGGTAGCTTCCATCCGTAGTAAATCTTTTTGACTATCACTAGCTGCTCTAGTTGTGGCTTGTGACATTCCTGCCACTTCTTCCATCGTTTTCACCAGTTCTTTAGAAGTCACAAAAATTTCCTTAGCAGCTGCTGTAACTTCATTAGTAGAAGCTAATTGCTCAGTAATTGTAGCTTCCAATTGTTTGCCTGATGCTGCTATTTGAGTTGCTGAAGAAGTTACTTGTATGCCAGAGTGTTGTACTTGACGGATCAGTTTATTCAAGCTCTGGATCATATTTTGAAAGGCTTTGAGAAGTTGACCAATCTCATCTTTAGTATTAGTCGTATCTTCAATAACTGTTTGTGTTAAATCACCAACAGAAATTTTGTTTGCTACTTCTACAGCTTTCCCAATTTTTTTACCCAAAACTTGGGCAATGAAAAAAGTAGCGGACAACCCAATTGCTAATGATAATAGTGATGCAATTACAGTTAATGAACTCAGAAAGAACAAAGCATATTTAGTTGAGCTTATACTTTGTTCCATAATTTGATTTTCATTCACTTCAAATTCATTACTGATTTTTTCAAATTCCTCAAGAATCGTCTTAGTTTTTTGTAAGAAAGCTTGTTAAATGACATTATTTTTATCTATTATGGCTTGCGGTTCGTTAACAAAATCATCTTTAAGTTTATTGTAATCAATATAAAATTGGTACATATTTTTTAGTCTTTCTTTTTGTTTGAGGTTCTCTATAGTTTTATTTACTAACTCGAATGCCTCTTGAAAGTCACGTTCATCTTTGTTATATAGTTCTAAAGCATCCTTATTTATTTGAGAGTCAAGTGCATATCTGCGAATTCTGCGATCCATATTGATCAGATCGATATACATCCGACTTTTCCCAGTGAGAGCAGTTTGTGAAATACCTACTTGTCTAAATGTCAGTGATATTTGATTAGAAGTTGTATACACCATGACACTAAAACCAATCATTAAAACTGTTGGAATAGAAAAACCAAGCAAAGTTAGGTCTTTGATTTTCCAATTAGTAAACATCTTATCTTTCCTTAATTGTTGATTAGATTGATTGCTGAGGAGTTAAAGTAGAATATTCTGTTTTCACCTGAAAGCGGGCAATCTCTTGACGTAATCCAAGAGCCACTTGATTGAGTTGAGCTATGGCATGATTAATTTCTCGTAGAGAATCGGCTGTTTGCACTGAAGTGCTACTCAACTGCACCATCGCATCACTAATTTGTTGCGCTCCCACCGACTGGATTTCCATACCTTGGTTCACAGACTCAAAGTGAGGGGCCATGTCTTGCACTTGCTGGATAATTTGCCCAACTTGAGAACTAATGCTGGCAACATCTTCTACACTTCGTCCAACTTCAGCAGCAAATTTGTCCATCTCCATCACACCTGTAGAGACTGACGATTGCATCTGTTTTACCATCTGTTCAATGTCGAGAGTAGCAACAGCAGTTTGATCTGCCAGTCGGCGGATTTCTCTAGCAACAACCGCAAAACCCAAACCATATTCTCCAGCTTTTTCAGCTTCGATCGCTGCATTTAACGACAGCAGATTTGTCTGATCTGCCACTTTCGTAATTGTGACAACAATGTTGTTAATGTTATTTGCCTTTTCGCTAATTACTCCCAGTCGAGCAGCAATGGCATTGGTAGCTTCTACCAACTGCCGCATAGTGGCTTCCATGCGAACCAAATCTTTTTGGCTAGTGCTAGCGGCCGTCGTCGTGATTTGTGAGGTAGTCGCAACTTGTTCCATAGTATTTAGCAGTTCCCTGGAAGTTGCAGCAATTTCTTTAGCAGTAGCAGTTACCTCATTCGTAGAGGCTACTTGTTCAGAAATTGTCGCTTCTAATTGTTTACCCGAAGCCGCTATTTGAGTAGCCGAAGTAGTTACCTGAATCCCTGAATTCTGCACCTGACGCACGAGGGTATTGAGGTTAGCAATCATGTTTTTCAATGCAGCCATTAACTTGCCAATTTCATCATCTGAGGTAACTTCAACCTGGGTTGTCAAATCACCGGCAGAAACCTGCTCTGCTAGACTAAATGCTGACTGCAAAGAGCGACTCAAGGAAAGACTGAGAATGCGGACAATAATCACTGATACAATAAATGCAACAATCATAATACAGAAGAAAGTAGCTAAATTAACGGAGTTTGCAAATGCCTGAAATTGACTTGCTTGCTTTTGCCTCTCATCTAAAAGCTGCTCTTCGGTTTGCAGCATCTCATTAAGCTTTTGTCTGATTGCATCCATAATATTTTTACCTTTATCTGAAAGAATCAGAGCTACTAGTTCTTGCTCTTTACCAGCTTTTTTCAGAGAAATTGTTGTTTCTAGCTCACTCATCTTTTGTTGGGATAATTCCTCAAACTTATCTAAGTTCTGGACTTGTGTTGGATTATCTAAAATCTTCTGTCTTAAATCTTTGAATTTATCTTTTAGATTATTTTTAGCAATTTCATAAGGTTCTAAGTATTGTGGTTTGTTTGTAATAACAAATCCTCTTTGTCCAGTTTCAGCATCAACCAAGATTTTTTCAAGTTCTTTTAAATCCAATTTAACTGAATAGGTGTGCGTTATTAAAGTAGCGGAATTAGCTAGAGAATCGTTGGCTGATTTGGCGACAAAACTAGCAATGCCTGTTAATATTACAATAATTCCAAATCCACCCATGACAAATTGATTAATTCTGATTCCTTGTTGCATATAATTTTTAGATTTGAATTTTTCCAAATAGGTATATTAGAGAAAATGCAGTAGCCAGCTTTTTAAATTAGATGGACTCCACCTTCCCCTTTTCCCTAAAACCAGACAAGTATTGGAGTTATATGGGTAGGCTCATACAGATATACGCCTTTATGAGTGATTCATTTGTCGTAAAGATGTAAGAATTCAGTCCTTCTGAATTTGGAAGGACTGAATAGTTAAAGGATCGAAAGAACATTTGATGAATAAATATACCAATTATTCTAGATTCCTGAAAAATTCTGGCTTCTGACTCCTGAATGCTGAATTCTTACGTAAAGATTTTTGAACATGATGTCAAAAGTCTTTTGAAACACTTGCAATTCCTAGAGTTCCCAGATCGGAAACGAGATTAACAGTTTACATATTCAATTTTGAAACAAATTATTAAGCAATATTCTGATTTCACTTCTTCTTTAGTCGGTGAATTCGCTGCCAAAGGATATTTGCGCTAGCAGTATTTCCTTGATGTTCTTTGAGTAATGCCAAATGAATAAGTGCCTCTTCATGAGTAGGTTGCAGGTAGATCGCTTTTTGAAAAGATTGTTCCGCCTGCTCATTTTGTGACATTGCTTGCTGTACCTGACCAAGTAGAAGATACGCTTCAATACTGACCTGATTTTGGTTCAGATAGTCGTTGCATAATTTAGCAGCCTCATTCAACTGACCTTGATTAGCTAAGTTTCTGGCTGTTTCTAACAAATTTTCCTTCAGGTCTTTTGGTAATATAAGGTTTTGAGAAGGAAGATTCAATCTCGCTTGTGCGGCAAACTTGGAATGGTTTTTGTTCGGTAGTTGTCGCTTGTTGAGAACATCGATATTTTTGCTTGTAAAGTCTTGTTTCCGAAGATTGGGACAATGATTTTTGCGAATATTCTCGCACGTTGGGGACTTTCGATGAGTAACTACTGAATCTTGACGAACTGAAACAAATTCAGTTTTCGATAGTAACCAAGCTTCAGCATGTCCAACAAATAGCAAACCTTGCGGGTTTACCAACCTTTTTAGAACTCTAATAGTATGTATTTTGGTGGCACTATCAAAGTAAATCAGCAGGTTACGGCAAAAGACAATATCATAGGGCGGCGTACCCAATAAAAAATCAGTATCTACTAAGTTACTGTTCAGAAAATTTACCATACATCTTACCCGTTCGCACAGGCGATATCCTGCCTCAGTTGCCTGAAAATAGCGCTCTTGAAACGATTGGCTATTGCCGCGAAACGAGTATTGATGGTAGATTGCTCGTTGAGCTTTTAGTAGGCATTGTTTGCTAATATCTACAGCATCGATGTGAATGTTTGTTGAATTTAATCCTGCTTCCAAAAGAGCGATCGCAATGGAATATGGTTCTTCACCCGTTGCACAGGGTACACTCAAAACCCGCAGTACACTTTGGGGATTTTTTGGCAACCATTCAGATAATACGTAATGCTTCAGAAATGCAAAAGACTCTGGTTCTCGAAAAAACCAAGTTTCTGGAACAATTACACTGTCAATCAGTGCTTCCCATTCCTGGGTAGATACCTGTAACTTCCCCAGATAGTGAGCAATATCCGTGATGCTGCAATCTGCCATACGTTGATAAATTGCACTAGCGATCGCATCAGCACCAATAGAATTTGCATCCAAACCAATCTTGCTTTTTAGTAAAGCTTCAATAACAGATTGTGCCATTTATAGAGTCTTCAGACCAATCTAAAATCTAGTATTGTGATGACTTTCTGGCAAGAGATTGACTTGCTGTGCTTCTGACAACAAGTACTCAATGCGAAGACACTGAATCATCCCTTGGTCATCTACAATCATTTTGCCCAAATATGGCGCTGTATCTATCTGGATATTGGGATCAACAAATTCAGACTCAGACTGGTGTAATGTTTCTACAACTTGTTCTGTCATCAAACCCAAAATATGGGGAGCCTGAAGTTCTGTATTATTACTCCCCCAATAATTGACTAATACAATTCTAGTACTCAGGTACTCACTGGAAGGTTTACCACGCATCAACTGGCATAAATCGATTACTGGTACAATGCGTCCCCGATAGTTAAAAACACCAGCGATATGCTCAGGCTGGTGGGGCAAAGTTTTGAGTAAAACAAATGGTATTACTTCTACAACCTGTCGGCTTGCTATGGCATATCGCTCATTTCCAATGTTGAGAAGTAACATTAGCATTAATTTACATATCCAATACTAACTTTTGTATTACTTGTAGGCTATGCAAGACGACTGTCCTACGATAACGAGAAATTTATTGCAGGTACATTCTAAAAACTATATGCTACTTTGTCAAAGTTTTAGGGAACTCTATTAATAGAACCTTAGATGTGAATAAAAATCGATTCTTTAGGATATTTACTTCTGTGTAATGACCTATTGCATAAATCCCCATTGTCCAAAACCTGTTGACCCCAGTGAATGCAAATAACCTTATTTGCCGTAACTGTGGGTCAGAAATACTGTTGCAAGGTCGCTATCGGGTACTCAAACAACTAGGACAAGGTGGCTTTGGTAATACTTTTGAAGTTGACGAGTGTGGGAAAACTAAAGTTTTAAAAGTGCTGACTGAGAATAACCCCAAAGCCATTGAACTGTTTCAGCAGGAAGCAAAGGTTTTGAGTCAGCTAAACAGTGGGGGTATTCCCAAGGTAGAACCAGATGGTTATTTTACTGTTTTACCTAAAAATAGCTCTGTACCATTGCACTGTTTAGCAATGGAGAAAATTGAAGGCGTAAATTTAGAGCAGTGGATGGAATTTCGTAATTATCAACGTCTTTCTGAAGCTCAAGCTCTCAATTGGCTTAAACAACTTGTAGAAATTCTCGCTTTAGTACACGCTCATAAATATTTTCACCGTGATATTAAACCTCAGAATATCATGCTGCGACCAAGTGGGCAGCTTGTCTTAATTGATTTTGGTGCAGTTCGACAAGTCACGACAACCATTGTGGCGGGAAATTCCCATACCAGAATTTTTTCACAAGGCTATTCACCGCCAGAGCAACAAAACGGTTATTCAGTACAGCAGTCAGACTTTTTTGCATTGGGACGGACTTTTATTTTTCTGCTCACAGGTAAAGAACCCCAGGATAAAGAAATTTATGACCCTCTGAGTAACGAGTTGCACTGGCGAAAATCTGCACTCAATCTTTCTCCACTTTTGGCAGATTTTATCGACCATTTGATGGCTCCTACTGCAAATCATCGTCCTCAAAATACGCAAGTGATTTTGCAGAAGTTGAACGAAATTGAAAAAGCGTTACAAATGCCTAAAATACTGTGGCAACAAACGACAATTCAATCAAACAATGGGTCTAAATCTGCTGCGTCATCTAGTTCTGTAGCTACTGTATCAGTCGGTGGAGCTAAATCAGTCAATGCTTCTTCTAAGCAAACTCAGACAAGCAAAAAATTTTGGCAAGTTTTTATCGGCTTAGGAGTAGGATGTTTTGCTGTTTTTACTGCTGCCCTTAACCTACCAAACAGTAAAAATCCGGTTTCTGTTTCTCCTGAAGAAAATGTCCCAGTGGCTATTCCTAGTTCAGTTCCCTCACCAATTACCAAAGTTTATGAAACCCCAACAAATGCTCAACCTCAACCCACAATAAGCCCTCTAACTTTGCCTATATCTGACAAACTAGAAACCGAACAAGCTCAAATAGAAGAGGTAGAAAAGCAAAAAATTAAGGCTGCTTTAAAAGCAGAGCAAGAGAGACAAGCAGCTATTAAAAAAGAGGCTGCTGTTAGGAGAGAAAGAGAACAGTTAGAAGCTGTGATAAGGGAAAGAAGAGAGATGAGGGAAAAAAGAGAGCAATTAAATCCTGATATAAGGGAAAGGGAACGTCAAGATGCTTTAGTAACACAAAAAAAGCAACAAGATTATAAACAGCAACAGACAAAAATTAGCCTTGAAAAAGCTAAACAAGTTTACTTGCAAACTAAGCAGCAACCAAAAACAACTGTAACAATCTCAAATCAACGGCAATTACCACCTAAGCAACAAGTTATAACAGAACGACCAGAGAATACAGTAAATACAAATAATGATGGGACTAATATTCCTAATCCTTGGGAATCTACATATCCCACACCTAAAGCTTCCGATGAATTAGAACAAGTAATAAGAGAGGGAAATCAATGAGAAATTTCACAGTTAGAAGTTTAATCACTTTGGTGATAACTAGCTCGGCTTTGTTGTTAACACCAATGAGAAGTGATGCACAAATAAATATAAACAGACTAACTCAGGTGGCAAAAAGCTGCCAAGAAGATATGCCTTCTTTTAACTATTACAAGCGAATGGGATTTAATAATACATATATTATTAATGAATATATTAAAAATTCCTATAACCAAGAACTAGCAATCAGAAATTGCATTTCTTATAGATATCATTACTCCTTAGTTTTGACTAAATATCCTTGGCTTGAGTCAACAGGAGAAATACTGCCTGGATATCCTGGTTCTGTTGTTGTTGCATCTTTAGCAGCGGTATTTGGTAGTTCTAATAAAACTTCTATTTTAGACTGTATTGCCAATCAAGATGTATCGAGTCAAGAATGCTCTCCAACAAGGTCTATACTTGGGAGCGGAGTTCCTTTTATACAGAGGGTACAAGACTGGTATACAAGTTATAAAGTTAACGTTTGTCCTTCTTGTGTTCTTGCCCATGATGAGGTGTCTGGTTCACAAAAAGAAATTTTAAAAGCTTTTATCAAATGGTTTTTTACACTTGAAAAAACACAAAGAAGAGAATTGATTTCTCTTTTAGGAGATGGCGATGAAGCTCGTGAATTGAGATTAGTAATAGCGGGTGAATCTAGTGCAGCCTTAAAAAAATATTTGGAAGTACGCCAAGCAGTTCAGGAGCAGGAACAGGAGCGGCGTAGACAAGAAGTCCTTGGCAATTAGATGGTGTTTAAAAGAGCGATGTAGTAAGATTAAATTGGGTTGATGCAAGAAATAAAATCTAACAGCAACAAACTTAATTTTTATCGACAATACCTGATACCATTACTTTCAGGCTGCCATGTATGACAATATCTGTAAATTCATTGCTGAAAACTTCAAAGATGATTTAGCAACTTGGTTACTAGGTTCGCAGATTAAATTAACAGAACTTAGCCCTACTGAATTATCAAGCGAACCAATCCGCGCTGACTCATTAATCTTATTACAATCTGATAATTTAGTTCTACACGCTGAGTTTCAAACCAACCCTGATGAAGATATTCCCTTTCGGATGTTAGATTATCGAGTTAGGGTTTATCGCCGCTTTCCTAACAAAGAAATGCGTCAAATAGTAATCTATTTGAGAAAAACTAGTTCAGAATTAGTCAGTGAAAACAGTTTTAGATTAAACAACACTTACCATCAGTTTGAGGTAATACGCCTGTGGGAACAACCGACAGACAGGTTTATGAGCATTCCAGGTCTATTACTCTTTGCTGTGCTAAGTCAGACAAACGATCCTACAATGGTATTAACGCAAGTAGCCAAAGCAGTTGAAGCAATTAGCGATCGCCAGCTACAGAGAAATATAGCTGCTGCCAGTGGCATTCTAGCAGGTCTAGTATTAAAGAAAGATGTAATTAAGAAGATTTTCAGGAGTGAGATTATGCGCGAATCAGTCATTTATCAAGAAATCCTAGAAGAAGGCGAAGCCAAAGGTGAAGCTAAAGGTAAAGCAGAAACAACAAGAAAATTGGCTTTAAATTTGTTGCGAATTGGCATGAGTTTAGAACAAATTGCTCAAGTTACTGAATTATCTATTGAGCAAGTTCAAGTTTTACAACAGGAGATTCAAAATCCTTAATTTTAATTAATCGCTTTAGAAAATACGTGCCTATACAAGCAAAACCCGCGAATGCGGGTTTTGGAGTTTTTATGAGTCAGTGCAGACGCAATACGGTTGATGAGGGCTTTTTGATTAAAATTATAAATCACAAAGACGCGATAAATCGGCGTCTCTACAATAATCAATCCTTCGTCTTGACGGCGATTTATCGCGTCTCTTGGTTTAACCGAACCGTATTGAGCGCAGACGGACTTGGTTTTTGTAGACGCGATTTTTAATCCCCTTATTTAATCAAACTAAAACTCAGCACTTTGTGGTGTACGCGGGAACGGAATCACATCACGAATATTTCCCATACCTGTTATAAATTGCACGAGTCTTTCAAAACCCAACCCAAAACCAGCGTGAGGGACAGTACCATAACGACGCAAATCAAGATACCACCACAAGTCTTCTGGCTTTAACCCCTGCGCTAACACACGGCGTTCTAAAACTTCTAAACGTTCTTCCCGTTGAGAACCGCCGACAATCTCGCCAATTTTGGGTGCAACAATATCCATTGCCCGAACGGTTTTTTCATCGTCATTCAAGCGCATATAAAAGGCTTTGATTTGCGCTGGGTAATCTGTGACAATTACTGGCTTTTTAAACTGTTGTTCAGCTAAGTAGCGTTCGTGTTCTGATTGTAAATCTAAACCCCAACTTACTGGATATTCAAATTTAACATCAGCTTTTTCTAAAAGTGCGATCGCTTCTGTATAAGTTAACCGTTCAAACTGATTATTAATAATATTTTCGGCTGTTGCCAACACAGATTTATCAATGCGTTCATTGAAAAATTCCATATCTTCTGGGCACGTTTCCAATACATATTTAAAAATGTGTTTGAGAAACGCCTCAGCTAAATCCATATCGCCTTCTAAATCGCAAAAAGCCATTTCTGGCTCAACCATCCAAAATTCTGCTAAGTGGCGGGAGGTGTTGGAATTTTCTGCACGGAAGGTAGGGCCAAAGGTATAGACGTTAGAAAACGCCATCGCCATAACTTCCGCTTCTAACTGGCCGCTAACTGTTAAATATGTGGGTTTAGCAAAAAAGTCTTGGCTGTAATCTACTGCTTGATTATCTGTGCGGGGAATATTCTTTAAATCTAAACTAGTAACGCTAAAAAGTTCGCCCGCGCCTTCGCAATCGCTAGCAGTGATTATGGGTGTGTGTACCCACAAAAAGCCCCTTTCTTGGAAGAATTGATGAATTGCTGTCGAACAAGCATTCCTGACGCGAAAAACTGCACCAAAGGAATTGGTACGCGATCGCAAATGTCCAATGGTTCGCAGAAACTCAAAGGAATGGCGTTTCTTTTGCAGGGGATATGTATCGGGATCGGCTTCTCCGTAAACTTTCACGGACTCAGCTTTCAACTCAATTCGCTGTCCTTTACCAAGAGAAGCCACTAGTAACCCTGTGGCTTCAACAGCAGCACCCGTATTCAGTTTTTTTAATATAGCTTCGTAATCTGGCAAATCCTGATTAATGACGACTTGCAAATTAGCTAGTGATGAGCCGTCATTGACTTCAATAAAAGCAAACCCTTTGGACTCGCGCTTTGTTCGCACCCAGCCTTGCACTTGGAGGGGGGGACTCATCAGGTTGGCCACTTCGCAATATTTCTGCAATCCGTCGATTTACCATATTTACCCAGCATAAGACTTTAATATCCAGCCTATGATAACGCCCATTCCACCAAAGCGGACGACTTGCCAGAAAGGTTTTTTGAGGCTACGCCAAGAAAATAACTGGCTTTCTAAGTTCACTTCTAGCATTTCCAACTGCTGTTGAATGTGCCGTAACTCTGCTTTGATTTCTGGTGTTTGAGATTTATTATGCTTTAGTTGATCCCGGCGCTGTTGCCATTGTGCCTGTTGTTGGCGATCGCGTTGCACTTGATCGTAACGTTCTTTTAAGGATAGGAGCGATCGCTCTACTTCCTCTAGTTCTTGTTCAAAATCTGGTTCTGGATTTTCTGCTGACGGCTGTGATTGTTTTGGCGGCTTCATTTACAAGTAGTAAAGTAGAAGTAAATGCAAATGTGCCAATAGTTATGTCCCAATCTACCCAGCTGCCGAAAACCAGTCAACTGAATGAACTTAGTACTCTGGAACTAGCTCAAGCCCTCATGGAAAGACTAAGCATTTCCCCTAACGATTGGCATCGCCTCAAGTCTAACCGCAATTCTCGCGCTAATGAACAAGTGGCAGCAGCGATTGTGTATCTTTTAAAGAATCAGCCACAAGAAGCTCAAGCTAGATTAGAACAGGCAATTGGTTGGTTAGATCGCTCCATTTCTGCCCCTCCCTGTCCAACTCACGGAAAAAGTTAGAAGTGATGAGTAAAATTAGGAGTGATAAGTGATGAGTTAAAAGTTTTAAATTATTAACTCCTAACTCCTAACTCCTAACTACCCTACCGCCGCAAAGATAATCCCCGGCGATTTTCCATTTGTTTACAAAGCCTTAATTCTGTGCCTTTACGGTTCCACTCTACCCGATCAAAAATTTGATGCAGAAGACATAAACCACGACCATTTTCCGATTCATCTGGTGGAAGATAGTCTGTTGGTTCTTCATTACTAGTAGATGAAGGAGTAAAGCCACTACCTTGGTCTGATATTATCCACCAATATTGATTATCGATTACGGAAAAACGAACTACAACTGTTTTACTCGGATCGAGATTATTACCATGTTTAGCTGCGTTTACTAGGGCTTCTTGAAGTCCTAGCCGCAGTTCTGCTTGTAATCTTGCTGGAATTTCTGCCAACAATAAGTCTAAGATGGGACAAAGGTAGAGGGTTGAGGCAAAACTAATAGTGCCCCAATAACGTCCAACTGGACGGAGTGAAATAGTAATCACAAGAGAAACCCCATAGCTTTCAGTTAGCTAGACATCAGTTTGCTATTACAGTCACCCTGATAAAACTTGAGGTGGTCATGCTGCCTTCAAACTTGCGTCTTTAAAACTAAATTTTGAAAATGCTAGGGAGCATTGGCTCTATAGTTCTGAATTGGGATTGTTTCGGTATATATCGGCTGGAATAAATTTGATAATGAACTCAGCAAATTAAAAATATGCTGTTAATTTTAGAGAGTATTGGCATACTCTAATTAGTTGCCGATTTATAATTCACACAATCTTCTTCATGTTTTTCAGAACCTATGCTACTTGAATTTATTTAAACAAAATGGATTTTTATTTTTCGCTTAATTCAATTTTAGCATCTTTAGTATGCACTACACTAAAAATTTCAAATTTCAGTTTTTTGAAGGAATTACTAACCTTGTCAACAATGTGATAGCACAAGAAAGGCGGCAGCTTCAACATGAGCAGTTTGAGGAAAAAAATCAGCAGGTTGCACCCGTGTGATGGTATATTGCCCATCTTGACAAAGCAATTTCAGGTCGCGGGCGAGGGTAGCTACTTTACAGCTGACGTAAACGATCCGAGATGGTTTCAATTGCCGTAAAGTATCTATGACTGCACGATCGCACCCCTTACGTGGCGGATCGAGTATTACTACTTCTGGTATTGTGCCCATTTGGGGAAGCAATTTCTCTACTGCCCCGACAAGGAAAGTCACATTATCAATTCCGTTGCGGTGGGCATTCAAAATTGCTTGTTCTACTGCTGCTGGTTGCACTTCTAATCCTGTAGCAATACGTACTTTTTTGGCAAGGGGTAAAGTTAAAGTCCCAATACCACAGTAGGCATCAACTAGGAACTCATGCCCTTGAAGATTGAGTTCTGATTGAATTACCTGCAATAGTGCCTCTGCCGTTTCTGTATACACTTGGAAAAATGTATCTGGGCGTACTTGAAATTCCAGTCCAGCAAAATATTCATGCAGGTGGGGGACTCCAGCAATGCAACGGGTTTCTGATCCAAAGATAGCATTTGTGCGATCGCCATTGCGATTGAGCGACACTCCCACTAAGTGCGGATAGCGCTTTAACCATTCCTGGGCTTGAGTTTCAATTCCTGATAAATTCCAGTCCTTTACCACCAAAGTCAGCAACATTTCCCCTGTGTGTCGGCCAATGCGTAAACCGAGATGGCGAATTTTTCCTTGGTGGCGGTGTTCGTCGTAAATTTGCCAACCTTGCTGTTGAATATCCTGCTTAACTTCGGCAAGTAAGGGATTTAATCGCGCATCTTGGACTGGACATTGATTTAAATTAATTAATTGGTGGCTACCTTTTTGATAGTAACCAGCTTGTACTTGTCCTGTTGCCGATAGCGAGAGAGGATATGTAGATTTATTACGGTAGCCGAAAGCAGAAGGGGCAGCAAGTACCGGATCTACCGGTGGTTGGATAAAACCACCAATGCGCTCCAAAGCTTGAATAACTTGATTTTGCTTGGCTACTAGCTGGTAATCATAATTAATATGCTGCCACTGGCAACCACCGCACTTATCCGCCACAATACAACTGGGCCGAACACGGTGGGGGGATGGTGACAATAGCTGTTGCAGCTTACCGTGGGCGTATTTTGGTTTAACGTGTACTAAACGGACAATAGCGCGATCGCCTGGGACAGTATCTGGGACAAACACTACACGCTCATCAGCACGTCCCACACCATCGCCTGTATCACTTAGGTTAGCGATCGTCACTTCGATTAATTCACCCTGTTGCCAAATTATTTTTGTCATTGGTCATTAGTCATTAGTCATTGGTCATTGGGATTAGAGGAGAGGTAATAGGTGACAGGTGACAGGGAATAATCTATACCCTGTAACCTGTCACCTATTCCTTTCTTCACTCTCCACTCTCCTGAAATAGATAAATTCAATACATAAGTAGCTCCTATCCCTTCACTTGTGTACCTCCAACTCGCTAAACTAACAGATAATATTTCAGGTGATTTCAATAATCATGACTGTAATTAGCCAAGTTATTCTCAAAGCCGACGACGAACTGCGTTATCCCAGCAGTGGCGAACTTAAAAATATCAAAGACTTTTTGCAAACCGGCGTACAACGGACGCGGATTGCGGCTACCTTAGCCGAAAACGAAAAGAAGATAGTTCAAGAAGCAACTAAACAACTGTGGCAGAAGCGTCCTGACTTTATCTCCCCTGGAGGTAATGCTTACGGTGAACGCCAACGCTCTCTATGTATCCGTGATTTTGGCTGGTACTTACGCCTAATTACTTATGGTGTACTTGCCGGTGATAAAGAGCCAATCGAAAAAATCGGTTTGATTGGTGTGCGGGAAATGTACAATTCATTGGGCGTTCCCGTGCCTGGAATGGTAGAAGCGATTAATTCCCTCAAAACAGCCTCTATTAGCTTACTGAGTGCGGAAGACGCAGCCGAAGCAGCACCTTACTTTGATTACATCATTCAAGCGATGTCTTAAGACAAAGTGTGTGCTGGTTCTAGGAATATACTTTCGGTCTACTAGAGTGAGTGCGAGGTATTAGCACTCGATAGGCATAAAATACCCAATTTGATCGTACCTTCCCCACATTTGGTAGTGGCTGTGGCAAAATCTCTGTCAAGTTACCAACCAGTTGTGGGGAAATTTTATAGGTATGGGGCAAAACAGTTCCGTTAGAGGTAGCGGAGCATTTAGCCCGTTCCGAGTTCCGAGTTGAAATTCTCCCTACTCAGCACTCAGCACTCAGCACTCATTACTCAGAACTCTTGAGGGGCATTGCTCAAAAGACAAGGACAATAATTATAGATACAAAAAACCGACAGTCCTTGATTAAGGCTGTCGGCTATTAAGTGTGTTCCCTATTAATGACTCGGCTAGAGTTCAGTTGTCATTAATTATGCCTAGTTACCAATCGCTGGGAGACGATCCTAATCATCAATATGTGTGATTCTCGTCACTTGATTGTTACATCTAAACTGCATATACCCGAATAATCTCTGAGTGAGACTAGACTCACGTAAGTAAAGGAGCTAGAAATTTCACTAAGATTAAAAAATAAAGTTATCTTTACAGACTAAAGCATTTTGTGTGCTAGTGATCTTAAATTTTGTCTATCTTATGGTCGGAATAATCCTGTTGAGTGCATTCTGAGGTTTTACTACCCTTGCATCCAAGAAACAAGTTTGCTTGTAATCAAGGCTGTATAAGCATCTACTGCCAATATTTACCAAGATGGAAATACAAGTATTTAGTTAGAGTTTAAATTAAAGAGCGATCGCGCTTCAATCTACAGGAAGTAAAAGTGCGTAGCTTGCTGCCGTAGGCATTGTGTTTTGCAACATAATGAGTAAATCACAATAGGGCGATAAGCTAGAGTTAGCAAGAAAACTGATTCATAACTGGCAACGAACCTAGCTTGGGGTAATGATGGCAACAGAACAAAAGCACAGCACTTATTTATCAGAAGCCGAAAGCCGTTTGCGTCAACTTTCTATTGAAAAGTTGCGATTAGCAGTTGCGTTTCTGGCTTATTTGCAAGAAACAGAAGAAAACGAAGTTACTGAAAAAGTATTATTAAATATTCCTGATTTTGCTCAATCTTTCCGCGAGATTGAACAAAATGAAGACAAGTTAGAAAATACTGCTTCAAATCGGGTTGCCTCAGATGAAGAAGTATGGCAGGCTTACTTAGCAGTTGAAAAAAAATGGGAAGAGGTATTCCTTCAGCTTGCAGACTCCTAAATTTCTCACTATTTCTCAAGTCTTAAATATTCACCAACGCCAAATTCAAAGATTTGGTGGAACATCAGGTGTTAGAGACGAAGGTTTGCTAGATTCAGCACTGGCACAATCTCAAGCTACTTTTGGCGGTGAACTTCTCCATCCAACAATTCACGAGCAAGCAGCAGCGTTCCTCTACCATTTAGCAATGAACCATCCGTTTATTGATGGCAATAAGCGTACCGCTTTCGCTGTTATGCTTACTTTTTTGAGCTTAAATGGCTACACTCTCAACCTATCTCAAGAGCAAGCTTACAACTTGGTGATTCAAGTAGTTCAGAAAGAAATATCCAAAGAAGAATTATCTGCATTTCTGGAACTGCACTTACAGCGCAAGTAAATCGATAGAATAATGCTCTGTCCCCCAGAGTGCATTACTTCCATGACTGCAACCTCAAAACCAGCCTTTTCCCCCCAAGAAATTGCTGCTGAAGGTCTTAAACCAGAAGAATACGCAGAAATTGTCCGTCGGCTAGGCCGTCATCCCAACAAAGCTGAACTAGGAATGTTTGGCGTGATGTGGTCTGAGCATTGTTGTTACAAAAATTCTCGACCTCTACTCAAACAATTTCCCACCGATGGCCCCCGCATCCTCGTGGGGCCTGGTGAAAATGCTGGTGTTGTAGACTTGGGTGACGGACTCCAACTAGCTTTTAAAATTGAATCCCACAACCACCCCTCAGCGGTCGAACCCTTTCAAGGAGCAGCAACGGGAGTTGGAGGTATTCTCAGAGATATTTTCACAATGGGTGCGCGTCCCATTGCCCTATTAAACTCGTTACGCTTTGGTTCCTTAGAAGATCCCAAAACCCAACGGCTATTCACTGGTGTGGTGGCAGGAATCTCTCATTATGGTAACTGTGTGGGAGTACCGACCGTTGGCGGCGAAGTTTACTTTGACTCTGCTTACTCTGGAAATCCTCTAGTGAACGTTATGGCACTAGGGTTGATGGAAACATCAGAAATCGTCAAATCTGGAGCATCTGGCTTAGACAACCCCGTGCTGTATGTTGGTTCCACCACTGGGCGCGACGGTATGGGAGGTGCGAGTTTTGCTAGTGCAGAATTGAGCGATCAATCCATAGACGATCGCCCTGCTGTACAAGTGGGCGATCCCTTTTTGGAAAAATCGTTGATTGAAGCTTGTCTGGAGGCGTTTAAGACGGGTGCAGTTGTCGCCGCTCAAGATATGGGAGCTGCGGGAATCACCTGTTCTACTTCAGAGATGGCGGCAAAAGGCGGTGTGGGAATTGAACTAGATTTAGATAAGATTCCCGTCAGAGAAATAGGGATGGTTCCTTATGAATATCTGCTTTCGGAATCTCAAGAACGAATGCTGTTTGTTGCTCATCAAGGGCGCGAACAAGAATTAATTGACATTTTCCATCGGTGGGGACTTCAAGCCGTTGTTGCTGGTACAGTCATCGCCGATCCGATTGTGCGAATTCTTTTTCAGGGTGAAGTAGCAGCAGAAATTCCTGCTGAAGCTTTGGCAGAAAATACCCCACTGTATAACCGGGAGTTATTGGCAGAACCACCAGAATATGCGCGTCAAGCTTGGGAATGGACTGCTGATTCCCTACCTCCTTCTACAACTGCTGGAATAGAACTTCCAGGAGGACTGCAAAATTGGAATGATATTCTCTTAACTTTGCTCGATACACCCACGATCGCTTCTAAAAATTGGGTATATCGTCAGTATGACCATCAGGTACAAAATAATACAATAATACTTCCAGGTGGTGCAGATGCAGCTGTTATCCGCTTGCGCCCCTTGGAAGAGGACAAGGGGACAAGGGGACAAAGAGGACAAGGAGACAAGGAAACCCTCAATGCCCAAAGTGGTGTGGCGGCCACTGTAGATTGCAATCCTCGTTATGTATATCTTGACCCCTACGAGGGAGCTAAGGCAGTGGTGGCAGAAGCTACACGCAATCTTAGCTGTGTGGGTGCAGAACCTCTGGCAGTGACGGATAACCTCAATTTTGGCTCTCCAGAAAAACCCATTGGTTACTGGCAATTGGCAGAAGCTTGTCGCGGTTTGGCGGAAGGTTGCCGAGAATTGGCAACACCAGTTACGGGTGGAAATGTCTCTTTGTACAATGAAACTCTTGATTCTCAAGGCATCCCCCAACCGATTTATCCCACTCCTGTTGTCGGAATGGTGGGCTTAATTCCTGATATCACCAAAATTTGTGGTCAAGGTTGGCAAGCATCCGGTGATGTGATTTATCTTCTGGGATTGCCTTTAGCATCCCAAATCAGTTTGGGAGCATCTGAGTATTTAGCCACCATCCACAATACTGTTGCCGGAAAACCACCACGGGTTGATTTTGACTTGGAACGCCGCGTCCAGAAAGTTTGTCGTGAAGGAATTCGTAATGGTTGGGTACGTTCAGCTCACGATTCTGCTGAGGGGGGAGTGGCGATCGCACTAGCCGAATGTTGTCTTGCTGGCAACCTTGGTGCTGAAATCAATTTAGAAATAGCACCTACACAGTTAAACCGCTTGGATGAGGTGTTGTTTGCCGAAGGTGGTGCCAGAATTTTAGTTTCTGTAGCATCAGCACAACAAGAAATTTGGGAATCATATTTACAGGAACATCTAAGTCAAGAATGGCAAAAACTGGGTGTAGTTGGTAATTTTGAGACGGGTTTGGGGGTTTTCACCACTGATAACCAAACCTTAATCAAAGTTAGTATCGAAGATATGAACGATCGCTATTTCCATGCGATCGCCAAACGTCTCGCCATCCATACCACTACCCCTGAAGAAGTTAGGAGTTGAAAGTGAGGAGTTAGGAATAAAATGCATAACTCCTAACCCCTCACTCCTAATTCCTCACTCTTTTATTAGCGTCTCTGAGCAAAATTAGGGTACTGTTTTAATGGATGGTTAAAGATTTGTTAAGAACTCCCCAGCCATCTATATAATCCCAGTGACTGACTACCAATTTGAGATTTTGAATTTTAGATTTTGGATTAGGGGCGTTGCTTCTAGTTCATATCTTGCTCTTACTGGGCAAAAAATCTGAAATAGCCATTCTTAAATCCCAAGCCGCATCTTTACTACGGTGCGATCGATCCAAAAAACGCTCTCTACAAGACGCTGCGCGTAGCTTGCAACTCTTACAGAGTACGCGGACTCGCTCTAAGCGAAGCCATGCCGTTGGCGCAGCCTCTCGCAGAGAAGGCTTTACGCTCCGCTATCGTCAATCGTTCGACTGAGCGTAGCTGAAGTCTCAAATCCAAAATTGATTGACCCCCCCCATCAGGAGCAAAGCTAGCATGATTTCTATTCATTCTGTCACTTCGGATGAATACCCCGACCAGACCAACAACCCAATCAATAGTCATGAAAATCAGTCTGACAAGCCAGAAGAAGCTTGCGGTGTTTTTGGGATCTACGCCCCAGGAGAAAACGTTGCTAAACTGACCTACTTTGGATTGTATGCCCTCCAGCATCGGGGTCAAGAATCAGCTGGTATTGCCACCTTTGAGGGAACTCAAGTACATCTCCACAAAGATATGGGCTTGGTGTCTCAAGTTTTCAATGAATCTGTTTTGGATCAATTGCCCGGTAGTCTTGCTGTTGGGTCACACTCGTTATTCCACCACAGGTTCTAGCCGCAAAGTTAATGCCCAACCCGCAGTACTAGAAACCCGTTTAGGTTCAATAGCGCTAGCACACAATGGTAATTTAGTCAATACCATGCAACTACGTCAAGAGTTGCTTGAAAATAAATGTAACTTAGTCACCACAACAGACTCAGAAATGATCGCTTTTGCGATCGCCGAAGCCATAGATACGGGCGCTGATTGGCTAGAAGGTTCAATTCAGGCATTTCGACGTTGCCAAGGAGCCTTTAGTTTAGTTATTGGCACTCCCGTCGGCGTTATGGGTGTCCGCGACCCTAATGGAATCCGCCCCTTAGTAATCGGCACTTTGGCTGGTAATCCAGTCCGTTACGTTTTGGCTTCCGAGACTTGTGGTTTAGACATCATTGGAGCCGAATACCTACGAGACGTAGAACCAGGTGAATTAGTTTGGATTACAGAAGAAGGTTTAGCTTCTTATCATTGGAGTCAACTGTCCGAGCGGAAATTGTGTATCTTTGAAATGATTTACTTTGCTCGCCCTGATAGCGTCATGCACAACGAGAGTTTGTACAGCTATCGAATGCGATTAGGACACCAGCTAGCTAAAGAATCTTTTGTAGATGCCGATATTGTCTTTGGTGTTCCTGATTCTGGTATACCTGCTGCCATTGGATTTTCCCAAGCGTCTGGTGTCGCTTACGGCGAAGGACTGATTAAAAATCGCTATGTTGGGCGAACCTTCATTCAACCAACCCAAACCATGCGGGAATCGGGGTCTGCGGATGAAACTCAACCCTCTCAAAGATGTGCTGGTAGGTAAACGAGTAATTATTGTAGATGATTCGATTGTACGGGGTACTACCAGCCGTAAACTAGTCAAAACTTTGCGTGAAGCAGGTGCAGTAGAGGTACACATGCGAATTTCGTCTCCGCCTGTAACTCATCCCTGCTTCTATGGCATCGATACCGATTCTCAGGATCAGCTAATTGCTGCTACCAAATCAGTAGCAGAAATTGCCAAGCAACTGGAAGTAGACAGCCTTGCTTATCTGAGTTGGGAGGGAATGCTAGAAGCGACACGAGAAGATACTAATAGTTTCTGTTCTGCCTGCTTTACCGGAGATTATCCCGTAACGATTCCTGAGCAAGTGAAACGTTCTAAGCTGATTTTAGAAAAGGTAGTGGTGTAACACAACCCCGCCAAAGCTACGGTGTACACACAAGTCTTTCTCACCCCCTCTAACTCCCCCTTGGTAAGGGGGAGAACCGGATTTCCCCCCTTTGCAAGGGGGGATTAAGGGGGGGGGTAAATCCAAGGTTTGGGCTTAATTGACAGGATGTGTGTACACTGTAGCCCCGCAAGCGAGGAGGGGATTAAGGAATGGGGTGTAAGATTAGGATTCTTCTGGGGATGATTCTGATTTTTCTGGCTTGAGTAAGGGGAAGGCGATCGCATCCCGAATACTGGCACAATCGGTTAATAACATCACCAAGCGATCGATCCCAATCCCTAAACCACCTGTAGGCGGCATACCGTATTCCAAAGCTGTCAGAAAGTCTTCATCTACACCTTGGGCTTCTAAGTCACCAGCAGCTTTCCGCGCCGCTTGTGCTTCTAAACGTTCTCTTTGATCGATAGGATCGGTAAGTTCTGAGAAGCTGTTCGCTGTTTCTCGCCCGACTATAAATAACTCAAATCTTTCCACCAAACCAGGTACAGAACGGTGGGGTTTTGCTAAGGGCGAAATTTCTACAGGGTAATCAATTACAAAGGTAGGTTGAATTAAATTAGCTTCTACTTTCTCTTCAAAGGCTAAATTTAATAACTTACCAATTGATTGAGCTTCATCTATACCAGGGATAGCAGCATTTTTACTTGCTGTTTTTGCTTCTTCCAAACTTTGGAACGAATTAAAATCCAAGCCTGTAAATTCTTTAACTAAATCGTGCATTGTCACCCGTCGCCAAGGTGGTGTTAAATCTATCGGTTCCCCTTGGTAGGTGATTTGCAATGTGCCGAGTACATCTTGTGCAACAGTAGTAATAATCCCTTCTGTCAGCGCCATCATATCGTTGTAGTCGGCGTAGGCTTGGTAAACTTCAATCGTCGTAAATTCGGGATTGTGTCGAGTCGAAATTCCCTCATTGCGGAAAATCCGTCCCAATTCAAACACCTTTTCAAAACCACCTACAATCAACCGTTTGAGATGGAGTTCTGTGGCAATTCGCAGATACAATTCCATTTCTAAAGTGTTGTGGTGGGTGATAAATGGACGTGCATCTGCACCCCCAGCTTCACTTTGCAAAACGGGCGTTTCAATTTCTAGAAAATCTCGTTCTTCTAAATAACGGCGAATCCCAGCAGTAATTTGAGCGCGACGGCGAAAAGTTTGCCGCACTTCTGGGTTTACAATCAAGTCAACGTAGCGCTGACGGTAGCGCTTGGCAACATCCGTTAATCCATGCCACTTGTCGGGTAGAGGCAACAGGGATTTAGTAAGGATAGTATATTGTTTAACGTAGACAGATAACTCGCCCTTTTCAGTCCGTTTAATAGTACCTTTAACTCCTAGGATATCGCCTGCATCTGTGAGTTGTTTTAAATGATTGAAGGCATCAGCATCAATATCTGCCATACCTTCTTGGATGCGATTTTTATCCAAATAAAGCTGAATCGTACCGGTTTCATCTTGCAAGGTGAAAAAAGCCAATTTACCAAAAACGCGACGCGCCATAATGCGTCCCCGGCTATGGCAACTTCCAAATCGACTTCTTCACCACTCGATAAATTGGCAAACTTTTCTTGCAACTGCGTTGCATGATGGGTGGATTCCCAACGATAGGCATAAGGGTTAGTCCCTAGCTGCTTGAGCTGTTCTACTTTCTCCAGCCTTGCGGCTCGGATATCTTCTTCCGACATGGTAACGAACTAAATAGGGCAAGATTAATTATAGATGCTGCCAAAGTTGAGAGTAAAAGATAATCGCCTAAAAGTGATGTGCGTAGGCGTAGCCCACTGTAGGTATCGCTAAAGGAAATACAATGACACAAACTAGAGTGCGCCTGTGGACTGTAAACGAATATCACCGGATGTTTGAAACGGGTATTATTACAGACGATGAACGGGTAGAACTGATTAATGGGCAAGTTATCCCGATGAGCGCCAAAAATCCTCCCCATACAGCGACAACGCTGTGTGCATCTGATTATCTCAAGCGACTGCTAGCAAAAGTTGCCCTAGTTCGGGTAAAAGATCCCATTCAGTTGAGCGAATACTCGGAACCTGAGCCAGATATTGCTGTTGTTCAGATTGATGCGCGAAAGTATATCGATCGTCATCCTGCACCGAATGAAATCTTTTTATTAATTGAGGTAGCGGATACAACACTAGAAGCAGACCGTAAACACAAAGCGCCTCTTTATGCGAAAGCAGGAATTAATGATTACTGGATTTTAGATGTGAATCAGCGTCAGGTTTATGTTTTTCGCGAACCAAGCTTGAAAGGTTACAATCTTGAATTTATTTTGCAGGAGGACGCAACATTATCCTTGATTGCATTTCCAGAAATTGAAGTTATGATTAATCAACTATTTCCATAAGTCTCTCAGACTGTGGGGTATAGGAATAATAAAAGTGGGATTCTAAAAATAAGTTGTACATCGCATTAATAATTAAAATTATTAGGCGATCGCGTCTTTTAAGCCTTTAATTATGTCCTGTTTTTAGCAAATGCCTAGATGAAATAGCCTTCATTTTCAAGTTAGTAAATTGCACGATCGCCTTTACTAAATCTTGCTGTTCTGGTTGCAAATTCAGCTTTTCTAGGGCTTGCTTAATATTATTACCAGCCCGGAGATTGTGATTAAGTTGGGCACGTTGCGATCTACTTAAGACTGCCTCAATTTCCCTGTTTCTTCGCTGACGCACAGCCTGGAGTTCTTGGCGTTGTAAGGGAGTCAGGTTAATCTTTGATGAGTTAGAGTAGCTTGCAGTTTTGGTAGTTTGGGCAAAAATGACACCAGAAATAGTATGGAGTTGAACGGGTGCAGCTAAGGCAATTCCCGGCATGGAAAGGACAAGAGCTAGAATAGCAGCGAACACAGAAAGCCGTTTTGTCAAGTGAATTGCCATATTGAGAAATGCCTATTACACAGTGGCGGATGTTTGCCTACCTTTAACAAGTTGCTCAAGCAACTGGTTTGGTTAATTAACCTCCAAAACCAGGAATTAAACGCTTTAGGGCGCGACCAGCAACATCGCCATAGCGCAGTTCTCCACACATAATCTTACCCATAATTTTGGCACCAGAGGGGCGCTTAACACCAACTTTGTAGCCAATGCTAGGAAAGCGATAAAATGCCCCACCTAATTTTTGTGCCCAAGCCATTTCAGTACCCCATTCTTCATTAATGGCTTCGCTATATTTTTCTAAAGCATTGATATCACCAGAAAGAGCCTCATTTATGGCTCCTGCTGCAATCAAACCGCTAAAAATTGACGGACGAATGCCTTCTGCTGTCATGGGATCGACTACACAAGCAGCTTCCCCAGCTAAAACTGCATTTTGAGTATGCAACTTTTGGTTGCCATCCCACAAGCAAAGAGGATAACCATATTGTTTGCCAGTTTTGATATCTACATTAAACGATCGCGCGTACTCATCTAAAATTTTCTTAAAATCCTGGGGTTTGCCGCCGACAAATGTACCGACACCAATGGAATAACCGTCCGCCTTCGGGAAGTTCCAAATGTAGCCGTTTTTGACCAAGCCAAACTCGAAGTGAATTGTAGATTTATCCTTGACCTCCGCGGCCACTTCTGCTTCCAAAGCTCCTGCTAAACGGCGTTTACGGTCTTTGAAGCCTAGCCATTTTGCCATTGGCCCTTTGACACCATCAGCCGCGATTAAGTAGCGACCTGTAACTGAGCCATTAGTTGTGTTAACTTGCCAATAGTCACTTTGAAACTCAATACCCGTTACTTCCGTATTATCTCGTAGTTCAGCCCCTTGCTTTTGCCCTTGCTGCACTAGGAAATGGTCAAAAATATCTCGTCGTACCATCCAGACTGGTTCTTTGGTGGCGATTTTTGCTTCTACGGGGTCGCCCAAATTCCAGGTAAAGCGAAGGGAGTCGGCTTTTACAGAAATTACTGGGCTAAAATCAAAATCGAACCATTGAGCGATCGCTGGAGATACACCACCACCACAAGGTTTATATCTTGGCAGAGATTCTTTTTCCAACACTAATACTGAGCGACCTTGTTTGGCTAAATGATATGCAGCTGTTCCACCAGCTGGCCCTGCGCCGACGATGATGCAGTCGTACATATTGAATTTTTGCTCCAGAATTAGTTTATTTTCTATTGAGTAGGGGCAATTTATGAATTGTTCCTACTTTAATTATTCATGTCTACTTACTTACTCGATCAATTTTTCTAGGATTTATGCAATAACTTAAGAAATGATAAAGGCTGAAGAATTTATCCATTATCCTTCAGCCTTTATGCTTAAGACTTGAGACTTTAAACAGTCGTGATGTCTTTTTCTTTTTCTGCCAACAACGAGTCTATTTTGGCAGTGTACTCATTTGTCAGTTTTTGCAAGCTGTCTTGCTGGTCTTTTGATTCATCTTTGGAGATTTCAGAGGCTTTCTCCTGTTTGCGAATGGCGTCTATGGCATCGCGGCGAATGTTGCGAATAGCAACACGACCCTCTTCGGCATACTTGGATGCCATTTTGACGAATTCTTTACGGCGTTCGCTCGTTAAGGGCGGAATATTCAACCGGATTACAGAACCGTCGTTACTGGGTGTTAAACCCACATCTGAGAGGGAAATAGCCTTCTCAATGATGTTTAGGGTGTTGCGCTCGTAGGGTTGAATTAAGATCGTCGTAGCATCTGGCGTGCTAATATTTGCCAGTGATTTTAAGGAAGTAGGCGAACCGTAATAGTCCACCAAGACCTTATCTAATAGACTCGCATTGGCGCGACCAGTGCGAATCGAGTTAAAAGCTCGTTGAGTTGCCTCAACGGTTTTTTGCATCGTACTTTCAGCTTCAGCTAATTTCACAAGAACCTCCCACAAGGGTGCCGATGGATTCTCCCAAGACTGCTCGGTGGATATTTCCTCGCACCGTTAGGTCAAATACCAGAATTGGGATATTATTTTCTTTACACAAGGCGATCGCAGTACTATCCATCACCCGCAAATCTTGGGCTAAAACGTGCGCGTAGGTTAAGCTATTGTAACGCTTGGCGTCAGGATAAATATGAGGATCGGCATCATATACTCCATCTACTTTGGTGGCTTTAAAAATCACCTCAGCATCGATTTCTGCTGCTCTTAATGCCGCAGTCGTATCTGTAGTAAAAAAGGGATTTCCAGAACCAGCACCAAAAATTACCACCCGTCCTTTTTCAAGATGACGGATGGCACGACGACGGATATATGGTTCTGCTAATTCTTGCATAGCGATCGCGGTTTGCACCCGCGTCTGTACTCCTATGTGTTCTAGCGAATCTTGCAGCGTCATGGCATTCATTACCGTGGCAATCATCCCGATATAGTCAGCTGTTGCCCTGTCCATCCCCGCCGACGCTGCTTTGACGCCACGAAAAATATTGCCGCCGCCAACAACTATGGCGATTTGAGTACCAGTGGCTATCACTTCTGCTAATTCTTGTGCTATTCCTTTGACCACTTCTGGATCAATACCATAGCCCATGTTTCCCATTAAGGCTTCACCGCTCAGTTTGAGTAAAACCCGTCGGTAATTCGTTCCCATGAAGTTACGCTTTATCAAAAAAGTTGCAATTGCCTCCAATTTAAGATAACAGTTACAGGGACTATCTATGTCTAGTTACGCCAAATCAATGTAGTCCCAACTGGTTCTGTTTGTGGTATGGCTATTTCTTCACCTTTAAACAGAGAAGCGATCGCAGTTCTCAAATAATCTTCTCCCACTGATAATGGATCTTGGGGATGATTATCAATTTTTCCTTTGTAACGGACTATACCATTAGTATCTATGAGAAAGGCTGTTGGTGTTTTTGTTGCACCGAAACTACCGGTCACATCTTGGGTTGAGTCCCACAGGTAGGGGAAGTTCAACTGGTGACGTCGGGCAAAAGCTTTCATATTTTCAAAGCTTGACCTAGTGTCGTAGTCAACATTACTACCATTCAGTCCAATTAGTGTGAAGCCTTTTGGGGCAAATTCGGCTTGAATGTTTTTTAGTCTGCCTAAATACCGATCGACATAAGGGCAGTGGTTACACATAGAAATAACGCCGACTGCTCGGAACTTCTCAAGATAGCGCCTGAGATGGTGTACTTGACCATCAATTCCTGGCAATTCAAAATCTGGTGCGTAGCTCCCAACGGGAGTATCAATTGTTTCTAGTAGATTCATGATTTCTGGCTCGCAGAACTAGGAACAAGAAAAATATTGTTAAATTCAGCGTCAGTTTCCAGTTGCAAACCACCCCTTAGCCGATGCCTCATATTCGCCAATCTTATAGACCAAATTTGCGATCGTAAATTGTGAAACTACTGAATCTAGCACTGATGCTAATTCACTCACATCTAAAAAATAGCCCAAATATTACTCATATTAGAAACGTTATGATTTTTAATACTGACATAATCTCAGTTATGAGTAAATTACCTCTATCAATAAGATGAAAACTCTTTAGACTGGATAAAACTATTAGCTTAGAAGCTTTTGTGGTATATGTATAAGCTATCACTAGAGCCAAGGATTTATTTTGAAAATCTGATAAATTTTCTGCAAATTCAAAACAATTTTATTTGTACCTTGCTACTAAAAAGCTTTTAGGATTCTTTACGTAAAATTTACCATGACAACCTCAAGTTCAAAAACAGCACTTAACTTTACAAAAACCTGGATTTGGCAAGATTTTCCGATATGTTACCAAACCCAAGGAACTACTGGACCAGCTGTTGTCCTGGTTCATGGATTTGGTGCTTCTTGGTGGCATTGGCGAAAAAATATTCCCGTATTAGCGGAAAATTGCCGAGTTTTTGCTATTGATTTGATTGGTTTTGGTGGTTCCGCAAAACCTCAACCTGGTGAAAAAATTACCTACACATTAGAAACTTGGGGACAGCAAGTAGCAGATTTTTGCCGTGAAGTTGTCGGTGAGCCAGCTTTTTTAGTCGGAAATTCCATTGGCTGTATTGTCGCCATGCAAGCAGCAGCCAGCAACCCAGATATTGCCTTAGGAGTTGCTTTGCTCAACTGTTCTTTACGGCTGTTGCACGATCGCAAACGGGTAACTTTACCTTTATCTCGTCGTTATGGAGCGCCTTTACTGCAACGCCTGTTATCTATCAAACCAGTTGGCAATTTCTTTTTCAATCAACTCGCCAAACCAAAAACAGTACGGAAGATTCTCTTACAGGCATACTCGAATCCTGAGATGGTGACAGATGAGTTGGTGGATATTCTCATGTCACCAGCAAGCGATCCGGGGGCTGGAGCTGTGTTCCTTGCCTTTACTTCTTATTCTACAGGGCCTCTACCTGAAGACCTTTTACCACTATTACAATGTCCAGCGATTATCTTATGGGGAACAGCCGATCCGTGGGAACCAATTAAGTTAGGGAGAGAATTAGCTGACTTTCCACAGGTAGAAAAGTTTATTCCTTTAGAGGGAGTTGGGCATTGTCCGCAGGATGAAGCGCCGGAGTTAGTCAATCCGATTTTACTCGATTGGATTTTGGAGCGATCGCGGTAATCATCTGTGAGAGGTTAGAATAGTGTAAATTTTGTCAATCACAGGACTTACGCAACTGGCACAGAGCGATCGCCGCTAGCTAGTACATGAGTATTATTTGAATTTAATTCCGAAAGCCTTGTATTCGTAATAGAGGCAGGTGTATTGGAGGCAAAGCATGAAAGATTCATGAGAAAATAGGTAGAGGTTGTATTAGATAAATGTTGCTTACGGTAATGAAATTTACTAAGCTTGATTACTGCCAATACTTATTAAGTAGTCAGATTAATTATACAATGACTAATTTGGCAGAGCATTTAGAAAGTATTAGCCATGATGCAATTAACTATTATTTAAACAGAGAAAAATTAACACCTCGGTTATTATGGGATAACGTGAAAGAGGTAATTGAACCTGATGCTAATGGTTACATAATATTTGATGATAGCGTTTTAGATAAAAGGTATTCTAAAGAAATAGAAACAGTCAGAAAACAATATAGTGGTAATGAACATGGTGTCCTCAAAGGTATTGGTGTAGTTAGCTGTGTGTATGTCAACCCTACTCTTCAAAAATTTTGGGTAATCGATTACCGCATTTTTAATCCTGATGTCGATGGTAAAACCAAGATAGACCATGTGAAAGACATGCTGCAAAACCTTGTATATCATAAGCTTTTACCATTCGATACTGTTTTGATGGACACATGGTATGCCGTACATAGTTTAATGCTTTATATTGATGCAATCGAGAAAATATATTATTGCCCTTTAAAAAATAATCGGTTAGTTGATGATACATTTGGACAAGACAAATATAAACGTATTGAATTATTAGAATGGAGTCCTGAAGAACTAGACTGTGGTAAGATAATTAAAATTAAAGGGTTCCCAGCTAAGAAAAAAGTGAAACTATTCCGGGTTACTGTTTCTACCAACAGAACGGATTATATCGCCACTAACGATTTATCTCAAAGCTCCACGGATGTTGTACAAGAGGTGTGTAAAATTCGTTGGAAAATCGAGGAGTTTCACCGAGAGATTAAACAACTAACAGGCATTGAATCTTGTCAATGTCGTAAAGCTAGGCTTCAAAGAAATCATATTGCTTGTGCAATGTTGGTTTGGATTAGATTAAAGAATTTAGCCTATCAAACTGGTCAAACTATTTATCAAATCAAGCATAATTTGCTTTCTAATTATTTAATTCAGCAACTAAAACGCCCAAGTATTCTTATGTGCTTGGTTTGAGTTGAATTGTCGCTGGCTAGGGCTGCACCTTACCCCCTTTTTGTGCCAGTTGCGTAAGTCCTGAATCAGCTAAAAAACACTTGCATACTGACTGTAAACAATAAAGACGACAATTCCAACGAAAATAAAGAGGACTAAAGTAGCTATTAAACCACGATGTCGAGAGACAACATCAAGAAGTACTAGTAGCCAGAATAAGGCAATTTCAACTGCGCTAGCAATGAACACAAGTCTGAAATTTAGTTCAATTTTTGGAGCCTGTAAACCGAATAAATAAAGCCTTGCTAAAGATAAAGAACTGCCTTCACGAGCGGACGATATTATTAGCTGCGACTGTATCAAGTTAACTAATAACCAAATAATTACTATGCCTCCCATTACTGTCAATACAACAGCTAGTCCTTTAAATAATCGATTTATAAGCATCATTTTTTGCTCCTAGAAGAAAATTTTGACATAATGATAAGTATTGTTAAGTTCAAAGATATCGTCCAATTTCCTTTCTAAATCTAAAATATAGTCCGATATCTTCGGTGCGTTAGGACTGTTAGCTTGTCCGGCTATTATCTTCTGGGGAACAGCCGATCCGTGGGAACTAATTAAATTAGGGAGAGAATTAGCTAACTTTGGGCAAGTAGAAAAGTTTATTCCTTTAGAGGGAGTGGGGCATTGTCCGCAGGATGAAGCGCCGGAGTTAGTCAATCCGATTTTACTCGATTGGATTTTGGAGCGATCGCGGTAATAGACTCGGCTCAATTTTCACCTGATGGGCGGTATCGAATATATTCAAAAAGATTTATTTTTTGTTGATTGAGCCGATATGAAAAATTAACTTTCTACCACTTTTTTTATACCGATATGATTTCTTCGCTAATATTCCTACGGAAATTCAGGAAGAAATTGAAGGAATATCTATTGAGTGGATTATAGAAAAACTCAATGCTATCAAGCCTTTTATTCAACCTGCTCTTTTACCTGCTGATGGATTTCCATTCTCCAAAGTAGGGGCCACTTTCGCGAGTGCCATCAAACATAATAGTTTTATAAATAAAATTCATACCCCTACAGATCAAGTCGTGGAGCGCGGGGGTAGCGCCTCGGAAATCAGCCTCAATCAAAACGGCATGTTCAAAAGGAGTAAGTTTAGCTCCACGGAATACAGCACCAATAGCATTCATATAATCCAAAGCAGTTCCAGTCAAATCGGCATTAGTCAAATTACACAAACGCAAATTAACACACTGCAAGTTAGCATCCCTAATAATTGCACCATCCAACCGAGCTTCTATCAAGGAAGCACTAAAGAGATCGGCTTCACTCAAATCGGCTCCTCTCAAATCAGCAAAACTCAAATCTGCTCCACGCAAGTTGATGTTCCGCAAGACAGCACCTTCGAGATCAATGAACTCTCGCCCATATCCTCTTTCTCTAATTACCACAGCCCCAGCGAAGTTTCGCTTACCAGAAGTGTATTTCTTCAACAACTCTTCAGTGGTAATTTCCCAAGCCATAATTTAACATCCAATTTCTTTTCTAAATAGTGCTACTCCTTCTCTAAGATATTGTTTGAAATAGCACTTAAGGCAATTACTAACTCAAGACTAACTGACTTAAAAAGAAGGCAAGGGCTGCACTACCCAAAGGAACTGTCAAATTATCAATACCTAAAAATGAAACAGCTTCTAAAGCCGTAGCCATAACTGCCACCACAAGTGATACTGCCCAAGTTTGCCAACTATTTCCTTGAGTTCCGACTAAAATCAAACTACTGACAAGATAGCTAACGAGCATCATAGTTAGGGAGCCTTCCCAACTTTTTTCTATCCCAAAAACTTTATACTTCTGTGTACCAAAACGTTGCCCAATTAAAGCTGCTAGTCCATCTCCCCAAGTCATCACCAAAATTCCAAGTGCTGCGTACTGGGGTTGTTGTAAATACCAGAACCAGGCAACTAAAATACCGAAACTGACAGAGTAAAAAAATGTCCCTAAGCTTTGCCGTCCAACGCTATTAATACCAGGAAGAATTGGTAATCGGTAGGATAATAAGGTGATTGCACTCGCTAAAATAGAAGCTGTAATCCCTACGCTAGCAGGAATATTTAGCCACCAAGCGATTAAAATCACATTACCAGTGCCAATATGAACTATCTTCCGCACGATTTCTGGCTCATCGGCGAAGCGGTTTACCACCCATGCAATCAGGAGGATGAGTAAAACCCAAATTGCAGCCGACGCAATTTGCAGCCAGAAAATCGGAATTGAGGTGAAGTCAGAAAATGTAATTAACAAAGATACGACAAATGAAAAGTTTTACCCTTGTTACTAATTTATAAGATTTGGGTAGCTGCAATGAAATTATTATTTATTTGGCTGATTCGGGGCTACCGAATGTTTATCTCGCCGTTGTTTCTCCCGACTTGTCGCTTTCAACCAACTTGTTCGATGTATGCTATTGAAGCTATTGAACGATTCGGAGTATTACGTGGTAGCTGGATGGCAACTCGGCGGATTTTGCGCTGTCATCCGTTTCATCCAGGCGGTTACGATCCAGTGCCAGAGGTGGTAGAAAAGGTGAAGGAGGAGTAGTTTGAGGATTAGAGTTTAAACGCAAAGGGGCGCAAAGGGAAGCGCAGAGGGACGCAGAGAATGAAAGGAGCGGTAAATTATTAAAGGATGTGTTCGTGGGTATAGATAGCTATTTGGGGAGATGTCAACAGATGAGGTTGTCATCTAGCGTGGGAAGGTTGAATAATTTAATTTAGATTTACGATGATTAATCTTACTGCGATTTCTATACCTGAACCACAAATTCCTACTCCTGGGCCGAGTCCACTACCTAGTCCCAATCCTGAGCCGAATCCGCTACCTAGCCCCGAACCTGTACCGGGGCCAGCGATACCCCAACCCTTACCGGGGCCTGTACCAGAACCAGTACCTGCTCCCATTCCTCAGACGGTTCCAGGGACAATTCCCCAAACCATACCGGAACCTGTTTAGATTACCTTGGTAATGTAATCCAAAATCTCAAATCTAAAATCCAAAATGCTAAGAGCCGGAATTGTCGGACTTCCCAACGTCGGAAAATCTACTTTATTTAATGCTGTAGTTGCTAATGCTAAAGCAGAAGCGGCTAACTTCCCTTTTTGCACGATTGAACCGAATGTCGGCGTTGTCGCAGTACCGGATGAACGGTTAAATGTTCTTGCTAAAATTGCCAGTTCGGCACAAATCATCCCGGCGCGGGTTGAATTTGTGGATATTGCCGGTTTAGTTAAAGGTGCTAGTCAGGGTGAGGGACTAGGAAATCAATTCCTGTCCCACATCCGGGAAGTTGATGCGATCGTCCATGTGGTACGTTGTTTTGAAAATGATGATATTATTCACGTTGCTGGTTCTGTCGATCCAGCGCGAGATATTGAAATCATTAATATAGAGTTGGGTTTATCAGATTTAGCACAAATTGAGCGGCGAATTGACCGTACTCGTAAACTAGCTCGTACCAGCAAAGATGCACAGTTTGAAATCACAGTTTTAGAAAAATTAGCTGCGGCTTTAAATGAAGGTAAATCGGTGCGTCAGGTAAGCTTGAATGAAGAGGAAGAAGTAATTATTAAAGGGCTAGATTTGCTCACTTATAAACCGATTATCTACGCCGCGAATGTATCTGAGGATGAGTTGGCAACTGGTAATCATTTTGTGGAAACAGTACGGCAAATTGCAGCAACAGAAAATGCCCAAGTTGTGATAGTTTCGGCTCAAGTTGAAGCTGAATTAGTGGAATTACCAGAAGAAGATAAAGCTGATTTTCTCGCGTCTTTAGGTGTGGAAGAAGGCGGTTTGAAATCGTTGATTCGAGCAACTTACACGCTTTTAGGTTTGCGGACATATTTTACTTGCGGTCCCAAAGAAACCCGCGCTTGGACAATTAATGCGGGAATGTCTGCACCTCAAGCTGCTGGTGTAATTCACAGTGATTTTGAGCGGGGATTTATTCGCGCCGAAACTGTTGCTTATAAAGATTTGGTAACAACTGGTTCGATGAATGCTGCGAAGGAAAAAGGGTTGGTTCGCAGTGAAGGGAAAGAGTATGTTGTGCAGGAAGGGGATGTAATGCTGTTTCGATTTAATGTGTAGATGTAATTAATAAGTGGCCGTTATCGATAAGATAATGGTCAACTTACACCAAGTTGCGTAGGCTTTGCCCGCACTTCGACAAAGCTCAGTGACCACCGTAGGCATCGCGATAAATAAATTGACAAATATTCTCTAATGTGCGTAAAAATATGCAAGGCGATCGCAAATAAACCAGCAATCCTCAAAATCTAGTAGCTACTTCCACCCACAATACAGCCAAGCTGTGAGTATTTTGTTGTAATCCAAAATACTAGTATACTTACGTAAGTATTTGATTCATGATAGTACTTTCTGCAAAGAAAGCAATAATTCATTGACAGTATAGGGCTTTGACAAAAACGTATTGACACCAATAGCTGCTACTGCACTGAGCTTCTTGTCGGACATAAGTCCACTGCTGGCAATAATTTTGACTTGGGGGTTGATTTTTTGCAAGGTACGTATGGCTGTTAAACCATCCAGTGAGGGCAGCATAATATCCATGAGGACGGCACTAATTTTGTCTCTATTTTGAGCATATAGCGCGATCGCCTCAATGCCATCACTGGCAACTAAGATTTTGTAGTTGTGAGCTTCTAGTGATGTTATCGTAATCTCTTGAATAGCGGCTTCATCATCCACAACTAAAATCAATTCTCCATGTCCTGTCTGTGGTGGCAAATTTTCGGGGCTGCGTGTTTCTATTCCCCCCACTGCTGGTAAGTAAACCTGAAAGCTAGTGCCAGTTTCCGGTTCACTATACACGTTCACAAAACCTCCGTGACTTTTAACGATCCCCAATACTGTGGAAAGCCCTAAACCAGTGCCTTGTCCGACATCTTTTGTAGTAAAGAATGGCTCGAAAATTCTATCTAGCATTTGTTTTGGAATCCCAATTCCAGTATCGGAGACAGTAATCACTATGTAAGGCCCCTCTTTAGCTTCTAGGTTCATGCGGGCATAATTTGCGTCAATCAACATATTTTCAGCAGAGATACTCAAAGTACCACCGTTGGACATAGCATCGCGGGCGTTAACGCAGAGGTTCATCAGCACTTGATGCAGTTGAGTACTATCTCCAGAAACCATCCACAAATCTTGCGGTACATTAGTGCTGATTTCTATCGATTTGGGAAAGGTCTCTTTCAGAATCTTGGCAATTTCTACAATTATATGTTTGAGTTGCAAAGTTATGTGCTTCCCTTCTACACCCCGCGCAAAGGATAGTACCTGTTTGACTAAATCAGCACCGCGTCTAGCGTTAATTTCTAAAATTTCTAGAAGATGACGAGTCCGCTCATCTACATTGGGAAATTTCAGCGGTAGCAGTTGCGCTCCTGCCAAAATCGGTGTCAGGATGTTGTTGAGGTCGTGAGCGATACCACTAGCTAAAGTGCCAATACTTTCCAAGCGTTGAGCGCGAAATAATTGGGCTTCTAGATGCTTTTTCTCGGTAATATCTGTGTCAACGGTGAGAATTGATTTTGGTTTTCCTTGTTCATCGCATACCAGAGTCCAGCGACTAGCCACAAGGACTTCTTTGTTCATTTTAGTAAGTTTTGTTAACTCTCCCTGCCACTTACCTTGACTAATAGCTTGCAATAGAGCCGCTTCAATTTCCGGTGAAGGTTCGTCATCCAAAAGTTCACTAGCATTTTTACCGCAAGCCTCTGTAGCTTGCCAGCCGTAAAGTGTTTCTGCGCCTTTGTTCCAGAAGATAATTTGATTGTTTAAATCTCGGACGCAAATGGCATCTGTGGTGACATCTAGTAAGGCTGCTTGTTCGCGAATTTTTTCTTCTGCTAGCTTGCGATCGCGTAGCGCAGCTTGTCGTTCGCTAATATCTATACTGGCGCATGTCACCCCGATAATTTCTTGGGTTTGATTCCGTAGTGGCTCGACAGTTAAATCGTAATATCGCGTTGTATCTTTGATGGTAATTGATACTTCCTCTCGCGTTCCGATGCCTGTAGTCAGCACTCTACGTTTAATTGCGATCAGATGTTGAGCATCTTCTACTGGGATGATATCTAAGTCTTGCTTGCCCAATATTTTCTCAACTGTCAATCCAGATGGGGGATTGTAAACCCAGGTGTACCGTAAATCTTTATCCTGGTTGTAGACAAAAATTGGAGAGTTTTTGAGAGCAACCCGAAATCGCTCCTCACTCTGCCGTAGTGCGTTGTCTGCCCGTTGACGTTCAATGGCATAACGCATAGATCGCACCAGCAAGTCACCAGTTACTTGTCCTTTCACTAAATAATCTTGCGCTCCTTGTTGCATTGCGCTAGTTGCTAGGGTTTCATCATTTATACCCGTCAGCACAATGATTGGAGTTGCTTTTGCCTGATTGTGAGCAATGACAAAGGTTTGTAATCCCTGGCTATCTGGCAGCGAGAGGTCTAATAAAATCACATCAAAAGTTTCGTTTGTTAGGTAGTTGACTGCTTCATAAAGCCGTTCAACGGGCATCAACTCAACTACAACTGCGATTACTTCCTTAAATAACTCTTGTAACAATAAGACATCACCAGGGTTGTCTTCTACTAACAAGACTTTAATAATATTTTCACCTGCCATTTCCACTACTCCGGTGGCAGTTTTACGATCGCAAACCAAAAATTTTCTATTGATTGGACAATTTTAACGAACCGATCGAAATCTACTGGCTTGGTTATATAACAGTTAGCAAAAAGGTTATAGGCTTTGAGGATATCTTCTTCAGCTTGGGAAGTAGTCAAAACTACTACAGGAATTCGTTTGAGGTTTTCATCTCCTTTTATTTCTGCTAATACCTCTCGTCCATCTTTTTTCGGAAGGTTAAAATCGAGCAGTACAATATCTGGATGAGGTAATTTAGCATATTTTCCCTGTTTTCGCAAGTATGCCATTGCCTCTACACCATCCTCGACTACGTTTAAGTGAATTGAGATTTTACTATCTTCTAGGGCGATGCGTGTAAGTTGGACATCGCCAGGATTATCCTCTACTAACAAAACCTCAATAGGCATAATCGCTGTTATGGTGTTTACCATTGCTTACCTGCTCTATCTGGAATTGTGAAGTAGAAAGTCGAGCCTTGACCCGGTTGCGACTCAACCCAAATCTGGCCCCCGTGGCGTTGGATAATTTTCTTACAAATTGCCAGACCAATTCCAGTACCTGGATACTTGTCTCTTGCGTGCAAGCGCTGAAAGATTATAAAAATACGTTCAGTATATTGGGATTCCAAACCAATTCCATTATCACGCACCCAGAACAACCATTCATCCTCCGAGGGGGTAAAATTTAAATTTTTTCCATTTGATATATCTGCATCTCTCTTACTTACTCCAATGTGAATTAATGGCTGTTGACGATCGCAAAATTTGATCGCGTTGGCAATCAGGTTTTGAAATACTTGTGTCAATTGGGTAGCATCAGCCATCACTTGAGGTAGAGTATCGTAGGTGACTACTGCCTTTCGATCTGCGATCGCCACTTGAAGATTAGCAAGCACCTGTTCTAAGACAACACTACAATCAACTGGCACAAAAGGCTGTCCACGGGTGCTGACGCGGGAATAGTTTAACAAATCATTGATTAGGGTTTGCATCCGGCTGGCCCCATCTACTGCATAGGCAATAAACTGATCCGCATTGATATCCAGTTGGTTTTTGTATCTCCGCTCCAGCAGTTGTAAATAACTAGTTACCATCCGCAACGGCTCTTGCAAATCATGGGAAGCTACGTAGGCAAACTGTTCTAATTCTGCATTAGAACGAGTAAGTTCCTGACTTTGCTGGGTTTCTTTTTCTAATAGTTGTGCCTGAGATAAAGCAATCCCAATTTGGTTCGCTAATTGCTGTAACAAATCCATCTCAAACTGATTCCACTGTCGAGGTGCGCTACACTGATGAGCTAGCAATAAGCCCCAAATATCGTCCCTGACAAGAATCGGCACTACCAGATTAGCCTTAACAGCAAACTGCTGAAGAAATTCTCGATGGCATGGTTGGATATGAGCAGCTTCAATGTCTTCAATGGCACTTACTCTTCCCTGGCGATATCTCTCTATATATTCTTCTTTAAAGCAGGGGTCAAAAATATTTTCTCCTAGAATTACCGGCCAACCAGGCAGAACTGCTTCTTGTACAACTGTTCCCGAACCGTCTGGTTCCAGTCGAAAAATCAACACTCGGTCGGCTTGCAGTAGTTTTTGTACCTCTGTGACAGTGGTTTGAAGAATTTCATCTATTTGTAAAGATTCTCGAATTTTCAGGGTGATTTCGGCAAATAATTGCGATCGCAGATTTTGCCGCTTTAATTCTTCATCTGCCCGCTTCCGATCTGTGATATCAGTATAAGAACCAACCATCCGTACTATATCACCCAATGCGTCCCAAAGTGCCTGTCCTCGATCTAGAATCCATTTATAGCTGCCGTCTTGGCATTGGACTCGATATTCACAGACGTAAAACGGTGTTTTCTTGGCAAAGTGGTCTTGGAAAGCCTGAATTACCCAATCTTGCTCATCGGGATGGATTCGTCTTATCCATTCATCCCAATGGTTGGAAACTTCGTAGTCTTTATAGCCGAGCATTTCCTTCCATCGAGTTGAGAAGAACACTTCATTAGTCTTGAGGTTCCAATCCCAAATACCATCATTATTACCATGTAATGCTAATTGCCAACGTTCTTCACTTTCTCGTAGTGCTTCTGCTGTTTTGCGTCGTTCAGTAACATCTTGAAAATAAACAGACAAGCCGTCTTTTGCTGGATAGGCGTGGACTTTAAGCCACTGCTGTGGCAAATACAATTCCTCAAATTCGACACTAACCTGTTCTAAGATTGCCCTGCGATATTCACAATCAAATGTTGTGCCGATAATTTCTGGAAACACCTCCCAGATGTTTTTACCCAAAAGCTCATTGTGAGTTTTTTGCAACAGCCGTTCTGCTTGACTATTAATATAGGTGAATTGCCATTTTTGATCCAAGGCAAAAAAACCATCAGTGATACTTTCGAGAAGATTAGTGATGCGGGTTTTGGCGGCTTCAGATTGGGCGCGGGCTGCTTGCTCGTGTGCCACTAATTTCTCAGTAACTTTAGATACCTCACTTACATGACGCCTGAGTTCGAGTTGGTCAATTACCAGGCGACTCAAACCCACAAATGCCTCCACTTGTTTTTGGCTTAGTTGTCGTGGAACTTGGTCAATCGCGCACAGAGTTCCCAGCATATCTCCCTGCGGAGTAATTAAGGGTACACCTGCATAAAACCGTATATATGGATAGCCAGTTACTACCGGATTACTTGCCAACTTCTCATCAACAAGGGTGTCAGGAATCACCACAACATGACGCTGCTCTTGGCAAAGATAAGATAACCCAACACTACGGGGCATTTCTGATACATCTAAACCTATTTTTGCCTTAAACCATTGACGGTTTTCATCAATAAAATTTACCAAGGATATGGGTGTGCCACAAATAAAGGCCGCTAACTGAGCAAGATTGTCATAGGCTTCTTCGGGTTCTGTGTCAAGAATTTGATACTGGCGGAGGGCTTCTAACCTCGCTACTTCTGTATCAATCTGTCTAGGTTTCATTAACTTTTTGTAATAAATCTAAATGTGATATCGAGTCATCAGTGTGATTATCTGAAAAAGAGCTTAACGTTTTTTAATAATTGTTAGCCCTTTCCTCACCTTTGGCTGTTCAGGAAAGTCTGTTAAAAGCGATTCTTAAAGGATGTTTGAAAAGTATTTTTCATCGCATCTAAGCCTTAGAAACTTAACTCTCTCAGCTCTCTTCCCCTACAAGAGAATGACTGTTTCAAAGCCTCTGTCCGTTTCAGGGAGAAGTTTGAATAAGGGTTTTGAGTATACTTTACAACTTTTTCAACAAACTATTATCAGCCACTGCCTGTTTACGCCGCAAAGTTATTGTCTAGGGTCTAGCCCGCACTTCGAGTGAGCTTCAGTGACCATCGTAGACATCGCCATAATCCTAGTGTAGACAAGTTTAGGACTGAGATTATTTACTATGCATGATTAGATTTAGTTATTAGACATAGGAGATTTAGTGATTTGACCAGAGTAATTTACTAGTCGGACTAAACCATTCTAGGTCGATGCGATCGTCTTCTACTGTGTCGAAATTCTCAGGGAAACTGGCTTTTACATTAATGCGAAATTTATCTACATCAGCATCAATGCACGGCGGCTGATTGTGAGATATGGCTCTAGTATTTCCAATACATGGCTAAAGGTATCATCGATTAGCTCAATCAGTTTACTCCGGATGTATAAATAAACTCTACTAAAAAGCAGCAAATGTACTAGATTTGCTGACGAGAGCAAGTAGCCTGAAGTATATTTTTACTCCATTTTTTAATTTATTAAGCTTTGCTTACGTATTTATACGGCTAAATAATCGCTCAATTTTTGAGTTGTGGTGATTTTGCTGAGGTTGAATTTTTGCTCAAGAATTACACTCTTGTTGCAGTAAATCTGCTTAATCCTATTTTATTATTTGCCGACAGGATAAGAAAGAAAACTTTTTTGACTATCTATATTTACTGCAACACTGTTGAATCCATCAAATCAAATAAATCCAAAGACTAAGTATGAAATAATGGTTAATTTTCGACATTAGCCAATGCTCAAAAGTTTGAATAGCCAAAAAAATTATTTTGAAAACATTGAAAAATTCAAATCGAAGAACTATCAATATCTCCCTAATGAGATTCAGAAAAAGTATCAAGATTCTTGGTATCTGTTTGTTATTTTCAACAATTTTATACAAAATTGTATTTATTAAATTATCTGCGATCGCTCTAAGCATAGACAGGAATAATATTGATTTAATCGCTCATCATAACAAGTCATTAATAAATTCCGCTCGAAAAATAAATAACTTGCAAAACCAAGAACTGTTAAAACAGGCTTTAAGAAAGTCTAACTCTAACTTAGAGAAACCAAAACAGTTACGCAAATTCACCATTGCTGATGTTATCCCAATTGAAGAATACAAAGAAAAGCCTCCTCAGCTACCTGAAGAAGATCGAGAAAAGCCTCAACCAAATACAATTCAACCATCAAATTCAAATCCGTCCAAACCATACACACCCCAACAACAAATACTAATCGAAAAACTACGCCGAACAAAAAAGCAACCACAAGCAATCCAAAAGACAATAATTCTTGATGCCCTAACATTTAGTGCCAACAAGTATCCTTGGATTGTTAATCCTACAGATAACCTTACTTTTTCCACAGAATTATTTAAGCCAAATAAAAATGAAAATTATATAGATACGGATCTAAGAGTAAGATTTTCTGGAGAAAATCAGATTATTGATAAGTTTACTTATGCAAAATTTCCCAAGACTGACCAGTTTTACTGGGTTCTCGATGGCAATAGAATAGTAGTTGAAACCAAAGGCTCCCAAGCCGGTATCATCTATCAAGGAAGACAAACTCATACTTATATTACCCAAAATGTTACTTCACAACAGGCATTTTGGGGATTGCAAACTCTGTTCGCTATACCTACAGATTTTCAGAATTTATTTGGAGACGTTGATACTCAAAACTTTTCCATAACCTCAATAGCTGGACAATTGGTAAATCCTGAAGGGATACCTGCTGGCAGAGTTACCATTAATAGTGGAATTGACTCAAACAATCCTAATGTCACAGTTCTAAGAAATCCTGTTCCAGCTATTGGTAGTGGTTCTACTTTGAGTATCAATGGTGGACAAGTTTTGTTTCAAGCTTTAGATGCTGTCAATGCCCCCAAAATTTTGCAAGGCTTTCCAACGACTAATATACAGCCTTTACTAGATGATGGAAATGTCAAACTCAAGATAGGCGAAATCATTCCTAATAGTGCCTTAGAAGCCACTGGTATCTCCTGGGGAAATATCTTGACAGGAGAAGGTTTTGGTTTTAATGCTCCTATCTCTTCCTTACCAGGTATTAAAGTTGCTCAACTTGGCAAATTTGATAACTATGATTTATTAAATGTAGCAGTCAATCCTTTTCTTTCTCAATCGGAGAAAGACTTTCATTATTTTAACTCTTTAATGTGGTTATCTTTAGGGAGAAGACAACCTGTATTTCAGACGCTATCTCAAACTCAAGAAAGTTCAGATTGGCATAGGCTATATGTTAGCCGTCCTCATAATCGCAGTTTAATTCAATACGACCCAGTTGCAATTAAGGCTACTTATTCTAATATTTTTTCTGCTCCAGGATTATCTCTAACAGCTAAATTCAGCGATACTAGTCTTGATGCTATTCAATCAGTAAATTCTACATTAGGTTTATTATTAGGTGAAGTTTTTGAAGCTATTAAAATTGATAATATTCAACAAGGTCTACAAGAAGCCAGACAAAAATTTAAGGATGGAGAAAGCTTTACTTCTTTACATACAACTGCTACATCTCAACAAAGAAGACAAATCAATAACAGGCTGAATCGCACTTTATCTTATGCTAATGCATCTAGTGGACTAGAGCAGGTATCTGGAACTTACACATTTCCTAGTCAAGTCACTCCTCAGAACTCTAGTATTTTGCAAATAAGAACGGGAAACCACAAACGAGCAGTTCAATTTCTTGGAAGAGATATTTCTATTTTAAAGGAAGGTAATACATTCTTTTCTGATTTAAGGCTCTCTAATAAAACTTTTGGCCCTCTGACTTACATTGGTATTCCAGTTCCTTTAAATGATACTTCTATCGATCCTATTAACCAATCATCTGCTGCCGAAGTAATTTTAACAAGTCCCCAAGGACAACAATTTGTACAAAAATTTAATTCCTCCGATTTGACAATAGTACCAATTGAAGCGCGAGCAGCCGATTTAGCATTTGATTATATGGAACTCACTAGAGTTGACAAAATTGGTGTTAGCTTTAATAACTTTAACGGTTATCTATCATTGCCGACAGTTGAATTATTAGCAGCAGGTTCTTCTGGAAATTTTAATTATAGTGCTAATGTAGGAACATGGTTTAATATAGATGCTAACTCAGCCCCAGGCGTTTCTAATAATAATTTAGGAATAGAAGAACCAACATTAGGTTTCTATACTAATATACTTCTTAATTATATTAAAACTGATGTGCGGTTAAATTCAGCCAAAAGGCCTGTAGCTATTAACACTCACGTACCATACTTGAGAGTTGACTGGAATAGTGCTTCTAATAAAAATAATCCTTTTTCTACTTATTTAAGTTATTTATATCAGCATCAAGAAAGAAATTTTGGTTTTTCTTTAGCTCCTGGTATTGCTTTTGTTGAGAATAATAGCAATGGTGAGTTTCTAGGTCTTTTTAATGGAGAGTTTAGTACTAGTTATGGTTTGAACCTCAAGACTAATTTGGAGATGGGTAAAGAGTTTTTCTTTCAATTTCAGGGTTTACACAAAGTTAGCAAAAATATTTCTGCCGGCATTTATTTTAAAAACTATGCTATTAATAATATAGGTTTGAGCAACCGAGTTTCTGGCTTCAATTATGGAGTTATTCTCAGACATAATTTTCCAGATAATAGTGTGTTTATAGAAACTCAAATTGGTACAGGCGAGAATGGATTTGACCTACAGCTTCAAGGTGGTTATCGATTTTGATGGTATCGTAAAATATCCCCGACTTCTTTGACAAGTCGGGGATATAAGGTTTTTAATTTGTCAATTATGTTTAATCTAAACCATTTAAGCCATTATTACCACCGACCGCTCGGATTACAGTTGTTAAATCTTCAACAGAAGTAGTATTTTTTAATAAGTTTGCTGTTGTATCAATAAATGAGTTTGGGTTAGAGAGTGTAGTAGTTTGAACTAATCCTGGGCTTATAGTCAGACTAGTTATTGTTTCGTCATTTCCACCTGCGATACCTCCATAAGTAGGAGAAATTGTTACACCTCCGTTAAAGTAAGAGCCAGAAGGTAAAGTTACCTCGCCACTGACACTGAGAAAAGTGCCAGAAGGTCTAATAAGAGTAACAGCACCACCAGCAGTAGCTTGTTGTGCGTTTGCTGGTGCGGCTAAAAAGTTTCCTACACTTATTAAGCCTAATAGACAGATACTTCTCCGAAGACTTATAGATAATTTTTGGGATAAGCTATTCATGTTTTATAAACTCCTCATATTCTTCGCCTTAGCTTGTTTCCAGATTTTGCTTGGCAATGCAAAATTAACCTCGACTAGCAAAAGTAGAGGCAGAACCCTTTGTTATTGGGCCTTTATTCTTTCAGTGTATAAAAATATAAAACCCTTGTTGGGAGCGTTTTGTGAAAAATGGACAATTTTGAGGCTTCGTATTTTTACGCAAGCTCTCTATTCGATATTCAGTGAGAGTTTCAGGGTTTATATTGATATCACTAAAGCTATGTAAAGGATTGATGAGGAGTTAGATGGCAATTCAATAAAGGACTAAAATCCTAGTTTTCAATAGGGGCAATTCCTGAATTGCCTTTACTGAGTTTAAACGTAAAACCTTTTAAAACCTCGCTTCCAGTCTCTAGCTGGAAACGCTTGTCATTGCGGCTCTACCTCAAGACTTGAGGTGGAGAAAATATGCCTTTCCAGTCAAGAGACTAGGAACGGAGATAATGTCTCAAAGCATTCTTGCTTACCAGCTTTCACGTTTAGTTGACACCAATGACTCTAGCTATGTGTCTCTATGAAAGACCCCAGACAACAAAATTCCCGACTTTTTGAAAAAGTTGGGAATCTGAGCCACAAAATAAATATAGGGAACAGATATAGCATTGCTATTTCTCCTCCCTATGATCTATTAATTTATTGAACTGTTTTGTCAGTTGTTAAAAATTTTGTAAGTACTTACGAGGCAAAAATTCAATCTACTCTAGACCGCCACCAGCACCAGCTGCTCTAACAAGGGCTGCTAAATCTTCAACAGCTGTAGGAGCATTGGCTGCAATAGCTGCTGCAATAGCTGATGAAATTGTGGTCGGAGGTGTGACTGAAGATGTCCCAGTAGTTGGAGTTAATGTGATACCTGTAACCACTTCAGCGTCTGTACCTACCGAACCACTACCATTAACTACAACATCTAGTGCAGTAAAGTCTGTACCTGGAGCTGCAACCAATTCACCACTAACGCTGATAGAAGAACCTGATGGTCTAACTACTGTAACAGCACCGCGGGCTGCTGCTTGACCTGCATTTGCTGGTGCAGCCAGGATATTACCAACGCCAACCAAACCTAACAGACAAATGCTTCCTTTAACGATCGCAGAAATTTTCATGATTAACAAACTCCCCGTGTTGTTTTTCTTTACGTTATCAATATAACCATTGTCTGCCAGAAACATCTCAGAGATTGTACTGAAGTTTTAAAAAATTGCAGAGGTCATAAATTAAAAAAACTAATAGATGGAAGTATTGGTGTAGCTCTGAATAAAAGCTTCAAATACCTCATAAAAATGGAGTTGCAGTAAGGCTTATGCCTACTAAATGCCTGTATAATGATTGTAGTAATGATTACTCAATTTTGGGTTTGATAAAACCAAATCCATCAAGTCTTGGAGGTAAGCCTTTAGACTGCTTCCAATGTCCCAATACCCTGTAAACACTGCTTAATAATTCGTTAAAACTTGTTAGATATGACATAGCCATATCTTTGCTAAATCTTAAGTGCATCTTTATAGGTAATATGCTGTGGGCAACGATTTGAATCCCAGTCCGATCGCAGTTATTGTATGGATGCAATATTTTGAAAGGGCAGATAACTATACGCCAACACCATATTCCATAAAATTGAAAATGGCTATAAAATCTAGTTATAGGTTGGGTGGCTAGGGTGATTATCTGGAAGATAGCCAAGGCGATATCTACGACGGGCTATGCCTACGCGCAAAGCACCCAAAAATTTCTTAGGAATGTTGGCTTTCGTGCCTACACAAGTTAATTTTTGAGTCTTTGACTACAGTTATTTAAATACAAATAGATTTTTAAAATTCTGATGTCTGTCTTTTACCAGTAGTGAGCTAGATAATAAGCACAGCAAAAAATTGCCTCAGCGTTTTGCTCAAGCACCATTTAACCTACTATATTTATTGTCCCCCAGTTGAATGGGCTACATCTGCCTGGCATTAGGTCATTATGGCAAAATCTAAGAAAAGCGCTACCCCCATCAATCTCAGCGATCCACAATATTATCTTAACCGAGAGTTAAGCTGGTTAGAATTTAATGCCAGGGTATTACATGAAGCTTGTGACGATCGCACCCCACTTCTGGAACGTCTTAAGTTTTTGGGAATATTTAACTCTAATTTAGATGAGTTTTTTATGGTGCGCGTTGCTGGCTTAAAGCAACAAGTAGAGGCAAAAGTTAGCCTGTTAACTCCCGATGGTCGCACACCACAACAACAGCTAGACGATATTAGGTCTACCCTCATTCCCCATGTCAACAAACAGCACCAACATTTTGAGCAAGTGCTTCGTCCTCTACTAGTAAATCATGGCATTCATATTCTGAATTACATAGATTTAAATCAAAAGCAGCGGACTCATCTCAACAGCTATTTTGAAGAACAAATCTTTCCAGTTTTGACTCCTCTGGCTGTCGATCCTAGTCATCCCTTTCCGTTTATTTCTAATCTCAGTTTAAATCTGGCTGTTGTGGTCAAGAACCCAGACACCGAAGAAGAATTTTTTGCCAGAATCAAAGTCCCTAGTGTTCTACCACGATTTTTACCGATACCGCCTGAGTTGGGAGATCAAAATAGCGAAAAACCTGCCCACTGGACTGGAGTACCTTTAGAACAGGCGATCGCTCATAACTTGGAATCACTATTTCCAGGGATGAACATTCAAGAATATCATCCGTTCCGCATTACCCGTGATGCCGATTTGGTCTTAGAAGAAGATGAAGCAGATGATTTGTTGTTAGCGATCGAACAGGAATTGCGAAAACGGCGCCTGGGTGGTAGTCCAGTCCGGCTAGAAATTCAATCCCAGACTCCGGAAATAGTGCGATCGCGATTATTACATGATTTGGAATTAGCAGAAAGTGATGTTTACGAGGTAGATGGTCTTTTGGGGGGGGACTGCGGGATTTAATGTACTTTATGTCCTTACCATTGCCGGAACTCAAAGATCCACCACGCCAATCTGTTGTACCATTACGCCTGCAAAGGCTGAGAGAACCGAGTTTAGACCCAGATGCGCTGGAGACGGACGAAGGAAAAGACTTTTTTGCTGTAATTCGGGAAAAGGATTTACTAGTACACCATCCCTATCAATCTTTTTCGGCTACAGTAGTGCGCTTTATTACCCATGCTGCCTACGATTCAAATGTGTTAGCCATCAAGATGACCCTTTACCGGACTTCTGGTGACTCGCCCATCGTCAACGCCTTGATTGCTGCTGCTGAAAATGGCAAGCAGGTATCTGTGCTGGTGGAATTAAAGGCACGATTTGATGAGGAGAATAATATTTACTGGGCAAAACGACTAGAAAGAGTTGGAGTTCATGTTGTCTATGGTTTAGTCGGGCTAAAAACCCATAGTAAAACCGTCATGGTGGTACGGCGCGAAAAAGACCGGATACGTCGCTACGTGCATATTGGGACTGGTAACTATAACCCTAAAACAGCACGGCTGTATACAGATTTAGGATTGTTTAGTTGCCGTGAAGAGTTGGGTGCTGACATTACAGATTTATTTAATTTCTTAACCGGATACTCTCTGCAAAAATCTTATCGAGAGTTGCTGGTTGCGCCTGTGAATATGCGCGATCGCTTTTTGGCATTAATTCACCGCGAAATCGAAAATGTTCAAAATGGATTTTCTGGACGGATTGTCGCCAAAATGAATTCCCTAGTAGATCCAGAAATTATCGCCACTTTATATGAAGCTTCCCGCGCCGGAGTGCAAATCGACTTAATTGTTAGGGGTGTTTGTTGTTTACGCCCAGGAATCAAAGACATTAGTGAAAATATTCGCATTATCAGTATTGTCGGTCGCTTTTTAGAGCACTCTCGGATTTATTATTTTCATAACAATACACAGGAGGAAATCTATATCGGCAGTGCTGACTGGATGCGCCGCAACTTGGATCGCCGAGTCGAAGTAATTACCCCAGTCAAAGACCCAGATATTGCTAAAGATTTGCAAGAAATTATGGGAATTATGCTCGCAGATAATCGCCAAGCTTGGGAATTACAAGCTGATGGTAGTTACATTCAACGGCGTCCTTATGATGATTCTCCAGAAGCTAATTCACAAAAAATTCTCATAAACATGGCATTACGCTCAACTGGTGTAGTCCCAACCTGATTGATAAAAAAATAAGTTACTTATACCTTGACAACTAGCTCAACTTAGTTTTTTTGGGAAAAATTGAATTTTTTGAGCAGTTGTCTAAGTTGTTTATCATAGGTTCACACAAGTTATTCAACCATAGGATAGAGTCAGTGCTGGCACTTGTTCTCATAAACTGGAGAGGTTATTCTGAATAAACTTGTCTTTCCCCTCAATGTTAATGTTATCCTGCGATCTGTCTACCTTGCGTGTTTTAGTAGTTGACGATCACGAACTGACTCGTTTAACCTTACAATTGGTTTTTTCTTGCCAGGAAAATATTCAAGTAGTAGGTTTAGCCAGTAATGGTGAAGAAGCTATAGAAATGGTTAAACGTTGCCATCCTGACGTAATTGTTCTAGATTTACAGATGCCAGTCATGGATGGCTGGAGTGCGTCCAGTCAAATTAAAGCTATATCTCCAAACACCCAGATACTTGCTTACTCCTCAGTGGAAGACGTAAATTTTCATGGGCAAAAGGCAATGTCTAGCTTTGATAACGTTTGCAAGAAAGATGTACCTACAAGCGAACTTATTGCCTTGGTTAGGCAGTTAGGTCAGCGTGTAGGAGATTGATTATTGCTTCGCCAACTCAAGCATAGTTCAATTTTGGGGATTTGAAGACATGATACTACTGAAAAACGTCGGTCTAGCCGGAAATTGAGGTTAAACCGACGTAAATTTTAATAAATTTTACTCTACCGGAATGGTGCGTGTAAATTCATCAATTAATTCATCCAGTTCTTCCAAAGCCTGATTTACATCTATTCTCAAAGTTCCCAGGTTTGGTTGCTCCAGTAAGCTTAATAGGTAATCGCGTTTATTTTGAACTGCGACAATTCGTTCTTTTATAGTCTGTAGGTCCATTATTTTTTTCCTATCTTTAACTACCTTTAAATTTAAAGTTAACTCAAAATCTAATATTCTGGGACACTATACACCTTATTAGTCAACTTAGTGCCACTTGCCTTCTGTGCGTGATGCTGCGCGAATATAGACTAAGGATAAATTGAGTGTTTGAAAACCACAAAGACGAAGGTGGGTAAAGTCTCGTTTAAACGAAGCCAGTGTTTTGAGCGACAATGCCTGATTTATTCGCTCTTGGTATGTTCCCTTCCCATTCATGAGCAACTGGCGTGCGGTTTCTAACCATCTTAATATGGCAATTTGGGGTTAGTTGAATACTAGCACCTGGAGACAATGTTTTTTCCTAATTTGTTGCTCATAGCCGATGATAATAAAACTAAGGTATTCAGACTTTATCCTAATTTAAGCTCATGCTACGCCAAATCTCTTTGGGAACACTCGGTCTAACTATCGGCAGCATATTAACCATCATTGGCTTTGTCGCCTATGCTGATAATAATGCCACACTCAATCTTGTCGGATTTTTTTACGGAATTCCTCTACTATTGGGAGGACTGGCACTAAAAGCGAATGAACTTAAGCCAGTACCATTTACCCAAACTACGTCACCATCAGCATTGAAACTGCGCCAGCAGCAAGCAACTGAGACGCAAAATAAAATTCGCAAAGACATCACCCGATATTGCTACGGTCAAGATGCTCATCTAGATACAACACTTTCTTTTCTGGGTTTGAGTCCCACTGACCAAGAACGGCCAACAGTGACAGGGTTACGAGAAACGGAAGTTAATGGGAGCTATGCCCTAATTTTAGAATTTGATTCACCGCTAATACCGATTGATGTGTGGCAAAAAAAGCATGAAAAAATGACCAATTATTTTGGCCCTGGTTTGGAAATTCAAATAACGCAGCCATCTGAAAATACAATTGAGCTAGCGCTAATCAATACTCAAAAAGAATCACTAGTCAGTAGTCAATAGTCAAGAGTAAAAATTATCGTTACCCAAATTTCATCCCTTTATGACTTGTTGTTACCCATATTTTGGCAACAGTCAAAATAATTAATAGTTCATAATTATAATTAGTGGTATCTGTAGGCTCCATGCTCTTATTAACTACCAAATTTTTGATGAGCAGTGTGGATTAGTATACAGTGTCTTGAACTATGAATTATGAATTAGTAATTATCCTTTTTGGAGAATTCCCTTGACCAAGATTTAACTCCCCAACTTTTTGAAAAAGTCGGGGAGGTAGTCAGAAATTTTTTGTTAAGATTTTTTTGGGATTCTCTTAAGCATTTACCAAAAAGTTACTTTTCTAAACGAACTGCGTACCACTGTAAATATTTTCCCGGACCAATATCTAATTCGCAACTAGTGTCAATTAGATATTGGGCTTGAGTTTCCACAGTATTAAACTTTTGCAAGTCAGGCGGTAAATCTTGAATTATGAGTTGTTGAAGAGTTATTTTGAGCTTTTCTAATAGCTCTGATGATGTCATAAATTGTTCTGGTTGATTTGTTTCTAGAACAACAAAATTATCCTGTTGGTACATTAATGAGTCTGGCATTTTAAAGATTTAACAAATGTCAATAGATTTGAATGGTTTTTGGAATAACTTTTGCTTGTTTGTGTAGTCAACTTTAATTTTGGACGGTTTATGGCTAGAACGAAATGGTTATGAATTTTACTTGAAGATAAAGTTTTGCACTAAATTTTATCTCAATCTTATGTAATTATACTAAACCTCAGCAAACCTTGTCGGATAGACTAAATAAATTTCAGTCAGGTGATATTAGTATTTAGTATTAGCTATCTTCTGAGGGGACTTTGGCGATTGCTTTTCCTTGTCTCACTGGGTTTATAAACTAACAACATAACTAAATAATTAGGGTGTGTATTTGTAATTATCAAAAAAATTGTAATTTAACTTTAACAATAGGGAAATATAAAAGTAACGTTTTCTCCCATAACCATCGCTGAACAAAAAGGCAGCAATTGCCTTCGTGTTCAAATTACAGATTGTCTATGCAACTTATTTATCTACCGCTTGCTTGGCCCGACAACATTGGGCAGTCCATTGTCAAAAAACAGTTGATTGTGAAGCCAGACACGCCTTTGCCGCAAATCCTGGCATTGATGAAAATAGCGATCGCCTCCATGCGATTGAGTTGCACAGTCTTTTTCAGGATAGTCCTGCAAGTGGAAGGCAACTCATGTCAGGCATAAGCCCATTTTCTGTTTCTAAGCAACCACCACTGATTCTAGTGGCTGATGATGACAAGACCATCCGGGTATTGTTGCGTAAAGCAATGGAACAAGAAGGTTATCGAGTGGTCGAGGTTAATGATGGTAAGCAATGTTTAGATGCTTACGAGACTATCAAACCGGATATAGTTTTGCTAGATGCTGTAATGCCTGTGATGGATGGCTTTACCTGCTGTAAGCACTTGCTCCAGATGGCTAGGAATAATTTAATCTCAGCCCTTGCCACCTTTGATACTGACTCGACTCTTAACAATACGGTCATGTCTAAGATATGGGAACGCACTCCCATCTTGATGATTACATGCTTGGACGATGAGGAATCTGTAAACCGTGCTTTTGAAGCGGGAGCGACTGATTATGTCACTAAGCCAATTCACTGGCCTGTATTACGCCAGCGGTTGCGTCGACTGCTACAGCAAGCACAAGTATACAAACAGTTAGAGGCGGCAAACGAAGCTTTGTATCACCTTGCCAATGTAGATGGCTTAACTGAGTTAGCTAATCGTCGCCGCTTTGACGATTATCTCAATACTCAATGGATAAATCTCGCACAAGAGGGATTTCCTTTGTCAATGATTTTGTGTGATATCGACTTTTTTAAATTTTATAATGATAAATATGGCCATCCAGCAGGGGATGTATGTTTACAAAAGGTGGGTGCTGTTTTAAGCCTTAAGGCACAAAAACATCAGGATTTAGTAGCGCGTTATGGTGGCGAAGAATTTGCTGTGATTATGCCATACACTCCTGCATCTGGCGCACTTCACGTAGCCGCCGCAATTCGAGCGGGAATCAAAGATTTGCAAATTGTTCATGACGGTTCTGCGGTGAGTCAGCACGTCACTCTCAGCATGGGGGTGGCAACTGTTGTCCCGACTTGGGAATCTTCACCTTCAGAGTTGATCGTGCTGGCAGATAAAGCACTCTATCAAGCAAAGGCTGGGGGACGCGATCGCTTTGTCTCAAGTTCTTAATTGTCATTTGTCATTAGTCATTGGTTATTTGTCAATACCCATTACCTAAGAAGGATAAACTGGCAGTGTGAAGTGAAACCATGCTCCATTATTGGGGGCAGAGTCTACCCAAATTTGGCCATAGTGTGCCAGAACAATGCGTTGGCATAGACAAAGACCAATGCCGTAACCTTCTGTACCTTCATCCCGTTGCAGGCGGAAGTGGTTTTCAAAGATGCGATCGCGATTCTCCACAGGAATACCAGGCCCAGTATCGCCAATACTAAACTGAACTTTTTGGGTAGTGCGGTGTAATCCGGCGATGCTAATTTTGCCACCTTCTGGGGTGTATTTGATCGCATTATCCAACAGATTCACTAGCACTTGCCGGATGCGTTCTGGGTCAGCATATACATAAGGTAAGTCGTTGGGAATATCTGTTTCGACCTCTTGGGATTTAGCGGTGTAGCGATCGCACAATTCTTCTAGTACATCTAAGCACAGTTTACCTAGCTGTAATTTTTGTGGTAAAATCGGAAACTCAGTATCTTTCCCCCGACCTACCTGCAAAAGGTCGGCAATCATCCGATCGATGATCTTAGTTTGATTACGGGCTTGTTTTAATAGATGCGCCGTTAAGGATGGTTTAAGGCGCTGAAATTGGCCTGTTTCTAAATTGTAGTTAGATTGGAGAGTTTCGATGGCGATCGCGGCGGCAGTTAGGGGATTGCGGAGATCGTGTGCCAGCATCGAAATCACCCGATCTTTAAACTGTAGCTGCTCTTGGAGGTTATCTTTTTCCTGTTTTAAGCGAAAAATTTCGTCTGAGAGTCGGATCAGTTCGGCAGAAACAGCAACTGAACGAATAGTGGATTTGGGTAATGTCACCCTAGCATTATCGTCTATCCGTTCTTGTAAGTCTTCCTGTAATTTCAAATAGGCGTCTACAGCGGCTTGCCAGCGAGGCCACCAGTTTTTCAATTGCGCGATGATATTACTTCCAGCCAAAACCTGCCGTGGTTCCGGGTGAATTTTAATTAAAGCTGGCGTTGCTACCAATTTAAAGTGTTCTGCTAAGTAAGGTTGTTGACCAACATCAATAGTTTGAAGTTCAAAACTATACTCAACCTGCAACTCTTTTAAGTAAGCACGTATTCGCTGCACCTGTTGACGGGACTTGGGACGTCCATCGACAAACAGTAACAGCTGGAGTGGAGCCTCAGAATAAATAGGCTGATCCTGGGAAACTTGCATGTAATCGTGTTTCAGCACTGGTAACAACCCGGTGACGCTTTACAGAAAGTAAAAAGGACTGACGGTTGTCGATGGTCGTTGTTTTTTCTTCTTAATATCTATTTTAGATTTTCATACTCCTATCCGATCTGCGTTTTTGACATCAAACGTGTCTTTTTCAGCCTTTTGCTCCCTTTTGGTGAACTTCATCTCCAATAAACACCTAAGCCCCTTGAATATAAGTCTTAATTTGCCCAGAATCAAAAATTTTCGTCAGAGCCAGCAGGTGAAAGGTTTAATACTATGTCAAATTGGCTAGTCCAGCACCATGTCAATTTGAATATTTGCTTTGAGCAAGCGATGTCTACGACGGGCTACGCCTACGCCCAAGAAAACACAGATGCTAATTGTATCTAATCTATCAGGAAGGTGTTAACTGTTCAGACCAAGTTTGTAGAGGTTTTTTCAACCACCAGTGCATTTGATGAAGTGTCTTTTTCGCCTCAAGCCAATCATTAACTAGGATTGGGAAAAACAGCCAAAGCCAACTATGTACTATTTCTATAACTTGCGAAGCGCACCTTCCAGCTTTCCTAAAAGAAGCACAGCCCTATCCAAGAATAACAGGGGATGGGTTGATTGAGGGAAAGTTTTGGATAACATAAAGGCGATGCCCTTCTCTACGAGACGCTCCGCGTAGCTTGCTTCCACGAAGTGGTACGACAGGCTCAGGGTAAGACCTACGGCGGTAAACTACGCACTTTTAGAGAAAGCACTCACTGCTTTCTAGGCTGTCAATAATTTCTTGACTACAGCACAAGTAGCACTTTCTCCAGAAAATCAATTTAGAGATACTAAGGAAACTGCTGCGACACTTGACTGCTTTACTGATAACCCCAATCGTCAAGAATAACGAACTTACGCTAAGTTACTGGAATTGTTTAACACTGGCATTTTTCAGCTATTGCCCGACTCACATTATCATCGTCAGATGAATAATTTTCAGAATCGATTGTTAGCCAGTGTTAGTGAACTCGCTCTATTCCCCTCTTTGGGTGAAGCTAAGGGGAGCTTTATTCTAAGTCTATCACTTCAGTTGCTTGGCGTAGGCATCGCGTTACAACTAGTGCATCTGGAAGTAGATTCAAGCTTTTGCTGGCTAAAATGTTTTTTGACCAGTTATCAATCAGTTATCTGCCCTACAACTTGGATGTTTAGATAACTCTCTAAAAGCTTGGTTCACAATCTAGTATCGCTCGGTTTGTAGTTGGTGACTCTCATCATAAATACTAAAGTCCTGACTACGAACTCTGAAATTATAAAACTCTTATCTAGCAATGATTTCAGGTTTATTTATATTTTTTTCCAAAAATGTTAGTTTTCCAGAATTTTAGGGAACTCTATAAATAAGCATAGGAATTATCAAAACCTAATGGCTGTAAAACGAAGACAATACGGTAGCTTTTGCTACCGTTTACTCATTTTTAGAGATATCATCACCAAAATAGACATTTACGAAGAAGACGTAGTGAGTCGGTAGTGTTTTTGGGTGATATAGAGAGTCAGAAAAGAGCAGGGGAATAAAGGAGAATAACCATGTCCCATGCCTTATTCCCATTTAATGGACAGTCTGCGCTAGGGTAGGAATTGAAACTCAATTTGTGATTTCCTGTGCTTCCCTGTAAACGTCCAGCTGTATTTCTCATTTGTGCTGTTATACTCACTTCGTTAACAGCTTGTGCTAATAGTCCAGTCGCCAAAAATCTTGAGGAATCTTTGGCGGCAGATCCACAACTGCAAAGCAATCCAGTTGTTTTTGGAGAATCTCAGAGTAACCAACCGCAAGCACAGCAAAACGAATCAACTGTTCAGTTACCAGTTGATTTTCCTAAAGATATCCCACTATATTCCAATGCCAAGCTACAGGAAGTTACCCCTGCTAGCGGCTCAGAAAACAAAATCTCAACTCGTTGGTTAAGTTCTGACCCCAGTAATTTTATTGCTAGTTTTTATCGCAGCCAGTTTCAAACAAATAACTGGCAGATTTTACAACAGCCAACAGATGATGCCGGAGGGGCTTTTGAGGCACGTCGCAACGATTTGCTGTTGAAGGTTTCCATTCAGCCCAAATCAGTTACTAACGCCACACCCAATCAACCCCAAACAGCGACTGAATTACTGATTGATTACGTACCGAATAGTACTGCAACAGCACAACCTACTTCAACTACAAATCCTAACGAAACTGCTAACGCTGTTCCTCAACCGGGAAATTCACAGTTCATTGGGCCAATACCACCGACAAACTCGGCAGCACAGCCACCAAGCACAGCTAATAACCAAACAATCCCTACAACCACCTCTAAATCTCAGGTATTCAACGATTTGAATAAGGCACCACAAGAATGGCAGCAACATATCCAGGACTTGGCTGCATTAGGTGTTTTATCTATAGAAACAAAGACAACTAAGAGCAATACTACTACAACTAATCAGTTTGAACCCAGTAAAATCGTTACACATCGAGAATATGCCCGTTGGCTGATTGCTGCTAACAATGCTGTATATACGAACAATCCAGCTAAACAGATTCGTTTGGCATCAGAAAGTACTCAACCAGCTTTTAGTGATGTGTCAGCAAAAGACCCTGATTTTCCTGCAATTCAGGGATTAGCTGAAGCTGGCTTAATTCCTAGTCCTTTGTCTGGAGATTCTACAGTAGTTTTATTTCGTCCTGATGCACCTCTAACGCGGGAACAATTGCTGCTGTGGAAATTACCCTTAGATACTCGCCAAGCTTTACCCTCTGCTAACTTAGATGCGGTTAAACAAACCTGGGGTTTCCAAGACGTAGCGAAAATTGACTCTAAGGCTTTAAGAGCAGTGTTGGCTGATTATCAGAATGGCGAACAATCGAATATTCGCCGGGTGTTTGGTTATACGACTCTGTTTCAACCCAAAAAACCAGTAACTCGTGCTGAGGCTGCTACGGCTTTGTGGTATTTCGGCAGTCAAGGTGAGGGTGTATCGGCTACTGAGGCTTTGAAATTAAAGCAAGGTTAAAGCTATGTCTACGACGGTCTACCTAATTTAGTTGCGGTTAGTCCAGCATCAGCATAAAAGTGAGCAATTCTGCCCTTTAGGATATAAATTTTGTTATTTCTTTGTAATATACCTATTTTTCATCAAGAAAATGTAAATCTAAGTGTTTTAAGCGTTTTTACCTGTGTTTCATAAATTTTTGAGGCATAGTTAAGTAAAACAACGTAAATTAACTCAATAGACGTACTTAGTTTTGAAGTATCTCAAAAGAGTAAGTTGTCAAACTATCGCCCTTTCATTGTTTTTAAACAAATTAAAAAGACCACAGGTAAAACAAATATGAAAAAACAAGCTGTAGCAGCAGGATTTGTTCTTCTATCTTTCATGTTGCCGACCAAAGCCTCGGCTGTGAGTTTCGATCGACTTTATGTATTTGGCGATAGTCTTTCCGATACAGGCAATATATACAATGCTACTGGGAAAACATTCCCTCAAAGCCCACCTTACTTTGAAGGACGTTTTTCCGATGGGCCGCTCTGGGTAGATTATCTCGGAGATCGGCTAGGGTTAAAGCCTACTTTATTCACTACTCTTCCTTCCACACCTGCTACTCAAGGGATAAACTTCGCTTTCGGTGGTGCTAGCTCTGGTTCAGGTAACGCTGTCGTTCCTAATCCAAATTTACCGGGAGTACTCAAACAAGTCCTTGGTTTTGCTGGAACTCTGCAAGCAAATAATCAAACTGCTGACCCAAATGCACTTTATACATTGTGGGGAGGTGGGAATGATTTCCTTTTTCTTAACCCCGAAGACTCTACCACGCCAATCAGTAATATATCCCTGGCGTTGAATACTCTGGTAGGAGTCGGCGCGAAAAATATTTTGGTGTTTAACTTGTCAGATTTGGGAAAGATCCCAGCAGCTACAATTGACGATCGCAACCCTGCAACCCTTAGTAAATCGACGAGTGAGTTTAACTTGGGTTTAGCAAAAACTGTGAGCGCTTTGAGTCAAAACCCAAATCTCAACATCATCTCTGTTGATACTTATTCTTTATTCAATCAGACAAGTGCATTAGGTTTTACGAATGTAACCGAGTCTTGTTTATCTAGGCTAGATATATGTAATCCAGGTAACAACAAGTTTCTCTTCTGGGACGATTTTCACCCAACGACTGCTGCTCATAAGTTAGTAGCAGACGCTGCACTAGCGGCGATTGATGCTAAGTCTGTTCCTGAACCTGCGACCGACTTGGGGATTTTAGCTCTTGGTGCTTTTGGTGCGGTAGGAGTGTTGAAGCGTCAACAAAAAAGGTCAGCAGGTCGGGTTTTTGATGCACAATTGTCTCATACAACAGTTGAAAACTAAACTAACTGTATTGATGTGGGATTACGATCGCTTATTTGAAATTATTGAAGAATTGGTTATGCACCATTCTCCGAGTGGTGCAGAAGCTGAGATTAACCAGTTGTTGATGAAACGATTTGCGGCGCTGGGTGTGGAAGTCTGGTGCGATCGCGCCGATAATATTATTGCCAAGATTCCAGGAAAAAATCAAGACCGAGCGATGTCTAACGACAAGCCGCTTCCCGTCTACGCCATCACAGCACATAAAGACGAAATTGGTGCAATTGTCAAGAGTCTCGGTGATGAAGGTCGTGTGGAAGTCCGCAAACTCGGCGGTTCTTTCCCGTGGGTTTACGGTGAAGGCGTTGTCGATTTACTCGGAGATAACGAAACCATTCACGGTATTCTCAGCTTTGGTTCCCGCCACGTTTCTCATGAATCGCCGCAAAAAGTCCAGCAGGAAGATACTACTGTGAAGTGGGAAAATGCCTGGATTGAAACGAAGCTGACATCTGCTGAATTAGAAGCAGCTGGTATTCGACCTGGAACTAGAATGGTAATCGGCAAACATCGCAAGTGTCCAATTCGGTTAAAGGATCATATTGCTGGTTACACTTTGGATAACAAAGCTTCTGTGGCGATTTTGCTAGCTTTGGCTGAAAACCTGAAACAGCCAGCAGTTGATGTTTATTTAGTAGCGTCGGCGAAAGAAGAAGTGGGAGCAATTGGGGCACTATTTTTCACTCAAAATCAGCGTTTGGATGCCTTGATTGCTTTAGAAATTTGTCCCTTATCTGAGGAATATCCTGTTAAAGATGGTAAAAGTCCTGTACTTTTATCTCAAGATGCCTATGGAATATATGATGAGGGACTAAATGGCCAATTGCGCCATAGTGCCAAGCAACTCGATATGCCGATACAATTTACAACTCTAAGTGGATTTGGTAGCGATGCTTCAATTGCGATGAAATTTGGTCATGTTGGGCGTGCTGCTTGTTTGGCGTTTCCTACCCAAAATACCCACGGTTATGAAATTGCTCATTTAGGAGCGATCGCTAATTGTATCGATTTGTTAAAAGCTTTTTGCGAAACGGAGTTTGAGTGATATGTAGAGGCTTTAATTTGAAGGAGCGATGTCTACGACGGGCTACGCCTACGCATATCAACCCAAAATAGCCAGAAAAAGGTTTTGCAAAGTCTGAAGGTCTGGTTCCTCAAGTCGTCCTAACTTTTTAATTACTAGCCCTTTATCTATGGTAGTCAAAACTGGTTTAATAATTGAAGGCTTGAGAAGACCAGCTACTCGCCATCCAGCAATTGTGATTTCACCAAAGGAAGTTGCTGGATTTGCTTGACTAGTAATGGCTATTAATATTAAATCCGAACGCTCACGTTGATAGCTATTAGAACTCACAACTACTGCTGGACGTTTTTTAGTTGTAGTCTGGTCAGTAAAGGGAAACGGGACTAAAATAACATCACCAAATTCATAGTGTGTCATATTCTGCATCATCAGGGTTATCCCAGATTTTGAGCAGAACTGGTTCAGAAAGTTTTGCTGCTGCAAAGGTAAGGCTATGATCTGTACCTTGCTGATCCAAAGAATCAATAAAATCTTCAACTAGCAAAACTTGTTCGGGAGGTAACTGGCGAATTTTTTGAAGTAACCTTTGCTTTGAAATGCTATCAGCCTGCATTGTTTAGATTCTCCTAATCTTGCCTATCTATGATTGGTTGCTTTATGCATTCATTATAGTTTTTGGTTGTCTCTAGCGATGAAGGCGATCGCTAATTGTATCGATTTGTTAAAAACTGATAACTGCTTAAAAGTTGTTTATCTAGGGTATTTGAAGAAATTTAAATTAGCTTTCATTTACAGAAAAGGCGTAGTTACCATCTGGAAATCGGATAACTGGAACCCAGAAAGGCACTCCATCCCAACCACCTTGAGGATCAACCTCACCTTTTAATCTAGTCATTAATAATGCGGGATAGTTGCGGTCAACTCCATAAGGTATTGTTCCCGCATCACCAGGTAAAACACTGCTAAGCTGAGTATAGTTTCTACTAGCGCTTTTCTTGAGATTAGAATCTAAATTGACAATTACTAATGTAGCCGTATTTTGGTATATCGGCTGATCTTTCAGGGCATTAACAGCTTGCAGTATCAAATCATCTTTCCACGCACCACTTGCTCCGGGTGTCCCATACTGAAAACTAACAATCTCCAAAAGATCATCAATTGTTATTGTGTATGGTTGTTTTAAATTTGGATACTTGGTATTAGACAGCAAATTATTAAGCTCTTGGGTTTGATTTCCCAAAATATAAGGACAAGAAATCTTTGATGTTGAAGGTAAAAATACACCGTCCGTTATCTGTGGCTTTCAGCAATTGCATTTCATCGCTAGCATCTTCTGGCATCCATTCATTGGGAGTGCGAGTCACATCATGACCACGAGCAACTAGAGCCGTATGCAATGCTTTAATGGAGGTGTCTGCATCTAAATGCAGCAGGAGTTTAGACACCAGCAGTTTCAATCGCTTGTTCTGTAGCGATCGCTTCATCAATCTCGGTACGATGGGCAGTGTAAAAACCCAGTGCATCATTGATCTGAGCTTTAGTAATACCATACTGTTGGACAATTTGCTCGCAAGACCAGCCCCACTGATGAGCAGCAATCGCTAGAGTTTGCACTCGAATTCCTGTACCACTAACAAGGGGAACTTTTTGGCCACTGCTTCCAATGCGATAGCTAATCAAGGGAAAGGAGGGGTCGTTCAGTTGATGGCGAAGGGAGGCAACTTTTTCTGTTACTGCCCACAAAATAAATTGATCGAGGGAAATTCCTTGGCTAGTTGCCCATTGCTCTATCTCTTGCTGTAGTTGAACAGGTAAATTGACCAAGTACGAAGGCATTTGCTGAAGCTCAATGAATTTACTTTTCATTACTTGCTTTATTCTAAGCGATCGCCCCGTAGCAGTTTCAATTTATCGTTTGTGATTTTGGCGATGCCTGGGTTGGGCTACTCCAACGCATTTATCGATTTGGAGTACGCAATTGCTATTTCGGAGTACGCAATTGCTATTTCGGAGTACGCAATTGCTATTTCGGAGTACCCAATTGCTATTTCGGAGTACCCAATTGCTATTTCGGAGTACCCAATTGCTATTTCGGAGTACGCAATTGCTATTTCGGAGTATCCAATTGCTATTTCGGAGTACCCAATTGCTATTTCGGAGTACCCAATTGCTATTTCGGAGTACCCAATTGCTAATTGTACTTATTCTCAAACAAGAAATTGATATAAAAAATGAGTAAAAACACAGGGAAACTCGTAATTATTTCGTTTAACTTGTAATGAAATAAATCCACAAAACTACCCATCTCAGGCAAAAGGATACTCCACTATGTTGAGAAAGGAGTTATTAAAAAAGGATGTGTTATGTCTTTAAAAACTCGTGGATCTGCTGCTATTGACAAAGCCCAACTTCGTCTCGCCTTACTTAAATCTATTGATGAGAATCTGGATTTAGGACATGGGTTAACCATTGAAGCTTACAGTCAGTTAATCAACTCTACCCGTGCGATGCTAGAAGCTAATAATACACTGGTTTCCAATCTGGAAGAATCGCGTAAAACAGTAACCCAGATGGATAAAGCCCTTTCCGAAATGTCTGAACGAATGCTAAGTGGAGTTGCAAGTGTCTACGGCAGAAACAGTATAGAGTATTCCAAGGCTGGCGGCTCTAATCGAAGACGAAGTAAACAATCTAGTTCAAAAGTTACTCCACTTATAGCGGTTCTTACTACTCAACCTACTGAAGCTGCAATTGCCAATGCCTCAACTAACGGTAATGGCACAACTTCTTTGCTGCAATAATTACATATCCAGTAGCAGCGATCGCCAGCATTGCTATAAAATCTACCAATGGCAGTAGTTTGTCACAACGAGATCGATGTGTCACCGACGACAGATAATTAATCACTGTACATGATTTATGTCAAACTCTAAATATTGAGGAATACTTTCATCAAAGCCGATGATGGGATTTGAACCCACGGCCTGCTGATTACGAATCAGCTGCTCTACCACTGAGCCACATCGGCGTACACAATCTAAAAGTATAACACGATTTAATCATGGTAGATCAAAATCCCAAAAATCGTCTTAATCCTGAACAGTATGCCAGTCTGAAAGCAGAAATAGCTGCTCCCTATCGCGGCTTCCGACAATTTTTTTACATTGCTTTCGGCGCTTCTGGCTTACTCGGTGCATTCGTCTTTTTCTTCCAAGTGCTTGCCGGACGCAATGTTGAGAGTGCAATACCAAGTTTAGCTCTCCAAGTCGGAATAGTTGCTTTAATGGTTTTCCTCTGGCGTTGGGAACAGCGTCAGCAACAACGCCCCAATTCGGGTAAAAATCCTAATTCTTAAAGGGGGAAATCTGAGCTAGTTAATTTTTGACTACTTTCTTTTGATATATCTTTTCTTCAAATTTATTCATGCTTTTATGAAGATTAAAATATCCAGAAAGAAAAAATAAAAAAATTATTAGGAAATCCCAAAAAGCAAAAATTTCTGTGAAAATAGAAATGATTGAAACGGGGTCAGCCAATATAAAGACCCTGACCATAAACCCAATCACATTCAAATGGGGTCAGCTATATTTAAAGACCCCAAATTTTATGATTCAAAAACCCTAAAATTAAAAAACCACTATATTGAAAGCGCCAGACTGATAATTTATTAGTCTGGCGCTTCCAATTTGCTAACTAGACATTTACTGAACTGTTACCAAATAAGATGAAGGAATTGGTTGGGCACGTCCAGCATTGACAAGTGCCTGATAAACAAAAGCAGCAACTTCGGCTCTAGTCGCTTCACGATTAGGATTGAGTTGCTTGGCTGTAGGATAGTTGATTACTAGTTGTCGTGCAGTTGCGGCGGCAACTGGTGCGATCGCATAATTAGGAATCTGAGCAGCATCGGTGTAAAAGGAAACGACATTTTGATTACTTGCAGTTAAGCCCAAACCATTAGCTAAAGAGACTAACGCCTGCACTCTGGGAATTTGCTGCTGTGGCTTAAAAGTGCCATCGGGATAACCAGAAACAAATTGACTCTGGTAAGCAGATTGAATGGCAGCGTAAGCCCAGAAATTGCTTGCTACATCCTTAAATTTAATTGCTGGGCGTTTAACTGCTGGCGTTAAAGCTTTAGTGACAATAGTGGCGAATTGAGCGCGAGTTACAGGTTCATTGGGTTTAAAGCTGCCATCAGGAAAGCCCGCAATAATATTTTGGGAGGCTAGAGCTTCGATGTAGCTTTTTGCCCAGTAATTTGCTGGTACATCTTTAAAGGCAACAGCTCCTCCAGGCGGTACATCAACACTGGCGGCAACAAAATCTACAGAGCCAAAAATCTTTTTCTGATCGATATCGTTGCCAACAGCGACAATTTTACTGGTTTTAGTGGCGTTGTTCACATCATAACGAGTGTTATTGCGAATAAGATTGCCACCAGGATTTTCGTTGGTGCCAAGGGTCGGGTGAAGCGTTGACAGTTGCTACTACTCCATCCCGCTTATTATTTTGAATGACATTTTTACGCAATACGGGCTTCGCTGACTCTGAGATAAAAAGACCGTCTTGGTTTTCGATAATTTGGTTTTCTACAACTAGAGGTGTGGAAGTGCCACCGATCGCCAGACCAAAACCAGTATCCTGAAATAAGTTACTCCGAATTTCTCCTTGAGCAGCTTTAGCAATTGAAATCCCATTGCCTTTGTTTTGTACAAAGAGGTTACTTTCAATTTTGGGATTGCCTGTACCCGTGACAAAAACACCTTCTCTGACACTGTTAGTAAAAGTACTGTTTTTGATAGTCGGATTAGTTGACTCCACCCACACAGCCGTACCCCGGCTATTTGGGTTGGTGACGGTGACACCAGCGATCGTGGTATCTTGCTCGGCCAGGATGGTAATGTCTTGTCTGGCAAAAGTGCGACTAGTGTAGAAGCCTCCACCTGTAATCAATATCGCCTGACCTTTAGTAGCTTCATCACCCCGCAGTGTCACCCCTGGTTTAAGTAAAAGCGGGAAGGTTTCACCACTTTCTTGGTTATAGTTACCAGGTGCTAATTGAATAACTGCACCTGCTTGGGCTTGACTGAGAGCAAAACTTATGCTTTTGTAGGGTGCTGCCGAGGTGGCACCAGCACCAGCCCTATCTGCACCAGTTGCTGGATTAACGTAAATCGCTGCGGCAGTTGCAGGAGCTTGGGCTGTGCGAGTTGGGGCGATATTTTCTGGATGAGTCGCACCAGCATTAACCTCACTAGATAGTAGTATCGATCCACTAGAAACAACAAGTATTGCCGTTAGTCCGGCTCCTACGCGCAAAGTGTATCTCAGATGACTGCTGGAAAGAAGGCGAAAATTTTTCGCAAAAGTAATGTAAGAACCCCGATATTTCATTTTTTGAGTCTGTGATGTGCTGAATTACGGTATGTCGAACAAGGTTAAAGATAACAACGTTGTAGCTGCTCTAAAACCCATGCAAAACTATACTGGATGATTAGCACTGATTCAGCTAAATCTACTAGAGAGGTTACAGAACTTATACATTAGTTATATTGGGTTATTCAGAACATTTTCTGAGGGGCACTATGAAGATGAGGCGATTTTTAGTATTCTCTAAAGCTAGATGCTGCAACTAATTCTGCTGGAATATCATCACAAAAAAAGCAAACTTATTGGAAATCGAGAGAAATGCATTTTAATTTTTTATGGCTGCATCGCGTCTTAGTTTTAGTAAGCATTATCTGTCTTCTGTTTTTGTCCACTCCTGCTGCCTTTGCGGCAGAACGAGTAGTGCTGAAGTATGGTATTTTCCGTGAATCACTTTCTGTAGAGGAAATATCCACCTTTGCCCAAACAGGTGAACTCTCAGGTTTACTAAAAGTTAATGTAGCTTTGGCGCGACAAGACCCCCAAAGCCATTCGTCAGTATTTAACACAGCCAATAAAGGTAAACTCTGAATTTTTAGATAAAGTGCTCAATAGCCAGATTGGTAATATTATTTTGGATCGAGTTAGTCAAGTTATTTCTACACCGTCTCAAAGAGCAAATCGGCAAGCTTTACGAGCCGCTTTGGTACTTGCTGCGAATCAAGACGGGCAAGTGTCGCTGATTGAAATTATTAAGAATTATCCCACAAATGAAGTGGAAGTTGATGGCGATCGCCTGCAGGGTGCATACCGTCAACTCCGTCGTTTGCAAACAAACCTACAAGATTTATTTGGTCTTTAGTAAGCTAAAGTTTCTAAAGTTTCTCTTAAATACCGTTGTACCTGATGTTCTAAGCGAATTCCCTCTAATTGAGCATCGCGTTCTAGTTGCCAGCGTTGAAAACCGGAACTAGTGGAGATCGCACATTTGAGGCTATACCAAATTTCAGTATCGGCAGAAAATTGGCGATCGCTAGAAGCTGGAATTTGAGCCATAGTTCCTCATTCCTTTGTTTTTCTTCAACGGTAACTGGATATTGGTAATGGGGCAAACAGGGCTTAGGAGTGCTGTTAGCGTCAGATCGGCGTTGAGCCAGTGCTGAGTTAAGAGTTAGTAGAGACGCGATTAATCGCGTCTGTACAAGAGTTAGGAGTTTTGTTTATCTCCTTGCCCCCTCACTCCCTCATCTCCCCGCTCCTCGTTCACTGAGCGTAGCCGTACCCCTCCGGGGAAGCAAGCTACGCGCAGCATCTCGTAGAGAAGTGCTGCACCCCTGCATCTTCTGATTCTTCTGATACTTATTTGTAGCCCTTTAAAGTTAAATAATATACTTTACGGGCTGCTACGAATCTGTATTTATCTTAAACAAGGATTGTAATAATCGAGGCACGATTTGATTAACTCGCACCCCTAAAATTGTGAAATCTTGCTTAATCTTTTCTAAAGATAATGGTTCTATGCCAGCAAATTCTGTGTCATTCGTCACCAAAACTCGCATTACACTCACAGGTACTTGTAAAAATAGATTGCCACCCAAAAATGCTAATCCCGCCAGCACTAGTGCAAGACTGCGCCATTGTGGGAGAAATTTAGCTGAATCTGCTACTAATGGGGCAATTTGGTAAAGATACCACAGTATCAAAACCGACAAGGCTGCTGCCACCAATGCCAGAATCCGATTTACCTTTGTATTAATTAAACAGAGAATTTTTCGCTGCCGCTCAGTCAGATTTTCTGGTTTTTGGGCTATTCCTAAAAGAGCAAATATATAAAAGGGGCGACGCAACTGCATCCATAGCAGGGGGAGAACACCAATAGCGGCAACTAAGAATAGCTCCATCCAAACTGGTAAAAATGGCTCGCCTACAGACAAGAACAATAAGCAGAGTACTAAAAAAACAGGCAACGTCGCTAATCCAGCGACGTGAATCCACAAAATAGGTTCAGAGCGAAATGAATGCATATTTTAAAAAGTTATGAGTTAAGAGTTAGGAGTTGGGAATTAGCAGTCTTTAACTCCTAACTCTTAATTTATTACTCCTAACTTCTAACCATTTTACCCTGAACACTATCTCGTTAAGGTAAGAGTGCGGCGCTTCGTAACCATCTGATAGGCTTCGATGATATCACCATCAACCCAATCATTGAATTTATCGATACCAACACCGCATTCATAACCGGCGTTGACCTCACGAGCATCTTCTTTCATCCGTTTTAGGGAGTCAAGAACGCCTTCATAGATCACCTTACCGCCGCGTCGCACCCTGACTTTGCAGTTACGAACTAGCTTGCCAGATTGAACGTAGCAACCGGCAACCGCACCACGACCGACTGGGAAGACGGCACGGACTTCGGTTTGACCCAAGGGTTCTTCCACCAACTCTGGCTCCAAAAGACCTTCCAAGGCATCTTGGATATCTTCTAGGAGTTTGTAAATTACGTTATATTCCCGGACATCGACACCTGCTTCATCGGCGGCTTGTCTAGCACCACTGGCAAAGGTGGTGTTGAAGCCGATAATTACAGCGTTACTAGCAGCTGCTAAGTCGATATCTGTTTCGGTGATTTCCCCAGCAGTAGCCAACAACATCCGAATTTGGACTTCGTTTTGCGGGATTTGCTTGAGCGCTCCCACAATGGCTTCTACCGAACCTTGTACGTCTCCTTTCAAGATCAAGTTGAGTTCTTTCAACTCGCCTTCTTGTGCTTGAGCCGAGAGCGTTGTCAGGGTAACACGACCCCTGTAACAAACGGGATAGGCGTTGTCTGTCGGCGCGATCGCTAGCAAGCGTTCTGGCTTCTTTTTCGTTCTCGAAGACCTCGAACTCGTCGCCGGCTGCTGGCACATCACTTAAACCTAGTACCTCGACGGCAAATGAAGGAGAAGCAATCTCTACTCTCTTGCCTCTGTCATCTACCATTGCCCGAACTTTACCGAAAGCCGAGCCAGCTACCAAGATATCTCCCACATGCAGGGTACCATTCTGAATTAGCAATGTAGCAACTGCTCCCTTAGCTTTATCCAGATGTGCTTCAATCACAGTTCCTTTGGCGGTACGATCTGGGTTGGCAGATAGTTCTGCAACCTCTGCTACTAAGAGAATCATCTCTAAGAGCGTATCCAGGTTTTCACCTCTGATGGCGCTCACGGGAACCATGATCGTATCACCACCCCAGTCTTCTGAGGTCAGACCATACTGAGTAAGTTCTTGTTTAACGCGTTCTGGCTGTGCCCCTTCTTTGTCAATTTTGTTAATTGCAACAACAATTGGCACTCCCGCAGCTTGGGCGTGGCTAATGGCTTCAATGGTTTGAGGACGGACACCATCATCGGCAGCTACTACCAACACGGCAATGTCTGTTACCCGCGCTCCTCTGGCCCGCATTGCTGTAAAGGCTTCGTGACCAGGAGTATCCAGGAAGACTATCTGCTGTGGTTTGCCCTCATGTACTACATCCACATGGTATGCACCAATGTGTTGAGTGATCCCACCAGCTTCGCCAGCAGCCACTTTGGTTTTGCGAATTGAGTCGAGCAGGGTTGTTTTTCCGTGGTCTACGTGACCCATGATTGTCACGACAGGCGGACGGCGGTGGAGATGTTCTAGGTCTTCTGCACCGACCATTTCCGTAATTTTCCGAGCTTCTGCTTCTCGTTCGGCGGTTTCGACTTCTATTTCTAGTTCTTTTCCTACCAGGGTAATTGTCGGAATATCCAGATTTTGAGTGATACTCACCGCCATACCTTTAAGGAACAGGATTTTCACAATCTCTGTATCGGGAACGGCTAATACGTCAGCCAGTTCTTGCACAGTCAACGGCCCTGTGATCGTCACTTTTTCGGGGCGTTCGCGCTTTGTCTCGCCTTCTTGGCGACGGTTTTGGTGATTGTCGCGTCCAGAACCAGACTTGGAACCAGACCTAGAACCAGACTTTTTGGCTCTTGCAGTTGGGGCGCTAGCAAGGGTTGCACCTGGTATCTGTACAGGTCGAGTCGCTTTCGGTTTGGGAGGACGAGCGATAGAAAGGCTGACTTGGACTGTGGCTGGTGAGTCGATATCGTCATCATCCAGCAAATCTTCTTCAAACTCATCATCCAGTATCGGCTTGATTCGCTTACCTTTGACGCCAGCTTTTGACTTCTCTTTAACTTCGTCAATTATTTCCTCTTCTACCCACTTTTTGCCGCCTTTGGTCGGTCGAGGTGGACTTGGGCGTTTCAAATCGAGGAGATCGGGTGTGACTGGTTCATCACCCAATCCTTGAGATTTGCTCGCTATGCCTGACATCTGCCTGGGGGGAGTAGCGATCGGCATTGCGGCTGCTACTGCTTCACTTGGACGTGCCGGTCTGGGTCGTTGCCCCTCTCCCAGTTGTGATGGAGCAGATGGTCTATTAGCTCTCTGCTCTGGTCTGCTGGGTGCAGGGGTGGGACGACTTGCCCTTTGTGGCGCACTTGGTGGAGACTGGTCTGTTGGCAGTTTAGCGACTCTCGGCTTAATTTGTTCGCGATCGCCTTCTGTGGGTCGTTGCCGTTGGTCGCGCTTGAGGATCGGTTTATCTGCCTGAGATACTGGCGGCTCATCTACCACCTGGGCTTCTTCTGCCGCAGGTCTGGCTGGAGGAGCAACTAGTTGTGGTTTGATCGGTTTTTCCGATTTTGGTCTAGGTGGAACTATTTTTTCCGGTTTTTGGGATGCTATTTTTTCCGGTGCCGGACTTGGATTAGGCGTTTGTTCCAAGTTAGCGATCGAAGGTTGCTCTTGAGTCTCAGATTGAGTCCGGGGCACAGGTCGAGTTGGTGCTGCCGGTTTTTGGGGTGAGACTGGTGTAGCGAAAGGCCGTGGCGGAGAGGGAGGATTAGCTTCAGACAAGGCAGCTTGGGTATTGTTAGCAAGTGACGCCTCTGGGGCGTTGGGAGTAGTATTTCTCAATATTTTGGGTTTGCGTATTTCCAAAATTTGCTGTTTGTGGGGTGCAGCAGGTCGGTTACGTCCGCCGTTGGGTGGTGAATTTGGTTTATGGCTGGTTGTACCTAGTTCCTTTTTGGCTGACACATTCGTGGCTGCTAGCTTTTCTGCTGCCGCCCGGATGCTTTCTGCCTCGGATTCTGAAATCGTGCTGCTATGACTTTTGACCGCAATATCGAGCTGGTCGCAAATTGCTAGTAGCTCTTTGTTATCCAAATTCAATTCCTTTGATAATTCATAAATTCTAACTTTGCCGTTGTTCATCCACTCTTCCCCTTTAATTTACAGTTTTAGCGGATGGTTGCCTGGTTTGCGACATCTCCATCCTTGGATTACTGTTTTTAGACTGCCGTTCAGTTTTTGCCGGTGCCTCCAATCAGGAAAGAGAGATGTTTCGGTTTAATAATGGCATCCCCACCAGGAATGATGGTTGAGGGATACCCATAAAAATTTCTTAAATAAAAGATTTTTATAGGAATCCTTGACGCCGAACTGCGCCTGAGCGCTACCAGGTTGCCATTTTGTAGTTTCTTGTTTTGTTGATTCTGAGTCTTCCACAACACAATCGATTACATTTTATTCTGGGAATGTTGCCTCGCCCCTCGTTATTGGAGAGCCGAATGCCTTTTACACCCATTTACTATTTTGGCACTAACCTTAACGATCTATAGGGAGTGTGATGAAAGCGCGACTTCGGCTTTTGACACAATTCCTTTAATGATTACGTCACAAAGTTGTTCCAATTAAATTTGGTTTTGGGTATTACTGCGCGCTAGACGTTGCGACAAGCTTTGGTACAGTGCTTCTGGCACTGATGCATGTAGCGATCGCCCTAGTCGATTTTTTTTTTGAGCCGCTTGTAAGCAACTCGTTTCTGGACAAATATAGGCAGAACGCCCCATGCCCTGATCCAATTGTACCTTTCCCGATGGAAAGACGCGGACAATCCGCCAAAACTGATCTTTTGAGCTTACTTTCCGGCAGCTAATACAGCGCCGATAATTTGGTTTCATCGGTTCTTTGCCATCTCAGTCCAGGATAATGGAAGTAAAAATAAGTTTATTATTACTATTTTTTACTTATACCAAGTAGCTTTTGAGACTAAGACTACAATCTTACACTATCAAAACTTTACAAAATTAATCAATTATTCATCATCGTTATTGTCAAAACTATCTTCCTCTTCTAATTCGTTCTGATTTTCATCCTCGAATTCTTCTTCAAAGTCCGGGTCGTCTTCTGATTCCTCTGATTGATATTTTGTTCTGACGGCTGCAAATTTGGTATCCTCTGCTGCATAGTCATACTTAGCTTTGTCTTTAATGTCTATTTTCCAACCAGTCAGACGGGCTGCCAAACGGACGTTTTGTCCTTCTTTCCCAATAGCCAAACTCAATTGATCTTCAGCTACAAGTACGTGAGTTTGCCGTGATTCTGGGTCCATTAAGCGTACTTCATCTACCCGTGCTGGACTTAAGGCATTAGCAATGTATGTTGCTGGGTCTGGCGACCAGCGAATTACATCTATTTTTTCACCGCGTAATTCGTTGACTACCACTTGAATTCGCGATCCCCTAGCTCCAATACAAGCGCCTACTGGGTCTACATCGCGATCGAGAGTATCTACTGCTATTTTAGTCCGGGGGCCGACATAACGGGAAGGGGGGTTTGCCTCCCTAGCTACGGCAACAATCCGTACTACTTCATCTTCAATTTCTGGGACTTCGTTGGCGAAAAGATAAACTACCAAACCAGCATCAGCACGAGACACAAGCAATTGTGGCCCTCGTTGCTGACCTTGGGAGACTTTTTTCAGATATACCTTGAAGGTGGCATTTGCCCGATAATTATCGTTAGGCAACTGTTCCCGCTTCGGTAATTCGGCTTCTACTTCTGGTTGACCAAAGCCGCTGCTAACTGCTAGAACCACTGATTGCCGTTCAAACCGCAGGACTCTTGCTTGGAGAACAGTTCCTTCTAAATCTTGGAACTCTTCTTGCACCATCTGGCGCTGTTGATCCCGTAATTTTTGCGCCAATACTTGCTTAGTTTGCATTGCCGCCATCCGACCAAATTCTCCTTGGTCGGGGGTAACATCCAGCACTACAGAGTCCCCTAACTGCGCTTCGGGAGCGACTTGTTGAACTTCGTCTAGAGAAATTTGGTGATCTGTATTATCTACTTCTTCAACAATGGTTTTGGTAGAAAGAACGCGAAATCCTTCTCCTTCAATATCGAGTTCTACTTCAAAATTTTCAAAATAATCTTCGTCAAACTGTTTGCGCTCTAAATTTTGGGCGCGGCGATAACGTTCATAGCCTTTAAGTAGTGCTTCTCTTATAGCTGATTGAACCGCAAGCCGGGGTAAATTCCGTTCGCGACTTATACTTTCAATTAATTCTTTTAATCCAGATAAAGTAACCATTGACATAAGCAATCTCCTTTAAAAATTAGGAACTAGAGACTGGGCATTGGCATTGGGCATAGGGAAGAGGACAAGGGGACAAGGAGAATTAGGGACAAGGGGAAAAACTTGTTGCAAGTTCTCACCTCTTGTCACCTTGTCACCTTGTCTCCCTTGCTTCTCGGCTCCTCTGCCCCTCCAATACCTAGTCCCTAGCCTCTAGCCTTAGTAACTTGTTTATCGGCGCTCCTCTAACTGCACCTTAGTAATTAGGGAGCGGGGAATTTCGACTACACGACCTTTTTGATTTAAATAAAGTGCTGTCTCATCCCGACGAATCAACTGACCAATCCACTCTTGTTGTCCGTCGTAGGGTGGCGTTGTGGAGATAATAACAGGAAATCCTTTAAAGGAAATAAACTCCCTGTCTGTTACCAATTGCCGCGAAATACCAGGACTAGACACTTCCAAGACGTATGTATCTGGAACGATTTCCGCAGCATCTAAGGAGGCTTCTAAAGCACGGCTCATCCTCTCACAATCGTTCAACCCAGTGTCTTGCTCAGGATTGCGAATGTCTACCCGCAACACTGGTGGACTTTGGTTAGTATGAAAAACCACGCCAACCACTTCCAATCCCAGTTCTTCTGCAACTGGTGTCGCCAAATCAATAATTTGTGGAACTAAAGGATGAGCCATGAGAGAATTCAATAAAAAAAGTGGGCATCGACCCACTTCCTGCGATAGGTATATCTTCCAAGAAGTCTTGTGACGAACCAAATTATGATTCGCCTAATTCGAGTTTAGCGCATTTCTTTTATAGTCGTGTATTGGGGATTGGGCATTAGACCTCTTGCAAAAGTAACTTTTGCACTCTTGCGGGAAAAGGGGAAAGGTTTTTTATTCCTTTTCCCTTTTCCCTACTTCTGCAAGAAGTCTATTAGAAAAGAGGAGGCAGAAGGCAGAAGGCAGAAGTTCTTGAATTTTGAATGCGTGAATTTTGAATTGATTTCTCCCCTGCCCCTCTGCCTTTCTGGGGCAGGTTTTTTTGATTAGACAAATTTTTGGGATTTTAAAACCAAAACCATTGTCTGAGAACTTAAAACTACGTTCAATAATTGAGAACATTCTCAACTATTTATCGAAAGCCTAAAAGCCTGCCCTTGAAAGTGCCCCTCTGCTCTCCCTACCCTTCCCGTATTTTTGGGAGAGTAGCACCTTTATCCACTACCACCGGAACTGATACTTGTGTTCTTAGCTGCCGGGTTTGCTCGATAATTTGGTCTATGTCTTCTTGGGATAAACGCTGGACGTAGTTGAGTTTGATTTCCTCTAAGAAGTCAAAAAGTAAACTCTGAATTTCTGAGAGTACATGTTTTTCCTTGATTTGAGATTCTAAGACCTTGGTGAAGCTTTCTAGTAATTGACTGGTGAGTTGTGCTCCTACAGGGTCTTCAACAGCGCTAACTAAAGTTTTGTAAAGATTAGTTGTGATTTGAGTCGCCAGTTGTTCGCTTAACTGGTTTTGAGCCTGTCCCACGCCAGGGAAGTTCTGGAGGTTGCGGTAGACAGGGACTTGATGGAAAACGGTTTCGATGTTGTGGCGCAGAATGGCAACGATCGCAGGTTGGATATCAGGTAGCACTTGGTAGACAATTGTTTTTACCAAAAGACCTGCGATCGCTTCCACTTCATTCACATTATTAATATCTATGTAGGGACGTAAATTTTCTTGTTGCGAGAGCCAGTTTGTTAACTCACCCCGCTGAATTGAACCCTGAACCTGATTAATCACCCTCACCACGACAATTTCTGTCAGTTCTTCGGCAAAATTGGCAACAATCCCCTGATTAAGTTGCTTTCGCACTGGATGCAGATTCAATAACTGCGCTTGATCGAGGCGAATTAATACAGGTATGATTCGCAACCCTCGCCAAAATGGCAGTAGTAAAAATAAATCGTACCAACGCCACAATAGTGCTTCTAACCAGCTAAAACCGGGATGTTGGCGTCTGAGCCAGAAGGTGCGCCCCAGCAATTCTACGCCAAATAAAATCAGAAAAGGTAAGTCAATAAGCCAGAATTTATCAATAAAATCGCCATTTTCCCCGATTTGGCGGTAGTAGTTACTGGCGATCAAAGGGCGAATGCTTTTGTTAAAAAAATTAATTTCTTCAAGCCAGTCATTTTGTGATAAGTATGGCTGACTCCAAAAAGTAGCAAAGGATTGTTTTGCAGATTCTTTACCGATGTGCGATCGCATCCTTTGTTTGATTTTCTCCAGCGTCCCACTCTTATTCGCTCCTGCAAACGGATTACTGTCAATCATCTCGCTACTAAGACGACTTATTTGTATTAACCTGCTATTTACCTGAGGCGACTGTAACCCTGTTTGCCTAACTTGTTCCTCTAATGCGTCTACTGTTTCTAGATAACTTTTTGTGTCTCGATGACTTTCAATACCTTTAATTGGGTCATAAATCTTAGTAATTTGAGGAAGTTTTCGCAAGTAGATATCTCGCCAAGGTACGTAACTTAAATCAAACAACACTAAACCTAAATTTACTGTCGCAGCAATTGCCATAAATCTTTCAAACCAAAGATTACGCTGCTTATAAGATTTTATATTTTTCATTTCTTGTAATATATGATACTTGTTGAGGTATTTAAAACATAAATTTTTTCATTTATTAATTTTTTGCTCTTTCTAACCAATTACAGCAATTTCCAGTCGAGTAGACCCCCAGTAGAAGTACACATCTGTCATGGGTATCAACTTCAGCCCAAAACAAAACTCCTTTAAAACCTCTTTTCCAGTCATAGGCTGAAAATCCTCCTCATTGCAGCACAGCCACAGGTAAAGAGACTAGACTTCTTGGCATTTGTGGGGAATTGGGTTTGGGGTAAAGGGGAAGGGGACTTTTGCAGAACCTTTTCCCCTTCCCCTCGCCCCTTATCCCCTTCTTGGGGCCCCACTTTCCTCTTTTCCCGACAAATGCCAAGAAGTCTAATGCACAGATGTGATTTTCTAACGCAGTTTTGGGTTAAAAGGGTGGGTATATTCGCTTCAAATGATAACCACTGTATCTTTGCTAATACAAGATACTTCTTTTGATGGATGACAGAAATTGTTGTTTAAACATCTAGCTAAATTTAACAAAAAAAAATCACAATTTGTTCAAAATTCATTAAATAATCGTGAAAAAAGTTATTAAACAAACTTAAAATGCAGCTGTTAACGTTTATGATCCTGCTGATTTGACCCAAAGGAGTTTTTAAGTATGTGGTGTGGGTTTGGAAAATCAAGCGCAACCTTTGCTGTTACTTGCCTGATGACTGCTAGTTTGGTAATTGCAGACACAGGTTTTGCAGCCCCTCAAAAAAGTTATACGCCCCAGCAATTCCGTGAAGTATTGCGGGGATTAGGCTATAACGTCAAGGTAACAAACACCGCTTTGACAGACGAGGAAACTAAAAAGGCAATTCGAGAATTTCAGACTGGTTATAAGCTAAAACCAGTTGATGGCATCGCAGGGCCAAAAACCCAAAATTTCGCTGCTAACATCGTTCAAATTTTGCACATAAATTTAAATGCAGTGGTGAAGCCAAATCCTCCCCTACCGCGCGATCATTTTTATGGTTCCCGCACGGAAGAAGTGGTGAAGGAGTATCAGAAGAAATATCAGTTGCAAGAAACTGGAATTGCTAATTTAGCACTCCGCCAAAAGCTGAATGAAGAAGCAAAGACACTCTTCAGCCAGCCGACAACTAAACCAACAACTAAACCGACAACTAAACCAACACCGAGAGCAACACCGAGAGCAACACCGACAGCGACACCAACGGCTACGCCAACGGCTACGCCAACGGCTACGCCAACAGCGACACCGACAGCGACACCGACAGCGACACCGACAGCTACGCCAACAGCTACACCAACAGCTACACCAACAGCGACACCCTAGTTGCCAGAAAAAACTCCTACCCCAAAGCCGCTCAAGCGATCTGATTTGGTTCTTCTAAGGGTCTGCCCTTTGGTGTAGGTAGAATTGGACGGCGGTCATTGTAAGGCATAGGAATATACTGCACGCTGGGTCGTCCTCCTTGTGGCTGTGGGTACAGATCCATGAGATCATAAATAGAATGGGGCAGTCCGACGGTTACGGGCAGCCCCATTTCTGTTGCTTCTTCAATAGTGATGGGATAGTCATGGGTGACGCGTCCAGTTGTCAAGGCTTCAATAATCGGTTCGATATTTTCTGGCAAAACTTTTTGCTTAGGTATACTGTCTTTTAGCAAAGTTCGTACAAACCGCTGTACCTGCCCAATTGCTTTGCGTGATAGGTCGGCCATAATTAGGGTTTGGTCATCAATCTCACTGATGGGTTTATCTTCAACCACTTTCAGGATACTGGCTGCGGGGTAATTACCCAATTGGGGATCAACTGGCCCCAAGACAGCGTTAGCATCCATAATAATTTCATCAGAGGCGAGGGCAAGCATTGTACCGCCACTCATAGCATAGTGAGGTACAAAAACTGTGACTTTTGCTTGGTGGCGAATTAATGCTCTGGCGATTTGTTCCGTAGCCAAAACTAAACCACCAGGAGTGTGCAAAATTAAGTCAATCGGCACTTCTGGGGGTGTGAGGCGAATTGCTCGCAATATTTGTTCTGAGTCTTCGATAGTAATGTAGCGAGATAGGGGAATTCCCAAAAAGCTAATGGACTCTTGACGGTGAATCAGTAAAATCACCCGACTTTTGCGTTCCTGCTGAAATTCTTGCAAAGCACGCAAGCGCCGATATTCAATTTGACGTTTTTGCCAAAGGGGTTGCAAAGAAGTCAGAAGGAGAAAGATCCAGAATAAATCACCAATACCAAAGCCCATATAATTTATTTTTGTTCAAAAATAACGGTTGCCGTCATTATTGTCACAAATTTGGGGCGATCGCAGTTCTATCTGTAGATTTATAGAAAAATTACGAATTATTTACTACCCCTTCGCCAAATTTTAATCGTATCGTCATCACTACCGCTAACTAGGGTTTGGCCATCGGGACTGAAGGCGACACATCTAACATAGTTAGAATGCCCTGTAAGTGTGCTGATTTCTCTGCCACTGTGTATGTGCCACAGTTTGATTGTGTTATCCCAACTGCCACTAGCCAGAAATTGTCCATCCTGGCTAAAGGCGACTGACCAAACTGAATCAGAATGACCAATGAGAGTACGAATTTCTCTGCCTGTATTTATATGCCACAGTTTAATCGTGTTGTCACCACTGCCACTGGCGATAATTTCCCCATTTTTGCTGAAGGCAATACAGTTGACAAAGAAAGAATGGCCTGTGAATGTGTAAATGTTTCTGCCTGTATATACTTGCCACAATTTAATCGTGTAATCATTACTGCCACTAGCCACCAGTTGTCTATCCTGGCTATTGGTTGTAAACGTTCTCGGAGAGTAGGCGACTGACGAAACTGGGTCGGAATGACCTGTGAAAGTTTGGATTTCTATGCCTGTGTTTACCTGCCACAGTTTGATTGTGCAGTCAGCGCTGCCACTAGCCAAAAACTTGCCATCTGGACTAAAAGTAACGGAATTTACCCAATTAGCATGACCAGTGAGAGTACGAATTTCTTTACCCGTGTTGACATCCCACAATTTGATTGTATTATCCCAACTCCCGCTAGCTAAAATTCCCCGATTTAGGTCTGCAACTCCCGCAGATTTGCCGGATTCGCCTTGATAAGAAAGGTTTGAAGAGATTGGGATTGGGCTAAAGGCGACGGAATGAACCATACTGGAATGACTAGAATACCAACGACCCAGTTGACGCACTAGCTTGCCAGTGTTCACTTGCCAAAGTTTGATGGTCTTGTCATTACTGCCACTAGCAATAAATTGTCCGTCTGGGCTAATGGCGATCGCATGAACCATACTAGAATGACCTTTGAGGGTCTGTACGCATTTCCAGTTCTGCCGATCTAATACAATAGGTACAGGTAGTTGCTGCTTAGGGCTTATCACTAGAGTAGATGATGTTTTTGTTACATACCCCTCTGTCTCAGAGCCTAATAAATCCAACCACTCTTGCACAGATTGGGGACGATACGTTGACTCCAGATCCATGCCGCACATAATAGCTTGATTTACCCTGTTGCTGATGTTGGGATTAAAATATTGTGGTGGTTCTAAATTGATATTGTGTCGTCTATCATCTGCACTAGTTGGTACAACTGCGGTAAGCAAGTTATACAAAGTAGCAGCTAGGGCGTAAATATCAATGTATTCTCCTCGCGGCGCTTCTGATTCATACTGTTCAGGTGGAGCAAAACCAGGAGTACGATACACTGTATGCCTTTGAATCGTATTAGGAATAAATTCTCTAGCGATGCCAAAGTCTATCAGCACTGCTTCTAATTTATCAATGCGGATCATGATGTTGCGTGGTTTGAGATCCCGATGCAACAGTCCTTTAGAATGGATTAGGGTCAAAGCATCGCCAATTTGCCGGATGTAAAGTAGTGCTTCTGCTTCTGATAGCACCCCTGTTCGCCTTAAGCGCTGTGCTAAGTCTTCCCCTTCGATGTAATCCATCACCATGCAGGGCAAATTCCCTTCATCAAAGATGGTTTCTATCTGTACTATATGAGGGTGGTGGCACACAGCCAGCCGAACTGCTTCATCACGAAAGTCTTGCCTTAACTTGTTTCGGTGGAGTATCCAGGCGGGGTGATTCAGGATTTCTTCTTTGAGGGTTTTAATCACTCGCTGTTGATTTCGTTGATTTCTGGCAAGATAAGTAATGCCAATTCCGCCTTCACCTAGTTGGCTTTCAATAATGTAGCGTCCCCCGAATAAAGACTTTCCTGCATTCCACACCATTAGTAATATTTGACAATTGCTGGTATTTATTTTGGCACGGTATCAGAACAGCCAACACGAATTTTTAGGAATTCCATTTGAATTGCTGTTGTAGCTTTTGAGAACTTAGTTACTTAGATAACATTTTGATTAACCTCAATAATTACTAATAGTATAAAGTTTGAATATACCCTCATAGTTTTGCCTAAACTATGCCCTTATACGAAAATATGAAACTTGATTGCTCATGCTAGAGTAAACAGTAACTTTAGATATTAGATATATTTGTTCATAATAATTTGACTTGTAGGTAATCTAAAATTATGCTAAAGAATTTAAATTTGAAACAAAAATTTACAATTCTGCTACTAGTAATTTTGACATTTGGTTTGAGCTTGAGTGGATTTACTCTTTCTTCTCTACTGAGGGAGAATGCTAAACAAGATATTAGCTCCACTGGTCTCATGCTCATTCAAACAATGAGTTCTGTTCGTAAATATACCAGTACTCAAGTAAATCCAGAGCTAGTTGATAAATTGGCTACTGAATTTTTGCCGCAAACCGTTCCTGGATACTCAGCACGAGAAGTGTTTGAAATTTTACGGAAAACAACAGACTACCGTGATTTCTTTTATAAAGAAGCAACTCTCAATCCCACAAATCTTCGGGATAAGGCTGACGGTTTTGAGACGGAAATTGTAGAACAGTTCAGAAATAAATCAGACCTTAAAGAAGTTAGTGGATTTCGCTCAATTCCTGGTGGGGATATCTTTTATATTGCTCGTCCCTTAGCAGTGTCTGAACAAAGCTGTCTGGCCTGTCATAGCGTACCTGAAGCTGCACCTCAAAGTATGATTAGTCTTTATGGTGCTGCTAATGGATTTGGGTGGAAACTTAATGAAATTGTTGGCGCTCAGATTATATCAGTACCCGCCAAGAATGTCATTAATAAAGCAAATCAGTCTTCTTTACTAATTATCTTGATTGTATCAGCTATATTTATAGCGACTATCCTATTAGTCAACTTGTTCTTGAATCGACAAGTTGTAATTCCTCTCAAACGCATGACTCGTATAGCCGAAGAAGTTAGTACGGGACATATGGAAGTTGAATTTGAGCAGATGTCTAATGATGAAATCGGTAATTTAGCTAGAGCCTTTAAACGGATGCAGTTAAGTTTAGAAATGGCAATGAAAAGAATCAAACGTACTCAAGGAGGTACAGGCGATTACAATAATTCATAATGATGCTCTCTACGAGAGGCTACATTTAGCTTGCTTCTTTGCAAAGGTACGTGAACTATCTACTGCTACGCTAATGCAATGACTTCTGTAGAAGACCTTGCGTGTAGCTTTGCTAAAAAACCTTGTTACTTTTATGAAATATCTTGACTTAAACTTATACCAATTCAATTAATTATTGCAACACATCCTTGGGTAAAGACGCGATGAATCGCGTCTCTACAAATGCTCTATTTGTCGCATTCTTTTTTAAAAATGGTATTACTTTCATGATTTCTATATTTCTATGAAAATAAGCTTTTTTTGAATTCAAAAGCTGCTTGAAAGTTAGGAATTTCCTTAGTTACAAGTTCAATGAATTGGTCAGCTGAAATATAAGGATTGTGAGCTAGTATTTCTTCTATAATCAGATTTGCCATTGGTCCGATGTGATAGGCTAATTCTTGCTGGCAATGTTTGATAAATGCTGGTTGGAGTAAAGATTGTTGCTGTTGTTCAATTTTTCGCCCATTTTGTGGACTAGTAGGTGAATTAAAAATTGTTTCTTCAGGTTGGTTATATGACTGCGATATGGCTGACATAGCCTGAAATTCAGGGTTAAATACTGTAGCCGGCAAATCATCAACCATGAATGCAGAAGATATTGCTATTTCTGGTTCTCCAATACGTTCTAAATCTCTAAGAACTTCGCTGGCTGTTTGGTATCGCTTGTTAGGTCTATCTTCCAACATACAATCAAGCACTTGAGCAAACTCATCAGTAACATAGGTATAATCACGCCAGTTCCATTCAAGTGAGTATTGATCCATTAATAAAGATGGATCTCTAGCTGTGAGTAATACAATAGCAGTTACACCCAAAGCATAAAGGTCACTGGAGGGTGAACATAAACCCAAACTAATCTGTTCGCGGGGAGCATATCCAACTTTGCCGACAAGGGACATTTTGCCAACAAACGTTACCTGGTGGTTGGAACTTCTTCCTTCGTTAATATCAGCAATTTGCTTGCCTACCCCGAAATCAATCAGCACTGGCAGATCCTTGCCATCGGGTAACATGATGTTGTCTGGAGAAATATCTCGATGGATAATGTTGTGCTGGTGAACATATTCCAAAACAGGCAGCAGATTCTTTAGCCACTGGATAACTTCGTCTTCAGAAAAATTTCTTCCTTGACGTTGCAGTTCTCCTAGCAGTCTTGAATATGTTTTACCATCAACATACTCTTGTACTAGGAATAGCCGACCATCTCCTTCAAAGCAAGCCAAAAACTTAGGAATTTGAGGATGTTGCAATTGATGAAGAATTTTTGCCTCTCTTTTAAATAAGTTCCGATATTGTTCCAGTCCACTTTCGCCTGTGCCAATGGGTGCAAATTCTTTGAGAACACAGGCTTCATTAAACCGACGAGTGTCAAATGCTAAGTAAGTTCGTCCCAATCCTCCCTGTCCTAGAAGTTTTTGGATTATATAGCGGTTATCGATTAGAGTTCCAGCAGCTATTTCTGGTCTTGTCATAGGGGACTGTGACATCATCATCGCACTCCTAGCGATTTTGTTATTGATAAATTATCTAATTTGCTGAAAGTCAGAAACTCTAGCAGATAAGGGCTGATAACATCCTTTAAATTGAGGTTAGCACCACTATCAAGCCAAGGAAATACACTTTTCTACAATTTTCTGATGGTCTTGTGTTACCAAATAGACGATTTTAACTTGAGTAATTCGATCGTAATACTAATACTTAAGTATTTTAGACGCTGCAACATAATCAGTGTCTGCGGTAATATCTGCAAATGTTCAGGGCATCGCCTTTGAGATTTGCTGCTGAACCTTATCCCCATAGTTACCCAATTGAAACTGGGTTGAGGAACAGTAAGGATATAGCGTGACATCATGGTTTTTCATAAAAAATGAGGTTGCTATAGACTTGCTGAAAGAAATATTATATGTATTTCAAGTGCTAAATATGCGATCGCTCTCAAAAATTAATCTTTCTGAGAGCTAATATCATTATCAGATAGCGGCTTCGGTATCAGCTATCAAAGTTTTCATTACAAGTGATTCCTCAAAAGCAGAAAATGATGCTGCGTATCAGAAAAGACTCCTGAAGCTACAATAATTCATTTAGTTCATCAGGATTCACGCCTAACTGGCGCAAACGTTCTGCTAATTGTTCAGCTTTTCGTTTGGCTTGAGCAGCTTCTTGTTTCGCTTCTGTAGCTTCTTGTCTAGCTTCTGTAGCTTCTTGTTCAGCAATTATAGCTCGTTCAGTTGCAGCAGCAGCTTCCTCTGTGGGTGCAGGAATTAATTCTCCCGTTAAAGTGAACCACCTTAACCACAATTTTTCAATATCTCGAAATGAACCTTGCCATAAGCCTAAACTTAAATTTATCTCTGGCATTAGTAAGCGCCCTTCCGTCAAATTCATCGGTTCATAGTGACCGCCGACTAACTGAAAAGCCCGAAGTTCATTAGTGTAGCGACTAAAAACAATATAGTAGGGAATCCGCAAAATTCGCTCATAAACTTCCCATTTGCTAGGAGGTTTATCTGCTGCACTTTCTCTTCTTGTGCCTAAATCTTCGTCTTCCGTACCTGGAGATAATAACTCAACAACCACGAAGGGATTTGCTGGTTCTTGCCAAGTGACATAACTTAACCGCAAGTCTTGCCCTTTATACCCTTTATATAATTTTCCTACACCTACTACACCAAACCAATCTGGGCGCTTATACCACAAAGGATGCTGTAAATCATAATAGAGATTAAGGTCAGCCGCACTGTAAACTAGTTCGGGATTCCAGTTCATGGGCTGGAAAGTTAAGTATAAAAGTAAGGGTTGTAAAAAGTGGAAATCGTCTGGCAAGCCTGGTTCCTCTGGGTTGTCACTTGGTAAATCATACATTGTTGGTAGGGTTTCCCAAGGAGGAAGCGGCGGGTCAGATTGAGGGATGTAATGGGGAGAAGAAGTCATATTAACAATTCAAAATTCAAAACTTGTACTGAGCGTAGCCGAAGTATTCACGCATTCAAAATTAATGTTATTCCACAACTAGCTGCGAAGTGTTCATGCACCGCTCTGCTAACGCCAAATTTGAAGATTACCTTTGCTACTATTATCTCTAAATGTTCGGCTTCCTTGGGTAAAATGCCACTCAATACTTTTCGGATAAGCCTAACAATCTCTCTTTTGGTCTGGGAAAAGGTTAAAGGGCAAAGGGGAAAAGGTAAATTCAAACCCTTTCCCTTTCCCCTTTCCCCCAAAACCCGAAAAGTATTGAAATGCCACTGAACTCTAATCGTGAAACTTGCTCAAGGTTGGTAATTAGCAAGATATCACTTATTTAAAGGTAAAAAAAATTTTCTTAATTGCTTATAAATAACTATTACTTTCTAAATTACTTGGGGAATACTGGAATTTAGTCCCATTAAAGGTGTATGAAAAATGGCAGATAATAAAGTCAGTGCAAAACTTTCTTCCGCAGACAGGGAAGCCGTGATGCAAGCTATTACTACTATCCGCGAAAAGTTACCGTTCTTGATTGATTTGACAACCGAGGAACGTAAAGCTTTACCCAAGCTGGGCGATAAGAGTCGGGCGTTTGTGAGTAAAGCTTTGGAAATCGCCACACAAAACCCTGACTTTTTACCGCGTTCTTTTGACTTGAATGAAATGCGTCAGGATATCGAACTATTTGAAGCCCTGTACCCCATTATGCTGTCGTTGACGCAACTGCAAGGACTGGTGGATGATACATCTGTGGCTGTTGGTAGCGAAGCTTATGCGGCGGGTTTGATGGTATATAACTATGCCAAAGTTAGTGGTAAAGGCGCGGGTTTAGAGTCAATGGTTGATGATTTAGGGCGAAGATTTGCGCGGAAAGCTAAAAAAGCGCAACCACAAACTTCATAAGTCGAGAAATTAACTCGACGCTTGTACCTAAAAACATAAAACTTGTTGCTCTGAGCTTGGGTGTTTCAGTTTCAAGTGAGACACTCCAAGTTCAGAGCATTAATATTTTAGTTTCAAGTGAGAACGTTTTTGTTGGAAACGAGAATATTCCGGTTTGAAGTGAGAATGTTTTGGGTTGAAACGAGAAATTTTCGGTTTGAAGTGAGAATGTTTTGGGTTGAAACGAGAAATTTTTGGTTTGAAGTGAGAACGTTTTGGTTTAAAACGAGAACATTGTGGTTTGAAGTGAGAACGTTTTGGTTTAAAACGAGAACATTGTGGTTTGAAGTGAGAACGTTTTGGTTTGAAACGAGAACATTGTGGTTTGAAGTGAGAATGTTCTGGTTTAAAATTAAAAATTTGTGTTTGCTCAACAGCTTTGATGGCTATCTTAGGTATTCTTGAATGATGAAAACTTGTCTGCTGGATTTAGGTTGGTTCTGCTTTTTGACGCGAATCAGGCGATTTTGTAGTGCGATCGCCCAAGTAAGACTTTGTGACTTAATATCTTCTAAGTAGGCGTGGAGAGTTTGAGTTTGTCCTAAATAGTCTCTATCAGTTTTGCAGATAATGATGCCGTTGTGAGAAATGCCGCTATTATGTAAGGCAATGAAGTCGTCACGGTTAAGAGTGATGACGATTCGCTGGTTTTGTGTGGCAAAAATTAGAACTTCCTTATCAGGGATACCTTGATTTGCTTGTCCTGCTTCGTAGGAAGTTAGGACATCATAGCCTAACTGGTGCAGTTCTCTGACTATATCCATAGGAAAATTCTCATTAGAGTAAAGCTTAACCATCATCATCCTCAGTGAACGTGATGATTGCTCGATCTAATTGTTCTTGGTGCTGTTCGTAATAAATCCAGGCAGCTTTTAGATCGTCATGGGTTAGGGTAGGGTAGTTTCGCAGTAACTCTTCCTCATTTGCTCCCTGTTGGCGAAAAGCCACCAGCGTCCCCACACAGGGATGCGCGTATTGCGAATGCGTGGCTGTCCCCCGCAGACACCGACTGTCACTTGAATTGGCTGGCTGCTTAGTCGCTGTTGCAGAAAAATGCGTTCTTCTGGGGTGAGGGATTCGATGATTTGTACCAGCGAATCGACTAATCGCGTATTCATTTCCGTTTTCTAAAATTATCCGTCCACAAGTGTTGCTCGTCTTGCATTGCTTAAACGGTATCTATGTTACTCTGCTACAGTATTTAAAATACGAGCGTAGAGATCGTCAGCAACTCTAAACTCCGCGTTAGCAATTAGCTCATCAAGTAGAGGTTTAACAGCTAAAATAAATCCCTTTTGTTTGGCTTCGATGAGAACACCTAACAACCCTGTAATCCGCAATCCTAAGCTATCAGCTTTTGCTCTACCTCGACTTCATCAATAAGTAGCAATTCTGCTTTGAGTTCAATCGCAAGTGTAATTGCTTCGCATTCACCTTCATCCAATTGCTGTCCTAAAAGGGTTGTGACTAGGGAGCGATTTGTTACTTGGCGCATCTCAATTCATTTCAACGTTTGCACTTCAATTGCACTAGGTACATCTGTAGCTGTTAGTTCTTGATAAACAGCTTGCGGAATCAGGATTGTATTATATAGTTGCCTAAGTAAGTCTAATTGATCTATTGCAGCTAGGTTGATGATTGGCGAGGTATCACTAATTACAATCACAACCTGCCTAACTCTCGCAAGTTTTTTAAATCGAGTTCAAAATCTTCTATATCATAAGAGTAAAGCGGAATTTTGCGCTCTTTGAGCAGCTGTCGAAACTGTACTTTATCCATTTCTGCTAACTTGCTGGCGTGTCCTAAAGGCAATTTACCAGACTCAAACAATAGCAATGCAATTTCATGCTTAAATTCGGCTGCGGTCATCCCACAGGCATTTAAGGTTTCATCGGATATAATGACGCTCATATATACAGCAGATTTGATGTTTATGAGGTACAGCAATTGAATCAAATTCAAAGTTTAAAAAGCATCCCTAAAATTGGTGTACCTCACTTATCTCAAAAGTGCTGTATTAATTGTTTGCAAGTTCCACTTACTATTTTATTGCGTTGAAAAAAAGTTAGGATTTGACGCAGCTTCACAAAGAAACAGTATCAAACAGATTCTATCAAGGAAAATTTCTATAAATATCTTTACGATGTGCGACTCTTTGACAAATTAATGTTTGTGTCTCTTTGTCAAGACTAATACCTATTCTGTAATCACCTACGCGAATTTTATATTTATCATCATAGCCTTTCATTTTTTGCAAATAGCCTAAATCAAAGGGGTTTTATGATTCGAGTTCTTGAAAGACGATTGGTTCAATCCTAGCTTGCATATCTTGTGGTAAATCTGCTAATTCTTTTAAGAACTTTTTAGTATATTCAACTTTCCACATTATTTTGTTTTAATGATTGGTAATATTTCCAGGCTTCATCTTTAGCGAGACGTTCATCGTCTTCTGAATCTGCCATTAGCTGGATTAAGCCATAATTTTCTAAGATTTCTTCAATTTTCTCAAAGTCAGCTATGGGAATTTGTACAGCAATAGGTTGCTGATTTTCGTCCATGACGTAATTTTTGGTTATTTCTAGCATTTTTATGAGTTCAGATTAATAATTTTGCATTGCTTAAATCGTGTCGTAGATAGCATCATCTTCGTCGCTGTAGCCTTTTAATAATTGTTCTGCTGCAAGACGATGCCAAGCTGCTTTTTTTTGTTCTTCTTCTGTGGGTTCATTGACAAGAATAATTACTTTTACCTGCTGTTTATTTACTAACTGTTGCAAAATCACATCCGGTAATTCTATTTTGCCTTCGGTAGTGACATTCGCTGGAAATTCGTATGCTTTCATGTTGTTGCGATCGCCTGCTAGTTCTAATATTATTGTGACGCTGTTATTCTACAACTAGCTGCGTTGCCAAATTTTGATATTTCCGCTACTATCTCCGGCCGCCAGCCAATTGCGATCGGGGGCCTATGCCACCTTCGCCTAATTTTCTCTCAATTATGTAGCGTCCACCAAACAACTGCTGCCCCAAATTCCACACCATTGGTCAAAACCGTAGTTTCACTGATATTTTATTTTGGCACATCATAAATATCAGTTTTTGCCAAGGTTAATGTATAAACTTTGTATGCAATATATCTACATTTAGCTCTTTACTCAACTTTGCTCATAGGCTGTTAAGAATTCATCCCGCGAGATAGCTACTTGAGTGCAAATCGATCTTAATGTCCCTGATTTAATTTGGGATTGATTAGGCATTACTAATGGTATCTGCGGCACCATAACAATATGTTGGCGTTCCCGAACAATGCGAAACCCTAATAACTCAAATGCTTTGATAACTCTTTTCTTTGGAGCATCTACAGGAAACTTGGGCATTAAATAGCCACCTCTGCTTCTGTCAGAAAAGCTTCGATTACTGGTGAGTCATCTTCAAGCATTTCTTTGCCAAATATCTCGATATAGCAGCGAATAGCTGACTTGACATCGGCTAAGGCTTCTTCATAAGTGTTTCCTTGACCAACTACAGCCCCTTTTATACCAATAAGGATAAGCAACATAACCGTCAGAATGTTTTTCAACGATAATTTTGATTTGTCTCATTCCTGGTGTTTAACAAGGTAGACTTTAAGCAATGTCGATGGAGCCTACAATAAGCAGTGTATTCAATTGTAATAAACTTATGGCGATCGCAGTAGCTAAACCTTCATCCTGGCTAGAGAATGGTATTCAACTTCAAAAAGTCAATAAACTTTATCTGTTTAAAATTACAGATGAAATGTCAGATCGAATGCAAGAACTTGTTGATAAAAAAACTGCTGATTCTGAAACACCAGAAGAAGCTGCTGAACTGGAAGCAATTGGAGAATTAGCGATAATTGTTAGCTACATCAATGGCATGATTGCTAATGAAGCACAAAAATCTAATGAAACAGGCAACCAGGAAGAAGGATTGGATAGGAACTAATCAGAATTCAGAATTCAGGATTCAGAAAAATTAGAGACGTTGCATTGCAACGTCTCTACATTTGGGTTATTGGATCGGGATTTGCCGGATTAGAATACTCATTACTTCATCTGGACTTCCCGTTGGTACCAGTGGACTCCAATCTCCTACGCTAGCGTAGCCAATTATTTGCAAATGGTGAATGGTACTGGTAACGGTTTCAAGAGAACCTATCAATATATGCTTGATAGGTTTTCTTTTGGGAAATGGGCTTTGAGTAAATTCTTTGGGAGCAGGTGTATTTAAATATTCACCTAAGAACTGTTCTAATTTTGACTGGGCGGAATCTTCTGGTTGTGCCATGATTGTATTTATCTCCTGATAAGGGGGCCGATAAGGGCGATCGCATTCATCTTTTGCGGGATTGGGCGATCGCCTTTATCATGGTCTCATGTTAATGTATAAAATTATACATGTCAACTATAAATTCAAAAATTTCTATCAATAATTCCCAAGTTTTAGCATCAATAAATTAGGCTAAATTTGAGTTATTTAAAATTTCATTGCTATAAAAAAAAGCTAGATTTAGCAAATTTTTAACTAAACCTAGCAATCTTTAATTATTTACAAGAAGTCTAATCTTCAGGTTCAATTCCCGCAGCCCGCAACTGTGCTGCTAATCGTTCGGCGCGTTGGCGTTCTTGTTCGGCTAATTCTGTTCCCCAAGGTAGAAGGTTTCCTTGTTCATCCCACCACCGCAACCATTTCGCTGTGCGATTTTCACGAGTACTTGCCACACCCCAAGATAAAGATTCATTTCTGCTATCCAGTAGCGTTGATTTTCATCAGGCTCTTGCAAAATGTATTGTTCTGTATTCTGCAAGCGATACATCTCAAAACTGCCGCTGTCTGGCTCAAAAATAATGTAGTTTGGTACTTTTAAGATGCGCTCGTAGAAAAACCATTTTCCTGGGGGATATGTCGCTTTGATAGAATATTCTGTCTCCTGTGTATCAGAAACAAATTCCATTACAATTACGAGAATGTCACCTTGTAATTGAGGTGTGTAACTGCGTATTACTTCTTCTCTACTAACATTAATTTTGGCAATGAAAGCCCAATCAGGAGCTTTAATGACTATTTTGTTGTTTAGAGTGGCACAAATGCCGTAATTAGTTGTTGTTAGGGCGTTAGCTGGAATTTTTCTGGCTAATAGTAGGCTTTATGTGAGTGCAGCAGCTAAGGCTGGTTGGTTGATGTTATCCACTGGATCGTCGGGGAGTTTGTAATCATCGGGTAGTTTTTCCCAAGTGATTTTGTAGTCTTGAGTGAGGGTTGCCATGATGGGTTTTTCTTTGGTGTGTAAAAGTGACTGTTGAGTTAGGAGTTATTCTCCTTGTCTGGTTGTCCCCTCATCTCCCCCATCTCCCTCATCTCCCGCGTTATCTTTATTAATCTTCATCGGGTTCTAAATCGTCGGCTGTCAATTCTTGATGCGGGATGGCGGCAATAATCGCATCTATTACCTTGGCAACGGGTAAAATCTCGATATCAAGATCGGGGAATTTTTGTCCTTTAGGGACGATCGCTCTTTTAAATCCCAACTTAGCAGCTTCTTTCAACCGCAGTTCCATTTGGGAAACCGATCGCACTTGTCCGCCTAACCCAACTTCACCGATTAATACTGTACCGGGATCGACGATGCGATCGCGGAAACTAGCGACAATTGCGATCGCAATTCCTAAATCTACCGCCGGTTCTTCCACATTCAACCCACCCGCAGAAGCAACGTAGGAATCCAACTTGGGGACATGGGAATTCCCACCCGTTTTTCTAAAACGGCGAGAATTTGCACCAAGCGGTTGTAATCTACGCCAGTTCCAGCACGACGGGGTGAGGGGTAGCTAGTGGGACTCACCAAAGCTTGCAATTCTACAACGATCGGGCGAGTGCCTTCACAAGCAACCACAATCGCAGTACCGGGTGCGGGATCGTCACGGTTGCCTAAAAATAGCTCTGAGGGGTTGGAGACTTCTCGCAATCCATCTGTCACCATTTCAAAGATGCCGATTTCGTGAGTTGCGCCGAAGCGGTTTTTGACTGTCCGTAATAACCGATGGGAAGCAAAGCGATCGCCTTCAAAATACAATACTGTATCGACTAAATGTTCTAAAACTTTTGGCCCAGCGATCGCTCCTTCTTTGGTGACGTGTCCCACAATCAGCATGGTGATATCTTCGTGCTTCGCCACTTTCATCAGTGCTGCGGTACATTCTCGTACCTGAGCTACTGAACCTGGTGCAGAAGTTAGCGCTGGAAAAAACACTGTTTGGATACTATCAATTACCGCCACATTTGGTTTGAGAGAGTCTATTTCTCGTAAAATTTCTTCTAAATCTGTTTCTGGCAGTACATATAAATCTGCACCTATACTGTCAGGGTCTATAGAAATCGTAGTATCTACTACTACTGTTACCTTCTCCTCATTTACCATACTTAGGGGTTTTGATACTCCCAACCGAGAAGCTCGTAATTTTACCTGCTGTCCTGATTCTTCACCAGTTACGTAAAGGATGCGATATTTCTGTGCTAATTGATTAGAGACTTGCAACAATAAAGTCGATTTACCAATACCTGGATCGCCACCAATCAGCACCATCGAGCCAGGGACAACCCCACCTCCAAGTACTCGATCTAATTCTCCATAACCAGACTCCCAGCGAGCGATTTGGCGATCGGTAATTTGGTTAAATGTTAAGGAGGCTCGCGCTTTAGCTGGTTTAGCGTGAGATTTGCCATTGCCTTGAGTTGATTGCCAACCACTCACTCCTCCCCGACTGGGTACATCTACTGAGGATTGAATCGAAATTTGTTCTTCTAGAGAGTTGTAAGTACCGCAAGCTGGACACTTACCAAACCATTGGGGCGATTCTGCTCCACATTCATTACAAACAAAAAAGGTTTTTGGCTTTGCCATTCTTAAATCTTATTAAATAATCTTAATATTTACTTAATTCTTGAAAAAAACTAAAAACTAATAATATGTGGTATTTAGAGCTTTTTCCAAATCAATTCATGGAATGATATCTTAATATTATGGTATTAAAAATTAATCATGTAAATTTTTAGTCAAGGAGCCTAGAGAAACTTGGAAAGCCATAAAGAAAAAATCTTGGTGGTAGACGACGAAGCCAGCATTCGCCGGATTTTGGAAACACGCCTTTCCATGATTGGCTACGATGTAGTGACCGCTGGCGACGGGGAAGAAGCTTTGGATACTTTTCGCAAAACTGAGCCTGACCTGGTAGTTTTGGATGTAATGATGCCAAAGCTAGACGGGTATGGTGTATGTCAAGAATTACGAAAAGAATCAGATGTCCCCATTATTATGCTAACAGCTTTGGGTGATGTCGCCGATCGCATCACCGGGTTAGAATTGGGTGCTGATGACTATGTAGTTAAACCATTTTCCCCCAAGGAACTAGAAGCCCGGATTCGCTCGGTGCTGCGGCGAGTAGATAAAAACGGTGCTTCTGGTATTCCCAGCTCTGGGGTAATTCATGTCGCGAATATTAAAATTGATACGAATAAGCGACAAGTCTACAAAGGCGATGAGCGGATTCGATTGACGGGTATGGAGTTCAGCTTGTTAGAGTTGTTAGTCAGTCGCTCTGGAGAAGCTTTTTCTCGTTCGGAAATTTTGCAGGAAGTATGGGGTTATACACCAGAACGTCATGTAGATACCCGCGTAGTAGATGTGCATATATCGCGTTTGCGGGCAAAATTAGAAGACGATCCTAGCAACCCAGAATTGATTCTCACCGCGCGGGGTACTGGTTATCTTTTCCAGCGGATTATTGAACCAGGAGAGGAGTGAGGAGATGAGGCAGGGGGCAGGGAGCAGGGGAGCAGGGAGACAAGGGGGACAAGAGGCAGGGGTGCAGGGAGCAGGGAGACAAGGGGGACAAGGGGGAATTATTGAACAAATCTCTCCCAAGTCTTCCCCCTCTTCCTTGTCTACCTTGTCTCTTTTCCATGCCCCATGCCCAATGACAAATGACAAATGACAAATGACAAATGACTAAACCCGATCCTAATCGAGTTTTGCGGCGTCTGCCCATTGTTGTGGGTGGGCTAGGCGCTGTACTTTTATTGATTAACCGTTTATTAACACCGGAATTAACCCAGTCTCAATCGCGTGGTGATGTAGTGGGCGTGATTTTGAGTGCGGTGTTAATTTTGACAGGTTTAATTTGGCAGCAAGTTCAGCCGCGATCGCCTGATACTGTAGAACTAATTGGAGAAGAAGGTTTTGTACTCGCACCAGATTTACCCGAAACCGTGAAAACAGAGCTAGCCTGGGCATCTCATTTATTGTTGACTAATACAGTAACGCGATCGCTTGTGGTTTTTTATCAAGGTAAAGTTTTGTTGCGTCGCGGGATTCTGGGTACTAAATCTGAAGTTGTGCCAGGAGTAATCTTAAAACAGGTACTCGAAAAACAAAAACCGATTTATCTAGTTGCTCTAAAAATATATCCAGGTAGGCTTGAATTTGATTATTTACCAGAAAATACTCAAGGTGTAATTTGTCAACCTATTGGCAACCAAGGTGCATTAATTTTGGGAGCGAATGCTCCTCGAAGTTACACCAAACAAGATGAAAACTGGATTGCAGGAATTGCTGATAAGTTAGCCGTTACTCTTAGTTCGATTTGATCCAACCAAGTAACCTAACCTAGAATTGGGCCGATCGTCTGTCAGAATAACTCGTAATTTGTAATTATTAACTCAAATTAACTTACTTCTATCTATAGTTAATTACGAATTACGAACTTGTACTGAGCGTCTTGCCCTGAGCGAAGTCGTTGGCACAGCCTCTCGTAGAGAAGGGAGCCGAAGTATTACGAATTATTAACTCACCAAGAAGTCAAAAAATTCCACCCTTCCTTTTCTTCTAGTGTCTTTGCTTCTTTTTCTTCTAGTTCTGCCGCTGTCTTTAAATTTGTCTGTTGAATTAAATTATCATAAGCTCCTGAATCAACCCATTTTAATAATTCGCCAGCCCGCATAACTATCCAAGAAAGCCCAGGCTCTGTATAGCTTAATATTTTAGTGACTTTATCCACGCTATCAAAGTTATTGGATGCAAACTCACGGGCTTGAACGAGGAAATCTTCAATTACAGCACTAGTCAAGTACTCATCTGGTAAACCCGCAAGTTTCATCAGTGTAGTAGTTGCTACGTCAATATCCTGACAAGCTAGCATTGCAGCCCGATCGGCAGTGAACCTAGCCATCATCCGCCAATTATACAAACCTAATTCCATTCCACCAGCTACCAAGCCACCAACTCCCAGTGTGGTACTGCTCAACAAATTTTTCAAAGTTGGCATAACAATTGCCATTTGGTGATAAACCATATGCTGACTCTTGATTCGAGCAACTTCGTGTCCGAAAACATAAAGCAATTCATCTACGCCAAGCCACTCCATTGCATCTAAATTGATACCGACAATGGGTTTTTCCACGCCAACAATGTAGCTTTGAATGTGACCTGTGCCTCGAAATAGATACAATTCAGGAAGTGGAGCAACATCAAGAATTTGGCAGGTTTCTACAAATGCTTGATGTAATTCGGGAAAATTACGGGGCGAAATTCTGATTTCACTACCAAGACTTTGCAATCTAAGTAGGCGATCGATACCGTATTCGTTAATTTTTTTGAGTAGTAGTGAGACACCGGGCATATTTTGTAAAGAAGCCAAGGCTTTGCGATCAAAGGGGTGTTCGTAGGCTTCCGAACTTAGTCCAGTTAATATTTTTCTCGTCATAGGTTTTGAGCTTTTTAATAGCAGTTTAGAAGCATTAGGCAAACTTACACCACAGTGTACTAGGCATTTTTCGCTATCTTACCCAGATAGAATAAACAGTAGGGGCGCACGGACGTGCGTCTTTATGAGAAAATTTGGAAATTTACAATTAATCTATGCAAATTATTTATTGGCTATTAGTTGCTGTAATGCTTGTGGGTATTATTGGTGCTGTAGTTCCAGCCATTCCTGGTAGCAGCTTAATTTTAATTGCAATTATTGTCTGGGGCATTGTTAGTAGTTCCTTTGCAGCTATCAAGATTCCACTAATTGTGACAATTATAGTTTTACTGCTCAGTGTCGGAGTAGATTTTTTAGCTAGCTATGTAGGAGCAAAACAAGCTGGAGCTAGCAAGTGGGGGCAAATTGGCGCAATTGTTGGTTTGGTGGTAGGATTTTTGGGATTATTGCCAACTTTACCTTTTGGGGGGCCATTGTTAGGAATTTTACTAGGCCCGCTTTTGGGAGCAATTATTGGTGAGTACCTTTACCGACGTGAATTTGGATTGGCGATTAAAGCAGGTATAGGAATTGTAGTTGCGTCTTTGGTTGGAAATTTGATTCAAGGGTTGTTAGCGATCGCCGCAGTTGTAGTTTTTGTTATAACAACCTGGCCACAGGTATATGGGGTCTTAGCATTTAAAAAATCTGACAGATTTGAGAACAGAGATAATAGCTAGCAACTAGCTGTTTGTTACAAAGATTCAAAAAGACTATTTATAGTAAACAAATACAGCGGTTCCTCCCATTTCTTCTATGAGAGGAACCGTTTCACTAAATATTTAGTAACTAGAAAGATTATAAATACACTTCATACTCCATTTATCTAAAATAGAGTTTAGCCGCTAATAGTATTTTTATATATTATTATAAGTATATTTACGTAAATACTTTTTCTTGAAGCTGGAGCTATTGCCAATAATTTCAACCCTAGAGAGTAAGAGATATACGAAGCGCAGATATGTAAGAAATTAAAATTTTATGAAGACTATTTGTTAATTGAAGATGTGATGAAGACCACTCAGTAAATATTGCAGGTTCTAAGTCTATGTGATTTTATGGAGATAAGAAATACATCACGCAAGTTTAGCTTTCACTGACAGTATTTTAAATAGATTACTGATAGTAAAAGTCAAGCAATTAATTTCTCTGTTCCAGGTTATTATTAGGACTCTCAAACACTCATGATTAATTTTAAATCTAAATTAGTAAACGCGACTTTGGCTGCTAGTTTTGCAATCCCCTTGACTACCGCTGGGATTTTCACATCTGCTAGTTCGGCTCAAGCTGTAACCCTGAACGGGAGTATTGGTCTTAATGGTACATCTATCGTTCCTAGTGATGGAATCAATCCAGCTAAGACTACCATTAAATTTGTCGATGTTGATGGTGTTGACACTGATGGTGATTTTAAATTCTTCTCACCAAATTTAAACCCAGGCGCAGGTATTACCATTAACCCTCTAACTTTAACCAAGATAGCTAATCTACCATCAAGCGGAACAACCACAAAAGCTACATACTCTACAGGGGTTTACACTCCATTCATTAATTTCGGATCGCGAACCCTGGGTTCTACTACTGCACTTCTTACCTTTGATCTAGATGATTCTGTAGTTACCAGAATTCGGAAATCGGCTACTGACATTAATGACGTAATATTGGATGGGATTACAGGGAACTTTAATTTCAATGGAAAAACTATTGCGAGTGGCAATTTGGGTGCTTCTCTTTCTGGAGCTACAAGCACTTACCACTTAACTCTCGAAGCAGTTAGCGTTCCTGAGCCAACCACAATGCTAGGTTTAGGTTTAGTTGGTGCTGGCATGATTATGTCTCGTCGTCGCAAAAGTGTCATTCAATAGTCCTATCCTAAATATAAAAAAGTTACTTTTAATTGCTAAAAGTAACTCTAATTAATCTATTTCGATCTGGCTGGAATGCAAAATTCTCCCAACCAGGTCGAATTTTTTATACTGCCAGATAAATCTATATGAATGCTGAATTTTCTTAACCTTATACCAATTCAATTAATGATTGCAACACATTCTTGGATAAAGACACGATTCATCGCATCTCTACAAATGGTCTATTTGTCGCATTCTTTTTTCAAATTGGTATTAGATAGACTTAAACAGACTGCAAAGATTGTTTCGCTTCGCTTGCGATCGCTTCTACTTCATCATTAGCCAGAGTTTCTAATATAGATTTGGCTTCTGGATTACCCAAACGAGCCAAAGCTTGTACAAGTCTGTAACGAATTTGCCAATCTGGGTTGGTAGCATAGGGAGCCAAGAGAGGAATTGCTTGTACATCTCCCAAGTCACCCAAAGAACTAATAGCAGCAGTTTGGACTAACTCGTTTTCTGATGAGAGTGCCTCTTTGAGTAGTTCAAAGGCTCGCGGATCGCCCAACTCTCCTAATGTAGCAACTATACTGAATTGTATTAGCCATTCACTGGTTGTATGATAAAGCTGCTGTAAATCTTCAAAAGCTTCGCTTAACTTGAGAGCGCCCAAACAGTCTGCTGCTGCTGCTTGTACATCTACTTCGGAGTCATGAAGCAAGCGATCGCGCAAGATATCCAAGGATATCTGCAAATCTTGGGTTCCGAGTGTATCCATTTGACTCACTGCTGAGTAACGAACACGGGAATTGCGATCGCCAATAGCACTTTGAATTAATTCAAAGCCAACCGCAGGTTCCAATTCGCGGATTTGATTTACAGCACGTAAGCGATCGCCTAAATCCTCAGAACTGAGCAATTGCTTAACAGACTCCGGAGTAATACTCATTTAGTTATCCTTGATTTTCAAATGTATAAAAAAGACAGACGCGATTCATCGCGTCTCTACTTTTGGATTTTGTACAGACGCGATTCATCGCGTCTCTATTATTGGCTAATCTTGACTAGCAGCCATAGCCCGAATAACATCACCACGAGTCAGGATACCAATTACTTGACCTGTACTATCAAGTACTGGCAAGCGGTGAACGCTGCGATCGTGCATGATTGTAGCTGCTTCTTTTAAAGTTTTATCAGGGGAAATAGCGATCGGGTTTTTACTCATCACCTCCCCGACGGTTTGCCCTAGAGCCTTATGCAAATCACGGTCATACGTAGCAGGATTTTTTAAATAGATAACACTATCAAGAAACATAATGTACGCAGGTGGAGTAACACCAGTTTCTTGCCACATCAAATCTGTTTCCGAGATAATGCCTACCAATTTACCGAGATCGTCCACAACAGGTAGTCCGCTGATATGGCGTTCTGCGAGAATTTGGATAGCTTCCTTGAGTGGAGTTTCCTCCCGGACAACAATAGGATCGCGGCTCATCACATCGGCAACGGTTTTAGGCATTTATTTGCTGACACCTTAAATCAAAGTCCCTGCGCCTATTGTAGAAAATTGCGGGACTCAACCTGATGCAATTAATAGATTGTTACGGGATTGGTTATTTGTTATTTGTCATTTGTCATTTGTCACTTGTACTGAGCGAAGCCGTTGGCGTGGTCACTGAGCGTAGTCGTACCCCTCCGGGGAAGCAAGCTACGCGCAGCGTCTCGTAGAGAAGTGCAGCCTCTCCAAGAGTTGTATTTGTCATTTGTCATTGGGCACTTGTACTGAGCGTATCGCTAAAGCGAAAGCTCTGCTAACGCGTAGCGTCTTGTAGAGAAGCGTTGGCGTGGTCACTGAGCGTAGTCGTACCCCTCCGGGGAACAAGCTACGCGCAGCGTCTCGTAGAGAAGTGCAGCCTCTCCAAGAGTTGTATTGGGCATTGGTTATTGATTATTCTCCTCTGCTCCCCTGTTACTGAGCGCAGTCGTTGGCGTAGCCTCTCGTAGAGAAGTATGCTCCTCTGCTTCTTTCCTAGCCCTCAGTCCCTTTTAATGCAGCAATAATTTGAGTATTTGCTTTCGGAAAAGTAAAATGCTCCAGTTCTTCCAAACTTACCCAGCGAATTTCATCGGATTCTAAAGGTTGGGGGACACCTGTAAGATGGCGGCAATGATGTACTGTGAGGGTAACGCGCAAGTTTGTATAACTGTGGTCAATAGTAATCAGATGCTTTCCCACTTCAATTACTATTCCCAGTTCTTCGGAAATTTCCCGTTGAATACATTCTTGGATGGTTTCACCAGGCTCTATTTTACCACCAGGAAATTCCCACAAACCACCCATTGCTCCTTCTGGACGACGGCGGTCAATTAAAATTTGGTTTTGGTCATTCCAAATTACTGCAACACCAATGATTTTATGGGGTGGGAAAGAACTGATTTCACTCATAGTTGAATAGGGAGATAAGAGATACTAACTTCTAATAACAAAACTCGGCAGATTAGTTGTAACTCTGCCGAGTTTAGATTTATTGCAAAGGTCATTTGGCACTATTCCTTTATCCACAAATGTGCATTAATCATTTATAAATAAGCCTTTATCTAATATCGTGTCCGGTTAAAGACTTATTATTCAGACCGCAGAGACTTAGGGGGCAGGAATTTTTATGCTTTCTGCATAGGTTCGCAAGTTCTAACTAACTAGCCTGACATCATATAATTGATTGAATTAATCAAAAAATTACAGGAGTTCACAGAGAAGCGAAATCAAAGACTCCGCGTTCCTCTGCGTTGAAATTTCAACCTGAATTCGTCACTATTTGGATATTTTCAAAAAACTTAGCTGATGCATGATTGAGAATTAGCGGCAAAGATTTCGCAGAGACTTATTTTCAATTCGTATTGCCGTAACTATGACTAGCTCTTGACTAGCTATCAACCCAACAATATTGAATTTATTTTACATTTCTAGTCAATTTCGCTGTTGTCAGTTTCAGATCCTTGTAAAGCCATTTCAAAGTTCATTCTCTGTTCGGCATTACGTAAGAAATAACCACTAATCATCGCAGAAGCAAGAAGCCTACCTAGATTTTCCCGATTTGTGGTGACAGTAACACCAAAATGTTCTGAAGGTAGATTACCTAATAGTCCTGTAATATTCCGTTCCATCACCTGAAAGACTTCGGCAGACGTGGGTTTGGATAGCTGGGTAACTGTCTCTGGACTTAAGGATTTAACGTACTGCCATAGTAAATCGTTAGTTTCTGCTTCGCTATTAAAAAATTCTGAGACACGATTGGATGGGTTACTCATTTTTTAGCTCCTTAACTACCACTATTAGCTGCGGTGCTTGTGATTTGAATATTAAATGTTTGTTTTGGATTTGACTTAGTTATTTTGTCTTCCTGTCAACTAATGTAACAGCCTAGCGTCAGAGTGGAAGTAGGTGTAACCGTACCAAAGTCAGCGTATTTTCTCACCAATTGGTCAGTAGTCATTGGTCTTTAGTCTTTTGTTAATAACTAATGACAAATGACTAATGACAAATGACTAACTTGCCAAGTATTCATCCATGTTGGCTTTAGACTTGCGAAGTTTGCTTAAGGCTTCCCGTTCAATTTGTCGGACTCGTTCTCGACTGATGTTCAATATTTCACCAATTCTAGCCAGAGTCAGAGCTTGCCCATCAGTTAAGCCAAAGCGCAGTGTGATTACTTCCCTCTGTTGTGGCGTGAGATCGCCCATCAGACGATCTAAGTCATAAGATAGAGAAGATTGCATAACAAACTCTTCGGGAGAAGCGCCTGGATCTTCCAGCATTTCTCCGAGTTCGGTGTCGTAGTTATCACCCAGCCGCAAATCCAAGGAAAGAGGCAAACGCGCCTTTTCTAAATACTCTCGCACTTGTTTGGGCGTCAATTCTAATTCTTGAGCTAGCTCCCCAGCCGTAGGAGCGCGTCCCAACTTTTGAGACAATTGGCGCTGTGCCTTTTTAATCTTATTTAATTTTTCGGTAATATGGATCGGCAACCGAATGGTACGAGCTTTTTCAGCTATAGCACGAGTAATAGCTTGTCGAATCCACCAATAGGCATAAGTAGAAAATCTGTACCCTTTGGTGGGGTCAAACTTTTCTACGCCCCGTTGCATACCAATGCTACCTTCTTGGATCAAGTCCAATAAATCGACGTTGCGTTTGATGTATTTTTTGGCAACGGAGACTACCAGCCGCAAATTGGCTTCTACCATCTTACGCTTGGCAATCTCACCATCAGCGATCGCTTCGTTTAACTCTGCTGGTTCTAGGTTTGTTGCTTTGGCCCACTCTTCTAGAGTCGGTTGATAACCTAGCTGGGTGGCAAGAGATTCTCTTGATTCGTGCAAAGCGCAGGAACGTTGCACTTGTTTACCATAGAAAATCTCTTCCTCGTGGGTTAAAAGTGGCACGCGGCCAATCTCACGCAGGTAAGTCCGCACGAGGTCTGTGGCTGTCTGAGCGGTCTTCATGGCGCTACTCTTTGGTAATGATGGGGTTGGCGGTAGGGTCATTAAGGGATAGATGCTTTCTTTATTTATTAGGGTGCTACCCAGTCAGACTGGGAACCTGTGCTATGGTTTGCAACTTACGCGCCTGAGAAACTCGGCTGCTCATAATAATCAAATTTAGGCTTCTTAACTGCTAAAACTACAGTTATTTTCTATTTTTCACAAGTATCTACAGTTAGATAAAAAGTTGCTTTTTAAACATTTTTTATGAAACTCCTATTAACAATTGTAACATTTATGAGAAGATTTTGGCTAGATGGCGACATGAAATTTCCTGGTTATTCCAGTTCATCGAATGTTGGCCTCTATCTTAAGGCTGACTAAAAGTTAATTTAAGAAAATATCTAATTCAAATAATTTTCCTCATATTTGTTAAAGTATCTCAATGAGAACTATATTCATTATCTTCTAACAATTGTTTAATTTTTCTGGGAATTGTAAATCGGGAATTGGGTATGGGGCATTGGGAGTGCTGAGTGCTGAGTGCTGTTAGCGGAAGCGGGGCGTTTAGCCCGTGCTGAGTTAGGAGTTAGGAGTAGAGACGCGATTAATCGCGTCTGTACAAGAGTTAGAAGTTAGGAGTTTTGTTTATCTCCTTGTCCGCTCACTCCCTCACTCCCTCACTCCCTCATCTCCCTGCTCCCCTGCTCCCTGCCCCCTGCCCCCCTACTTCTTAGAGAGGGCAATACTCTTGAATAGTTTTTACATCCAAAGTCGTATTTTGTAAGGAACGGATGGCGGCGACGGTAGCTTTTGCGCCGGCGATGGTAGTAATGATGGGAATTTTGTAAGCTAAAGCTGTGCGGCGGATTAACCTAGCATCAGTCTGGGCTTCTTCCCCGGAAGGTGTGTTGATAATAAGTTGGATTTTCTGGTTTTTGATCGCATCTAGGACGTGGGGACGACCTTCATGAAGTTTTAACACTAATTCAACATTTAACCCATGTTCCAGAAGAACTCGACGTGTACCAAGGGTAGCCATCACTGTAAAGCCCAAATCGATAAATTCTTTCACCACACCACTTGCAGCAGCTTTATCGCGATCGCTCATTGATACAAATACAGTTCCCGTTAGCGGTAAACGCTCCCCAGCACCCATCTCCGCTTTGGCAAAGGCACGGCCAAAGTCGCTATCAATCCCCATCACCTCACCAGTGGATCTCATTTCTGGGCCCAATATTGTATCAGTTCCTGGGAATTTATTAAAGGGCAATACAGCTTCTTTTACAGCAATATGTATAGGAATGACTTCCTCTGTAAAATTTAGCTCCTCTAAGGTTTTACCCGACATAATTAAGGATGCTAGTTTCGCTAGCTGTACGCCCGTAGCTTTAGATACAAATGGCACTGTGCGAGAAGCACGGGGATTGGCTTCTAAAATGTAAACTTGGGGAGAATAGCTGCTTGCACCGACAACGGCAAATTGAATATTCATCAACCCTACAACTGACAATGCTTGTGCTAGCTGTATCGTCCAAGTACGAATTTGATTGAGAACTGCTGGTGATAGGGAAATGGAAGGTAAGGAACAAGCAGAATCTCCTGAGTGAATTCCAGCTTGCTCAATGTGTTCCATAATACCACCAATTACCACTCTTCCTGTATGGTCGGCGATCGCATCGACATCGACTTCAATCGCGTTTTCCAAAAACTTATCAATTAAAATCGGATGTTCTGGTTCTACTAGTACCGCAAAGGTCATATAGCGTTCCAACTCAGCATCGGAATAAACGATTTCCATCGCCCGTCCCCCCAACACATAGCTGGGACGCACTACCACTGGATAACCAATGCGTTTAGCAACAATCAGCGCATCTTCGTAACTCCGCGCGATACCATTGGGCGGTTGGGAAATATTCAACTGTTGGAGAATCTTTTCAAACCGCTCCCGGTTTTCTGCCATATCGATGGAATCTGGCGATGTCCCCCAAATTTGAGTGCTGAGTCCTGAGTCTTGAGTGCTGAGAAACTGCTGGAGTGGGATAGCTAACTTTAGGGGGGTTTGTCCGCCAAACTGGATAATTACCCCGACTGGATTTTCAGTTTCGATGATGTTAAGAACATCTTCTTTTGTTAACGGCTCAAAGTAAAGGCGATCGCTGGTATCGTAATCTGTCGAAACTGTCTCTGGGTTAGAGTTAACCATAATCGTCTCATAGCCTGCATCCTTCAAAGCATAAGCGGCATGACAACAACAATAGTCAAACTCAATTCCTTGTCCAATGCGATTGGGACCACCACCCAAAATCAACACTTTTGGCTTGGTTGCAGGCATTACCTCTGTTTCTTCTTCGTAGGTAGAATAGTAGTAGGGGGTAAAGGCTTCAAACTCAGCCGCGCAGGTATCTACGGTTTTATAAACTGGGATAATTCCTAGTGACTTGCGGTAGGCGCGAACTTCATCTTCAGTGGTTTTGGTGGCATAGGCAATCTGGCGATCGCTATATCCGTCTCGCTTCACCTCATAAAGTTGCTCTTTTGTCAATTGCTGTAAAGTTGTCCGCTTCAGGAATTTTTCGATATCTAGGAGTTGCTGAAATTTATCTAGGAACCACGGGTCAATACCAGTCAGTTCATATATTTCCTCAGCACTAATTCCTAGTTGCAAGGCATGGCGCACGGAGAAAATGCGATCGGGGTTAGGTGTCCGCAGTTGGGCGCGAATTTGTTCGCCACTGGGTAATTTTTCGGCTCCATCGCAACCCCAACCAGCGCGTCCGGTTTCGAGCGATCGCAGTGCCTTTTGAAAGGATTCGTTGAATGTCCGCCCAATTGCCATCGCTTCCCCAACTGATTTCATTTGGGTTGTCAGCACTGGGTCGGAACCGGGGAATTTTTCAAAGGCGAAGCGGGGGATTTTTGTCACCACATAATCAATTGTCGGCTCAAAAGACGCGGGAGTTTTCTTGGTGATGTCATTTTTAATTTCATCCAAGGTGTAGCCCACAGCCAATTTTGCAGCCATTTTGGCGATGGGGAAACCCGTGGCTTTGGAAGACAAAGCTGAACTGCGGGAAACGCGCGGGTTCATCTCAATTACAACCACATCGCCATTCAGCGGATTGATGGCAAATTGAATATTAGAACCACCAGTTTCCACACCGATTTCGCGGATGATTTTAATTGCCATATCCCGCAGCCTTTGATATTCTTTATCAGTGAGGGTTTGCGCGGGAGCGACGGTAATTGAGTCTCCGGTGTGAATGCCCATCGGGTCAAGGTTTTCGATGGAGCAGATAATCACCACGTTATCTGCCAAGTCACGCATCACTTCGAGTTCATATTCTTTCCAGCCGAGTAAAGACTGGTCAATGAGAATTTGCGAAACAGGACTGGCATCTATACCTACTTGTGCCATTTCTTCAAATTCTTCTTGGTTGTAGGCAATGCCGCCGCCACTTCCACCCATTGTGAAAGCTGGACGAATAATTAGGGGATAACTACCAATTTGGCGAGCAACAGCTTTGGCTTCTTCTAAAGATTCGGCTGTGTCGCTAGGACACACAGCTACTCCGATCTTTGCCATTGCTTCACCAAACAGCTTTCGATCTTCAGCTTTTTCGATCGCTGGGAGTTTAGCGCCGATTAATTCAACGCTGTACTTTTCCAACACCCCATTTTTGGCTAAAGCAACAGCGATGTTGAGGGCGGTTTGTCCTCCCATCGTTGGTAAAAGAGCATCAGGGCGTTCTTTTTCGATGACTTTTTCGACCAATTCCGGTGTCAACGGCTCAATGTAAGTGCGATCGGCCGTTTCCGGATCGGTCATAATCGTTGCAGGGTTGGAGTTGACCAAAACCACTTCATAGCCTTCTTCTCGGAGCGCTTTGCAGGCTTGAGTGCCAGAGTAGTCAAACTCACAGGCTTGTCCGATCACAATTGGACCAGAACCTAACAGCAGAATCTTCTGGAGGTCGTCACGGCGGGGCATAGTCGTTGCCTTGGAATACGAAAATAGAAATCCTGATCATTTTAAGGGTCTTTACCCCCTCTGGTGCTTTTTATTATTAAGTTTTCTAAGTTTGATGACAGGAAGGAGGCAGAGGGGCAGGGGAGCAGCACTTCGGCTACGCTCAGTGAACGAGGGGCAGGTGGTCACTGAGCGTAGCCGAAGTGGGAGCAGGGGAGAAAAGAGACACGGGGACAAGGGGACAAGGAGATAAACAAAACTCTTAACTCCTAACTCAGCACGGGCTAAACGCCGCGCTTCCGCTAACAGCACTCAGCACTCTTAACTCCTAACTCCTAACTCAGCACTCTTAACGCCCAATTATTATTTTGTATTTTTAATTTTATTTAATTATGATGCTCAAATTTCTAAAGATTTTGCGAATCTTTATTATTTAATCTGATGAATTTTGTGATAAACGATCGTTTATTTTGGTATATATCTGTCTGCTTATTTATGCACAAATAGATTATTTAGATAAAAATTTATTTTAACTAGCTAATTGCTAAATATTTTCAACGTTAAATATTATATAAATATGTTTACTTAAATTAAAAATGGCAGAGAATAGGGATACTATTCTCTGCCATTTTTTATCTTATTTTAATAGTTGGTGCTGCCAAGTTTTTTTTCAGTCTAGGTAGACAAATCTAGATTATGAGAATTTTAGCTTTGAGCTGCTTGGACAAACCCTAAAGTTAAGCTGTCTTTGGCAAGGAAGTGAGATAAATGATAGGCACGTTCCTCAGTTTTCAACAAAATCTTTTCGTACAGATAGCGTGTGCCCCGATCGCCTAAACTCTCTGCCTGAGCAGCTTGGCGGCGAATTACGCCAATGATTGCTTGTTCGGCAGCTAGATCGTTTTCCACCATTTGGCGAGAGGAATATACGCCTTCAGATTCTTGCTCAAAACAGGTTAATTCTGCTAGTTTGCTGAAGGTAGCTACTGGTACACCACCCAGTCCATCTAAACGTTCTCCAATTTCATGAACGTGGTCTTGTACTTCGTTGTAGCTTTCGTTAAAAAACTCATGCAGAGAGTAAAATTCTGAGCCTTCAACTACAAAATGATGCTTTTGGTACTGCAAGTACAGTGCCTGGAAACTAGCTAATATAACGTTAAATCCTTCTGTAACTGGAGCAGTTACACTGCGATCCAGCAATACAGGATTGTCATATACATGACCAAAATTCCGTAACAAAGTTTGCGTTTCAGACATTGTTCTCCTCGCTATTTAGCAATTATAGATTTTAACTGCTTATTCTTTACATATTAACATTTTCACAATCAGAGCAAGCCAATTTGCCATTACAAGATTTTGTATTTTTGTTTACTAAAATTCTTAAGTTTATTGTTTGCTGGATTATGGCACGCTCATCGAGTTGTGTATCTTTCTCATTACTATTGACATGAACAGTTAAGTGTGTATACCTCCTGAGGGGAGTGAGGGGAGATAAAGGAGTAAATGCCTTCTCGTCCTAATACTCCTTGTCATTTACCGGATCTCTCTCATGGGATGATTGCAAGAATTTTATTTTTTTTGCAAAATTAATGAGAATTGTTTGCACTTAAGGTATGCTGGTTTTAAGAGGCTAGATTACTAAGATTTTCAAAACGCAGGAAGTTAAATGGCCGTAGTTACTACAAGTTTGTTGCACTTTGAGGGCAATTCTCTTGAAATCGTATAGTTCAGAAATAGAAATAAACCACCTTGTAGAGGTGAATTGGGTAGACCGCTGGCAAGTCTATCAACGCTTAGAGGAGTTAGACATTCCTTGTATTTGTGCGGCTAACCAGCCATTAAAAGTTGAAATTAGCAATCCGACTGCGGCTGTTCAACTTTGGAGTGTAGTACGGCGATTTACAGCCTCTCGTCAAGACCAAATTTGGACTCTTGAGTGTTGCTGGAAAAGTCGTTATCAACAGTTCTAATTTTTTGCTACTGCTGAGAATATCTCGCTTGACAGCTTGTATTAGTTAAAAGGAGGTTAAAAAATGGGTGCATCTCACAATCTGGAAGTATCAAAATTTTGCCTTGAGGGCAGATTTATAGATTTTGTTATAAAAGACGGCTATAAGCTGAAAGGTTTACTGCTAAGTACTCATGAGGGTGAATGCTACGTTAAACTCGCTAAACACTTACGGGCTGCTTTTGATTTGCGGCTACCAGCAGGTACTTGGCTACAAGTTGTTGGTTATAAAGAATACGATATAAAAAAAGACAAAGTTACACTCAAAGCTGAACGTGTGATGGCGGCGCGTTCTGAAACGGCAACAATTCAAACGATCGCACCAATCCAAGAACCCCCATCTATTGATAATGTCAAGGTAAAACCAGCTAAGACTAAGGCCACGATTTTGGTGTGTCAAAAGTCTGATTGTATGAAACGCGGTGGTAAAGCAGTTTGTCAGGCGTTGGAGGCAGCTTTAAGCGATCGCGGTTTAGAAGACCAAGTTACAATCAAGGGCACTGGTTGTATGAAGAACTGTAAAGCCGGGCCGAATTTAGTAATGCCAGATAAAACCCGCCATAGCCGAATTCAAGCTGCACAGGTTCCAGCCTTGATGAATCAGCATTTTGGCGACAAAAATTTATCAGCACAGCCTGAGAATTTAAGGGAAGTAGCGATATCTAATGGCAAACTTTGGGGAAGTAGTTCATAAAATCTTGACATTTCGATGAGAAAGCTTAATAATATCTTCTCAAGTGTGTTCCGTTAATACTCGGCCGTAAAGCCCGCTAGAAGTTTGCAATCAAATCAAAAAACTGGCTTTAATTAAGGCCAGTTTTTTGAATGAAAAGGATTTTTATTAAGCAATTTTTGACTGGGATGCTTCGATAATTTAAAAAGATTCAAGGGAATGTGGTTGATTGATGAATACGTAGACGCACTGAGGCTTGTTGTTAGACATCGCTTACAGTGGAAGCGTCAATCATCAATGACTTAAAAGCAAATGCCACACACCCCGCAGTGGATATACATCGTTTTTTTCCCACTTAGCACGATAGTCATGATTTTTGTATTCCGTCATGACTGGAATCGCCTTGCTAAACTCTACAGCACCCAAGAAGCGCCGCCACAAAACTTCTCTCGAATGCAAAGCGGTTCTGTGGGTTTGGCGTATTACAAAGGAACTTTAAACGTTGGTACGAATTCTCAAGGGATTTATTTGAGTATTTTCCCGTTGTTTAGCTTTGGACTTACGCCGTTGTTGATTCCCTGGAGTGCCATTAGGAAAATTGAACCTGCTAACGAACTATTTATTGAGCGTTTTCGTTTGTATGTTAGTTCGCCAAAAGTCAAACTGATTTTAAGTAAAGATATTTTGGAACCAGCTAAAGAATTTTTAGCCACACAGGGATTTGAGTGGATTTAGACAAATCGCGTTTTTAGGGAACTCCAAAAAATAAATTGTCCAATTTTTGGAATCAAAACAACTTTTCCTCCCCCTGCCCCCTGCCCCCTGCCCCCTGCCCCCTCTGCCCTAAAAGCGATGGAATATTTTTTTATTTGGAAATCCCTTAGCTGGCTGATATCATTTTGAATTTTAAATTTTGGATTGTGTTTCTTACGGTGAAGCAAGCTATGCGTAGTGTCTCATTTAGATACAGAATTAGATTGAGCGATCGCAACACTTTTTCATGAGAAAGGAAAAACCGCTTCATATTTTTGTGTAATTGCGTTCAGCCGCCAGTCTCTCGAATGCAACTTAGCTGAGATATTGCGCTTACCCGTTTCTGTGCCAGAGGTGGAAATCCCAGGCTCATAATGCAAGTCCACTCAAATGGACTTGCATTATGAGAGAGGAAATTGATTAGCAGTTTGTTGTTGGGATTTGTGGGTTTCCTGGAGAGTAGGTTGCAAATTACATGACTTAGTTAGACAAAACAGCAACATCTGTCGGATGGATGTAGCTTGCAGATGGTCAGGGAAGAGAATTAAAAAGTTATTGAGGTCTTGGATAGCTTTACCAATAGATTCTGAAGAAGCACCCTCTGATAAGGCATGGCGATATAAGCGGTTTGCTTGTTGAGTGTATTGAGCAGCCAAATAGTAAAGGGCTAAATTAAAGGTATTACTCCAGTCTTTGGGATCTTTTTGACAATGCTCTGTAGCAAGCTTGATAACAGGCACTATCACAGCCCGTGCTTTGTCTGATTGTTTAAGAGCTAAGTAGACTAAAGCACGATTATACACAGCATCTTCATAACGTTTTTCCTCATAAGCTTTTAACCCATTTGCTAATTGCTTACCCCAACGTTGAACTTCAGCAGAATCCGCATCTTTACCAGCCTGAAGCATGATTTTTGCATATTGTTGAGCAAAAGTGGGTTGATTTTTGACCAGAGCAAGAAATTCATTAAGAGCTAGAAGTAAATTCTTTTGCGGTGACTGACATAATTTATGGTAGAAAATATTTAATGTGTGACTTTGCCAGCTAGGATCGCGCTGTTTCTGATCTTCCTCCAATTGCAAATCGTTTCGCAGGCTGTCATAATATTGAGCCAACTTACCATGTATATCAGCCCAACTCTGCGGTGATGAAAGGCGTTTGTGGCATAACATTTGGGCTTTGACGACATCATGATAAACCCAGCCGTTGCTACGTTCGTTGATAAAAGATGTTTCTTTCAGCCAAGTAAATAGCTCATCAGCTTCTTCTTCTGTTCTTAACTTGGCTATAACATCCCGGTTCAAGCACCGAGGAATGGCAGCATCAAGCACCACTTGTCGCCGTTTGGGATCGTCAATCCATCTTAAAAAGCTTTTTACAGCACTGCTGCTAGGCTCAATTATCTGGTTGGGGTGATTGGGATGAGCATCTGCTAACATTTCCATTAGCAGGGGTAAGTTTCCAGAAACGTTTAAAATTACTTCAACAATCCGACTGTCCGTAATGCCTTTGTGAGTTAGATATTGTTTGGCTTCTTCTTCTGTAAACGGTTCTAGAGGCAAACGAGCTATTAATCCTTCGTAGGATGCCCAGTCATTTTTATCTAATTCTTGCCGACTGGCAACAATCATTAATATATTGGCAGATACTTTACCGTGTTGATTCTCAAAAATTTCCCGTAGCCAGTTCTCTAGGAATTCTGCGGTGCGTTCTGAGGTATCGAAAAACAGGATAACAGTAGTTTTATCAGCAATTTTAGAAATATCTTGCAAAAATAGCGGGGTGAGAACTTCTTTAGGTTCTTTAACTAAATGCACCTCATCTTTATTGGTTATTTTCTTAGCAACATAAGATGCCCATTCTCCGGCTTGGGTGGCTAAAGCATCTTCATCTACAAAGTCAAATACAGCGCCGCCAACGGGAACTTGACGCGCCAGATGCACACCAGTTTTTACCATAGTTTTCCCAACAAAAGCGGAAAAACCTTGAGGAGCATCTGGATCTGTTTCTAATTCTTGGCACTTTTGGCAGTAGACTTTGTAGCGATCGCTAAACTGCGTTAGTTTGTAACCTTGCTGTTCTAACTCCTCAGCTATATGACCCATAACCTCTGGTATAGTTTTTTCAGCTTCATCAATGCAAGCCGAAATCATTTTTGCTTCATCAGCAATTTTCCGAAACTGCCGCAGCAAGGTAGTTTTACCAACTCCGCCTTGACCACAAACGTTAAACAGAAAACAATGGCGATCGTCTTCTAGGGGTAATGTTAAATTTTGGCGAAATCGGTTTATTTGGTCTTCACGACCGACAAAATTTGATTGTTGACGTTGCTTAACAATATCTTGTAAACTCTTGGGCTTGTCTTGGGTATTCATAACAAGGTTTAATTTTGAGGCGCTAATTTTTCTAAAAAGAACTACCAAATATAAAAAATGTATTTCGGAATTTCCCAAGCTTTTTTGAGGTAATTTTTAGGCATTGACCTTCTGAGGCTCAACTTTGACCTTCTGAGGCTCAATGTTGACCTTCTGAGGCTCAATGTTGACCTTCTGAGGCTCAATGTTGACCTTCTGAGGCTCAATGTTGACCTTCTGAGGCTCGACGTTGACCTTCTGAGGCTCGACGTTGACCTTCTGAGGCTCAATGTTGACCTTCTGAGGCTCGACGTTGACCTTCTGAGGCTCAATGTTGACCTTCTGAGGCTCAAAAATGCCTTGGCGACTTAGCGCTGATCGGTGGAGTTTAATACAGACCTAACCCCCAGCCCCTTCCCTACAAGGGAAGGGGAGTAAGATTCAAAGCCTCTCCCCTTGTAGGGGAGAGGTTTGGAGAGAGGTCAAAGTGTATTTTAAGGTGAGTTCGATGAACCTCTCCCCAACCCCTCTTGGAGGCGGAGAGGGGCAGAAATATTCTTAGTTGACAACGAAAAAATTAGGGTTTCAAAGCCTCTCGAAGAGTGAGGGAGAGGAATGGAAGTGGGGTTTTTAGAGCCGTCGAACTCACGTTATTTTAGATAAACGAGATGCGCTATATAAATTCCGGCTAGACAGACAAAACCCGCACTTCGACACCTTTCGGCTTCGCGGTAGTTGAGCGCAGTCGAAACTCAAGGCAAGAAGCTCAGTGACCCACCTGCGCGGGTTTCAAAAATCTTTAGATATAAAACGCAAAAAGGGCATAACATTGTTATGCCCCTATAAATGACGTGTATTTTATCAAATTGATAACTGGTATAATTGCCTGCTTCAAGTTTTAGCTAACTGGGACTTCGGATTGCTTCTTCTTAGAACGGCGGTTAAACCTGCGTCCCATCTCATCAATTACTGCATCTAAACCTGCGACATCACCGCTAGCTTTGGCATAGCTATAAACTGCTAATGCTGCTGCGTATGCTTCACTAGCAGCAGCTATACAGGTATCATCCACCAATTCTTGCAGTTGCGTTAGAGACAACAGCACCGGATACAAGTCCTCATATATTTCCAAGTCCCGGCGCATTTCTTCTAAATCAAAGTAACGAGGCAAAAAGTTAGGGTTTTGTGTCGCCACTTGTAAGGCTTTGCTGACAAAAGCCCGACTTTTATCTCCCATCTTCAGCATTGTTCGCCGGTCTTCAGGGGTCAAATCTACCAAAAACGGTAACTTTTCTCTAATTGTAGCGATCGCCTGCATGACTGCTTCTTTGTCTGCTGGGTCTAGGCTGGCACTGATACGATTTTCTGCCATTTTTAATACTCCTTTAGGGTACTTAATTTCAGTATTCCCAAAGTTGTAAAGGCGATCGCATTCATCAGAAGGGAAGACTCAAAAATACTTACAATTGTCAATTGTTCTATTTTTCTTAACCGCCAATCACAGCGATCGCATCAATCTCTACCAAAACATCTTTAGGTAAGCGCGATACCTGCACACAAGCCCGCGCCGGGGCTGTATTTTCTGGGAAATACTTAGCATAAACGGCATTCACCGCCGCGAAATCATTCATATCAGCTAAAAATACAGTGGTTTTCACCACATCTTCAAAAGTCGCACCTGCTGCTGTGAGGATGGCTTCAAGATTAGCTAATACCTGCTCAGTTTGTTTTTTGACATCATCAGTGTAGACGACATCACCAAGGCGGGGATCGATGGCAATTTGTCCAGCGATGAAGACAAATTGACCTGAAGCTGCGATCGCTTGATTATAAGGGCCGACTGGTGCGGGTGCGTTATCAGTATTAATTACTTTTTTACTCATCTTTACAACTCCTAACTCCTAACTCCTAACTTCCTACCCCAACCTCGGACGTATCCCATAATGCCGATATCGCCAATAATCGCGCAGAATGCGATCGTGGTCAAAACATAAATCACCAGGCACACGCCAATACTCAAAAACGCCTATACCCTTAGCATCATCTCCAGCCACCGGTTCCCCCGTAGCTGTCGCCAAAAACACAATGCTAATAGTATGCTGACGCGGATCGCGATTTGGGTCAGAATATACCAGTAATTGTTCAACTAATTCCACCTGTAAACCCGTCTCTTCCTGAGCTTCGCGCCGGGCCGCCACTTCCACCGCTTCGCCATAATCTACAAAACCACCAGGAATAGCCCAACCTAAAGGTAGATTATGTCTCTCAATTAACACTATTGGCCGATGAGGTCGATCTACTAGTTCAATAATGATATCAACTGTCGGTGTAGGATTTCGGTAAGTCATACAATTTTGGATTTTAGATTTTGGATTTTGGATTAATTAGGTGAGCATTGGGCATTAACCAAGAACAAATGACAAATGACAAATGACAAATGACTTTCCCCTGCAAATACCGTTCCGTGATAAATTCGATGCGATCGCCTAGCGTTTCCATCAGACAATTGCTCCCTCTCATAATTCTCATAATTCAGGTTACTTATGCCTTTTCCTAGATCCAGTGGCATTTTGCTGCATCCTACCTCCTTTCCCAGTCGATTTGGCATTGGGGATTTAGGCTTAGAAGCCTATCGCTTCATTGATTTTCTTAAAGAGAGCCATCAACAATATTGGCAAGTTTTACCACTGGGCCCCACTGGATACGGCAATTCTCCGTATATGTGCTACTCAGCAATGGCAGGAAATCCTCTGTTAGTTAGCCCAGAAAAGCTTTTAGAAGAAGGTTTATTATCTGAGGAAGACTTTGCTAATTTACCAGAATTCCCGGTAGAAAAGGTCGATTTCGAGCAGGTTGTGCCGATTAAGATTGCGCTACTCAAAAAAGCCTGTGACAACTTTAGAGCCAATGCTACGCCCATTCAGCAAAAAGAGTTTGCAGGTTTTTGCGACAGTAAAGCTTATTGGCTAGATAATTACGCCTTATTTATGGCCCTGAAAGATGCCAACGATAATGCAAACTGGCACTCATGGAAACCAGAATTTGTCAAGCGCGATCCACAAGCATTGGAGCAAGTACAGCATCGGCTCAACGGAGAGATTTATTATTACAAATTCGTCCAATTTGAGTTTTTCCGCCAGTGGTCAGAACTAAAAAGTTACGCTAATATGCGCGGCATTAGTATTATTGGCGATATCCCCATCTACGTATCTCATGATAGTGCCGACGTGTGGGCGCATCCCAACATGTTTTGCTTAGATCCAGAGACAGGAGCTGCTGCCCTAATGGCAGGAGTTCCACCAGATTACTTTAGCGCCACCGGTCAGTTGTGGGGCAACCCGGTTTATAACTGGGAGGAATTGCAAAAACAAGACTTTAAGTGGTGGGTACAGCGCTTTGAGGCAATGCTGGATTATGTAGATATAATTCGTATTGACCACTTCCGCGGCTTCGAGGCTTATTGGGCTGTGCCGCAAGGTGAAAAAACTGCCATAAATGGTAAATGGGTGGAAGCGCCTGGAGATGCTTTCTTTGAAGTGATTCGGCAAAAGTTGGGCAAGCTACCCGTCTTAGCAGAAGATTTAGGAGTAATTACACCAGGGGTAGAAGCACTGCGAGACAAGTATGAATTTCCGGGGATGAAAATTTTGCAATTTGCCTTTAGTGCTGATTCCGCTAATCCATTTTTACCATTCAATTATCCGCACAATGCTGTAGTTTATACCGGAACTCACGATAATGATACGACTATAGGCTGGTTCAATACAGCTGAAGATGAGGAAAAGCAAAACTTGTTGCTTTATTTAGGTTCTATCAGCCCTGATGGCATTCACTGGGATTTAATTCGCCTAGCTTTAAGTTCTGTAGCCAATCAAGCGATTATTCCTTTGCAAGATATTTTGGGATTAGGAAACGAAGCGCGGATGAATTTTCCCAGTGTTGCTGAGGGGAACTGGGAGTGGCGCTATCGAGCAGGAGCGATAACAGACGAATTGCGCGATCGCTTGAAAGCTCTTACTAAACTCAATGGACGCGCTCCGGAAGATCAAGTTCAGTAAGGAGTGGGGCTGAGTGAGCAGGGGACAAGGGGGACAAGGGGGACAAGGGGGATTATTAAATAAATCTCTCCCTTGTCTCCCCCATCTTCCTTGTCTACCTTGTCTCTTCTCCATGCCCCATAACCCATATTTCAAAACTTAGGCTTGGCAGCAATCCTAACTTCTTCCTCTTTCCCTGGCTCTCCCATTTCCTTGGCTTTCTCTTGATTGACGCTCACCAACACCCCACCAGCATTATCAGTTTTCACTGTCAGTTGCTCTTGGGCTTTCCAAACTCGGTGAGTTCCCTCTGGCAGAATACCCTCAAACTCGGTTTTGCCATCGGCTACTATACGAATCCAAGATGAGGCTTTCAAAGTTACACCAACCTGTACAACCTGTCTCTTTTGGACACCGCTCAGGGTATCGCTGACAGGTTGTACCTGTGTTGACTCTTTTAGTTGAGCTATTTCTGGTTTAACAACAGACTTTTGTTTTGGATATTGCTGGTTTGGGCTATTACTTGCTTGTAGTAAGGCGTTATTTAATAACTGAGATAACCCATTTACAGAGCATACTATTAGGAATATGTAAAGAAAGTAAAGATGAATCGGACGTAGTTGAGCTAGGGGTGAAGTATTCCCCCTACTTAGAGGACTAACTTGTGCAGAACTGATCGGAAAAGTGCCAGAAAATTCTACTCCATTCAAGCCTAGTGCATCGGCAAATTGTCTGATCAAACCCTGAATATAGACTGGTTCTGGTAGATCGTTTAAATTACCTTCTTCGATCGCCTGCAATAATCGTCGAGGAATCCTGGTCAATGCAACCACTTGCTCTAGAGATAGACCCTGTTCTTGACGTAATGCCCAAAGTTGAGCGCCTAATTCTGCCAACTTTTCGGCTCGTTGTTCCTCTAATGAAAGTGATGGCTGGTGCTTATTCTTCTTTCTTAGCCATTTCATGCCTACTGACACTCCTTAACTCCACTGAATCAATAATTAGGTTGCGCGATCTGATCTTGCAAAAAGTGAATTTCATAATCTTTGAGGGAACGATATTTACCCTCTGACAAAAAGGGTTTTTTTGGAGTTTGTAATTGAATTGGGCCGATAGCAGTCCGATGCAGCTTGATTACTGGGTATCCTAACTGTTGAGCTATCCGGCGAATTTGACGATTTCTTCCCTCCTGCAATACTATTTCTAAAACGCTTTCCTCGGTACGACGTTTTATGAGGCATACCTTAGCGGCTCTGGTTTTTCTACCCTCCAACATCACACCTTGACGCCACATCTGTAGTACCGTTTCTGGAGGATGTCCTTTGACCAAAACATGATATGTCTTGGAAATACTGTGACGTGGATGGGTTAGTCCAAATGTCAGTTCTCCGTCATTAGTCAGGATTAATGCTCCTGTAGAGTCTGCATCTAGACGACCAACTGGGTGAATACCTGAACCCTCCCGTAATTCTTTCGGTAGTAGATCCAGGACTGTTGGTCTGCGATGAGGGGTCGTAGCAAGTAGAAACCACTCCCGCAGGTTTGTGCAGCAATAGATATATTAAAGCCGGACGCTGCTTTTGGGATACAGGCTGACCATCAACTGCGATCGCATCTTTTTCGGGATCGACTTTTTGACCTAAATGTGCCAATACCCCATTAATCCGCACCCGTGATTGCCTAATCATTTCTTCGGCTTCACGACGTGAGGCGATACCCCATTGAGCAAGAATTTTTTGTAACCGTACCTCCATGTGGAAATTGCTTATTTATTGTTATCAATTAAATGATATTTGCATTTTGTAGCGAGTAGGCATAAATGTTACATTTAAAGCTTATTTAATTTCGGTTCGGTTGTTGAGCAAATACTCTTAAACAAATTGGTTAAATGCCAGAGCAAAATTCCCAAACAACAAGTGGAAATAAAATCCGCATAATTACGCAGGTACTCACAACAGCAGTCAAGCTCTGGTTGAGATCGCAGACCAGCCAAATCTCTGAACTAGAAGTGGAGATTAAAGCTAGCGATCGCCAACTTTTCTCTGGACGCATTCCTTCGGTATCTGTTTTTGCTACTCATGCAGTTTATCAAGGTCTCCTAATTACCCAAATTCAATTAATAGCAGAAAATATTCGGATCAATCTCGGCTCCGTACTCAAGGGAAAACCCCTGCGATTGTTAGAGACAGTACCAGTGGTTGGCGATTTGATTGTAGATGAGAAGGATCTTAATGCTTCTCTCTCATCAGACTTATTATCGACTGCATTGAGCGATCTATTGGTTAAGGTTTTACCAACAAATTACCCTGAGTCACAACCAATCAAGTGGCAAGAAATTATCCTTGGGAACAACCAAATTATACTGCGAGGTTTGAGAGTCACCAATAGTGAAACAACGCCTCTAGAGATTTGTTTGGGCTTACAATTACTTAGTGGACATGAGTTGCAACTAGTACATATCCCAATCAAGCCAGACCAAGGAGATATATTAAAAAATAATTATGAGTACAATCTCGATCTTGGCTCAGATGTCGATATCCAAGAATTAACGCTGATCCCAGGAAAGCTGGTGTGTCGTGGGCAAATTAACGTTAACCCTTGACGGATCTCACAAATTAAAAAATATTAATACCGTATTTTAACGTGAGTTGGACAAGTATTATTTGACCTCTCCCCCAACCCCTCTTGGACACGGAGAGGGGAGCAAAAGTTGAATTTTTCATTGCTCCTGTCTTTGGGTTTCAAAGAGGAAGGCTGGGAAGGAGAGGTTTGTCGAACTCACGTTATTTTAAACGATCTGGCCCAATACAACTCTTAGAGAAGCTGCACTTCAACTACGCTCAGTGACCACGCCAACGACTTGGCGGTAGTTGAATCTCGACTTACTTCGACTACGCGGTAGTTGAGCGCAGTCGAAACTCAGTACAAGTCGCTCGATTACCGCGCAGCGATGCACTGAGCGCAGTCGAAGTGTCGAAACTCAGTACAAGTCGCTCGATTACCGCGCAGCGATGCACTGAGTGCAGTCGAAGTGTCGAAACTCAGTACAAGCCGCTCGATTACCGCGCAGCGATGCACTGAGCGCAGTCGAAGTGTCGAAACTCAGTATAAGTGCCCAATGACGGCAGTTGACGGCAGTTGCTCCACTTAGGGAGACCCCATCGCCCTTGGCGTCTCCCCTTGGCAGAAGACCGCACTGCCTCCTCCACTTGGGGAGACCCCAGACGCTTGTACCTCGCTTGCCACCGGCGCTATGCGCTAAAGCGTCTCCCCTTCTCCCATTCGTGAGAGGCTAGCGCCAAGGAAGAAGACCGCACTGCCTCCCCAATGCCCAACTTACCTATTTACTAAGTAGTGGCAAAAGTAATGTCACAAAATAGTAAACCAAAGGTGCTGTGAAAATATAACTATCGGTACGGTCTAAAATACCACCATGACCGGGAATTAATTGCCCAGAATCTTTAACTCCAGCATCCCGTTTGAGCATAGATTCAGTAAGATCCCCTAAAAGACTAGCAATGCCAATCAGCAAACCCAATGCTAAACCTGTGAAAGGAGATTTGGGCAAGTGGAGATAATAGGCTCCTGCTATGGCTACGGCAACACTTGAAGTAATACCAAAGACAGCGCCTTCAACAGTTTTTTTCGGGCTAATGTCAGATAGACGCGTTTTCCCAAAGAATTTGCCAATGGTGTACGCACCGATATCAGCTGCCCAAATACACAAAAAAGTTAGTAATGTGGCTGTAAAACCTTGTGCTAAAGAAGCGGAATTTGCTTTTTCCCAGAAATCTGTCCAGGTTGTGGGCCAGTAACCTCCCAAAGGGAGATTGCTAAAAGCAGCGCTATCAATTGCTCGTAACCTCACCCAGTAACTTGGTAAATAACCGACGTAAAATAGCCCCATAATAGAAGCGGAAACATCAGCGATCGTCGCAAATTTGGGTTGAAACAGCAGGTAAAAACAAATAAGAGTGCCAGCTATTGGCATCACAGCGTCAGCTAAACTGCCATCAAGGGTGCAAATCACCAGCAATACTTGGCTGACAGCCATAGTGGTTTTAGCGGCAGGAGCGATGCCTCTAGCTCGCACCAAATTAAAATATTCCTGTTGACCCAAAAAGATGATAACCGCAAAGATGATGGTAAAGTACCAACCCCCAAAAAGGGTTGCCCAAAGAGCAAGAGCGATCGCAACAATTCCACTAATAATCCGAGACCAAGGCATAGAAGTATTAAATATTGGGAATGGGGCATTAGGCATTGAGCATGGGGGATGGGGCATGGGGGATGGGGCATGGGGGATGGGGCAGAGAGGTAGAGAGGTAGAAGTTCTAAAATTTTTGAATGCGTGAATTTTGAATGCGTGAATTTTGAATTCATTTCTCCCCTGCTCCCCTGCTCCCCGGTCACTGAGCGTAGTCGTTCGCGCAGCGTCTCGTAGAGAAGGGCTGCTCCCCCTACTTCCTCATCTTTGTTTTCCTCCTTCCCTTGCCGCCTCTTTCAATGCCCTATGACGCCACTTGACGGCAGTTGACGGCAGTTGCTCCACTTGGGGAGACCCCATCGCCCTTGGCGTCTCCCCTTGGGAGAAGACCGCACTGCCTCCTCCACTTGGGGAGACCCCAGACGCTTGCGGACTCGCTTGCCGCCGACGCTATGCGCTAAAGCGTCTCCCCTTCTCCCATTCGTGAGAGGCTAGCGCCAAGGGAGAAGACCGCAGTGGCTCCCCTATGCCCCATTTCCTAATCCAGTTTCTCACCACTGAGGATAAAAATGGGATCGACGGCGGTAAAGGTTTGAGAAAAGCCGCGTGTCTCTAGGCGGTTAACCGCAGATTGGACGACTTCGATATTTCTAGCCCTTAATAGGGAAAAGCTTTGGGAAATAGCATACAGACTTTCTAGATTAGCAGCTGTGGCTACAACCCGACCGGATGGCGGCAAATAATGCCAAGCTGCTTGCAGTATTTCCTGAATGGGGCGACCTCCCTCAATACAAACGCGATGAGGGGTAATTTTCAGGTCATGTAAACATTCTGGGGCGCTGCCTTCAACAACTTCGACATTTTTCACATCAAAGCGATCGCAGTTACGCTTGATCAGACTAGCTACTTCTTCATCCCTTTCGATAGCGATAATCTGTCCGCCTGGACACAATAGCCCCACCTCTACCGGAATTGTACCCGTCCCTGCACCAATATCCCACAACACGGAATCTGATTTCAGCCGCAGTTGGGCAATCAATAGTAGTCGGACTTCTCGCTGGCTCAGAGGAATTCCTGGCAAATGCTCGAATAATTCATCGGGAATACCGGGGGTAATATAAGGCCAAAGTTGGGAGGGCATAGAATTACGCAATTATACTAAAGATATCGATTTGCCAAATTGAAAAGCTATCAGCTATACAACTTTTCAACGGTAGCATTATAAGAAAACATAATGATTGGTGAAATATTAGGCGAACGCTACGAAGTTCAGCAGCTATTAGGAAAAAAAGCAGGGCGACGGACGCTATTAGCTCGTGATTTGCAAACTCAAAAATTAGTTGTCATTAAATTACTCTCTTTTAGTAGTGACTTTGAGTGGGATTCACTCAAGTTGTTTGAGCGAGAAGCTGAAACTTTAAAAAACCTAGCACATCCCTCAATTCCTGGCTATTTAAACTATTTTGAGGTAAATTTACCAACCATCAAAGGATTTGCTCTAGTCCAAACTTATATTCCTGCACAAACATTAGAGCAATACTTACAAAGTGGGCGGATTTTTACCGAAGCTGAAGTCAAACAGATAGCCAAAGCACTTTTAGAGATTCTTGTTTACCTACATGAACTACATCCGCCTATAATTCATCGTGATATTAAGCCTAGCAATATTTTATTGGGGGAGCGTTCTGGAAATAGTGTCGGTCAAGTTTATTTGGTAGATTTTGGCTCAGTGCAAACAATCCTGGCTAGCGAAACCGGGACAAGAACTGTGGTGGGAACCTATGGCTATATGCCACCAGAGCAATTTGGCGGACGCACTGTTGCAGCATCAGACCTTTATAGTTTAGGTGCAACTTTAATTTACTTGGTGACAGGTACTCACCCAGCCGATTTACCCCAAAAAGATTTTCGCATTCAGTTTGAGGTAGCGGCTAAGCTCAGTCCCAGCTTTAGCAATTGGTTAAAGTGGATGATTGAGCCTAATTTAGAACGGCGTTTGAGTTCTGCTGACCAAGCGATCGCAGCTTTAGAGAAACCACAACCAATAAACTTGCCGACTTTGGTTGTTGGCAAACCAGATGGGAGTAATATTCAACTAACCAAAAATGGGGATTCTCTAGAAATTATCGTTCCACCATCTGGTTTTGATTCATCAATAATATTTACAGGTTTGTTTGCGATCGTCTGGAATTCATTTATTCTCTTTTGGACAATTGGCGCACTTTCAGCACCTTTTCCTGTCAACATCCCTTTTGCATTGTTTTCACTTCCATTTTGGGGTGCTGGCTTGATGATGGTGTATAAATTTTTCTTTCATTTTTTTGGACGCATCTGCTTACGCCTGAATTCCAAACAAATTTCCCTAAGCTGGGAGTTGTTTTCTGGAAAATTTTCTCGTCATCGTGCATCGCCAAGACAAAGTATTAATAAGTTAGTTTATATTCCCAAACATTTTACTAAAGATTCTGAAGGCACGAGAATTGCCGTCCCCGCACAATTGGATATTTGGGTAGGAGTAAAAAAATATCAACTTGGTGGTAGTGATGGTGCAATTAAATCGGAAGCGGAACTGGAATGGCTAGCTCAAGAATTAAGTGATTGGTTACGTATGGATATTACCAAGTAGTATTTTATGTAATAGTTTTAAATATAATTAGCTAGATTGCAGTGCTGATTATGATTGGTCAAATATTCAGCGATCGCTACGAAGTTCAGCAGCTATTAGGTAAAAAAGCTGGGCGTAGAACTTTCCTAGCTCGTGACTTAAAAACTCAGGAATTAGTCGTCATCAAGTTACTCTCTTTTGGTAGTGATTCTGAATGGGACGATTTCAAGCTGTTTGAGCGGGAAGCCAAAATTTTAAAAAACCTAGCACATCCCTGTATACCTCGCTATTTAGACTATTTTGAGGTAAATTCACCAACCATCAAAGGATTTGCCTTAGTACAAACTTATATTCCAGCACAAACTTTAGAGCAATACTTACAAAGTGGGCGGACTTTTACCGAAGCTGAAATCAAACAGATAGCCAAAGCGCTTTTAGAAATTCTGATTTATTTACATGGGCTATATCCGCCTGTAATCCATCGTGATATTAAGCCTAGCAATATTTTATTGGGCGATCGCTCTGGTAATAGTGTCGGTGAAGTTTATCTGATTGATTTTGGTTCGGTGCAAACTGTCCTGGCCACAGAAACCGGGACTAGGACTGTGGTAGGAACTTATGGCTATATGCCACAGGAGCAATTTGGCGGGCGTACCGTTCCCGCTTCTGATCTTTATAGTTTAGGTGCAACTTTAATTTATTTGGTGACGGGTACACACCCAGCCGATTTACCCCAAAAAGATTTTCGCATTCAGTTTGAGGTAGCGGCTAATCTTAGTCCCAGCTTTAGCAATTGGTTAAAGTGGATGGTTGAACCCAGTTTAGAACGGCGTTTGAGTTCTGCTGCTGTTGCGATCGCAGCTTTAGAAAAACCACAATCAATAAATTTACCTACCTTAGTAGTTGCCAAACCAGATAGCAGTAAGATTCAATTAACCAAAAATCAGGATTCTCTAGAAATTATCGTTCCACCAGCTGGTTTTAATCTATCAACAATATTCATGGGTTTATTGGCGATCGCCTACAATTCATTCTGGCTTTTTTGGATAATTTGCTCACTCTTGTTTTCTTCTAAGTGGTTAGCCTTGTTTTTTCTTCTCTTTTTGGGTCTTGGCTGTTGGTTGATATATGACGTTCTTCTCTTTAAGTTGTTTGGACGCACCTGTTTACGCCTGAATTCAGAACAAATTACCTTAACCTGGGAATTTTTTATTTGGAAATTTTATTGGCCGCGTCCGTCATCGAGACAAAGTATCAATAAGCTGATTTACATTCCAAAATACTTTCCTAAAGACTATCTAAGTAATAGAATTGCCGTTCCAGCACTATATATTTGGTCAGGAGGACAAAAATATCAGGTTGGTGCGAACGATGGCGGTATTAAATCTGAAGCAGAACTTGAATGGTTAGCTCATGAATTAAGTGAGTGGTTAGGTTTGCCAATTACTAATCCAATGGGAAGTTAGTTGCGCTGATTATTGACGAATTGATATCAATTCGATATCAGTTGTCTGTTGGAGCGATCGCCCTTATACCCTGTTTTTACAAAAGGGTCGAGCACTTATCAGTGGCGAACTTATCGGATTTGAGCCATCAATGTCTATATTTAATTACAGATGCCTTAGAGGAAATTTATATGTTTGGACTGGGATGGCCAGAAATAGCTGTAATTAGCATAGTCGCTATTCTAATTTTCGGCCCAAAAAAAATTCCCGAACTGGGGACTGCACTGGGCAAAACCCTACGAGGTTTTAAGGAGGAAATGAAAACTCCTAGCGAAGAAACCAATCAGGAAGAAGAAAAACAGTAATTAAAGGAGTCAGGAGAAGCCAGCGCCCTGCTTCCTCCTGATTCCTGACTACAGCAAGGTATTAACAACAGAAGAAGGTATGATTCCATTTTGGGAATCGATAACAGTTGTGCCGGGATTTTGTTGGTGTGTCTCTTCCTTGGCTAAACCACGCAGCTTAATTAACTTAATAGCCCTACTAACACTTTCTGGCAAAATGACCACTAGGCTGTTATCAGGAGCCATATCTAAGCCTTTATTGATTGCTTGGGTTTCATCCAGAATTGATTCATAGCGGCTATCAGGCTTAACTTCTGTGATGCCTTGAATAATCAACTGGGCGGCTGAACCCCGTAGGCGTCCGCGTGTATCATCGTCTTCTTTGATAATGATGTAATCAAAAATTTGCGCTGCTAATTTACCCAAAGTAACAAAATCTTCGTCGCGGCGATCGCCTGGTCCACCAATTACGCCAATTCGTTGTCCTGTAGTCCAGTTCCGCACAAAGGAACCTACCGCTTCGTAACTGGCTGCGTTGTGGGCATAGTCTACTAAAGCATGGTAGTTGCCCAAATTAAATAGATTCATTCGTCCTGGTGTTTGGCTAACTGAAGCTCGGAAGGTCTTCAAACCAGCACGAATCTGCTCAATTGTGACGTTTTGCACAAACGCTGCCAAACTTGCTGCTAAAGCGTTGGCAATCATAAACGGCGCACGTCCGCCCATTGTTAAAGGTATATTTTCTGCTCTTTCTATGCGGTGTGTCCAATCACCTTTAACAATTGACAAATAGCCATTTTCATATACTGCTGCTACTCCACCCTTTTGGATATGCTTCCGCACTAATTCCGAATCGGGGTTCATGGTGAAGTAAGCAATATTAGCTTTAGTTTTTTCTGACATGGCGGCGACGCGGCGATCGTCGGCATTGAGTACTGCATAGCCATCAGGGAATACAGCTTCTGCCACTACACTTTTGAGGTTAGCTAACTGCTCAATGGTATCTATATCGCCTATTCCTAAGTGGTCGGCCGCTACATTCAATACTACCCCTACATTTGCGGCTTCAAAGCCCAATCCAGAGCGGAGAATGCCACCGCGAGCCGTTTCTAGTACTGCTACTTCTACCGTAGGATCTTGGAGGATGACATAGGCACTTTGAGGACCTGTATTATCGCCAGCTTCTACTAAGTAATCACCGATATATGTTCCGTCGGTAGTAGTATAACCTACTACTTTACCAGTCTGTTTATAAATATGTGCTAGTAGTCGAGTAGTGGTGGTTTTGCCATTAGTACCCGTGATGCTGAGGATGGGAATTTGGCTAGATTGCTCGTTAGGAAACAGCATATCTATCACTGCACCAGCGACATTGCGGGGAATACCTACGCTTGGGGCAACGTGCATCCGAAAACCGGGAGCAGCGTTAACTTCGACAATCACGCCATCCACTTCCCGCAGAGGACGGCTAATATCTGTGGTGACGATATCGAGTCCGGCGATATCCAAACCGATGATCTTGACTACTCGTTGTGCCAACCACAGATTTTCTGGGTGAATTTCATCGGTACGATCGACGGCACTACCACCTGTACTCAAGTTGGCTGTTGCCCTGAGATAACAAATAGTGCCCTTGGGTGGCACGCTATTTAAGGTGTAACCTTGCCTTTCTAGCAGCTGGTAGCTGGTGCGGTCTAGTTCAATCTTGGTCAGGACGTTATCATGTCCTTCACCGCGATTTGGATCGAGGTTTGTTTCTTCAATCAGTTCGGCAATGGTGGATCTGCCGTTGCCAATGACATGAGCTGGGACACGTTCGGCTACTGCTACTACTTTGCCATTTACCACCAATACCCTGTGGTCGCGCCCAACGTAATATCTTTCGACAATAATTGACCGAGAAACCTGTCTAGCAGCTTCATAAGCAGCCTCTGCCTCTTCCCAACTTCTGATATCAATGGTGATCCCACGTCCGTGATTGCCATCTAAGGGCTTGATGACGATGGGATAGCCGCCAACGAATTCAATGGCTTGTTCCAAATCGTCTAAGAAGTTGATTACTGTACCTCTGGGTACTGGCGCACCAGCAGCAGCAAGGATACGTTTAGTGGCTTCTTTATCGCAAGCTAGTTCTACGCCCAGAATGCTGGTGTTGTCCGTCATTGTCGCCTGCATCCGCTTCTGGTTCACGCCATAGCCTAGCTGAATCAAAAAGCGGGCTTCCAGCGCCATCCAGGGAATACCTCTTTTTTCTGCTTCTTTGACGATCGCTTCCGTAGAAGGTCCCAAGGAAGCATCACGGGAAAAATCTTTCAGGTCTTGGATATCTTGCTCGAGTTCTGCCTTGGGATAACGGCCTCGATCGACGATACTCTGGCACAGCCGTACTGCGGCTCGTCCAGCGTAGCGTCCCGCTTCCTCATTCAGGTACTCGATTACTACTTGGTAAATTCCGGGTGTGGCAGTTTCGCGGGTGCGACCAAAGCCGACATGCATCCCAGCTAATTCTTGGAGTTCTAAGGCTACGTGTTCCACTATGTGGCCCATCATAGTGCCTTCTTTGACTCGCATCAGAAAACCACCACGACAGCCAGGCGAACAATAGTGGCCCTCCAGACTTGGCAGCGCCTCAACTAATCCTTCATAAAAGCCAGGGATTTCATTCGAGGGCGTCTCGCCAAGGTTTTCTAAATCGAGGCGCATGACGATCAGTTTGTGGCGTCGAATGCTCCAATAGTTTGGGCCGCGTAATGTCTGGATCTTGAGGATTCTCATGGGAATAGGTAGATGGAGATTCGGAACCAAAATTCTAGTTTCTTACTGGAATTGACCGCTAAACTGTTCACTAAAAACAGTTTTTTCTTTTTACATGGTATTCTTATCATTTTTCTACGGTAAGAAATAATAAATGTGCGGTCAACTCAGTGTAACCTCAGATACTCTATCCCGTCAGCTGGAGATTCGGTGTACAGCAGGCAATACAGTCCGCTGGTACAAGTGGAAGCGATCGCCTAAGCTGAGGATATGGAGACGTAAATTATGTACGGTTAAAGGTTCATTAGCACCGACATGGGGTTCGTTAGTATGGGTCAGTTCGGTGGGATCGACAATGGTGACACTGCCTTTGCCCATAACTTGTAGCCAACCATCACGTTCAAACACTGCACAAGTATCTTCGTCAATGCCAATACCTAAGCGATCGGGATGAGCTGAGATCGCACTAATCAGTCGCCCCATCCGATTCCGGTTGTGAAAGTGTTGGTCAACGATTACTTCGGGAATAAATCCCAAACCCGTTGCCATATCCACTAGGGAACGATTGGGCGTCTCTCCACTCCCGCCGCCAGCAATCATGTGATGCCCCATCACCGCCGCTCCTGCACTGGTGCCTGCTAACGTCAGTTGCCCCGCCCTCACCCGCTGACGAATAATTTCCATCGCTGGCGTATCTGCCAATACACCACAAAGACGTAGTTGGGTCTCCTCCTGTCAAAAATACCCCACTACAGGCTTCTAAGGATGCTTTGATCTGGGAGGCTTCACACTGTTCTCGTTCGCGGATGTCTAAAATCTCTACCTTCTGGGCACCCATTTCTTCAAAAATGCGAATATACCGACCACCGATGATGGCAGGTTCGCGAGAGGCAGATGGAATAATTGTAATATAAGCCTTACTAGCACCGGCGCGTCCAAAAAAAGTTCGTAGGATTTCGCGCCCATGAACTTTATCTTCTGCACCTCCGATAACCAGAACGGCGGTTTTAGTTGCTTGGGGTGTCCTCATTTCTAGCGATTTAGCTTGTAATTGCGGCATTTTGGTTCTCCTGTCAACAACTTCAGGAGCCATCGCCTTGGTGTTCGCATAGCGTCTCCGTCAGGAGAGGCAGTCGCTCAGAGGGGGTTTCCCCCATGAACGACTGCCGTGCATGGTTCCCCGGCTTGTGGCGAATGGCGTGTGAATTCAACAAGGTTCAGTTGCTGATAATTTTTGCGCTTTGCAACTTTTGAGAGGACACTTTTTGGAAGTTTGGAACTGGGGAAAGCCACTCTCCAAATTCTCGCTTCACGCTCGCATTGCCTCAGTCTAAACGTGTTTGTTCCCATTCCTCTCTGGCAAGCGCCTTGTTTTTCACCTGTCCACTTGCAGCAGGGCAAAATAGTCTTTGAGTAGCTAGATTCCCCCTTTAGAGTTGGGGAAAAGCAGTTAAGACTACGCTTTTTTCTGAGGCTGGCTCGATGCATCCTGGAAGTTGTTAACTTGATATGATTATTAATTTAAATGTAGTTGTGACAACATTTAAACATAAATTAAGTAATTAGAAAAACTTTTGATCCCATCTAAAATCCAGGAGGTCTGGTAGTTTTAGATACTATTGATAAAGTTTAACTGGAGTTGAACCCGACCTTGGCTTGCTGGTGTTTGCTAGACATTCACTCTTTAGATTAGTGTCCTCGAATACGAATAACTGTGCGCTTTGATATAGTTACGCTTTTTCCTGACTGTTTTAACTCTGTTCTCAATTCTGGGCTGCTAGGTAAAGCCTTAGCCAAACAGATTGCCGAAGTGCATCTGATTAATCCACGGGACTTTACCACTGATAAACACCGAAAGGTAGACGATGAACCCTACGGCGGCGGCGTTGGGATGCTAATGAAGCCAGAACCTATTTTTACCGCTGTGGAGTCGCTGCCGATTCTACCCCGAAGAGAAGTAATTTTGATGAGTCCACAGGGTCAAACAATTAATCAACCTCTTTTGAAAGAATTGGCGACAAATTATGACCAGTTAGTAGTTATTTGCGGGCATTACGAAGGAGTGGATGAGAGAGTGCTGCATTTGGTAACTCGTGAAGTATCTTTAGGCGATTTTATTCTGACCGGTGGAGAAATTCCAGCTATGGCCTTAATTAATGGTGTAGTGCGGCTAATACCAGGGACTGTGGCCAAAACGGAGTCCCTGACAGCAGAAAGTTTTGAAGAGGGGTTATTGGATTATCCCCAATATACTCGTCCTGCGAATTTTCGCGGTTTGAAAGTGCCAGATGTCTTGCTCAGTGGAAATCACGCCGCGATCGCTCGATGGCGTTACGAACAACAAATTCAAAGAACCCGCGATCGTCGCCCCGATCTCCTAGAGAAATTGCAGGAAGGGGAGCAGGGGGGCAGGGAAGCAAGGGAGTAGAGGAGTAGGGAAGCAGAGGAGCAGGGGAGTGAGAGAGTGAGGGAGTGAGGAGACAAGGGGACAAGGGGACAAGCAGATAAACAAAACTCCTAACTCCTAACTCAGCACGGGCTAAACGCCCCGCTTCCGCTAACAGCACTCAGCACTCCCAATGCCCAATGACAAATGACAAATGACAAATCACAAATCACAACTGAACAAATGACTAAAATTCGTATTGGTAATGGCTACGATATTCATCAACTAGTGAGCGATCGCCCTTTGATTTTAGGTGGAATTCAAATTCCTCATGAACTGGGTTTATTGGGACACAGTGATGCTGATGTGTTAACGCACGCGATTATGGATGCCATGCTTGGGGCATTATCCTTGGGGGATATTGGTTATTATTTTCCGCCTAGCGATCCCCAATGGGCGGGAGCAAATAGTTTAGTACTATTAACTCAAGTACATCAATTGATTCGCGATCGAGGTTGGCAAATCGGAAATATTGACTCGGTGGTAGTAGCAGAACGTCCAAAATTAAAACCACATATTCACAACATACGCGACAAACTAGCGGCAGTTTTAGAATTAGAACCAAATCAAATTGGCATTAAAGCTACTACTAACGAAAAATTAGGCCCTGTTGGACGTGAAGAAGGTATATGTGCTTATGCTGTCGTCTTGCTAGGTGCTTCAGAATAACTTTCTTTTAGCCTTTAATAAAGATATTCAAGACTGATTAGGATGGAAATAGATTAGTAATTATGAACTTTTTTAGAAAAATATTTTTGGCAATTAAACATTTATGGTTGCCAATAATTTTTACTTCAGCCATAACACTTACAGTTACTGCCTGCAACCCAGCTAATTTCAAAAGCCCTGCGGCTCAAGTACCACAATTGGTCAGTAGTATTCTCAGCGATCCTAAAACTTTTAACTACCCTTTGAGTCAAGAGTTTCCCAATGTTTTTCCTCTAATTTACGAGGGGTTAATCACCCAAAATCCAATCACTGCAAAAATCGAACCAGCATTAGCTGAATCCTGGCAAATTTCTGATGATAAATTAAAGATTGTTTTTACTCTACGCGAAAGCTTGAAATGGTCTGATGGTCAGCCACTAACAGTAGATGATGTAGTGTTTACCTACAATGATATTTACTTAAACGAAGCAATTCCTACTGATGTGAGAGATGGTTTGAGAATTGGTGAGAGTAGGAAGCTACCTACTGTGCGAAAAGTGGATGAACGTCGGGTTGAGTTTATCGTACCGGAACCCTTTAGACCTTTTCTACTAAGTACAGGTTCGCCAATTTTGCCCGCACACATATTGCAACAATCGGTAAAAACCAAAGACCAAAATGGGAGGCCGATTTTTCTGACAAAATGGGGTGTTGATACTCCTCCGAACGAAATTATTGTCAACGGCCCTTACAAAATAGAGCGCTATGACACGAGCCAGCGTGTGGTCTTCCGGCGCAATCCCTACTACTGGCGCAAGGATGCTCAAGGTAATTCCCAGCCTTATATTGAACGGGTAATTTGGCAAATTGTGGAATCAACAGATACTTCCTTGTTGCAATTTCGTTCTGGTGGGTTAGATACTGTAGGAGTGTCGCCAGATTATTTTTCTTTGCTAAAAGTGCAAGAAAAGCAGGGTAATTTCACAATTTATAATGGTGGACCAACATCGAGTACATCGTTTGTTTGGTTCAATCTTAACAAAGGTAAAAGGGACGGAAAACCACTAGTAGATCCAGTTAAATCTCGGTGGTTCAATAATGTAGAATTCCGGCAAGCTATAGCTTATGCAATTGACCGCCAAACGATGATTAATAACACTTTTCGCGGCTTAGGCGTGCCACAAGATTCACCGATTTCTGTACAAAGCCCCTATTATCTTTCCCCGAAAGAGGGGTTAAAAGTTTACGATTACAATCAGCAAAAAGCGAAGGAATTACTGCTAAAAGCAGGATTTAAGTACAACAACAATCAATTAGTCGATTCTGAAGGAAATCGTGTCCGTTTCTCTTTGCTTACCAATGCTGGAAATAAAATCCGTGAGGCAATGGGATCGCAGATTAAACAAGACTTGAGCAAAATCGGTATTCAAGTTGATTTCACTCCATTGGCATGGAATACTTTTACTGATAAAACTTCTAACTCTTTAGATTGGGAAGCTTCTTTGATGGGTTTGACTGGTGGATTAGAACCGAATGACGGTGCTAATGTCTGGGCACCTGAAGGCGGATTGCACATGTTTAATCAGAAACCTCAAGCAGGACAAAAGCCGATTCAGGGTTGGGAGATTGCTCCTTGGGAAGCAGAAATAGGGAATCTTTACATTCAAGCTGCACGAGAATTGGACGAAGCTAAAGTTAAAGCGATTTATGCCGAAACACAGCGGATTACTCAGGAAAATTTACCTTTTATTTACCTGGTTAATCCTTATTCAATGTCAGCGGTGCGTAATCGTTTTGAAGGAATTAAATTCTCTGCTCTTGGTGGCGCATTCTGGAATATTGAACAAATTAAAGTAACAGATTAGTCATTAGTCATTAGTCAATAGTCATTAGTTCGTAATTAGTGGCATCTAACAACTGACAACTGACAACTGACAACTGACAACTGATAAGTAACAAAGGACAAATGACCAATGACAAATGACAAAACTTTGCGATCGCTACTCGTTGCGGTTGCCAATGGTAAAGTTACGCCAGATACGGCATTAGACTCACTCAAAGACTTAACTTATGAATCTGTAGGTGAGTTTGCCAAAATTGACCATCATCGCCAACTCAGAACTGGTTTCCCAGAGGTGATTTGGGGGCCCTGGTAAAACTCCCGATCAAATTGCTCAAATTATAGAAGTGATGCGCCTCCGCAACTCGGTGGTGATGGCAACCCGCATTGAACCAGCAGTTTATACCACACTGCAATCAAAAGTTAGCGGTTTGCGATATTATGAATCGGCGCGAATTTGTGCGATCGCTCCTCCTACCATCGAACCACAATTTCAGGGTGAAATTGGCATTCTTTCTGCTGGTACTGCCGATTTACCCGTTGCTGAAGAAGCGGCTGTCACCGCTGAACTTTCTGGTTTTCGCGTCCAGCGCCTCTGGGATGTCGGCGTTGCTGGGATTCACCGCTTATTAAGTAACCGCCACTTGATTGAATCAGCATCGGTGTTGATTGTCGTGGCGGGGATGGAAGGCGCTTTACCCAGCGTTGTTGCTGGTTTAGCGAGTTGTCCGGTGATTGCCGTACCCACCAGCATTGGTTATGGCGCAAGTTTTGGCGGTTTAGCACCTTTATTGACAATGCTTAACTCTTGTGCGGCGGGAGTAGGCGTAGTAAATATCGATAATGGTTTTGGTGCAGCAGTGTTGGCGGGACAGATTTTGCGGACTGCCGAGAAATTGCGGTTGGCATCGGCTGCATCTTGAGTTAAGACATTGAAGTTACATCCAATATTTCAGTAAATATCAGTAATTAATATGAAGAAGGGGAAAGGGGAAAGGTGAAAGGGGAAAGGGAACCCCATACTTCAAAGCAGGGGTTTTAAATAAAGACGCTGATTTTTCTCTCTAAGAGAAGCCAAGGGCAACGCACTACGTGTCTCAAAATCTTCTTTTTTTGTTCAACCTATTTAAAAATAGGGGCTTTGTACCTTGTGGGGAAAAGTTCTTTATTCCTGCCCTTTCCCCCTTTCCCTTTCCCCTTTTCCCCTTCTTGGTAAATAATAAACTGATGCTGAAATTTGCCACCCCTAACTTCTTAATCACCAAAGATGAGCAATTACAGCGATTTGACATCTCAGTTACTTTGGCATTTGCCTGTAAATTTGACAGCATTAGCACAAACAATCACCGATCCAAACGTTATGGGGTCAGATGCAAAAAGCTTGGAGCCACTTTATACAAACAGGTCAAGTCTGGGCATTGTTGATTGGTTTAGTCATTGGCTATATGATTCGGAATCTAACTAGCTACGGTTAAAGTAATTTTAGATTTTAGATTTTGGATTTTAGATTGATGATTAATCTAAAATCCAAAATTGATGCCCACTTCCCTCATATTTATGACCAAAGAAGAAACTTGGAGCCAGCGGTTTGAATCAGCGTTGCATCCAGCGATCGCTCGTTTTAATGCCAGTATAAGTTTTGATATTGAATTAATCGAATATGACCTCACTGGTTCTCAAGCTCATGCCCAAATGCTTGCTCACACGGGCATTATCTCCCCAGAAGAAGGAGAGCAACTGGTTGCCGGTTTAGAACAAATTCGCCAAGAGTACCGCCAGGGAAAATTTCAGCCTGGTATCGATGCTGAAGATGTACATTTTGCAGTTGAACGCCGACTGACAGAAATTGTTGGCGATGTAGGTAAGAAGGTGCATACAGCGCGATCGCGTAATGACCAAGTTGGTACTGATACCAGACTCTACCTCCGCGACCAAATCCAACAAATCAAAAGCGAATTGCGAGAATTTCAAGGTGTTTTGCTGGATATAGCCGAAAAGCACGTTGAAACCCTGATTCCTGGTTATACCCACCTCCAACGTGCCCAACCCGTGAGTTTAGCTCATCACCTCTTGGCATACTTTCAAATGGCCCAACGTGACTGGGAACGTTTAGGAGATGTTTCTCGCCGCGTGAATATTTCACCTTTGGGATGTGGTGCTTTAGCGGGAACAACTTTCCCCATTGACCGCCACTACACAGCCAAACTCTTGAATTTTGACGATATTTATGCTAATAGCCTCGATGGAGTGAGCGATCGCGATTTTGCGATCGAATTTTTGTGTGCTGCTAGCTTGATTATGGTTCACCTCAGCCGCCTTGCAGAAGAAGTCATTCTTTGGTCATCTGAAGAATTTCGCTTTGTCACCCTCAAAGATAGCTGTGCTACGGGTTCCAGCATCATGCCCCAAAAGAAAAACCCCGATGTCCCAGAATTGGTGCGGGGGAAAACAGGACGTGTATTCGGTCATCTCCAGGCGATGTTAGTGATTATGAAGGGGCTACCCCTGGCATATAACAAAGACTTACAAGAAGATAAAGAAGGTTTATTTGATAGCGTTAACACAGTCAAAGCCTCTCTAGAAGCAATGACGATTTTGCTCAGGGAAGGCTTAGAATTTCGTACCCAGCGGTTAGCATCAGCTGTGGCGGAGGATTTTTCTAATGCCACCGATGTAGCAGATTATTTGGCAGCACGGGGCGTTCCTTTTCGGGAAGCTTATAACCTTGTGGGTAAGGTGGTAAAAACTAGTATTGCCGCAGGCAAACTCCTAAAAGATTTGAAATTGGAAGAGTGGCAACAACTACACCCAGCATTTGCAGCAGATATTTATGAGGCTATTTCCCCCCGTCAAGTTGTTGCTGCGCGTAACAGTTACGGTGGCACTGGTTTTGCACAGGTAAACAAAGCACTCACAGCCGCCCGTGCTCAAATTGCTCAATAGAGGCATTGGGGAAGGTGAGGGTCTCCTCTGGGGATAAGGGGTAATGGGGACTGGAAAGCAGGGGAGCAGGGGAGCAAGGGAAAATTATTGAACAAGTCTCTCCCTTGTCTCTTTTCCATGCCCAATGCCCAATGCCCAGTGCCCCATGCCCAATGCCCAATGCACAAAAATAAATAAGGGCGTACAAATAAATGTGCGCCCTAAAAGGTAAATAACCCAAACAATAAGGATTTAGGCAGGCAACTTATTCAGTGTCAGCTGCTGCTGCGCCTTCTTCTTCCTCACTCTTTGGTGGTCTTTGTTGGAACCTTCTCTGCATTCTTCCTGTCGTAGTCCGTTTACGAAACTTTCTGGCATACGCCTGGTTACGTAGCGCCTTTTCTTTTTTCGGGTTACGGCGCTTGGCCATGTTCACCTCTATTAATAAACAACAAAAAAGTAGCAACTAGGCATCACGTAGGCAATATTAGCTACCAATGTTATTGATATAATTTTAGCCTAGTGCAGCAATGAATACGCTTTAAACAGTGTACTAGTCTATCGCATTATATCTAAGTTTGTCAATAAAATTCTGAATTATCCTCGCCAGTAAGATGAAAAATATCTTTTCTGAGATTTCAATCTGTCAACTGATTGTAAATTAGCTCATTAGTTGTTGTTTTTGAAACTAACCAATATTATCAAAAAATAATTCAGGAGTGGGTTATAAAAACTCAAGAAGCATAGGTAAATTTAAGCATAGAGTATAATTTTTGATTTAGTGGTCTTTAATTAATTGTAGGTTTTAAATCCTACTTAAGTGCCTATTATAAATTCAGAATTCCGAATTTGGAATTTTGACTTATTATTTATATTATTTTTTTGTTTCAGCAATACTAATGCTATAGCAGTCCTAAATCAATTGTGAAAACTTCTCTTTCTTTTCTTGGCGCTCTTGGCGTCTTCTCTACGAGACGCTTTGAGTTGGCAAAAGCCTATCGTAGAGAAAGCGGTTCGTTAATTTTCACAACTCAAATAGGATTGCTATAGCTATAAACTGCAAATTTACCTGCTTCAAGAAATATCATGTATATATAAATACAGTGCTTCTCATTAAACTTGATGTTAGAATTGATAATATTCTACGTAAATCGTGAGAATAAAATCTCAATCCACAAACATTTTTGTATAAAACAAAACTCAATAAAATTTTTATTAGTTGAGCTTATGTAAGTGGTAGGGAACTATAGAATACAACACAAAACTTTGAAGATTGAACGTTATTGCTTTTTTTCCGGCAGCTGTAGAGTCCACACGTAGCTTATGGCGTCTTGGACAAACAGTATTGGGTATAATATTTCGTCATCCCATTACTGGCACTAGTATCATCCCAATTTTACCCGATGGTCGGATTGTACTGATCCGACGGCGCGACAATGGTCTTTGGTCATTGCCTGGAGGGATTGTAGATTGGGGAGAAGATATTCCCAATACAGTGCGCCGGGAATTAATGGAGGAAACCGGGCTAGAATTGGTGAAAATTAACCGTTTAGTAGGAGTTTACTCTGCACCAGACCGCGATCCCAGAATTCATTCAATTTGTATTGTGGTTGAAGCCGAGGTGCATGGGACAATGGAGATTCAAGACACTTTAGAAGTTATGGAAATCCAAGCTTTCTCTCCCAGTTTACTACCTTCAGGAAAGATGTCTCACGACCATACTCGGCAGTTGCAAGACTACTTGAATGGCTTGACAACACTGGCTTAATAATATTTTGTCATTAGTCATTAGTCATTAGTCATTAGTCATTTGTCATTTGTCATTGGTTATTTGCCACCAAAGTTATATTTAAGGAATCCTTTCTTCTCTACGAGAGGCTTCCCCAAGGAGACGCTAAACGAATCGCACCACACCTTTGTGTTTGTAATTTAACTAATGACTAATGACTAATGACTAATCACTATTTATTATGATGCTAAAAGTTAACTACTAAATAAAATGGATACACTATTCCGTAACTCCCGGAGAAAGCTCTCTCAAGGGCTATTATTCTGGCGTGAAGTCGGTGAAAAAACTCCTATAATTTTTTTACATGGTGCTTGGAATGAGAGCAGTCAATGGTTATCTGTGATGGAATCTCTTGCACAAGATTTTCATTGTTTTGCACTCGATTTATTAGGATTTGGTGAATCAGAAAATCCTAATATCCATCATTCGATAGATTTACAAGTTGAGTGTTTAGCTGAATTTTTGCAAGCTGTGAAGCTAGAAAAAGTATATTTAGTGGGGCATTCTCTTGGGGGTTGGATTGCTGCTAGCTATGCTTTAAAGTATCCAGAGAAAGTTGATGGTGTGGTACTGCTAGCACCAGAGGGCGTAGAGATAGCAGGGCAAGAAGAGTATTGCCAGAAGATGCGGCGATTATTGAATTATCCACCACTAATAGTTAAATTTTTGCGATCGCTAACTCCCTTGACTAAAATCCTGGGTTGGCATGAAAAAATTGCACAAGACTTGCAGTTGCGTCAATCGCTATTGCCGTATCCTATAGGTTGCCAGTTACTTTTCAAACGGCGACAAGTAGAAATTGAGGCGGAATTACTGCAAAAGCAGCTTTATATGATCGATGTCCCAGCTTTGATTTTACAAGGTGGGCAAGATACACCAGATGCTTTAGCCAGAAGCCGTGTTTATGCTCAACTGATACCGAAAGTCGAGTTGAAAATGATTGCTCATGCCGGAAATGACTTGCCAGAAGCTTGTGCTGAGGTTGTGGCAAGCGAAATTCGGGAGTTTATTCAAGGTATTTTAAAAAGTCATAATTTCAATGAATTAAACTAGCTCATTCTGTGCTATCACCCATTACTATTTCGCGCATTCCCCAAAAAATCAAATTTGCTTCCACAACTAAACGTTCTACAATTTCAGGACATAAAGCTTGCAAATAGTTAATTAATAAAGTGCGATCGCCCCCTTTAATCGCAATCTTCCCATCAGCAAATAAATCCCACCACGCCTCCATAAAATCTTTGATTCCAGCTAAGAATGTGTAAATTACTCCGCTTTGGATCGCTTCTTGAGTATTGAGAGCAAAACGTGCTGGTAGAGATGAAAAGTTTTGCATTTCTACTAATGGTAATTGTCCTGTTTGTTGACCGAGAGTTGCAAATTGCAAGCCTAATCCCGGCAAAATTGCACCTCCAACTAGATACTCATTAGTATCCACAGCCGTGAAAGTTAACGCTGTCCCAGCATCAATTACCAACATCGGAAAACCCCAAGTTTTCGCCGCACCCCATAAAGCTAAAGCGCGGTCAATTCCCAATGTGGGATACACGCCTTTGAGTGGTATTTGCTCTAAGGTAATAACGCGAACGTTTGGGTAAGTTTGCCAAATAGCAGTTTGGCTGGGAACTACCGAGGCAAGGAGAAGAGGGCACGGAGGCAGAGAGACAAAAGCGCAAAGGGGTGGAGTATTTGTGAGAAAATTACTTTGTTGATGGCTTGGAGAAATTGCCGATAATAAATCATTTAGGGTTTGACATTCAGCTAGATGTCGGATGACAGACTCAGAAAAATAGTCGGTATCCCAAGCTGAGTAAAGTGTCTCGCCAATAAACAATGCCCAATGCAGCCGCGAATTACCAATTTCTAAGGCTAGCCAAATTTCCTCTCTGTGGCTCTGTGGTTTCACACTTTTAACTTTTTTAAGTCAACTATAGATTTTTTAATAAAAATTAACATTAAAGCCGTGTAACAATAAAAGAAGAGGAAGAAATACTCATTGTGTCAAGGAGGGAGTTATGGTAGCACTCACCGAAAAAACTGAAAAACGGCTCACCATACAGACTGTAGAGATTGCTCAAGAGACTACGGCTATTCGCTCTTTGGATTGGGATCGCGATCGCTTCGATATTGAGTTTGGTCTGCAAAACGGTACTACTTATAACTCGTTTCTCATTCGCGGGGAGCAGACTGCCTTAGTTGATACCTCCCATGAAAAGTTTCGTCAACTATACTTTGATACGCTTACTGGACTAATTAATCCAACAGAGATTGATTATTTAATTATCAGCCACACGGAGCCAGACCATAGCGGTTTAGTTAAAGATTTGCTGCAAATGGCTCCAGAAATAACCGTTGTTGGTTCTAAAGTGGCGATTCAGTTTCTTGAGGATTTGGTACATCAGCCATTTAAACGGCGGATAGTGAAAAATGGCGATCGCTTAGATTTGGGCAATGGGCATGAATTTGAATTCGTGATTGCTCCAAATTTACACTGGCCCGATACCATTTTCAGCTTCGACCACAAAACCAAAACTCTCTACACTTGCGATGCTTTTGGGCTGCACTATTGCTCAGATAGCACCTTTGATGAAAACTTAGCAGCGATCGAAGAAGACTTTCATTACTACTACGATTGCTTGATGGGGCCGAATGCCCGATCGGTTCTATCTGCTCTGAAGCGGATGGCGGAACTGAAAACCATCAACACGATTGCTACAGGGCACGGGCCATTATTATCTCACAATGTTGAAGAACTAGTTGGACGTTACCGCACTTGGAGCCAAAGCCAAACCAAGGCGGAAACAACAATTGGGATATTTTACGTTTCTGAATACGGATATAGCGATCGCCTCGCGCAAGCAATTGCCAACGGTATCAGTAAAACTGGTGTCGCCGTGGAAATTGTCGATTTGGGATCTGAAGTCGATTTACAAGAACTGCGAGAACTAGTTAGCCGTTGTGCTGGACTAATCGTTGGATTACCTCCGGCTTCCGGTGCTGCAAATATCCAAGCTGCACTCAGCACAGTTTTAGGATCTGTCAAAGAAAAGCAAGCTATCGGCGTATTTGAAACAGGTGGTGGCGATGATGAGCCGATAGATCCTTTGGTGAGTAAATTCCGCAATTTGGGTTTGACAACAGTTTTTCCACCAATTCGGATTAAACAAACGCCCACAGAAAATACTTACAAGTTGTGTGAAGAAGCAGGTACAGACTTAGCTCAATGGGTAACACGCGATCGCAACATCAAAGCGATGAAATCCCTTGGTGCTGACTTAGATAAAGCACTAGGTAGACTTAGCGGTGGGTTATATATTATTACTGCGAAAAAAGGCGATGTATCCAGTGCCATGCTAGCCTCTTGGGTTGCTCAAGCTAGCTTCAAACCATTGGGATTCTCCATTGCAGTAGCCAAAGATCGGGCAATTGAATCACTCATGCAAGTAGGCGATCGCTTTGTTCTCAACGTTTTAGAAGAAGGCAATTTCCAACCATTAATGAAACACTTTTTGAAACGGTTCGCCCCTGGCGCAGATCGTTTTGAAGGTGTGAGAACTCAGCCAGCCGAAAATGGTGCGCCTATCCTCAACGATGCCCTCGCCTACATGGAGTGCGAAGTCATCAGCAGAATGGACTGCGGGGACCATTGGGCAGTATACAGCACAGTCTACGCCGGAGGGGTTTCTAAGCCAGATGCTTTGACTGCTGTGCATCACCGTAAAGTTGGCAACCACTATTAATTTTGGATTTTGGATTTTGGAATTTAGATTAATAATCCAAAATCCATAACCACTCAATAAAGCATTTGTTTAGTATACCCATGCCTACTTAATATCCAGAATTTGGATCTTTAATTAACAATCCAAAATCTAAAATCTAAAATCTAAAATTGTTTTACCTATGTCAAAAAATAAACCCCGTGACGTTCAAGTTTTTCCCATTGCTACAGATACAAGAGTACTGCGATCGCGCAGTTGGTCAAGGCTGAGATTTGAAATTGAATATGCTCTTGCTAAGGGTACAACTGCTAATTCTTATTTAATCGAAAGTGAGAAAACCGCGATAATCGATCCTCCAGGGGAAACCTTTACGCAAATTTATTTAGAAGCTTTGCAGCAACGTTTCCATCTTGAAGATTTAGATTATGTAATTTTGGGACACGTAAATCCTAACCGTGTTGCAACTTTAAAAGCTTTGTTAGAAATTGCCCCGCAAATCACCTTTGTGTGTTCTAATCCAGGAGCGAGAAATTTACGTGCGGCGCTGGAAAATTCAGATTTGCAAATTCTTGTGATGCGCGGCGAAGAAACTCTAGATTTGGGTAATGGGCATAATTTACAATTTATTCCCACTCCTAATCCTCGCTATGCAGATCAACTTTGTACCTACGACCCGCAAACAGAAATTCTCTACACAAATAAGTTATTTGGGGCGCACGTTTGTGGAGATCAGGTATTTGATGAAGGTTGGGAAGTATATAACGAGGATCGGCGCTATTATTTTGATTGCCTGATGGCTCCCCACGCTCGTCAAGTTGAAACAGCGCTGGAGAAATTAGCTGATTTCCCCGTGCGAATGTATGCCACTGGACACGGCCCTCTGGTACGCTATGGCTTAATCGACCTGACCAAAGCTTATCGAGAATGGAGTCAACAGCAAACTTCTGCTGACTTGACAGTAGCGTTGATTTATGCATCAGCTTATGGAAATACAGCCACATTAGCCCAAGCGATCGCTCGTGGCATTACAAAAGCTGGCGTTGCCGTAGAATCGATTAACTGCGAGTTTACTGAACCAGAAGAAATCCGGGCGGCTGTGGAAAAAGCCGGTGGTTTCATCATCGGTTCTCCTACTCTCGGTGGTCATGCACCGACACCTGTACAAACAGCTTTAGGAATTGTCCTATCCACCGCCACTAACAATAAACTCGCTGGTGCTTTTGGTTCCTTTGGCTGGAGTGGAGAAGCGGTTGATTTAATTGAAAGTAAATTAAAAGATGCTGGCTATCGATTTGGTTTTGATACAATCCGCGTCAAATTCAAACCCGACGATGCTACCTTACAATTGTGTGAAGAAGCTGGAACCGACTTTGCCCAAGCACTCAAAAAAGCTAGAAAAGTGCGATCGCCAAGTCAACCTGCAACAAATGTAGAACAAGCAGTTGGTCGGATTGTCGGTTCTCTTTGCGTTCTCACAGCCAAAGAAGGCGATCGCTCCAGTGCCATGTTAGCTTCTTGGGTGTCTCAAGCTAGCTTTAGTCCACCTGGTTTAACCATCGCCGTCGCCAAAGACCGCGCAGTAGAAACACTGACCCATACAGGAAACAAATTTGTCCTGAATATTCTTAAAGAAGGGAATCACTTGGGATTGATGAAGCACTTCCTCAAACCTTTTGGCCCAGGACAAGACCGATTTACTGATGTCGCCGCCGAAGAAGCTGAAAGCGGTTCTCCCATACTTACGGATGCTCTAGCATATCTCGAATGTTCCGTACAAAACCGAATGGAATCTGGCGACCACTGGCTAGTTTATGCGACAGTTGAGAGTGGCAAATTGCTAGATACAGATGGCGTTACAGCTGTGCATCATCGCAAGTCAGCAACTCATTATTAATTCAGCGTTTTGGATTTTGGATGAATTGATGAATTATTTAAAATCTAAAATCCAAAACAGTAATTTTAATCTCGCAAAATTACTGTTTGTAATAAATAAGAGATTGTTTTATTTGTTGCATCTTTTTGATAACTTTTGAATTGCCATTAGCCATGACTATAATCTCCCAATTGTGCTGAATGTTGAGTTTCTTTTTTAAAATTGTTGTTAGCTCTAAATCAGCATCACTAGACTCTAGTCGAAGGAAGCTTGAGTGGCGAACAATTCCCAGAACAAAAAAAGGTATATTCGAGAAGTGATTCATAACTTTTTGCACTAAGAAAGCTTTTTTAACTTGAGGACATTGGGATATCAAAGTGCAAATTTTGCGTATTTCAGTTTTTTCTAATCCGTGCTGACAGAAAGTGTCTTGATGACTCACAGCAGAACGTTCCTTCTTAGCTTTGCTCAATTGCTCATTAAAAGCATCTAGCCTATCCCGATAATAGTTATATTTTTTTACTTCACCACGTTGCCAAAACAATTCACACAGAATTTGTAGACAATGATTTGTTAAACTAACATCTTGGCTTAAAGCCGTTTCTAGGTGCTGTACTCCATCCAAATTATCTTGTTTGAGCAAAATCTGTCCTAGCAAGTAATGTACGCTCACATTATCCGAATCCACGATCAATAACTGATATAGCCTTTGCATAGCTAATTCTTCTTTGTTTACTTCTAAATTCAAATTAGCTAACTTCCAGATATCTTCTAAACTTAAATTATCCTGAGTTTCCTTTTCTTCCAAGATTTTGATTTCTTGCAAAACTTCTTGTACAACTGCATAACGTTGTCTCCAGTAACTCTCTATTTGCTGTTTCCAAACCTTATCTAAATCAAGGGTAAATTCTTGCAATGCCTGTTTACCCAATAGCACTTCTGCGGCATTTTCTTGAAGCACAAAACACTGTGAAAGAAGTTTCTGAGAAACTGAAGTAAAACCTAGTATTTTCAAACGTTCATTCAGACAAGGATGGGTATCTATATTATTGGTTTTGCGAGCTAAAGCTTGTTTAAGAAACTTATAACTTTCCTGTAAGTTATTGGGTTGGAATAAAGCTGTTAGTAGTTTGGTGTATGCATCAGCAGGTGGTTGTGGTTTATGTTCTACCTGCTGGTATAGATTAGGCCAAAAAGTATGCAATGCAAATCCACCTGTTAACTGCATTTTAATAAGTGACACAGCACAAGTTTTAGATCCTGCTAACTTAAGAGCGCACTTGTCAGCATCATACTCATTAATTCGAGCAAGTACAAACGAATAAGCATTAAAAAACGGAATGTACCATTTAACAAAAGGTGTAATGAAGATAGAGGGATGTCCTTCATTGACTTGCTGCATGTGTTTAACAGTATCTGCTAAAGTTTGTCGCAACAAATAAATCCATTTATCAAATTGAGAATGATTTCCTGACAAATGTGCTAATTCATGAATCAAAACAGCCTTTAATTCATCGCACGATAGAGATGCCATTAAAGGAAGCCCCAAAATAAGATAATTATCATACCAACCAAATATCCCTAGTCTAGGAGATTGTATAACAGAAGCATTAAATTCCGCCGTCAGTAAAACTTTCTTTAAGGAAGTAACTTTGACTTTGATTTGTAATTCATCAATCAAGCTAAATAGTTTTGGAAACTGGGAGCGACTTAGACATTTTCCATAAATTGGCGAACTATTTCTCAACAGAGCTGGTAGAGTTCCTATAGCAAACTGAACTCCAGGAAAACTAATAATAATTACATAAAACCATGCCCAAATATTGAAAGGCTGCTTGAGTATCACCAACCCAAGTACTAAAATTGCTGGTGATAGTAAAAAGACAAGCATAAACAGTAGATATCCATAACCCAGAAGGGCGAACAGAGCTACTTGTAATCTATATAAATTGGGATGCTTTCGAGCAAATATCTCTGTACGCTCAATCAAACTATCGAACTGAGCTGTATTCCAAAGCATTTTAGACGACTCCCTGTTAAACAAATTTCTTTGTTTAGAATTCCCTAAATCGGATACGATCTGGTCATGGAGTTCGAGTGGGATAAATCAAAAGTAGTCGCAAATTTGAAGAAGCACGGTATCAGCCTTGAAGAAGCCGAAACTGTATTTCAGCAATTCTCTGGCAGTCATCTTTGATGATGAAGTACACTCTATAAATTATTATTGGCTAACAACCCCGTTGCATCAAGCGATCGCAAGCGGCGCATTTTTTGATGTAGTTTGTCACGAAAAATATGACATGAGCGCCTAATGCACCGCTAGATAATATAATCTGTGGCTATTTGCTAAAGCTGTAAATTTGTTGCGTCTCCAAGCGATCGCTAATCGATGAAGGCAGTGTACCATCCGCGAATGTCTGCCGATCTAGTTGGACTTGTAAATTACTCAAAGGATCGCAACCAGAAGAAATTAGAAATTCTAGTTTCTGGATGTAAGGCACGGTTGCTAGGTTATCCAGAATTTGGAAGATTGCCTGTATGTAAGGATGACCACTCTGCTGATACCAATCACAGCTAGCAACTTTTGCCTGATCGAAACCCAAGTGTACTGTTAAAGATGGCTCGTCAAATATAGCGATCGCCAAGGGACGCGCTTCTTCCTGTAACAATAGATCGTTACTTCTGGCTAAGTGTCGCAGTTTTTCTAAGCGTTCATAACGTTCCGTCACAGCTTCCGGGTCATCTTGCCAGTGGATTGCCACTGTCACCAGATAAGTTTGTAACAGCATGTGACCCAGCTTTTTCGCCTTTGTCGCCAGATAATAGGAATTGTAGTCGTTTGCCTCAATTAACAATGGCACGCGATCGACTACTTCCAGCCCATAACCCTTGACACCTGCAATTTTGCGGGGATTATTGGTGATCAGACGAATCTTTTTAATGCCCAAATCCATGAGCATTTGTGCCCCCATACCGTAGTCTCGCAAGTCAGCAGGAAATCCCAAACGCTCATTTGCTTCTACTGTATCTAGTCCCATATCCTGCAAAGAGTAGGCTTTGAGTTTGTTAATCAAGCCGATTCCCCGCCCTTCTTGACGCAGGTATACAACTACACCTTGACCAGCAGACTCAATCATTTTCAGTGCAGCTACAAGCTGCATCCGACAGTCGCAGCGTAAAGAACCCAAAGCGTCACCAGTTAAACATTCTGAGTGCATCCGCACCATCACTGGCTCATCTTTGAAATTAGCTGGATCGCCCTTGACAATTGCAACGTGTTCTGTATTATCCAGAGTATGGCGATAGGCGTAAATTTCAAACTGACCGAATTGACTAGGCAGTTTGGTAATTACCTCACGATACACTAGGCGATCGTGCTGTAGGCGATAGCTGATTAAATCCGCAATGCTAATAATTTTTAAATTGTGACGTTTTGCGTATTCAACTAACTGCTGCAACCGCGCCATTGAACCATCGGAGTTTTGAATTTCACAAATTACACCCGCCGGGTATAGCCCTGCTAATCTCGCTAAGTCAACAGCCGCTTCCGTATGTCCTGCGCGTTTGAGTACGCCTCCAGCTTTAGCCCGAATCGGAAAAATATGACCAGGACGACGCAAATCGGTAGGTTTTGTGGCTGGATTGAGAGTAACCTGGATAGTGCGGGCGCGGTCTTCTGCTGAAATGCCTGTAGTGACACCTAATTCTGGCCCGGCATCAATACTGACAGTAAAAGCAGTTTGGTTAGTATCTGTAATGTTGCTTACCATCAAGGGTAAGTCTAGCTCGTCTAAGCGATCGCCTGTCATTGCCAAACAAATGAGTCCTCTTGCTTCCACCGCCATAAAATTAATCATGTCGGGTGTAGCAAATTGGGCAGCACAAATTAAGTCGCCTTCATTTTCTCTATTTTCATCATCTACCACTACAATGACGCGACCAGCTTTTAGGTCTGCTAAAGCGGCATCAATCGAATCAAATTTAAAAGCTTGGGTAGGATTAGGCTGTGACACAGAAGATTTCCAGCTATAAACGTAAATTTTTTTAACAATTTCTTCTTTTAGATTGTAGCTCCTTTATAAGGCAGAGAAGTAGACTAGCAATGATTTGATAACGGGGCAAAAATTTTTGCCATTAAAAATGGCGATAAAGTGCAGCGACAGTAAAGTACGAAGGAGATGAGGAAGCATAATAATCATTTGTTTGCTCCCCCATCTTCTAAAGAACAAAGTAGAGGGGTTTAAGACCTTTTGTGCGCTGCGCGTCTGGTCGCTGATATTGTTGATAGCTGAGAACGAATTAACCATTCATGGGATAAGGATTTGGGATCATGGGCAAATTTAGACGCGTACCCGTTGGGATTGTTGGCGCGTCGGGCTATGGTGGAGTGCAGTTAGTACGACTACTGATGGATCACCCAGAAGTCGAAATGGTTTATTTAGGAGGTGAGACTAGTATTGGGAAATCCTTTGGGGATCTCTACCCGCATCTGGCTCATGCAACTAACCTGCTAATAGAGGCAGTAGAACCAGAAATAATTGCTCACCGCTGTGAAGTAGTTTTCCTGTCTTTACCAAATGGTCTGGCTTGCCAAATCGCACCCAAACTTTTGGAAAAAGGATGTAAAGTACTAGATTTGAGTGCAGACTATCGGTTTAGTGATTTGACAACTTATACCAATTGGTATGGTACAGAGAGAAGCGATCGCACAATCGCAGCCACAGCAGTTTATGGATTACCAGAACTTTATCGCGATCGCATTGCCGAAGCTCAACTTATTGGCTGTCCCGGTTCCTATGCCACTGCTAGTCTTCTTGCACTTTCGCCACTTTTAAAGCAAGGCTTAATCAGACCAGAAACAGCTATTATCGATGCCAAGTCTGGCACATCTAGCAGCGGACGGCAGGCTCAAACCAACTTATTACTAGCTGAAGCCGACAACTCCATAACAGCTTTTAATGTTGCTCGTCACCGTCATACCCCAGAAATTGAGCAAATTTGCAGTGACTTAGCTGGTCACGAACTTATGATTCAATTTACACCGCACCTTATCCCAATGGTACGCGGTATTTTGGCAACAGTATATGCCACAATGAGCGACCCTGGTCTAGTACGAGATGATTTAATCACAATTTTCTCAGCCTTCTACCGCAACTCTCCTTGGGTAAAAGTCTGCGGTAGCGGCGTTTACCCTCAAACCAAGTGGGCTAACGGCAGCAATCTTTGTTACATCGGTGTAGAAGTTGACCCACGCACGGGTCGCGTAATTGTCATGTCAGCAATTGACAATCTAATTAAAGGACAGGCGGGCCAAGCTATTCAGTGTCTGAACCTGATGATGGGCTGGGATGAAACCTTGGGGTTGCCCAAGTTGGGGTTTTATCCTTGATTAGGGGAAAGGGGAAAGGGAAAAGGGGACAGGGGACAGGGGACAGGGGACAGAAAATACCTATTCCCTGTAACCTGTAACCTATTCCCTATTCCCTACTTCGGCCCTAACCCCACAGCACCAGCATAAACGGCGCGATCGCCTAGTTCATCTTCAATTCGCAGCAAGCGGTTATATTTTGCTACTCGTTCGCTGCGACACAGAGAACCTGTTTTGATTTGACCGGCACGGGTTGCTACAGCTAAATCAGCGATCGTTGTATCTTCAGTTTCACCGGAACGATGGCTAATTACTGAACGGATACTGTTGCGAGTTGCCAAATCAATTGTTTCCAAGGTTTCGGTGAGAGAACCAATTTGATTGAGTTTAATCAAAATGGCATTAGCGGCTTTTTCTTGGATGCCTCTTTGCAAGCGCGTAGCATTCGTTACAAACAAGTCATCCCCTACCAACTGCACCCGCGAACCTAACTTCTGGGTCAGTAATTGCCAACTTTGCCAATCTTCTTCGTGTAAGCCATCCTCAATTGACACAATTGGGTATTGGTCAACTAGTTGTCCTAAATAATCAATAAATTCAGCCGGGGCGTGAGGTTTACCATCGTAAACATACTGACCATTCTTGTAAAACTCGCTAGCCGCCACATCCAGCGCCAAAGCAACTTGTTCGCCTGGCTTGTAACCAGCTTTCTGAATGGCAGCAACCAGCAATTCCAAAGCCACCTGATTAGATTCTAGGTTAGGAGCAAAGCCACCTTCATCACCCACACCAGTAAGCAAACCTTTTTCATCTAATACTTGACTGAGAGTAGCAAACACCTCTGCACCCCAGCGCAATGCTTCTCGGAAGGAAGTTGCACCAATTGGGACAATCATAAACTCTTGAAAATCCACGTTGTTTGATGCGTGTGCGCCACCGTTAATCACGTTCATCAACGGTACTGGGAGCAAATTCGCTAAAGGGCCACCCAAATAGCGATATAGAGGAATTTCTAGAGACTCAGCACCAGCTTTAGCAGCTGCTAAGGAAACCCCCAAAATTGCATTAGCCCCCAAATTGGATTTGTTAGTAGAACCATCGATCGCAATCATTGTGCGGTCTAGCAGTTCTTGATTTAGGACATCCAAGCCTAACAATTGTGGTGCAAATGCTTCTTTGACGTTTTGTACTGCCTTGAGTACGCCTTTGCCCCCATAACGGCTTTTATCGCCATCACGCAGTTCGTGAGCCTCAAAACTGCCAGTAGAAGCACCACTAGGAACTTGCGCCAATCCGACAACACCGTTAGCTAAATGCACTTCGGCTTCAATTGTCGGTCTACCGCGTGAATCAAGAATTTCACGAGCTGCGATCGCCTCAATGGCAGTATCTAGAAATTTACTCATCTGTACTTTATCCTTTATTCGAGTGTGTTACGCATCCAGTCCAGTTGCCTAACCCAATCGCTAGCATAGGTGGTTAAGAGACTTTCTCGGCTGAGATTAAAGAAGATTTCCATTATAGGGATAGGGAGCAATGCCCAGAATGGGTAATTGTTTATTCTGTCCTCTCGGCTTTTAATTCTTTCTGTGACAGCATTTTTACCTTAAGACTTTGAGCTAGGTAAAATGTTTGCAGAGAATAACACTAAATCAATTACAGAGAAAAGGTCAATATGCGATTACTACACACAATGCTGCGGGTGGGCAACCTTGAAGAATCTTTAAAGTTCTACTGTGAAATTCTCAAAATGAAACTGCTGCGCCGAAAAGATTATCCAGGTGGAGAATTTACCTTGGCTTTTGTTGGCTATGGTGACGAAAGCGACAACTCGGTAATCGAACTAACCTACAACTGGGGTGTGGAAAAGTACGAATTAGGTAATGCTTACGGTCACATTGCCCTTGGCGTTGATGATATTTACGCTACGTGTGAAGAAATTCGCACTCAGGGCGGTAAAGTCGTGCGCGAACCAGGAGCAATGAAACATGGTTCGACGGTAATTGCTTTTGTGGAAGATCCTGATGGGTATAAAATTGAACTGATTCAATTGGGAACTCAAGGTTCGGCAGTCAAACAGGAATCACAAGAGCAACTTGTGAGTCAATAATTCGATCGGGGATTTCCAAAAAATTAATTATCCAGTAGGGTGGAATGTCATTTATCTAAGCTGGATTCAGATTCCCGACTTCTTTAAGGAGTCGGGAATCTGGGCAGTAATTTGTGCTTAAGAGCCATAGGAAAATCCACAGTGATGCCTTAAAAAGTTGAGCTAGAGAGAGATTGATTTTTCCTGCACACTGTCGTCTCGTGTCAGTAAACCCAGATGCACGAGACTTTTCCCTTTTTAGGCGGGTTAGGGGATCTCCTCTACGTAAATCCTATTAGTATTACCCCAATACTGCCCTTGATGAGCAACACTAATAGCGAAGCGTAAAGCCTTCGGCATGGCTTCGCTTAGAGCGAGTCCGCGTACTCTGTAAGAGTTGCAAGCTAGCAAGAGCGTCTCGTAGAGAGCGTCATAGCCCGTAGTAGACATCGCTCCAATAACACCATCGGGGAAAGTCTGCTCATAACAGTATTTTCGTTTTAAATTAGGAAATAGGCAATGGATTAAACTATCATCAATTGCCAATCCCAAATTGCCACCGGAGATACACGCGGATATCCGCCCAGAATGTTTGGATAATTATCTGGGTATTAAGGAGTAGGGTTACAACCACTCCCCACTCCCTACTCCCTTTAATAATCCCCAATCCTTAAACTAAAAATCCAAATTCTAAAATTCTAAAGATGCAACCTACAGATCCAAATAAATTTACTGATAAAGCCTGGGAAGCAATTGTTAAATCTCAGGATATAGTCCGTGCTTATCAACAACAGCAACTAGATGTTGAACATTTAATTATTGCCCTATTAGAAGAACCCACTAGTCTAGCAATACGTATCCTAGCTCGATCTGAGGTCGATCCAATCCGCTTGCAACAGCAGCTAGAAGCCTTTACCCAACGCCAGCCGAAAGTTGGTAAAAGCGATCAGCTTTACCTTAGCCGCAGTTTAGATATTTTACTAGACCGAGCCGAGGAAGCTAGAGCTAGGATGAAAGATTCCTACATTTCTGTGGAACACATACTTTTGGCCTTTGCTGAAGACGATCGCATTGGACGAAAAATACTCAAAGGCTTTAATGCGGATGCACCTAAACTCGAAGCTACGATCAAAACTATTCGCGGTAGCCAAAAAGTCACAGATCAAACCCCAGAATCCCGCTATGACGCCTTACAAAAATTTGGCAGAGATTTGACAGAACAGGCAAAAGCGGGAAAACTCGACCCAGTAATTGGGCGAGATGACGAAATTCGACGGGTAATTCAAGTATTGTCTCGTCGTAGCAAAAATAACCCCGTACTCATTGGCGAACCTGGGGTAGGTAAAACAGCGATCGCCGAAGCATTAGCACAACGGATGGTAAACGGTGATGTTCCAGAATCTCTGAAAAACCGCCAACTCATTTCTTTAGATATCGGTAGTTTAATTGCTGGGGCAAAATTGCGAGGAGAATTTGAAGAACGCCTAAAAGCTGTCCTCAAAGAAGTTACGGAATCTAACGGTCAAATTGTCTTGTTTATTGACGAACTACATACCGTAGTCGGTACAGGTTCTAGCCAACAAGGGGCAATGGATGCCGGAAATTTGCTCAAACCAATGCTGGCGCGGGGAGAATTGCGTTGTATTGGCGCAACTACCCTCGATGAGTTCCGCAAACACATTGAGAAAGATGCTGCCCTAGAACGCCGCTTTCAACAAGTATTTGTCGATCAGCCAAGTGTGGAAAATACTATTTCCATTCTGCGGGGGTTGAAAGAACGCTATGAAGTGCATCACAACGTCAAAATTTCTGATTCGGCGTTGGTAGCAGCAGCAACCTTGTCAGCACGTTATATTAGCGATCGCTTTTTACCAGATAAAGCTATTGACTTAGTAGATGAAGCAGCAGCACAGTTGAAAATGGAGATTACCTCCAAACCAGCTGAATTGGAAACCATCGATCGCCGCCTCATGCAGTTAGAAATGGAAAAGCTGTCATTAGCTGGCGAAGAAAAGGGTACTCCCCAAACGAAAGAACGTTTGCAGCGCATTGAACAAGAAATCGCCAATTTAACGGAAAAACAGCAAATATTTAATGAGCAATGGCAAGGCGAAAAGCAGCTATTGGAGGCGATAAGCGCCTTAAAGAAAGAAGAAGATGCACTGCGAGTGCAAATTGAACAGGCGGAACGCGCCTACGATCTAAATAAAGCTGCCCAACTAAAGTATGGCAAATTGGAGGGAGTGCAGCACGAGCGTGAAGCTAAAGAAACGAGTCTTTTAGAAATTCAAAACCAAGGTTCCACGTTACTCAGAGAACAAGTTACCGAAGCCGATATTGCCGAAATCGTCGCTAAGTGGACAGGAATTCCCGTCAATCGCCTGTTGGAATCGGAACGACAAAAATTACTGCAATTAGAAAGTCATTTGCATCAACGAGTCATTGGGCAAGAAGAGGCTGTAGAAGCAGTAGCAGCCGCAATTCGCCGCGCCCGTGCGGGGATGAAAGATCCCTCTCGTCCCATTGGTTCATTTTTATTCATGGGCCCCACAGGTGTGGGTAAAACCGAACTCGCCCGTGCTTTAGCTCAGTTTCTCTTTGATTCTGATGATGCCTTGGTGCGCTTGGATATGTCTGAGTATATGGAAAAACACTCAGTTTCTCGCTTAGTGGGTGCGCCTCCAGGATATATAGGATATGAAGAAGGCGGTCAACTTTCCGAGGCGATTCGCCGCCGTCCTTATTCAGTGGTGCTGTTGGATGAAGTGGAAAAGGCGCACCCCGATGTGTTCAACATTTTATTGCAGGTGTTGGATGATGGGAGAGTTACTGACTCTCAAGGAAGGACGGTAGATTTTCGTAACACCGTCATTGTGATGACCAGTAACATTGGTAGCGAACATATTTTGGATATATCTGGTGATGATTCCAAGTATGAAACGATGCAAAAGCGGGTAATGGATGCTTTGCGATCGCATTTCCGCCCAGAATTTCTCACCCGCCTTGATGATATCATTCTCTTCCATGCCCTCAGTCGCACTGAAATGAGGCAGATCATCCGCATTCAACTCAAACGGGTAGAAAATCTCTTGCGCGAGCAAAAAATCTTCTTTGAGATATCCCAATCAGCTTGCGATCACCTTGTCGAATCAGGTTATGACCCAGTTTACGGTGCCCGTCCCACTCAAACGAGCAATTCAGCGAGAAGTAGAAAACCCCCTCGCCACCAAATTATTGGAAAATACTTTTATCTCTGGAGACACGATTATCATCGACAAAAATGAAAACGGTCTGTCTTTTAGCAAAAAAATGCTGGTGAAGGTATCAGTACCACAAATTGCTACATAGCACCTAGTGTCTCCCCTTCACTCAACGGGACGTACCCAAAAGCTGTAGGGAGAAGACCAAACTGGCTTGGATACACAAACAAAATCTAAGAATAATTGAGGGTTTGAAACCCAGGGATGTGAGTAAACCCCGTATAGTTGCGGTTTCTAACCATCTTTTTAAGATTAATGTAACTGCGTGTTGCATCTATGATGCCTAGTAGCTTCTGCCACAAGGTACTAATTTTATGTGAGTTCGACAAGCCCTCTCCGACACGGAGAGGGGAGCCAAAACCCTAATTTCTCGTTGCTCCTCCCTTGATCCGTGGGAGAGGGAGGTTGTCCGCGAGAGGTTCATTGAACTCACGTTAATTTTGCCTACCTTGTGGCAGAAGCTTGCTTGTCTTTAAAGGTGGTAGTAGGATTTACGCCAAGGTGTACTAATGAGTAATTAGTAATTAATCAAAGCAATCTGAACAACAAGATTCCCGACTTTTTAATTAAAGAAGTCGGGAATCTAAGCTGCACATCCGATCATTTTGCCCCTAATTGATATCTTTCCTTTAACAGATGGGTATTATAAGCCTACTCTGCTGACAACATCTTCATAAATTTGTCTTCAAATAAAACACATTTACGCAAATCTACTGTGAACTAATGCTCTTATTATTTATCAGACTTTAACTAAATAATTCTGAAAAAATCAGTATTTACCGGATAAAATGAACCATTCATAAATGATATAACTTTAATAAATTATCTGGCTTTTTATAGCTACTTTAGTTTGGAAGTTAGTAAAGCAAAATGTAATCGTTAGATAAATCTCGTGTCATGTAATGCCTGTAAAAATACTTGATAGGCATGAGTGAGAACTTTGAAAAAATAGAAAATTCGCATAATCCACTCGATTGGGAAGCAGATATGTCTATAAAACGTCGGCTATTCAAGGTAATTCAAAAAACCTTCAGAAAAATTAGCAAGCAGCTTTTATCTGCAATTAATAAGCAAATTATTTGGCTTTTACGAACTATCTCTGGTACTCAAAGAAGACGCGGTTCGGTTAATTCTGGCTTTGTATTGCCAACAGTAGCGATGGTAGTTTTGGTAGTCGTACTGTTAACAACTGCAATTTTATTTCGGTCTTTTGAGCGTTCCAAAAATGCTAGTAATGTCCGCGTGAATGAAGCGACAATGCAAGCCGCTACCCCTGCTTTAGACAGGGCTAAAGCCAAAATAAGTGCACTGTTTGCTGACCCGACTCTACCACGTTCTGTCCCATCAAATCTAACCCTATACAATACCTTAGTTAATAAACTTTCTATCTATACATTTGGTGATGAAACTCCTATAACTCTGGCTTATAACCTTAATAAAAATACTACAATTGAAGCAAGTAGTAGTATGGCTTTAGAAAATCAAGAAAGCATACAAACAGCCTGGAAATTTCCTGCCGATACAGATAATAACGGTAAATTTGATAGCTTTATTCTCTATGGTATCTACTTCCGTACTCCCCCCCAAACTGGTACACTCCGAAGTAGAAGTCCACTAGATGCTAGAACCCCTCCGATGCTACCAGCTAAGGCAGGTGGAGCTTGTGACGTAGCTGGTGATACTAGTGCCAGCTTAGTAGGAAGTTCGGGTTGGTATAAACTACCAACTGGCGAATTGAAAAAAAGCTTTTTCGTATATGCAGTCACGGTTCCCATTAGTGATATTGCTCAAGCTACTTCTCTTGATACAACCAAATATGAGAAGTATCGAGGTAATAAGGGCTTCTCGGCATTAGAAATGCAACAAGATCGTAGTCAAGTTTCTATTACTAATAATGCCGTTGTTTATGAAGATGACTTAGATATTACACCAGGGCCTCGATTCCGTCTCAATGGACGTATCTTTACCAACAGTAACTTATTTACTGCTAAAACTAGTGAAAATATAACTCTATTTCAGGTCAGTAGTAGGTATTCATGTTACTACGAACGAGAAAATAGCAAGATAGTTGTTGGCGGCAATATTGCAACTAGTAGTCCAATCAGTACAAGTAATACAGGTGGAACATACGTAGATTTATTTGTAGAAAATGGTGCGCCTACTACAAATAAAACTTTAGCGCCTACTAATAAAACTACCTCAAATAACTCAAATGACATTGCCTATAACACTCAGGCTTATGCTCAACGCATAGACTTATTAGTAAAGGCACAACTTAACAATGCTGCTACTACAGATCCTCAAGACATCAGAACTAATATAACTAACCGGATTCTAAACGATCCAAGCTTAGATTCCACTAAAGTACGTAAGGAAGAATTAGAAAACTGGTTCCGTAAGCGTACTAGGCGTGTACCATTTAAAGAAGTTCCTTATGGTACTTCTGCTATTATAAAAACTGGCACTACTGATTACGACTATATAACAGATGCAGCAACCTTTATGAAAGGTTCTGTTAATACGCTACGTCCAATGGATGCCTGGATTTATCCAACAGATACCAATACAACACTAACACTAAATACAGCGCAACTACCTACCAGAGATCCAGACGTTGTAGATAATACTCCTGTAATAGAAACAGAATTAGGCGATCGCATCGTAGTAGGCAACAATTTGCCTGAACTTATATGGGACAACACAAAAGGAGACTTTGTAGGAGATGATGAACCTCAAGCCATCACTCCTGCTGTGAAGTGGACAAGTAGCACTACCAAAGATCGAACTCGTACCACTCGCGTCAGACAGTTATCAGATTTAGGGGTAACAGGACGTGATGGTTTTTGGGAAATTTCAGCCGCTTCACCCCGATCTAATCCCCTTGATGTGGTCGGTGGATTGAGGGTGATTACAGGTGCAGGAGTATATACACCTACAGGTTCTGGACTAAGAGCACTCGTCCAACCTACTCTTCCAACACGAGGAGGAAAGCCCGAACTGGTTGACGATCCAAGCACGTCGGGAATCAACGAAAGTTATGGCACTGTAGTCTGGCCTGATACTATGCCTATGGTTGTATCCGATCCGACCGATCCACTGAATGCGAGTAAACAAAAACGTGGTGATTTGGTAATGCGTGCCACGGTAGTGTATCACTACAAGTTTGATTCCTATAGTCCTCAGGCGAGTACACCAGACGATTATCAAACACCCATGGCCTGTGTAAGTAGCTACTACAACCCTACTAATCAGACAACAGCAACTACAAACACCTATAATCCCCTTGATTCGACAACAGCAGCAGCATCTAACAATGGGCTTGTTTATGCTGCTCCCGCTACTGCATCTGATGGTATAACTAGAGGACAAACAGTAGATGCCAATGGTTTTTTTACACCTGCGGCTAATGCTGATGATGTGACTAACACTGGTGTAACTTTGCTAAATCGCTTGAAATATCAAGCTAACTTGGTATTTCCCAATGGTCGCCTTGTGAATCCTCTACTACGGCAAGCACTGGCAAAAGCAACTACCAGTAAACTCACTCTCTCTGAGCAATCAGCAATTGACTCTACTATCTGTGCAATACAGATTGCTGATGGCACTCTGAGTCGGAGTACTACCTACATTCCTGATGGCGCAATCAAAGAAACTGCATTTCTTGATGCCCGACAAATTAAAGCTATAGATAAAGGCGGTACATTAACTGGAAACTACAATTTAGAAGTTGAACAGCGTCAGCCTCTCGAAATTCGTGCCACTACCATAAATTTAGGTCAGCTTCGCACACAAGCAATCGGCGCTGCATCGGATAATGAATATCTATTGCCCAATAGCGGCATTATCTATGCCTCTCGTGATGATGCTCAAAAAGATCGCAGTAACCCAACTAGTGAAAATATCAGCGCTAGTGACTACAATCTCGATCCAGAACGGCGACCCCCTAACGCCATTATGTTGATTAATGGCAGTAACTTGAGTCGCCAAACTAATTACAGAGCAGAAGAAAAAGGCTTAATTTTAGCAACTGAGCTACCAGTGTATGTTAAAGGCGATTTTAATCTGCACACTAAACAAGAATTCAAAACCCCGGATCTTTTACCTGCTCCCAGCGTTGCTACCTACGATACTAAATTTTACACTCGTGCTGCGGCAAATCGCGATCCTGACTTTGCTTGTCGGCCTAGTGACCCTAGACTACCCAATTGCACAACAGGCGAAACTTGGCGACCAGCATCAGTAATTGCCGATGCTGTTACCTTGCTATCTGGTAACTTCCGTGAAGGTTTCCGCAATGAGGGTGATTACGACTTGCGAAATAACCAAGGCAGCGATCCTAACGTCGTACTCAGCCGACTGAAGGTAGGTTTCTGGAATAACAACTTTCTCACTTCATCTAAATTCTTGACTGACTCTGGTGGTGATGCCTACTACACAGGTACTCCCACTTCTACTGACTCAGCAAACAATAACAGTTCTTACGTGAACAACTTCGTCACGCCCATTCAGCGTCGAGGAAGTTTCCCAGAGTATGTAATGGAGATGTGCTTCAAGATACCAGTTTCAGAGTGTCAACCGGGTGACTGGTATGTGGGTTTAGATAGTGATAGTAATACAGGCAATGCTTTAGATAAAGACACAGAAATCCTCAAAAGGTCTAGTGAAGTAGTAGGTGTAACCGATCTTACCAGACTCTTAGCTGGTACAACTGCGCGATCGCCAAGGGCTGGTTTTGAAGGATTTGCTCGTAGGGTTGCGTTCAAACGCAAATATAATGTAGCAACGACTAATGCTGATTTTGCCAAGCTTGTTGATATTAGTAATAATGCCATAATTTTTACTAATGCTACTCCCATTCCACTAGGTATTAAATTAGGTATAGTAGCAGAATTGCCGCTAATTATCATAGGCACTGGAGCAAGTGCAGTAGTCAGCCCACTTAGTATACCTGACTTAAATTCTAATGCTCTATGGTTTGCAACCACAATAAATACTTCTACTAGCCCACCACCGTCCCCCATAAACGAGATCAAATACAACAATACTAATCGTGTATTCTACAGATACCCCAAACTACCGGCTTCTGGTTCGCTTAGGGATTTTCCTGGAGCCACAGACGCGTCACTATTCAACCCTGCTTCACCCGCCAGAGATGCGTCATACCAGCCGCTATTTGAACCTGTATTGCAATTACAGGTAACAACCGCAGCACCATCTGATACTCAAAATTACGCCTCTTTAGCAGGATCATCTAGTGTCGTTAAAAACACTAGATGGTTGTCTCAGGCAAGTGCAACCAATTTTAATCTAGTAGTTGCGGGTGGTGATACTCCGGCTCGTGTGAGTTCAAGTACCTACGAAATCAATGGGGGTTTGCATAACTTTGTGCGCTTCTTAGAAAACTGGGATGGCATTGATGCCAATATCAACGGTTCATTCATCCAATTTAAACGCAGTATCTATGCTACTGCACCATTCCAAGCTCTTGTTAGACCAGGACCAACAACTCCTGCTGCAACCACTTCTGACCCTAATAATACTGATGCTGCTAGCCTTGCCAAGAATAACAGTATCTTTTTCAGAGTTTTGTATTCTGATAGACCTGGTTACACATCAGATAGTACTTACATTACTAATCCTAGTGGTGAAGCGCCTTATTATATGCCTCCTAATCGTAACTGGGGTTTTGATGTGGCGTTATTGGCGCAAAACCCCGACTTGTTTGCCCAGCGCTTTGTAACTCCAGCAGCAGATCCCCCGAATGAATACTTCAGAGAAGTAGGTCGCGATGACCTTTGGGTGAAAACTTTGTTGTGTGGTGTACAAACTCAAACATCGGATGGGTTTGATACTGCGGACACTACTTACTTTGGCAGTGGTTTTAAATTTGCACTACCAGCAACTGAACGTCCTACTAACTGCCAACTCCAACCATCCTAAAGTGTTTGAATGAGAGTTTTGACAGCACTTTTTGGGTGAATAAACCACGTTAACAGACCTAACCCCCTAGCCCCCTTCCCTAATAGGGAAAGGGGAAAATTCAAAGCCTCTCCTCTACAAGGGGAGAGGAATGGAAGTGAGGTTACGAATATATTACACCCGATCGCAAATTACTTTAAAACATAGCCTTATTAAGAAATAGAGTATGAACCCACGCCAACTACAAGAATTATCTGCTCAGTCCAACGATTCTGGTTTTACGATCATTGAGTCGCTTGTGGCGATCCTCGTAGTTGCCATTTTGCTGGTAGCGATCGCACCTGTCTTAGTAATGTCAACAGCAACTCGCGTGCAAGCTAAACGAGTCGAATTGGCAACAGGAGCGGCTAAAGCCTTCATTGATGCTATTAAGTCTAAAACAATCTCAGAAGCTCAAGTATCAAATACTACTTCACTTAGTGCTGCAACTGCTGCTGCACCTAGAACAGTATCTAGCTCAACTACCAGTGGCGACTATTTAATTAGTAGTGCGGCTGTTCCCGCAGACGCAACTAGTTTGTATTGCTTTCACAATGATGGCAAAATAAATCTACCAAGCGACTGTACAACCTACAAAACAACCAGTCCAGTTCAGTTTTACATCCAGGCTTTTGGCAATGCAGTTGGAACTATCAGCACAAGTAGCGCTCAAATTGATAGCGGTCAAAGCTATCGTTTGGGAGTTCGGGTATACCGTTCAGATGCCTTCATCGGTACTGGTAGCTTGAAAAAAAGTAGTGATAGCAATGGAAAAACAGCAGCAACATTCACCGGGGGACTAGGCGATCGCAAAGCACCCCTAGTAGAAATGACAACTGAAATTGTTAGGGGTCAAAGCTCCTATAACGCTTTATGCGATCGCCTTGGTGGTTGTCAACCTCCACCATAAAATTAACCCGATAAACATAAATAATTTCATGACTCAGTATTAGTCACAAAGGAGAATCTGTAGCAAAATGAATATATTGAGGTGGCTGTTAAGTACTCAGCTAAAACCCTCTCACAAGCAAAATAAAAATAGTGGTTTTACCCTGATTGAATTATTGGTGGCTATGCTGATTGCATTTTTAGTAATTACGCCGTTACTAAGTTTTATGATTAGTATTTTAAACACTGATGGTCAGGAACAAGCCAAAGCAAACTCTGAGCAAGAAATTAAAGCTGCACTAGATTATATTACTCGCGATCTCCAACAAGCAATATATATATATGATGCTACTGGAATTGCTTGTCTAAGCGGTACTGTTGATGCTAGTACCGATAACACTTGCCCAAATGCAGGTACAACTGGGAATCAACTACCTAACGGAACAGATAAAGTTCCTGTGCTTGTCTTTTGGAAACGAGAGTTACTTAGTCAAAAAATTACAATTACAAGTACTCAAAAAGATGATACTTTTGTTTACTCATTAGTTGCCTACTATTTAATTAAAGATACTAATACTACTTGGTCTAACGCTGCACGCATCGCTAGATGGGAAATTAAAGATGGCGTTCCAAATACTGCTGCTACAGAGACTTGCGCTGGATTTGCTGCAACCGACAAATATCTCCCATGTCCAGATAAAGGTTTTAAACCATTTGACTTGTCACAAAAAGGCATAACATTACAAGCAAAAATGAATAGTTGGGCAGGAGGAGGGAGTTACGATCAAGTTCCTGTGGTGTTGGTTGATTTTATAGATCAAACAACAACAGCACAGGAAACCCCAACAGCTACAGCAACAGTGACTTGTTCTACTGGCTTTAGTCAAGTTCCAGCAGTCGCAAACCTTGCTAGAAGAGGCTTTTATGCTTGTGTAGATTCAGTTAGCGCAGATAATAGGAGTGCTGCGGAAGTTTATTTAAGGGGTAATGCACAAGCTCGTTTAATACAAGATGAAACTAAAGCACGTTACGCACAGAGTAAATCTAGTTATTTTCCGAGTGCAAACATTAAGGTTCAAGGAAGTAGCTTTATCTTTACCAAATAGCTTCTATCTTTGACAAAGATTACTAAAAGCAGGATAGTATGGCAAATATTCTTAGTTTCAGACTATTAAATTATTTCCAGTCGCACAGCCGAAAAACAAAGCTAAAGCAGCAATATTTAGCAAATAGACCCTCTACTAATGGCTACAAGCAACAAGATGCTGGATTTAGTCTTATAGAGTTAATAGTAGTACTGCTGCTAGTAGGAATTTTAGCAGCGATCGCAGCTCCTGGTTGGGCTGCCTTTGTAAATCGGCAACGGATAAATAAGTTTAACGACGCCGTTTTCGCCGCACTTCAAGAAGCACAGCGCGAAGCTAAAAACAAAAAACTTAGCTACAGTGTCAGTTTTCGGAAAAATAGCACAACCCAAGAGGTTGCTATTTATCGTACCGATATTGGAATCAGCACATGGAAGCCTTTAGGAACGGATGTAGGGGTTAGCTCTGATAAATTTTTGCTAGGTACAAATCTAAATAGCACTACTGAAAACACTGCCGATTCTACTGTATCCTATTCTTTAAATGCATCAGCAAAAATTACTTTTGACTATATGGGAACTTTACCCAATGCAAGCCTTGGAACATCTGGGTTACAAATAGTGGTAGCTGTACCAAGCTCTGCAAATCCTACATCGCCTAGTAGCGTAAAGCGATGTGTCATTGTGAAAACTCTCTTAGGCTCAATGGTGACAGCAAAAGATAATAATTGCAGTTAAGTAATTTAAATACCAAGATTTGTTTAAAAATACGTAATATTGCTGAACATAAAACTGCACGTTGATAGCAAAATTGAAACATCATGTGCAGTTTTAATATTTGATAGAGTTATTTAAGAGCCATTGCCTGAACATAATAAAAAGCGTCATCATCAAAATATACTTTTCGGAAAATGACTGAGAACCTTGACTTTACTGTAGCTATCCCAACTTATAACGGTGAAAGTCGTTTGCCTGAACTACTAGAACGACTAAAAAACCAACTTCACACCGAAAATTTATCTTGGGAAATTATAGTTGTAGACAATAACAGCACTGATAATACAGCTAAAGTTGTTCAAACCTATCAAAAAGATTGGCGATGTCCTTATCCTTTAAAGTATTGCTTTGAAGCAAAACAAGGCGCAGCTTATGCTCGAAAAAAGGCAGTTGCAGAAGCTAAAGGGAAATTCATAGGTTTTCTAGATGATGACAACTACCCAGTATCAAATTGGGTAGTCGCAGCTTATGCTTTTGGTGAAAAATATCCTAAAGCTGGAGCTTATGGCAGCCAAATTCATCCAGACTGGGAAGTAGAACCACCGGAAAACTTTAAGCGAATTGCTCCATTCTTAGCAATTACAGAGCGGGGAAATCTACCGCTATTATATGAAGCATCTAAAAAATTACTACCTCCTTCTGCCGGACTTGTTGTCCGTAAACAAGCATGGTTAGAAAGTGTACCAGATAAGTCGATTTTAACTGGTAGAGTTAAAGGCAATATGCTTACCAGTGAAGATTTAGAAATGTTGTCTTACATCCAAAAATCAGGATGGGAAATCTGGTACAACCCAGAAATGGAAATATCACACAAAATACCAAAATTGCGTTTGCAAAAAGATTATTTGATTCCATTTTTTCGAGGAATTGGACTTAGCCGTTGTGTAACGAGAATGGTAAATATTAAACAAATATATAGACCATTTGCTCTTTTATCTTATATGCTAAATGACTTACGTAAAATTACGTTGCACTTACTAAAATATCGAACTCATCTAAAAGATGATTTGGTAGCTGCTTGCGAAATGGAACTTTTTTTAAGTAGTTTCATTAGTCCTTTTTATCTTTGGAAAAATGGATACTTTAAAAAATAAATTATTAAAACATTAGACATTATGACTGAATTAACAGATGAAAATTTAGATATTAGCGTAGCCATTCCTGCATACAATGGGGCAACCCGTTTACCTAAAATTTTGGATAAGCTATTAACCCAGACAGGAGTAGAGCAACTTAACTGGGAAATTATTATTGTGGATAATAATAGTTCTGATAATACATTTGAAATTATTCAGAATTACCAAAAAATATATAATGGAAACTGTAATTTAAGATATTTTTTAGAAACCGAACAGGGAGCAGCTTTTGCGAGATTGCGAGCAGTACGTGAAGCTAAAGGGCAGTTAATCGCATTTTTAGATGATGATAATCTACCTGCACCTGATTGGTTATCAGAAGCATATACCTTTGGATTAGAGCATCCTCAAGCAGGTGCTTGGAGTGGACAGATTCATGGTGATTTTGAAGTAAATCCACCAGAAAATTTTGAAAGAATTCAAGCTTTTTTAGCTATCAGAGAACATGGTTCAAATCCATATTTATTTGACGCAGATAATTTAAGACTTCCTCCTGGTGCGGCACTTGTTGTTCGGAAACAGGTATGGTGTGAAAATGTACCACAGCGACCTAATTTAAGTGGGAAGCTGCCTGGTATTTTGGTACAGGGTGATGACTATGAACCATTGCTTTATATACATTATGCAGGCTGGCAGATTTGGTATAATCCTGCCATGCATACTTATCATCAAATACCACGCTGGCGACTTGAGAAAGATTATCTCTTAACTCTGGCACGCGGTTGTGGCTTGTGTATTTTCCAGTTAAGCTTGATAAATACTCAAAATTGGCAAAAACCAATAGTGTTTATAAAAACTATTTTAGGAAATTTACGCCGAGTATTAAAGCACCGTATTCGGTATAGAGGAGAATTGAAAAGTAATTTAATTGCACTTTTTGAAATGGAATTTTACTTGGCTAGTATGATGAGTCCTTTTTACTACTTAAAATCTAATTTGCGCAAAGGATTAAAAAATAAATTAGCTCTGTAATAATGATTAACTATAGTCAACATTTACCGAAAGTTTCTGTAATTATACCCGCTTATAATAGTGAAAATACTATTCATCATACAATTAAATCTGTTCTAAATCAAACTTTGAGCGATCTAGAATTAATTGTAATTAATGATGGTTCAGAAGACTCAACTTTAGAAGTTGTTACACAAATTCAAGATTCCCGAATAAAAATATTTTCCTATACCAATGCTGGCGGAAACGTTAGTCGTAACCGAGGCTTACAGCTTGCAGTAGGAGAATTTGTCAGTTTCTTAGATGCGGACGATCTTTGGACATCTGATAAGCTTCAGTCTCAGTTAAAGGCTTTACAAGAAAACGCTACTGCGACAGTTGCTTACAGTTGGACTGATTATATCGATGAAAATGGGGAAATAGTACTCTCTGGTACACACGTTACAGCCAATGGAGACGTTTATGAAAAGTTATTGCTGACAAACTTTTTAGAGAATGGCTCCAATCCTTTAATTCGTAGAGAAGCTTTGATCAAATTAGGTGGATTTGATGAATTTCTAAGTGCTGCTCAAGATTGGGATATGTGGTTGCGATTAGCTTGCCAGTTTGATTTTGTATGCGTACCATCTGTACAAATATTGTACAGAATAAGTGCTAATTCTGTTTCTTCTAATCTGATAAGGCAAGAAAAAGCTTGCTTGCAAGTGCTTGAGAAAGCATATAAGGAAAGACCTTTAGCACTTAAGACTACTTGGAATCTAAGTCTGACAAATTTATATAAATACCTGACATGCAAAGCTCTACAAAAGCCGTTTAATCGACAAAAAGCTTTAACTGCTGCTAAATTTTTATGGAATTATGTTCTGAATAATTCTTCAAGACTTCAACGGATAAATTTTACTTTAAAATTATTCTTAAAAATTCTCATAATCATTTTGATGCCTACGTTGCTGGACAATATGACTAACCAGCGCGAAGTAAAAAGCTAAAAAACTGAAAATCGTTTAACGGCTAGATAGCTGAAAAACTCTCATAATAAAAAATGGATAGCCTGGTGCATCTACCGTCTTTAGTTTATGCAAAAAATCTCTTGAAGAATAATCATTCCAACAGTGGTTTTACCTTACCAGAGATGTTAGTAGTTATTGTATTAATTGGTATATTAGCTACGGTCGGAATATCCAATTGGCTGGCTTTTGTGGAGACTCGTCGTCTCAACACTACTCAAAATGAGGTTTATTATGCTATACGCCAAGCGCAAAGCCAAGCCACTAAAGATAAATTAACCAGGCAAACCAGTTTTCGCATACAAAATGGTGTCGTGCAATGGGCAGTTCATCAGGCAGAAGCAGGACAATTTATTTCTGATACTGTTAAAAATAATGGCACCCTATGGCATAATCTTGAGCCAAACATTCGCATTGATGAAGAGGAAAACGATAAAGGAAAAAAGGAGACAACTTTACAAAAACATACTTCACAGCAAATGTGGCGAGTTTTATTTAATTATCACGGTTGTCCTATCTCTGAAATTGGAAATCAGTGTACAGTAGGCGGATTAGGACAGATAACCTTTTACAGCTTGAATGGTGGTAAAGCTAGACGTTGTGTCTATGTTTCTACAATTTTGGGGGCTATGCGGACGGGAAAAGATCATGCAAGAGCCAACGAAAACGACAAGTATTGCTATTAAGATATTTTTAGCTGATTCAAATAAGGTATTTTGTGCTGAATTTACCAGCAAGCCCAAAACAGCACCTGATTATTTTCACCCGTTATCCAGAACCAGGTAGGACAAAAACCCGATTGATACCTGCTTTGGGAAATGTTGGTGCTGCCAATCTTCAACGGGAAATGACTGAGCATACAATATTTCAGGTTCAAGAATTGCGAAAAGCCATTGACATTTCTGTGGAAGTACGGTTTGCAGGTGGCGATTCGCAACTCATGCAAGACTGGCTGGGGTTGGATTTGGTTTACCAATCTCAAGGTGAAGGGGATCTAGGTTTGCGGATGGCGCGATCGCTTTTTGATGCTTTTCAATCTGGTGCAGAAAAAGTGATTATCATTGGTACAGATTGTCCTGGAGTGAATGCCCAGATTTTAGCAACAGCCTTTGAGAAGTTACACGCTTTTGACCTCGTACTTGGCCCTGCTATCGATGGTGGATATTACTTAATTGGTTTGCGCCAACCCATTTCGGAGCTATTCGTTAACATCGAGTGGGGAACTGCTCAAGTATTCCAGACAACCGTGGATATTGCCCAGAAACTTCATTTATCATACGTAGACTTGTTGCCCTTAGCTGATGTTGACCGACCGGAGGATCTGCCAATTTGGCAACAAGCCCTTGCAGGAAAGATAGAGCGATCGCTTTAAGGAGCAAAATCAAGGGGCGCATTGAAAAAGTGCGTAGGTAGAGCCATAGAAATCACTTTTCCATAAAATCCTGTGAAATATCAGCACTGCTGAAATAACTCCTTAAAGCTTTTTGAGGCTGCTTCAGGTTTGGCAATAATTTCGACAATTTTATTGCGTGCATCTGCTTCAAACAGCGCCTCAACAGCAACTTGGGCAACTTTCTGTCTGGGGATACTACCATCAAACAGCGTATCTGCACTCTGCATCACGATGCGATCGGAGTTGTCTTCATTCTTCAATCCACCAGGCCGGACAATCGTATAAGTAAGACCACTTTTCTGAATATACTCTTCAGCTTGTTTTTTCCACAACAAAATTAACCAAAACAAGTTCAGCGGATGGAAAAGCCGGGAAGTACATAAAGAAGAAACTAAGATGAGATGCTCAATTCCCTTTGCCTTAGCAACATCTACTAAATTTTTAGTCCCTTCAAAATCTACTTTATAGGGGCCAGTGGGGTCAAAGCTAGGTTTTGCCCCAGTCGCAATCAATAGAACTGTGCTATCTCCCAACGCAGCAGTTAAAGTTTCTGGTTGTAACACATCGCCTACGACTAATTCGGCTTCAGGAGACAGAATACCCCTAGCTTTCTCTATATCCCGCACCAAGGCTCGGACGGGAATATTCCGTGCGATCAATTCTTGCACAATCCGGCGACCTGTTTCACCTGTTGCCCCTGCTACAAATGCTTTCATGATAAATGCTATCCTGGGAAACTATTGTGTGCTTGTTCAGTTCTTTATTTTAGTAATTCTATGGAGTTACTCGCAGATTAATGAGGTTTCGGTCAAAATGGGATCTGAATGCGAAATGACCCAGGTGTGTGGGGAATCATTAATATAGACCAACGCCAAAATATAGAGTAATGCATTTATGCTTTCAAGAAAAGGCGAATATAAATCCTGGGAAATAACGGAAGCTGTTTTACCTGTAGTGTCCACCCAAGAAGCCGAGGACACATTAGCAGAACCAAATGTAGCGACGCTGACAAAATTTTACGGTCGTTATCAAGATTGTATGGAAATGGCTGCCCCAGTAGAGAAGGTTGCTGAGTATCTCAATTCTCACGCCTCATGGTTTTCGCGCTGCGCTGAACCCATGAAGGTAGAATCACTTGGGGAAAATGGCTATGCTTTAACAATTGGTCGTTTTGGTTCTTTCGGTTATGAAGTAGAACCGAAAATAGGTTTGGAATTGTTGCCCCCAGACGAGGGTATTTACCGCATCCGTACAATTCCCATTCCTGACTACCAACCGCCTGGTTATGACGTAGACTATCACGCATCTCTAGAGTTAAAAGAAGCCGATGTTTCCACTAGCATTGGTAAGATTACAAGAGTTGAATGGGAATTGGATTTGATAGTTTATCTTCACTTTCCCCGGTTTATTCAGCGATTACCCAAATCTATAATTCAATCTACAGGCGATCGCTTACTTAATCAAATTGTCCGCCAAGTCTCCCGCCGCTTAACTCGCAAAGTTCAGGAAGATTTTCATAAATCTTTGGGAATACCGTTTACTGCTAATTTTAAGCAAAAGCGTTGATAGGGATTTCTAAAAAATCAATAATTCTAAATTATTTGTACGTTTGTAGGGTAGCACAGCTGTGCTACCCTACTTTGCTAACTATGCTTGAGTGAGAATTTTTTGGACAATTTGCACGCCAGTAACAGCCTGCCAAGCAAAAAGTCCCAAAAGGGTGAAATTTATTAAAATATGAGTTGCACGTGCCCAATTTGCCCCTTTTTGCATATAAGGGGACAAGGCAGCAGAAAATGCAATCAAACCTGTCATACCCAGTCCTGCTAATAAGTGAGGCCCGACAAATAACTTTTGGTTATTAATGTAAGTGACAGCCATCCCACCAATCGCACCTGCTACCATCAAAGCTAGGAGTATAGACCCGATTTGGTAATGTCTGACGTTATATCTACCTTTAATCAATTCTTTTTTTTCTTCCCCCTGAGCATTTCTAGTACGCTGCAATTGCAGTCCTAAATAGGCAGCATAAATTGAGAGTACTAATAGCGCCCACATGAGCACCGGATGGAAGAAGTTTAGCCAATATTTCACCGACGTAGAAAGTTCCAGACTCATCGTGTTCTCGCCTAATAATTAAATCTTCATAAAAATTAGCATAACTCTATTTTCTGTGCTTAAATTTGCACAAATTAAAAGAGACTCCCCCGACTATTTTCCTTTACCCTCTTGCCAAAGTGGATAAACAATCTCAGACTAAATTTTGAGGGTAGACGAACAAAACCCCCTGTGTGGGATCTCATCCATGACTGAAAACAACGATACTTTGCTGCTCAAAGCTGCTAAAAGTGGTGATATTAAGGGTCTGTGTACGCTATTGGCTGCTGGTGCAAGGGTGGACGCGTGCGATCGCCAAGGTACCACGGCGTTAATGTTTGCCGCCAATTTAGGTTACACCGAAATTGTGCGATCGCTGCTTGATGCCGGGGCAAATATCAACTTGCCCAGAAAACTCTATGGTTTGACGGCTTTGATGTTGGCGGCTAGTGCCAAACAGCTTGACATTTTGCAACTTTTATTATCTAAAGGTGCAGATGTCAATGCCACTAATGAAGATGGCAGTACAGCATTAATGGCAGCAGTCCTCAAAGGTTATATTGATGTAGTGCGAGTTTTATTGGCTGCTGGTGCCCAAGTTAATATTGCTGATAAAGATAATGATACGGCGTTGAAACTTGCCGTTAAGCAGGGAAAAATAGAAGTTTTACAAGCAATTCTCCAAACTGGTGTCGATGTCAATATCCCAGATGAGGAGGGTGAGACACTTTTAATGCTAGCGGCAGATTTGAGACATCTGGAGATTGTGGAAGCACTGCTAGCAGCAGGGGCTGATGTGAATGTGAAAAACGCTGATGGTGGAACCGCCCTATCGGCAGCAGCAGCGGCTGGACAGAGTGCGATCGTAGCAGCTTTACTAGATGGAGGTGCCGAGATTAATCTTCAAGATCGAGATGGTGAAACTGCCTTACACCTTGCCGTTGTGGAAGGCTACATTGATGTCGTGCAAATCTTACTTAACAAGGGTGCAGATGTCCAAATTAGCAACCACCTGGGCGATACACCACTGCTTGTAGCATCATTGCAGGGACATAGCCAAATTGTCGAGGCACTGGTACGTTCTGGCGGAGATATAAATGGGAAAAGTCTTGGTGAAGTACCTTTGACGTTGGCTGCATCACAAGGACACACCCAAACGGTGCAAGTGTTGTTAGATTATGGTGCTGATGTGAATATTCCAGGGGATGATGGCAAAACTGCTTTGATCAAGGCAACCGAACGCCAACACAAAGAGATCGTACATTTGCTGCTAGCAAAGGGGGCAGATGTGAATTTTCAAGACTCAGCAAGGGCCACATCATTGATGTGGGCTGCTTCAGCAGGTTATGGTGAAATTGTGCAGTTATTACTCCAAGCTGGGGCAGATGTGAATTTGAAAAACCGGGGCGGTTATACTGCTTTGATGATTGCAGAATTTAATGGTTATAAAAATGTGGTGCGGAGTCTACAAAAAGCTGGGGCGCAAGAATAGCAATCTCAATTCTTCATCTAAAAATATTTTCAGAAATATCTTGACAAATCATTAAAGGAAGTTTAAAAAAACCAAATCTGGGACGAAGAAACTAAGAAAGCAAAACTCCGTCGTAGCTGTTGTGAACTTGCTACGGCGGAGAAAGGAAAAATTAAAACGCCAAAAGGGAGCAGACCAAATGCTTGCGTCACAAGGATAGAAAGAAAGCAAAAATGAAGAAGTAAATTTACCTTTTACTTTTTACCTTGTACATTTTACCTTTTACCTGCTCTCCCCCTTGGCGTTTCCTACTGTGCTAGATGTGCAAAATATATAGTTTTTAATTGAACAGAAAAGTATTCTAAGGATCATTTTTTATGTATTATCCTAAAGGCTAAATACAAACAAGTTATCAAAAAAGGTTGATGTGCAACCATTTGGGCGATCGCTACGAAAATTAAAAGAAAAATAAATAAAAAATTAAATTTAGTGTAATCACTGTGGTAAATCCTCTCTCACCATAAACGCAAGCATTGATCAATGGACTCGATCGAGTATAAATAGCCAATGATTATAAGATTTGCAGAACAACTAGTGTCATATCATCAGTGTTTTGTTTATCAGCACCGATGAATTGCTGAACTTGGTCAAATAGGTAATCTACAATCTCCTCTGGCCCATTGCAGTATTTACAAGCAGTATTGAAGCCAGTAACAAAATTATCTTCATCGAAGCGATCGCCACCAGCAGCAGCGGCATCAGTTAAGCCATCTGTATAGTAAATAATTGTATCTCCAGGCTCTAACTGTGCCTGGGCATCTTCATATTGGCTATTAGCATCCAAACCGATTAACATTCCCAAAGTATCTAAACGGGTAACAGTTTTTGTCGCTGCGTGCCACCATAAAGGAGGATTGTGTGCCGCATTGCTATAAGACAGAATTCGGCTGTGGGGGTTATATTCTGAGTAAAATAGTGTTACAAAGCGATGGGAATTTTCCAAATCCGCATACATAACTCTATTTAAGTTTTGTAGAATTCCAGCTGGAGAATTACCATGTAGCACTTCTCCCCGTAGCATTCCCCGCATCATCGTCATAATCAGCCCAGCAGGGACACCTTTGCCCATGACATCTCCAATAACCAAACCCCAGCGACTAGTTTCGCTGCCACCTTTAATCTTGGGCTGAATCTTATTATGATTGGTAGCAATAAAGTCGTAGTAGTCTCCGCCGACGCGATTGGCAGGTTTACAGCGTGCAGCCAGAACTGCACCGGGAATTGTAGGGCATTGACGTGGTAGAAGTCGCCGTTGAATTTCTGCACCAATTTCTAATTCTTGGTCTAAGCGTTCTTTTTTTCTTAGTTCTACAGCTAGTTCATCGTTTTCGATCGCTACTGCTGTTTGGGTCTGCCACTAACCTAACTAACTTTTGCCTGGTTTCTGTCCAACTATATTCTGGATCGCGGCTCAAGACATAGAGCCATCCCCGTTCTGTATGCTTTACCAGAATCGCCGTACCAAAGATTTGCACATCTGGCCCCAAATAACGATGCATCTGGTCATCTAAAATCCCCGTGGCATTCGCTAGGGGGGCAGTATTGGGTAAAAGCGTGATTTGACTACTGGCTATTTCTAGCGCTTTGCGGATATTCTTGCGCTGGCCACTATCTTGCCAATGTAACTGTTCTAACCTGACTTGACCATTAGGTTTGTAGAGAAACAGGGCGCTACCGTCTGCATCTGTCACTCTTGTTGCCATCAGCGGAATCAGTTCTAAAAACTGATTCAAATTATTGAAACTTCTCAGGGCAAATCCTAAAGAACTTAGCAAATCTTGAATTTTGTTCTGTTCCCGGTGCAACCTTGCCACGAGTTCTTTGAGTGCCACGACTGGTGTGACATCCGTCGCGGCACTACTACTATTATCAGTGGGTTGAGAGGGCAGTTGAGACACAGGCACGGGTATTATTGCACTTTATATTGGCAGATTTTAGATTATTTATAAATCTTTTGGCTTTGGCATTGCTAAACCATATTTAGACAAGACTTGCCATTTTAGCAAGAGTATAAAGACGTAACAGGCAAAATTTATAAGTATTTTATTTGCTTATTGTATTTTTGATGGACTATTAGTAATTTCAAATCATGTATTTTTAGTCCAAATTCTACCCGTAAAAATGACTAGTTTTGCTGATATATTAGAAAGTTTTTCATTTTTTCATAACTTAATTACCAAAGCATATCTCTAAAGTTAGAAAAATACTTTATTCAAAGAATAATTTCTAACGCTCTCAGAGGTACTGTTTGGGCAGAAGCAACTAGAACACTAGTAGTTTTTTGAGTAAAAACCTCTATAAGCGCTCAAATCGAGCTTGATTTGCTCAAAAACAGAACTACACTAGTTCCCAAACCTGAGAATATGTTAATAAGTTTCAAATACTTAATTTGTATGCCATAAATGCTTGGATAATCGCCAAGATTGAGCTTTTCCATTTTTAATTTCTCGTTTTGTGAATTTTGAGTTGCTGAATACGCAAAATTTAAATCCATCAAAACTGGATAAAAGTGAAGTAACTCTACCTTCTTAGTCAGAGGTAACAGAGTTAAACCATTAGCCTGTAATTTATTCTAGGGGTGAGTCATTTGGTAAGTGTAAGATATGAATAGAAGAGATGACACTAAAAATAGAAGAAATATCTTCTAAGAGCTGATTCGTAAAGAAAATCTGAAGGATACTCAAGTCGTTACTAGGTCTGAGTTTCAGCGAATAAGTATTTTTTTGACTCAAATTCCTGAAATCCTTGCAAGACAAGTACTTTACTTGAGTTTACAAATTAGCTCTAAGAACTTTAAGTCAAAAGTCAGAAAGAGTCTTTTCATTTAACCATCAGAGTTTCAACCTTTCGATAGACGTTGCACGAGTAAGTCGCCATAGGCAACAGCAAACACCTACGGAGGAATAAACCTCCCGCAGCGCTGAAATCACTCGCGCTAGTTCCCCAACGTACTGCTCACCATTGGGACTGCTGTATCCCACAATAGAGCTGTATTTGTGGGGATGAGCGTCTCGATTGCCTTTTCAATTGCTGCAAGATGAAAATCTAGGGGATTTTGTATGTCGCAACTAAATACCGTGCTGCTACATTTAAAAAGCCCATTTCAGACCTCAAAAAGGGCATTAGCTAGAAATTTTAGCAAAAGTCACCTATTTATTGTGACAAATTCATAATTTTAGGACTTGAACTGTTTCTAGTTAGTTCAAGTGATAATACCAGATCGGTCATCCCTAAATTTATCAGTTTTAAGACTTACGCAAAAATAACTAAAAAGCTTAATTTATTGAACCTCCTTCTCTGTCAGAGACTGACGCCAACGCGCAGTGTCTCCCAGAGAATAATACAATATTGCGTAAGTCCTAAGTTTGGTAAGAAAAATTTTTAACTCGAAATTTTTCAATTAACCACTCAAAAGAGCTTCGACAAACTCATAGCTCGAAAAGGGGCGTAGGTCTTCAATTCCTTCGCCAGCACCAATAAAGCGAATGGGTAAACCTAGCTGCTGTACAACGGCAAGGGCAACGCCGCCTTTAGCAGTGCCATCTAGCTTGGTTAAGACAACACCACTGAGTTGGGCAGCTTGGGAAAAAACTTCAGCTTGCCGCAGTCCATTTTGACCTAAAGTTGCATCTAGAACCAAAAGAGATTCTACTTTGGCATCTGGGGCTTTTTTGTCGATAATTCGCCGGATTTTACCGAGTTCGTCCATTAAATTTTTTTTGTTTTGCAGTCGCCCAGCTGTATCTACCAGAAGTAATTCGGTTTGACGCGCTTGGGCGGCTGCGATCGCATCAAATACAACTGCTGCCGGATCTGTATTTTTTCCCGGATTGGCAATTACATCCACGCCACTTCTACTACCCCAAACCTTTACTTGTTCCACAGCGGCGGCGCGGAAGGTGTCTGCTGCGCCAATCAAGCATTTATAGCCAGATTTTTGTCCCAGATGGGCGATTTTGCCAATAGTTGTAGTTTTACCAGCACCATTCACCCCAGTAATTAACCAAATATTTAAGGTTTCTTTTTCTGGGGTAAAGGTAGTTTTTTGTGATGTTTTGCTTGGTGCATCCAGCATATCCCGGAGGATTTTTTTCAGGAAAGCGATCGCTTCTTCGGGTGCGGTAACTTCTTCTCGCAGTTTTGTCTGTAGGGCATTGATAATAAAGTCTGTCGCCTCTACACCAACATCAGCTTGTAAAAGCAATGCCTCAATTTCTGTCACAGCAGCAGAGTTTAACGGCCCTTGACCAACGATCGCCTTCAGTTGGTTAAGAATACTACGGCGAGTTTTGTCTAACCCTTGCCGGAGCTTTTTCAGCCAGGTAATTTCTTCAATAGAAACGTCTTCTGCACTTCTACCTTGAGCTGCTAGAACTTTCGCTGACCAGACAAATCCATCATCAAATACCAATCCAGGAATTTCCTCTTTTGTTTCTGAGGTTGTCGCTACTGGCTGTACTACCTCCGGTTCTGGAACTTCAATGGCGGTGGCTATTAGTTGTTCTAGCTTGGCTTGCCGTTCTGCCGCCGCCCGTTCTAAAAAGGATAAGTTAGCTGGTGCTGTTGGCTGTGTTGCCTCTGGCGTAGCCAGTGGTTCGGTGGGTGTTGGTTCAACTTCGCTTGCCGTGAGTTCTGGGCTGGAAACATCTGGCTGTTCAGCAATTGCTGCCACTGAAGAATCTTCTGTAATTTCTTCCTCACTAGCAGCTTGGATAACTTCTGGCTGTGCTGTTTCTAGGGTTGTATTAGTAGCTTCTGGTTCGGTTATTTCCGCAGTTACCGTTTCTGCGGTTTCAGGTTGTATTGATGGTGCTAAGGTATCTGCTGAATCAGGTGGGGTTTCTACTACCTCGACTTGCTGTTTTTGCTGAATATTTTTGTAGGCAGCTTTTGCAAATGCCAATAAGTCTGCCGTTGTGCCTGGTGTAGTTTCAGCAGTTGGTGTTGAGGTTTCGGCTGGCTCTGGTTGGGGTTCTTTTGCAGGAGGAGTTTCTTCCTGTTGTTTATCAGAGGGAGTGTTAGAGGAATCGTTATGTTGACGACGGAACCAATTAAAAACCATTGCAGCAGTATTAGTTATATGAGTTATTAAGTTATAAATTATGAGTTTAATTTAACTTTGTACTTTTTCTTGGGGTGAAAACTTCCAGGTTATCCTCACCTTTCAACGCCAGTTGAAACAAAATCGTTATAATAAGAGGTTTCTTCTGTTTGCGCAGCATCTCCCTTTGGAAGAGGTTCCGCTTGGAGGAAGCCGCAGAAGAGGCTACAGACTTTTTTCCACGGCAGTAAAGAAATTATTAATTCCGCGGCAGTACTACGCAGTTTTTTTCTGCTCAGTGACTCGGCGCAAAACACCATTAATAAACCGATGACCATCGTCTCCACTGTAGCGTTTGGCTAGCTCCACAGCTTCGTTGATGGCGATACTGTCTGGAACTCCTAAGAACTTCATTTCTGCCACGGCGATTTGCAAGATATCGCGGTCAATTTGGGCCAGACGATTTACTTGCCAATCTACTAAGGCAGCAGAAATGAGTTCATCTATAATGTGTCGATTTTCGTTGACGGTGATTACAAGCTCTTTAGCGTAATTCCGAACTCCCTTGTCCTGATTCGCTAACTGAATCAATACTGGGAAATCAACTGCTGTACCCAACTGATTGATTGCTGTCTGGGTGCAGGCGATCGCTTCTTGAAGCATTGTTCTGGCAGTATTGAGGTCGGAGGCCCGAGTTTGGCTGCTTAAGAGGCGATCGTTACTGCGTTGCAGCTCACCTGCGGCATTATCGAGGGTATCTTGTACCTCTGATGTCAGAGTGCGTACTGCACCTAATACCAACTTGGATACTAGTTGATCGTCTTCCAATTTCTCTAATTTCTTGGGGTTGACTGGCAATTGGCTAAGGCTTAAAAGCGCCAATTCACGAGCAATTTGCTGGGGTTTACGAGGTTGCATAAAACTGAGGGGTGATTGTGCAAGAACTGAATTAACTAGGCAAGACAAACTTACAAGCCTATCAATTTTGGCACAGTTAAACAACATTACGCATTTGCTTGTGACTACTATGCCAGATTGATTCCAGAGAGGCAGAAGGCAGAAGGCAGGAGAAATAAGCTGTTACATATTTAAAGTTGCACATCAACTGGTGAGATTGTCATTAGTCATTTGTCCTTGGTAAACACAAATGACAAATGACTAATGACTAATATTGAACCTCCTGCCTTCTTCACGTTTCTTCAACGGGAATAACCTGCTGCTTAATCTCTTTGTGTTTCACTTCCAATGTGGACTCTTTGGGGAAAACCAAAGGCGTATTGGAGGCGACAATGCCACCTGATACAACTATTTTAAAGGCGTCTTCAATCGACATGGAGAGATTCACCACCTCGTCTTCAGGAACGACTGCGTACCATCCGGTAGTCGGATTTGGAGTGGTGGGGATAAAAACACTTAGTACAGGGCGAGACATCTGGGCTTGGATATCACTGCTGATTGCACCAGTAACAAAAGCGATCGCCCAAATTCCTCGGCGAGGATACTCCACCAAAATTACCCGGCGAAACTTGCCATTAGAATCTTTCAGTATTGTTTCTAAAAGCTGTTTGAGAGTTTTGTATACCTGTCCTGCTAAAGGAATTGCTTGTAATAATCGCTCACCAAAATCTAACAACCACCGCCCAGCTATATTTCGAGCCATCAAGCCCATCAGCAATATACTTAGTAGTGGTACGGCTAAACCTACTAATAAATTAAGTATATTTACCAAAAATGGGTTTAACCCATCAAAGGGATTTAATTGTTTGGGAATTTGGGTGAGAAAGTTGATTACCCAACTTGCAATGGTAATTGTCAGCCAGATAGTGGTTGCTAGGGGAATGATTACCAACAAACCAGCAATTAGGTCGTTTTTTAAGTCCTGTTTTAGGCGATCGATTACCAAGCCCCGATTCTCCTGTTTTAAGCTAGAGGAACTTTTGTTATTCGTATCCATACCAGCAGATTCGTCAAATTCCGAAGGCTTTAACTTTGGCAGATTCTGCCGCAAGTAACTGTCTACAACGCTAGCAAGTTGCCTGCTGCTGGAAATCAGCTATTTTCCTATAAGCATACACATAGACATTAACCAATCCGATGGCGACTGGTTATTCTTAGAGGATGTTACTTTTATTTATAAGATTTATAAAAATTTGTTGCAAATTCTTAGGTATTATTAATCTATCGGGCTTAATCAAAAACTGCTCATGATTGTGAAAGTACTACAGGATAAACTAATAAATTATTTTATCTGGTCAGTCACTCACATTTGAGTAAGGGTGGCTTTTATGAAAATATTCTGTTACAAATATTAATTTATTAGGGATTCTCAAGAAATAAATTATCCATCTTGTGGGGTGAGTATTCTCCCCACCCTGAATATAGAAGAGATGGGGACACCCGTCCCACAAAAGAATTTGGGATGTTTTTTATTTAAAAGTCTCTTTTATCTAGTCTTGAATTATGAAAAACAAGATCCCCGACAACTTTTACGAAGTCAGGGATTTGTGTAGCACATCTGTATGCCCTATGATTTTGCGTAGTTTACCGCCGTAGGCATCGCCATACAAGAAATCCTTCTAATCTCCAGCCCTGTTCACGCCACATCAACCTGTGTAGTTTCAGAATCCGCGCCCTGCAATTGTTGCGTACTCTCTTGTACCAAAATTGCTGTTGTATCTAAATTAGGTTTTGGCAGATACTTCATTTCCCAGACTTTGAGCAAAATCAGGTATTCGTAGAATGCCTGTAATGTACACCAAGCCACTCCGGCGCGTCCATCTAAACATCCGCCTAAAATAAAATACATATATATAAACCGTAGCAACGGTCTGGCGGGCAAACGTAAAGATAAATCTTTCAGGGCACGCCGTCTTTCGACTTCCGATTTGCCAAAGAATAAATCTTGCCAGTTCACCTTTCCCTGTTCTAACTGATACAATGTTTCTTGAGCTTCATCCGTAGAATAACGGTTGTGCTTGTCAATCCAGCGGCTCAAACCTTTGCTGCAAGTGTAGTGTGGGTATGTTTCTTTTAAAAAACTAGTTGCACCCTCACAAACTTCCCGCTCAGTATGGCCGTAATCTGTAAACCACACTTTCCCGTGGCGGAAAAGTCGCATTTGGTAACGGGGATACTGTGTGCTGTAGCGAATCCAACGATTCATGAACATGACGCGTTCAGCCACGTAGTAACCGATGTAGTCTGGATTCTGACTTGCCTTTTCGCATTCCGCAAACAGTTCTGGTGTCATACGCTCGTCAGCTTCAAGGATATAAACCCATTGATGCTTTGGGGGGATAGACTCTAACATCCAGGTACGTTGGCGTCCGTGGCTTTCAAAAGCGTGTTGGACAACGCGGATGGGATAGCGACTGGCGATTTCCACAGTGCGATCGCTACTGCATGAATCCACAACAATGATGTCATCTGATAACATCGCCGATTCGATACAAGCAGCAATATCTAGTTCTTCGTTATATGTCAGTATGTAAATTGAGAACATTACTCAAGTTTTATAGCGATTTTACTCAGTGATAATTGTCTTGTTATTAGTTATTAGCTATTAGGCGCATGGCAGTATCAGCCGTCAATAATTTTTGGATACTTCTTACTGCCATGCCAATAGTGGATTAGCGTGCAGCAGTTCTAGGTTTACCACCTTGTACACCACCACTACCTCTTAGGCTTGTCCAGCCGATGATAATGTAACCAATGGACAATAGCAAACTGCTAATACCAATCCGCAGCCCAGATTTCCAAGCAGTATCTTTAGCTTGTTGCAGTGCTTCGTCTCGGCGCTGGCGAACTTGGCTCAGTTGTTGAGTTTGCAGCGTTTGAACATCTGTTTGTTGTTCGATAGCTTTGTCAAGTACTTGGGGATTTGTTTTAGCCTTCTTCAGTAACTCTTTGATATTTGCGGGAATTTGAGGGCTTTCAATTGCTTGCTTATATTTTTGGTCATCTTTGAGGATTTCACTAAACTGAGCTTTGGTTTGGTTTCGCAGCTGTTCTAATTGCGCTTTTCCTTGGTCAGTATTCAGTTGTGCTTGCAATTGCGATAACCGAGTGTTTAGTTGAGTTTCTGCTTGGGTCTGCTTCTTGGGTAATTCGGTTGAGTGTTTGAGTCTTGGCTTGATTGACGTTATTTAAGTGCAGGGGAAAAATCAGCAAGAACATCAACCCTAAAATACTGGAGATAATTGCGGCGGGAAATCTTAAATCGATACCTTGGGGGCGATCGCTTGCTGCATCAGCATTCTCAATCCAATAGGCAGCAAACAGAAGCCCCAAACCGACTAGAGGAACAATTCCGCGATCGACGAGCGCTGTTCCCAAATTGATTTGCCATACCCGATCGGTGGGTTGAAAGGGTAACAACAGAATCAAAAAGTCAACGAAAAACGACAAAATGCAGATTATTCCAACTACCTTAAGTGTGAGAGCAGTACTCACGGAAGTAAAACGGTTAACCATAATTTTTCAAACTGGTGGTGAATATGAGTGATTTTCATATTTCAAGCTACTTGAATATTGTGCCCATGACTATGACTATTGTGTAAAAACACAAAGCAGATTCAATATTGCTAAAGGCTATCTGCCTCTTGGTTTTCAACTAGCCCACAGTAACATTTGTTATCTACAGTGTCTTCAGGAAAATCCTGGTATTTTAAGATACGAAGTTGATGCGGGCTAGAGAAACAGACTGATTAATTACCCAATCTCCCTGATTGCAGTTCTCAATCGGTCTTAATACAGACCTTTTATAAGGGTTCACAGATGTGAATCGGTGTCAACTTAAATCTAAACCTTTGTCATCAGGTTGTATCGACTTATCGCCCAATTTGAGCAAGGAAGCAATTATTACCGAGAGTAGATGCTACTAAAAGTGATTGAGCTTATACAGGGTCGGGATTTTTGGGAGTATCTCGCTTGCTATACTTACAGTAGTTTTCTTTTGCATAAAGTAGAAAGCTACGGGTTTTGAGGCAGGAAGTAGAAACTCTTTATATCTGATGCGTTCCTGCATTTTGTATCTCAGTTACTTGCAAACTCCTGTATTTATACTCTTTTTTGCTAATTCCTAAAAAAATGAGCAAATCGGAAATAATAACTAACAATCAGGTGTGAACTTTACTGGAATCAGTTCGTCGGTGATTTTTGTTAGCAAAAAGAGTGAATTTGAAGGAGTTAGACTCTGAAAGGCTTTGAATTCAAAGGTGTTGAAAAACTTATCGGTCCAATAGCCGCGCTTCTCGGCTTTGTGTATTTGTTGCAATGGTATATTGGAGACTTGCGATCGCCTTCCGATCCCATCTTTGAAAATAAACAGCCGCCTTTGGTGATGAAAGAGGGCGACCCTTATATCCGCGCTTTAATGCGAACTATCTCGGCAAGTGAGGCTAGTGGAAACCGTCCCTATTCGCTGTTATATGGTGGACAGCAAGTCAACGACCTGAGCCGACATCCTGAGATATGCGTCACAATTGTCACAGGCCCCAATACAGGAAATTGTTCTACCGCTGCTGGCAGATATCAAATTATCAACATTACTTGGTATCGTTTAGCTCCTCTTTATCACCCAAAGCCGATGCGAATGATGTTTTGGACTACTTATAGTTTTGAACCAGAATATCAAGATGTAGTAGTTTACCGTTGGTTAAATGATTCTAAAGTTTGGGGAACTAATATTTCGCAACTGTTGCGTCAGGGAAAGTTAAATGATGTTTTGCGGCGGCTCTCTCCCACTTGGACAAGTTTGGGATATGGTATAGAAACTAATTCTGTTAGTAACTCTTTACCGAAAGTTTATCAGAAAATGTTGCAAGAAGAATTAACCGCAGCTAAACAACCAACACTCCCAAATTTGCCACCATCCCCAACTCCTTCTAGCAAGGCAGTAAAAAAGTAGTAAGATTATCCTAATTTTTAACTTGCTGCGGATAAAAAACTTTTGATATTTTCCACAAATGCCAAAGTATTTTCAAAGTGGATATTGTGTCCGGCATTCCTAATTATTTTTATCTGAGCAAATTCACACATTTTAGCCATTTCTGTATTAATAGATATAAATTTTCGATCGTATTCACCAACTAGTAAAAGCATGGGGATTGTATTGTATTGTAGATTTTCCCATAAAGGAGGTTGACATCCAGTACCCATAAAGCGCAGTGATTTATCTAATTCCTGTGGATTGTTCTGCAATCGGCTTTCAATCATGCGATTGTATTCTGGATGATTTTTTATATCGCCAAAAATCGGCTGATTGTACCAATTTGAGAGAAAAGCAGCAAAATCGCTTTTTTCAAAGGCTCCTGTTAATTTTGTACCTATTTGTGTATCAAGTTTAATCCGTTCTAATCGTTCTGTTGCTGTTGGTAAACCTGGGGAAGCTGACTCTAGCACAACTTTATAAAAACGTTCTGGAAAATTCAAGGCTAGGTATAAAGCCAATCTTCCACCCATTGAATAACCAACTAAAAAGCATTTGGCAATTTTTAACTCATCCAGTAAGTTGATTAAAGCATGAGCTATGTTTGCCATTGTATAGTATTCATCCTCACCCAAAACTTGAGTTTTGCCATGTCCGGGGAGATCAATTTTTAAATAGGAAAATTCTTTTAATAGTAGTTTTATAGCTTCATCAAATTCATGAATGTTACCCATGAAGCCATGCAAAAAAAGAATTAGTGGTTTATTTAGAGTGCTATTTAAATAATAATGAAATTGATAATTTTTGAGAATCATAGTCTAGGTAAAAATTATCATTGCACAGCATATTATCTGATGTCATAAGTTTTTCCCTCGTTGTCTCTTAGAAAAAGTGAACAAAGGAAAGTCTATAAAAATAGCTGATCTACCAGTTGGCAATATGATGTCGCTGGAGTGAAGTCACGATGCACTATTAAATTTTGATATATCGCTGCTAGCGATCGCTAATTTGGCGAATGCATTTTAGATTATTTTTCTCATTCTTAAGGTAAAAATCGATCTAAAGCAGCTTTTAACTGTTTAATTTCAACGTCAATATTACCCTCTTGTGCGGCTCTAGCAATACACTCAGTTAAATGTTCATCCAAAACAATTCGCGCTACCCGATCCAATGCGCCCCGCACTGCGGCAATTTGCAGTAGAACATCAGGACAAGGGCTATTTTGCTCGACCATTGCCTTAATACCACGAACATGTCCTTCTATACGCGATAATCGATTGACAATTCGCCGTAAAGACTCTTCGCTATGGATATGGGGATGAGCCAACTCTCCAGTCCCATGAGTATCATCTGTATGCTCGTGGTCTGTATCGTGATAGTGGGAATGTTCTGCTTGCTGGGATGTTGGCAAGGATTTTTTACCTAATCGATTTGATCCATTCATGGGCTATCAAAAGGCTTGTATTACTAAGATCCTAGTCTAGTACTCGACCAACCCAAAACTTACGAGTGAAAGCAGGCCCCATTCACCCTAACTTTACTGCTGACGATTGGCTCTTTCTTGGGGAATAATCTCCGTTACTACCCTACCGCTAGAACTGCCACCTTTGACAACAATATTTTCTGTTTGCAGATTACCAACTGCTGTTTCACCCACAAAATTTAATGGTGGGTCAATTTGTCGGTAAACAACATTTCCCTGAGCTTCAACTAACTTATTGTCTAAATACCAAGTTAATGTATTGGATCTGAGAGACTGGCGACGCTGACCAACGGCGTTGACGTTACCTTTTAAGTAAACGGTTTTTTGCGGTATTTTCATTTCACCTTGATTGGCTGTCACTGTGACATTTTCAGCACGCTGGAACATTCGCGTAGGTGAGTTTGTAGTTACAGTTTCTGCGTTCATGTTCCAGGTCATAGAGTTACTAGCTATTTGCATTGGTGGGTCTAGTAATTCTAGTTGAGCATTCTTTTGGACAGTGGCAATTTTTGTTTTTAAGTTGACTTCGGCAGAATTACCCTTACCGCGATCGCTAATTTTATTATCTTTGTAGCGGTCAATTTCTAGGGGGCGATCGCCAATCAGTTTTTCTTCTTTAATATTCCAGATTAAATGTTCAGTTCTCAGTTGCATCTGGGGATCGATAGAATTTGCTACTACTCCTCCAGAAAATTCCATCCGTTGTTCGCGAGTTTTAACTCGCACTTCCTGCGCTACTGCTTGTAGTTGTTTATGAGTGCCGTTAATCTGGTTACGAACAATCAACAAATCTTCTTTGGGACGCCATTCTAATTCATTACCTTGCAACACAATCCCATTACTAGGATCTGTGGCAAATATCTTACCTTTCAAAAACAATTGCTTTCCATCTTGTTCAATGTCTGCTACATCTGCCTTGATTTGGTAAACAATTTTGCCATCTTGATATAATTCACCATAAGGACTTTCAGCCTGACCAATTTGTTTTTCTTTGGTGTATTTTGCGGTTTTAGCCCTGACTGTCCAAATTGGTCTTCCCACTTCATCTGCTTGTTCTAGGGTGACATCAAAAAAAGTTAAATTGCTATCTTTGTTAGATGAATCCGCAGTATTTTGTTGCGAAGTTGTAGGGGATTTGCCTCCACAGCCAACTAAACCAAATACCAAGAAAAAAGTCAAAGGTAAAATAAGAAAGGAGGGAGTGGGGGAGAAATTTTTAATTTTTCTCTTTCCCCATCTCCCTCTTTTATGAAATTGATACGCCATTATTCTTGAATTTCTAGGTGTCCATCACTAGTTCTGGGGTCTTCCAAAAAACCGATCCCAGATAACGGTCGGTATGGATAGCTTTGGCGAGGAGTTTTTTGAATATCTTCTTTGATGGCTTCTAAATCAATGTAGCGATCGCTTACATTAATTAAGCTGTCACTGGTCATGGAACGCAAGCTCACAACTTCTACCCGCACACCACGATAGCTGACTGAATTAACCGCATAAGCTAAATCTCCATCACCGCTAACTAAAACTGCGGTATCATAAGAATCTACTAACGCCATCATGTCTACTGCTATTTCTACATCTAGGTTAGCTTTTTTAGAGCCATCTGGTAGCTGGACTAAATCTTTAGCAATGACTCGATAGCCATTGCGACGCATCCACAGCAAAAACCCCTGTTGCTTCTCGTTTGTCCGATCTACACCTGTGTAGAAAAAAGAACGCAGTAATCTAGAACCTCCTGTTAATCGACATAATAGCTTCGTGTAATCGATTTCAATCCCTAATTGTAATGCAGCGTAAAATAAATTTGAGCCATCAATAAATATGGCGACCCTACCCCGATTCTCCAAAACTTGTTCTGGCGTAAATATTGAATCGTTTTCCAAATTATTCAACATCGTTGTGATACCTCAATTTTTATCCCTGTTATTTTTGATACAAATTACCAACTTTTAGATGCTAGTCACAGCGGCTTATGATAATGTTCCGCGGCTAATTTAAATTGAGCCACGATAAATTTTGTGAGAAAATAAAAAAATTGAACAAAATCAGAGTTTGATAAGGACTAATCGTTTTTCGGAGGTTCTATTCGCTGAAAAACAGGTTGGTGTTTACCCAACTGTTGTTTGCTCGATAGTAGCCCCCATTTAGCATGGATGGCAAAAGGAGCCGTAACTGAACTTTGTTTTTGATCGTTAAAATTTATTCTGAAGCCTAGCTGCTGATAAATATCGCTACTAATGTTCGGAATAATTGGGGATAGCAGATAAGCTGCTAGTCTAACTGATTCTAGAACTGCGTAGAGAACCTTTTCCACCGACTCCTGCTGTCCCTGTTTATATAATGACCAAGGAGCTTGTTCATCAATAAATTTATTACTGGCTTGCGCCAGTGAAAGGATAGCCTCACAAGCTTGACTGAAAGCTAGCTCTTGGTATGCTTGTTTCACCTGTTCCCCTAGACGTAAACCAATTGCTTTCAAAGGATTTTCGTCAGGAATCCCTTCATTGCCGATTGATGGGACATTATTCTCAGCACAGTACTTTTTCACCATGCTCAAGGTGCGATTGAGCAAATTACCTAAATCATTTGCCAAATCTGCATTCAGAACATTAATGAACCTAACTTCATTAAAATCTCCATCCTTGCCAAATTCGATTTCCTTAAGGAAGTAATAACGAACGGCATCACTACCATAGCTTTTAACTAATGCCACAGGATCGAGGGTGTTACCCAGACTTTTGCCCATCTTTTGCCCGTCTTTAGTCAAAAAGCCATGCCCAAATACTTTCTCTGGCAAGGGTAAGCCAGCCGACAACAGCATTGCTGGCCAGTAAACTGCATGAAAGCGCAGAATATCTTTACCAATTAGATGCAAGTTGATTGGCCACCATGTTTGTAACGCATTTGCTAAACTTGGTTCTGCATCTGGTTCTAGTAATGCTGTGACATAACCTAGCAGCGCATCAAACCAGACATAGAGAGTGTGCTTGGGATCGACTGGCACGGGAAAGCCCCAATCTAAATTCACTCGTGAAATGGAAAAGTCTTGCAGTCCTTGATTGACAAAGCTGAGGACTTCGTTGCGCCGACTTTCTGGTTGAATAAAATCCGGTTTAGATTGATAAAATTCTGTCAGCTTAGTTTGATATTTTGATAAGCGGAAAAAATAGTTTTGTTCGTCTCGCCACTCCACTTCTTTGTTAGTATGAATTGGGCAACGGTGTCCTTCTAGCAGATCCCGTTCTTCTTTGAATTCTTCGCAGGATACACAGTACCAGCCTTGTTGCTGTCCTTGGTAAATATCACCAGATTCCCAGACTCGTTCAAAGAATTCTTTAACGATCGCTTGATGATGAGGCGCAGTAGTCCGACTAAAGCGATCGTATTGAATATCTAATAATTGCCATAAACTCACGAAACTAGGGACAATTTCATCACAAAATTCTTGTGGCGCTTTCCCTAAACTTTCTGCCGATCGCTGAATTTTTTGCCCATGTTCATCTGTACCTGTAATTAGTAATACTTGATGTCCCAGTAATCTCTGAAATCGCGCCACTACATCGGCTGCGATCGTCGTGTAAGCACTGCCTATATGAGGGATATCGTTTACATAATATAGGGGTGTAGTCAGTGCAAATGTAAATTCTTTTTTATTCATCTTTTTTTCACTAGATTCATACAAAATAAAAATTAACTTATTAAAACGTTTTACATCTTACCTTTTATCAGCAAAACCAGGCAATTATACAACATTATTACCATTTTTTCCAATCACATCTTCATACTAGCGAGTCGATCGAGTCCAGAATTGTTTTTTAATACGCATCAATTAAACTCATTTTTACCTAAAAAATGGAAACTAACTAATCATAATTTTTTTGAATAGTTTATATTAGATATTATTGTGATCGAGAATACATAATCGAGAATACAGAAAATCTAATTACTCTTGTAGATTAGATATTTCTATCTTAAGACGGTCATGGCAATAGTAAAGAAATGTAAAAATCAAATTCAGACAAATTGCCATATTTACCGGAAAATATATTGATTAAGTATGAGTGGAAATAGCCCCCTAGAGATTTCTCGCGCTTTGGTGGCGGCATTCTCAACGCAAATGTTCCGCTATTACGAAGACCGCATTCCCCAGGATGCGAGCGTTTTGGTAGTCAGCAATCACCGCAGCTTTATGGATGCACTGATTTTAATGGCGGCGTTATCGAGTCCGATTCGCTTTGCTTGCCATCACTACATGGGACAAGTTCCAGTCATGCGGGAGATTGTCACCGGTCAATTGGGGTGTTTTCCCTTGGAAGAAACTCAAAACCGCCAGCAAAGCTTTTTTTCGCAGTCACAGGTGCTATTGCAGTCCAAGCAGATGGTAGGAGTATTTCCAGAAGGGACTGCACCAATGGTGAAATTTACTCAGCCAAGCCAGGTGGGTGAGTTTCAACGGGGATTTGCCCATTTGGCATTACGAGCGAATGTGCAGGATTTAGCTATTTTGCCGATCGCGATCGCTTCCTTAGAAGAAGTAAACACCAATGGCTTCCCATTAAGACTTTTGAGTGTATTCGACCCTTCAGAACCTTTATTTAAGCAAAATGGTTGGCATCCCTTGGTAATTTATCGTCGAGTTGCGGTGTTAATCGGTCGTCCTTATTGGATTACGCCCCAACATCATAAAAAATATCATGGTAAACACGCCAGAACTGTTGTGACTGAACTGACAGAACACTGTCAGGGCGAAATTAGCAATTTACTACGTCAAGGTTGCTATTAGAGCCATTTGATTTTGGACTTTCCTGCGGAACGCTACGCGAACGGCTTTGCTCAGTCAAACAATTTTGGATTGTTCTTATGACTTTCAATGTCTTGCTCTAAAAGGACATTTGTTTTAGGTAATGTTTTAGGTAAGAACCACCGAACTTTACTTGAAAGCAACAATCAACAGCACAAAAATTTTATACCATTGACCAATACTTCGACTACGCGGTAGTTGAGCGCAGTCGAAACTCAGTACAAGTCGCTCGATTACCGCGCAGCGATGCACTGAGCGCAGTCGAAGTGTCGAAACTCAGTACAAGTGACCAATGACCAATGACTAATGACCAATGACTATCACAGAAGTTAAGCTAAACCCTTGTTTCCTAACTCCCAAACGAGTACAGCCAGAGTATCCACTTTTGGTATATTTGCCAGGAATGGATGGAACTGGTCAACTATTGCGATCGCAAACCGCTGGATTAGAAGCTGGCTTCGATGTCCGTTGTTTGGCGCTACCCCGGAAAGACCTTAACACTTGGAATGTCCTAACTAAGAGTGTATTGGACTTGATCGATGCCGAATTAGAAAAAAGTTCTCAAAGACCAGTTTACCTGTGCGGTGAGTCCTTTGGTGGTTGCTTGGCAATGAAAGTGGCAATCCAAGCACCCGATTTATTTAAGCGAATTATCCTAATTAACCCAGCTTCGTCCTTTCGTCTTCGCCCTTGGCTAAGTTGGGCATCCCAATTAACTTACCTAGTGCCATCAGAATTGTATGATATTGGCGCACTAGGCTTGTTGCCATTTTTAGCATCTTTGTCACGCATTTCTCGGAGCGATCGCCACGATTTGCTAAAAACGATGCGTTCTGTACCGGCAGAAACCGTTCTTTGGCGGTTGTCTTTACTGCGAGAGTTTGATGTTGATGAGGAAAAGTTAAAGCGTTTAACTCAACCAGTTTTGTTGATTGCTGGTGCTAGCGATCGCCTTTTGCCTTCTGTAAGCGAAGTCAACCGAATAGGGAAAATCTTACCAAATAACAAGATTGTAGTGTTGCCCCATTGTGGACACGCTTGCTTGCTAGAGCAAGATACTAATCTCTATGAAATTCTTAAGGATAACGACTTTTTAGAAAATCAAGCTGATAAAGGTAGAGTTAATAAGTAAAAAGTTTGATACACCTAAATTCAGAGAGTTCACAACCTTGATTTTGCTTTTTTTGGTAAGAAGGAAAAGTTAGGAATCCGATTTGATTAATGAACATATTTGCGTAGGGAGGTAACAGGGAACGGGGAACAGGAAAAAATTGATTTAGGAGTGTACTGAGTTTTTTCAGAAATCAAATATGAGTCCTATATTAATTCAAAGTGGTGAAGGTGGATTAGAACGGGATTCAGTTGCTCTTTGCCACCAATTGCGGGTAATTGATAAAACAAGATTGCAAATAAAACTGGGCATTTTGACTCTAGAAATACTCACTATTTTAGAAGCCAAAGTGTTGTTGACATTAGGTTATCAGTGGTAAAATTATAACCTTTGTCATCCATCTTATGTCTATAGTTAAAGCTCAGAATAATTCCTATTTACTCTGACAAATTGTACTTATCGAGAGATGTCAAAGCCACTCAGACTTCGCTACAACCAAAAGAAAGTGGCTTTACAAGATGGTGTCGAGCAATGGCAGACAAACTCCAAGACATAGAGGTGAATAAATTAGTTAATTCATCTAGAGAAACTTCAGAAGTAGCAATTCAGCCTAAATCATCAATAGACAATGAACCTTCTGTATTAGAGTCTTTTGTTAAAACTATTGCTGAGACTAGTCAAGCAGTTTTAGATACAGCAATAGGGGTAGGAGAAGCGACGGCAAAAGAAACACACAAGTTTATTGAGCAAACAACTCAAAACAGCGGTCAGCTTGTAAATCGCCTCAGCGAAAATTGGCTGATTAGAAAACTATCTGGAGTCTTAAATCTCAATTGGCTCATTAACGATACTAACCTTATTAATTTAGAACAAGCAGAAGCAGCGGTAAACAAGCTGAAGAAACAGTATCCAAATGAATCACCCAGCCAGCTTGCTCACCGAATCATGGTGGAAAAATCAACTAAAGCAGCCACAGTTGGACTAACCACTAGTATTTTGCCAGGAATAGCAGTGGCATTGTTGGCAATTAATTTAACAGCCACAACAAAATTACAGTCAGAAATGCTTTATCAAATTGCATCTGTCTACGGGCTAGATTTAAAAGATCCTGCTCGGAAAGGTGAAATTTTAGCAATTTTTGGGTTGGCTTTGGGTGGAGAGCGTTTGTTGAAAGCTGCGGGATTAGGCTTGCTGCGAAATGTGCCCTTGGCGGGTGCAGTGATTGGAGCTAGTTCAAATGCGACGATGATCTATTCATTGGGCTATGCTGCTTGTCGATTTTACGAAGCCAAGCTGGATGAATCCACTTCCTTAGCATCGCCACAGACATTAGCAATATTAAAAGCCGAAAGTGAAAAGTATCTAGAAAGTGCGATCGCTCAAGAAGCCGTCATGGATCAAATCTTAGTTCACATGATCCTAGCTAGTCATCCAGATAAGACTTTGGAAGAAATTTTGCCAGAATTACAAGCTGTAAAACTCAGTCCTACCTCGTTGGATGCCATTGCCCAAAATATCAAATCACCCAAGCCTTTGGATATACTGCTCAATCAGCTGGATCGTGATTTTGCTATACCTTTGCTCGTTCAGTGTAAAAAAATTGCCCAGCTTGACAATCAGATTACAGCAGTTGAACAAATAATAATAGAAGCGATCGCCAGCAAATTTGATATTGACACAAATAAAATTGGGGCATAGGGCATAGGGCATGGGGGAGGAGGTAAAACAGTAAAGTTCATAGCTTCATTAACGAGGATCAAAGACTCGTTAACGGAGTTCTGAGGTGGATTAACGAGGATCAAAGACTCATTAACGGAGTTCCGAGGTGGATTAACGAGGATCAAAGACTCGTTAATGGAGTTCTGAGGTGGATTAACGAGGATCAAAGACTCGTTAATGGAGTTCTGAGGTGGATTAACGAGGATCAAAGACTCGTTAATGGAGTTCTGAGGTGGATTAACGAGGATCAAAGACTCGTTAACGGAGTTCCGAGGTGGATTAACGAGGATCAAAGACTCGTTAACGGAGTTCCGAGGTGGATTAACGAGGATCAAAGACTCGTTAATGAGTGCTATTTATACTAATTCGTTAATTTATACTTACTGATCCCTGCTCCCCCATGCCCAATGCCCAATTCCCCATGCCCAATACCCACTTCCCTTAGCATGAAACAAGAATTTTGAGCAATACTGGTACAAGAAGGAATATTTACAGAAAATCCCAAAATGACAATTCAACCTAGTGATAAGCCTTTACTAGAGTGGGCAGGCGATAGTTTGGCAATTGGATTATTTGAAGATGCAGTAGAGTTAACCGGAGAACTAGCTACTTTAGATCAAAAGTTTTCTGGGGTATTAAAAGAACTGATTACTGAAGAAGAATTTAAAGGTAAAGCCAACAGTACAATCTTCACCCGTGTAAATGCTGGTAGCCCAGTGCGGAAATTGATTTTAGTAGGTTTAGGCAAACCAGAAGCGTTAAAACTAGATACTCTGCGTCGTGCTGCTGCGGCTGTAGCTAAGGTGGCAAAAAAGCAAAAAAGCAAAATTTTGGGATTTAGTTTTCCATTGTGGAATAACGATCCAGCAGCGAGTGCCCAAGCGATCGCAGAAGGTGTGGAGTTAGCACTTTACCAAGATATTCGCTTTAAATCCGAACCAGAAGATAAAGGTTCACAAATAGAAAGTATAGATTTACTGGGTTTCGGTGGACAAGAAGCCGCCATTACCCGCGCCAATCAAATTGTTTCTGGGGTAAATTTGGCACGGCAATTAGTGGCAGCACCAGCCAACGCAGTCACACCAATTACTTTAGCCGAAACTGCTCAAGCGATCGCCAAAGATTATGGTTTACAACTAGAAATTTTAGAACGAGAAGACTGTGAAAAGTTAGGCATGGGTGCATTTTTGGGAGTAGCCCAAGCTTCCGATTTGCCACCGAAATTTATTCACCTAACTTACAAGCCAGAAGGTACACCCAAAAAGAAATTAGCAATTATTGGCAAAGGTTTAACCTTCGACTCCGGCGGACTCAACATTAAAGGTGCTGGTAGCGGCATCGAAACCATGAAAATTGACATGGGCGGTGCAGCTGCCACCTTGGGTGCAGCCAAAGCAATTGCTCAAATTAAGCCAGATTCGGAAGTTCACTTCATCTCAGCAGCAACCGAAAACATGATTAGCGGTCACGCCATGCACCCTGGAGACATTCTCACAGCATCAAATGGCAAAACAATTGAAGTGAACAACACCGACGCTGAAGGACGTTTAACCTTAGCAGATGCCTTAGTGTATGCCGACAAATTAGGCTTAGATGCGATCGTTGATTTAGCTACCCTGACTGGTGCTAACGTCATTGCCTTGGGTGACGATATTGCTGGTTTGTACACTCCTGATGATGCTGTAGCCTCCCAGCTTGAAAAAGCTGCCCAAACTTCAGGAGAAAAGATTTGGCGGATGCCAATGGAAGAAAAATATTTTGAAGGGTTAAAGTCTGGTATTGCGGACATGAAAAATACAGGGCCGCGTCCAGGTGGTGCAATCACCGCCGCCCTTTTCCTCAAGCAATTCGTCAAACAAACCCCTTGGGCGCACCTAGATATTGCTGGCCCAGTATGGACAGATAAAGAAAATGGCTACAACAGCTCAGGGGCAACTGGCTACGGCGTTCGGACGCTAGTTGATTGGGTACTAGGAAGCGGGGAATAGGGAGTAGAGGAGACAAGGGGGACAAGGGGGACAAGGGGGACAAGGGGGACAAGGGGGATTATTAAATAAATCTCTCCCTTGTCTCCCCCCTCTTCCTTGTCTACCTTGTCTCTTCTCCATGCCCCATGCCCTGTTTGGCCAATGCCCAATACTTAACAATTCGTGCTATCTTGAGCTTGCCAGTAAAAATTGTTGCAATAGTAACAGAATTAATTTGGCGCTCAGAAAATTAAGCTTTTTCGGGCATTGCCATCTGGTAAAATTTGTAAGGTTTCTAGAAGCTGTGAGCAATGGGATCGACTCGTGTACGGATCGCAATTGACGCAATGGGAGGGGATCATGCACCCGGTGAAATCGTTGCTGGCGCATTGCGAGCAAGAGAAGAATTGGGTGTAGATGTATTGTTAGTTGGCGATCCCCAACAAATAGAAGCTGCCTTGCCATCAAAAACAAGTTTAGGGCAGGTAGAGATCGTGACTGCTGAAGAAGCGATCGCTATGGATGAGGAGCCTTTAAATGCAGTTAGACGCAAACGCAAGGCTTCTATTAATGTAGCGATGGATTTAGTCAAGCAACAAAAGGCAGATGCCGTATTTTCGGCTGGGTCACTCTGGGGCAGCGATGGCATCAGCTTTGCTCCGCTTAGGACGATTGCCAGGAATCGATCGCCCAGCGATCGGGACAGTTTTCCCCACGATTATTGCTGGGAAGCCAGTGCTAGTACTTGATGTCGGCGCAAATGTAGATTGCCGTCCCAAGTTTTTAGAGCAGTTTGGCGTTATGGGATCGGCTTACAGTAAGTATGTCTTGGGTACAGATGAACCGAAAGTGGGTTTGCTGAACATCGGTGAAGAAGACTCTAAAGGCAATGATGCAGCCGTCCGCGCTCACCAACTGCTACGCGAAAATTCCCAAATTAATTTTATTGGCAATGCTGAAGGGCGTGATGTGCTTTCCGGTCGCTTTGATGTAATTGTCTGCGATGGCTTTGTCGGCAATGTACTGTTAAAATTTGCCGAAGCCGTTGGAGAAGTGATTCTGCAAATTCTGCGGGAAGAATTACCCCAAGGATTACACGGTCAAATTGGTTCAGCACTCTTAAAACCCAACTTGAAGCGGATTAAGCAGCGAATGGATCACGCAGAACATGGTGGTGCTTTACTGCTAGGCGTGGCAGGAGTCTGTTTTATCGGTCACGGTAGCTCCCAAGCACCTTCAATTTTTAATGCAATTCGCATGGCAAAAGAAGCCGTTGACAACGAGGTGATACAAAGAATTCAGTCCCAATATATCCTAGAGCGCGAGAGCGGTTAGTCATTGGTCATTGGTCATTAGTCATTAGTTATTGGTCATTCGTCATTCGTCATTTGCAAAGGACAACTGACAAAGGACAACTGACAACTGACAACTGACAAAGGACAACTGACAAAGGACAAAAGACAAAAAGCTGATAGCTTGGGAGATTAAGAGTGCAAAACTTAGGCGTAGCAATCACCGGAAGCGGCTCGGCAGTACCAGCAACTTCCCTACACAACGAGACATTGAGCGAACTAGTTGAAACATCAGATGAGTGGATCGCGACAAGAACGGGAATTCGCGAGCGTCGATTAGCTCTGCCATCTGAGTCCTTGAGTGCACTCGCTACTGCCGCCAGCAGTCAGGCGATCGCCGCTTCAGGAATTAAAGCAGAAGACATAGACCTGATTCTGCTAGCGACTTCCACCGCTGATGATTTGTTTGGTAGTGCTTGTCAAGTACAGGCGCAATTGGGAGCTACTAACGCAGTCGCCTTTGACTTGACCGCTGCCTGCTCTGGCTTTGTGTTTGGTTTGGTTACAGCAGCCCAATACATCAGAACTGGTGTATATAGAAACGTACTTTTGATCGGGGCAGATATCCTCTCTCGCTGGGTAGATTGGGAAGATCGGCGGACTTGTGTATTGTTTGGTGATGGTGCCGGGGCAGTGGTGTTACAAGCTGCCAAAAGCGATCGCTTATTAGGATTTGCACTTAAAAGTGATGGTACTCAAAACCATTACCTCAACCTTGCTTATGCAGGTACTTCCCAAGAACTGCTGACTGATGTAAATATCACCAAAGGTACTTACCAACCGATTACGATGAACGGCAAAGAAGTCTACCGCTTTGCTGTCCAAAAAGTGCCAGAAATAATTGATAAAGCTTTGTTTCAAGCCAACCTTAGCGTTGACCAAATAGATTGGCTGATATTGCATCAAGCCAATCAGCGGATTATCGATGCCGTTGCCCAACGCCTGAACATCCCAGAACATAAAGTTATTAGTAATCTCGCCCATTACGGCAATACCTCAGCTGCTTCCATCCCCTTAGCTTTAGATGAAGCAGTACAACAAGGTAAAATTCAAACCAATGACATCGTTGCTACATCGGGCTTTGGTGCCGGTCTTACCTGGGGCGCGGCAATCTTTCAATGGGGAAGGTGAAGAATTAGGAGTTAAGAGTTATGAGTTAAGAGTTATGAGTTTTAACTCCTCACTCCTAACTCCTCGCTCCTAACTCCTCACTCCTAACTTTTCACTTTTCTGACTATTGACAAATGACAAAAACTGCATGGGTGTTTCCCGGACAAGGTTCCCAAACGCTAGGAATGGGAATGGATTTACTAGATATACCGTCCGCTAAAGACAAGCTTGCCAAAGCTGAGGATATTTTGGGCTGGTCTGTAACTGAAATTTGTCAAACTCAAGAAGAGAAGTTATCACAGACGCTATATACTCAACCAAGTTTGTATGTGGTAGAAAGCATTCTTGCTGACCTGCTTCGAGAACGAGGACACCAGCCAGATTTAGTGGCTGGTCACAGTTTGGGAGAATATACTGCTCTTTATATAGCAGGTGTTTTTGAGTGGTCGGCTGGTTTATATCTGGTGAAGCGTCGTGCAGAACTTATGGATAGTTCCATCGATGGGATGATGGCAGCTTTGATGAACTTTGACCGCGAACAGTTAGAAAAAGTCATTGCTCAAATGCCTGATGTGGTGATAGCAAATGATAATAGTTCGGCTCAGGTGGTAATTTCAGGCACGACTGAGGCTGTACAAGCGGTGATGACTCAAGTTAAAGCAAAGCGTGCGGTTCCCCTAAAAGTTTCTGGAGCATTTCATTCACATTTAATAGCACCAGCAGCGGCGGAATTCCAAGACATTTTAGAATCTGTGGAATTTCAACCCGCATTTGTGCCAGTGCTGTCTAATGTCGAACCAATTCCGTCTATTGATGCTGAGATTTTAAAGCAACGCCTGAACGAACAAATGACTGGTTCTGTAAGATGGCGAGAAATTTGTCTGCAATTACCAGCCAACGGTATCGAGCGAGTAATGGAAATTGGCCCTGGTAAAGTATTAACTGGCTTGATTAAACGTAATAGCCCTGATTTGATTTTACAAAATATCCAGAAAGTTAGTGATTTACCTGTTTAATTTTTTTAGCTTTTAAAGGTAGGGTGACGACAAATTCTGCGCTCTTTCCTAATGTGAAATTATAATCATCAAGTTTACCTTATACCAATTCTTTATGAAGCTGCGCTAAATAAGGCTTCAAGGATAAAATTGTAAGAAGTAAGAGAGGCAATCATGGAAGGTGTAATTTCTTTGAGGGCATCAGTTAACTTTTGCTGTAGTTGTGAGAGTGTTTTACAGTTTTCCCATTGGAGTTGAGATTTGAGAAATTCCCAAAACCGCTCAATCGGGTTGAGTTCAGGAGAGTGAGGAGGCTGAAAGAGCGGGATAATGTTATCTGGAAAATCGAGAGTTTTCGCTTTGTGAAAAGAACCTCGGTCGAACTGAATTACGGCACTATCATCACCAAGATCAGCAGACAACAACTCTAAGAAGTTTTGAAAACTGCTTCCCCATTAAGGTAAGGGAATTCGTAGAAAAAGCTGTATCCGCTTAGAGGTTGTACAACTCCATATAAATAAAAATTTTCGCGTTGCCATTGACTTAAACCTACAGGTTTAACTCCCTTAGCTGTAATTAAACGTCCGGTAATTGTCTTTAATCCTAAACGTGTTTCATCCTGACATAAATACCTCAATCTTTTCCCTTCGCCAAATTCCTCCTGCAAGAATTTGAGTGCTAGAGGCAGTTTTTTTGAAAGTGAGATAGACTGTCTGGATGTTGTTTGGTGCTTTGAGGACGCGGAACTTTCAGCTTGGCACCAAGTTGATATCTCACTAATTGGTATACCGTTTTATAAGCAACATTTAGTCCTAATTCCGCCATTAACCATTGTTGAATCTGACTGTAACTTTGAAATCCTTGTGGTTCGGATAATCTTTTTTTTAAACGTTCTAAATTCTCGCCACTGACAATTGGCTGTTTTCCTGGTGCCTGTTTCACCTCTAGTAAGCCTTTGTATCCTAATTCCTTGTATTTTTTTAGCCAACGAGTTACTGTTGCCTCATCTCTCCCTAACAACGCTGCCAGCGATCGCCTACTTGTAACCTGTCCTGTTTTTAGCCAGTTGAGCATTTGTAATCTCTCTTTGCTACTAGCTTCTAGCGCATATTTCACTGCTTTTTGTAATTCTTCTTGGCTCTCTTTAATTTCAACTATCAATCTCCGACCCATTACACTTTTACCAAATACACCCTTTTCCACAATTTAGCGCAGCTTCATACAGAATTGGTATTAGACTTCTTGGTATTTGTAGGGAAAAGGGTAAAGGGGAAGGGGAAAAGGTTCTGCAAAAGTCCCTTTCCCCTTTAACCAAAACCTTTTCCCCAAGAGTGCAAAAAGCACTTTTGCCAAGAGGTCTCTTGATGTAGTTCAGTCACAATTTTGTAGCTGATAGATAAATCTAATCCAGATCCTTTACCTACATCTTTAGTTGTGAAAAAAGTCAAATAACCTTGTTAGAGTAATTCGTTAATCTTGTATCCAAGAATACTGACTGTAGTGAGAAACATACTGCTAAATTCCAAAGATTTCTAGATTTAGTGTTCACAGAAGAGTGAAGCAATTCATATCTATAGCTTTTTTGCGTTTGATCTGGGTGTTGCGATCGCTTATGCTAAATTCAGTTTGATTTGCATTATCTTCTGTGGACAAAAACCGCGAACCGTTGATCAGTCTGGCACTTTACCACGCCTTTAAATGGTCAGTCGTCAGCCCCATGCTTCACGCTTATTTTCGGGGCCATATTTATGGTGCGGAAAATGTCCCCCAATCAGGGCCTCTATTAGTAGCAAGTAATCACGCTAGTTACTTCGACCCGCCCATTGTCTCTAATTGTGTACGTCGTCCCAGTGGCGTATATGGCGAAAGAAGAGTTATTTAATATCCCCGTTTTGGCGCAAGCGATTAAATTGTATGGTGCTTACCCAGTCAGCCGGGGAAATGCCGATCGCAATGCCATCCGTTCCGCCCTAGAATATCTCAATAAAGGTTGGGCTGTCGGTGTTTTCTTGCAAGGTACTCGCACCCCAGATGGTCGAATTACAGACCCCAAAAGAGGCGCATTGCTGTTAGCGGCGAAAGCAAAAGCCCCAATATTGCCGGTGAGTGTCTGGGGTACTGAAGGGATTTTACAAAAAGGAGCGTCCCTACCTCGCGCAGTTCCTATCACAGTCAGAATTGGTAACTTGATTGATGCTCCCAGTTCCAGTAACAAAGAGGAATTAGAAGCGTTGACACAAAAGTGTGCCACAGTCATAAATGAAATGCATGATTTAGGAAGATAAGTTAGACACGCAAGAGATGTATGCTTTAGGGAGGTAGCGATCGCGATTAAATTACTCTAATCTTAAACTCTATTCCTCTAGCAATAAAGTAAAGGGCTTCCAACAAATAACTCTCAATCTTACAGGGCGGCTAACTTAATTGCGCTAAACAACTAGCGTTTTTATGGCTTAATTACGACGAATTACGAATTATGAATTATTATGAGCGGCTTTGAAGCCAAGAGTTTTTGGGAGCGATTAAATAATCTGGCATTAGTTCGCTTTTTGCTTTTAGTTGCTTCTGGCTGGGCAATTGTACAACTTTTAGCTTATTTTGAATCGGTCATTGTTATTTTTACATTTGCAGCAATTTTAGCTTTTTTACTCAGTTATCCTGTACAAGGTCTGCGGCGTTTTTTGCCCCACGGTATAGCTGTTGGTGTCGTTTTCTTACTCAGTATTGTGATTATAGGCGGTCTGATAATTACTGTGAGCTTAACAGTTTTATCTCAAGGACAACAATTAATTAATAGTATCACTGCATTTTTAAATTCTTTAGTACCTTTATTAGAGGGACTAGAAGGATTTTTGCAAAACCGTAATTTACAGATAGATTTAAGTTTTATTGAAGAACAATTGCGGAATCAAGCTGTATCAACTCTTGTGACTAGTTTAGCTATTCTCCAAGGGTTTATGACCAACTTTGTAACTTTTATACTGATTGCAGTTGTGGCTTTTTTCATGCTATTAGATGGAGATAAACTGTGGAATTTTATTTTAAAAGTAGTACCAAAACAACGTCGTAATCGATTTACAAATATAATCAGAAAGTCTTTTTTAGGATTTTTTAGAGGTCAGTTGCTATTAAGTGGATTTTTAACAATTTCGACGTTCCTAATTTTTGTAATATTAAAAGTGCCTTTTGCTTTGATATTGTCAATAATAATCGGAATTGTTGATATAATTCCTGGCATAGGTGCGACATTAGGAGTAAGCACAGTGACTCTATGTTGTGTTGTCTCAAGGTATTTGGTTAGCAGTCAAAGTGTTAATAGCTTGTATTGTGCTCCAGCAGATACAAGACAACTTGATTGCGCCCAGAATTATGCAAGGCGCGCTGAATCTTAATCCGGTAGTGGTGTTTTTTGCTTTACTAGTAGGTGCTAGAGTAGCAGGATTATTAGGTGTTTTTATATCTATTCCCATAGCTGGAGTAATTGTGTCTTTATTTGAAATAGATGAAATGAAATCTGAAGTTTAGTTATTGGTCATTTGTCATTTATCATTTGTCAGGAACTCGGAACTAGTGAATAATGTAAAAATAGCCATTTACAAATAAACATTGGTAAGTAATGTCGGATTTAAGAGCGGAATTAACAGAAATTTTGGATGAGGCAGAGTGGGAATGGTTAATTCCTCATGTACAAAGAGATGCAGTAATTTTGGTAGCGCTTGAGCTAGACTTGGTGGATGTTGGAGTAGCGATCGCCAGTGATAACATTCCATCAGTGGAACAGTGGATTGATAAACAATTAATAACCAAACCCACAACAGTACAAGTGGGAGAATGGAATGGCGATCGCACTAAACGATTTAATACTCTCATCGTTCAACCTTACGTTCTAGTCCAAGAAATAGTTGCTGCCTAATTTGTTTCGATGTTGTTTTCGATGGCAGTTAATATTGCGGTATTTTCTCAAAAAAGCTAGTCTAATGTGTCAGTTATTACTTAGCTATTGCCACGGACTATCTGGCTGATTGAATTAAAGCAAAATTTTCTCCTTTAAGATTTATCCATCTAGGAGCTAGAATTGTTACCATAATTTCAGATTAGATGTTGAAACCTTGATCCAATCTGAAACCTTAGAATTATTAGAATGGCATCGCCTGTGCCAGCACCTTGCCACCTTTGCCGCAACTAAGCTGGGGGCGACAGCTGCGCGTCATCTGAAAATACCTGATTCTCAGACCCAAAGCGAACAGTTATTAGAGCAAACCAAAGAAATCTACCAACTGGAAAGTCGCCTGACCACGGGACTATCATTTGAAGGAATTCAAGATATTGGCGATTCTCTAGAACGAGCAGAACGCAGTGGAGTTTTGGCAGGGGAAGAACTGTTAGCGATCGCCACCACCTTAGCTGGTGCCAGAAATTTGCGCCGTGTCATCGACAATCAAGAAGATTTGCCGATATTGACTGATTTGGTTGCCGATTTGCGGACTTATCCAGAACTAGAACAGGAAATTCACCGCTGTATTGATGAACGGGCCCAGGTAACTGACCGCGCGAGTCAAAAACTGGGAGAAATTCGCACAGACTTGCGGCGAGTACGCAGCCAAATTACCCAAAAGCTGCAAAATATCTTACAGGCAAAATCTGGCGCAGTTCAAGAACAGCTGATTACGCAACGGGGCGATCGCTTTGTTATCCCCGTAAAAGCACCCCAAAAAGATGCTATTCCCGGTATAGTCCACGATACCTCTACCAGCGGGGCCACCCTGTATGTGGAACCGAATTCAGTAGTACCTCTAGGCAACCAACTGCGGCAAATTATCAGAAGAGAGCAAGCCGAAGAAGAAACGATTCGCCGCATTTTGACTGAACAAGTAGCCGCAGTTAAACCAGATTTAGAGAGATTGTTAGCGATCGCCACCACTTTGGATTTGGCAACCGCTAGATCGCGATATAGTTTCTGGCTAGGAGCGAATCCCCCGCGATTTATCCAGCGGGAAGACAGGGAAATGATTACCTTGCGGAACTTGCGGCATCCTCTGTTAGTGTGGCAGCAACAGCACGAACAAGGGCAACCAGTAGTTCCTGTAGATTTGCTGATCGGTCCGCAAATTCGGGTGGTGACAATTACGGGGCCTAATACTGGTGGTAAAACTGTAACTTTAAAAACTTTGGGGTTAGCAGCATTAATGGCCAAAGTGGGTTTATTTGTCCCCGCCCGCGAACCAGTAGAAATACCTTGGTTTGATAAAGTGCTGGCAGATATTGGCGATGAACAATCCTTACAGCAGAGTTTATCCACATTCTCTGGACACATCCGCCGGATTAGTAGGATTTTGGAAGCATTGGGAAATGAGGAAGTAGAGGAGCAGGGGAGCAGCACTTCTCTACGAGACGCTGCGCGAACGACTACGCTCAGTGACCGAGGAGCAGGGGAGCAGGAGACTGGAGTTATTTCTCCATCACTCAGCACTCAGCACTCAGCACTCGTTTTACTTGATGAAGTCGGCGCAGGAACCGATCCAGTGGAAGGTAGTGCCTTAGCGATCGCTTTGTTGCAATATCTTGCCAACCATGCCCAGTTAACGATCGCCACTACTCACTTCGGCGAACTAAAAGCCCTGAAATACGAAGACGAGCGGTTTGAAAATGCCTCTGTAGAATTTGACGAAAGTACTCTGTCACCTACTTATCGTCTGCTGTGGGGCATCCCCGGACGTTCTAACGCCCTGACAATTGCCCTGCGCTTGGGATTAAAACCAGAAGTTGTACAACAGGCGAAAACCCAAGTTGGAGAAGCCACAGATGAAGTTAACCAGGTGATTGCTGGCTTAGAAGCGCAACGCCGCCGCCAAGAAACCAAAGCTGCGGAAGCCCAAGTTTTGTTGCAGCAAGCGGAACGTTTATACAAAGAAGTATCTGCAAAAGCCGCAAGTTTGGAGGAAAGGGAAAGCAGTTTGCGGGTTTCACAGGAAGTAGCAGTCCAACAAGCGATCGCTCAAGCAAAAGGTGAAATTGCCCAAGTAATCCGCCGTTTGCAGAAAGGTACGCCCACAGCCCAAGAAGCCCAGCAAGCCACCAATGCTTTGAATCAAATTGGCCAGCAATATCAGCCAGTAACACCAGCAAAGCCAAAAGTTGGGTTTATGCCCAAAGTCGGCGATCGCGTCCGCATTCCAAAATTGGGACAGATCGCGGATGTGATTACCGCCCTCGATGAAGATGGCGAGTTAAGTGTTCGCTTTGGGCTAATGAAGATGACTGTGAAGTTGCAAGACATAGAATCTCTAGATGGTCAAAAACCCGAACCAGTTGTTAAAGCCAAACCAGCCCCAGCAGCAGTAACCCCCCCACCACCAGTTGTCCCAGAAATTCGGACTTCCAAAAATACCATTGATTTGCGTGGTAAACGAGTAGCTGATGCCGAATACATTTTAGATAAAGCTATTTCGGAAGCTACAGGCCCAATCTGGATTATTCACGGCTATGGCACTGGTAAGTTACGACAAGGAGTTCACGCCTTTTTGCAACAGCATTCCAGAGTGAACAACTACGAACCAGCAGAACAAGCAGATGGCGGTAGTGGTGTTACCGTTGCTCACATCAAATAAAGCTGCGACGGCAGTCACTCATGGGGGAAACCCCTGTCCCCGCCCTGCCTTCCCTTTGCGCTTAAAATTTAACCCTCAACTCGCCACAATTTTCCCCTCTCTCATAGAATAATTGCGAGATGCCGAAAATAACACCTCGCAAACCCCTAAGAAAGATTAAAAAACCACAAAATTGTTGTTAGTTAGTGACAATCCGGCAGATAATTGTGCAAATTGTACCTGAGTAAAGCCAGATCCACTACCATCTTGGTCAAAGAACAATTTACCTGTAGGAGCAAAATTTTCCAGGATGATTTTGTAACCAGCTTTTGCTCCAAAGGTGATTTCCAGATTGCTGCCATTCTGAGTGAGTACCATATTTTGGGGAGTGAAATCACTATTGCCTTGGAAATTTAGAGTGTCCACTTCGGCAATGGCTGCTGCTGTTGGGTTTGTTCCTTTACCTACGCCAGTAAAATCGGTGATGATACTGTAGTCGTTGTAGTAGTAACCTTGAACAACAAATTGATCTTTACCACCGCCACCAGTCAGGGTATCGTTGCCCGAATAACCTGTAATTGTATCGTTTCCTGCTTTACCATTAATCGTGTCAGAGTTGCCACCAATGCTGAATGGGTCGTCAGTACCGAATAGGGAATCGTTACCGTTGGTTCCAATGATGTTTGTCATAACTTTTAAGTATCTCAATCTAACTTTTCAGTAACTATTTCTAGAAGATTCATCCAGAGAAGGGCTATGACAAATAAGAAATGACTAAAATAAAAAAGGATACAAGCCCCTAAATTATTTTAGGGACAAGAAACAAGATTTATTTCGAGATACGTAGAAGATAAAATAATTAATTGTTGGGCGCAATTATTTTTATACCCTTTAAATTTCAAAACTTAAAACCGCAAATAAATTAGGAGGTATTCTAAATAACTTACTTAGCGATAATTAGCGGTTAGCATTCTTAACATTTATTACTTATGACAATTTTTTGTGAAGCTGCACAAAATAGACCTTGGTAAGACAAGAGGCTTAAGCCCCTTGTTCTATACAAGCTCACAGATTATTGGTATTAGGCACGACACGCTTTGGGCGTAATTGATGAATTGTCACTACCTAATAATCAGGGTTTTCGCTATTATTTGGCTAAATCGTAACATAGTTTATTTATACTCTTGTACGGAATTAGCACTGAAAGCCGAGTAAACCTTAATTAGAATTGATACTTTTCTACTTTGTCCTACTCTAGATTTTCATCTAGAGTAGGACAAAGATACATGCTGTTTACCAGATAGAAAAGCTAGCTGAAGCCTCCGGCTCATAGCTATCTATGGGAAACCAAGCTTGATTCTTAAGAGTCTGGTTTCAAAATGGGTAACAGCAACATCCCCTATCAGCTCGATCACCTATGCTAAAAGTTATGCACTCGGCCGCCAACTCAGCCACTCCAAATTCCCAGTGGGAGGATTTAATCAAGCTTCCAGCCCCAAACACAGTTCAATGGGACAATATCAAAACCCAATTAGACTTGGTGCTGTTAGCGCTAGAAACCTTAACTGGGATTGGTTCAGAGGCAATGCTTTCGGCGGCAACCGATCTGAATTTAGAGTCAAGAGTGCCAGACCGCGTAGCTTTATGGCGATTGCGCCAATCAAATCCTCTACGCAAAGGTCAAGGAGGGCGAAAAAAGCTAGATGTCGAAGAAGCGCGATCGCTTGTTTTGATCGTCTGCTACCTAGCCAAACAGCACCAGGAATTGATTCGCCGTGCTGTCGGGTCTGTTAGAACAAATGGCAGAAAATAACCGGGAACCTCACCAGGCTGCTTTACTTGGAGACTATATTGATGCTTTTTGCAACACCTACCAAGAGCGGATGGAAGAGGACGAGCAAATCTCAACGGATTTACTAACTAACCTGGCCTTAAAACTGCTTGTAGATTTACTTTTTTACAGCGCTCCTGGTGGGCATCGCCGTCTCTGGCTAGCACTTATAGACCGTTCATCAAAATTTTAAATTTTAGATTTGAAATTCCTCAACCAAAATTCGTTTTCAAAAGTTTGCTAGGTAAGGATTCCTTTTTGATGGTCATTAGTTCTTGAGCGATGCACTATCAACAATGCTTCCTCCTTGCACGCCAGTTTGCATAACAGAAGGAACCTGACAAATTTCTGAGTGGAAGAATCCACCGTTCCAACTTTTCTTTGCAAGCAACTGGCTCAATTTTTGCAAAATCCCAATATAGTCTTCTTCGTAGTTCCTGTCATGCCTCTATCAAATTCAGTTATTCGTTGCTACACACCACCGACTTGCACGCTAGAAGTATTCGCGCAAAGCTCACCTCTGTCTCGTTGGATGGGGAAAACTGTCCTCAAACATCTGAGTTTTGAGCTACGTTTTGACGATCCTCGACTCCCAGAAGAACAAAGAGTTCCAATTCGGGGCGATCGCGAGCAACTCGAAGCTTTATGTGATGCTGTCACCAACTATGTACAGCAATTCCTCCAACAGTCTCCAGAAAGCTTTTGGGTCAGTTTCTCCAGTACTCAACAGTCAAGCACAGCACTGGACGATCCGGAATTAAAGTCTTCAACAACAACATTAAATGCTTTTAGAAACCAGATTCCAGGGGCAAATATCCACTTAGAACCAAGCAGCTATTTAACTCACAACCTATTTCTTGGTTCTCTGGCCAACCATTCATCTGGCCCCGTAATTCAACTTAGTTTGCTGCAACTATTCGATTTGGCAAGTGCTTTAGATGAATACTCAACTGATGTCATGGCACTTCCAACTTTCAACAGCACAGGTTCGACTCTGAGGTTTCCTGCTTGGGCGCCTGTTGCCGCAGTATTAGTATTAGGTGTAGGTTTTTTACCAGTTACTTGGCAATATGCTAACAATATTAGAGAAAAGCAACAGCAGACAGCCAAAACATCAAATTCAGAAGCAGTAAAGACTGCTCTAGAACCTTCATCCTCACTAAACTTTCCCACCCCTGAACCTGGGCTAACCCCTCCATCAAATAATTTGCTAGGTTCTACCCCTCCACTTTCCACATCCACTTTACCCCAAGCACCTCTAACAGCCCCTAGTTCTAGTAGTTTCTCTGCACCGGCACCAAATACATTGACAATACCTCAAGGGACGACTGCAAACATTCCTAGTAATCGAGCGATGCCTTCACCATCCAGCAAAATTCCAGGCCAGGAAATTGCCATATTACCAAATCTGGCACAGAATCCAACTGGGTCAAGTCCCCAAGCTGGTGCTGGTGCTATCCCTCAACTGCGGAATTTGCCACCCAGACTATCTTCTAACGCCAATAGCTTACCAACTAATATCTCACCAGTCCTCCCTCCATCTCTTGACACCATACCCAATAAAAATCGTGTCAATACCCCAGCCCAACCCTCCCCACTAACTTCACAACAGCTAGACGAAACAATCAGTTCTTTACAGCAATCTTCTGCTGGAGTGAAACCTACTTCACAACTTCCCTCCTCTAGAACTGCTGCTAATAATCCATTTATCGATCAATTAGGGGACGCAAGTAAAAACCCCACATCTAGAGAAGTAGCTACTGGCACATTATTTGATACACCGCAAGTAGCAGAAGCTAGACAATACCTAACGAAGCGTTGGCAACCACCTACTGGATTGGGACAAACATTAGAGTACAGTTTGATAGTTGGTGTTGACGGCACAATTGAACGAATTTTTCCCCTTAATAAGGCAGCAAGAGAATTCGTTGATAACGCTGGGATGCCTGAAGTTGGTAAACCTTTTGTTTCCCCTAATAAAAATGGACAAAATGTCAGAATTCGAGTTGTTCTCAGTCCTGATGGCAAGGTACAGACTTTTCCAGATGAATAACTAAACTCATCCTTTTAATGCCACTTGTAAAACTGGTACAAATTTTGTGCCAGTTTTTACTGACTACCTGTGTTTCTAAATTCCAGGAAAAGAGTTGCAGCTTTGGCAATGGTTATGGGCTTGTGCTTACTGGTTTATAGCTTGGGGTCAGAGAACATTGCGTCAATCCTTAAAGCAAGCATCCCAAACCATCCAAAATCAGTTAGGTAAGCCAACTGCCACTCCTACTTTGCGCCCTTGTGTTTCAATGTTTCATGTCAATTCATTTATTAGCGACCGCTGACTTAAGAGCTAATTTGTAAACTCAAGTAAAGTACTTGTCTTGCAAGGATTTCAGGAATTTGAGTCAAAAAAATACTTATTCGCTGAAACTCAGACCTAGTAACGAGTTGAGTATCCTTCAGATTTTCTTTACGAATCAGCTCTAAAACAGATTTCCAACCTCACCGAGGAGAGATGTTGGATTCTAAATTTCTTTGATGCTCCTTGTCGTAAATATTATCTCCTTTGCTAATTAACCTGCGGAATGTGGGTTCAAATGAAGAGAGTTAGCTCTTATACCGTTTCACTTTAAAAATGATACAGATGGGCAAGCAGAGGAAGTGATTTGTATCAGTAATTTCGTGAATTGGTATTACAGGGAATTCAAAATTATCCTTACATCAAAAATTAACTACATAACGAAAAACAAAAGGACTGGATATTCCAGTCCTTTATTATATTGATTTAACGTTTTTATCTTAATAACGGGATTTTTTGGTTTTTGACTTTTGCTTTTTACGCCGACGTTGGCTAGCAGCAACTGCCTCTTCTACAGGATAACCTATTAAAGGAATTACCTGATATTTGCGTTCTTCTTCTAACTTTTTCAGTTCAGTGTAATCAACCCAGTGAATGCAATCAACCGGACAAGTGTCAATTGCTTCTTGGATAATTTCCTCAGCGTCCCCATCTTGCCGAACCACGCGCGATCGCCCATAATCTGGTTCAATATAAAAGGTGTTACGCGCAACATGAGCGCAATGCTTGCAACCAATACAGGTGATTTCGTCAACGTAAACACCATTTTGGCGCAGTACACCACCTAATTCCGGTTCCAAACCCGAACGTTCTGGGGCATCCCGTAAAAAACCCCCTAATTCTGGTTCCAAACCGGAACGGTTATCTTCTTGTTCTTCCGGCGACGGCAGAAAATCAGCCATTACGCACTCCAGCGCTGTACTACCAGGCGAATTGAACCATCTTCATTTTTTTGTTGTTCAGAAACTTGAAAACCAACACGAGCGGTTTCTTTCAAAACTGTTTGATAAGCATAGCGCTGTGTTACTTGGCGCAAAAATCCATCTACAGACAAATCTTGCTGCCAATATTGCAAATCAGCCACCAATTCATATTCCTTGCCATTCCATCTAAAGCCGATGTCATAGCCATTTTCCTGCTCAATACTAACTTCCGCAGGATGGGTTTGACCGCGATAGCCACGAACTTCGCGCGGGCCGGGTTTCCAGTTTACGCCCAATTCAGTCAAAGCATCTTTCAAAGAATCAAGGTTACGGATTTGAGTCTTAATTTGGCTAAAGTGTGACATGGTGGTTGTGAATTAATAACACTAAACTACTGTGAAAACTTACCAATCGCTGTAAGTGGTGTGTGTATTCGCCACATTAGGTTGCTGCACCTTAGCAGCGAAATATTCTGAGGTTGGCTCATGATTAAGTACTTGCCCCAGCTGCGCCTCTATTGCTGCTGTAACTTCAGCGCAAGAATTACCCACAATGCCAGTGACTTTCTCTTGTACCCGACCGTCTGGATAAATTATGAACTCTAATGTCTCCATTCTTTTGGCCAACCAGGATAAGTACGCTTAAATTCTACTGCCTTAGCAGAAGGCTACAAATATAGCCGTAGGAACATTTTTACTAGTTACTAGATATAAACTTGCCATTTGTTAACTAATGTTCCATCTTTCAACATATATTTCTCATAATCTTTACAAAACTTATTAATATTATAAGCACACACGTCAGTATTTAGTTAGTTTCTCTTAACCTCATTGATTAGTCAAGGTAACAACTGAAGCTTGCTAAGTAAGCTGCAAAAGTCCTAAAAACAAGCATTAGACGTAGTATAGCCAGCAAAGCAATTCACAAAAATATAAAATTTATTGAAAAACTTTATTCTTAGCAATCGTTCTACCTTATTATTCTCCAGGTAGATTTAGATGCAGTGCAGTATAACTCTAAAGTAATATAGTGTGTATACGTAGGTATTGTATTAGGCCTTTAAATATCAGTTACTTTAGCTGGCATCGGCTGTAGAAAGATTTTTAAACTGCGTTTGCTATTTTCTGCCATTGGTAAGATTTATCAACCTCGACTCTAGACATTTAAATTATGTACAAATTTGCCCCAGCTTGGGAGAAGGAGCAAATAGTCTTTGGTGCTGCGCGACCTGGATATTCTGATAAGAACGTTCAGGATTGGATAGAATTCATGAAGCGCCAAAATATCAAGCGTGTTTGCTGTCTTCTTGATGAACAACAGCTAGCTTTTTACTCTAATCTTCTAAACACATACAAACAAAAATTTGGGAATCAACTAGTTTGTTGGGCACCAATCGCAGATTTCCATTTAGCTGATTTAGAAAATCTCACACAGAAAATACTTCCTTTCTTAATAGAAGCTGATAAACAAAATGAGAAAGTTATTGTACACTGTTCTGGTGGAATTGGACGTACTGGACATGTATTAGCGGCATGGCTAGTTAGTGTCCGAGGATTATCAAATCAAGCTGCAATAAATGCTGTCAAAAAAACAGGTAGAAATCCTTATGAAGCTGCGATCGCAGCTGTATTTAGAGGTAGAAATCCCTTGACAGTTGTAAAAGAACTTAACGTGCTTCTGAATGATTGCCGTCTCATAATGAATAAAACATTTTGAGTTTACTATTATCTTGTTTAATCAGTCCTTTGCGAGGAAAATTATATGGCAATGGTTCTAGATAAAGTAGTTCCTTTTGGGAGGTCAATGGATGAATATATAAAAATATTCAATTTAACAAATGTAGATTTAAATAAAAGAATCATTGGGGTTGGGGATGGGCCAGCAAGCTTTAATGCAGAAATGACAGGTCAGGGTAAAAGTGTAGTTTCTGTCGATCCACTGTACCAATTCTCCAGTAATGAAATCTTGCAAAGATTTAATGAAGTAGTAGATGATATTATTAATCAAGTTAAGGCTACATCAAATAATTGGGTATGGAGCTATCATAAATCACCGGATGATTTGCGACATAATAGAGTGAAAGTTATTCAAGAATTTCTGTCTGATTATGAAATTGGCAAAAATAGCAACAGGTATGCAGTCGGTGAATTGCCGAAATTAGCTTATGATAATCAAGAGTTTGATATAGCTCTTTGTTCGCATTTATTATTTTTATATTCAGACCATCTCGATTATGAGTTTCACCTATATTCTGTAGGTGAGATGTTGCGTATTGCTAAAGAAGTCCGAATATTCCCCCTCATAACTTTAATGTGGAAACATTCACAACATTTAGATGAAATCGTCAAATATTACGCTTCAAAGGGTTACAAAATAGATATTGAAAAGGTTGAATACGAACTACAGCCTGGTGGAAATAAAATGTTGAAGATAACCAGAGATTTTATATAATTCGTATTCATAGAAAATTGGTATAACCATTACGCTGGAATCTAATAACCATCCGGTGTATAAAATTATTAGGCATATTATTATGCAAACATTTCAGTTATGCGATCGCTTTGCTAGTATATGTCTAATATGCTCAAACGTACCTCCGTGCGGTTACTAGTCTTTAGATCGTCTCAGAGTCATCCAGTGATTCACCAAGGGTCTGCTGTGCAGCGTGACGGATATGAAGAATACGCATTAGTCACGCAGTTTACGAATATCAACGACTGCATTTTCTGCATTTGGGATTAGATTGGCTAAACTAGAGCCTTCCATATTTTCAAGAGTGATTTAATGCGATCGTTTTATAGTTTATGTATTATAATTTCATGTTTTTGCCTCACTGCTAGACCAAGCTTATTTACGACCAAAATCTGCTGGAATCTCGCCCCAATAGACAGTATTCCATTTGAGGATAGGATTGGTATACTCATTATTTTCCAACCACGTCAATGCTCTATCTACTAAATTAAATATTTCTTCATTGTGCATACTTCGGGTTAATTTGGTTTTGGGTTTCTTATTTGTTACCCAAATAATAGCTGTCTCTGAATCAGAATAAATAGGTATATTCATACTTTGTTTATTGAGGTATGCAAGAGCATGAACAATAGCCAAAAACTCCCCAAGATTATTCGTTCCGTTTGGCATTGGACTTTTATGGAAAATCATTTTCCGTGTTCCTGTATAAATACCTCTATATTCAACGTACCCCGGATTACCTAAACATGAAGCGTCAACACAAACGCTGTCTAGAATTAACTCTTTTGCCGGAAAAATCTTTGTTTTTGTTTCCTGCTGCTTTACTTCTTTATGCTCAGTTTTAATAATAAAACTCTGTTCTGCAAGCTCCAACGCTCCTTCTGCTTCTTCCCTAGTCTTAAAAGATTTGTACAACGCACCACTAAAACCTGTGATATGTTCTTCACATTCCTCCCAGCTTGTGAATATACCTGTCTTTCGACCTTTAAAAACAGCGTAGTATTTCTTGGATGCCATAATTATTTATTTCAAATGGGATGATGTCATACTTCCTCTCAACACCTTTGTAATTACCCGATCAATAAACTTGCCACGGTATTACCACGGATACCCTTTTGCTGAAGTAAAAATCACTAACCAAGAATTTATGGTAGAAAAAACAGCTCTGGCAACAGAAGAACTCAGGATAATGAATGAAGCAGGAAATTGCAGTGATGCTTTTTCAAAAAGAAAAGTTAACTTCTGCTCAAGCTAGCCGATTTGCAAGAATGAATCGCATAGCATTTCAGCATCTACCCGCAAGTCGTCAAATTTCAGCGCATTACGGGGCCGAGGATTTTGAAAAAGATATAAAAAACTTGTAAACGATGGGTAGGCTGCGATCGCACTCAGTAATACTTCACCCATCGATAACCTCACCGCCACTCTATGATTCAAATTTATGCCATTCGTCTATTGACTTCTGGTAAATCTATTGAGAAGCTAATAGTTAGATTTACTAATTAATAGAAGTGCATCAAACTTGTGACAATACTGACAAACAAAATAAATCGATCGCAACCTCAAGAAGAACCAAAACCGTTGATTTTGGAAACTCAGGGACTCACACGCCGTTTTGGTAAGTTCACCGCAGTTAATAACCTAAGCATATCTGTGGAACAAGGCGAAGTATTTGGTCTGCTTGGTCCCAATGGCGCAAGGAAAAGTACAGTTATTAAAATGTTGACAACCTTGTTGCCTATCAGTGCAGGGAAAGCAACCTTAGCTGGCTATGACGTGGCTGGTCAATCTAATCCTGTGAGACGGGCTATCGGCTATGTTCCCCAGGCGCTATCTGCTGATGGGAGTCTCACGGGGTACGAAAATCTCTTAATCTTCGCCAAGCTGTATGGAATACCTGCCAAAGGACGCGATCGCCGCATCTATGAAATTCTAGAATACATGGGTTTGCAAGATGCAGCAAAGCGCTTGGTACGAAACTACTCTGGTGGGATGATCCGTAAGCTGGAAATTGGCATATCAGTTCTACATCAACCCCAAATTTTGTTTCTTGATGAGCCGACTGTCGGACTAGATCCCATCGCTCGAACTCAAGTATGGCAACTTGTACTACAACTCTGTGCTGATTACGGCACAACCATATTTTTAACAACCCACTTTTTAGAAGAAGCGGACAGCTTATGTAACCGAGTGGCGATTATGCAGCAAGGTGAAGTTGTTACCACAGGTTCACCGAGTGACTTAAAAGCTTCTTTAGATAACCCAAATGCAACTTTGGATGATGTCTTTATTCACTATACAGGCGACCAGTTAACATCAGGAGTGAACTACCGTGACACAGCAAGAACCAGACGTACTGCTCAACGGTTGGGTTAAATCACCACCCACTGTCCGAGGAAATTCGATCTCTGCAATTAAAGAGCTAGTTACGAAAACCCTGGCGATCGCTGAATTGGAAATCCGTAAACTCCGCCACGATCCCACTGATTTAATAGTTCGAGCTGTGCAACCAGCCTTATGGCTGCTAATCTTTGGACAAGTTTTCGCCCGGACTCGCGCGATTCCTACAGGGAACCTACCCTATTTGGACTTCATTTCTGCTGGGATTTTGGCTCAAAGTATTTTGTTTGTGGCAATTTTTAGCGGTGGGATGACCCTAATCTGGGAGCGAGATTTAGGCATTGTACATAAATTTTTAGCTAGTCCTACACCCCGTGTAGCGATGGTGTTGGGCAAAGGTTTAGCATGTGGGGTACGGTGCTTATCTCAGGTAATATTCATTTACGGATTGTCATTTTTATTAGGTGTCAAACTAAATCTTCATCCCCTAGCTATTCTCCAAGTACTGCTGCTAGTCATAATGGGGGCGGGAACATTTTGTATTTTTTCATTAATTATTGGCTGTTTGGTGAAAAGTCGAGAAAGGATGACGGGTATTGGACAATTGTTAACCATGCCGTTATTTTTTGCGAGTAATGCCATCTATCCGATTTCTTTGATGCCCAGTTGGTTAAAGTTCATTTCCCATTTAAATCCGTTGACCCTATCTGGTTGACGGGTTACGTAGCACCATGCTGTTGAATGGCACTAGCATCTATGGCTTTGGTCTGGATTGTACAATTCTCTTATTCACATTAATAATTTTGGCCATTCTTGGTGGAAAACTTTATCCACGGGTGGCTATGTAACTAGGAGAACAACAAGCCCATGACCTTGGATAAACCTAATCAAGGTGCAACTTCCGAAGAATGTGCCGCTAGAGTAATGGAAACAGTTCCATTAGTGATGCGGTTTATCCGAGCGGATATGCGTGCCCATAGTGCCGCTTTTTTATCTATACCTCAATTGCGATCGCTAGCATTTATCAACCGGAATCCTGGTGCTTCATTATCTGACTTAGCAGAGCATTTAGGTGTCACCTCTGCCACGGCATCAGCAACCATAGAACGCTTGGTACAACGCGACTTCGTGAAACGGATTGCTCATCCTCAAGAGCGGCGGCGGGTGCTGCTCAATTTAACTGAAGATGGAAAACATCATCTCAAGCAATCCCAAGATCAAACTCGCGCTCATATTACTGACTTGCTGAAAGGTCTTTCAGAAGACCAAATTTCCAATATTGAAGAAGGCTTAACTCTACTAAAAAATGTCTTCGAGAAAACAGAACTCAAAGCCCCATAACTTTGAGGTTGCACAACACGATCCCTTTGCAGCCTTTAAGTTTCGAGACTATCGGCTATTTACCATCGGACGGCTAGTACTGTTCGTGGGGTCGCAAATGCAAACTGTAGCGATTGGCTGGGAACTCTATGAGCGGACGAACTCAGCGATCGCTTTAGGTGGTGTAGGACTGGCGCAAGTCCTACCAATGATTATTCTCACCTTAATTGCCGGAGATGTTGCCGATCGCCGCGATCGCAAAGTGACCATGTTACTCTCGGTAATGTTGCTAGCCCTCTGCTCCCTAGCTTTAGGGGTACTTTCCTATACTCAGGGTGCAATTTTTCTAATTTACGCCTGCTTAGTATTAACAGGTGTCGCTAGGGCATTCCTTAAACCTGCCAGTGATGCTCTGATGTGGCAATTAATACCTGTCAGTGCTTTTACCAATGCAGCTACTTGGAATAGTAGTAGCTTTCAGTTAGCCGCAGTTATCGGCCCAGCCTTGGGGGGATTCGGCATCGCTTGGCTAGGAAGTGCTACAGGAGTTTATGTATTAGCAGCGATCGCAGCTTTACTGTGTTTTATTTTAACGCTGGCGATCAAACAGCAAAAAGTCACCCGCAAAACTGAGCCAATCTCACTCCAAGCGCTTGCTGCTGGCGCTAAATTTGTTTGGCAGAATCAGTTGATTTTAGCAGCGATTACATTGGATATGTTTGCTGTATTGTTGGGTGGTGCGATCGCCTTGCTACCCATCTTTGCCAAAGATATTTTACATGTGGGACCAGTGGAATTAGGATACCTACAAGCAGCCCATTCCATCGGTGCTTTGACTATGGCTATCACCCTGGCATATTTACCACCGTTACGCAAAGCAGGCCCAGCCTTATTATGGTCAGTGGTTGGCTTTGGGGTTATAACAATTATCTTTGGACTTTCTCGTTCCTTTTGGCTGTCTATGTTGATGCTGATCCTTGGTGGCGCACTAGATAGTATTAGCGTTGTGATCCGCCATACATTAGTTCAAATCAGAACACCGGATCATTTGCGTGGTCGAGTTGCTGCTATTAATAGCGTGTTTATCAGTGCCTCGAATGAATTAGGAGGCTTTGAATCAGGCTTGACTGCTGCTTTATTTGGCCCGGTGATTTCCGTTGTGGGTGGTGGAATTGGCACAATTGTAGTGGTTATTGCTACGGCAATGATTTGGCCGGGAATTCGCAAGTTAGGAGCTTTGCAAGAGTATAAATAAATTTAAAATGGCAGTATTAGATGATGGAGTTATATCCACTACTAAGTCTTCCATAGATAATAAAAACCCCACCTACGCAAAAGCTACAAAATTGTAATTGTTATCTCTTGCTAGGATGGGATTTTTGTTTAATGGAAGTTGCATATCGCTTAATTAAGAGGTAGACAAACCCAGAGTTTTAGGATGATGTCTAACTTAAATTTACCAATTGCCACACTAAGCAGTTGGGCTACTACCAATATTTGGTATACTGCCTCCGGTTGGAATACCATACTTAGAAGGGTCGAAGCTATCAGCCGTTGGGATACCATACTTAGAAGGGTCGAAGCTATCAGCCGTTGGGATGCCAGAGCTACCTAAACTAAAGCTGCCTTCTTTTGGAATACCATACTTAGCAGGATCGAAGCTGTCAGCCGTTGGAATGCCATATTTAGCAGGATCGAAGCTGCCTTCTTTGGGAATTCCATACTTATCAAAATCAAAGCTGTCAGCCGTTGGGATGCCATATTTAGCAGGATCGAAACTGCCTTCTTTGGGAATTCCATACTTATCAAAATCGAAGCTGTCAGCCGTTGGGATACCAAAAGCGCCTCCAGGTTTGAAAGGATCGCTGGGGTTGCTAGCCTGACCACCACTATTAACGGTATTACCAAAAACAGAATTTGAATCTGATGCCATTAGAGTTAATTCTCCTATTAGGACATAAATTTTGCTTCATTAATAAATATCAAAAAGCACAATTAAGCTTCATATATAGCTTTTTTGTTATTTTTTTAATCGCTAATCTTGAGCTTTTTAAACTAAATTACAGAGTGTTTTTATGAAATTTACTAACTTTAAAAAAACTTGTAGTTAATGCTATTTATCTAAAAAATATATAAAACCTCACCGATCTATACAATGAAAAATCTTTAGATGCTTATGTCAAATCTTTAGATACTTTTTCTCTTGCAATTTGCAGGATAAACTCATTTAAATTTGTATAGATCGGACTTGACAAATGGGCTTCATGAGTAAAAAGGCTGTAATGCTGTATTTGAAAATTTCAAATAACAGATTGCTCGTATACCAATACTACTCGCTTTGTGCATTTTGAACTCAGAATTTGGTTTGGGGAAAAGGTTACTGGGGTTGGGTTAAAGGTTTTTTCTTTCCCTTTTCCCCTTCCCCTTTTCCCTTTAACCGACAAGTATTGGCTCGTATACTTGAAAAATTACCTAGAGTGGGAGGGCAACAATGCTATTCCTTGCTTGCTAGGTGCAGTGTCTCGCTCAGAAGAATACAAAGAGACAAGCTTACGTAGCTTTCATCGGGAATAAAAGGAAGAGATAAGTTAAGAATTATTCGGCGCAAGTTTAGAGACAGTTAGTATTATTAGTTACTATAATTACCTGACGGGTGTTTGAGATTAGCTCAAAGTATTTGAGTATAATAGTAGATATAAACCCTGTTTCGCAGCTTTAATTTTGAATAAATACTATAGATTGTTTTGATAGGTGAGTATTATGAACAATAACCTTCCATTAGATCCTAGAAAAGGTTTTAACTTAGCCAAAACTTCAATGAATCAGGAGTCGCCTTTTGTAGAAAATGATGGATTGCTATTGTATAAAGATGGGTGCAAGACTCCAGAATTTCTAGATTCATCTTTTTGCATACATCTCTTTGGTGAACGAGTTATCGTAGATCACTATGTACTGTTGTTTCCTGATTCAAAAGCTCTTACAGACTATGCTAAAGCTCTGATTAACTATAATGCCAAAATTACTGAAGGGCCAGGAAAATGGCCTGATGATTTTTGTCCTGAGCAAAATCTATTGCCTGAAGATGCTAGTATGTACTTTCTCTCAGCCTTAATGCCGTCAGGCATGATTTTGGTACTGCTTGCGCCTAACGCACCAGATGAACAGATTGCCAGCTTATTCCAACAGCAAGGTTTTAATACTGTCCATCACGTTGCTATTCTTGTTGATGATATCTATACAGCAGCAGAAGTATGGCAGAAGAAAGGTTTTATTCCTCTGTCTCTAACTCCTCAAGAAGATGATTCCTTGTGCCAATGGTTTTTCCGCAATTGGGCAGGGCAAATTATAGAGCTAATTTGTCGGCGATGTATGGGCAAAGAGACTTTTTCCTGCGAGAATATTGCTGGTTTACGGCTTTCAGAATTGGCAGCCTAAATTTATAATTCGTAATTCGTAATACTTCGGCTACGCTCAGTGCAAGTTCGTAATTCGTAATTCGTAATTATTTGGTCAAGTATGCTTCGCGCGACGGTGGTTAGCAGCTTGTAATAATAGAGATTCTGCAAAAGCGATCGCATCAGTTGCAGATTTACCACCAGCTAACTGCGCTAATTCTTCCCGGCGGGTGTTTAAATTATCCAAAGTAGTAACTCTGACAACGGTACGCTGTTCAGCATTATCATTGTTAGCTTTTTTACCTTTGCCTTGATTGATAGTTTGCTTATCTACACGAAAATGCCGATCGGCCATTGCCGCAACTAAAGGTTGATGGGTAACACATAAGACCTGATTGCGTTGACTTAGCTGGTATAATTTTTCCGCGATCGCTTGGGCGACTCTTCCCGAAACCCCGACATCAATTTCATCAAATACCAATGTCCCGGCTACATCAACCTGAGAAAAACAAGCTTTCAACGCTAGTAAAAAGCGGCTCATTTCGCCACCAGAGGCAACTTCTGTTAAAGGTTGCAGTGGTTCTCCGGGATTAGAACTAAATGTAAAGGTAATTTTATCTGCTCCCATCGCAGTTGGGAAAGCTGGTAATATTTCAACCAGAAATTTCACCTTTTCCATCGCTAGGGGCTTGAGTTCAGCTATCAAACGCGATTCTAAATTAGCAGCCGCCTGACTCCGCAATTGAGTTAACTGATTACTTGCTTGGGTAAGTTTCTCAAAACACGTCTTTTCTTGTTGTTCTAACTTTTCGATAGATTGTTCGCTATCGTTAAGTTGGGCTAATTCTGCTTGGATACTTTGGTAGTAAGCGATCGCTTCTGTTAATGTCGGCCCATACTTGCGGCAAATTTGCTTTAACTCCTGAATTCGTTCTTCCACCTCTTCCAATCGGTGCGGATCTGCTTCCAATCCATCCCCATAAGCATTAATCTGCCTTCCCACTTCCATTACCGCAGCTTGCGCGTCCCTCACTAATTCTAATAGGGGTTGTAGTTGGGTATCGTATTCTACCATGTCATTTAAGATCGCCTCACTGTCTCCCAATAAATCACCTGCGGCGGGAGTTTCGTGATCGTTTTGATACAAAGCCTGATAAACCTTGTAACTCATTTGTTGCAAATCGACGACATGATTCAGGCGTTCCCGTTCTTGTCCCCCAACTGTTCCAATTCATTAGGTTCGCTGAGATTGGCTGCTCCCAATTCCTGCACTTGATAAGTAAGCAAGTCGAGTTGTTGCAACCGTTCCCGTTCTGATGTCCGGCGTTTTTCTAGAGCTAAGTGCGCCTGTTGGTAACTACTAAAGCTTGTGCCGACTTTATGACGTTGCTGCATTAGAGAGTCGCCGCCATATAAATCCAACCAATCGCGGACTTGAGCAGATTGTCCCACTTGTACAGTTTGACCTTGGGCGGTGATTTCCACCAAGCGATCGCGCATTCCTGCCATGATCTGCCGATTTACCAACACACCATTCACCCGCGATCGACTGCGGACATTACTCGTAGTGGCTGTGATTTCTCGGCTAATGACTACAGAATTTTCATCGAGTAAATCTATTTCTTGTTCGGTCAACCAAGCGGCTAGGGGAGCGTTTGAGGTGAAAGTAGCTTCTACCATCGCCCGACTTGTCCCCGTGCGAATGACTCTACTAGAGACTTTACCGCCCAAAGCAGCATCAATGGCATCTAAGATAATCGATTTTCCAGCGCCGGTTTCACCTGTTAACACATTTAGTCCCGCGCCAAATTCTAATTCCAATTGGTCAATTAGGGCAAAGTTTTCAATTCGCAGGCAAAGCAACATCAAGCCAAATTCTCCATGAGGGCAGATGCCGGATACTTCTAATTTACAGGATAATAAGTCTCATCTTTGAGCAACTAGCAATACCTAATACTATTGAACTAGTATGCCCGTTTAAGTGTAGCAGACAGTGGGGAGTAGGGGAAAAGGTTAAAGGTTAAAGGGAAAAGGAATAAATTTAATCTTTCCCCTTTTACCCTTACCCCTTTCCCTTTCCCCATGCCCAATGCCTCATTCCCAATTCCCAATTTCTAAACATATTGTTACAATACTTAATGTGATCGTTCTGACTGGTGGCCTTCTTCATGATTGTTAAGACACTTCCCCCTAGTTCCCGACCGATTCAGGAGGACAGTCGCAACGGCACAAATCGCCGAGGCGACGAACCGGACGTTATTGATGTAGTGCCAAAAGATGGTACATCAAGCTTAGTTGTACGCTCGCCAAGACTCTTAGCAGCCCAAAAGGTGAGAATAGCAGCCCAACCTGAGACGCTTTACGATCCCGTGGGCATAGCGGCGCATTATCAAAATAGAAAAGTGCAAGTTTTACGGCGGATTTTTGCCGTGTTGAGGCCAACTCTATCCTTTGTGTTTGGATTGTGGTCGGATAGTAAACGGGGAATTGTCGTCAAAAATGACCGCCGCCGAGCCACTCAGCTACGAGTATTGCTGACCCAATTAGGTCCTGCTTACATCAAAATTGGACAAGCTTTATCCACCAGACCGGATCTAGTTCCTCCCGTATACCTAGAAGAATTAACTAAATTACAAGACCAATTACCGCCTTTTCCCAACGAAATTGCTTACCAGTTTATTAAAGAAGAATTAGGCGCACCTCCAGAAGAGGTTTACGCCGAACTCTCGGCGCAGCCAATTGCTGCGGCTTCATTGGGGCAAGTGTATAAAGGTAAGCTAAAAACTGGTGAAGAAGTTGCTGTTAAAGTTCAACGCCCCGACTTAAGAGAAGGAATCACCATTGACTTGTATATTTTGCGTAACCTCGCCGCTTGGGTGCAGAAAAAAGTCAAACGGGTAAGAAGTGACTTAGTTGGTATTCTTGATGAATTAGGCGATCGCATTTTTGAAGAGATGGATTACATCCATGAAGGCGAAAATGCCGAGCGATTTTTCGAGTTATACGGTCATATAAAAGACGTATACGTACCGAAAATTTACTGGGAATATACCAATCGCCGCGTCTTGACGATGGAGTGGATTAACGGTACCAAATTAACCCAGACAGAAGAAATTAGTGCCCAAGGGATAGATGCTCGTTATCTCATTGAAGTGGGTGTGCAGTGTTCCCTGCGCCAGCTGCTAGAACATGGATTTTTCCATGCAGATCCCCACCCTGGTAATTTGTTAGCGACAACCGATGGCAAATTAGCTTATCTCGACTTTGGGATGATGAGCGAGATTAAGCCACCACAGCGTTATGGTTTGATAGAAGCGATCGTCCACGTCGTCAACCGCGACTTTGAAGGATTAGCAAAAGACTACGTGAAGTTAGATTTCTTATCACCAGAAACCGATTTAACACCAATTATCCCAGCTTTTGCCAGAGTTTTTGCTGACGCTCAAGGAGCCAGCGTTGCCGAACTCAACATTAAAAGCATCACTGATGAACTATCAGCCTTGATGTATGAGTATCCTTTCCGCGTACCGCCCTACTACGCCTTAATTATTCGCTCCTTGGTGACGCTTGAAGGTATTGCAATATATATAGATCCAAACTTTAAAGTTCTCAGCGAAGCTTATCCCTACGTTTCTAAACGTCTGTTAACAGATCCAGCACCGCAATTAAGAGCATCATTGCAAGATTTGCTATTTAAAGATGGCAGATTTCGCTGGAATCGCTTAGAAAACTTGTTAAAAAATGCGCGTAATAGTCAAGACTACGACTTTAATTTAGTGCTAAATCAGGGGATAGAATTTCTATCATCTGAACGCGGTGCTTTTATTCGTGACAAGTTAGTAGATGAATCTGTTAACGGACTCGATGCTTTCGGTAAAAATGTTTTGCATAACTTTACCTCCTTGTTACGAGAACGGGTAGGATTGACAGCAGTTAATAAAACTCCAGCAGCGACAGTTGAGCAACAACAAACCTTGGAGCATATCAAACGTATATTAGGTATTCTCCGAGAAACAAGAGGCTTTGACCCAGTGCAAATTACATCCCAAATTGCTCAGTTATTGGTAAATTCAGATGTACAACGTTTAGGTCAACAAATTGCCAACCGCTTCACGCAGAAAGCTGTGGCCAGGTTAATTCGGCAATTATTGGCATCTTAATAAAAGTTATGAGTTAAAAACTTTATTTAACTCATAAATCATTCATTCTAGCAACTATATAACTCAACATAACCCAACTCTTCTAGCTTTTCTAAGACCTTAGTTGCACTTTGAGCAACGCTTTCCTGGTTAGTTTTACATTCGACTTCAGGGCAGAGTGGTATTTCATAAGGATCGTCAATACCAGTAAAGTGTTTAATTTCTCCTGCTCTTGCTTTTTTATATAACCCTTTTACGTCTCGCTGTTCACAAACTGCCAATGATGCGTTGACGTAAACTTCAATGAAAAATGGAGTCATTTGGCGCACTTCTTCCCGAATTTCGCGGTATGGTGAAATTGCCGAAACCAATACAATGACATTATTTCTGGCAAGAAGTTGAGCTACAAAGCCAATGCGCCGAATATTCTCTTTTCGATCCTCTTTACTGAAACCCAATCCTTTGCATAGGTTTTGACGTACCGCATCACCGTCGAGAACTTCAACTCTATATCCCTGTATCCGCAGTTCCTTCTCCACGAATTGACAGATAGTAGTTTTACCTGCACCGCTCAAACCAGTGAACCATACTGTCACACCACACTCTTGTTGTCTCATCCTACTTTCGTCGTAAATTTTAAATGGCACACTAAAAAAGCTTTTTTAGATAATTGTGAGTCAAATAGTAATTTTATTTTTATAATCCTTTTTTAGCAGGAATTTCAGCAATTGCAAGGCAAAGTATGTAAAATTTGCTACTTCCACCGCTACTGGTTTCGAGTGAAAAATCGCATGGTTTATACGTATTTAGGCTAAATATTTAATACGAAGGATGGCGATGTATACGACGGGTGGTTCCTGAGCGCAGTCGTACCACTTCGTGGAAGCAAGCTACGCGCAGCGTCTCCGACAGGAGAAGGGCTACATCTACGCATTTTCTCTACCCTAACAACACAATTTGCCGTTAAAGTAACAAAACTTGCCGAGCAAGTTTTTAAATTATTGAAGTTTTAACTAATTTTTACATTCAGTATATATACAGTTTATTTTTAAATAAAAAAGTCTTTATTATAACAGTAGATTATCAAACAATATTTACCGCTAGGACATTATAAAAAACTAAGTTCAAAATATCTGCAAAGTTAGATCCAGTGCAGCTTTATGGCGGCGCGACCTATTTTCTGGGGTCGATTCCTTTAGATACTGTTTCTGGTACAAGCTTGTTTATTGACAATGATGGCACGCTTAGTGGTCTGTGTCATCAATTTTGAGAGTTTCGTAGTGAACGATTTCTCAGTCAATTTCAAGGGTTTTAGCCCTGACTACAAACTTTCACAACTCATCAAAACTAATGGCATCAATCACTAGTACACTTTGGCATAAATTTGTTCACCTTTAATCAGTTGCTTTGAGCAACTTGTCTGCTTAATTGAGGTGATAGCTGGATTTACGCCATGCTGTACTAGTGCTTTGTGCCAGTAATTTTCGAGGTTCGTAGTTGGTAATTAACCGCTCAATTTTAAGGGTTAGAGTTACTGAGTATATTTTGTATTTAACTAAGTCTAAAGTTCTTCAACAAAATTTGAAATTTAATTCAACTGATTTATGTTGTCCACTTTTCCTACTACTGCGCCAGAAGAGAATAACTTAATTCAATGTGATGCCGATGGGGGATTTATTTCCTGGCTAAGTCAAGCCGGAGGTTCAATTGCCATCACCACCTACCAAGCTGGAAAACTGGCACTAGTAGGCTGGAATGGGGAACAGATAACCATGCTGTTACGCCAATTTTCTAAACCAATGGGATTGGCAGTGAATGGTTCACGACTGGCACTGGCTACCCATCACGAAGTCTGTTTATTAGCAAATGCCCCCACCTTAGCTTATGAGTTTTTAGAAGATCAGCCCGGACGCTACGATGCCCTTTATCTGCCACGGATGACATATTTTACAGGCGATTTGAACATTCACGACCTGGAATTTGGCAGAGAAGGGCTGTGGATTGTCAACACCCGCTTTTCGTGTCTTTCTGCTTTGAGTCCAGACTTTAGCTTTGTACCGCGCTGGCATCCGAAATTTATTTCTGAAGTAGTGCCAGAAGACCGATGTCACCTGAATGGATTAGCGATGGTGGATGGCAAACCCAAGTATGTGACTGCCCTCGGTGCGACAGATACCGTTGGAGGATGGCGTCCGGGTAAAGCCAATGGTGGAGTTGTAGTGGAAGTAGAGAGCAATGAAATTATTCTAAATGGATTATCAATGCCCCATTCCCCAATTTGGCATGACGGGTTTTTGTGGTTACTCAACTCTGGCGCAGGGGAAATATGGCGCATTCATCTAGAATCAGGAGACCAACAAGTAGTTTGTGTACTCCCCGGATTTCTGCGGGGGTTGTGCTGCGTCGGGTATTACGCCCTAGTCGGACTATGCCAGATTCGGGAACGGCATATTTTCGGAGGGTTGCCCATAACCCAACGGTTTGAGAAGTTGCTCTGTGGTGTGGCAGTAGTGGATTTACGAAATGGGCAACAGGTGGGAATGCTGAAGTTCACCGCAGGCTGTCAAGAACTTTATGATGTACAGTTTCTTGCTGGTGTACAGCGTCCGATGGTTTTGAATCAGGAACGAAAAGAAATCCGCCAAGCATTTACAGCACCAGAGTTGAACTACTGGCTGCGACCGAGTGCAGTGATTCCTAATGACTAAGAAATCTGTTTAATCAGGCCGTAATTGTTGAAATCAAATTTTTAGTTTTTTCAGAGGTTTTTTCATGAATGAATTCAAAGTCAATACTTACACCAACAATGATCAAATTAATCCCGCAGTCGCAATGGATGCTGATGGAGACTTCATCATTTCTTGGACTAGCAATGGTCAGGATGGGTCTGGCTATGGGGTGTATGCTCAACGTTACAACAGTACTGGCGTGGCTGTTGGCGCCGAATTCAAAGTCAATACCAACACCAGCGGCTATCAACTTAACTCTACAGTAGCGATCGATGCCGATGGTGACTTTGTTATTTCCTGGGAAAGCCCAGATGGGTCTGGCTTTGGGATATATGCCCAACGCTACAACAGTACTGGAATGGCTGTTGGGGGCGAATTTCAGGTCAATAGCTCCACTAACAACAATCAAGTTAACCCCACAATAGCGATAGATACCAATGGGAACTTTGTCATTTCTTGGACTAGCAGTGGTCAGGACGGGTCTAGCTATGGAGTATATGCCCAACGCTACACCAGTGCTGGGTTAGCCATTGGGGGTGAATTTCAGGTAAATACCCACACCGAAAGCTCTCAATATAACCCCACAATAGCTATGGATGCCAATGGTGACTTTGTTATTTCCTGGCAAAGCTATTATCAAGATGGGTCTTACTTGGGCATATATGCCCAACGCTATAACAGTGCCGGGTCAGCTATTGGAAACGAATTTCAGGTTAATACCTACACTCAAGGCAATCAATTTAACCCCACAGTAGCAATGGATGCCACTGGGGACTTTGTAATTTCTTGGCAAAGCTATGGTCAGGACGGATCTGGGGATGGCATATATGCCCAACGCTACACCAGTGCTGGGGCAGCTATTGGCGCCGAATTCAAAGTCAATACCCACACCGAGGGCAATCAATTTAACCCCACAGTAGCAATGGATGCAGATGGGGACTTTATCATTTCCTGGACTAGCAATAGTCAGGACGGCTCTGGCTCTGGCATATATGCCCAACGTTACAACAGTGCTGGGGTAGCTATTGGGGGTGAATTTCTGGTCAATACCTACACCAACAACGATCAAGCTAACCCCGCAGTAGCAATGGATGCTACTGGAGATTTTGTAATTTCCTGGCAAAGCGATGGTCAGGACGGATCTGGCCATGGAATATATGCTCAACTAAACAACAACAGTGGGGCTCCCCCAACAATCACCCCTAGCTCTGCTTCTGCCCTGACATACACTGAAAACGCCACTACAACTATCGACTCAGGCATCACCGTCAGCGACACAGACTCCCCCAACCTGGCTAGTGCCACCGTCCGGATTACCAGTGGTTTTGTCTCTGCTCAAGATACTCTCGCCTTCACCAACCAAAATGGAATTACCGGCAGCTACAACAGCAGCACAGGTGTTTTAACCTTAATCGGCAGTGCCACCGTTGCTAACTATCAAGCTGCACTACGTTCTATTACTTATACCAACAGCAGCGACAACCCCAGTACTACACCTCGTACCATCAGCTTTATAGTTAATGATGGGACTGCTAATAGTACTGCCGTTACCCGCAATATTAATATTACGGCAGTGAATGATGCACCTGTTGCTACTGCCACCAACTCTGCCCTGGCATACACTGAGAACGCCACTACAGTCATTGACTCAGGTATCACCGTTAGCGACTTAGACTCTCCTTACCTAGCTAGTGCCACCATCAGTATTACCAGTGGTTTTGTCTCTGCTCAAGATACTCTCGCCTTCACCAACCAAAATGGGATTACGGGCAGCTACAACAGCAGCACAGGTGTTTTAACCTTAACTGGTAGTTCCACCGTTGCTAACTATCAAGCTGCACTACGTTCTATTACTTATACCAACAGCAGTGATAACCCCAGTACTACACCTCGTACCGTTAGCTTTATAGTTAATGATGGGACTGCTAATAGTACTGCCGTTACTCGCAATATTAATATTACGGCAGTGAATGATGCACCTGTTGCTACTGCCACCAACTCTGCCCTGGCATACACTGAGAACGCCACTACAGTCATTGACTCAGGTATCACCGTTAGCGACTTAGACTCCACCAACCTAGCTAGTGCCACCGTCAGCATTACCAGTGGTTTTGTCTCTGCTCAAGACATCCTCGCCTTCACCAACCAAAATGGGATTACGGGCAGCTACAACAGCAGCACAGGTGTTTTAACCTTAATCGGCAGTGCCACCGTTGCGAACTATCAAGCCGCACTACGTTCTATTACTTATACCAACAGCAGCGACAACCCCAGTACTACACCTCGTACCGTTAGCTTTGTCGTCAATGATGGGACTGTTAATAGTGCCACAGTTACCCGCAATATTAATATTACGGCGGTGAATGATGCTCCTGTTGCTGTTAACGACAAAATCACCACAAACAAAAACACACCCGTTATCATTAGCGCTACTAGTCTGTTAAGCAATGATACAGATGTTGATATTAGTGACGTATTGAGCATTACTGGCTTCACCCAACCTAGCCAAGGAAGCTTAGTTAACAACAACAACGGTACTTACACTTATACGCCTGATCAAAACTATTATGGCTCTGACAGCTTTACTTACACCATAGGTGATGGACATGGAGGCAGTAGCACTGCTACTGTCAACTTGACCATTAGTGAAATCACCCCTCCGATTAATGGCACTTCAGGTGCAGATAACCTGACTGGTACAGTGAACGCCGATAGCATCTCAGGATTGCTAGGCAATGACACGCTCCAAGGATTAGGTGATAGTGACACACTTGATGGCGGTGATGGCAATGATTCCTTAGATGGTGGTACAGGAACTGATAGCCTCATCGGTGGTAAAGGCAATGATACTTATATTGTGGACAGCATCGGCGACACCATTACTGAAGGCTTAAATGCGGGCACAGATTTAGTCAAGTCTTCGATAAGTTGGGTGTTGGGAGTTAACCTGGAAAACTTGACTCTGACTGGAACCGACGCTATTGATGGTACTGGTAACAGCCTTAATAATATTCTGACCGGAAATACTGGTGCTAACATCTTGAGCGGAGAAGTTGGCAATGACACTTTGTTGGGTGGTGCAGGCAATGACACATTATTAGGCGGTGCAGGTAATGACACCTTGGATGGAGGTACAGGAGCTGATAGTCTTAATGGTGGAGTCGGCAATGACACTTATATCATAGACAACCTCGGTGATACGATTACTGAAGGCTTAAATGCAGGCACAGATTTAGTTAAGTCTTCCGTGAATTTTGTGTTAGCAGATAACGTGGAGAACTTGACCCTGACTGGAACCGACGCTATCGATGGTACTGGTAACAGCCTTAATAACATCCTGATTGGAAATACTGGTGCTAATAAGTTGAGCGGAGGAGATGGTAACGATAGTCTCTTTGGTAGCTCAGGCAATGACACATTATTGGGCGGTGCAGGTAATGACACCTTGGATGGAGGTACAGGAGCTGATAGTCTTAATGGTGGAGCCGGCAATGACATTTATACTGTAGATAACCTGAACGATTCTGTTACTGAAGGCTTAAATGCAGGCATAGATTTAGTTAAGTCTTCCGTGAGTTTCGTGTTGACAGATAACGTGGAAAACTTGACCCTGACTGGAACCGGAGCAATCGATGGTAATGGTAACAGCCTTAATAACATCCTGATTGGAAATACTGGTGCTAATAAGTTGAGCGGAGGAGATGGTAACGATAGCCTCTTTGGTAGTTCAGGTAATGACAGTTTGTTAGGCGGTGCAGGCGATGATACTTTGGATGGAGGTGCAGGGATTGATACTCTCAATGGTGGAGCCGGTAATGACATCTACACTGTAGACAATGTTAGCGATATTATTACCGAAGGCTTAAATTCAGGCACAGATTTAGTCAAGTCTGCTGTGAATTGGGTATTAGGAGAGAACTTTGAGAACTTGACCCTGACTGGAAGCGCGATAATTGGTACTGGTAACAGCCTTGATAACATCCTGGTCGGAAATGCTGCTGCGAACACTTTGACCGGAGGAGATGGTAACGATAGCCTTTTTGGTAGCTCAGGCAATGACACCTTGTTGGGTGGTACAGGCGATGACACCTTAGATGGAGGTACAGGAATTGATAGTCTCAATGGTGGAATCGGCAATAACACTTATATCGTAGACAATGTTAGCGATATTATTGTTGAAGGCTTAAATGCAGGCACAGATTTAGTTAACTCTTCAGTAAATTGGGTCTTGGGAGATAACCTAGAGAATTTGACCCTGATTGGAACTGGGGCAATCACTGCTACTGGTAACAGTCTTAATAACATCCTGATTGGAAATACTGGTGCTAATACGTTATCAGGAGGAGATGGTAATGATAACCTCTTTGGTGGTTCAGGTAATGACAGCTTATTAGGCGGTGTCGGAAACGATAGCCTCTTTGGTGGAATTGGTAAAGATACGCTGACTGGTGGAGCTGGACAAGATAGCTTATATCTGACTGATACCCGCACTGGAGGTTATGATACTATTACTGATTTTACTGTTGGAGATGATACTATCTTCATTTCTAAGGCGGAATTCGGGCTGACCCAATCTCAGGATACGACACTCGATTCGGGCTTATTCCGACTTGGTACGATCGCTACAGCTGCAAGCGATCGCTTCATCTACAATCAAAGTACGGGTAATCTATTCTTTGATAAAGATGGATTGGGTGGTACAGCGCAAGTTCAAATAGCCCAGTTATCGAATCATGCACAGCTTAGTAGTGCAAATATTACTGTGATTGCCTAACTTTACTAAGACAATTAACCTAGCATAAACTTATGTAGAGACGTGGAATTTCGCGTCTCTATACGCCTTTGGAGTGCTGCGGCTTTATAAGCAACACAATTAGCTTTTAACTTTCCTCTTGAGAATAACCGTTTTTTTCGCGTTTAAGGCTTTCTTCTAAGGCTTGAATTTGTTCGCGACGAGCTTCCAATTCTAAAGAACGCCGCGCTAAGTCTTGATTTTGTAATGTCAGAGATTGTCGCCAATGTTCTGCTCTTTCGGCTTCATGCTGCAAAAATTCCGGGGTAATGCCGATGGTGAGGTAGTTTTGTACCAGGTGGAGTACCCAGTTGGTGGCATCTTCTAGTCTTTCAATGTCGCCTGTAGGGGAAAGTTCTACTAGAACAAGCAAGTTCTCACTCATGATCTTTCCCTTTCCCAGCAGAATGAAAGCTTCTTCGGGAATTATCGCCCACAAGTTATCAGCTTCTTGACGCGCCAATAAGCGTAACTGGTGCTGGTCTAAAAAATCGTTTTTACGCACCTGGGCTAGATATAGCATGAGGGGTCGCTTCGCTCCAATTCAAAATTCAAAATTCAAAATTCAAAATAATTTAATAAAAAAATAAGTGCCAGAATGGATATTTGGATCTTGTTAATTGGTAATGGGTAATTGGGAATTATTAACACTTCCATTACCCATTACAGTTATCCTAAGCCACGCAGACTATGCCTACGATAACCCCTGGAGGCGATCGCGCAAAATTTCAGCTTGCTTTTGTGCTTCTGCTAATGCATCCCGCGCCCCTTGTACCACGTCAGGTCTAGCTCTATCTACGAAACTAGGATTGTTTAATCTGGTACTCAGGGATTGAACTTCGGCTTCAGCTTTACTCAAGCTTTTTTCTAGCTTGGCACGCACAACTTCAATATCTACCACACCGCTTAGAGGAATTAGCACCTGTATTGTACCAATTACACCTGCGATCGCATTTTCTGGTTCTTGTGGTTGTTCTAATTCTTTCTGCGGAAACAACTGTCTCCATAACTTTTGTCTAGCTTGAGCAGTGAGGAAATTTTGGCTAACAAACCACGCTGTGTAACCAAAACCAACTAGTTCAAAGAAAGTTCCGACGATGGGAATGTCATCAATGGCATTTCCCACAGCTAAACCTAATCTACCAAAGACAATGGCCACAATAATTAAGCCAATTGTCTTCAAACCCCTCTGAGGTTTTTTAGCAGTAACAGTTTGGTTTTTTTGCTTGTCAGTGATGGTTAAAGTCTCAACCTTCGCCAAATCTTTAATATAAGACTGTCCAGCAGTGAGAATTTCCCGCTCTTTCTGGCTTTGAGTTTGCAAATTCGCTGTCACTTTTATGCCTGGTTTAATATCCGCTTCCGCCCGCAAATTCCGAATTGTGCGGATAGTAGCAATTAGTAATTCAAACTGTTCTTCTAAAGCTGAATCAATCAAGTTTGCATCTATCTGAGGATAGGTTTGCAGGGGTAAAGTTTGCGGTGAATTTGCTGGTTGTTGAGTGAGAGTCTGCCAAATTTCTTCGGTAATATGAGGCATGAAGGGATGAAGCAGTTTCATAATCCCTTCTAATATGTAGCCAAGGGTTTGTTGTGCTACCCGCCGCGATACTGGATCGGCATCTGCTTGCAATCTGGATTTCACTAGTTCAATATATTGATCGCAGAAATCACCCCAAATAAACTCGTAGAGTCCTTTTGCAGCTTCCCCTAAACCGTAATTATCAATGTAATTGGTGGTTTCTTTGACAACTTGATGATACCGCGAGATAATCCAGCGATCGCTCAATTCGGTAGCGACTGGATTCCCCAATTGTTGCGGTGTCTGTCCATCCAAATTCATCATCACGAACCGGGCAGCATTCCACAACTTGTTTGCAAAATTGCGGGATGCCTCTACAGAAGCTGATTCATCCTTTTTGCGATCGTATTCTAAGCGGATATCTTGACCAGCACCAGCTACTTCTCTAATTAAGGTATACCGCAGGGCATCAGTACCATATTTGTCAATTAATAACAATGGGTCAATGCCATTACCTTTGGTCTTTGACATCTTCTGACCTTTTTCATCCAGCACTAAGCCGTGGATGTAAACCGTTTGGAAAGGCATTTGCTGTGTAAAATGCCCAGCCATCATGGTCATTCTGGCTACCCAGAAAAAGATGATGTCAAAGCCTGTCACCAAAGTAGTAGTCGGGTAATAAGTTGCTAAATCCTGAGTTTGTTCCGGCCAGCCCAAAGTCGAAAATGGCCACAGTCCAGAAGAAAACCAAGTATCCAGCACATCTGGATCTTGTTCTAACTTGACATTTTCGCCAAATTGTGATTTAGCTTTTTCCCAAGCTTCAGTTTCCGATTTTGCCACGACAAAGGGCGTATTATCGGTAATTTGTCCATCCGTTTCACTGATAGCGTACCAAGCCGGAATTTGGTGTCCCCACCATAATTGGCGAGAAATACACCAATCAGTGAGTTTTACTAGCCAATCACGATAGACCTTTGTCCAGCGTTGGGGGACAAACTCTGGAGAAGTTTGCTGGTCGAGGAATTCGAGAGTGTTGTCAGCTAGGGGACGAATTTTGACGAACCATTGAGTCGAGAGGAGGGGTTCAATAGGTACTTTACCGCGATCGCTGTAGGGAACGGTATGCTTATAATCTTCGATCTTCACCAAAAAGCCATCTGCTTCTAGGCGAGAAACGACATTCTTTCTAGCAACAAAGCGGTCTTGTCCTTGAAACTCCCCAGCATTGGCATTGAGAGTGCCGTCTTTGTTCATAATGTTGATAAACGGCAGATTGTGACGCTTACCCATGTCAAAATCGTTCGGGTCATGGGCGGGAGTTATCTTCACGCAGCCTGTGCCGAAAGTCGGATCAACATATTCATCGCCAACGATCGGAATTTCTCGTTGTAAAATTGGCAGAGTTACAGTTTTACCAATGAGATGTTTGTAGCGATCGTCATTGGGATTAACCGCTACAGCCGTATCACCCAGCATCGTTTCTGGTCGAGTTGTCGCCACCTCTACAAAACCGGAACCATCGGTGAGGGGATAGCGGAAGTGCCAGAGATTTCCATTAACCTCTTGATTTTCAACTTCCACGTCAGACACAGCGGACTGAGAAGCTGGACACCAGTTAACTAAATATTCACCACGATAAATTAAGCCTTCCTCGTAAAGGCGAGTAAATGCCTCCACAACAGCCTTAGATAAACCCTCATCCAGGGTAAACCTTTCCCGTGACCAGTCCACCGAGACACCCAAGCGTCGTAGCTGATTCAGAATCGTTCCCTCAGACTCCGCCTTCCATTGCCAAGCGCGTTCTAGGAATTTCTCGCGCCCCAATTCGTAGCGAGTCTTACCCTCTGTCTTGAGTTGCTTTTCCAGCATAGTATGCACAGCAATGCTGGCGTGGTCAGTTCCGGGTAGCCATAGGGTATTGCGTCCCTGCATCCGGTGGTAGCGCACGAGGGTATCAATCAAGGAACTTTCAAATGCGTGACCCATGTGCAAGCTGCCAGTGACATTGGGGGGGGGAATGACGATGCAGTAGGGTTCGCCGCCTTTGTTGGGGTCAGCTTTGTAAACTTGGTTGTCTTCCCAGAATTTTTGCCACTTGGCTTCAGTGGAAAAGGGGTCGTAGAGACTGGGGAGATTGGGAATAGTTGCGGTCATGCGGGGCAAACTAACTATGGAAGGACTCTAATAAATTTTGCCACAGGGTTGGAGAGGGTTTGTTTAGCAATTCTCGAAATCGTGGATATACCCTTAAAAAATCTATCTGGAAATGGGAAATCTATTTTTGACCCTTGTAGTTATCTTGCATAAATTCCGTAGCTGATATCTGTGTATTCATCCAGAAAGACTTATGAAATTGAAACCAGGTTTATTTCAACTCATAGTGTTCGTTATGACTGTATCGCTACTTGCTTCTTGTGCGACAACCCCAGAAGCAAGACAGTCAGATTGCAGCTCCACAACGTCGCCGAACGCTAAACAACAACCCAATAACTGTTCACCCTCATCTAATGGTAGCGGCAGATCGAGTGGTTACTCTGGTGGAAGTAGCATTAGAAGCTCCGGTTTTGGTGATTCATCGGAGGCCGGGACTTCCAGAGGTTCTGCCAAGGGTCGTAGTGGTTTTGGTAGTTTTGGTCGCGGTGGTCATGCGGGTGGATAAAAGAGTTATGAATATTTTCAACAGTCCTCAACGAAAGCGTCTATTTCAGTCGATGAAAATGGGTTGGTACAACTTTGCTCCTATTGAAGAAGGAACAGGTATACCTCTAACTGACCAAGAAACACCTTACGCTCTTTATTATTGCCATCAAGTTTTACCGCAGACGATCCAAGAAATCCAGCAAGCGTCGGAATTAGTCGGTAGTGTTTTAACCCAAGCGTGGGAAATTATTCGCACTCTTGATGAGGATACACTACTTTACTATGGATTTCCGGAAGCTACCATCAAGTTAGTTAAATATGACTTCCTCGCACCATTTTGTATGCGTCTTGACTGGTGCTGGAATCCAGAAACGGGGATAAAGAAAGTAGTAGAAACTAATCCCCAAACTCCTAGTTTTTGGTTTGAGTGTACGGATGGCAATAATAAAGTTGCTAGACATTTTGGATTGCAAGAACCAGATTTAGATGCTCAAAAAATCTTAAAAATAACACTTAATCAGCATGTAAATAGAGCCGCATTAAATTTGGGTAAACCAGTTACAGACTGTTGCGTAGCATTTACAGCTTTGAATAATGCCGAAGATTTAGGTACTATGCGATGGTTAAGCAAGTACTTGGAGTCCAAAAGTACCATTTTACCCTTAGAATATCTTGGCATCAAAGATGGTGAGTATCTATTTGACCAGAGAACAAAAAAACCAATAGATATACTCTTTATGTGGTATCCAGTGGAATGGCTAATCCATGATACTGATGAAAAAGGTGAAAGATTATGGCCGGCTCTAGAGCAATTAATTTTTGAGAATAAAATTGTGATTGTCAACTTTGGTTCTGCCTTTGCACTGCAACCAAAAAGTATATTTGCTCTAATTACAGATTTAGGATATGACTTTTTTTCTGGCAAAGATGCTGGAACAGTCTGGGAATATTTTCCTAAAACATCACTGAGTGCAACAGCAATAGGTAATTCATACTTTGCCAAACCTATTTTAGGAAGAGAAGGCGAAGGAGGATTTGCAGTTAATTCAGGAAATATCTCTGTGCGTAGTAGTAACAATGACCCTTGGTATACACAACAGAATTATGTCTATCAAGAGTTATTAGAATTTCCTAAATTAGAAATTGATGGCAAGTCAATGACTCAGGTTTGGGGAGCTTGGCTATATAACAATGGTAATGATAAATTTATATCTGGAGGTGTAGGAATCCGCCTTTCTGAAGGGGAAATTACAGATAACTTATCCTATTGGTGTCCTATTGGATGCTAATTTTAATAACACGATAATTAGAGGCAAACATGAAACCTCAAACCACCACCCCTTCTCCGTGGACATATATACCCACCCTCTACTTTACCTCTGGCATACCTTACATCATCATCAACACAGTTTCCGTAATCTTTTATAAAAAGCTCGGAATAGATAATACTCAAATTACCTTGTGGACAAGTTTTCTCTATCTACCTTGGGTCATCAAAATGTTTTGGGGCCCAATTGTCGATATTTATTCTACCAAACGTCAATGGATACTATATACCCAATTTGCTATGTTCGCTTGTTTGGGTTTAATAGCCTTCTCCTTGCAACTACCAAATTTCTTTTTCATCTCCCTTGCAACATTAACAATAGGAGCATTTATTTCTGCAACTTATGACATTGCTACCGATGGCTTTTATCTATTGGCTTTATCTCCAGAACAACAAGCCTTATTTGTTGGCATTCGCTCACTATTTTATCGAATGGCTGTCATTTTTGGCTCTGGAATATTAGTAGTCTTAGCAGGTCAGCTTGAAGTTTATCTGAATAATATTCCTTTAAGCTGGACTATAACTATTGGTTTCTCCGCTTTAATTTTAGCAATCCTGTTTATTTTCCATCGCCTAATTTTACCTTTACCTGAATCAGATAACCAACGACAAATAGAAGCTAGGGAAAATATACCTTTTTGGTCAATCATTAGCTCATATTTTGCTCAAGATAAAATTATAAATATTTTAGCATTTATCTTGCTTTACAGACTTGGCGAAGCAATGCTTGTGAAGATAGCCTCTTTATTTTTATTGGACAAACCGGAAATAGGAGGCTTAGGGTTATCAACATCAGATGTTGGGCTAGTCTACGGGACATTTGGGGTAATATCCCTAATATGTGGAGGAATTTTAGGAGGGTTGCTAATTTCTAAATATGGATTAAAAAAATGTTTATTCCCTATGGCTTTAGCATTGAATTTACCTGATATTTTTTATGTATATATGGCTTACACTAAGCCTTCACTAACATTAGTGTATCCCTTGGTTTCTTTGGAGCAATTTGGCTATGGTTTTGGATTTACAGCTTTTAGTGTTTATTTAATGTATATTTGCCAAGGCGAATATAAAACTTCTCATTTTGCTATATCTACTGGCATTATGGCTTTAGGAATGATGTTACCAGGCTTAGTTAGTGGTTATTTACAGGAAGTACTTGGCTATCCATTATTTTTTGTCTTGGTCTGTTTGCTGACTATTCCTGGGATGATTGCTCTGTTTTTTATTCCTTTAAAAGAAGAACCGAAGCATCAAAATAATTAAGATTATTGCAATCCATGAGTTATGTTTTAGGAATAGATGGCGGCGGTAGTAAGACTGTTTGTGTCTTAATGGATGATTTGCATCTAGTGCTAGGTCGTGGTGAAGCAGGGCCATCTAATTATCAGAGTATAGGTATCGAAGCAACTTTACAATCTATTCAAACAGCAATTCACAATGCGGTTCAGGCAGCAATAATTACAAATTCCGTGAATATTGACGCGATATGTTTGGGTTTAGCTGGTGTAGGCCGTGTAGCAGATATCGAAGTAGTGAAAGGTTTAGTCAAAGAGTTACAGAATAATAAATTGCCTATTACTTGGGCATTACAGCCAGCCAATATTGTAATTTGTAACGATGCTTTGATTGCTTTAGTTGGTGGAATTGGTCAACCTGTAGGAATTGTGGTTGCAGCCGGTACTGGTTCGATAGTTTTCGGACGAAATCATGAAGGACATACTAAGCGAGTCGGCGGCTGGGGGTATATTTTAGGAGATGAAGGTAGCGCTTATAAAATTGCGATCGCAGGCATGAATGCAGCATTAAAATCTTATGATGGACGAGGGATTTCAACCAGTTTGATAGAGGGTTTCAAACAGCATCTTGATTTGGAAAGTATAGAAGATTTAATAGAAGTAGTATATCGCCGAGAATGGGGAGTTAAACAGATAGCTGCTTTAGCACCAGTTGTAGATTTTGCAGCAGCGTCAGGTGATATAGTAGCGAATATGATAATTGATGATGCTGTAAAAGAGTTAGTAAAATCCACATCTACAGTAATGGATGCAATTTTTAGTACTGACTCAGTTTTAGAAGTAGTCACAACGGGAAGTGTCTGGCGCGGTAGATGCAAGATACATGAAAGATTTACAACATCTCTTGTTAAAAAATTTCCTAATGTAAAGGTGATTTTTCCGAGGTATGAACCTGCTTATGGTGCTGGATTATTAGCGTTGCAGACTACTCAAAATTGACGCGAAGAAAGCAATAATAAGAGGTTTCAATCTGCAAATATGCGCCCTAAGAAAGTTATTATTTCAGACCAAGCTGCGGTGGTAGCACTAGAATCATAACGATAACCGTCGTCGCGCATGAATGTATGTTCTGCTTCATACAAGAAAACTTGGTGAGGTATGTTAGCATTCTCAATTGCTTTTATTATGGTTTGGCGATCGCTCTCTGGTATATGAGGATCAAGAGTACCAAATACTATTAGCATCTCGCCTTGAATTTCATTTACCCTCTGGATTGTATCGGCTACCTCTTTACCCAGTTTGCCACTGGGAATGCCAGTAGGGTAACAGCAGACACAAGCCCGAATTTCGCTTTGAAATGCTGCGCGGAATGCTAAATGTCCACCAATACAAAAGCCGAGAGTGCCTATTTGATTTGGAGAAACCGCACTCTCTGTTTTTAGAAATTCAATCACAGCAAGGCAATCGGCATCATAATCAGCTACGGCGGTTCGACGAGCATCGTCATTTCCGCGCATCCGTCCCCCAGATCGTCTGGCTCAATTACTAAACCAACTGGCTCAATTCGGTGAAAAATTTCTGGTGCTGCTACTACATAGCCGTATCCTGCTAAGTAGTTAGCTAGACGAATCATTGCATCACCTAACTGATAAATATCACTATAGAAGACAATACCAGGGTATTTTCCTGCTGCTTTGGGAGCCGCTACATAAACACGCATTAAGCTGCCATCTACTCTTAACTCAACGTTGCGTTTAGTGATTTGCACTTTTTTGTCTCCGTGTTACGCTTGCTGTCATTAGCTTCTACACTGTAGCGCGGCAGCATCCGGTTACTTTCAACCCACAATTTGGCGTTCTTTTTCCAGTGAAAGTTTGTTGCGATCGCTTTAATACCCTGTATGTACACCCTAGCCTTTTAGGAGAGAGATTTTCCAAATACGGTGAGAAGTCAGGTTGAGCCTTTGGCAATTCTATAAAAGGCGATTATTACGAAAATTATGGTTTTGTTGATGAAAAGGGTGTATCATCCAAGACGGTTTAGTTAAGGGGAGAGACGCGATGATGGTTCGGTTAAGGGAAGAGACGCGATGATGGTTAGGTTAAGGGAAGAGACGCGATAAATCGGCGTCTCTACAAAGGGGTGATTCTTAACTAAACTGTTCAATAATTCCGCCACCTAACACTTTCTCGCCGTCATACCACACCGCCGCTTGTCCGGGGGTGATGCTGATTTGGGGTTCATCAAACACCAAACGCACACGGGAGTTTTCCAACGGAATTACTGTCACTGGTGTAGCCGTTGAACGATAACGAATTTGCACTTCGGCATGAATTGGGGTGGATGGTTCGGCAATGGAAACCCAATTTACCCGATTTATAGTGCATTCTGGCTGAGTTACCTTAGTGCGATCGCCTACTACTACTTTATTATTTGCTGCATCTAATTCAATCACATATAACGGTTCGGCAGCAGCAATCCCTAAACCTTTGCGCTGACCAATGGTGTAGTGATGGACACCATCATGCTGTCCCAAAACTTTGCCTGTCACATCGACAATATCGCCTGTTTTGGGAGCTAAATATTTATCCAAAAATGCCCGCATTGAACCGTTACTTTCCACTAAGCATAAGTCTTGACTTTCTGGTTTATCAGCAGTTTTCAATCCGTATTCAGTTGCAATCCGGCGCGTATCAGTTTTTTCCAGTTCGCCCAGAGGAAATATCGTTGCTGCAAGTAAATCTTGAGACAAATCATAGAGGAAGTATGACTGATCTTTATTGCGGTCAATAGCCCTTAATAACTGGTAACGTCCAGTTGCTTCCTCATAGCTAATTCGGGCATAATGACCGGTGGCAATGCGATCGCACCCCAATTCTGCACGAGCATACTGCACCATTGGCCCAAACTTCACCGTTTTATTGCACTGGGAGCAAGGCAAAGGTGTAATCCCAGCACTGTAACCAGTCACCAGGTAATCGACAATATGCGTCTGAAAGACATCCCGAATATCGACAATCTGATGGGGAACGCCGAGTTGTTCGCAGAGTTCAGCCGCGTCGATCATACCTTCAGAGCAACATTGACCTTTGCCTTTCATTAGCCAAAGAGTCAAACCAATCACTTCATAGCCCTGATGGTGCAGGATAGCTGCGGCGGTGGAACTGTCAACGCCACCAGAAAGACCAACGACGACTTTTTTCATACAAAGCACGACAAGCTGCGTGGTTGTCCAATTGTAGCATACACTCTTTCATTGCCTTGCTACTAAAGCGCTTCAGTTTTAAAGGCAGGAGGCAGAAGGGAAGAGGATTTGACTCTTCCATCCATAACGGAAGCAAGCGTGTCTGTAAACAGCTTTCATCTAAGATTAATTACAGATGTATTTTTTGCCACGCAGATGAGGTAACTTTACGTTAACGCTATATAGTTGCTACAACGGTGAACTAATTAGTTCTTGATGGAAATTACCTAAAAATACTTTGACTACTTTCTAATTATTATGTCGAGAGGAATATCAAGTAAATTTATCCCATTTCAGATGTTGCGCCGAGGTTTTGAGGGTTGGAAGCCCACTATTAGACTTCTGTTTTTGTTAGTGGGAGGATGGTTAGTACTGATTCCCGACTCTACCCCAGCACAAGCACAAATCTCCAACAGCAACGTGCTATTGGCTCAAGAAACTGGTGAGATTTTACCGCCACCGCCAATTCCCTTTGGTCAACAGCCATCACCGCAGTTACAACCAAGTCAAGCACAGGATTTCAATCAATCGGAAGTTAACTTTCAACCTACCCAAACAGTACAAGACACTCAATTTGAGCAAAATTTTCAGCCTTCCCAACCATTACCGAACAATCAATTTGAGCAAAATTTTCAGCCCTCTCAACCCCCACAGTTTAGTCAATATAACCAGAACTTTGAGCGCTATTTAGTTTATGTTGATGGTAGTGATTTTCAGACATTACAAGCAATACGTCAGATAGAACCTAGTGCTTACATTCGCCAGTTCCAAGGCCGAACTGTAATTCAGTCAGGAGTTTTTAACAGAGTCGGCAACGCCCAACAACGGGTAAATGAGTTACAGTCACGAGGCATATATAACGCCCGAATTATTAGCTTTGGTAACGGACAGGAAATAAATGCAGATAATGGCAACTATAACTATAGAGACGATCGCAATAATGTAAATGCTAATAGGCGAGTCTCTAGATATTATGTCGCCATTCCCACCACTTCCGAACAGTTAAGAGCGATCGCAGCACAAGTTAGGCAGAATTTAGGCGTATTTACGCAAGAATTAGGACGATCTGGCGGAGTCCTCGAAAGGACGCAACCACGGGGTCCACACGTAGCAGTAGGGCCTTTTCAAAATCGATTTCAAGCTGAGGAATGGAACAGGTATATGCGAAGAATCGGATACGGTAATGCCAGAGTTTACTACGGAAAGTGAATTAGTGGGGAGTTAGGAGTGAGGTAAGTACACCAACGGCAAGCCCTCCAATGTAAGTATCATAGAATTTTAGGCAAATCAGTTGTAAATCATGCTACAGCTATAAGCCAAAATTTTTATAGATACTCACACAAGTACAGTCAAAATGGATATAAAGAATGGCTTCCTTGGCGCTGTTGGCAATACCCCTTTAATTCGTTTAAACAGTTTTAGCGAAGAAACAGGGTGTGAAATCCTTGCGAAAGCAGAATTTCTCAATCCTGGGGGTTCCGTCAAAGACCGCGCCGCACTTTACATCATCGAAGATGCAGAAAAGAAAGGTTTACTTAAACCTGGTGGTACTGTTGTAGAAGGGACCGCTGGTAATACTGGCATTGGACTAGCACATATTTGCAACGCCAAAGGCTACAAATGCCTAATTATTATTCCTGATACCCAGTCACAAGAAAAGATAGACGCGCTGACAGCATTAGGAGCAGAAGTTCGTCCCGTCCCCGCCGTACCTTACAAAGACCCCAACAACTACGTTAAGCTATCGGGCAGAGTAGCTGCTGAGTTGGAAAATGCCATTTGGGCAAATCAGTTTGATAATTTAGCCAACCGCCTCGCCCACTACGAAACCACAGGGCCGGAAATTTGGACGCAGACAGATGGTAAAATAGATGCATGGACAACTGCAACTGGTACTGGTGGTACTTATGCTGGTGTAGCATTGTATTTAAAAGAAAAAAATCCAGCAATTAAATGTGTTGTAGCCGATCCGCTGGGTAGTGGACTTTATAGCTATGTCAAAACTGGCGAAATCAAGATAGAAGGAAATTCCATCACTGAAGGCATCGGTAACGGTAGGGTCACAGCCAATATGGAAGGCGCACCTGCTGATGATGCCATCCAAATCGATGACCAAGAAGCTTTGCGAGTAGTTTACCAACTGCTGAGGAAAGATGGATTGTTAATGGGCGGCTCAACGGGTATTAATGTTGGAGCAGCTGTTGCCTTAGCGAAGCAATTGGGGCCAGGACATACCATTGTCACCATCTTGTGTGATAGTGGTTCTCGGTATCAGTCGCGGATATTCAACCCTGAATGGCTAGCCTCAAAGGGACTTTCAATAGATTAGTTATTAGTCATTAGTCATTGGTCATTAGTCACTTGTACTTAGCGTAGTCGTAAAGCTTGCTGCATAGCTACGCTTAGGGCGCAACCTCTCCAAGAGTTTATTGGTCATTAACTTTCGACTTTTGACAAAGGACAAATACTTCTCTACGAGAGGCTGCGCCAACGGCTTCGCTCAGTACAAGTGACAAATGACAAATGACAAAGAACAAATGACAACTCAACCATCAGACTTGCCAATAATAGATCGAGATTCTCCTAAATGTGTGCGGGTTTGTCAAAATCGTACTTGTAAAAAGCAAGGTGCAGCCAAGGTTTTAGCAGCTTTTACAGCTTTGCCAATCCCTGGTGTAACTGTAACTGCTAGCAGCTGTTTAGGACAATGTGGCAATGGCCCAATGGTGCTGATATTACCCGATATGGTCTGGTATAGCGGCGTTCACCCTGATGAAGTATCTCTACTGATAGAAAATCATTTGCTAGGTGGTGAAAGAGTCAAACAGATGCTCTATTATCGGTTTCATCCCCAGAAATAAAGCTATAGCCGTAGTCACACAGGTTAGGACATTTGGAAAGAGTGAATGCTAGAGTTAGCAATAGTTTTACCTCCTGCCCTCTGCCTCCTGCCTCCTGCTATAAATTTTCAATATCAAAGTCTGCAATCTTGTTGACTGAAGTGAGGCATCCAATGAATATCCAGCAGCTGCGTCAATCCTTAAAACAAAAGTGGCTTTTTTACTACAAGCAAAATATTTCCTGGCTGGTTAAAATGCGAATTTGGGCCACTTACGATGGTCTGCGCCGTCCTTTGTCCGGTTTTATTTTGGCAACACTGTCTGTTTTGGAACCCCAGTTTGATGAAATACTTTCTTTTATGGTGGAGTTGAATAACGATCCAGATAAAATAGTCGCTGCTTTAGGTCTTAACTTCAATCCCGATCAAGAGTTATGTTTAATAAAATCAGAACATTCAGTTATAAGCCAAGTTGAAAGCGAGTTGCCAGATGAAAAGTATTTTGAGGATAAACATCTGTCATCGGTTGCAACTGCCAGCAAGATTGCCTCTCATTCTCTTGCCAATACTCTAGATTCCAACTTGTCACGCACAGATGAACTTGTGCCATCGATTACAGCTACTACTGAAGTAGCTCGCATACGCAAACCGGAGTTGGTAGTAGCTGCAACTAAAATTGCTCCAGACACTCCGGCAAAAACGCCATCCTCCGATTTGCCAAGGGAATATCAACCAGTACGCTGGCACTCTGGTCAGTTACCTTCACGAGGATCGGCGACAATGACTAGTGAGGTTAACAACAAAGCCAAAACTATGCCATCTGTGGCATTAGCTACTGAGGTTAAAAGCAACGCACCACCTGTCCGAATCCCTGTGGGCGCATCATTGGCAATTACCACTGAGATTAATAGTAATGGCAAAGCAGTGCGATCGCTAGCAATTACTACTGAGGTTAAAAGTAACGGCAAACAACCGAATATTCAACCACAAGAGGATAAGAGCAAAATAATACCAACTACAAATGCCCGTAGTATAGCTTCTTGGGTAGATGAATTTTGTTACGGTGCTAGGGAGAAAGAGAAAGATATCTTGATTTGAATTACTTACGGATATTCGTGAGAAACAAACGGGATTTCTATGACTTCACCCTCAGTTTCTCCCACTTTGACTTTTAAACCTACACCACCAGCTTTGGTGCGAATGTAACCTAGTCCAAAGTAACCATCAGCGGTTTGGGTGTAACTAGTAAGTTTGCCAACCTTTTCATCTGCAACTGCGATCGCACTTCCAACTTCCACAGGGGCATTGAGACGGATACCTAAAAGGTGTTGTTTTACACCTTTATATGTATTTAACCGAGCAATAGTTTCTTGCCCAATATAGCAACCTTTAGTAAAAGAAATTGTTTGCCACAAACCCACTTCTAGAGGATTGTAATCATCTGTGAGTTCCGCATCTGGGGCGGGGCGGCCTTGTAAAATTCGCAAGGCATCCCAAGCGCGATCGCTCATCTCTACCGCTCCTGCTTCTAATAATTTGTTCCACACTGTTTCTTTGTCAGTATAGGGGAAAGTGAAGGTGTATCCTGGCGCAGCTAACCCGCTACCTACAGCAATTCGCACGCCCTCAGCCGGAGCGATGGTGTATACTTGGTGACTACCGTAAGGTTGGCCGATGAGTTCGCCAATACCCAACTTTTCTAAAACAGCGTCGCTTCCTGGGCCAATCAGGCTGAAGGTGTTGGTATATTGGGTAATATCAGATAATTCCACCTTATCTGCATAGAAAATATATTTATCCAGCCATTCCATCAAAAACTGGCGGCGGTTAGGTGAAACCAGCAAGATTACCGCATCTTCTCTAACGTAGGCGGTTACTAAATCAATTGTTCTGGCTGTGGAAGTAACAAAAACTGTATCACAACCTTGTCCTGGCTTGAGTATTTGGAAATTGTTAGTACTTTGGTTGTGTAAGAAATTGAGGCGATCGTCGCCAGCTACTTTAATCCGTCCCCAAGCGGTGCGATCGCAGATTGCAACCCCAACTCTGGCGGCTTGGATAGCTGCTGCGTCTTTATCGTCAAGTGTAGATGTTGGCATAGCGATCAGAAGTTGCCCTGTTTGAATGTTGTCGCACTGGAAATCTTAGCAAATAAGCGTTTGCGGCTTCAATGCACCTCCTGTTTTTTCTAGCGTATAATCAAATCAACAGAAAGTGCCAAACAATAAAAACTTATGAAACGAACTTTTACTGCAAGTGTATGGCAGGAAGGTAACTGGTTTGTGGCACAGTGCTTGGAGATTGATATTGCCAGCCAGGGTCAGACTGAAACTGAAACATTGGCTAATCTTGAGGAAGCTTTGTCACTGCATTTTGAACCACCAGTAGCTACTATTATTCCTCAAATTAAAACACTTCAGGTAGAAATAGGTGCCGCTTAAACCATTACCTTATCGTGAGGTTAAGCGTAGATTAGAGGCAGCAGGTTTTGAGGAAGTTAGCCAAAAGGGTAGTCACGTAAAGTTTATCAAATTTACCGAAGAAGGAATCCGTACTGCGATCGTGCCTCGTCATCGAGAAATTACTATCGGTACGCTGGGCAGTATTTTACGACAAGCTGGGATAAGTGTAGAAGAGTTTGAGGTTTTGTAAGGGCACGTAGGGGTGAAAAGGGCGAAGTTATCGCTCTTTTTCAAAATTACATTATTTAATTATGAAATTAGCGATCGCTATAATGGTATCGTGCCTGAATAAACTCGATTCGGTTATCACTTACTACGTAAACAATCCGGTCAGTTTGAGTAATTCGGCGCGACCATACATTTGCATCAGAGTATCTCAATCTTTCAGGATTACCTGTACCTTCAAAGGGATTCCGCCTAATTTCTTCAACTAAAGATAAGACGCGGAGTGCAGTTTTTCTATTTGTCTCTACCCAGTAGGTAAGGTCTTCCAGAAATCTCCGGTCAAAAACGAGGTTGCGTTCTAAATTATCTTCTTGAGAAACTTCAGATTGGGGAAGTGCATCTGGTTGTAAGTTATCCGACATTGAATTTATTTACTCTTCTTCGTAGAGCGAGAACTCCTTACGCAACTCGTCTATAGTTTGGGGCATATTAGTCTTAGCTTTAACACGTTGTAAAGCATCTAAAAGACGTACTGCATTCTCAGGTGATTGGAACAAATATGCTGTCTCTATGATGCTGTTAAGTTCCGCAGTAGGTATGACAGATACGCTTTCTGCACCTTCACGATTAACAACTACAGGTTCACGAGTGCTAATTGCCTCTTCGTAAATTTTTTCAAAATTATTGCAAGCTTCGGTGTAGTTTGTTTTATTAGACATTTTTTGTTCTTCAATTTATCTGTTAATTTTTGCTGGCTGTTAACTAAAGAGTTGCTTCATTGAATTTCTTGAATGATGGTTAAAATTTCCTCTTTCGATTCAATGTGTCTTGCTAAAACTTCAGCGGTTTATTCCAGTACCTACTCAGATCATAACTTGGCTAAATCTTGCCGCAAACTCTGCCCAATATAAAATTTGAGTAATGCATCAAGTGTCATATCTCAATGATCTGCAACTTTTTTGAGCGATCGCAATGCATCTGTTGGTATCTTTAATTGATACTGTTACTGTAGTACGGGATCTTAAATGTAATTCTAGTTCTTCTTCAGGCTTGTTCATATAGCTTTCTTTCAATGCGAGTAGTGTGATGATTGATTGATTAGGATGGGGTGCGATCGCCTTTAATATGACAGTGCAATCACTGAGGCAAGTATTTTCATTAGTAATTTAAGCTGTACGTGCTTAAGCTAAACTTTCCCTCACATAATTAATTATGTCCTCTGAACAGTTTCAAGCAGCACACGACAGCATATACAACACTGGCACACGCCTTTTACAGTACCTTCAGGAAATTCGCCAAGGGTCGCCTCAGTGAAGGAGACGATACCAAAGGTTTGCAGAGTGTCGAGGATGAGATCAACAAAGCTCTACACGCATTGAAAGAGCAAAAGTATCAAGTAGCTGTGATTGCAGCCATGAAAGCTGGTAAAAGTACCTTTTTGAATGCCGTGATTGGCGCTGATGTTCTGGCAAGTGAATCAGAAGCCTGTACAGTCTGCCGTACTGATATCCGACCAATTGACGCTAGTGCTACACCAAGACTGTTGGAGTATCGACAGGGGCAAAAGAAACCTGTTGTTATTGCCGAGGGTGACTCTAGTGTGATTCGGCAAAAATTTCTAGATCGCACTCACAAGCTTCGAGCTACAGCTAATCATGACAATACCATACGCTTTGAACTAGAGCATCCCATAGAAGCGATCAGCAAACTGTCATCACTAACTGGTTTTACCTTAGTTGACACTCCAGGCCCCAACGAGTGGGAATCCGCAGGCTTTAGCACAGTTACACTCAAGCAAACAGCTTTGGAAGCGCTGCGAACATCTGATGCTATTTTGTTTGTTTTAGATTACTCATCCTTCAAAGACAATACTAATTCAGAGTTGCTTCAAGACTTGATAGCGCAGCGTGGAGAATTTCTTGCAAATAACACAGGGAAAATCTACTTCATTCTCAACAAAGTTGATCGAAAAGCAGAAGGAGATCGAGCCATTAATGATGTAATAGCAGATTTGAAGCAGGCTTTGATAGGATTTGGCATTCCAGATCCCATAATATATCCTACAAGTGCATGGCAAGGACTTTTAGCTAAATTAATCCAACAAGGTATAGCCAGTGATAGCCATTTAAAGAATTTCAAAAGATTCTTTAGTGCTAAATATGCGATAGAGAATGAAGAAGGCGACTCTGTAACCCCTGCTCCAAAGAAAATTGCACCACAGGCTTTAAAAGATAGTTTTATTCCGACTATTGAAGAATCAGTAATTCAAACTGTAGTCCAAAACTCTGGGTGGAATCTTCTAAGTGATGTTTTGGCAAGTCTTATTAAGGCAGGTAAGTCCATTGAAGATACTCTGAACACACGGTTCATCGGTTGGGAGATGGAGATTGAAAGCCTTAAACAAAAAGTAGAAGAGTACAGAAAACGTGCTATTTCGGCTAAAAGAAAGGTTGAAGATGTCAAGAACTCTGTAGAACAACAAAAACAGAAGTTAATGAAGGGCTTTAGCAAAGGAATTAATATATTTGCTGAGGGTGCTAAAACTAACATACAAGATGAAATTGATCAGATTGCTCACTCTAGGTCTGCTAAATCTCAAACAACAAAAATTCAAAATAACCCTCAAAAGATGGAAATACAAGAATCTAATACAGATAATTTGGGAGGAATTATAGAGGATTTTACTGAAGGTATACTTGAATTTTTTCCTGGTTTAAGAGGTTTAAGTAAAATATTTAGAGTAGGTGTTAAAGTAGGAGAATCCTTATTAAACTCTCTTACAAAATCTTTTCCAGAATATTTGGATAGCAAAGATTCCTTTGTAGAGATAGATCAAACAAAAATTGCCGACCCATACAAAATTAGAGTTAAGTCTAAAAAAGATGCTGAAACGATTAAATTAACGATTAATCAATTTTGCGCTCCGCATATTCAGAACTTATGGTTAGAAACGCAAGATAGATTGGTTAGAGACGGAACAAAATTCCGAGAAGAATTAGTGCAAATAATCCAAAATGATATTCAAATAATATCAAATGATTTATCTGATTATCTTGGACAAACTTTAGAAATTGAGTTTAATATTAATAAAATTCAATTTCCAAAATTTAAATTTAAAGGTATTGACGCAGTAATTCAACATCAACAAGATGTCATTATTGGAAATAAATCAAAAAAGATAAGCGGGACTTACTGTCAACCAGATTATTATGTTGATATTCCAATTCAAGGAAACGTTTACGACATTGACTTAAAAGAAACAGCAAGGTTAATTCAGCAAAAGATAGATGAGCAAGTTTCGAGAAACCAACACCTACTAGAGCGAGTTATTGATAAACAGGTATCGAAAGACTTCAGAGATGCAGAACAGCAAATTAATGACTACATGAACAAGTTTCAAGAACAGTTTGACAGCGTGTTGAGAGAACGCGAAACTAGAGAGGCCGAAAAGGAGCAAATTCTTGTGACTGTTGAAACTCAGAAAGTAAAACTTAATGAATATTTGAGCGAATTGGCTCCTATTCAAGCATCTTTAGATAATTGGAAGCCAGTATAAACTGATTAGATAGGCGGCTAAGACAGGCTTAAAAAGCTCATTAACCTACCCACGCAGCTGGGTTTCGTTTGTATAGCCCCAGAATTCCATTCTGAGGGTATTTTATTTGTTAATCTTCTGGCAATTTAGCAAACGCCTGCTCAACTAACTCCTTTGACTTAGCATCTAAACGCAGCCAATCCACTTCACCGAATTCATCGATTAAACTAGTATCAATATCAGCAACTTCCAACTCTGGGCTGTATTCAAGAAAACACACCTGATAACACAGTTCCCACAAATCGATACTCGCTTCTTGCTGTTGACGCTGTAAACGTAGATGATATCCTGGATGGGGCATCGGCAGACGAGCCAGAGTTCCTCTGATTTCATCTGCTTCTTGGGGCGTTGCAGTTTCGATTGCTTGCAATAGCTCACTCACCAATGCTTTGATTTCATCAGTGGTGCTAGGCGGCCAAATCAGGACATCATGGTAAGTTCCCGTCCAGGAAGATTCATCAAGCTGCTTGCGGATATTGTCGATAACGCGAATGAAAGCAGGTTGCATGAGGATTTCAGCCTGCTGCCATGCAACTGGATTGGTTATTTTAGGTGGCATTGGTAATAAACAGGGGCACTAAAAGAAAAATAAATAGTCTGCGTTTATTAAAAAGCTGCGTTTTTAATCTAAATCTTTTCTCAAGATAGCGGATTTCAATGAAGAAAATTTGGAGATATTTATTACCAGCTGGAAAATTAGGTAATAACTCTGGGGAGGGAATATGATCGGCAAGCTACTAGACCATCGTTACCAAGTAATTAGAGTCCTCGCGATGGGAGGATTTGGTCAAACATACATTGCCCAAGATACTAGGCGACCAGGCAATCCTATCTGCGTTGTCAAGCATCTCAAACCCGGAACTGACCCCAGAGTTTTTGATACTGCTAAACGCTTGTTCAGCAGTGAAGCTGAAACTTTAGAAAAACTGGGCAACCATGACCAAATACCGAGGTTGCTGGCGTACTTTGACGAAAACCAAGAATTCTATCTAGTACAAGAATATATTGAAGGACATACCCTAGCTGAGGAACTTATACCTGGTAAGCGCTGGAGTGAAAACCAAGTAATTCAACTGTTGCAAGAAGTTCTAGAAATTCTGGAATTTGTCCATCGCCAAGGCGTGATTCACCGCGACATCAAACCGGATAATATCATTCGCCGTGCCTCAGATAATAAGTTAGTTTTAGTTGATTTTGGAGCAGTGAAACAACTGCGTACACAACTGGTAACAGTGGGCGGACAAGCATCTGCCACAGTAGTTATCGGTACTCCTGGCTATATGCCTACAGAACAAGGCCAAGGTAAACCCCGTCCCAACAGCGATATCTATTCCCTTGGCATCATCGCCATTCAAGCATTAACAGGATTACAGCCAACAGAATTGCAAGAAGACCCGGAAACGGGGGAAGTTATCTGGCAGCATTCAGTAACCGTGAACCATCGATTGGCGGCAGTATTGTCCAAGATGGTGCATTATCACTTCAAAGACCGCTATCAAAACGCTACGGAAGCACTGCAAGCGTGTAAAGACGCGATTAATCCAGTACCTGCACTTTCCACACCTGAAGAAGCCGCCAACAATTCCAGTTACCAAGCAACCAAATTTCAGCCCCAAGTATCTCGGCTGCAAACTATTGCAGTTGCACCAGCAAATCCTATCCCTGCCAAACCTGAGCGTAAAGACTCTAGTAAATCCGACCCCTGGCCGATATTAATTGGCATATTACTGGCGGGTGGTGCGGCTGCCTTGGTAGCAAATGTATATCCAAATGTGAAAAATTTTGCTTTAAATCTTACAGGTAAGGATACGGCTTTAGCAAACAAATGCTCGGCTGTTGTTGTCGGAAATTCTAATATCCGTTCTGAACCTAGTTCGATAAATTCTAATAATATTGTGCAAACTATTGCTAATAACACCAATTTCGAGGTGACTGGCAAGCGGACAAAACGAGGTTGGATAGAAGTTAAGCTTAAATCTGGTCGTTTGGCTTGGGCACACTCGGATGTGATAACTAATAATCAGGAATGGGGTTCTTGCCTACGCGAAAAGGGCATTGCAACTAAGATTGTAGATGATAGTAGCTTGATTGCGACTCGAACTATTCCCCAGCCAAAACCAAAATCTAAGGATGTGGTAACTCCATTACCAGAAAAGCCGAAGGGGTCAACTGACGATGCTGAGAAATCACAACGATCGCAGCCTAATGATAACAGTGCCAATATTGTAGAACAAGCAAAAAATAAGTATGATTCAGGGGATATAATTGGAGCGATCGCACTTTTAAGATCGGTTCCCGCAAATGCTGCTTCTGGTATCCAAGAGACGAGCAAAATGATTGCCCAGTGGCAGTCAGATTGGGCAAAGGCGGAGGCATTATCTAACGAGATTAATAAAGCAATAGATGATGGTAAATGGGATAAAGTTTTAGATTATAGAAACCATCCAGAAAAGTTGCCTAATACTAAATACTGGCGAAATAGAATCGAACCATTATTTAAACAAGCAGCCGAAAATTTGGCAAAACAGGCACTAACTCAGCTAGAAAATCAAGGTAATCAAAAAAATACCCAACAGCAACTTCCCGATACTAAGCAACCTGCCACTAAAGAGAGTCCTAATGCTACAGAAACTCCTAAAGGCGGTTTGTGAAATCAAAGTTTGTTAATTATAATGTTTCAGCATATATTGGTAATAAGTAATAGATAATCTTATTACCTTTACCTATTGATGTTGAACTAATTTATTTTTTATTGATGTATATTTTCTGCAATTTGAAGTGCTTGTGCTAACAATTGTTCGCTTTTATCTTTTTGTTTTAATTGTGCGTACCCAATAGCGATCGCAGTTATCACCTTAACTTTCTTATCACGGCTTTTAGTAGTTTGAGCAACTTCAAGTGCTTGGGATAATACCTGCTCTGCTTTAACAGATGGTTCTACTTGAGTAGCTTGCTCAACAATTTTGGGCAAAGCTGAGACTTTGACATATTCAGAATCATAAAAAAGCAACTCTTTGATAGAGTCAGACTCTGACGAAAGCAAGGCTTTTTTATAGTCAGACTCAGCATCCTCTTTAAGTAGTTGAAAAGCCTGCTCGTATTGACTCTTTTTTGCGTACTCAACAGCAAGTACACTCAATGCTTCCCTTTTATTGTTAGAGTACTTTGTTTCCTCGATCGCTTGCAGGGCTTGCTCATATTGCTCTACTACTGCACACGTCATAGCAATTTCAGCAAACACATCTGAAGAATCACCAAGAATTAAACCATCATGAGTGATATAAGCGTCTTTAAATGCTTCATAATCAGGGTAATCCTTTATTGATTTGGCAATCACAATAGATTGGTTGCATTGCCCCAGTTCTGCATAATCAACAGCAATATCAGCTAAATAAAAATTTTTTATGCTATCATATTTTTCCTTTTTAATACTTTGAAGGGCTTGGGCTAACAGCTGTTCTCCCTTAGCCTGTTGTCCTACTTGTGCATACTTAACAGCCACTTTAGCCACTTTGGCCACTTCAGCGTTATTATCTGGATATTGTGCATTTTGTGGGGCTTGCGCTAGCAGTTGCAATGCCTTTGCTTTTTGTCCAACTTGTGCATATTTGAGTGCAATTTCAACCATCTCATCACTGGTTTTAGCTTTTTGAAGTGCTTGTACTAATATCTGTTCTGCTTGAGCCTTTTGCCCAGTTTGTGCATACTTAAGTGCAACTTCAGACATTACTATAGATTGAGAAATAATGTAATCTTTTCCATTTAAAAACCCCTTTGTCACATTTATTGATATTAATTTGGCAACTTGAAGGGCTTTTTCGTATTGCCCCACTTGTATTAGGCAAGTAGTAATATGTTTCAACCCAATATCACTGTATTTTGGCTCGTATACTTGAAGAGATTTTGCTACTTGAAGTGCTTTGTCGTATTGTCCCATTTCTACATAAATAATTCCCAATTGCTCCAATAATTTGAGTCTAATGTAAAAAGACTCACTTGTTTTGATAGACTCATTTATTTTGATAGTTTGAATAGCTGGGGCTAATAACCTTGAGGCTTTATCCTGTTGTCCTAATTTTGCATATCCGACAGCAATTTTAGCTAAAAGTTCTGCTTGGAGTGGTTGCTTACCATTATTTTTCTCGTAAATGGCAACCTTATCCACAGGTTGACAAGCTACACTAAATATGATTAATAATACTGCATGAGCGCAGGTGGTCGTACTCCTACGGAAAAGCAAGCTACGCGTAGCGTTTCGCAGAGAAGACATCGCCAGTTTTTTGAGTTTCATCCGCTTTTTGAGCTTGATTAATCACTCATGTACAAAAAAAGCATCTAGGCAGTATTTTAACAGTGTTACCCTGTATATCTCTTACCTAGATGCTTTGTGCGATATTTTTTATTGTTACTGCATTTCGTCGTATTCTGGGGCTTCAACTCGTCTTGCTTCCATCCGCGAAGCAGGCAGAAACTCAGCACGACGGACTGGAACCAAGGGTGGCGTATTTCCTTGGTAAGGGTGAATCACTTGTACAGTACGGGCTGGACGCTGCCGTGGTGAGAACAAAGCCAATACTCCAGCGACAACAACACCACCACCAATAGTGAGAGTTGCCCCTCCCACAGCCCAAAGCACAGGTGAAGACCACCAATTATTTTGCGGCTGGAATGTTGCTGCTGATTTTTGTTGGTTATTTTGCTGGGCTAATTGCCACTGCTGCTGAGTATTGAAATTTTGAACTTGGCCTTGGAGTTGTTGATTTTGCAACTTTAGCTGTTCATTGTCGTTTTTTAAACGCTCCAGTTGCATCTGCGTGTTCAGCTTCTCCATCTCTAAGCGCTGGTCATTATTAGTACCAGTCGGTGGTTGAACCTGATTGGGATACATTGGTTGCCCATAAGGCCCGTAAGGATACATTTGTGGTTGCATTCCTTGAGGCGCGACTACACCTGGGATTTGTGGAGTAACAGCAAAGTTAGGTTGTAGAGGGGTATTTGTTCCTTTGAGCAATACGAGAGCCGCCAGCCCAGCTACGGCAACCCCACCGATAAACGCCATACTCTCACTCATCGCCTTTGCTCCTCGATTGCGACGTAACTATAATCATTTGTGACCGACTCACTCTCACACTCATAAATTATGCCTAGTTAATTTCACATAATACTCAAACTATAAGCAACTCTATCAGCTAGTTTTTTTACATCATCATATCTGATGTTAATATTCAAGACCATAATGGTCAAATTGTCTATCAAATAAGGAGAGAAAAACTACACTGTTATACTTTTTTAATCTACTTTCTGGGTCTAATCAAGAGGAGTATTTGTGCTGGTGTTGGTCGGTTTGATGGCTGCTTTGAGACTTTGGCAAAATTCGGCGATCGCCGAAAGTCCCTGCTCTGGTGTGCCTTGGGCTAACCGTTTGACAACAGCGCTACCCACGATCGCACCATCTGCACCCCATTCCCTTACCTGACGGGCTTGTTCAGCTTCAGATATGCCAAAGCCGACTGCGATCGGTTTATCAGTAACACTACGAATTTGTTTGAGTAAATCGGACACGCGGTTTTCCAGTTGCGATCGCACCCCTGTTACTCCAGTGACGCTGACTAAATAAATAAATCCTTGGGAAGAACGAGCGATCGCTTCGATCCGTTGGGCAGAACTGGTGGGAGCTACCAACAAGATTACGTCAATTCCCATCTCACTCGCTGCTTGCAACAATCCTGCTGCTTCCTCCAAGGGCAAATCAGGTATTATTAATCCTGCTACCCCAGCAGCAGCAATTTGCTCAAGAAATTTTTCAATTCCCCGGTGCAAAATTGAGTTGTAATAGAGCAACAGAACAATCGGCGATCGCAATTTGGGAGTAATCCCTTGCAGCATTTCTAGCACCTGCTCCAATTTCGTACCCCTTTGTAAGGCGCGAGTAGCAGCAGCTTGAATGACTGGCCCATCAGCCAGAGGATCGGAATAGGGTATACCCACTTCTATAATGTCGGCTCCACTACGATCTAGAACCTCCAAGGCTTTTGCTGTTGTTTCTAAATCTGGATCGCCAGCAGTCACAAACGGAATCAGAGCGCATTCACGATTGTGCTCAAGAGTTTTAAAGCAATCAGAAATCGCAGTCATTGGTCATTGGTCATTGGTCATTGGTCATTAGACCTCTTGGCATTTGTGCTTTTTGCACTCTTGGGGAAAAGGGTAAAGGTTAAAGGGAAAAGGGACTTATGCAGAACCTTTTTCCCCTTCCCCTCGCCCCTTATCCCCTTCTTGGAACCCCACTTTCTCCTTTTCCCAACAAATGCCAAGAAGTCTATTGGTCATTGGTCATTGGTCATTGGTCATTGGTCATTAGTAAAGGACAAATGACTAATGACAAAGGACAAATCACAACTGACCAATGATAACTTTACACCTGAGATTGCTTTTCTTGTTCTATTTCGGCTTGAATTCGTGCTAGTTCTTCGGGAGTAAGCTCGTCTAGCCGCTTTTGCAGAAAGTCTTGCTCATACTGTTCCCGCTGTTGGTGGTAGGTCATTTTTTGTCCCACCGCACGGAAAAAATAGGTGGCTAACCAGCCAACTAAGGCACTGACTAGCAAGACTTGGCTCCATATACCAGCTTTTTGATTATCCAAACCAACTAGCTGTAATCCTAAGTATGCCAAACCGCCGGCAATAAAAACACCTAAGCCAATTCCAATCGCGTCAATCCGTCGCATGAGAGTTATGACCTACCAATCTCGTTAAACTTGAATTTGTCGCCGTTGGGGTCGAAAATTTGCAAACGGCGATAGAACCAATAGACCCCGGAAAGAAGAAAAACACCAAAAAGTACATAAAGACACGCTCAATGGAGCCACCCACATACCAACGCTGCTTCAGATACAGCAAAACAGCAACGGGGATTACTAGAAGGTAAGCTCCAGCCAAAATCAGATATAGCAGGGCGACAATCATAACTTTCAAGTCTTAAGCATCTGTTTTCCATCATAGGCTGAAGAGACAGACAAGAGAGAAGTTTAGTCATAATGCTTTCAACATAACTGCGCCAAAATTCCTCGAAACCGCAGCTTTGGCGGGCTGGAGTACTTTTACTGGGACGATTCAACGGATTTCATTACAAAAGCTAATATCATGCTATTATGGTGAATCCACTAGCAAAAAAATGCTCTAGTCAGACAAAATCGAAAACCTCTCTGAAGCGATCGCCCAATCTGGAAAAAATATTTTCAATCTAGTTGGACAAAAGACACAATTGATGGTGGAATAGATAAGGAGGTATTTGCTACCTCTAAAAAATAACTAGTTACACTAGTTGCCAAACACCTTTGGGGGTGTGGCGGAATGGTAGACGCTACGGACTTAAATAATTGAGCCTTGAAGGAGAAATCCCTCAAGTGGAAGCTCTCAAACTCAGGGAAACCTAAATCTGGTGACAGACATGGCAATCCTGAGCCAAGCCCAAAAATTTTAGATTTGGGATTTTAGATTTCCGATTAATCTTCAATCCAAAATTCAAAATCTAAAATCCAAAATTGAGGGAAGGTGCAGAGACCCGACGGGAGCTACCCTAACGTTAAGTCGAGGGTAAAGGGAGAGTCCAATTCTCAAAATCTGAGCAGGCTATTGTTATCAGGTAGCAGTGAAAACTGCGGGAGAATGAAAATCCGTTGACCGTAAAAGGTCGTGTGGGTTCAAGTCCCTCCACCCCCACTAAAAATTTAAAATACCTAAAGGCTTCGGTAGAAGGTATGAGCGGGTTGTATCTAAATGTATAGATCGACTCGCTCATATCTATTTATGTATGATATTTTCTGGTTATAAATAAGTAATTTTACTGAACTATTTGATGAAGAACTAAACAATTTATCTTTAATACTTTATTTATAACCCTAGTTAATCAAATTTATGTAAAAAGATGACTGAATTTCTGAAGAAGAGATTGATGCTCCTGTTCGCCAAGGTTAAGCTAGTAATAATATGAACAGGAAGCCTTTTTGTCCTGATAACTGAAATGACCGCTAATCGTTTATCAATTAGTCAGGAAAATTCCCATTATGTTACGTCTAATACTAGACAATTAGATGTGCAAACTGCCCAAGAAGAGGTTTATAGCTTCTTTGTGGAAATTGTCAATAAATTGCCACCAGAAGATGTTTTACGAGAATTCAAAACTTTATTTATAGACGGTCTTGATTGCGAATATTCCGATTATATACCTGGAATATATAGTGTGTTTTTAGATGATAACGAAGAAGAATTATACAATACACTGAAGCGGTGTTGCTATATCATAATTAATAATTGGAAAACTAACCGAAAAGACAAATATATCCAAGATTTAGTTAATTTATTTGTTCATGAAAATCTGAAAATCAAAGACAATAATCCTCCAGTAGTAAAAACTTGTAAAATCTGGCTAGAAAAGTTTGCCAACAGCAAAGATTACAAGGATCTGAAATTATTTGTTACTAAATATGAAGAATCATCTAAAGGTCATTGGGCTAATCGCTATACTTCCTATTTATTGATCGATCAATCTGTTAATAATAAGAACCCTAAAGAGCAACAAGAAGCTGCTAGAAGGCTTTCTAAACAGATGAAAGACAAATTTAAGTTTGAACTAGCAATGTATATTGCTCGTTCTCAATCTGCTGTCTCAAGCACAACACGCTATAAAAATCCCAGTATTTTGGGAGATCAAGCTCTGCGTTTAATAAAAGCAATTGTCTTAAAGAAAGGCGTATTTAGCCATGATAATATCGCCCATATATTTATCAAACAAACGAAAAATCAAACTCTGAAAGAATTTAAAAAAAGCCTAGAAAAATACTTATTTTTTCCTGTAGAAAATCAAGAATCAGTCGAAAATTGGCGGCGACAGTTTGCACATAGTTTATCGTTATGGAAGACAGATTATAATCAAGAAATTATCACTAAAGAATTGTTTTTGAGAACCTGTAATCGAGTGATTGATTACTTGACAACCGAAAACTCTAAAGAACCTTCGCAATTATTTATTTTATTAATTGGTCAAGGTCATGCTCTGACCCTGGTAATTATATTATTAAAGATTATTTTGATTTGTAGAAATTCTCGAAGACATTTAGAAACTCGGATTGCTCATTTGATTCGTTTTTACGAAAAATATTCCGAAGATGAATGCAAAGGGGTAATAAATTTTATCGAAATTTTTAATATTACGTTCGCCATTTATGCAGAAAATGTAGAATATAACTTAATTAAGATGGAAGAAGAACAAAGCAGTAATCAGCAATTAAATCTGGATAGCTATCGTGTGTTTTCACAAATGAAAGTAGATAGATAAAAATGAGTTTTGCTTGATTCAGGATTTCGCAAGGCGTTCATCTAACCAAGCTAAGGCAGCACCCGCAGTTTCAGCTAAAATACTAATGAGACGATATAGAGCGATCGCACTAAATACTAAGGCAGATGGAAAGTGGTGTCGTAAAAGTTCATACGCAGTCGCTTCAAACACACCTAACCCACCAGGCGCACCAGGTATAATAAACCCCAACAACCAAGCGCAACTAAAAGCCCCGAATAACAAAGGAATTTGATTCCCATTCAACGAACCTAAGGCGAACATAGTTAGTATAAACCCAGTGGCGCGTAGTCCCATAAAGCCCACTTCTCCTAACAAAGGGCGCAAAGGGTAGCTTTTAACACTGAAGGGAACAGTTGATTGAGTGGTAGCAGCAGACTTTTTTGCTTTTAATTTATACAAAAAACGAATTACGGGGTTCAAAAACCACGGATGAATCGCACCAAGAACTACAGCTAAACTCAGAAATTGTAGTATTTGGATAACAAGGGTAATATTCGCTGCTGCAAATTGGCTACTACATAAGACAATGATGATTAAAGCAGCCGCTAGCATGAGTAGCGGTTCCAACAAAACGCTTAAGGTGGCTGCACCTGTCGGAATATTGGCATTTTTAGCGGCGACAATTCGCCCGTAGTGATGCCAGATATTACCTGGTAAATACTTTGCGATGTTCGTTTTTAGGTAAACTTGGATGAATTGGATAGATGATACAGGTTGATTTAACTCTTGCAGAATCCAAGTCCAGATCCAGCCTGCCCAAGTATGAGCTAGTAAAGTTACCCCACAAGCGATCGCCATAATTGCCCATCCTACATCATCAATGCGGATAGCTGTCACCTCAATCCAATTATCCTTCAGAGCTTTTCCTAAAAAAAACAGCGTTCCCCCCAAAATTATCCAGCGTAAAAATTGCTTCATAAATTTAGTCATTTAACGTTGAGAGCAACAAGGGCTGAATACCTCAAATTTTATGATGTATCAGCTATATATCAAAAGCTTTTGAAGTATCAAACAACAATATGTAGTTCTGTTTACGAAAAGAAAAGTATATTACTTTATTTTATATCTCTCTAGAGTTAGATAAAGATATTGTTTTTGTACTCATTAAAATGTAGCCTGCGCTAGAGGTAAATAGCATTTTATTATTCATATCCTGAATAAAGGTTAATCAAAAGTGAGCGAACCAAAACAAGCACAATAACTTGCTGACCAATCCAATGATTCAGCAAATTCTTAGTTTATTAATATTTTGGTAAGGAGGACTACGTGAACGCTGTAAGAGTATTCTTGAAACAAATAAGATTGCGCCAGATATTAACTATCTTTTTAGCTGGACTATTGTTGATAGTTAGCACTGCTTGTAGTGGGGCAAATGCTCAAGGTGCAAATCCACAAAATCCTGCTGTACAAGCCGGTGGAGCAAACAACCCTTATAAAAATGGTGGAGACAACTATAGCAACTACAGAATGTCTACCGATCCGAAAATAGCAAACCCAAAAGCCAATCAGGGACGTGACCAAGCTAGCTTACAACCAAGTTCGCAATTGTTGATTGCTACAAATACAGAATCTGAGATCCTTTATCCTGGTGGCGAGACACCAGCAGGTCGAGTCCAGAAAGAAGCAGAATTGCCATTCATCACAGATAAAGACTTCCGCCAGCCTGAACCCGGTGGTTTGATTCAGAATGAATCAAATGTAGGAGAGCGGGTTAAAGATCGGCTTGAGACTGTAAAAGAAGCTGTTGAAGAAGCTTCCGGCTTTTTGAAGAATAAGGCAGATGAAGCTAAAGCAAGACCTGAATTACAGCCAAATCCAGCAGTAAACAGATAAAAATCTTGTTTTTTCTGGATGCTTTGGATGTAAGATTAATTCCAAATGCCATCTTGGTTGAAGTTTAACTTAGTCACGAAAATGCAAGGACTTAGAACTATGAAAAAAGCAATGAATTGGCTGAAAAATATTCGTCCCTTGAAAGTTGTAACTGTTTTTTTAGCAGGAATCTTTCTATTTATGGCACAGGCTTGTGGTGCTCCAGGAATAGCAACACAGCCACCACAACCTGGCGATCAAGCACCTAATATTGAACGATATGATGCCACAAAAGATTATCCTCTGAATTCTCCTACTGGTGGAATGAATAACTTTAGTGATGTAGATCCCAGAGCGCAAGATGAAAAGGCAGCTAATGACAGAGCTAAGGCCCTAGTAAAAAATGCTCAAAAGAATATCGATCAGAAGGGAATTGATAGCCCAGAGCAATATGGCGAAAATTACAAACAAGGGACATCCCTTGGTGGAAGAGTCAAGAACCTGGGTGAAGATATAGGTAGTTCAGCTGAAGAACTTGGCAAAGGTCTTGTTAAGGGAACTCAGCGAGGAATTGAAAATATCAAGGGTAATACCCAGAATGCTGCCGAAGACGTGACAAAAAATGTTCAGCGTGGGGCTGAGGATGCTGGTAAAAATGTTAAGCGCACAGCTGAGGATGCAGGCAAAGCAGTTAAGAACACAATCGATTGAAATTAAGCTGATGCGCTTCTAGATTGTACATTTTGACGTTAAGACTGTCCTAAGTCAATTGGTCATCTGTCCTTTAAAAACAAATAACCAATGACAAGGATCGCTCCTTTAATATACAACTTGAATGCGTAACAGCTTAGTCATTGAATCTCTTGTAAAAATATAAAAGCACCCACAGATTAAAGTCTGGGGCTACTAAAATAAAGCCTGCATATGCAGGCTTTATTTTAGTTTTATGTGGACAGGATTTAATATCATGTGAGTTTGACGAGTGCTATTTTGACCTCTCCCCCAGCCCCTCTCCTAACAAGAGAGGGGAGCAAAACTGTATTAAGAAACTGCGTAAGCATAGCCCGTCATAAACATCGCTCATTCATCAGCACATTACAAATACTTCTGCAACAATAACCCTAACTTTTCCTTCGTCGCTGCTGGTGCTTTGTCCAATTGAGTCAAAATTGCATACTGCAACGCCGAATGCGCCTCACTGGTTGGCGGATTTTCACTCAAGCGCCGCACAGTTTCTTGAATCACTTTTTGAGCATTCACAGCATTCCGCAGCAAATTTCCAATCACCATCTCCACCGTCACACTGTCATGGTCTGGATGCCAACAATCATAGTCTGTCACCAGCGCTAAGGTTGCATAAGCAATTTCCGCTTCTCTTGCCAACTTTGCCTCTGGTAAATTCGTCATCCCAATGATTGTTGCACCCCAACTGCGGTAAAGATTCGATTCTGCCTTAGTGGAAAAAGCTGGCCCTTCCATGCACACATAAGTACCGCCGCGATGGAGAGTAACTTCTGGTAAATTGAGAGATGCGATCGCATCTGCCAACACAGCAGCCAAGTTCTTACAAATCGGATCGGCAAAGGCAATGTGAGCCACAATTCCCTCACCGAAAAACGTTGAAATCCGATTTTTCGTTCTGTCAATAAACTGATCTGGCACTACCATATCCAGTGGTTTCGCCTCTGACTTCAAGGAACCCACAGCACTAGCTGAAATTAAATACTTCACACCCAATTGCTTCATCGCATAGATATTAGCGCGAAACGGTAACTCAGAGGGTAAAAACGTGTGATTGCGGCCATGACGCGCTAAAAAAGCTACCCGTGTACCATCCAAAGTCCCCAGAATCAAAGCATCAGATGGTGAACCAAAAGGAGTCTCGATTTGCACTTCTTCGACATCTTTAAGTGCATCCATTTTGTAAAGACCGCTACCACCTATAATCCCAATACTAGCTTGAGCCATGATTCTGAACCTATTTTTTACCGATCTGCTCAGTTATTTTATCGAAAAGGGAAGTAGCAGAAAACAAAGCGATGTCTATGATGAGCTAGGCGCTCGCATTTCGTGCTACTAACACTATTGAATTATTATCTATTCATTTCATTATTTATTCAGGTACAAATAGCAGCGATCGCCCAGTTATTCAAGGCTTAATTAATAATTTTTAGCAATCAAATTTACGATAATTTTTAGAAATTAAATGCTTATGATTAACCCTGAAGTCAATTGTCACCATAGTGTATAGTCAATGCTTAATGTATATAAATATTAAGTATACGCACTCCTACGCAGGGAAACAAAGCAAGCGTTATACTTTTGGGAAAAGGCTTATTTTAACCTCTGCTTTTAACATTTTCATAAATCAATGACTCTCAATTTTCGCTTTGCGGTAGTCAGCGACTTACACCTGGCACTTCCTCACACAATCTGGGATCACCCTAGCCGGTTTCATCTGGTAGAAGTAAGTATCTCAGCATTTAAAAGTGTACTAGAACATTTAACACAACTAGATTTAGATTTCTTGTTGTTGCCAGGAGATTTAACCCAGCACGGCGAACCAGAGAACCACACTTGGTTACAACAATGTTTAGCCCAGCTACCTTTTCCCGTCTATGTTGTTCCTGGTAATCATGACGTTCCTGTGTTGTTAGGCGATCGGCAATCGATTGCTTTTGCCGATTTTCCCTACTATTACACAAAGTTTGGCTACGAAGATCCGCAGCAGATTTACTACATTCGTCAGTTATTGCCTGGAGTTAAGCTGATTGGACTGAATTCTAACTCCTTTAACGATCGGGGAGAGCAAGTGGGGTATTTGGATGCCAAACAGCTACGGTGGTTAGAAGAGGTGCTAGCGGCATCTGGTGATGATTTAGTTTTGGTGATGGTGCATCATAATGTAGTGGAACATTTGCCCAATCAATCGAACCATCCACTGGCAAATCGCTATATGTTGTCCAATTCAGCAGAACTATTGCAGCTGCTGAGGCGCTACGGAGTCAAGTTAGTATTTACAGGGCATTTGCACGTTCAGGATATTGCTTACTCAGATGGGGTATATGATATTACCACTGGTTCTTTAGTTAGCTATCCTCACCCTTATCGAGTGCTAGAATTTCATCGAGATAACCAAGGTAAAGAATCGTTGCAAATTTTATCCCATCGCGTAGAGTCACTGCCTGAGTTCCCCGACTTGCAACAGTCATCAAGGCAGTGGATGGGCGATCGCTCTTTCCCTTTCTTAATTAAGCTACTAACTCACTCTCCATTAAACTTACCATTATCACAGGCAAAAGAATTAGCTCCTGGTTTGCGCGACTTCTGGGCAACTATTGCCGATGGGGATGCGGTGTTAGATTACCCTCATTTTCCTCCAGAAGTGCGGCGCTACATTCAGACATATAGTGCATTACAACCCCATCCAGGCATAGCCACTGCTGGAAATTTGACGATGATTGATAATAACAGCACACTTGTACTGAATAAGAGTTAAAAGTTAGGAGTTAGGAGTTAGGAGTTAAGAGTTAGGAGTTAAGAGTTAGAGGATGATTCAACACTCAGCACTCCTGAATAGCATTGGGCACTTGTACTGAGCGAAGCCGTTGGCGCAGCCTCTCCAAGAGTTGTATTGGGCATTGGGCATGGGGAGATGAGGGAGACAAGAAGATAAACAAAACTTCTAACTCCTAACTCCTAACTCCTAACTCCTAACTTCTAACTCCTAACTCAGCACTCATCACTCATCACTGAGCACTGATTACTGATTTTGGCGACAAATTCCAAATGCTGAGGTGTAGGCGTGTAAAAAGGTTCTGCCACCAACAGGGCCGATTTCACCGCCACAGAAAAAGCCACTTATAGGAATGTCGTTAAGGTAGCGCTGAAATAATTCAGAATCGAAGTTAGGTTTACCATAAAGTCCTTCACCTCGTCCCAGACAAGAAAACATCAAAGCAGCTACAGCCGAAGGTTCAGATTCTCGTTGGTGTTGATAACTTTGGAGGAGTAATTCGAGGTCTTCAGCAGAGGCTTGGGCATCGCGGAGGTGGAATTGCAGCCTTTGACCAGGACGGACGCGATCGCCAATTGCGATCGCCCCAGCATTTGGATCGACCCCAAGAATACCACGTATTAAAAAGTCTCCTTGCTGCAAAGTCAGCTTAAATTCATCCATTGCCACACCAACAAACAGAGAATGCTGTGCTAAAATCCGTTCTTGTTCGCTGAGACTAGCAATCAAATCTCGCAACACCACTAGAGGCACTTGCTCGTCTAACTCTAGAATGATATTGCGATCGGCTTTTGTAACTTGCAATGGCTTGCCAATCGGTCGGCATCCTTGAGCGACAATCGTTTCCAAAACAATATTGCCAGTCAAAGCTATACCAACAGTGCCCTCACGATACAAGTTTTGCTGTTCCTCACCGTTAGTATCGTTACAAAAAAGGGCAACACGACCACCCATACCTCCACCACTAGCCTGTCCCCCGACGATCGTCGATCCTGGATAAGCAAAATCCAGCCCCTGCAACAAATCGTTGATTCCAGAGGCGAAAGAACTAGACAACAATATGAACTGCGGTGTCGGTGATGCAGGTACACCGATCAAATCAAGCCAAGCATCTGGCGAACTGTCTAAGTCAGGTAATTCTTCAGCAACAACATGAAAAACTTGAATCTTCACCCCTGGAAGGTGTGCTAAAGTCAAGCTAATAGCTGGTTCAGCTTCTAATTCTTGGGTTTCTCCGCTAACTGTCCTCCCAATTACACCACCACCACTACAGCCAATTAGCACAGGCACAGAAAGTTTTTCAGCTAACAAGGGTAACAGTCGGGAATACTCACTCGTAAAAGCAGACGAAATGAATACCAGTCCTAAATCTGCAGGTGCTGTTAACGATGAAACAGCTCGTTCTACCACATCTGTAACAGCGGCTTCCAGAGAATGACGGGTTGATAGGGCATTGGCCCACTGCATTTGGTCTGCCATGAGTTTTGAGCTTCTTTCTCTATTTTAGGCTAGTAGATTTTGACTTTTTATTTTGGGAAGAATTGCATCTGACAATAATTGATGCCAACCCTTTGTCTCCTCCATCCCAAGAAGCTGGAGTTGTCATTCCCTAATATAGGCATCTAAATATATTGTATGATTATTTATCTATGCTACTAATTCCACAAAATCTTAAAAAATAAAGGTAAATGCATTATAGATAGAGTAGCTTGCTGTATTGGTTATAAATCAATGGCTAAAAAACTAACTTCCCATCAGCTAAATGGTTAGAATGGTTATTAATCAAGCGAAAAACTGCCATTTTCTATACTAGTATTAACAACACACAACGAGATTAAAGCAATGACCAACATCCAAGAAACAGCAAAAAGCAATATCCAAGAGCAAATCCAACAAGAAGTGGAACAAGCGCGTACTGTCTGCGATCTTAACGGTAGTAACTCACCAGAGTGTGCTGCGGCTTGGGATGCAGTAGAAGAATTGCAAGCCGAAGCTTCCCACAAGCGCCAAAACAAGCCCAAAAATTCTCTAGAACAGTATTGTGATGACAACCCAGAAGCAATTGAATGCCGGGTTTACGACGACTAGAAATTGAGATAACTGGATTTTCTGTTGTTTGGTGAGCAAATAACCAGTATTGACTAAAAAAGACGCCTAGAGTGGAGGACGTGGAAACTCACCAATGTCCTCCACTCGCAAGCGTTTTTGGAGCTACTGATTTGAGTCGGGGAAACAAAAAATAAATTTCTTATTTGAATCAATAGGTTTCTTCCAAAGGGATAAGTTGCGATTTTCATCAATTAAACAACCAATTAATTGGCACTAGGGGCGTACATGTGTACGCCCCTATAAATTTTTTGTAATACTCGTGACTTCTAGTCATACGAGGTTGAATAAACTATTATCAAGAAGAATTCAGGATGAATTGGAGTCCGACTGACTCCTGAATAAAAGGGTTTAATACCCCTGCCTTATTTAGTAGTCTACAATCAGGTATTAGTATAAAATCGAACTTGATTTATTCAGACTCCTGACTTCTTCTTTATCTATTGTTTGAGAAAAAATATGGACTATGATATTTGGTTTCGACCTTTCGTCTGGATTGATTACCGACTGGCAGTATTATTCCTGGTAATTATTCCGCTAATTCTTCTAATTTGGGCATTTGTACAAAAAGCGGAAGGCATACAACGCTTATTGGCTATATACTGGCGAGTATCAAGCTTGGTGGCAATCACGGTTTACTTAATGATTGCCCAGTATCCAGTTAGCTTTATCTCTGGGTTGATAGCTCAGATTTTGATCCCGATTTCGTTGTGGTTCTGGGTGGATATCAACGACGAAATTGAGTATCAAACCAGTGGTTCTTTGAAATTGATTTTTACTTCTTGGCGCTGGGCGACAACTGTTTATTGTTTTTTGGGCGCACTAGCATTTATACCTTTTTTGGGTTGTGCTTTTTCTGGCAATATGCTGAAGACTCCCTATTGTCGTGTCTGGTTCGAGGCTCCGTTGCTATTCAAAGAATATTTTCATGCTAACAGCAAGGCTGAGTTTTTAGGTTTTCTTGGCATAACTAGTTTAGTAATTTATGTGCTTTACTTGAGCTATTTTGTTTTGATTAAGCTGGGCAAACAAGGACGTTCAGCCACACCACAGTAACCGTCGTTGCGCCACCATACCCCTACTCTAAAAAAAATGAATTCCATTGGTAAGCGACTGGAACAATACACCGCTAAACGCACCAAAGAAGTCCTACTTGTAACGGTGGAAATTGCCGATGAGCAAGATACGATTGCTGTTTTCAAAGGCTTTTCCAGTTCTTTGATGCGTCCAACGGCATTTGATGCAGATGTACCTGTTCTACCAGATGGGGCAAACATCCTCAACATTGACCGAGTAGCCAGTCCTTATAATCCTGAAGCACCCCGTTATATTCAACAAGGAATTTCTTGGGAAGCTATGGAAGTTCTATTATCAGAAGTAGGTGTTTAACTAATTCGTAATACTTCGGCTCCCAACTCTTGGAGAGGCTGCACTTCGACTACGCTCAGTGACCACGCCAACGACTTCGCTCAGGGCAAGACGCTCAGTACAAGTTCGTAATTCGTAATTCGTAATTTTGCCAAAAGGCCTACTCTATTCTGTCATTATTTTAGTTCAGTGACGATCGCCAGTTGCAAAAAATGCTTCCGCTATCACCTATTGCTGAATTGAATTCCGTTGTAACCGACGGAAACATTGTTGCATTCAATGTTGGTTTCGATGAAATGGTTTATGTCGTGCTTGCTGTTCAACCACTCGATTACCGGACTGAACAGCCAGGATGGGCAAGCTTTGCAAAAACGACTCCAGATACTCCGCAGAGTTACCGCATAATCGCTTTTCAAGAAGATAGGCTAACACTCGACATTGATATTGCAGAAGAACAATTTAACATTCACGATATTCAACCTCTTCCTGCAAAAGAGATACTGCTTGTATGTGCCCGTTGTCATTACAAAAGTCCGAATGATTTTGAAAGAAACGGTCGTATTTATAGCCTTGGTGGAAAATTTAGTCGAGAAATCCTGCTTGGCGATGGCATCCAATCCGTTCAAACAACTTCAAACGGAACCATTTGGACTAGTTTTTTTGATGAAGGAGTTTTCGGGAATTTTGGTTGGGATGAGCCAATTGGATCGTCTGGGCTTGTTGCATGGGATTCAACGGGAAATAAAATATACGATTTTCAGCCAACGGATGGCTTAGATTCCATTTGTGATTGTTATGCATTAAATGTGGAATCTGATACAGATGTCTGGTTGTACTATTACACAGAATTCCCACTCGTTCATTTACATCATAAGAAAATTCAGTCGGTGTGGAATATGCCTATTTCGGGCAGTGATGGTTTTGCTGTTTCTGGTAGTCGAGCCTTATTTCGTGGAGGATATGATGATCGAGATACGTATCATTTGTTTTCTCTGAACAACAATGGCAAGGTCAAACTACTCAAACAACTCAAGTTTACAGATAAGGCAGGACAAACAATTATTGCAGAAAGTGTTGTAGGTAGAGGAGGCTCTCTATATATTCTCAGTAATGGATTAGTGTATCGGGTATTTGTATGGGCAGTTTAACGATGTGCTTTCAGCAGACCAAGGTTTGCTACTATCAAAGCAATGAATTGGAAGGCGTTCATGACACTATCGATTATGCCTGAACTTGCTCCTCTAAAATCGAATGAGGATGGTGTAGTTCTCGTCAGTAAAACCCGCGTCACATTAGACACTGTGGTTGCTGTCTTTAAGCAAGGCGCGACAGCTGAGGAAATTGTTTATCGCTATCCGTCGCTCAATTTGGCTGACATTTACGCTACGATCGCCTTCTACCTCAATCATCAACTGGAAGTAGAAGCCTACTTGCAACAGCGACGCCAGCAATCACAAGAGATTCGGGCAATAAATCAAGCGAATTTTGACCCACAAGGCTTACGCGATCGCTTGCTTGCCCGCAAAGCAGCACAGGAAGCATGTTAAAATTCCTTGCGGATGAAAATTTCGATAATACGGTTGTTAGAGGATTGTTCCGCCGTAGCCCGAAAATCGACATCGTTCGTGTACAAGATGTTGGACTATCAGGCAAAGACGATCCAACTATCCTGGATTGGGCAGCCCAAGAAGGATGTATCCTGCTTACCCATGACGTTTCTACAATTACTCGCTATGCATACGATCGAGTTAGGCAAGGTCAGACCATGCCAGGAGTTATCGAAGTCAGCCTAGATGCACCCGTCGGGCGCGTCATTGAAGATATTCTTGTACTTGTAGAGTGTAGCCAGGAGGGAGAACTAGAAGGTCAAGTTCAGTATCTACCCTGGTAAAGCGGTCTAACAAAGCGATGAAGCGGACACCAAAAGCCGTTGGCGTGGATGCAAAGAATATCTGCTGCCGATCGTCTTAGCCGTTATCCTGAAGAAAGCAAGCTATCTGAAACTGTCTTTAATTTTGAACAATTCTTTTGACTGTTGAATTTACAAAATGTCCCGTTCTGGATACACACTACCAGTATTTGCCTGCGCTGCTGCTGTCGCTGCTTTACATTGGTTACACGATCGCAAATCCCTAACTTTTGCCTCTATAGATTTGATTGAACCGGCTCAAATAGCCGAAATCCCGATCGAACAGGTAGCAGGACTGTCTAATAATACAGCTTTGGCGATCGCTCGCAGCGATCCCGGTGATAATCTCGATTTAACTAAAGATACACCCATTTGGGCATTGGTGGAATGGCGAGAACAGGGTGATGATGCTGTCATTATTAAAGGTGGGGAAGGAATTGGCAAACAGGCGAATGCTGATGATAAGCCGGCTATTTATGCTTATGCTCAAAGGCTCTTAAAAGAGAATTTGCAACGAATGCTAGCACCGGGAGAAAAAATCACGGTGACGATTATTCTACCCGAAGGGCGATCGCTTGCTGTGCGAACTTCAAATTCTGCCTTTGGTGTGGTTGAAGGACTTTCCCTTTTAGGCACAACTGGTATTTCTCAACCGTTAAGTACACCAGATCAGCTTGCGGTTTTTCGAGCGGAATTACAAAATAAAGCCAGTCGTTTTGAGACTTTAGTATTTTGTATTGGCGAGAATGGCCTAGATTTGGCGCGTAAACTAGGGATTAACCCCGAACAATTGGTCAAAACTGCTAACTGGCTGGGCCCAATGTTAGTAGAAGCTGATCTGCTGGGTGTAAAAGAAATTTTATTATTTGGCTATCACGGTAAGCTGATGAAGCTGGCTGGTGGGATTTTTCATACCCATCACTACTTAGCTGATGGACGACGGGAAATTTTGGCAGCCCACTGTGCGATCGCTGGTTTAAAATCACCAGATATCCAAGCTGTATTTAACAGTGCAACTGCTGAAGCAGCACTAACACACCTAAAATCCTTAGATACTGCAACTGGTAGTGATTGGGTAAATAAAGTTTACAGTGCGATCGCCGAAACTATCGATGTTCGTGCCCAAGAATACATTCAAAGTCATAGCGAAAGCGGCAAAAAAGTAACAGTTTGTGGCTCTATTCTCTTCGATCGCGATCGCAAAATTATCGTGAAGAGTAAAACTGCTCGTCTGTTAATGGGAAAATTATGTTAATTTATTATGAATAATCGTAAACAATCCAAATAAATAATCCTTTAAGTAACCACTCTAGGGTAAGTTATCGTTTTAATACCATCTCCGACTCAGGGAATAGACAAACGCACATAAACTCGCGTTTGTAAAGGCTCTCTATACCATTATTAGCCTACCCAGGCTAAATAATAGCATCATCATAGACCACAAAGCATCTACCCTTTACAGACATAACACTCCCGTCATGAATACAGCGGTGATACCAACAGAACAAGCGCCCCAAACATTGGAAACTTTTGGGCGGCTCGATCGCCAATTGATTGTAATTCTGGATTTTGGCTCTCAATATTCTGAACTGATTGCCCGTCGCATCCGCGAAACTCAAGTATACTCGGAAGTTTTATCCTATCGCACTACTTCTGAACATTTGCGCCAACTCAATCCCAAGGGAATAATTCTCTCAGGTGGCCCAAGTTCAGTTTATGGTGATAACGCTCCCCATTGTGACCCAGAAATCTGGAATTTGGGAATACCCATTTTGGGTGTTTGCTATGGGATGCAATTGATGGTAAATCAGCTTGGTGGAGAAGTGGCAAAAGCCGATCGAGGTGAATACGGCAAAGCTTCATTATATATTGACGATCCCACAGATTTGCTTACTAATGTTGAAGATGGCACTACCATGTGGATGAGTCATGGAGACTCAGTTATCCAAATGCCATCAGGGTTTGAATTGTTAGCACATACAGAAAATACTCCCTGTGCTGCTATTGCTGACCACGAAAAGAAACTTTACGGCGTTCAGTTCCATCCAGAGGTAGTGCATTCAGTTGGTGGTATAGCATTAATCCGTAATTTTGTCTACCATATCTGCGATTGCGAACCCACTTGGACAACAGCGGCTTTTGTTGAAGAAGCAATTCGAGAAATTCGCGCCAGAGTTGGTGAAAAGCGAGTGCTATTAGCGCTGTCTGGTGGAGTGGATTCTTCTACTCTGGCTTTCTTGCTATACAAAGCGATTGGCGAGCAACTGACTTGCGTGTTTATCGATCAAGGCTTTATGCGAAAATATGAGCCAGAGCGATTGGTAAAGCTATTTCGAGAACAGTTTCACATTCCTGTTGAATATGTTAACGCCCGCGATCGCTTTTTGGCTAAAGTTGCTGGAATCACCGATCCTGAAGAAAAACGCCGCCGCATCGGACACGAATTTATCAGTGTATTTGAGGAAACATCCAAGCGCCTCGGTCACTTTGACTATCTAGCTCAAGGAACTCTTTATCCAGATGTGATCGAATCTGCGGACACCAACGTCGATCCCCAAACTGGTGAGCGGGTAGCGGTGAAAATTAAGAGTCATCACAATGTTGGCGGTTTGCCTAAAGACCCTAAGATTTAAATTGGTCGAACCACTGCGGAAACTGTTTAAAGATGAAGTCCGCAAACTTGGACGTTCCATTGGTTTACCAGAAGAAATTGTTCAACGGCAACCTTTTCCTGGGCCTGGTTTAGCAATTCGGATTCTGGGGGAAGTTACATCTGAGCGGTTAAATATTTTGCGCGATGCTGATTTGATTGTGCGGCAAGAAATTAACCAACGCGGTATGTATCATGATTTCTGGCAAGCATTTGCTGTATTGCTACCGATTCGTAGTGTTGGCGTTATGGGAGATCAACGTACTTACGCTTACCCCATTGTTTTGCGGATTGTTACCAGTGAAGATGGCATGACTGCTGATTGGGCAAGAGTGCCTTATGATGTCCTGGAAGTGATTTCTACTCGAATTGTGAATGAGGTAAAAGGGGTGAATCGCGTGGTTTATGACATCACCTCTAAGCCACCTGGAACCATTGAATGGGAGTAATCAAGTTTTGAGTTGACTTAACTAAAAGCTGATTACTTTTTACTACGGTTCAGATTACTTGCAGGAGTTGAGATTCACATACAGCAGTTTGCAAGTTAATAGTTAGGTGCATTACTTCTGACTCTTAATTACTAACTGAATCTGGAGCCTCTGCTGCTTCATTTCAATAAGCTTAAGGTTTATTGATGTAGATAATTGGTCTTTAAAGATGCGAGAAATTGCGTCTCTACATCTAGGTTTTGAGCCGATCTGAACTGTATTGATTTAAAAATGACAATGCCAACTTGACTAGTTTTAAGATTCGGCATTGTCTATTTTTTTGACTTTTTTCAAGCTCCATCAAAATCCAAACCCAATACTTTTCGGGTTTTGGGGAAGAGAAAGGGAAAGGGTTTGAATTTACCTTTACCCCTTTGCCCTTTTACCTTACCCCAGACCAAAAAAGAGATTATTGGGTTTATCCGAAAAGTATTGAATTCAAACCTGTTAGTAATAAAGCAGTCAGTAATTAGCAAGATTATTTTTAAAATTTAACGAATAGTTAAAGTTATTTTTTAATGTAAAGGAATTTAAACAATAACATAATTTTATCCAGTCAATAATTATAAATACCAGTGAATAATTAAGCATCAATTGGATGGTGACTAGACAAATTGAGTTATTTTTTAGGAAAATAGGCGCGATCGCAGTAAAATTACCAATGGTATGGTGATAGAGATAAAAAATAAATAGCTTATTAGAAATACATTTCATTCGATCAACATTAATGGAGATGTTATGGAACCTGCCCTTCCCCTTGCTGGCTTAAACATCCTCGTAGTTGATGATGATGATGATAGCCGCTTTTACATTACTACTGTGTTGGAAGCTGATGGAGCCACCATTATGGCAGTTGCATCGGCAGCGGTAGCATTGAAAGTATTACCTGAGCTGCAACCAGATGTCTTGATTTGTGATATTGCAATGCCTGATGAAGATGGCTACACCCTTATCCGCAAGATCCGGGCACTAAAGCCTGATATTTATGGAAAACTTCCAGCGATCGCTTTAACTGCTTATGGTGATAGCGAATATCGTAGCCGTGCTTTGGAAGCGGGTTTTCAGACTCACGTGGCTAAACCTGTCGATCCCGGAGAACTAGTTGCGATCGTCGCAGATTTGGTTGCTTCTTATAAGAGTTAATACAAAGATGCAGTCATTTGTCGGTTTTTATTTGTTATTTACCTTATCTGCCCCATGTTCCTCATCTAAAAGTGAATTGGTTATTTGAGAGTTACCGATTTTTTTGGGTGTAAACCCGATGTACTTAGATGGAAGTTTTCTCATCTACCTACACACCAACTAAAATTCACCTTTGATTAAAAATAAATAAACAATTATCTACTTAAGTCTGTTAGTTTATTTATCTGGATACTCTCTCATTTTTTTATCTGTTCGATTTGAAGCGATGTTATGTTTGCTAAAGATTCTAGACTAAAAATGAGTTTTCTTTTTCTTTGTTTATGAGCGATCGCTACTTATAAGGTTTGCGAGCATTATAAAAAGCCGTGATTTTCAATTTCCTAAACTATTTAAATCCAGTTTCAAAACTAATTTGCTCAGATTTATATGCTGGTGGCTCGACGTGAATTAAAATTCTCACTGGACGAAATCGTTCTTCTAATCGGCTTTCTACTTCTTCAGCGATCTGGTGGGCAGTTTCTACGTCTGATGCATCCACTATTAAATGCATTTCAATGAACACTTGACGACCAAGAAGGCCGCGAGAAGCGATCGCGTGACAGTTAAGGGACTTACAGAAAATAAATTATCCCATTTCACCCCTATCAATACGACTTTCTCTCCCCCTGCTCCCTGCTCCCTGCCCCCTGCCTTCTAAGCGACGGAATATTTTTTTAATTGGAAGTCCCTAATTACACCTGGAACAGAAGTTGCGATCGCGTGTATTGCTTCTGGTGCGAGATAAGGATAAGAAAGCTCATAGTTTATTCAGAAAATGGTCAAAATTTGAGCAGCGAAATCTGACAGTTTCCACCTTAAATGTCCATACAATATCAAATAGGTGTTATATGTAGCCTATTGAGGCCATGCTTGCAACGCTGTCTCCACAACCTGCAGGAGTTCCGTTCGGGTAGCTCCGGTTGCCGCCAGAACTGATATTCCACAATTGACTGTCACGACAAAGCGAGCGAGAGCCGCTGGATCGGAATCAGCCGACAAGTCCCCCTCCAAAATCGCCTGCTCGAAACGCTTACGCACAGAAGCTTCACTCGATTCTCGGCGTGCAGACAATTCCTGCCGGATCGGATCGGCTGGATCTCCGCATGAAAGCGTGCCATGAACCCAGAGACATCCGGGTGGATTGTGCGGATCGGTTCCTAAGTCAACGACCCCGTGCATCATCCGCTCGGCGACCCTGGCGCGCAGTTGGCTCTTTGAGAGCCTCACGAAGATAGGCTGATGGCCCGTCGGCATAACGAGCCAGCACTTTGCGAAATAGAGATTCTTTGTTCCCAAAGGCAGCGTAAAGGCTAGGACGATTAATGCCCATAGCCTCGGTCAGATCCGAGAGGGATGTGCCTAGATAGCCTTTGCGCCAGAACACATACATTGCACGATTGAGCGCGTCATCGGTATCGAACTCGCGGGGTCGGCCTATGGCCGCAGTGATTTTTTCCTGTTTCATACTCATCAGTATAATATTTTCTTGACAGGCTTACCCCCATGCTTTATATCTATACCAGACGATACAAAACTTTAATCACAAAAGAATCCTATGAGCAACAAAAAACTTAATGGGAAGGTGGCATTGGTAACAGGTGGCTCACGCGGTTTGGGGGCAGCGATCGCTAATGAAGTTTGCTCCCGGCGTAACCGCCCGCCTTGTTGGGATGCCTGCGGCGGTAAACTACGCTATGGTTGACTCCAGACAGTGCAAAAATGTACGGGTTGTCCAAAAAAATTTTAGGTAGGAAAAGCTTACTCGTTCATGAAATACTTTCCTTGAGACGAGCAAGCAAACATCATAAATACTACTGTGACACTACGAGTACAAATCCTCAAGGATAAATTTAGCCAAAGTTTGGGACTACCGTTTAAAGAACTATTGCCAGAGTCTGTGATAAGACTTGCAATCTCGGAGCTAAAAATTAAATACAAAAAACGGTTGTTTGACCCATTCGTAACTTTATGGGCATTTTTATCTCAAGTATTAGATACAGACAAAACTTGTAATAATGCTGTGAGTAAAATAATTGCACATTTGGCTGAGTCAGAAGTAGAAGTTCCCTCAACAGATACGAGTGCTTACTGCCAAGCACGGGCAAGATTACCAGAAAAATTGTTAGAAAAAGTTTTCAATTATTCAGCACAAAAACTGGAAGAGAAAGTAACCCAAGAACATCTATGGTGTGGTCGAAATATTTTGGTGATAGACGGCTCGACGGTCTCTATGCCTGACACTGTAGAAAACCAAAAAGAATACCCACAACCCAGTAGTCAAAAGCCGGAATGTGGATTCCCAATTGCCAAAATTGGTGTGATATTCAGTTTATTAACGGGAGCTGCCGTTGCCTTGTGCATAGATGTTCTGAACACTCATGATATTAAATTAGCAAGAATTCTGTACAGTTTTCTCAAACCTAATGATGTGCTTGTAGGGGATAGAGCTTTTTGTGCTTACGCCGATATGTTTAGTATCAAAAAGTTTAATTGTGATGCCGTGTTTCGTAAACATCAATCTCGCACAACAACTATGCGAAAAGGTAAAATTGTTGGAGATTGCGACAAATTAGTTACTTGGTATAAGCCGAAAACTTGCCCAAAAGGATTGGATAAAGATGAATTTAATGCTTTACCTCCTTCCATAACTGTGCGAGAGATTTACTATTATATTGTTATTCCTGGTTTTCGGACTCAACAAGTTAGCTTAATTACCACTCTTTTAGATGGATCTTCTTATTCTACTCTGGCAATTGTTGGGCTTTACGGACAACGCTGGGATGTTGAACTAAATTTAAGACATCTCAAAACTACCTTGGGTATGGATATTCTGCGATGTAAAACACCTTCGATGATCCGCAAAGAAATTTACGTTTATTTGCTGGCTTACAATCTACTTCGTAGCTTAATGTGGTCGGCTGGAACTACTTATACTACCTCTCCAAATCGCCTATCACTGCAAGGTACTCGCCACCATTTAGAGCTGATTCGTAAAGAAAATCTGAAGGATACTCAACTCGTTACTAGGTCTGAGTTTCAGCGAATAAGTATTTTTTTGACTCAAATTCCTGAAATCCTTGCAAGACAAGTACTTTACTTGAGTTTACAAATTAGCTCTTAATTAACTTTATTCCCTCTCTTATAGCAGCAACTTCTCAAAAACGGCACCAAATTTATCGCACTTTACTCAAAGTTATTGCTCACAAGGCTGTTCCTGACCGCCCAGCTAGAAATGAACCACGAGTCCGTAAACGTCGCCCCAAAGCCTACCCCTTAATGACCAAACCCCGGCATGAATTACGCAAACAGTTGCAAACTGCTTAATTGATAAGCGTTTCCGCTTTTCTTAGTGCCATTCGATTCAGACCCCTTCTTCCGGTAATATAAATACTTATCAAGAAGTTTTAATAAAAAAAATATGTCTTCAATTCCTCTAACATTGAATTTAATTGAGGGTTCAGTCTCTTTCAGTTTTTCAGCCCAAGCAGCACGAGAATTAAAGGCAGCAACGGATCAACTGATGGAACGCCTAAAAGCGATCGCCGCTAAACCTACTCCTGGCGGTGGTAGAGTCACTCCCCAGCCTCCCCTGGAATATCGTTATACGGGTGAAGTATTTTTAGAAGTTTTTTGTAATCCTAATATCTGGCCAACACCCTTCGCAGCCAAAGTTTTGCTGACTGTCCGCAATGTCAACATTCGCTTGACTACTGAGGCTGAACTTACTCGCATCATTGAAGACATTAATCAATATTTAGAGCAAGTAGGATAATAATCAAGTGAAGGAGGCAGGAGGCAGGAGAGGGAGGCAATACTGCACGCTTTGTGGATTTTTAATTCAGAATTGGGTTTTGGGAAAAGGTTAAGGGGTAAAGGTTAAAGGTTTTTTCTTTCCCCTTTCCCCTTCCCGCAAAAATGTCAAGATGATTTTTTATGCTTTGCAAGATTTTTCCTGAAAAAATACTATAAAAATAAAAATTTTGAATTTTGCGAAAGTTGAGCCAGTTGCTTGCGGAGGTTTCCTGTATTATCGCAACTGCTGACGGTTAGCCTTTACTTAGCAAACTTTTCAAGGCTGATTTTGGCTTTTAACAGCAAGCAGACAATCGCTTCCTTTAAGTCAGGGATGCAATAAATTGCGAGTCAAAAGCGAAGTTCCTACACTTCTATCGGATCGATGTAGGAACTTCGCAGAATCTATATACTAAACTCAAGCTGTGACACCAGATGTACAGAACAAATGGTTTTGATGCCTTCTTTAACTTGAAAAGTTGTATAAGTTCAGACTCAAATGCTTCTGTATTAATCAAAAACGCAAGATTCTGTATAGGGCAATGCTCATTCAAAACTAGAGATTATCCGCCAGATTGAGTGTTGAATCTTTGATGGCGACATCCACACATCAAAAACAAACTCCCAATCCCAAACCGGAAATCCAACATTGATTAGTCGTTGTCCCACTGTTCGCGACCAATTAGGTCGCCAATGCGATCGCGTAACAAAAAGTCACATTTCTCTAATTCACATTCAACGCAAACCCACTCTCTCGCTGGAATGTATTGGCAGAGGCTATATATTGGCTGTTGTCGGCTAACCATTCCCTTTTGCACCAGTCGGCGTGCTTCGTCTTGAATCACATCTAGAGAGTAGTAATTGATAGAAGGCACCGTATTCACACTCATGGTTTTTACTCACAAATTAACACTTACGATAGTGTTCCCGTTAAAAATTAGGAACAAACATTACAGAAATTAGACTTGTGGCTAACATTTTGTAGTTTGCTATACGGAACTATTTTTATTTTGACGCTACATCTCCTGAAATTATCTCAAGAAATGTTAAGAAAGTCAACGAATCCTGACATTTGTCGAAAATCCGCTTTACAAAAAAAATTCCAAGTAGTTAACTTAACCTGCTTATGTAACTGTATGGTTTTGATGCCACAAGTCTGAAAGTCTTGCCATTAGTGTATTTAGGCAAGATTTGGTGGGTGGAAAGGGTTTATATCGTTATCGCTTACATATCAAATAATCACCTTAAAAGTTGGATCTATAACTGCGGGTATTCATCTAAGGTAAGCAACACAATAATATTTGTCAGTTATTAGGGTATAAATTGTTGCAAAACATAACGGACAAAGTATACTACGAAGGCTTGAACCATAGCATCTGCTAAGAATTTCTTAAGTAAGCCTGTAATTTATTAGTTAATTTCAGCACTAACACCATCCAATTTTCTTTTGAAAAACATCTGTAAAAGGGTCGAGTAATACTCTAATTCATAATCAGGACACACATAAACAGGAGTCAGAATTTCAGAATTAGTGAATATTCCACCGATCGAGGAATGGAGTTTTAGCAAGGAAGAATACACATCTTGCCAAAGTAGCTTTTGCTTTCCGGTTGGAGAAAGGTTAAAGGTTACTGGGTTTGAGAAAATTCCATACCTTTGCCCTTTAACCCTTCCCCTTTTTCCCGACAAATGCCAAGAAGTGTTTTGCTGAATTAGGTTATGTTCACATTAAAACAGACGCGATCTAGTCACGTCTGTAAACTGTTTGGCGGATTTGCTGAGATTAATTGTTCTGAAGTTACATTGTTGTTTTAGTTACTTATTCGGAGAATTCTTCATCATTTTGAACAGCGCTGTCTTCTACTGCTACCAGATTTTCTGACGGGCGATCGTGGTTAAGTTGGTTTAGTAGTGCCAATACTTTATTACCGCGTTCTATAGAGCGATCTTCGAGAAATATTACCTCTGGTGTACGACGTAGCCGTATCCGCGCCCCTAGTTCGCTGCGGACATAACCTGTCGCCGACTTTAAACCGGCCATTGTTTCTACCTTAGCTTCATCCGTACCATAGATGCTGACGTAGATTTTGGCGTGTTGGAGATCGCCGGAAACATCAACATCAGTAACACTGACCATTCCAGTACCCACACGGTCATCCTTAATTCCGTTAAGCAGCATTTGGCTAACTTCCCGTTTGATCAGTTCAGCAACGCGGGAAACCCGACGATTTGTAGCCATAAAAATTTCGCCTCATCACAGAGGTTGTACGACAAAATATAAATGCAAGTTGGGTTGACAGTACTTAGCGAGAGCAACCGTCTATGGGGCACAGCCCCTATATAACCCTAGTCTAGATTGGACTCAAGCCCAGCATTGCCCGTAGGGTAAAAGTAAGGAAGACTAGGCCGCTCACAAATAAACCCAAGATAGCGATCGAGGTGACTGGGCGTTTCAACAATGGCACTAATGGCGCAAAGGTGTTCAGAAACAAGCCTAAGACGATCGTAATTAAGTATCGGGGGTAGCGAAAAACGTTATCCCAAAATCCGTCAAACATCTGAATGTAAACTGCCTTGTTATATACTTACGTTTGTTTTGATATGCTTTATCTACTTAATTGTAATATATGCGGCTAGAAAATTAGCCAGTTAATCTAAAATTTGGCTTGTCGGTTATATTGGCTTTATTTAGTCATGATTATTTTCAGTTAAATTGTAAGTAAATGGTTATTCAAGTCTCAAAGGAAACTAGCCCGCGTCCATTTTTGAAGTGGGCAGGGGGTAAAAGTCGGTTGATACAGCAATATATTCCTTATTTTCCCAAGAGTTATAAAAATTACTATGAGCCATTTTTAGGTGGGGGTGCTGTTTTTTTCTATCTCCAACCAAGTGCAGCTATTTTAACTGATATTAATGCCGAATTAATTAACACTTATTGTTGTGTTAGAGATCGGGTTGAGGAATTAATTTCTCTATTAAAACAGCATAAAATCCGACATAATAAAGATTATTACTATAGTATTAGAAATAATTCTAGTGGTACTGATATAGAAAAAGCTGCTCGTCTAATTTATCTTAATAAGACTTGTTTTAATGGTCTGTATCGAGTCAACTCACAAGGTAAATTCAATGTGCCATTAGGCAGATATGAAAATCCCAATATTTGTGCTGAAGTTTTACTAAAAGCAGCCTCAGAAGCACTTTCCCATGCAGAAATTAAACAAGCAGATTTTACAGAAGTCCTAAATCATGCGACTAGCAGTGATGACTTTGTATTTTTCGATCCGCCCTACCATCCTATTAGTGATACTAGCTATTTCACTGCTTATAGTCAAAATTGTTTTAGTCAAAAAGACCAAGAACTTTTAAGAGATACTTGTGCAGAGTTAGCAAGTCGTGGTGTCAAAGTTATGGTATGCAATTCTGATAGCGAATTTATTAACAAAATTTATGCTGAGATCAATTTTGAAACCTATAAAATTAAAGCAGCACGTTCAATTAACTCGAGCATCAAAAATAGAGGACTGATTAACGAACTATTAATTACATCTTTTAAAGATTTTTATTTGCCCAAGCAATGAATCTATCTAAGCTATAAACTGCTAATAAATTATGGTTATCATCAACTCTTGCTTTCAGCCATTTACTTGCGCCTTCTCGCATACCTTCACCGCCTAAAATTACGATAGTTGGTGCTGGGTAATAGTGCTGAATATTCATGTTCAAGTAAGGAAATTTTTCATCAACTGAACCAGGGCTTTCTTGCCATTTGCACTCAAAAATTAAACCAGATGGCATTACAGATGAGCCAATAACATAAAAATCGACCTTCAGATAGGTATGATAAATTCCAGTTCCAATATAAACTTCTTTGCCATAACGTTTTGGCAATAAAGTAGCATTTAGTATAAATTCTTTTTGGACATAGTTCCCTACTTGGAAATAATTATGCCCATGCAAGATTGCTTCTACATTTGCTTCTAAAATATTCCCAGATTTATTTGCCCGTCCGCCTTGAGTCAGAGCCATCCTAAATTCCTCTGCCAAAAGTCCTGCTTATTATAGGATTTCACAGAAGCAGGAAAAAAGGGGCAGTTGCTTAATATGAATTTTTGATTTTGACGTAAACAAGGTTGGATTAATGGGTGCAAAATCGGAAACCATTGGTATTTTTGTACTAAATAAATACAAATGTATTAATAATTTGGATGAGGAAGGAGTTAGTAATTTAGATAAATTCAGATAAGAGTTATTTGTGGAAGATTCCGGCGAATTGAGGGGTGAAATTTAAACGCAGAGAGGCGCAGAGGGAAGCGCAGAGGTACGCAAAGAATTCGCTACGAATTAATGAAATTTTCTCCTTTGTCTATAAGCTAAATTCGTGCTCCTCGTCCCAGTCATAAGCTTTGATAATGATTTTTAGTTATTTCACTTTGGCTTCAACCTGTTTGTGCTTCAGTATGACCGTTGCGGATAGACCATGCTAGTTCTAAAAGTTGAGTCCAGCGTTTTTGTAGCTGTTTGGGGGTGCATTTGATAGCTTTGGCGATCGCAACGTCGTTTTCTCGTGCAGTTTTTAACTGTAATAATTGCTGTTGCTGTTCTGTGAGTTGATTTACAAAGATTTCCCACTGCTGGGAAGATAAACCCAACTTTTGCTCTAAACCCGCGCCTAACCATTGATGTACTAATTGCCAATGGTGTTGTTTGGCAAACTTTTCTACGTGGTATTTAAAGCGCTGTTGCAGATAATCGCGCTGACGGCTGGTTAAACCGAGAATTTGGTCAATTTCTGGGGCTGAAAGGTCTTGAAGTTTCAAGCTGAGGTAGTTCATACAATCAGATTGGCCTTGAGACTCCAGATATTTCATCAATTCAGTGATGACGCGATCGCGTTCTGATTCTTCAGATGGATCGAAGTTAGTTTGGGCGATCATTTGCGATCGCAGCTGTTGCACCGCCGAGTTACGCTGGTAAGATTCTGCTTCTTCACCCTTAGCAGACTCTACCGCCATTTCAATATCCACGGTGGTTTCTTGGGGCTGACGACGAGCAAAACCTTGGGCGCGCAAGATAATCAATTGCTGATTTGCACCACCAGGTAAATTGATCCGGCGTTTAGCATACTGTTCTGTAAAAGCCATATATTCAGCTAATTGCAGCTGAGTACGCGGCGTGTGATTCTCTGGTAGTTCGTTTTCTCTACGGAAAGCTTTGATGGCTTCGATATAAAATGCTTGTAAAAAATCTTCAATCAGGCTGTAACGAGCATCAAAGCCCAACTCCGAACCAGATACAGTGACATGGCGGTAAACCATAGCACCCAAATTGCTATGTAATTCCACCCGCCCTTGTTTGGAACCTAGTTGGTAGTAACGTAAGCATTTTTGCATCCGATGCCTTCCCAACGTCATCTGCCAGGACTTGATTTCCCCAGATGTTTGAATGCGGGAGCTTTTATCGCAAATGCGTTCTACTTCTACAGCTATGCGCTTTGCTAAAGCTTCTACACACTTGGGTGTTGCTTTCACTTGCGCTTGCATTTCCTCAGACAGCAATTGAATCAAGCGATCGCTGCTATCTGAAGATTCTTCATTTGAAACGTGGTTCTCAAAAATGGGTGTAGAGTTTGGTAGACTGACGACGTTAGCTTTCATGACTTTTCCAGTAGTATTGCACCGTAATTACAACGCAGACACAGCAATCAAGACCGTCCAAGGCTTGTGAATCTTTAAGCATTCATCCATCAAGACTTGCCGTATATAATGCTCACATCTAAAGCTCATATATCAAAACTATAGGAAATACGAAAGAGTTACAGTTATGGCAATGTGTCGCTTTTCTTCACAAGCCACCATCTCAACGCTGGCACACGAGTACCCGCCATTTTCTGAAAGTTGTCAAATACCTTACTGTGCCAAGTTTTGCCACCATCCTCTTATATCCACTGCCTCACACAACAGCCGATCGTAGACATCGCTTTTAAATATGACAATTTTAAAACTGGAGTTATTTCGATCGCAATTTCCGAAACCGAGAGGTGCGCCTGTGAAATGGAATTCTTATACCCATGCTGCTGCTGTTTCCCAACCTAAACCCCTCCGTATAATTGCTGCTTCGTCTCCGGTCATATCTAAGATGGTAGATACTTCAAATGTAGGTTCCTCGCCAGTGTCTACAATTATGTCTACCAACTTGTCCAAACGATCGAATAGCTCTACCCGCGACTGAATCGTTTCAGGATCTATCCGAATCATGCCATTATCTGCTTCATCTGCTGGCAGATGTGCTGAAGTTGAAATAATCGGATTGCCCAAGGCTGCCAGCAACTCCAAACACACAGTATGGTTTGGTACTCTAATTCCAGTAGTTTTCCGCTTGGGGCTTTGCACCAATCGCGGTACTAACTTCGTAGCTGGGAGTAAAAACGTGTATGGTCCTGGAATCAGGCGTTTCATAATCCGATAGGCTGTGTCACTTACGAAGGCATAAGTTGCCACATTTGAAAGCGAGGGACATAAAAATGTCAATGGTTTATCGTTTGCTAGCTGTTTAATTTGCCGCACTCGTTCTACCGCCGACTTGGCATTCAAATCACAACCGATCGCATAGACTGTATCAGTAGGGTAAAGCATGACTGCGCCACTAGAGAGCGCCGACTTTATTTCCTCTATTCGGCGAATTTGAGGATTATCCGGATGAACTGGGAAAATTTTTGCCATAACTCGGTGAGTGGGATTGGGGAGGGGGAGCAGAGGGGCAGGGGAGCAGGGGAGCAGGGGAGCAGAGGAGCAAGGGAGACAAGGGGACAAGGGGACAAGAGGACAAGAGGACAAGTTTCTCCTTTTCTCCCCCCTCTTCCTTGTCTACCTTGTCTCTTCTCCATGCCCAATGCCCTATGACTAATGACAAATAACTAATGACTAATGACAAATTTATTATGAATAAAATCGCTTATCTTCAATGTCCGACAGGAATTTCTGGTGATATGTGCCTGGGTGCTTTGGTAAGTTTGGGTGTTCCTGTGGAGTATTTAATTGAAAAACTTAATGGGTTGGGTATTGAACAGGAATATCAGTTAAGGGCGGAACTTGTCCAACGGAATGGTCAACAGGCAACTAAAGTCCATGTGGATTTAGTACGCGATCGCCATCACCACCATCACCACGATGGCGAACACAGTCACCATCACACACGCCACTTGCCAGAAATAGAGCAGATGATTTTCAAAGCTCAGTTGCCATCAAGGGCAGAAGCTTGGAGTTTAGCGGTATTCCGACAGCTAGCGGTGGCAGAAGGGGCGGTGCATGGCATTGCACCTGAAAAAGTTCATTTTCATGAAGTTGGTGCTATAGATGCGATCGTAGATATTGTGGGTACTTGCCTGGGGTTGGATTGGTTGGGAATTGCGAGCAATGATGAAGGATTGCCCCTACTTTACTGCTCGGCGTTCCCGACTGGTGGCGGCACTGTTCGGGCTGCACATGGTCAGATGGCAGTACCAGTCCCAGCGGTATTAAAGCTGTGGGAAATGCGGGGTTGTCCAGTTTATAGCAATGGCATTGACAGAGAGCTAGTAACGCCAACAGGAGCCGCGATCGCCACTACTTTGGCAAGAGATTTTGGTTCACCACCTGCGATCGCTATCAGGCAGATAGGACTGGGAGCAGGAACCATAAATTTACCTATTTCTAATATTTTACGCCTCTGGTTGGGTGAAAGCGCAAGTTTGCAGTCAAATTTCAGTGATTCTGAAGAAACTAGCTCAAATTTGGAAACCATCTCGGTATTAGAAACTCAAATTGATGATTTGAATCCACAAGCGATCGGCTATACGTTTGAGGCGTTGTTTGCGGCTGGTGCGCTGGATGTTTTTACCCAAGCGATCGGTATGAAAAAGTCCCGTCCGGGAATTTTGCTAACTGTGATTTGTCAGCCAGAAAATTTACTCAGTTGTGAAGCTGTTATCTTCCGCGAAACTACAACTTTAGGTATTCGGCGAACAACTCAGCAACGCGCCATTTTACAACGGGAAATTCAACAAGTGGAAACGGAATATGGCAAAGTGCGTGTCAAGATAGCATGGAAAGGGCGATCGCCAGAAAAAGTTATTGCAAATGTGCAGCCCGAATATGAAGATTGTGCAGACTTAGCCCGAAAACATAATATTCCCTGGCGCGAAATTCAGCGGTTGGCTCTACAGCGTTGGTATTCAGTCAACAGTTAATTCCTCGTTCCCAGTCTCCGACTGGGAATGCCCTCCTCAAGGCTCTGCCTTCTCTCACACATCAATCAACTCTACCTGTAATAAACCTATTTGCCCCATATAATTGCGGCAACTAGAATACCTCCAATGCACGGGATCATCCACATAACCACGCCTGACTGGATTGTTGTGAATATAATCTAACTTTTGTCTAAACATTTCCTCATCTAGAATCACCTGCGGATGAAAACCTTCTTGCCAAAGCTGATATTCTTGTTTTGTCTTATGTTTTAGTTTATAAAGCTTAAGCTGATTAAGTATGTAGTTAGAATTATTTTTCTCAAGTAAATCAATAATAGAGTGAGCCGTAAACGATTTAAAATTTCCTATTTCCTTGGATAAATTGGCAGCAGAGGCGATTAGATGGAGATGATTTTCCATAATTACGTAACCGTATAAGGTTAAACGCTGCTGACGTTGCAGAAAATTGAGGGAATTTAAAATAATTTCTGTAAATTCAATTTTGCCGAATAGTGGTATCCAATTTATAACTGTGCAGGTGAGAAAGTGTGGCTGGGTTCCTAGTACGTGGTAGCGGCTACGTCCCATGATGTTATTTGAATTAGAGGCGGAGCCTCTAGGATGGCATTCCCAGTCGGAGACTGGGAACGAGGAATTTGACTAAATTACAGCCTTCATCAAATATTGTGTCAATGTAAACGCATCTACACCTAATTCGGTACGCTCTTGGGCGGCTATTATACCTGCTTGGGAATGCCACCATGCAGCAGTTGCCACAATATCTTCTACGGGAATCTGTTTAGTTGCTGCTTGCGCTAACAGTCCACCCAGTAACCCAGTTAACACGTCGCCGCTACCGCCACGGGCTAAGGCGGGTGTACTTTCAGGAACAATCCAAACAGCACCTTGAGGGTTGGCGATCGCAGTTCTTACTCCTTTCAACAACACTATCGCCTCACTTTGGGCGGCAGCTTCTTGTACGGCTTTCACTCTGTCATGTTTGGCATCGGCGACATCAGGAAACAATCGTTCAAATTCGCCAGTGTGGGGAGTGAGTACGGTTACTGCTTGGCGTTTTTTTAATGTGGCGATCGCTCCCATTTGTGCCAAGATATTTAAACCATCGGCATCGAGAAGCAAAGGGCGTTCGCCCTTGGCGTTGGCAAAGCCATCGCTTTCTATGACTTCTTGCACAATAGGCGTAGCATCTCGTGTTAAACCGGGGCCACAAGCGATCGCATTAAAGGAACTTAAATCGGTTTTTTCTGGTAATTTTAATTGGGCTATGGCTCCACTTTCCGTCTCTGGACAACCGACAATTAGCGCTTCTGGCAAATGTGACACTAAAAGAGATTTCAGGGATTCGGGTACGGCAATCGAAAGCATCCCCACACCACTAGCCCTAGCACCCAAACCAGTTAAAATCGCCCCACCTGCATAGCGCCGCGAACCGCAAATCAGCAGTAAATGTCCTTCTTTATATTTGTGAGTAACTGCTGGCCGGGGTAAAGGTAAAGTAGCAAGTGCTTTTGCTCGTGTAATCCGTTTAATTTTAGGTACATCTTTGAGAACAGCTTCTACATCAGCTAAAGGAATATCGAAATCGATTAATTCAGCTTTACCAAGATATTCCAACGCTCGATCTTGGAAAAAAGCGAGTTTCCATAAACCTAAGCAAAATGTGTGAGTGGCGCGAATGGCAGTTCCTAAAACTTCGCCTGTGTCAGTGTGTAAACCTGAAGGTAAATCGATACTATAAATTGGTATAGATAATTCATTTAGCTGATTAATTACAGAGGCGATGGGATCGCTCAGGTTTCTTTCTAAACCAAGCCCAAACAAGCCATCAATCAACAAATCGGAATCTGGCAGTTGCTCAATTGTTTGATAAATTGGAATACCCAAACTCTGGGCATATTGCAAGTGCTGCGAAGTTAATTCTTTAAGCTGAGAAAAAGGAGAATAAATCCAAATTTCACACCCGCGAAAGTATAATTCACGGGCTACGACTAAAGCATCGCCACCATTATGACCGGGGCCGACAAGAATTCCTACACGAGACCCCCTTAACAAAGGGGTATTTCCAGGAATCTCTGGAATGCGACGAGCAATTAGTCCCGCCACCTTTTCCATCAAAGCAACTACAGGCATTCCCACTGCAAAGATCCGCTTTTCAATATCGCGCATCTGCCCAGCAGTCACTACCACTTGCGAAATTTGTTCTTGCCTATCTTGCATCAGTCCTGAGTGGTGAGTTATGAGTTTCAGGGTAACTGAAAGTTTAGCAAAATTGACTCATATTCCACTCAAAAAAGTTACAAACCGATTTCCACATCTTCAAGGATGCCAAGTGCATCGGGGATGAGGACAGCTGCACAGTAGTAGGCGGTGACGAGATAGGAGATAATGGCCTTTTCGCTGATGCCCATGAATCGGACGGACAAACCAGGTTGGTATTCGTCCGGGATACCAGTTTGATGTAAGCCAATCACGCCCTGGTCTTTCTCACCAGTGCGGAGTATAAGGATAGAACTGGTCTGGTTCTTGGTAATCGGGATTTTGTTACAAGGCAGAATCGGTACATTGCGCCACGTGATGATTTTGCTCCCATCCATATCGATGGTGTCTGGATAGATGCCTCGCCGGTTGCACTGGCGACCGAAGGCTGCAATAGTGCGGGGATGAGCTAGGAAGAACCTCGACTTCCGCCGACGAGTGACTAATTCATCAAGGTCATCGGGAGTGGGGGGACCACTGCGGCTGTAAATGCGCTGTTTGAGGTCGGCGTTGTGCAACAATCCAAATTCGCGGTTGTTGATCAACTCGTATTCTTGACGTTCCCGCAATGCCTCAATCGTCAGCCGCAATTGTTCTTCCGTCTGGTTGTATGGTTGATTGTACAGATCCGCAACGCGAGTATTTACTCGCAACACAGTCTGAGCAATGCTTAACTGATATTCGCGGGGTGAAAGTTCGTAGTCAACAAATGTTCCCGGTAATGTCGTCTCTGTGCTATGACTGGTTGACAACGCGATCGCAGCTTCCCCATACTTGTTTTGTGGAAGTTCAGCGCGAGTCCTAAACTGCTCAAGTTGAGCCTGCAACGCCTGCGACTGGTTGAGCAGTTCCTGAAATGCCTGTTGTGGTAGCGCCAATACTGTGCATCGGGTCACAGCCTTGACCGTGAACTTCCAATTGCTTTCTGATTCCAACAACACGCGATCGCCAAAATAATCACCGTCAGCTAGCGTATCCAACAAAGGCTGCTCGTCATACTTACCAATACCAATCTTGTTCGCTTTGCCATGTGCGATCAAGAAAAGCTGATTGGCTGGCTGACCTGACTGGACTATGATATCACCAGGTGCAAACTCCTGCTGAACAAACTGACTTGCCAACGCCCTCAGCACCTCGGTATCGTCAAATCCTCGCAGCAAGGGCAACTCACCAAGTTCTTGAGGAATCACCTGCACCTCAGCTCCGGTGTTAGAGAAACTTAACCGTCCATCACCCACGGTATAGGTCAACCGACGGTTCAGCCGATAAGTCCCACCCTTCGTTTGCACCCACGGCAACATCTTCAACAACCACCGCGAGGTAATTTCCTGTGTCTGTGGTGCAGATTTGGTGGTCGTGGACAAATTACGCGCAGCATCTTTACTCAAACTCAGTTGAGGTTGTCCACTCTCAATATTTGAATTTGATTCAATAAAATCCGTCATCAACCGATCCTCTAGTTACTAATAAAAGTGCCATTCAGTACTGAGTGCTGAGTTCCATTAGCGGATAGCTAACAGCACTCAACACTCCTGATAGAATGGCACGCTTGTTAAGATACAGCCCTTATCCTGACTGGTTTACAGCTTCCAGGCTGGGAACTCATTCTGGGAGGCTCCGCCTCCATAGCTTGACAAGAGGTAGAACCTCTTTTGAATACATTCCCAGCCCGGAGGCTGGGAACGAGGCTACACAAGCTTTTGGGCTTTACAAGCGTGCCATTCACTCCTGATATTTAGCGCCCGATCTCAACATCTTCGAGGATGCCAAGTGCGTCAGGAGTGAGGACGGCTGCGGAGTAATAAGCAGTCACGAGGTAGGAGATGATTGCCTTTTCGCTGATGCCCATGAATCGAACAGACAAGCTGGGTTGGTATTCATCGGGGATACCAGTTTGATGTAAGCCGATTACCCCTTGTTTTTCTACACCAGTGCGGAGCAAAAGAATAGAACTGGTGCGGTTATTGGTGATGGGGATCTTGTTGGAAGGAAAGATCGGTACGCCACGCCAAGATGTGACCTGAACGCCGTTCACATCTACGCTTTGTGGATAGAGACCCAGGCGGTTGGCCTCACGACCGAAGGCAGCGATCGTGCGGGGATGAGCCAGGAAGAATCCCGGCTCCTTCCATACTGTCGCCAACAGTTCGTCAAGGTCGTCGGGGGTAGGTGCGCCGCTACTGCTGTAGATACGCTGTTTGAGGTCGGCGTTGTGCAGCAACCCGAATTCGCGGTTGTTGAGCAACTCGTATTCTTGACGTTCCCGCAATGCTTCAATAGTCAGCCGCAGTTGTTCTTCTGTCTGGTTGTATGGTTCATTGTATAGATCGGCTACCCGCGTACTTACTCGCAAGACCGTTTGAGCAATGCTCAACTCATATTCCCTGGGTGTGAGTTCGTAATCGGCGAAGGTTCCTGGCAACTCAGCCTCTTGGGGATGATCGGCTGCCAGCTCAATAGCAGCTTCACCTTGGGGAGTCTGTGGCTGGTTTAGGCGAAGGCGGAACTGTTCAACATGAGCTTGCAATGCCTCAGACTGAGCGATCGCCCTCTCAAACGCCGCTTGGGGCAGCGACAAAACGATGGTTCTGGTAATCGCCTTTAGGGTGTACTGCCAAGTATCCTCGGATTGCACCACAGTTTCATCGCCGAAATGGTCGCCGTCAGCTAGCACATCGAACACGATCTGCTCGCCATACTTGCCAATACCAATTTTGTTTACCTTGCCACGAGCAATCAGAATCACGCGATCGGCAGGTTGGCCAAGTTCAACAATTACATCATCTGGGGCGTACTCCTGCTGCTCAAACTGGTTTGCCAAGGCGGTCAATACGTCAAGGTTGTTAAACCCCCGCAGCAAGGGCAACTCAGTAAGTTCCAGGGGAATCACCTGCACCGCAGCTCCAGTGTTGGTGAAAGTCACCCGCCCATCACCTACGGAATAGCTCAACCGACGGTTAACTCGATAGGCGCCACCTTTTGTCTGCACCCACGGCAACAACTTCAACAACCACCGGGATGTAATTTCCTGGGTCTGCGGTGCAGATTTGGCCGTTGTCGCCAAATTACGCGCTGCGGCTGTACTTAAAGTTAACAGGGGCTGCCGATCTTCTTCGTTCAAATTGGGATCGTTAGAATACGTCACAACTTAATCCTCCACTTTTTAGTTACTAAAAAAATTGATCTCACGCGATCGCACACTCACCTTGAATTAACCAATACGGTTCAATTAAGTGCTACTGGCAAGAATTTTGGGTTTTGGAGACGCGATAAATCGCCGTCTCTACAGGTGTTTTGTTGCTCATTCTGAAGTGTATTGTTGAACTAACTCACCGACACTTCATTGACCGCGTAATGACCTTAAACTCCCCTCACCGAACCAATACGCCTAGCTGAAGTACCCAGCCCTCTGGGCCCGCTAAGTAGCCGCCCTGCTAAGGAATTACGCAATTCAAATTCCTTATAGCGGTCTACCGCTATATGCCACTTGAGTACGCCGCACATCCACTGCTCTAGTTTCTTGACGTATCCGAGCAGTTTTTCGCGGGTACTTGCATCTAGGTTGAAATCATCGAAAAGAACTGGCAGTTCGGTAGCGACGATCAGTTGAAACTGGAGCGCTCTAGAGGTCATTAGATTGTTGACAACTTCAACAGCCTGTGCCTTACCGCAATTGAGGAAATTCTGAACGACCAGCACACAGTTATGGATTTCGCCCTCGAATTCGATTTCTTTCTGATAGGAGAAGATATCGTTGGTAAAACAGGCGAAGTCGGCGGCGGAATTATCCAGCGATCGCATCGTTCGGGTGCGGTAAATCTCCTGTGGGATCTCGTTACCCTGAGCTAGTCGCGACAGACTCATGGTTAGATCCGAGCCAAAGGTCTTACGGCGCATCTCAATATAATCTATCGGGTCGGGAATCCGATTTTGGATTTGGTTGGCGAGTTCCCACACCCAGCTGTCAGTCATATCCTGAATCGCCCGGCGGAACTGAGTCCGCGCGTTTAGGGACATAGGGCCAGCTGTGCGAGACCAAATATCTGCCAAGCCGGCTTCTACCGGATTGGTCGGAACCTCGCTGGGGGTGGAGTCATCCAGAGGCATAAACGCTGATAGTCGGGCATTGAAGACTTTCGCACCAGCTATGTTGCGGTTATTGCCGTAGAGTGCCGGAAAGTAATCATCGGCATAGGTTCCCCAAACCAGCCAGCAGGCGGTCAAATTCAGCTCGTGACCAGATCCATTCGGATGGATCAACGCACCGCATAGGGCTACATCGGCAACATCAAACTTGTGGTCATCCCAGATGACGGCATCAGGAATCCCAGGTAGCGATTCCAGCATTCCCATCTGGCGCGCCCATTCCTTGGAATGCTTCCGCGCAGCATCCAGATGGGGATTCAAGCTTGTAGTGAAGGGCATGTAAAACTTCGGCAGTGTTACTGGCCCGACAGCCTGGTATGGAACGTGAGTAAAGCTCTTGAACCTTCCTAAACCCAAGGCGGCATATAGCGATTCAATCCGCGCAGCCGATGTGCCTAGCCCTGTAGGGCCTCCTAGAAGTGTGGATGTCGAAGAATTGTTTCCTCCCTTATTCATGTAACGGCTCGATCGCATGTGCCACTCGTGACCGCCCGATTGCCAGTCTTGGAGTCCTTTGATGTAAAGGAGAACATTCACACGAGCCACTGGATCTAGTCCGTACTCCTCAAACAGGGGAGGTAACTCAGTAACGGCAGTGTTATCAAACTGGTATAACCGCGAAGTTAACAGTTCGTTGGTAAGGTTAGCCGCCTCCTGAGTACTGACATTTAAAAAGCGCTCCAACACCAGCACGCAGTTGGCGTTTTCACCTTCATCCTCCACTTCTCTCTGGTAGGAAAATAAGTCGTTGCGAAGATGCACTCCATCGGCAAATGTGTCTTTGAGGATACGCATTGGCCGAGTTGAGGCGATTTGGGGCGGAATTTCTATAAATACGGCGTGTTCGACGAGATCCGCTGACCACGGAGCGCCACCAACTTTGCGGCGCATCTCAATGTATTCGATGGGGTTGGCGACCCGATCTTGGTTGATATTGGCGAGTTCCCACAGAGACTCTTCTAAGAGGTTCTTGGTACTCTCGAAGAATCGAAGTCGCCAGTCCACAGATTTAGTAAAAGCAGTGCGAGACCACAGGTCAGCCAAACCGCGCTCTACTGGGTTGGTCGGAACGGAAGGGGTATCAGTGGGATGCACTGGCATAAACGCTGGCAGCCGATCGAGATACTCCTTTGCCCCAGCCATGTCTTGGGTGCGCTTATAGATTTCCAGGAAGTGATCGTCGAAGAAGAACACCCAAACATACCAGTCGGTTACTAAGTCAAGCTCCGTTCCTGGTGCATCTGGATGGGTATACGAGCAAAGCAAGGCATAGTCGTGAGCATCGAATGTGCGCTCGTCCCAGATAACCGAGCTTTCCGCTTCCTCTTCTGAGCCAAGTATCCCCATCTCGTAAGCCCACGCTTTGGAATGGACTCGTGCCGCTTCCAGGTTTGGGTTCAGCCGTGCGGGCCAAGGCGTGTAAAATTCTGGCAGTTCAAAGGGTTGCATGATCTGCGCTAAACCTCCTCTGGAGTCTTCTTCTATCTTTATTTCGTGGCCGATCTGAGCATTGTTGCAATTTACAAGTATGAATGGCACGCTTGTAAAGCTATAAGCTTTGCCCTAACTGGTTAAGAGCCTGGAGGCTCTTAATCCATTCTCGGAGGCTCCGCCTCCAGTGGCTTGACCAGAGGCAGCAGCCCTCTTGAAATACATTCCCAGTCTTCAGACTGGGAACGAGGTGACACAAGCCTTTCGCCTTTTCGTTAGTGCCATTCTCACAAGTATCATCACTACCCAGCTAGATCCCCACATTTGGTTTGCTCGTGGTGGCTCGTTTCAAGGCGATAGTATTAAGATGCTCATAATCTAAATAACGAGCTATGTACGTTTTATTTGAAGTTTTTGGCAAATCAATTTTTAATACTGAATCTTGGTGCTCTCATAATTTTTCATAGTTGTAAATAAAAAGCAATCCGTAGATTCAAGCCGTTAAGCAAATAGTTCAATCAAAAATTGAAGAATTAGAAGACAGTTAAGACAGTTAAACAAATAGTTCAATCAAAAATTAAAGAATTAAAAGACAGTTAAGACAGTTAAGCAGATAGTTAAAAGATTTAAGATAGTTATTAAAGAAAAAATACTAATTGTTAATTCTTTGCAACTAATGTTTATTAAGGCATTACCATTCCAAAACCGAAAAAGCGATCGCACACACTGAATTACAACCCAGTGTTAGTCAAACTATGGTGCGATTTCGCAGCAATGTGACTAATATGCCTGTAATCATCGAAAAATCCCAAAAGGGCTGAAAAAGTCTTCTCCTACTCCTCACTTACTTTTTCAAGCTAGTGGTAAAAAAATATTGCTGTCACTTTGGCTGAAAGCTAGATACCATTAGATTCGGCGTGTTTACTGTTCGGGAGTGCCAAAATGTCTAAACAGCTGGGTCAAAAAATTGCACCAACACCTATATCAAATGATATCAGTGTGGTGGATTTGATCGATCGATACTTCACCGCTTACAACTCAGCGCGGTTGCGGGAAATCTGCCAACTACTGAGTCGCGATGTCCTAACAGAAGGTGTCACGGTGGGAGTTAGCCTTTCCGGTGCGATGACGCCAGCAGGATTTGGGGTTTCAGCGCTTGCACCTTTGATTCGCAACGGCTTTATTGACTGGATGATTAGCACTGGTGCAAATCTTTACCACGATATGCATTATGGTTTGGGTTTTGAACTCTTTGCTGGTAATCCGTTTTTGGATGATGTGAAACTGCGTCAAGAAGGCACGATCCGCATTTATGACATTATCTTTGGTTATGATGTGCTGCTAGAAACTGATGCGTTCATCCGCAAGATTCTCCAAGGAGAAGCGTTTCAGAAGCGGATGGGAACGGCTGAGTTTCACCATTTACTAGGTAAATATGTCCGAGAAGTAGAAAAACAATTGGGTGTGCAGCATTCCTGCTTGCTAGCTACAGCTTATGAATATGGCGTACCGATTTATACGTCTTCTCCAGGAGATAGCTCAATTGGGATGAACGTAGCGGCTTTAGCATTGGAAGGTTCGCAGTTGGTAATAGATCCATCAATTGACGTGAATGAGACAGCAGCGATCGCATATAATGCCCGTGAATCAGGAGGTAAAAGTGCGGCGGTAATTCTTGGTGGCGGTAGTCCTAAAAACTTTTTGCTACAAACTCAACCGCAACTTCACGAAGTTTTAGGGTTGGAAGAACGAGGACACGATTATTTTGTGCAGTTTACCGATGCACGTCCAGATACAGGCGGTTTATCTGGGGCGACCCCATCGGAAGCTGTCAGCTGGGGTAAAATTGACCCGGATGAGTTACCTAACACAATCGTTTGTTATACCGATAGCACGATCGCTTTACCACTGGTGAGTGCGTATGTGTTAAACAAATGCCAGCCTCGTCCCCTGAAGCGTATATACGACAGGCGAGAAGCCATTTTAGATAAACTGCAAAAAGATTATCTAGCAGCCAAAACCCAACCATCAGATCGGGTTCCAGCAGCAGTTGCTGAAAGTGCTTCACAGCCAACAGCAACTTATCCCTGTGGACGACTGATTCCGAATACTCACTAAGGGAATAGGTAGAAGGGCAGGGGGGCAGGGGAGACAAGGGGACAAGGGGGAATTATAGAACAAGTTTCTCCCTTGTCTACCTTGTCTCTTCTCATGCCTAATGCCCTCATCCCTTGCGTCCCAATCAACAAATAAGTTGTCATCTTCCCTTTGCCTTTAACTTCAATTTCGCCTCGTTTTTCAAATACAAATTCATCACACAAGCACTTATAAGTATTTTCTGTAACTTGGATTTTACCAGCAATACCTTGGGATTCCATAGAGCGAGCGATGTTTACTGTGTCTTTATATTCATAAGTAAACTTATTCAGATCGATGACTTCCCCAACTACCGAACCGCTATGGATGCCGATACGGGTACTGAAATTTTGGTTATTCTCAGTATTAAATAGAGCGATCGCAGTTTGCATATCCAGTGCCATCAGAGCGATCGCTTGAGCAGGATCTTGGCGGCGTGTAGGTAAACCACCAACCACCACATAAGCATCATTAATGGTTCTAATTCTCTCTAAACTATATCGTTCGGTGAGGCGATCGAAAACTGAGAAAATTGGGTTGAGTAGGTTCAGCAGTTGAATTGCACTCATAGAAGTAGCAATTTCGCTGAAGCCAATGATATCTGCAAATAAAACTGTGACATCAGCAAAATCTTCGGCAATTTTAGCTGGTTGTTCTTTCACTTCTCTAGAAATTGCGACTGGCAAAATATTCAGCAATAAACGTTCGGTTTCTTTCTGCTGATAGCGAAGTGCTTCTTCTGCTGCTACTCGCTGGCTGACATTGCGAAAAATGCCGCGAATCGCAACTGGATGACCTTCAACAAATTTACAATTAATATTACCTTCTAAAAAGATTGTTTGACCGTCTTTAGTAACGAATATAGCTGTTACTTGCCCAAGGTTTTCTCCTGATAGTACGCGATAAAATCTTTGCAAACAGCTTTGTTTAAACTCTGGATGTATAATATCGAAAATACTCATATTCGCGATTTCCGCTTCGCTATATCCCAAAGTTTCTCGCCATGCACGATTGACATACAAAAAACGACCAGATGGATTGACACATTGAATCAAGTCATTAGCATTTTCAAATAAATCTCGATATCGCTCTTCACTTTCTACAAGAGCGTCTTCTGCTTGTTTGCGTTTGATAAATTGGGCAATTTGGCTACCAATAGAACCCATCATTTGCAGTAGGTCTTTATCTTTTGGTAGTAACTCCCGACTAAAGAAAACCATCACTCCTAAGATTTCACTATCGTCTAAAATGGGAAAGCCAAAAGCTGCGTGCAATCCAGCCTCCGCAGCCAGTAGCGATCGCCTTTGATCTCCATCTACTGTGATATCTTTAATCCATAAAGGCAAACGCCCGATCCAAATTCGACCAGGTAAGCCAACCCCAGGTGTATAAGTAGTTTGCCAAGTGATTGCTTTAAACTCTCGGACAGAAACTAATCGACTTGACCAAATTTCTACACACCTTAATACTGCATTAAGACTATCTCCTTGTAAGGAAGTGCCAATATATTGGCTTGGTGTCCAAAGTTCGCCTAAATCCCATCCCAAGTTTTGACAAATCGACTGCAAAATTTGGGGAATCCCCTGTTTTATGCTTTGTGATTCTGATAATATGCGAGTAATAGAATACTGGGCACTTGTACGCTGTTCTCGGCGTTGCCAAGCAGTAATATCCCGACCAATATAGACAATATCTTCTAGTCCTTCTGTTTTTTTGGGAATCACTGAACAAGAAAAAGCAATCAACAGTTTCTCTCTAGTTTTGGTTCGACAAACCACTTCTAGATTTTGGGCATTACGCTTTAAATAAGAATGTTGACAAATAGCTTTAATTAAAAATTGATCTTCGTCAATAATTAATGATATTGGTTGATTTATTAATTCTTCTTCCTGAAAACCAAATAATTCTTGAGCAGCATGATTTACTTTTTTTATTTTTCCTGAATTACTGGTTACTAACAAAGCATCTGCCATTGAAGTAATGACTTGTTCCATGTAATTAATGTTTGATTAATATACAAGCCTGTTTTTCCAAAAATTATAGAAAGCTTGATTAATATTTTGAATATACTTCTTTTGGATGATTGACAATTTAATATAATATTGCTGTTTGAGTAGCTTATTGTTAACAGTTGCCTTCATGTTTCATTTTAATCCTATGTGGTATTTTCCAAAACGGCGAATTAGATAAGTATTTCAACCAAATATTGCTGTAAACACCTTTCATTAGTTTTGCTATCTTGAAAGTTGATTTTTCAAGATAGCGCGTAGGCGTAGCCCGTCGTAGACATCGCCAGCATTTAGGAAATTTGCAACTCGTCACTTGATAAGAGAGTGGCGATTCTGTAGCTAGGTTCCCGCTACTTTCTTATTCTTCAATTCCATCAATGAAGTTTATGATTGTGCGCTGGCGACAATTTGATTCCAGGCTTTGACTGCTGTCTGTAAATTCTTTGGCAGGTTATTTTGAGAAATATCGTTGTACTGAACCGTACCTTCTTGGCTGGTGAGGGTGTAGGTGATATAATCAGCAGCACCACTGGGGGCTGGGTAACTCAAATTCCGAAATTTACTAAACTGAGAACGTTCTAGCGATCGCACAAATTGTTGTACCTGTTGGACAGAAACGCGGCGAACACTACGTTCAGAATCATTAGCATCACCAATCCGCACGCGAATCAGTCGTCCATCTTTGAGTAAAACAGTCTCATAGGTTCTGCCAGCAAAACCCCCACTGGAGATTTGGCGAAATACTATATCTCGATCTAACGGTGGTGGTAACTCGCTGGCTGGAATTTGCACAGGATTCAGTGTACTTTCATTAGCCTTTTGATTTAGTCTGACTGCGGAACCTGTTTGATTGGTATGATAAATCCAGTTTTCTTTGCCATTAGATACCACAATCCGCCAACCAGGAACTAAGGCTTGGGTACAGAATTCATCAGCTTGAGGCAGTTCCAAGCAACCATTGCGCCAAGTCTGTTGATTGTAGTTAATAATTTGCAGTTGTCTAGTAGAAATTCCCTGCCTGCGGGCTAAATCGCGCAGTACCGCATTAGCTACTGGACGTGGCAAACGGTTTGGTTTAATATTGTCTTTGATAATTTCATTGCTTGTTTCTAGCGATAAATTAAGAGAAGCCCCCGCCGCACCTTTTACAAGTGTTAAACTGCTAGCAACAGACAAAATTCCAGTCAAAATCAAAGCAGTGAAAATTCGCCCTTGATTGTTGTTAAAGTAGTTTTTCAGCATGATTTTCATAGTAAAATAGAACTAAAAAATAATATCCAGCCACTAATGGACAATAAAGTATATAATTCCAGAACTTCACCAGTTGGAATTACTTTAGTAGCTGTGTTCTGAAACAGATATAGAGACAGACGCTGATATACTGATTGTTTGTTCCTGATACAAATTCTGGATGAAAATGCACTCAATCAAAATGCCCTATACTCTTACGGTAATCAACTAAGAACTCAAAAGTTTAGGCTTCATTAATATCAGGTTTAGTTAAACACTTATGATATTTGTAGGTTGGGTTGAGGAACAAAACCCAACATGAACAAGGATAGATTTTATTATAAGTAATCAAGCAGACATCATATATAGCGGTTCTCGTTTACGTGAAGTACACCCGTAAGGGCACGGTACTGCCGTGCCCCTACACCTGTTGATGTAATGTTGTACCGCATCTGAATGGGAACCGCTATAAGTAGGTGGATTGTCCAACTCACCAACTTACGATCGCTCGACCTGTACAATAATCAACTCAGCAGTCTGCCATTGAAATTTGGACAACTCACCAACCGGCTAAAAGACATGAACACGCTGACTCCTGATATTCACAGCGAATCAGACTTTGAGGAATTGTTGAATACGATCGCACACCTAAATTATTATCTCATTCAGGATTACAGCAAATAATTTGGCGATCGCTATTGACCAATTCTCAAAACAAACAAAGCCATGTCTCCAAGCATACAAGACTATCAGCGATCGCATCGTCAACAACAGGCGATGTCTACGACGAGCTACGCTAACGCACATCGTTTAGATGAATAAGATTGAGAATATTTTACCCACCAAATAAACACCCTCAAAAACCCTTCTTCTCATTCCGAGAAATCTCTAAGTTGTCACGAAACAGAGTGTTACTAGGATCGAGGCGAACAGCTATTTCTAGTTCTGCGATCGCTTCTGACAACTTCCCTTGATCGTACAGCGCTAACCCCAGGTTATTGTGAGCGGCTGCATCGTTTGGGTCGATTTGCAGAGCTTGTTGGTAGGCGGCGATCGCTTCTGACAACTTCCCTTGATCGGACAGCGCACTCCCGAGGTTATTGTGAGCGTTTGCATAGTTTGGGTCGATTTGCAGAGCTTGTTGGTAGGCGGCGATCGCTTCTGACAACTTCCCTTGATTGTACAGCGCTAACCCCAGGTTATAGTGAGCGGCTGCATCGTTTGGGTCGATTTGCAGAGCTTGTTGGTAGGCGGCGATCGCTTCTGACAACTTCCCTTGATTTTTCAGCGCTAACCCCAGGTTATAGTGAGCGATTGCAAAGTTTGGGTCGATTTGCAGAGCTTGTTGGTAGGCGGCGATCGCTTCTGACAACTTCCCTTGCTCGTACAGCGCATTCCCCAGATTATTGTGAGCGGCTGCATTGTTTGGGTCGATTTGCAGAGCTTGTTGGTAGGCGGCGATCGCTTCTGACAACTTCCCTTGATTGGACAGCGCATTCCCCAGATTATTGTGAGCGGCTGCATTGTTTGGGTCGATTTGCAGAGCTTGTTGGTAGGCGGCGATCGCTTCTGACAACTTCCCTTGATTGGACAGCGCATTCCCCAGATTATTGTGAGCGGTTGCAAAGTTTGGGTCGATTTGCAGAGCTTGTTGGTAGGCGGCGATCGCTTCTGACAACTTCCCTTGCTTGTACAGCGCAATCCCCAGATTATTGTGAGCGAATACAGAATTTGGGTCAAGACGGAGGGCTGCTTTGTATTTGAGGGCTGCTTCCTCGAACTTTTTATCTTCCCTTAAACGATCTGCTTCATTTATTAGGCTTGTGACTTTATCTTGGCGCTTTTCTTGCTCTTGTGCAGTGACTTGCTCCTGAAGCAGGGTTACATCCTCATCCCTGAGTTTTAGCATCTGCTGATAATTCTTTAATCCTTCACGGCTGTGGTCACTAAGTGGATACTCCCATTGAAGGACTTTGATTAATTCTTGCTCATATCGTCGCAACTTTTGCTGATAGTCCTCCAGCGATACCTCTACCTTTTGAACACTGACAGCCTTTAGATACAAATCTCCCCTTTGATTGGTTATCGGGTTAAGTTTACCTTTACCTCGAATCCGCAACTTCTTACCAGGACTAAAACCAGATGGAACAGTCACAGTAATTGAGCCATCCTCCAGCGCAATCTTCTTTTCTGTACCGTAGGTCAACTCAGCAATACTAAGAGGGAGTTCTAGCGTCAGGCCAGTTTCAACTTGATTGCCAGGTTGAGATGGAGCATTATCTGCTGCGGGTTTCAGAGCCAGTGGCTCTTGGTTTGCTGAACCTTCTTTGGGGGGCGAGTAATTCGAGCTAGAAACTAATCGCGCCACCTCTTGCCGAATTCCCTTGACCACTTCTAAGAATGCTTCATCTCGGTCAGTCCAGCTTTTTATCGGTTTGCGATTACTAGGCAGAGGTGACAATTTATCAATGGGAGGATTGTCCCAATCTGCATAGCGTAGCAATACCGGGATCACACGAGCCTTACCTGCTGCATTTTGTTCTAAGGCTCGTGTAACTTCAACTGTCCAGTGATAGTCTGAAGCAATAAAATCTGGACTCACCAACAGTAAAATTAGCCCAGCCCGTTTGAGATGCTTATTAATTTCATCCTGAAACTCTTGCCCAGCGATGATTTCGCGCTTTTGCCAACTGGTAATAGTTTGTTCCCGCAGCAAAGTTGCTAGATGCCTCTCTAACTCTTCGCGCAGTTCTTCATCTTTTTGGTGATAAGAAATAAAAACTTCAATAGACTTCATTGGGAGTATGGCGATACTGTCGCTGTTTTAAAATATAACTACAAAAGTTTTTGCTCGATTTCTTCAAGCTGCCGATCTAATCTATTTTGTTCTGTTTGGGCTTCCTGAATTTGCACTTCTAGCTTCAACTTTGTAGATACATCGGTTTCAATGGGGTAAGCTTGGCGCAGCCGACTTAATTTTGTGCTAACCAGGTCATACTGTTGTTGCAGTGAATCCCGTTCTTGCTCTAATCTACGACGCTGGCGCTCAGTTAAACCCCCACTCGTTGCAGGAAGGCTGGAAGTCGCAGGTGTAGTAGTTCCAGAAGCGGCTGAGGAGGAGGGTTTTGTTTTCGCCATTTCCTCAACTACTCTGCGAATCCCTTGAGCGACATTTAAAAAAGCCTCATCTTGGTCTTGCCAGCTTGTGACAGGTTTAGCATTTTTGGGTAATGCTTGCAGTTTCCCAAAAGGCGCACCATTCCAGTCTGACGGCTTAAGAATAATCGGAATTACACGAGCTTCCCGCGTTTCGTGTCGCTCCATTGCCCGTGTCATTTCTTTGTCATAGCAGTAATCTGAAGCCAGAAAGTTAGCACTCACTAGCAGCAGAATGATATCTGCAACTTCAAGATTGTCATCAATGGCATTTGCCCATTCACTCCCAGCACTGATTTCGCGATCGTGCCAAGCTTCAATCACTCCCTGACGTTTCATCATGCTCAGATGAGTTGCCAACTCGTCACGTAACGCTTCATCTTTGTGGGAGTAGGAAAAAAATACTTTAACTGGATTAGACATATTCTTGAATCTACTTAATTAAATAGCTGTATGGGAGTATGTAAGTTAATTTTCCTAAAATAAAAGCCCAAATGGAGAATATTTATTTATTCTCTGCGATCGCACTGCGGTTCGTTACTGAGATAAATCCATCAAATTCACCAGCTTGCAAACAAGCCGCGCACCTAGATTGTTATCCCATTCAGGATTACTAACTTTACAGATATTAAAGGAAATTATTTTGCGATCGCTATTAGCCAATTCCCAAAAAAGACAAAGCGATGTCTTTGATAGGCTACGCCTACGCTTTTTTACTCAACAACTTAAATTCCAAACTGCAACTTCCGGCTTCTGAACTCAACAGTTCGAGCAAAAAGGCGCAACTTCCAACTTCTGAACTCGACAGTCCGAGCAAAAAGGTGCAACTTCCAACTTCTGAACTCCAACCATCAGGCTTTTACAGCTATTTTCAGGTAAATAGACCACGCGGAAGGGGCGCAAGGCCTTGCGCCCCTTCGACAGGTATGGTTCAAATACCTGAAAATAGCTAGAACTCGACAATTCGTGTTCTAACTACGAATTACGAATTGGTCTTAGCCACTCAAAAACCTGCTCAACTGTCAAATCCAGTGTTAAAAACTTTGATGTGGCAAGGCGTAGGTTTCTGGCAGTTTGAGGAATTCTTCGAGGGTCAGAGACGGGATTTGCTGTTGTCATCGCCTTGAGTTCAGTATCATTGCCACTCTGCCAAAATTTTATCGTTTATATTTTCTGCTGAGATAAATCCATCAAATTTGCCAGCTTGTAAACTACCCGCGCCCCAACATTACCATCCCACTCACCATCCCCGACTTCGCAGATATCAAAGCCAATAATTTTTCTCCCACTATTAACCAATTCCCGGAACAGACAAAATGTTTGCTCTAATTCCAACCCACCTGGAACAGGAGTACCTGTACTCGGACAGAGTTTTGGATCTAAACCATCTGCATCAAAGCTAATGTAAACATGCTCCGGTAAATGATTGATAATTTCTCGGCATAAATCAAGCCAAGTTGTTCCAGAGTAAAGCTTTTGCTTAATAGCTGGGTCGTAATAAGCAATAATGCGACTATCAGATTCGTCAATCATTTGCACTTCATCATGACTAATATCACGCAAACCTACCTGCACTAACTTAGTAATTTGCGGTATTTTCATCGCATTAAACATAATCGACGCATGGGAAAACTCAAATCCCTCATAAGCATCGCGTAAATCTGCGTGAGCATCAATGTGCAAAATGCCATAGTTTGGATATTTAGCTGCTAATGCTTGGAAATAACCTAAAGGCGAACTGTGATCTCCACCTATGACTGCAACTCGCTTTCCATTATTAATTGCTGCCTGACAATTTTCAAACAGCCATTGATTAACCTGTTGACCAGCCTGATTAATTTCTGTGAGGACAGATGTTAAATCTGGTGTATCTGAAAGTTGTTTACCTTCGGCTAATCGCCCGATAATTTTTGCTGCCAAAGCGCGGTAGTATGTGTTTTTCTCTAAAATATCTTGGGGAATTTCTTCCATAAAAATTCCCTGCTTCCAACCATCAGGGTGATCGAAATCGAACAAATCTAATTGAGTTGAAGCATCTAGAATTCGCTGTGGGCCATTAGCAGTACCTGCACCATAGGAAACAGTGACTTCCCACGGCACACCAAAAACAATCAAGTTTGCAGACTCATAATCGCAGGGCAAACCTAAGAGGTTGCCATTTATTTCACCTACGCCGCTGGGATTGTAGTCTTTTAATTGATTACTCATTGAGTATCTTCTGGATTTACGTGGATAGACAGCACGCCGCCTAGTTGACATCTGCATTGTAATCAAAATTTTTCACAGTCGGTATAGCGGTCTGTCAAGTTGAAATTGATGGGTAAACAAGCTCGTAGTAAGGACTTTAGTCCTTATTTTTAAGCACTTCGTGCTTACTACAAACCCTTTTACACAGCTTAGACATTACACTAGGATATTTATTTGTATTTAACCAATGAGCGATCGACAAGCGATAGTTGAATCTCGACTTACTTCGACTACGCGGTAGTTGAATCTCGACTTCGCTCGATTACCGCGCAGTCGAAACTCAGTACAAGTCGCTCGATTACCGTGCAGTCGAAACTCAGTACAAGTGACCAATGACTAACTATTTACTCAACCCGCTTCACTTCAAATCCCTGTAACCCTTCCGGTTCCTCATATTCAACTACAACATCTTTAACTACAGCAGCAGGTGGCCCGGAGTGACACCAGCGAACCATGTTCTCTACAACCTCTCGCACCCCTTCAAAAACTGCCTCTACTCGATTATCGGGGAGATTCCGCACCCAACCGGTTAATCCCAATTGCCTAGCTGTATCGACAGTGGAATAGCGATAACCCACTCCTTGGACTCGCCCAGAAATGAATACATGGGCGCGGATAATCTTTGGCAGTGCTGTAGAATTCTGCATAGACTGGTCTAATCTTTACGATATCCAGTCTACCTACTTTGTGTATACACAATCTGTTTTTAACTCCAACTCGCGAAATTAATTCCAGTCTTTCTTAATACCTACTAGTTTTTGTATATTTCCAGCGCTTTTCAAGTAATTAAACTACTCTACTCCTAATTTAAGTCCTAGTCTAAATACCTGAAAACTGCTGTAATTTAAACAGTAGTCAGTTATTCCACTTGGAATTTTGAATTGTTTATGTCTAACCTGCCACCACTTAATACAGAAACAATTTGGGCAATTCTTGACGATAAACTTGATGATGCCACAGTCAATCAGTTGCTATGGCATTATTTAGGTTATCGCTATGACTCCTCAATTGCACAATGGGATACTAACCAAGTTGCACCAGAATGGCATAATGAGTACCCACAACCACCAGATTTCATTGCATCTCGCCCCGCAACTGTCAAGTTGACTCGTTCCATTCCTGCTGAAAATAAACAAATGCTAAAAGACAAACTGGGTTTCAAAGGTTACAAAATTGGAGAATTTGGGCCTAGGCAAACTCGTAGGGCAACGGCAGCAAATTGGTTATTAAGTTATCTACAACAAGTCAACAAAAAAGAGTAGTTTTACAGGATATATTTGGTAAAAAACATCCTAATTTTTACCAAATATATCTGCTATGTTTCAATCTCAAAAAACAATTGGTTTTATTTAATGATTTTTTTATAGTTACAGTAATTTGTAAGTCAAGAAGGTACAAAACGTAGAATGATAAATCAGATATAAACAGTTTCTACCTCTACCTTCTGTCTTCAAATCCGTAACTTGTACTACATTCATCCAAAAGAAAACTGCTGTATATATAATAGTGTTAAAAACATATTATGTTTATAAACGAGATTTACTACATAGTAAATCTGTATTTTAGCCAAGGAATAAATACTGTAAACAGCCAAAAATGAAAAACATATTGTTAATTTTTATAAATAATTCATAAATTATTCCTGAAGATAGAAGCACTGCCGAGCTAATTATTTCTCTAGAACGATTTGTAAATTAAATTAGTATCAGAAAATACTTCTATTACCCCTTGATATTACAAACACTTCTATGGCAAAGCCAATTGAATTTAGTTTATTTGCACCTTATAACAAAGGAGCAGCATTAATTGGTTCTTTTTCTGATTGGCAAGAAATTCCAATGGAAAAAGGTGATGATGGTTATTTTCGTACAAGTGTTGAGCTAGAAGACGGCGTTTATAAATATAAATTCCGCGTTCAATCAAATTCATGGTTTTTTGAACCAGAGCAATGGGTTGATGTTACAGATCCTTATGCAACTGATATAGATGAACAAAGTGGAAAAGATGATGGTATTGTCCGGATAAAAGATGGGCAAAGGATTACCGATACTTATGTTTGGCAACATGATGATAAACCTTTACCTGCTGACCACGAATTAGTAATTTATGAATTGCATGTCGGTGACTTTTCTGGTGGCGAGGACGACCCTTATGCACGAGGCAAGTACAAACACGTAGTTGAAAAGTTAGACTATTTATGTGAACTGGGAATCAACGCTATTGAGTTGATGCCACTGAAAGAATATCCTGGTGATTATAGTTGGGGTTATAATCCCCGTCACTTCTTTGCAACAGAATCAAGTTATGGTTCTACTGCTGAGTTAAAAAATTTGATTGATGAGTGTCATGGTAGAGGCATTCGTGTAATTATTGACGGAATTTACAATCACTCAGAAGCATCTGCTCCTTTAACACAAATTGACCACGATTACTGGTATCATCACGAGCCTCGTGACCCTGACAATAATTGGGGGCCTGAGTTTAATTACGAACATTATGATGAAAAATTAGATATTAAACCAGCCTGGAAATTTATTGGTGATACAATTCGTTTTTGGATTGGAGAATATCATCTTGATGGTATTCGCTATGATGCGGCGCGGCAAATTGCTAACTACGACTTCATGCACTGGATTGTTCAGGAAGCCAAAAAAACTGCTAGCATGAAGCCTTTTTATAATGTTGCCGAACACATTCCTGAAACTACTAGCATTACCAATGTAGATGGGCCAATGGATGGCTGCTGGCATGATAGTTTTTATCACTGCATTCTAGAACACATTTGCGGTGATACATTTGATTTAGAGCGTCTCAAAGATGTGATTGACTGCAAGCGCCAAGGCTTTTTGGGTGCTACCAATGTAGTAAATTATCTCACCAACCACGACCATAATCATGTCATGGTTGAACTGGGGAACCGTGAGATTTTTGACGAAGAAGCATTTCGGCGGGTCAAATTAGGAGTAGCCATCCTAATGACTGCTGTTGGTGTGCCTTTGATTTGGATGGGAGAAGAATTTGGCGAGTATAAACCTAAACAACCTGAATCATCCAAAATTGATTGGACGCTGTTAGGTAACGATCTAAATCGTAGTTTATTTGAATCATACAAAGGCTTAACCAACCTGCGGAAAAGCAATCACGCTCTCTACACAGAAAATATCGATTTTATCCACGAAAATCCTGAAGCAAAAGTATTAGCTTATACTCGTTGGAATGATGAAGGTTCTCGTGTAGTCGTAATTGCAAATTTCTCAGAAAACTTCTTAGCTGACTATCACGTTCCTAACTTTCCTAGTGCTGGTACATGGCACGAGTGGACAGGCAATTATGATGTCGAAGCTGGTGATGATGGTATCATAACTGACTTGGGGCCATACGAAGCTAAGGTGTTTGTATGGCAGTAACGATCTACATTACTGCTTAGTCGGTAGTCTAATAGCAAACAAAAGGGGGAAAATATTTCCCCTTTTTCACTTAGAATTTTACTCATCTACAGTTTAATTAGAAATTTGTCAAGCAGAAAATAAGCTATTTTAAAATTTCACCAGTTTATGTTACACTTTTGAGTTGAAGTGCGTCTATAGAATTGCCAAAGCATCCCCCATGCACAACAAATTATTTAATAGTAATATCGATAACGCTAATATTGAGAACGATCGCATTTTATTAACTCCCAATGAAGTCAAGTCAAAATTACCTTTAACCCAATTAGCCGAACAAAGAGTTTTAGCATATAGACAAGAAATAGAAGATATCCTCGATTTTAAGGATCGCCGGAAATTTATAGTAGTTGGGCCATGCTCAATCCACGACCCAAAAGCAGCGCTCGAATATTCTGAGAGATTGAAAATATTGGCCGAGCAAGTCAAAGATAACTTGCTACTAATTATGCGAGTGTATTTTGAAAAACCAAGAACAACTGTAGGCTGGAAAGGGTTAATTAACGATCCAGATATGGATGATTCTTTCCATGTAGAGAAAGGTTTATTAATTGCACGGGAGCTACTATTAAAAATTACAGAGTTGGGATTACCTGCTGGTACAGAAGCGCTAGATCCAATTATCCCTCAATATATCAGCGAACTGATTACATGGTCTGCCATTGGCGCACGCACAACTGAATCACAAACTCACCGCGAAATGGCCAGTGGACTTTCGATGCCTGTAGGTTTTAAAAACGGTACTGACGGCAATATTCAAGTAGCTTTGAATGCCCTACAATCTGCTGGAAACCCGCATAATTTTCTGGGAATTAATCAAAACGGTCAAGTCAGCGTCTTTCAAACTAAAGGTAATCGCTACGGTCACGTAATTTTAAGGGGTGGTAGTCAACCCAACTTCGATCCAGCAAATGTCAAACTGGTAGAAGAGAAATTAAAACAGGCAAATTTACCACCGAGAATTGTTATCGACTGTAGCCACGGTAATACCAATAAAGATTACAAATTACAAGGTGCTGTCTTAGAAAATATTATTCAGCAAATAGTGGACGGTAATACATCAATTGTTGGCATGATGCTGGAATCGCATTTGTATGAAGGTAGTCAACCGATTACTGGTAAACAAGAAGAATTAAAATATGGTGTTTCTGTAACTGACAAATGTATTAGCTGGGAAGAAACCGAAAAAATTATTTTGGCTGCTCACGAAAAACTTAAATGAGAAGTCAGAAGTCAAAATTCAGAATGCGATCGATGGGGAATTTAGAGAATATTTGTTAAGTATTAATGTATACTAATAAACTTCGCTCCATTTATCTTACTGTTTCGGCAACGGTGTACGCGCAAATTTCAAAACCTGCTCTACATTAGCTTTAATTTGCTAGGGTGCGTTAAAACTAAAGTCCATAACGCACGACAATTCCTGACGGTGCGTTAGACTGAGGCGATAACACACCCGACAAAACTGGAAAATACACAAGTGGTGGCGACGTAATTTATCTATCGAGAGAAGAGTTTCAGATTTGCACTGTCGTGTCAACTTCTTGTAGGGTAAGGGAATTCAGTCGTACCAAATTAGTAGAAGTCGAATCCCCAACTAAGGGCTACCTCCTACCATCTTTAAGATATACCCAAGATAGATGTAATAGGATTTAATATGTGCTAATTACTCAATACTACCAACTGAAAGATTGAAAATGAGTATTTTTCTACATAAAATAAAAAATCTAAAATTAAAAATTGGTAACACTGATGGTTAGGAGTGTTAGAGTTTCAAGAAATTCACCGAAACTTTTCAGCGGGTATTCATGCTGAAGAAACTACAGAAAAAGCAAATTTCGATAATTGCGGGTGCGGCACTGTTTGCCTTTTTAGCTGGGGCAATGGTATCAGCACCTCAGATTGGCAAGTCTCTGGGGAAATGGCTCAAACTGAGTCAGAATCAAGCAGAGCAAAGATCGGACGGTAGTGTTGCCCAATCAGCCGTTTTTGGGCTGATATCGCAATCGCTGCCAGAACGGGCGGCAAAACTAGCAGCGATCGCTGCCGAATCGCGATCGCCAGATCGGAATCGCGCTCGTTATCTTTTGGCGAGTGATTATATTGAAAGAACCCAAGGGCAAAAAGCTCTAGTTTTACTCCAAGGACTAGAGAAAGACTATCCGCTCCTCGCGCCCTACATTTTGCTCAAACAAGCCCAGGCAGAGGATATGCTGGGCGAGGACGGTAAAGCCTCGGATCTCAGGCAAAGGGTGATAAAAGAGTATCCCAAAGAACCAGCCGCAGTCAAAGCGCTATATCTAATTGCCCAACCGAAGCAACAAGAAACTGCGATCGCTCAATTTCCTTCCAATCCGCTAACTTGGGAAATTATCCGCAAACGCTTACAAGAAAATCCCAATCAGCCACAATTACAATTGATTTTGGCTAAGTATGCCTACGATCAACCAGGTATAGTGGGCGTTTTGGATCAGTTAGCAAAACAGACTACCCTCAAACCCGAAGATTGGGAACTCATTGGTACTAGCTATTGGGAAAATAGTCAATTTTTGAAAGCGGCTAATGCTTACGCCAAAGCACCCAAAACATCGCGCAACCTCTACCGTACTGCACGCGGCTTACAGGTGGGAGGCAAAGATAAAGAAAAAGCGATCGCCACCTATAAACAATTAGTGCAGCAATTTCCCAATAGTGAGGAAACTGGGACGGCACTACTGAGATTAGCAGAAACCGCAAAAACACCTAAAGACGGCTTACCCTATCTTGACCAGGCAATTAATAAATTTCCCAAACAAGCTGCTACTGCACTGGCACAAAAAGCCAAAATCCAAACTCTCAAGGATCAAAAGTCAGCTAGCGCGGCGTGGCAATTACTCATAAGTAAATACGGTAACTCTGACGAAGCCGCAGAATACCGTTGGAAAATCGCCCAAGATAAAGCCGAAGCCAAAGATTACGTCGGTGCTTGGCAATGGGCAGAACCAATTGTCACTAATAACCCCAATAGCATTTTGGCTCCAAGAGCAGGCTTTTGGGTAGGTAAATGGGCGGCTGCACTGGGGAAACAGCAAGAATCTAAAACTGCTTATGAATATGTGGTTAGCCAGTTTCCCTACTCTTACTATGCGTGGCGAGCCGCGACAATGTTGGGGCTAAATGTCGGCAACTTTGACAACGTGCGCGTCATGAACCCGGAAGTAATCGCACCCCAGCGTCCATTACCGCCTGCTGGTTCTGAAACTTTCAAAGAATTGTATCTGCTAGGTCAAGACCGCGATGCCTGGTTACAATGGCAAACAGAATTTCAGAACAAAATTCAGCCAACAGTAGCAGAGCAATTTACTGAAGGGTTGGTGCGGCAGGCAAGGGGAGAAAATCTTATCGGAATTGATGAAATTTCTAAATTAGAAGACCGAGAAATACCAGCCGAACTTGCCCAATATCAGACTCTAAGTAAACAAATCACCTACTGGCAAGCGCGTTATCCATTTCCCTATCAGCGAGAGATTGAAAAGTGGTCTATTGACCGTAAACTTAATCCTTTGCTAGTAACTGCTTTGATGCGTCAAGAGTCACGGTTTGAACCAAAAATCAAATCTGTCGCTGATGCTACTGGTTTAATGCAACTGTTGCCGAGTACGGCTAAATGGATCGCCCCACAAATCAAAGTGGATTTCAAAACAATCAACTTAGAAAATCCCAACGATAACATCATGCTGGGTACATGGTATTTGGGTCATACTCACGATCAATATAACAATAACTCCTTGCTGGCGATCGCTAGTTACAATGCTGGCCCCGGCAATGTCTCTAAATGGTTGCAAACTCTAACTACAAAAGATCCAGATGAGTTTGTTGAAGAAATTCCCTTTGATGAAACTAAAAACTATGTGCGGCAAGTATTTGGTAACTACTGGAATTATCTAAGGCTTTACAACCCGGAAATTTCTGGCGTAGTGACAAAGTACTCGACCACACACCCACAACTACCAACGCGATAATCTTAGAAAGTTATGAGTTGTGAGTGTTGAGTTCAAGCAATTTTTTAATTCAAAATTCACAACTCATACGGGAATCCGGTTTGATTCGGAGAATTTACTTGTGTAGGCAGGGAATAGGGAACAGGAAAGAAAGCTTTTTAAGATGTACTGAGTTTTTTCACCCAATCAAATATGAGTCTTATAGTGATATCTGTTTAGCTAATTACTAATAGGTATTACTTTCAATACTAACTACAATACTGTTATTACAACCATAAATGCTGGTACATTAAAGCTGGACATAGGTAATAGCAAAGCCTGGTCAAAAGCATCACTTTTACCCAGGTTGACAATGTGCTATTAGTGACAGTTGAAGATAGTCAATAACTTGTCATCTGCTGGAAATGGGGTTAGGAAACACAATTTTTGGAGAGGCGATCGCTAATAGCTTGAGTTGATTACACCTGTGGCGTTAATATATCTTAATGTATTCAGTATTGCTTTTTTAGCGCCCCAATGGAGTTAACCTCAAAAGAATTTAAGTCAGAACTGATATTAGAAGTCCAAGCCTGCCTGCTATTAGCAGTTCCTTTGGTAATTACTCAAATATTAGAAGCAGGCATTCCTTTATTGGATGGGGTGATGATGGGCTTACTTAACAGCCAAGCTTTAGCTGCGGGTGCTTTAGGTGCTGTTACCTTTTCTACCCTAGCTTCCGTTTGTCGTTCTGTTCTTTCAGCCGCAGGTGTGAGTGTCGCCAATGCTTTTGGTGCAGGAAAGATAGACCAAGTGAGCCGTGCTACCGGTCAAGGAATTTGGTTAGCCGTGACAATGTGCTTACCTGTGATGTTTATCATTTGGCACTTTGACTATATTCTGCTGTTAACTGGTCAAGAAGAAAGCAATGTATTATTAGCTCAAACATATTTGCGGTCTATTGTTTGGGGTTTTCCGGCTGCACTCGGTTTTTGTATCTTAAAAGAAGTTAGCTCTGCCCTCAATCGTCCCCAATTCTTAACAGTAATTACGGTAGCTGGACTACTATTAAATGCGGTTGCTAATTACCTGCTAATGTTCGGTAAATTTGGTTTACCAGCCCTTGGTTTAGCCGGTATCGGTTGGGGAAGCACACTCATTTTTTGGCTAAATTTTATCGCTGCCGCTAGTTGGATTTGCTTTGATAACTACTTTAAAGACTATCAGCTTGATTGTGCTTTGCATCAGTTCGATAAAGATATGTTTATAGATATCTTCCAAACTGGGTGGTTTTTGGGGTTGCAGTATGGAGCAGAAATTGGAGTATTTACTGCCACTGCTTTAATGATGGGGTGGTTTGGAACAGAGACGTTAGCAGCACATGAAATTACCGTCGAGACAGAAAGTTTTGTCGAAACAGTATCTATAGGTATTTCCTATGCCGTCACGATGAGAGTAGGACAGTTGAGGGGACAAAAGGATTTCAAGGGTGCAAGCATAGCGGGATTAGTCTGTATTGCGCTTGTTACTCCTTTTGTAAGTATTGTGGCACTAATTTTTTGGCTGTTTCCCAACTATATTGTGGCAATGTATTTGGATACCAGTAATCTAGATAATATCGAGATAGTTAAAACGGCAACTTCTTTCCTAGCTGCGGGGGCAATAGTCCAAATATTTTATTCTATTCAGACTATTGCTGCTGGTGCTTTAATCGGGTTGAAAGACACCAAAGTGCCAGTGTTAATTACTATGTTCGCTTACTGGATAGTAGGTCTAGGTGGGGGCTATCTAATGGCATTCACTTTCGGCTGGGGTGCTATAGGTTTATGGTTGGGTTTAGTACTAGGGCTACTTATGGGTGCAGTGCTTTTAACTCGGCGTTTTTATCTTTTGACTTCTGAGATTGAGTCTGATTGACTAAAGAGGACTTGGGGACAAGGGAAAAGACTTGTTGCAATACTTGTCGGTTAAGGGGAAAAGGGGAAGGGGAAAAGGGAAAGAAAAAACTTTTAACCTTTACCCTTTAACCTTTTCCCCAAACCCAATTCCGATTTAAAAATGCTTAACCGAGCAGTATTGAGACTTGTTGTAAGTTCTCACCTTTTGTCACCTTGTCCCCTTGTCCCCTTGCTCCCCTGCTCCCTGCCCCCTACCAAGTTGTGCATAGTATCAACAATGCCCACTTCCCATTACTGTTGAGAAGGTCTAAGTCTTTCCCGCCAAGATGGTTGTGACGATGAAGAACCTGAAGAACCAGAACTATTTGCAGGAGACGACTCTCGCCGACTTCTTCGAGGCGGGGGTGAATCAGATTCTACTCTTCTAGAACGTCGCCGTGGAGTAGATGATTCTGAAGAAGAGTTACTAGAACTTGATTCGCTGCGATCGCGTCTTCTCCGTCTTGGAGTATAATCGCTCGATTGCTGTTCTTCTTGAGAATAGCTTCTCCTTCTTCTACGTCTGCGAGATGAACCACTCTCCTCAGAATTAGAATTTCTCGCACTTTCCCCTTCTGAGTCATCATCATCTTTAGAGGCAATAGAACGATTCAGCACTTGTTTGGGCTTGATAGACTGGGCTTTGATAGTGCCTTTGCGACCCTCTAACTTGGGTCGTTTGGGAAACTTTTCTACAGGCATCCCCTCTACCGCTTTTTCCATAAATTCGTGCCAAGTGTAAGCGGCACTACTACTACTGCCATAAGTGGGGCGGTTGTCATCGTTACCTAGCCATACCCCTGTCACCATCTGAGGAATGTAGCCAATAAACCATAAATCGCGGGCTTCGTCGGAGGTGCCGGTTTTGCCGGCAACTGGTCTATTATCTAATTGGGCAGCACCACCGGTTCCTGCTTCGACGACATTGCGTAGCATCCAAGTCATGATGGCGGCACTGTCAGCGTCAAGGGCGCGTTTTGACTTGAAATTAGCTGACCAGATGACTTTGCCTTGGCGGTTGAGGATGCGGGTAATACCATGAGGTTCTGCGTGCAATCCCTGAGTTGCAAAACTACCATAGGCGCTGGTTAACTCTAGCAGATTGACTTCATTTGAACCAAGAGCCAAGGAGTAGGTGGGCTTGAGTTCAGATTTTATCCCCATATCATGGGCAAGTTTAATCGTTGGTGTAAATCCCACATCAATCAACACCTTCACCGCAATAATATTAACAGAGCGGGTAAGGGCATCTCGGATGTTCATTGAACCGTGGAAGTTTTCACTATAGTTTTTCGGTTCATAGCCGTCTACAACAAAGGGTGCATCCTCGTAGCTATCGTAGGGGCTTTTACCGGTAGCGATCGCAGTGGCATATACAAACCCTTTAAATGTCGATCCTGGCTGCCGTTGTGCTTGGGTAACTCGATTAAACTGGTTTTTACCAAAGTCTTTTCCCCCCACCATTGCCTTAATTTCACCATTTCGGGGGTCTATAGCCACCATTGCCGCTTGCTTAAAGTTTTCCCAGCGTCCTTGATTTCGCAGGGTTTTGGCAACCGCCTCTTCTGCGACTTTCTGCCAAGTCGGGTTCAGCGTAGTTTCTACTACTAATCCCTCACTTTTTAGCACGTTGGGAGAAACGTACTTCGGCAATTCTTTTTGGATGTAGCTGGTAAAGTAGGGTGATTCTATTTCCAGTCGCTTAGGTAAACTGGTTTTGAGAATTAATGGTTCTTGGGCTGCTGCCTGCCTTTGTTCTGGTGTAATTACTTTATCTTCTTGCATCCGTTGCAATACCAAGTTCCGCCGCCGTTTCGCCGCTTCGGGATTTTTGTCTGGGGCGTACAAGCTAGGAGCAGGAGCTAATCCAGCAATCGTAGCCATTTCTGCAAGGGAAAGCTGGTCTGGCGTTTTACTAAAATATACCCAGGATGCATCTGCCACACCATAAGCTCCAGATCCCAAATAAACCAGATTTAGGTAACGCTCTAAAATCTGATCTTTGGTTAATTCTTGCTCCATTTTTTGGGCAAGGCGGACTTCCTTGAGTTTGCGCCAGATTGTCTGCTCTTGTTTCAAAAAGAGAATCCGCGTTAGCTGTTGGGTGATGGTGCTACCACCTTCTACCACACCTTGCGATCGCAAATTATTCAAACCCGCTCTGACAATCCCTTGCGGATCGACTCCATTGTGTTGCCTAAATCTTCTATCTTCTGAGGCGATAAAAGCTTTTTTTAAATTATCTGGTATTTGTTCTAGCTGTAGCTGTTCTCTGGCCGTTTCACCTTGTTGTTGTAATATTGTGCCATCAGCAGCTTTAATGGTCAGTGTTTGCTCTCGCAACACAGCATTCAACTCGGACTGATCTGGCAAAGTCCGATCTATTAAACTGATGCCGTAGATCGAGGCAGCTATCCCACCACCAATACCCAAACCTGCCCAAAACCAGAAGCGGCGATAGAGTGGTCTAGCGCCAGTTGCCCGATTGACCCTCATTCTAGATGGTAAAATTTTCATTTTGCTCAGTAACTGCCTCGTCTGCGCCAGATGTGCTGGTGGTAAGCTCTCATTCGTTCCTCCTCGTCCAGAGTCACTCAAATTAGTTGGTCTTCGCTTGAACCAGGAGGTAAGCTTCCCCACGTCAGTTCCTCGCTCAAAGTAGTAAGTAATTATAACCACCATCAATCAACTTTGGGGTTATAGCACTACCATTGTGTTAGTATAATATCCTATAAATAATTAACTGAATTCACTAGAAAATAATGTTTTTTAAATTTGGTTAATTTAGTTTTGTAAAAAATGCGGTAATTTTGATAACTACTGCGAATCTAAAAGCTATTGACAAGTATCCGCAAAGACAGCCCGAAAACGGCTGATTTCAGAAAGTATAATGTCTATACCTGGCTACGACGAAGCAAAGCTAAGACGAAGCGCCGTTGCTCTTGGTAGTAATATTGGCGATTCTCAGACAATTTTATCAGCAGCTATAGAGACTTTAGCCCAAACGCCAGGTATTCTTTTAGAAGCCAGATCCCATTGGTATCAAACCAAAGCTGTCGGGCCACCACAGCCAGATTACCTCAACGGCTGCGTCACATTGCAGGTAGAAATACTCCCCCAGGAGTTATTAGAAATTTTGTTAGGAATTGAACAACAATTTGGGCGCGTGCGTCAGGAACGCTGGGGACCACGAACCCTAGATTTGGATTTGTTATTATATGATGACATTACTTTGGATACACCAAATCTTCAGATTCCTCATCCACGAATGCGGGATCGCGCCTTTGTGTTAGTCCCGCTGGCAGAAATTGCCCCAGATTGGATAGAACCAGTTTCCGGGTGTGTGATTAAAGAGCTGCTGAAAGAGGTAGACTGTTCTGATGTACATTTATGGATGGACAATTAAAATTACCATCCTTAAAAGCAGAAGAACACTGATTTTGCCTCTGTATTCACAGATAATCAGATTTTACTATGCCATTAGGTAGAGAATTACCACAACTGCTAAGACAACGCCTGTTTCATAAAGGACGCAAGTTTGATTTTGAAGTTAATCGCTTGCGTTTGCCGAATAAATCGGAAGGAGAATGGGAATGTATTCGTCACCCTGGCGGTGCCCTAGCTGTACCAGTTACATCGGAAGGTAAACTTATACTGGTGCGCCAGTATCGTTTTGCAATTCAGGGACGGATATTAGAATTTCCGGCGGGGACATTGGAAGGAAAAGAAGAGCCTTTAGAAACAATACAACGTGAAATTGCCGAAGAAACTGGCTATAGTGCCCAAAAATGGGACAAATTAGGCGAATTTTTCCTAGCTCCTGGTTATTCTGATGAAATTATCTATGCTTTTCTGGCACGAGATTTAGAAAAGCTGGAGACACCACCACCACAAGATGGAGACGAGGATATCGAAACTGTGTTTATGACTCCTGAAGAATTAGAAAAAGCGATTCTGGAGGGAGAGGCGGTAGATGCTAAATCGGTTTCTAGCTTTTTTCTGGCGCGTCCGTTTTTAATTTAATACTCTTTTCTTATGCTGCTAGAGTTAGCGATTGCAGATGCCTATGGTGCAGGCTTTGAATATGCAGACGAAGCGATCGCTAACAACGATTTGAGTCGATACGTCGAACATCCGCGTTTTCGACTCAATCCTGGCAGCTACACCGACGATACCCAGATGAGTATTGCCATTGCGGAAGTGATTGTCGCTCAAGCGCCGTGGACGCCAGCAGTTTTAGCCGATAGTTTTGTTAGAGCTTTTAAACGCGACCAAAGAGAAGGTTATGCTCGAAGATTCTACCATTTTCTACTAGAAATTCAGGATGGAGAAGAGTTTTTAACCAAAATTAACCCTGATAGTGACAAAAGCGGGGGAGCAATGCGTGCAGCACCCATTGGCATCTATCCCACACCAGAAAAAGTCATTGAGGCGGCAACAATTCAAGCCGCAATTACCCACAATACAACCGATGGGATCAATGCTGCCGTTGCGGCTGCCTTAATGTCGCATTATTTTATTTATCGACTGGGAGCAAAACGCAAATTAGGACGGTTTCTGGAAGGTTATGTATCTGGAGAGTGGAATAAACCGTGGGAAGGTAAAGTCAAGTCCAAAGGCTGGATGAGTGTCAGAGCAGCGATTACTGCGGTGATGCGAAATGACAGCATGAGCGAACTTTTACAAGATTGTATCGCTTTTACTGGGGATGTAGATACAGTAGCCGCGATCGCTTTGGCTGCTGGTTCTTGTAGCGAGGAAATTACTCAAGACATTCCCAATCATCTTGTCACAGGGTTAGAGAATGGAGCTTACGGTAGAGATTACCTCATCGAACTGGATAAGCAGTTAATGAGTTTGGTGGATAAAAAGATCGGCTAAATCTAATATATCAGAGTAGCACTAGGTAATCTGATTTTTCTAATTTTGGAGCGAGTTAAGTTCAGACGCTCAAAAGGCTATATTTTAGTGTTTAATTTTAAGTTAGATAATCGAAAGCATATCTCAAGCCAACCAAGCCAACATTGATGAATCATACTCTAGCTGCTACTTTAGGAGAACTACAAACAAAAATATATTGGCTACATGATGCTGAAAAATTTGCTGAATTGGCAGAAGCAGCAACTCAAATATATATTAAACTTGGATACGATCGACAAAAAGCAGAAAATGTTGGTCATTTAATTAGTGAAGCCTATCAGTTATCTGATGATGCTGATTTAGCATATAAGGCTGGAGAAATTGAAAAAGAAATAAAATTTTATAATCAAGTCAAAGATAAATTTATAGAGATTGAGGCAATATTAGGTCTACAAAAAAGTATAGCCGAACATCAAACAAAATGGTGGATACATTTTCGCCATAGACAGAAATCTCAAGTTATATATCACCTATTTTGGCAACATTTCAAACCTTTGGGTTTAAATTATTTATTTATAGCTCTACAACTAACATATTATATGTTAGTTGTAGGCAAAGGTCATAATTTGCGAGATATAGAAATAACTCAAAAAAACGCTACCAAATATTGGATGCAATTATTGAAATGTAATGTTACCAAATATCCATATTTAGGTTAATTTGGTATTTTGTAAAATCTTTCAAGAAGTAACGCGTAGCATCTCGTAGAGAAAGTGGTTTGATTAATTAAGCTTTTTGACGAATTGCGCGTAAATCGTGGTTTTGTTTGTATCGTTGCAGTTTATAACCACCCTTTTTAGATTCTTAAGTAGGAATGTAGGTTGGGTGGAGTGAAACGCAACCCAACATTACCACCAAATTTTATGTTGGGTTACGCTATCGCTGCACCCAACCTACAAAACTACAGTTCTCAAGGCAGACGAGGTTTAGCCGTCTTTGTATATTTGCAGATATATATATAGATAAACACTCTTATACATAGAAACATATATTTCTTATATAACCTAGTTTAAATATCAATTTATACCTTGTGTTCTTTCAAAAAAAGCTCCATGATTGATTTAGAAAGCCCATATTTATAGGTTGGTTAGTTAATAATGATGCCGATATAAATCATAAATATTTCCGCTTCATAACAAGAAAATATTTGATATTTATCTCAAATTTACTTAGATTGGAGTTTGATTAACTCATGCTAGAAGGATGGATTCAAATTATATTAACGCTACTAATTGTAGTAGCAATTACTCCTGTTTTTGGGCGCTATATGGCGCGAGTATACCTAGAGCAAAGTACTTTTCTCGACCCGATTTTGAATCCGGTTGAGCGAGTGCTTTATGCTTTGGTTGGCGTTAAAACCAAAGAAAATATGACCGGCTGGCAGTATGGGCGGGCAATCTTATACAGCAACGTCGCAATGGGGTTGCTGATTTTCTTGATTATTATGAATCAAGGATGGCTGCCATTAAACCCAACTAAGATAGATGCGCCAACTTGGGATACAGTGCTGCATACGACTATTTCTTTTATTACTAACACTAACCAGCAGCACTATTCTGGTGAAACCTACATGAGCTATGGCAGCCAAATGTGGGGACTTGGTTATCATATGTTCACCTCTGCTGCTACTGGTTTAGCCGTAGGGATTGCCTTTATTCGGGGATTGACTGGTAGATCGTTGGGCAATTTTTATGTAGATTTAATTCGCTCGATTACCCGAATTTTACTGCCTATTTGTATTGTGGGCGCGATCGCTCTTATGGCAGCTGGTGTTCCCGAAACACTGGGGGGTGCGGTTGTATTCCCCACTTTGGAAGATGCGAATATTAGTCAAGCGATCGCTCGTGGCCCTGTTGCTCATTTTGAAATTATCAAGCAATTAGGAGAAAACGGCGGCGGCTTTTTCGCTATCAACTCGGCACACCCCTTTGAAAATCCCAATGGATTTTCTAACTTGATTCAAATTGTCGCCATGCTTTCGATTCCTACTTCCCTAATCTACACTTATGGGTTGTTTGCGAATAACACTAAGCAAGCTTGGTTAGTCTACGGTATGGTAGGCATTCTCTATTTAGTATTTATCATCGTTACTGCCATTGGTGAATACAACGGCAATCCGGCTGTGAATGGACTACTGGGTAGTCAGCAACCAAATTTAGAGGGCAAAGAAGTCCGGTTTGGTTGGGCACAATCTGTGCTGTTTGCCGTAACTACAACTGGCACGATGTGCGGCGCAGTCAACAGTTTACACGACTCTTTCATGCCCAACGGTGGTTTTATTACCCTTTCCAATATGTTCTTGCAAATTATTTGGGGTGGGACAGGGTACGGGAACCGCTTATTTATTTGCTTACCTGATTCTGGCTGTGTTTGCTACAGGATTAATGGTGGGACGCACACCCGAATTTCTCGGACGCAAGATTGAGAAGCGCGAGGTTGTACTTGCTAGTTTTTTAATTCTCCTAGTTCACCCGATCGCAATTATGATTCCCGCAGGTATCGCCTTGGCGTTTCCCGATCAATTATCAGGAATTAGCAATCCCGGATTCCACGGCTTTGCTCAAGTTATCTATGAATACGCCTCGGCTGCTGCTAACAACGGTTCTGGGTTTGAAGGTTTGGGAGATTCACAACCGTCTCCTTTGGCGATAGCTACAGGTACAAAAACCACTGCAACTGCTTTGTGGTGGAACTTGAGTACCTGCTTCAGTTTAATTGCAGGACGCTATATTCCCATCATCGGTTTGCTGTTTTTAGCAGATAGTATGTCTCGCAAACAAGCTGTTCCCTACACAACTGGTACATTGCGAACCGATACCGGACTATTTACAGGCGTTACCGCAGGCGTGATTTTAATCCTGGGCGCACTTACATTCTTCCCAGTCTTAGCATTAGGCCCCATTGGTGAAGCTTTCTTTATCGCTAAAGGTATCGGCTAGGGATTGAGGAGTGGGGAGTGGGGGAGCGGGGGAGAAATTGCACTCATCAACGGAGTTCAAAGACTCATTCACGAGTATCAAAGACTCGTCGGCAAGTATTAAAGACTCATCGGCGAGTATCAAAGACTCGTCGGCGAGTATCAAAGACTCATCGGCGAGTATTAAAGACTCGTCGGCGAGTATTAAAGACTCATTCACGAGTATCAAAGACTCGTCGGCGAGTATTAAAGACTCGTCAGCGAGTATCAAAGACTCGTCGGCGAGTATTAAAGACTCGTCAGCGAGTATCAAAGACTCGTCGGCGAGTATTAAAAACTCATCCCCTATTCTCCATGCCCCATGCCCAATGCCCAATACTTCGACTTCGCTCAGTACAAGTGCCCCATGCCCCATGCCCAATGCCCAATGCCCCATTCTCAAAATTTAATGTATGCCAATTACTACTGATTCTCCCTCCTCCCGTATTCCATCTGGAACTCGTGACTCGCGCAAACACACTCCCAAAGCTGATATGCGGGGACTTTATCAAAGAGCAATTAGTGAGTCATTTGTCAAGCTCGATCCGCGAATTACTGTCAGAAACCCAGTAATGTTTGTTGTTTGGGTGGGGACAATTGTCACCTTGCTTGTTACCCTAAACCCAAATTTGTTTGGCACAATCCAAGCTGATGTTAACCAACAACGCGTTTTAAACGGGTTGATTACCTTTATTCTCTTTTTCACCCTTGTTTTTGCTAACTTTGCCGAAGCTGTAGCTGAAGGACGCGGGAAAGCACAAGCTGATTCATTAAGATCGACGCGATCGGATACGATCGCTAATAAAATCCTCCCTGATGGTTCGATAGTAAAAGTCAATTCTACAGAACTGCGACGGGGCGATTTGGTAAAAGTCAGTGCAAATAATATGATTCCCGCCGATGGAGATGTAATTAAAGGCATCGGCTCGGTGGATGAGTCGGCAATCACTGGGGAATCTGCCCCGGTATTGAAGCAACCAGGTACAGATATTGCCAGTTCAGTGACAGGCGGTACACGCCTACTCTCCGACGAGTTGACAATTCGCATCAGTGCCGATCCCGGTCAAGGCTTTATCGATCGCATGATTGCCTTGGTAGAAGGGGCAGAACGCAGCAAGACTCCCAATGAGATTGCTTTGACGGTATTGTTGGCTGTGTTAACGCAAGTATTCTTGATTGTGGTGGCAACTATGCCCCCATTTGTCGGCTACATCGCCAGTTTTATCAGTACAGCCTTTGGTGTTGAGGCGGGGAACAGTTTACGGGCGGGTGCTAGCGTTGCGATTCTCATCTCGCTATTGGTAGCTTTGATTCCCACAACTATCGGTGGTTTACTTAGTGCGATCGGTATTGCCGGGATGGATCGAGTTGCCCAGTTTAACGTTATCGCTACCTCTGGTCGAGCAGTAGAAGCTTGCGGTGACATCAACACCTTGGTGCTGGATAAGACGGGCACGATCACCTTGGGAAATCGGATGGCTGACGAGTTTATTCCCCTGGATAACCACTCAATAATAGATGTGGCGCGAGTTTCCTTAGCTGCTAGCTTGTTTGACGAAACGCCAGAAGGAAAATCGATCGTGATTTTAGCCGAAAAATCCCAGGCTGGGGTAGACTTTAACATTGACAAAGCCGAAGGTGTAGAATTTTCTGCCAAAACCCGGATGAGTGGCACGAATTTACCCGATGGTAAACAAATCCGCAAAGGTGCAGTGGATGCCATTAAGGGATTTGTCCGTTCTCGTGGCGGTAACGTTCCTGATGATATAGATGCAGCTTATGAGCGAGTTTCCCGGTTGGGCGGTACACCCTTGGCTGTTTGCCAAGATGACAAAATTTATGGTGTCATCTACCTGAAAGATATTGTCAAACCCGGTTTGCAGGAGCGATTTGACCAACTCCGCCGCATGGGTGTTCGCACGATCATGCTCACAGGTGACAATCGGATTACCGCTTCGGTGATTGCCGAAGAAGCTGGGGTGGATGATTTCATTGCTGAAGCGACTCCAGAAGACAAAATTGAAGTGATTCGCTCGGAACAATCTCAGGGTAAACTGGTGGCAATGACCGGGGATGGTACGAACGATGCACCTGCTTTGGCTCAAGCAAATGTGGGTGTGGCGATGAATTCTGGGACGCAAGCTGCCAAAGAAGCTGCTAACATGGTGGACTTAGATTCAGATCCCACAAAGCTAATTGACTTAGTAACCATAGGTAAACAGTTGCTAATTACTCGTGGGGCGTTGACAACATTCTCCATTGCTAACGATATCGCCAAGTATTTTGCAATCATCCCTACTATCTTCGCCGCCGCAGGAATCGGCGCACTTAATATTATGGGATTAAAGAGTGCCCAATCTGCGATCGTCTCGGCGCTGATTTACAATGCTCTGATTATTCCGGCACTAATTCCGCTAGCACTCAGAGGGGTGAAGTTTTTACCTTTAACAGCAGATCAACTGCTACGTCGTAACATCTTCATCTTTGGTCTTGGCGGTATCGTTGCTCCCTTCATTGCCATCAAACTGATAGATATAATCCTACCTTTGTCTTAATTTACTATGAAACCTATTCAGATCCGCCGCACTATTCTTGCATCCCAAGTATTAGAAGAAATAACTGAAATCTGGTGTCAATGGCAAAGACAAAAGCTACCACTGTATTTGTTCTTGGCGATGTGTTTCAACCTAGTGGTTGCACCTATGGTTTATGCCGCTACTAATGAACAACTTTCCCGCAGTCAATCTTGGGGATTGGGACTGTTAGGACTAACGACACTGGGACTTTCCATCTATTTATTTTTTGTCATGTTTGTACCGGAGAAATTCTAATGAGTTTTGCACGTGAAGCTAGTAGGGCTGTTCGTTCTACCTTGGTACTCTGGATAATTGGTGCGATTATTTATCCTTTTGCAATGATTGCTATTGGGCAAATTGTGTTTCCCTTTCAAGCCAACGGTAGTCTGCTGAAAAATAGCACAGGTCAAGTTGTCGGTTCTGCTTTAATTGGTCAACCTTTTAGTAGCGATCGCTATTTTAACAGCCGCCCCAGTACCACCAGCTACAGCACAGCCGATCCGAAAAAAGATGATGCGGGAGTTTTGCAAACTGGGGTTTCTGGCGCTAGTAACTTGGCTCCCAGTAATCCGGCATTAATGGAACGCATTAAAGGTAAAGATGACCCAGACCCCAGCAAAAAGGTAGAGGGTGACTTTAATCGTTTGAAAAAAGCAGGTGTGCAGCCGACTGGCGATTTAGTCTACACCTCTGGTTCCAGCCTTGACCCGCATATTACCCCGGAAGCTGCGATCGCACAAGTTGCACGAGTAGCCAAGGCGCGGAACGTTCAACCAAACCAACTCGAAACTTTAATTTCCCAAAACACCGACGGCCGCTTTCTCGGCATCTTTGGCGAACCTGGAGTTAATGTGTTGAAGCTGAATTTAGCTTTAGATAAGATTAAGGGATAAAGGCTTGAGAGAGTGCTGCTGATTCTTGCTATGCCTTCTATTCAAAATAATTATCTATAGTAATCCTTAGTGATTACTTTAAATCTAAATGTAGGATTCTCGGCTTAATTTAATAAGTCGAGAATCTGATTTTTAGTAGGTATATCTAAAACCTATATCTCTAAACATATACCTGTTTAGCTAATTACTAAATACCTACTCTATTTAATTAATACATTTTATATATCTTCAAAATATATCTCTGCAACAGCAGATTTTTCTCGGAAAGTATTAGACAATACTATTAGAGTTAAAAAACATTTTGTGCTGAAAAATAAAAAACCTTTAGAACCAAGCTTGTTTGGTGTTTTTATCGAAGATAATAGCATTTACTGTGGCATTTATTTAAGTGATATTAAATTACCGAATAAATGCGTTTTTCTAGGAGTTTTAAGAGAAACTCAAGTTATTTCAGCAACAGATAATCCTAGTATTTTCGCTGGAGATTACATTTTAGCAATAGCAACCCATCCCATGATGGTTCCCGCTCTGAAAGTGACTCTTAAAAAAATTCATTCTGTTTACTATTACCTCAACAGTTGCTTATTGGAAGCTCGACTAAGAGAAAGTCAATCTGTTAATTCAAATAACCTAGACCTATCAACTACTCTCAATTCCACATATTATTAGACAGATGAACATTTCTCGAATAAAGGCAGAAGGCAGTTCGAGTTTGCAGCAAGAGTAAGAAAATATATTTTTGCCTCCTGCCTCTTTAACTTTACTGGATCTGAGTTCGACTAGCTAAAGGTTTTTAATATGCATACTTCGGAACTTTTCCGACTTTATGTATCCGCCCAAAAAAGTATTCATCAGTCCACCCTGATTGAAGCTAACCTGTCTAAGGCAACACATAGTGACACCAAACCACATGACGGAGACATTCCCTTTGTAGCAGTGTTTTTGGCTCACATTTCTTTCATGATTGTTTGGGCAATTGTTGTTTTTCTAGTTTCATCTGTCTGCAAAGCACTAGAAGATCCCCCAGAAAATGCGGTGCAAGATAAAGATGAAATAGTCAGCATCAAACATTTAGAGCAACATACTTGTAAAAAATGCCAATTTTTTAACAATAACTATTTTCTAAAGTGTGCAGTACATCCTACCACTGCTCTAACGAAACAAGCACTCAATTGTTCTGACTACAGCCCTAAATAGGTGAATTTATGCTTATGGTGCTAACCTCCAGTATGCAAATTTGCAGTGGCAGATATTCTGGAAGCAGTTAGCCTGAGAACCTTCAAACTTTGTTTAAAGATTAGAAAGTTCATTTGAAAAACCCAAACAAATTTTATGAAACAAAAAGAAACAGTATTTGTTATTCCAACTCATCGATTGAGAGATGTCGCACAAACTATCGAAAAGTATGATGAGAATTTCTGGGCAAATGGTCATGCTTTAAAAATAATCGTTTTTGACGATTCCAGCATTGCCAATCACGAGAAATATTATCCACTTTTAGAGCAGACTAAGACAGTCAATGACGTGTTTTATGTTGGCCCACAACAGAAAGAGCAATTTATTACATTTTTAAACGAAAGACTGCGCGATCGCAAGCTAGAATCACTAGTCAAAAACTTATTCCGACCTAGTTATGGAGGAAATCGTAACTTCACACTCATGTATACCCTTGGACATTTAATGGTTAGTGCAGATGACGATATGCGTCCAGATGCATTAATTGAAACTAGCCCAGAATCTTTATCTGGTGATGAAATATGTCGAGGAAAATTAATTAAATCTAACCAACAAGGTGGCTACGTCCATAAATCTTTTGACTTACTCACGGCTTTTGGTGATGTTTTAGGTCAAAAAGCCAGCCATGTACCAGAAAACTTCGAGTCTGGAGAACTGGTACTTGATACAGCAATGGATTTAGAAACCAATACAACTAAAGGTTACTTCCGAGAAAACAGCCTTTTATTACAACAGGGGAGAGTCTTGAATAATGCGATCGTCAAGATTGCCCAAACTTTTCGCACAGGAACTAATGATATTGATACCCTTGATTTTATTCACATGTATCTCAATGATGAAAATCAAATTAGCCCCAATGACCTAAATGATTTTTATATTCTTACCAATTTTAGACCCGTTATTACTAACAAAAACTGGAGAATGGATTGTGGAGTCGCTGGATATGATAATCAGCTAGGTTTACCACCCTTCTTTCCAACTCGGCTCAGATTTGAGGATTATATATACAGGATTTGGATACAGCAAGAAGGAATTGCAGCTGCACACGTTGATGCTGTACAAAACCATATTAGAAATAACTATATGCGTAATCCTCTCGCTAGCGAACTATTTAATGAAGAAATATGTAGCTTGCTGAAAAAGAAAATTAAAAACAGTGTTTATCATCTTGACGATTTGGGAATCAAGTTTGATTACTCAGGTGAAGTCACTTTACAAGATTCTGAGGAAATCCTGGAAAAAATCTCTGCTATCCACAGGCAAGTAGTCAAAGCCTCAATCTCTACCCAGAATGAAGAACGCAAGCAGTCACTCCAATTATTTGCTGAGAATTTATCGAGAGTCTTCTATGGATTTGAACCAGACTTTTTTCAGCAAAATGTTTCCAGAATTATCGATGATGTCATTAGCCAATTTCACGGCTCTCTAGAGATATGGCCAACTCTAGTAGAAATATGTTACTTTTACAAAGACAAAAAAGACTTACCACAAATCAGGGTTAAAAACAAGAAGGTAAAATCTAGAAATGGCACAAAATCGAGTGAAATTCTTGTATAAATGTGACCTTTGGCAAACAAGCCATCATTCATCCAGTAAAGTTTTTTAAAACCCTTTATTTTTGAAGATGTGCCTATAGAACTTAAGCCAGATCCCTGACTTCTTGAAGAAGTTGGGGATCTAATTTTTCACGAATGATTTAGGATTGCTATATGTGCTAGTTAAGTGACTATGTATGCAAACGCTAATTATTGATAACTATGACTCTTATACATTTAATCTTTACCAAATGATTGCCGAGGTAAATAGGGAACTACCTCTAGTAATTTATAACGATCGCCTTAACTGGGATGAATTAAAAGAAATTGCTTTTGACAACATTGTGATTTCACCTGGCCCCGGTCGTCCAGAAAGGTCAGAAGATTTTGGAGTCTGTCGGCAAATAATTGAGAATGTGGATGTGCCTTTGTTGGGAGTTTGTCTGGGACATCAAGGACTTGGCTATCTATATGGTGGAAGAGTAATTCATGCACCGGAAGTTCGACATGGCAGACTCAGTAAAATTTATCATAATAATTCAGAATTATTTCAAGGTATTCCTAATCAGTTTTCTGTGGTGCGCTATCACTCGTTGTTAGTTGCTGATGAACTACCTGAATGTTTAGAAAAAATTGCTTGGACAGAAGAAGGATTGGTGATGGGATTGCGTCATCTACATCTACCTTTTTGGGGTGTGCAGTTTCACCCAGAGTCTATCTGTACAGAATATGGGCAAAGATTATTAGAAAACTTTCGAGATATTACGCAGCAATTTACAGAGAAATCGTTAAGGAGGCAGGAGGCATCAAGAAGTCCACAAAAGCAATATTGGATTGGATATGGAGATGTTACTTCTGTTGTCGATCGACCCCGCCAAGAACAGCAGGAGAAGTTTGAATTGTATACGCGCAAGTTAGATATCTGCCCAAATACAGAACAAATATTTGTACAGCTATTTGGGAATGCAACAAACGCTTTTTGGCTAGATAGCAGCCGTGTGGAATTTGGTCTATCTCGCTTTTCATTTATGGGTGATGGAAGCGGGGTTAACAGTCTATTGGTACGATATAATACCGAAACGCAAGAAATCATCATTACACAGTTAGATACCGTAACTCGTCGCACCGAAAGTATTTTTGAGTATTTGAAGCGAGAAATAGACTGCCGAAGTTGCCAAGCTGATGATTTACCGTTTGATTTTAACTGTGGATTTGTGGGCTATTTTGGCTATGAACTCAAGAGAGAGTGTGGATCGTCATTGGTGCATTCTTCACCATTACCTGATGCAATTTTCTTACTTGCCGATCGCATGATTGCGATCGATCATCAAGAACAGTGCCTTTATTTGCTGCAATTAATCAAAAAAGGACAAACAGAACAGGTAGAAACTTGGTTTGATACTATCCAACAACAACTCGAAACTCTAGATCCTCTTTTTTCTCTTGTACCCCAAGAAAGTTGTCAGCCTGTTAAGTTCCGTTTGAGTCGCACTTACCAAAATTACATTCAAGATATTCAGCAATGCTTGGATGAAATTCACGAAGGGGAAACTTATCAAGTTTGCTTGACAAATCAGCTTCATACCGATGCAACCCCCGACCCATTGACGTTCTATCGTACATTACGTAAAATCAATCCGGCTCCTTATTCTGCATTTTTACGCTTTGGTGAAATTGCGATGCCTGCGGCGAGCGTTGCGATCGCCTGCTCATCTCCAGAAAGGTTTCTACGGATCGATCGCCAAGGTTGGGTAGAAACTAAACCCATCAAGGGAACCCTACCACGAGGAGAAACTCCCGAAGCCGATTTTGTCCTCCGTGAGAAGCTACGCAACAGCGAAAAAGACCAAGCTGAAAATCTGATGATTGTTGATTTGTTACGCAATGATTTGGGACGAGTCTGTGAAATTGGTAGCATTCACGTACCAAAATTAATGGATGTGGAAACATACTCAACAGTACATCAGTTGGTAACAACAGTACGCGGGCGATTACGTTCAGATTTACAAGCGGTGGATTGCGTGCGAACTGCATTTCCCGGAGGATCGATGACTGGTGCGCCCAAAATCCGCACCATGCAAATTATCGATCGCCTAGAACAAGAGGCGCGAGGAATTTATTCAGGTGCGATCGGCTTTTTGGGTTTGAATGGTTCAGCCGATTTGAATATTGTGATTCGGACTGCTGTTTTGACTCCCAATCAAACTTCCATTGGTATAGGTGGTGGAATTGTAGCCCTTTCTCAACCGGAGATGGAGTTTCAGGAAACGCTGCTTAAAGCCAAAGCCTTAATCGACGCTCTGCTTCTGACGATGTATGGAACCTCTGAGTCAAAGAATTATGACATTCTGGGATTAGAAACAATCGCCGATAGTTATGAAAAATTAACTGCTTAAATTAGGGAACTAAAAAAAATAAAAATGTGTTTTGGGTGGGATATAGAAGCAATCAGTCATGAATCAAATCGAACAGTTTAGATAGATAATAAATCGCTGACTTATCGCTTCATTGTAGTGCTTTACGTACTGTTTACCTCGACTTTAAACCGATATTCCGCAGGTTGTAGGGTCAAAGTTATTCATAATTAATAATTCTTACTTACTAATTAAAAACCCAATACAGAAATGCATTTTCTTGATTTAGCAATAAATTTAAAGATAAAAACTATCTAGCAAATCAAGGTTAAAAACAAGAAACCAAAGTTCATAAATCGCGCAAAAACGCGCAACAATACCTTATAATCACGACCTTTAGTAAACATACATCTGCAAGAGTTTACGATTCTTCATCCGATAAAACTATCTTAGATATGGCTTAGGTAACAGCAATCTGATAAGATTTCTAACAAGTAGAATAATTGCTTGTTCTCTTTTTCTTAAACCAACTGATTTAGGTTATTTTTGGGAAAGGAAAATAAAAATGTCTGATTTATTGTGGAAAACTCTGGTACTAAGTCCAGTAGTTTTGGGAGTGACGGTGTTGGTTTCCGCAAGAGCTATAGCTGCTGAAGGAGCAAGCTCTTTTGAAGATATAAAGTTAAAAGCTGCTCAGACAGAAGCACCAATAACTTCTAATGCTTCAATATTCATTCAAACAGAGCAACGAAAAGTTAATCAGCAGTTGGTCGCCCAAAAGGCTGATGAAAATAAGGTTTTAGAAGATGTTAATCGCTACAGCAACGAAGGCAAGAACCAGAATTCATTGTCTCAAGTCACATCAGTTTCTCAATTTTCTGATGTACAGCCGACTGATTGGGCATTCCAAGCTTTGCAATCCTTGGTTGAGCGCTACGGTTGTATTGCTGGATACCCAAATTCTACTTACCGAGGCAATCGGGCACTGACTCGTTATGAGTTTGCCGCAGGTTTGAATGCTTGTTTAGATCGAGTTAATGAACTGATTGCGACCGCAACTGCTGACTTGGTGACAAAACAGGATTTGGCGACTCTCCAGCGTTTGCAAGAGGAATTCTCAGCAGAACTGGCAACTCTGCGCGGTCGAGTAGATTCTCTAGAAGCACGGACTGCGGAACTAGAAGCTAATCAGTTTTCTACTACCACAAAATTGGTGGGTGAAGCTATTTTTGTCGCTACTGATATTTTTGGCAATAATACTGGCGATGCGAATAATACTGTCTTCCAAGATAGGGTACGTTTAGATTTGCAAACCAGCTTCACGGGTAAAGACGTTTTACACACCCGTCTTGCAGCCGGGAATGCACTAGCCTTTACACAAGTAGGGAATAATGGTGTTGGAATCGATACTGCTGAAGGTACGCAAACATTTCAAATCGGCAGCACTAGTAACAACAGTGTGATTATCGACTGGTTGGCGTATTACGTACCCATAGGCCCAGCTCAAGTCTACTTTGCGGGCACCGGAGGTATTCATAGCGATTATGTTGCCACTAACAACCCTTACTTTGAAGACTTTGATGGCGGTAATGGTGCTTTGTCTACCTTTGCTTCTGAAAGTCCGATTTATCGCATTGGTGGTGGTGCAGGTGCAGCACTGACTTTACCCTTTGGTAAGGGTGGTAGTATTTTGAGACCAAGTTCGCTGACTATTGGTTACTTGGCATCAAATGCTAATAATCCTGGGGCAAATCAAGGTTTAATAGATGGTAACTATGCAGCCTTGGGACAGTTGAACTTTAGTGTTGGCGATCGCTTATCTATAGCTGCTACCTACGTTCACGGTTATCATGGTGCTGGAGGTGGTAATTTATTCGATCTAGGTGGTGGTTTGGGTAGTACTAACCGCGTCGTAGGTACTGGTCAAGCTAACACCCTAACTACCTTAAACGGATCTTCCAGTAATTCTTACGGTATAGAAGCAGCTTTTAGACCCAGCGACAAACTGTCAGTCAGTGGCTTCGTTTCTTACCACGATATCACAGGCTTTGGTGTTGGTGATGATTATCAAGCTTGGAGCTACGGTCTTGGAGTGGCCTTACCTGACCTCGGTAAAAAGGGTAACGTTTTAGGGATTTTTGCTGGTGCTGAACCTTATGCCCGTAACCGAGGCGGAGTTTTTGCTGGTACTGGTAATGATATACCTTATCACTTTGAAGGCTTTTACAAGTATCGCGTATCAGATAATATCTCAATCACCCCTGGCGTCATCTGGTTGACCTCTCCTGGTCAAAACAGCAACAACGATGATGCAATTATCGGTACGCTGAGAACAACTTTCACCTTCTAAAGGTTTACGCAATTTGCTTTAGGGACGCATAACTATGCGTCCCTTTTAACTTCCGCCTTGCGGTACTAGTAGTCTGGCAACCCAAAAATGCGCTTGTGAGGGCTGGGGAAAGGGTAAGGGGTACTGGGTTTGGGATTTAAAACCTTTCCCCTTTCCCCTTTGCCCTTTACCCCGCCAAGTTCACTTGGCGAACTACTAGTAGTCTGGCAAGTCAACTTTGCAGGGTGAAACAGATTTTTGATAAGCTATTTGAAGTGTGGCTGCGGGTAACATCATGGCAAAGAAGTATACAGTAAATTTGAGTACAGAAGAAGTCGAAAAACTGCGATCGCTAATCAAAACAGGCAAGAGTAAAGCAAGGAGTATGACTCGCGCCCATATACTGTTGATGGCATGGGAGGGAGAAATTGACAAAGCGATCGCAGAATGTCTAAGAGTACACGTTTCAACCGTAGAGCGTACTCGTGCTAGATACGTAGAGGGAGGAATTGAATTAGCTGTACAAGACCGGCCTCATCCACCAAAACAACGTAAATTAGATGGTGAACAAGAAGCATTTCTGATTGCAACAGCTTGTTCTAGAGCACCATCAGGAAGAAATCGTTGGACGATGAAACTATTAGCAGAGCGCATAGTAAGTTTAAACATCGTAGATTCAGTTTCTAAAGAAACTGTTCGTTCCTATTTAAAAAAAACGAAATTAAACCTTGGTTAAAGGAACAATGGTGCATTCCCAAAGTAGATGCCGAGTATGTTTTACGGATGGAAGATTTACTAGATTTATATAGCCAACCAGATGACCCAAAACATCCAGTAATTTGTTTCGATGAACGCCCATATCCTTTATTAGAGGATATTAGAGAACCGTTACCACCCGAACCAGAGCAACCTCTTCGTTATGACTACGAGTATAAACGCAATGGGAGTGTCAATTTATTTGCAATTTTTGAACCTCATAAAGGTTGGCGGCATATTGAGGTTACACAACAGAGAACGAAAAAAGATTTTGCTTTACAAATGAAGAATTTAGTAGATATTCATTGTCCACAAGCCGAGTCAATTCGTCTGGTAGTTGATAACCTCAACACACATAATCCAGCTGCTTTGTACGAATTCTTTTCACCAGAAGAAGCACGTCGAATTGTCCAAAAACTAGAATTTCACTACACGCCTAAGCATGGGAGTTGGCTAAATCAAGTTGAGATTGAGTTATCCGTTTTAGCACGTCAATGCTTAGAAAGACGAATTGCTGACGTTCAAACACTATCTCAAGAAATCGCTTCTTGGCAGAGCGATCGCAATTCTAGTAAAGCGAGTGTAAATTGGCGCTTTAAAATTACGGATGCACGCAATAAAATGGGACGGTTATATCCGGATGTCTCACCTAGCAAAGTTGACTTGCCAGACTACTAGATTGAGGGCGTTCATAATTCACATCAGGCGTGAATTATGAATTATAAATTTCCGGGTTGACACAATTAGCCAAGCGATCGCCCCTCAGTCCCCTGCGATTAAATTAGCGATCGCCATTGAAGCCATTTTTGAGCGCGTTTGATGGCTAGCGCTGCCAATATGCGGTGCAATAATTAGATTTTCTAAGGTTAACAACAGGCTATCGCTGGGAATCGGTTCTGGCTCGGTGACATCTACAGCCGCAGCCGCGATTTGACCGTTTGCAAGGGCGCGATACAGAGAATTTGGATCTACAATGGTTCCCCGCGCCGTGTTAATCAAAATAGCCGATCGCTTCATCAATTCAAATTGGCGATCGCTAATTAAATGATAAGTATCATCAGCCGATGGTGTATGTAGTGTCACAAAATCCGACTCTTGTAGTAAGTGTTCTAACGTAGCAAACTCCACACCTAGAGATTGTTCTAATTCTGGGCTGCATCGTTGCCTACTCGCGTACAATATCTGCATTTCAAAGCCTTTGGCACGAAGAGCAACTGCTTGTCCAATGCGCCCAAAACCAACAATCCCCAAGGTTGCACCCGTAACATTTGGCCCCAATAACAAATCTGGTTCCCAAGTCTGCCACAATCCTGCACGAGTAAATCGATCTGCCTCCACTACTCGCCGTGCAGCTGCCATTAACAATGCCCAGGCAAAATCTGCGGTAGCATCGGTTAACACCCCAGGAGTATTACCGACGGGAATTTTTCGTGCTGTGGCTGCGGCAATATCAATGTTATCGTAACCTACCGCCATTTGACTGATGACTTTGAGTTTCCCAGACTCGATGAGTTGGCGATCGATTTGATCGGTCAGCAGACATAGCAATCCATCTATTTCCTTAACTTTTTCTAGTAAAATTTCGTAGGGAGGGGGTTGACGTTCTGGCCAAACTTCTAGAGTGGCGAGCGATCGCAGTTGCTCTAATTCGATAGGTAAGCGACGAGTAACGAAGACTTTAGCTTGAAGCATAGTTTTAAAATAATTTTTGGAAAAAGAGACGCTTCTTGCATCGGTTTGTCCTTAAAATATCATGGCGGAAATTCAAAACCTGATAAAGTTGGTTTTTATTCTGTGAAAATCAGCCGTGATGTTCCAATCAAGCAGTAGAGAGTCTAGAGAAAATCATCACAAGCCGTTGGAATTCAAAAGCTTGTCAAAATGTTCTGTCAGAAACTTACTCGATGAAGTAGATCTTCTGAGGATTGCTGCAAGCTTGAAACAGGATCAAAAGCAAAAAGGAAAACTAGGTCAATTTTTGACACCTGCTCCAGTCGCAGAATTAATGGTTAGAATGTTTGGCAAACTCGATCTTCCTCAAATATCTCTACTTGATGCTGGAGCAGGAGTTGGCTCATTACTTGCAGCCTTTGTGGCTAAACTTTGTCACAGCCAAAAACGCCCAGCCAATTTAGATATTGTTGCCTATGAAATCGATCCTTTTTTGATTGGGTATTTGCATCAGACATTGAAATTATGTGCCAGAGAATGTCAAATAGCTAATATATCTTTTAACTATGAAATCCGGGATACGGATTTTATTGAGGATGCAGTCAGACTTCTTCAGCCTAGTTTGTTTGATAATCCTGACAATTGCAGGTTTACCCACGCTATTCTCAATCCCCCATATTTAAAAATTAACGCTCATTCCAAAGTTCGTTATTTGTTACGTTCTATAGGATTAGAAACCAGCAATCTATATACAGGTTTTATCGCTGCTACAGTTCAACTTCTTGAATCAAGAGGGGAGCTTGTAGCTATTTCGCCGCGTAGTTTCTGTAATGGGCCATATTTTAGAAATTTCCGCAAAATGTTTTTGGAAATCATGGCTTTAGATCGGATACATCTTTTTGATTCTAGACAGGAAGCTTTTAGTGATGATGAAGTTTTGCAGGAAACGATTATTATTCATGCTGTTAAACAAAAATCAAAATTTAACAATGTAATCATTAATACAAGTTCAAATGCTGATGATGATTTTATTCTGTCAAATTCCTTAGCTTATACAGAGATAGTTCTTCCCAACGACTCGCAACAATTTATCCACATTATCCCCGATCCAGTAAGTCAGCAGGTCATTCAAAAAATGGCTAACTTTACTTGCACATTAAAAGACCTAGAATTAACTGTATCAACGGGACGTGTTGTAGATTTTCGTGCTAAAGAATATCTGTGTTTAATGCCAAATGAAGACACTGTTCCTTTGATTTATCCATTGAATTTTTCAGAAGGATATGTTGAGTATCCCAAAGTAACTAAAAAACACCAAGCTCTGGTATATGCAGAAGCAACTGTATCTATTTTAGTACCAAATGAACATTATGTTTTGACTAAAAGATTCTCCTCAAAAGAGGAAAAAAAACGAGTTGTTGCTGTTGTATATGATGCTAACCAAATTAATTGTTCTTGGGTAGGTTTTGAAAATCACCTGAATTATTTTCACAAGAACGGAAGAGGACTTAATCTTACCCTAGCACGTGGTCTTGCTGCTTATCTTAACTCTAGCCTTGTTGATGCATTTTTCCGGTTGTTTAATGGGCATACTCAGGTTAATGCAACCGATTTACGAAATTTAAAATATCCGACAATAGCACAACTAATGACTGTAGGGCTATATATTACTGAGCATTTCCCATCACAAAAAGAAATCGATCAACTGTTGCAAGAAAAGTTACTGAGTATGAGCAATCAGTCGGAAAACAACCCCTTAATAATTAAAACCCGTATTGATGAAGCACTACAAATTTTAATTGAACTTGGACTTCCACGGGCACAACTTAATGAGCGTTCAGCCTTAACTTTACTGGCTCTACTTAACTTAAAACCAACAGATCCTTGGGAAACTGCTGCATCTCCCCTAATGGGAATTACGCCAATGATGGAATTTATAGCACTGCACTATGGCAAAACATATAAACCTAATACGCGGGAAACTGTTCGCCGCCAAACAGTCCATCAATTCTTAGATGCGGCTTTGATAATTGTAAATCCAGATGCACCTGAACGCCCCGTTAACAGTCCGAAAACAGTATATCAGATTGAAGAAAGTGCGCTTGAACTCTTACGTACTTATGGAACTAATGAATGGAAAAAGAGCATTCATACTTACCTGGCTTCAGTTGAAACTTTGAAAAAACGATATGCTCAGGAACGGGAACTATCACGTATTCCGATATTAATTGAGGGAGAGGTAAAAACTCTATCGCCAGGTGGACAGAATATTCTGATTGAAAAGATTATTAAGGAGTTTGCAGAACGTTTTACACCAGGAGGAAAACTGATTTATATTGGTGATACAGATGAAAAGTTTGCGCATTTCAATGAAGTGGCATTGAGAGATTTGGGTGTTACTATCGATTCTCACGGAAAAATGCCTGATATGATTATCCATTATCTAAAAAATGATTGCCTAGTTTTAATTGAAGCTGTAACTTCTCATGGGCCAATTAACCCTAAACGGAAGAAAGAACTTGAAGTTATCTTTGCAGATCTAAAAATCCCCCTTGTCATGGTGACAACTTTTTTAAGCCGAAAAGCGATGGTAGAGTATTTGGCTGAAATTGCTTGGGAAACCGATGTTTGGGTTGCAGAAGATTCTACTCATCTCATTCACTTCAATGGAGAATATTTATTACAGGCTTACAAAATGGATAGAGATTCTGAAACGGAATAAACTATTTTTAATTTTTGATCATCTGTGTAAAAAGAAGCGTTAAGGTGATATCAGTATCCACAATATCAATACCTTCGCCAATTTACGAGGCTGAGTTGATATATCGCCATTTTTGGAGGCAATCTTCAGTGCGCGTCAATATTTAGCTAGTGGTCTATCGCATTAATTTTGCTAGGTTTGTAGTGAGCGATTTATCGCTCAAATCAAGGACTAAAGTTTTTACTACGAACTTTTATAACCCTTCAGAATTAATGAGACAGACCACTAGTCTGTTAAGCGCAAACGTCGAAGCGATCGAGCATCATTACCTTGTTCCAGACCGCAACGAAGTCCTTGACCATACGCTCGTGACCGTCATCAGCGCCATAGACTTCTGCAATTTGACGAAGTTCCGCGTTCGAACCGAAGATGAGATCGCAACGTGTCGCGGTGAACTTCGTTTCGCCCGTTTTGCGATCGCAGATGTCAAAAAGCATCTCGCGATTGTCAACAGGCTTCCACTCGTAGTCCATACTGGTCAGAACACGGAAAAAGTCATTGGTCAAGACACCCGGTCGGTCAGTGAAGCTACCGTGCTTTGAATAGTCCCAGTTCTGATCGAGCGCGCGAAGTCCGCCAACTAGAACCGTCCATTCGGGCGCGGTCAGCGTGAGGAGCTGCGCTCGATCCAGGAAGATCCGCTCTGGCCTCACCTTATAGCCAACCGCCTCATTGTGATAGTTTCTAAAACCATCCGAAACTGGCTTCAGCCAATTAAACATTTCAACATCTGTCAGCTCCTGAGTCGTATCCATCCGCCCCGGAGTAAACGGGACGGCAACAGAAAACCCAGCGTCTTGGGCAGCCTTCTCGATCGCAGCACAACCACCGAGGACGATCAGGTCTGCGATCGAGATTTTTTTGTTGCCCGACTGAGCGCCGTTAAAGTCCGCCTGAATTTGCTCAAGGGTCGATAGCACCTCGCCGAGTTCCTGCGGGCGGTTCATTTCCCAGTCTTTCTGAGGATTGAGGCGAACGCGCGCCCCATTTGCGCCGCCGCGCTTGTCGGAATGGCGGTGACTCGATGCCGCTGCCCAAGCGGCTGACACGAGCGCCGAAACCGAGAGTCCACTTGCTAAAATTTTATCCTTGAGAGACTTGATATCGGCGGCATCAACGACATTATGATCCAGTGCCGGAATTGGATCTTGCCAGATCAGATCTTCCTCTGGGACTTCCGGACCAAGATAGCGCGTTTTCGGACCCATGTCTCGATGGATCAGCTTATACCAAGCACGCGCGAACGCATCGCTGAAGTAATCGAAGTCATCCAAGAAGCGCTGACAAATCTCGTGATAGACTGGATCGACCTTCAAGGCAATGTCCGAAGTCATCATCATTAACGGATGTTCAACGCCCGGTTGATGGGCATCTGGTGTCTTCGGCGCATCAGGATTGCTCGGCTTCCACTGAATGGCACCTACTGGACTTTTTGTCTGTTCCCAATCGTACTTAAAAAGATTGGTTAGGTAGCTGTTGTCCCACTGGGTTGGATTTGGAGTCCACGATCCTTCGATCCCGTTCGTCATCGTATATTCGGCAAACCCAGTGCCTTCAGGGTTCTGCCACCCCAAGCCCATCGCCTGAATCGGCGCGGCTTCCGGCGCTGGACCGATCTTGTCCGGCGAGACCATGCCGTGACTTTTGCCAAAGGCATGACCACCTGCAATCAGCGCGACAGTTTCTTCGTCATTCATGCCCATACGCGCAAACGTCTCGCGAATGTCTCGCGCCGAGCCATAGGGGTCGCCCTCAGCGTTTGGACCCTCTGGATTGACGTAAATTAGCGCTTGATGCGAAGCCGCTAGCGGGTTTTCAAGGTCGTAGTATTCCTCGTTCGGCTTCCCAACCCACCGAATCGTGCGAGTGACCATCTCGTCAGGATGACCAGGGTGTTCCTTAATGTCGTCAACTGGATCGCCGTTCCAGAACTCCGGTCCCCAGTATGTCGCGCGATCCGCCTCCCAGGCATCAATGCGACCGCCACCAAAACCGAAGGTCTTAAACCCCATGATTTCGAGCGCGCAGTTGCCAGTCAGACTCATCAAATCAGCCCAGCTTATTGCCGCACCATATTTCTGCTTGATGGGCCAGAGCAGCCGTCGTGATTTATCTGTGTTCCCATTATCCCACCACGAATTGATTGGTGCAAAGCGTTGCATACCCTGACTCGCTCCGCCCCGACCGTCTGCGATCCGGTAGGTGCCTGCTGAGTGCCACGCCATGCGAATCATTTGAGGTCCATAATTACCATAGTCGGCTGGCCACCAGTTCTGCGAATCGGTCAGCAGCGCTTTGATATCGCTCTTCAACTGTTTAAAGTCAATCTTCGCGAAGGCTACTTTGTAGTCGAAATCTCGCAGTGGGTTAGCTTGGGGCAAATTTTGGTGAAGCAGTTCGACCTGAAGTCGGTTCGGCCACCAATCATCAGTTTGCGGCTTGGAACCGAGCGCACCGCCAATGCGGCTTCCACGGAAAGGACATTGTGCAGGAGGGGTGACAGGGTTGTTATTCATAAAGTCCAATCTCTTCTCAATACCGTTGCCAAAATAAGAGGATGAAGAGGTAGGGCGTTTCGTAGTAGAGTTATTGTCTCTCACAACGACAACTCAAAAACCACTTGCCGCCCATGCCCGATATCTTATCATTGTTACAATGCCTGCTGCCGCAGATAAACGCTACAACGATGCGTCGTAAGGATTCAGGTGGCAGAGTATTGACAAAGGGGACGCTTGGGGTAGAGTATCACAATCATCAACCTCAACGCGCCTCAACAAATCGACCGGGAAAGTCTTAACCAGCTGTCCAAAGAAGAGTTGGTGGATATCATCATTGAACAGGCGATCGCTTTAATATTCATATAGATGAAACACTGAACGCTCTCTTCGTTTGGCTGTGACAAAACGTAAGATTAGTGGTGGTTCCCGTTCGATGGAGCGGTTTTGTCATACTGCTAATTTGTTGACAGTGGTGCAGACTTATCGCCGTCAAGGTAGGTCTGTTATTGATTTTTTTTGCACAAGCTCTAATTGCTGACTTTAATAATTGTCTGTCTTGCCCTTCTTTACTTCCCCAATATTAGACCTGAATCCTTACATAGATCCGACAGTTCAGGCAAAGCGTAGTAAAGTAAAGTAAGAAATCTCAAGGTGCGTATAGGTATGAGAACCTACGGATTATAAATTTAACAGCATATACAGCAGTAACCTCGATCGCTCCCAAAGCAAAATTGTCGCCATGACTAACTCAACTCCAATGGATGACGAGAAAAAGCTCCCCAAGAAGAAAGGCAAGTCGCTTCCTCCCAAGCTGATTATCTGGCTAGGAAAGTTTGTTTGGACGACTATGTGGCAGATAATGATGTCAAATCTGGCTCCTCGCAATCAGTCGGGAGCATATATTCGTCCTAATAGCCAGTTTCGCAAGTTCATCGGTACAGAATCAGGGAATCCCCACCCACCAGCAACGGGGCGCTACAAACTTTATGTTGGGCTGGGCTGTCCTTGGGCGCATCGAACTTTGGTTGTGCGATCGCTTAAAAAACTCGAAGCTGTAATATCAGTATGTATCGTCTCTCCTTCTCCCATTGAAGGCGGTTGGATATTTAACGATGAAGTTGAAGGTTGTCGCACACTGGCTGAATTTTATCAGAAGGCAGAACCCGGCTACAGTGGACGCTCGACAGTACCAGTACTATGGGATAACCAAACAAAAGCGATCGTTAATAATGAGAGTTCAGAGATTATCGTCATGCTGAACTCTGAATTTAACGAATTTGCCAACAATCCGACGCTAAACCTTTACCCAGAAGAACTTAAAGAGAAAATTGACTGGTGGAATGAGAAGATTTATCACACTGTAAATAACGGTGTGTATCGCTGTGGCTTCGCCCAAAGTCAAGAAGCATACAATCAAGCCTGTAATGAACTGTTCGCAACTCTTGATGAGATTGAACTTGCATTGCAGACTAATCGCTATCTCTGCGGTGAACATCTGACACTTGCAGATGTGCGGTTATTTACAACATTATTTCGGTTTGATAGTGCCTACTATGGGCTGTTTAAATGCAATCGGCAGCGAATTCGAGACTATCAAAATCTCGGAGCTTATCTACGTGACTTGTATCAGCTTCCGGGTGTAGCTGACACTTGCGATGTAGAAACTGTGAAGCGGGACTACTACGGTAACCTATTTCCACTCAACCCTGGTGGAATTATCCCCAATGGCCCTGATATGTCCTATCTTAATCAACCACACGATCGCGATCGCATTGGCAGAGTGAATGCTTCATGAACCAGATTAATCGAGTTGCAATTGTCGGTGGAACTCATGGCAATGAGTTTACAGGAGCCTACCTAGTCCAAAAATTTGCCCAGTTTCCCGATTTAATTACTAGACCGAGTTTTGAGACAGTCACACTGTTAGCAAATCCTCATGCTTTTGCCGCCGGGAGACGATATGTAGAGAAAGATTTAAATCGCTGTTTTCTCAAGCAAGATTTACAAGATCTGACTTTGAATAGTTACGAAGATTTGCAAGCTAAATTAATTCAGGATACCCTAGTATCAAATAAGGATAAACAAGCAGATTTCATCTTAGACTTGCATAGCAGTACAGCTAATATGGGTCTGACAATTATTCTTGATAACAGTCATCCTTTAAATTTAAAATTGGCTGCTTATCTAAGCCAGATTAATCCTTTAGTTAAGGTTTATCGCTGTTCCTTTAAATCAATTGCAGAAAACCCATTTGTAAATTCTTTGTGCGAATTAGGCTTTGCATTTGAGGTTGGCCCAATTGCCCAAGGAGTTTTAAAAGCAACACTGTTCCAACAAACAGAGGAACTTGTTCGCGCCCTTCTGGACTACCTAGAACAGTTTAACCAGGGTAAAATTCCATCAAATAACGAAACGTTGATTCTCTACGACCATTTATCAGTTGTAGACTACCCAAAAAAAACCGATGGTACAATCTTTGGAATGATTCATCCAGAGCTTCAAGATAAGGATTATCAAGCCTTGAACCCAGGAGATCCAATTTTTCTAACTTTTGACGATAAAACAATTGTTTATGAGGGAGGATCTACTGTTTGGCCAATTTTTATTAATGAGGCAGCTTACTACGAAAAGGGAATTGCCATGTGTTTAACCCAAAAGCAGCAAATCAACATCTAAGATGTGGATAAAGTTTTTGGATAATTGCTTTTAATCGAAGTGATGATAAAAATTGAAGATGAAAATTATTAATAACTTCATATATTTAGCGCAATCACTAAAAACTATTTATGTTATATATATCTTAGTTATAATATATTACCGCTCGGTAATTAAGTATCAGGGTAAAAAGTCGTCAAAAGGTTTGATAAAATCGATATCAAAGGAGCGCTGAAAACCTATTATCTAATTGATCGGCAATATTTTTTAGAGAAGTAAATATAAATCTAATCCACTAATCTAGGTAATGTCTATGAAATACTGCTTTGAAAGTAACTCTTTGTTTTAAAAAGGAGGAAATGCAAACATTCAGGCTTGAGCTTTATTTTAAACTCAGCCCTGAGTCGAACTATGGAACTTGACTGATAAAATTCAAATTTAACAATATAATTTACGCTTAAAATTGTCGAAATACTTGAACTCATAATGAAAATTAAGCAAAAAAGAAACAAACCAATAGCCAGTCTTTCCTTAGATTTAGATAATATTTGGTCTTATTTAAAAAATCAGGGCGCTCCGGGTTGGCAGACTTATCCTTCTTACTTGGATATCGCAGTACCTCGTTTCTTAGATATTCTCAAGCAATGGGATTTGACAATCACAGTATTCATTGTCGGTCAGGATGCAGCGCTAGAAAAGAATACCAAAGCAATACAAGCGATCGCTAGTGCTGGTCACGAAATTGGCAACCATTCATTCTATCACGATCCTTGGCTACATCTGTATTCAGAGAATGAGATTGAAGAAGAGGTGGCACTCGCCGAAGAACATATCAAGCGCGTCACTCATCAACATCCTATCGGCTTCCGGGGGCCAGGATACAGTTTTTCTCCAGCAGTTTTGAAAGTCTTAGCACGTCGGGGATACGAATATGATGCTTCGACTTTTCCTACATTTTTGGGCCCCATAGCACGAGCATATTATTTAATAACTTGTAAATTGAGCAAGGAAGAACGTAAAAAACGGGAAGCGCTGTTTGGCGGTTTTAAACAGGGTTTGCAGCCTCTAAAACCTTACCAGTGGAAACTAGATAAGGATAAGCTAACTGAGATTCCCGTTACCACCATGCCAATTTTTAAAGTGCCAATTCACTTCAGTTACATAATGTTTCTGAGTACATTTTCTTCGGAAGTGGCGTTACTCTATCTGCGAATTGCCCTATGGCTGTGTAAAGTTACACGCGTCCAGCCTTCTTTGCTACTCCATCCTACAGATTTTGTAAGTCAAGAAGATGTGCCAGAACTCTCATTCTTTCCAGGTATGAGTGTTCCTACTTACAAAAAGCTGGCAATAGTGAACAAAAGTTTAGAAATTATATCCAGTCAGTTTCATGTTTTGACTGTTGGACAACACGCTAAATTTGCAGCCGATGCCCCGAAACTACCTGTATTAGTGCCTCAAAAGAGGTAAAAATATCATCTATGCGATTATATTAAAAGAATTCAGAACTCAGAAGTCAGAATTCACTTGTCGTAGGGGTACAGCATTGCTCATTGGTGTCAACTTCAGCTAAAAGCTAGTTTTAGGCTGGCTTTGACGCTAAGTTGCAATGAGTATTGCTGTGCCCGTACCACATAATATATTTACTTGAAAATAGCATCTAAACTTGCACAACAAAATCTGATGCAGTAAGAGTTGGCGCACCAGTCAGAGTTGCAAATAGACCGCCACTACCAAAACCAGCCGCACTGCCATTTTGGTTGTAAAATAACTGTCCACTCACAGTATCGTAGATAATTTTCGCTGTGCTGGTTTCCCCATTAGAAATGATTTGAAAATCACTTTTGTTACTAAAACCTGTTCCAGCAGTTGAAGCCAGCGCACTAAAAGTAGTTTTATCTAGGACAATCCGATCGCCCTGGGAACTGTTAAAGTCACTAATGGCATCTATACCAACAGCAGTCAGACCAAAGGCTGCATCGGTGTTGTAAACGAAACAGTCCGCGCCACCACCGCCAACGAGAGTATCATTGCCAGCACCGCCGACGAGAGTATCATTACCAGCACTGCCTCGCAATAGATCGTTGCCACTCAAGCCATAGATAATGTCATTACCCCCTTGAGCATTAATCACATCGTTGGAGTTTTCAAAACCTGTGATGCTGTTATTCAGGTCATTGAGGAATGTGACTGTGTTTTTGTTAAACAGGCTAGTTTGAGTAGAGTTGTCATCGAAGACATCAAAGCTGTCAGCGATGTTGGTTTGCCCATCAAATAGAATATTGCCAATCGCAGGTGTTGCTCCAGAAGCAGGCAGATTATCGAGGCTTTCTAATTTGAAGTTTTGCAGAATGACTTTGGTATTAGCAACATTTTCAAAGGTAACTTCTAAGTTGTTAGCATTTTGAGTTAATTGCAGATTTTGGGCAGTTAAACCTGAACCTATAAATTGTAAGGTGTCCAAATAGGCGATCGCTGCTGTCGACGGCTTTGTGCCTTTACCAATGCCACTAAAATCGGTAATGGTATCATTGCCATCGCCAAGGCGAAACACAAATTTATCTTGACGGCTGTTAGTCGTCAGGATTAGATTACCAGGAGTTACCGTCGGGTTAAAGGCATCGTCACTGTTTATATTCGTTCCTCCAAACACCACATAGCTTTGCCCAGCAGAATCTTTGCCGTTGGGGGAGGCACTATATGCCCCAATAATCACGTCATCAATACCATCACCGTTGATGTCCGCCGCATTGCTGAGTGAGTTGCCTGAAGAGTAAATAAAGCCATTAGTGCCATTCAGGTCAGATAGGTTAAAAGTGCCGCTAATGCCCAGATTCGTTCCCCCGAACACCACATAGCTTTGCCCAGCACCAAAGTTGCCGGCATTCTTTGCCACAATAATCAGGTCGTCGATGCCATCGTTGTTGGTGTCCCCCGTGCTGAGTGAGTAGTATGGGTACTGAATATTAGCCTTAATTAAAAAGCCATTAGTGCCATCCAAATCAGAGAGGTTGAAGGTGCCTCCACTACCTAGATTCGCTGCCCCGAACACCACATAACTTTTCGCAGCATCCTCATCCACACCACCTTCTGCGCCAATAATCAAGTCATCAATGCCATCATTGTTGATGTCTCCTGCATTGCTGACTGAGTAACCTAATCCGCCAATATCAGAAAAGCCGTTAATTACAAAGCCATTAGTGCCATCTAAATCAGAGAGGTTGAAGGTACCGCCACTGCCCAGATTTGTTCCCCCAAACACTACATAGCTTTGCCCAGGACCAGAGCTGCTCTCGGGGTAGCTATTTTCTGCTGCCCCAATAATCAGGTCGTCAACGCCATCATTGTTGATGTCCCCCGCATTGCTGAGTGAGTTACCTAAGTTGTCACCTTCTGCAATGCCGTTAATCAAAAAGCCATTAGTGCCATCCAAATCAGAGAGGTTGAAGGTACCGCCACTGCCCAGATTTGTTCCCCCAAACACTACATAGCTTTGCCCAGGATTATATTCGCCGTTGCGGTCAGCACTACTTGCCCCAATAATCAGGTCGTCAACGCCATCGTTGTTGATGTCCCCGCCATTGCTGACTGAGCCGCCTGAAGAGTCATCTGCTGCAATGCCGTTAATCAAAAAGCCATTAGTGCCATTTAAATCAGAGAGGTTGAGGCTGCCGCCACTGCCCAGATTCGTCCCCCCAAACACTACATAGCTTTGCCCAGCACCAGAGTTGCCGTTGGGGTCGGCACCTGGTGCCCCAATAATCAGGTCGTCAATGCCATCGTTATTGATGTCCCCCGCATTGCTGACTGAACCGCCTGAAGAGTCATCTGCTGCAATGCCGTTAATTATAAAGCCATTAGTGCCATTCAAATCAGAGAGGTTGAGGCTGCCGCCACTGCCCAGATTCGTCCCCCCAAACACTACATAGCTTTGCCCAGCACCAGAGTTGCCATTAGGGTCGGCACCAAATGCCCCAATAATCAGGTCGTCAATGCCATCGTTGTTAATGTCCCCCGCATTGCTGATTGAGAAACCTGAGTTGTCACGTTCTGCAATGCCGTTAATTATAAAGCCATTCGTACCATTCAAATCAGAGAGGTTGAAAAAAGAGTTGGCACCCGCATTACCAACAAGGGTATCATTGCCTGCACCACCAACAAGGGTATCATTACCTGCACCACCTCTGAGCATGTCATTGCCACTCTTACCGTCAATGATGTCGTCACCCCCCTGACCATTAATCACATCAGCAGAGTTGTCAAAACCCGTGATGTTATTGTTGAGTTCATTGAGGAAAGTCACTGTGTTCTTGTTGAATAGAGTAGTTTGAGTGGAATCAGCATCGAAGACATCAAAGCTGTCGGCGATGCTGGTTTGCCCATCAAATAGGATATTGCCAGAAGCTTTGAGATTGTCCAAGTTTTCTAACTGAAAGTTTTGCAGAGTGATGGTATTAGGTACATTTTCAAAGCTGACTTTTAAGTTGTTACCATTTTGAATTAATTGCAGATTTTGGGCAGTTAAACCACTACCCGTAAATTGCAAGGTGTCAGCATTGGCGATCGCTGCCGATGTTGGGGTTGTGCCTTTACCAATGCCACCAAAATCGGTGATGGTATCATTGCCATCGCCAAAGCGAATAATAAATTTATCTTGACCACCGTTACCTGTTAAGGTATCATCACCAATTAACCCATCAATGATGTTGTTACTAGGTGTGCTAAATAAGGTATCTGCATAGGGAGTTCCAGTCAGGTTAAAAGAGATGTTGCTACTGGCAATATTCGTCCCTCCAAACACCACATAGCTTTGCCCAGCATCATAGTTGCCGTTGGCAAAGGCATATGGTGCCCCAATAATTAAGTCGTCAATGCCATCGTTGTTAATGTCCCCCGCATTGCTGACTGAGATGCCTGCAAAGTCATCTGCTGCAATGCCGTTAATGAAAAAGCCATTAATGCCATTTAGGTCAGAGAGGTTGAGGGTGCCGCTACTGCCCAGATTCGTCCCTCCAAACACCACATAGCTATTGGGGAAGGCATTTCGTGCCCCAATAATTAGGTCGTCAATGCCATCGTTGTTAATGTCCCCAGCATTGCTGACTGAGATGCCTGATTCACGACTTTCAACAATACCGTTAATGAAAAAGCCATTAGTGCCATCCAAATCAGAGAGGTTGAAACTGCCGTCACTGCCCAGATTCGTCCCCCCAAACACCACATAGCTTTGCCCAGAATCTATGATGCCGTTGGGGGTCGGCATATGGTGCGCCAATAATTAGGTCGTCAATGCCATCACCGTTGATATCCCCAGCATTGCTGACTGAGTTGCCTAAACGGTCACCTTCTGCAATGCCGTTAATCAAAAAGCCATTACTGCCATCCAAATCAGAGAGATTGAGACTGCCGCCACTGACTAGATTCGTTCCCCCAAACACCACATAGCTTTGCCCAGCAAAATCTTTGCCGTTGGGGGAGGCATTGTTTGCCCCAATAATCAGGTCATCAATGCCATCGTTGTTAATATCCCCTGCATTGCTGAGTGAGTTGCCTGAGCTGTCAGTGAGTGCAATGCCGTTAATCAAAAAGCCATTAGTGCCATTCAAATCAGAGAGGTTGAGACTGCCGCCACTGCCCAGATTCGTTCCCCCAAACACCACATAGCTTTGCCCAGCAAAATCTTTGCCGTTGGGGGAGGCATTGCTTGCCCCAAAAATCAGGTCGTCAATGCCATCGTTGTTAATGTCCCCCGCATTGCTGACTGATGAGTTGCCTGCTGCAATGCCGTTAATCAAAAACAAAAAGCCATTACTGCCATTTAAATCAGAGAGGTTGAGACTGCCACCACTGCCCAGATTCGTTCCCCCAAACACCACATAGCTTTGCCCACCACCAAAAATCAGGTCGTCAATGCCATCGTTGTTAATGTCCCCCGCATTGCTGACTGATGAGTTGCCTGAGTTATAACCTGCTGCAATGGGACTAATTATAAAGCCATTAATGCCATTTAAATCAGAGAGGTTGAGGGTGCCGCCACTTCCCACATTGGTTTGCCCAAACACTACATAGCTTTGCCCAGGATCGGGGATACTGTTAGGGTCGTAATTCTTTGCCCCAATAATCAGGTCGTCAATGCCATCGTTGTTAATGTCCCCCGCATTGCTGACTGAGATGCCTGAGTTTTCCTGTACTGCAATGCCGTTAATTATAAAGCCATTTGTGCCATTTAAAGAAGAGAGGTTAAGCAGGTTGAATGATGAATTAGCCATAATTTTCTCCTGTGTTTATTCGTTGTTAGTCAGCGAGTGGGTTTTAAGGTTTTATGCTTGAAGTTCCATGTTCTAAGTAGGGGTGTATAGATTATCCAGCAGCTAAAGTACATTAAGATTCTCAGAAATTTTACTGAACCATTGACACAATAAATATTAATAAAATATACATAAATATTATCAGGATGCTGAATATGTCAGATTTACCGCTTCAGTGTAGAAATTTGAAAGAGCAGGTTGAGTCTATATTACAACTGTTACAACAAGAACCAACGTTACGTTCCCAAGATATTACACCTGTACGAACTTCTTTAAGTAAAGCGATTTCTCCTAAGTTTGAAATTGTATTTGCAGGTGCTTTTAGTGCTGGGAAATCAATGCTAATTAATGCACTATTAGAAAGAGAATTACTCTACAGTGCAGAGGGACACGCTACAGGTACAGAATGCAAAATCGAGTATGCAGAAGTAGATAAAGAACGTGTTGTTTTGACATTTTTAAGTGAAGCAGAGATTCGAGAACAAGCAGTTTCTTTGTGTCAGCAACTAGGATTTAAAACAGTAGCTAATATCAACCAAGCTGAGGTAATTAACTTGCTACGTCAAGGTTCTGAAGCGATTATTCACCACGAAGGTGGTGAGAGTCAATCAGAACGTGCAAAACAGGCGAAGGCGTTGATGTTGTTGCTAGAGGGATATATAGCAAATAGCGATCGCATCAGCACGGTAACTAATGCTACATATTCAATGGAGCAATTTAACTTTTCTAACCTTAAAGAAGCGGCTGGATATGCGCGTCGTGGAAGTAATAGTGCGGTATTGAAGCGAATAGAATATTACTGTAATCATCCTTTGCTACAAGATGGAAATGTAATTATTGACACACCTGGCATTGATGCGCCAGTAGAGAAAGACGCACAACTCACTTATGCCAAAATTCAACATCCTGATACGTCGGCGGTGGTGTGTGTGCTAAAACCTGCTTCTGCGGGTGAGATGACAAAAGAAGAAACAGAACTTTTGGAATTAATGCGGGAGAATGGGGGAGTACGCGATCGCGTTTTCTATGTCTTCAACCGGATCGATGAAACTTGGTATAATACTCAGCTTCGGCAACGATTGGACGATTTAATTAGTGGGCAATTTGCCAATTCCAGGAAAGTTTATAAAACCAGTGGATTATTAGGATTTTATGGCAGTCAGATTAAACAAGCAAGCTCACAAGATAGATTTGGTTTAGATTCTGTTTTTGCAGAAAGTATTAAAGGTTTAGATGGTAAAGAAGAAACACCACAATTTGTCTATGCGTTTAATAACTACTGTGTAAATTCCGGAAAGTTATCTTCCAGTAAATTCCGTGTTTCAGTGAACGGCTATGAAACTCCAAATCAAAATTATGTGCGGATTCTAGGCGAGTGGGGAAATGAACTGATTGAAAAGCTAATTCAAGATAGTGGAACTGAAGAATTTCGCACAGCTATTACTCGTTATCTTACCGAAGAAAAGCGTCCCCAATTATTTAAAAATCTTGCTGATGATTTGGAAGATGTTTGTATTAAGCTCAAAAAACATTATCAGAACGTCCAACGCGATTTAGATAGTCAGCCCCAAGAAATTGAGACGATGAAGGCGCAAGAGTTGCAACACCTAAATCAGCAACTACAGCAAATTGGCAGAGAATTTAGCGAGCATATCAACGAAGAAGTTAACCATGTAATTAATAGTTCTTGTGATGCTTTTGAAGCAGATTTTAAGCAATTGCAATCACGAATGATTCGCCGCTTAGATGAATTGCTAGATACTTTTTCTGTAGCTTCTGCTTATCAACGTGCAACCATCAGTCATCCTCGCAATGCTACTGCACCTTTAATTGCTATTTTAGTAGAGGCATTTTATTACTTAGCAAATCAATTAGAAGATATTTTGATTGAATCTTCTCAGCAAGTAGTTGCAAATTATTTTCAGCGATTGATTGAAAAAGTTCGCAAGTCAGAATATTATCGCCAACTGTATCGTTTATTAGATAATGATGGTGGTATTGAACAAGAGATCAGAATTTTAGAAAAAGGAGTTGCTCAAGCATTATTTAGTGCAGCTAGTGTGGAGTGCGATCGCTTTGTGCGAGAAAGTCCTAGATTTTACGATGAAGGCACTTTTTCTATATATCAGTTTCGCCAAACTTTATCACAAACTTCTCAAGGTTACGACGCCGAAAGTATCGTGGAAGCAGAACCAGCCATTAGGCAGTTATTGAAATTAGATTTTGAACCAAAAGTTTCTCATACTATTCGTAAATCTTTCCGTCAAACCATTAATCAAACATTGAAAACTCAATTGATACCAATGGCAGATCGGCAAGCAGACGAAATTTTGCAACAATACCCACAGGCACGCGCTTATTTAGAGAAAATATTAGAACAAGAAGCTGAAGAAAAAATTGCAAATAATCGCCGCTTGTTGAATATTGTTGACGAAAATATTGCCGTATATAATTCGGCAGTTTCTAGCATTAATAGTTGTTTACAGGCAATGCAATTATACGATCGTCTTTTGCCTGTCATTGGTGATTTATTTGCTACTGATGCTAAATTCGCTAATAATGGATTTGTGATTTCAGATATGGTACAAAAGGTTTAATTTTATATATCGCAATCCTATTTAATTGGTGAAAATTCGCGGTATCCAGATCCCCGACTTCGTAAAAGTTGTCGGGGATCTAACTTTTTAGAATCCTAATCCCCAACAAAATAGTTATGAATATCAAGCGTCGGCAATTTCTTGCAACCTGTGGGCTGGCTACCTTAGCTACTCAAATACCAACACTTACCGCCCAAGGTAAGCCATCTCTAAACACCATCCGTAAGCCGCCCCGTCTACAACCTGGCGATACCGTAGGGTTAATCGCCCCTGCGGGTATCGTTGACGCTAAAGACATTGAAGCAGCCAAGAAATCGATTTCACAGTTAGGATTAAAAGTCAAGCTGGGGAAGCATATTTTAGATCGTTACGGCTATTTAGCGGGTAAAGACAGCGATCGCGCCCAGGATGTAAACTTGATGTTTAGCGATCGCACTATAAAAGCAATTATTCCGATGCGTGGTGGTTGGGGCTGCAATCGCATTTTACCTTTACTCAACTACTCGCTAATCCGCTCACATCCGAAAATTATCATCGGTTACAGTGATATTACAACGCTATTGTTAGCAATTAATGCCCGTAGTCAAATGGTTACTTTTCATGGCCCAGTTGCTACGTCTACCTGGAATCAATTTACAGTGGATTACTTCCAGCGCATCCTATTTAATGGTGAAGCGGTGACTATGCAAAATCTCAACCCTAGCGAAGTGCGGCTGGAGATAATCGCACCGGGAAAGGCGAGGGGTAAACTGGTGGGTGGAAACTTGTCAGTCCTATCAGCGATGGTAGGTTCACCTTACCTACCTACTTGGAACAAAAGCATTCTGTTTGTGGAAGAAGTTGGCGAGGATGTTTATCGTATAGATAGGATGCTGACGCAGTTAAAAACTGCTGGGATACTTAATCAAATTGCTGGTTTTATCTTTGGACAATGTACTAAATGTAGTCTTGGAGACGAACCGTCATTTACGTTAATGCAAGTATTGCAACAACACATACTTCCTTTAGGTATTCCTGCTTGGTACGGTTCAATGATTGGTCATATTAAGGATAAATTTACCTTGCCAATCGGTGTAGAAGTAGAAATAAATGCTGAATTTGGGACAATACAAATGTTAGAGGCGGCTGTTAGTCTTGTGTGAAGAAGGCAGGAGGCAAGGATTTTAAATATATAGCGTTTCCTAGTCTGCTGAGGTACAAATCTCTGCGTACCTTTGCGCTTTACTTTGCGTCCCTTTGCGTTTCAAAATATTATCTGCCTTCTACCTCCTGCCTCTCTTGTTAAGATTTTGATAGACAGTATGCATTTCTCCTCGCTATGTTACGCCTAACAGAAGTAAAGCTCCCGCTCGATCATCCTGAAGATGATATCAAGACTGCCATCCTCAAAAAGCTGCAAATTACAGATGAAGAATTGATCGGTTATTCCATCTTCAAGCGTAGCTACGATGCCCGTAAGAAAGGAGAGATCGCCCTTGTTTATATTCTGGATGTAGAAACGACTCAGGAAACCCATCTACTCAAGCGCCTGAAAAAAGATCCCCATGTCATGGCTACGCCAGACATGAGGTATCGCCCAGTGGCAAAAGCACCGAGCAATTTGACAATTCGCCCCATCGTGATTGGTACTGGGCCTTGTGGCTTATTTGCAGGTTTGATGCTGGCACAAATGGGCTTTTGTCCGATCGTTTTAGAACGTGGCAAACAAGTCCGCGATCGCACCGTTGATACCTTTAACTTTTGGAAGAAAAAATCAGATTTCAACCCAGAATCCAATGCCCAGTTTGGTGAAGGTGGGGCGGGTACATTTTCTGATGGCAAACTCTACAGTCAAGTCAAAGATCCTCAGCATTATGGGCGCAAGGTACTGACCGAACTTGTCAATGCGGGAGCCTCGCCAGAAATTCTCTATATTAATAAACCGCATATCGGCACCTTCAAACTGGTGGGAATCGTCCAAAGTATGCGTGCCAAAATCGAATCCCTCGGTGGCGAAATTCGCTTTCAAAGCCTAGTGGAAGATATTAACATCGAAAATGGACAGGTGCGGGGAGTCACCCTCGCCAGTGGGGAATATATCGCCAGCGATTATGTAGTTCTGGCGGTAGGTCATAGCGCCCGCGATACCTTCCAAATGCTATATAATCGCGGGGTTTACATCGAGCCGAAACCTTTTTCCATCGGCTTTCGGATCGAACATCCCCAGACTCTCATCGATAAATGTCGTTTCGGCGCTCAGGCTGGTCATAAGCTTTTAGGTGCTGCTGATTATAAACTGGTTCACCACTGCCAAAATGGTCGTTCCGTCTACAGTTTTTGTATGTGTCCGGGAGGTTTGGTGGTTGCAGCTACATCAGAACCGGGGCGAGTCGTCACCAATGGGATGAGCCAATATTCTCGTAATGAGCGTAATGCCAATAGTGCGATCGTTGTGGGTATCACACCCGAAGATTATCCAGGAAATGCGTTAGCAGGAATTGACTTCCAACGACGCTTAGAAGAAAAGGCTTTTGAATTGGGCGGTGGAACTTATGAAGCTCCAGGACAGTTGGTGGGAGACTTTCTCAACCATCGTCCATCTACAGCATTTGGCACGGTTAAACCGTCCTATACGCCAGGGGTGCGTTTGGGCGATTTGAGTCAGAGTTTACCAGATTATGCGATCGCCGCCATTCGTGAAGCCCTTCCAGCTTTTGACAAACAAATTAAAGGATTTGCAATGGATGATGCCGTGTTGACTGGGGTAGAAACCCGCACGTCATCACCGATTCGGATTAAACGCCAAGAGGATTATCAAAGTTTAAATACCGTCGGTCTTTATCCAGCTGGTGAAGGCGCGGGATATGCAGGGGGAATTCTCTCGGCTGGTATCGATGGTATTAAAGTGGCGGAGGCGGTAGCTTTAAGTATTTTGAAAAATTGCAATTAGTAAAATCTAAAATAGTGAATGCGATGCCGAAGGCGATAAACTACGCAGTCTCAGCATCCGATTTGGAGTAGAGAGGGAGCATAAAATAGTTCTAATCTAGCCTGAAGTTTTGTAGGTTGGGTGCAGTAACCCAACATAAAATTCGGTGGTAATGTTGGGTTGCGTTTCACTCCACCCAACCTACAAAAATATATGTTTTAAAAAACTCTAGGTTTCAACGTAGATGAGGTTTAATTGGCTTACTGAGTATAGATATTCCTGATTTTTACAGAAATGACTTCTATATTGTACTAGCCCTAATGTCTTTTTTTAGTCAATGCATTAAGTGCATTTATAACAGCTTGATTTAACTATTGATAAGTTCTGGCAGCTTGCGAACGTAATACGAATTATTTAGCCTTGGGTGTTTTTATTCTTATTTGTAACCCCTGAACGTTTACAATTAATTTCATCGCAACCTAACTAATGCCTCACACACTTACAGGTGTGATGCATATAAACTCCCAATTCACTGGGAACATTAATTTCATGGCAACAGAATTATAGGAATGATGAACAAATTCAAATATTTTTCTATCTTATTTTTATCTATCGTTTTGATGGACGGAGCGACTATAAATATTTTTGCTCAGGCTGCTGTAACTAAAGTTTTAGTAACGGCTCAAAACGAATCTCTCAACAAATCTGATATTGACAAAGTTATCGCTTTTTACGAATGGGCCTTTTCAGGAAAATTCACTAACGAACAGCGTAATGAATATCAGTCAATAAAATTAAATGAGTTTCGCAAAGACCCAGATGGAACTAGAAAAAGCATTGACAATCTAATTTCCAATTATACACAAGCTCTTACTAAGAACGAAGAGGAACAAAGCCGGATTCGGCAGGCATTTAACAAAGAATTTGTCGGGCAATTACGAAATTTACCGAATGATGCGGAAGCTAAACTTTTGCTGTCTGTTTACGATAGCGCCCACGCGGGCGAAACTGCTTCAAATGATACTGATGATTCATCCAGTAGCGTTGGAGAGATTTCGTCGTTAGTTGGAAAATGGGTTTGGACGCGTACCGGAAACAATGCTATAAGTACGAATGGTACATATATTGGATCGAACGGTTCGCGTTTCACTTATCAATTTCTGCCGAACGGAACGGTCGAATTTACAGGAATAATGAACGTAATGAACGGCAGCTGCAACCAGCAAATTTTCCAATCTCGAAAAGGAAAAGCCAGTCTGAGCGGTAGTACGATGACAATTAACTGGTCTCCAGCAACTTTCACTCGTGACTTTTCGTGCGACAGAGCGAATAACTACACGAAAACTTTGCCTGCGGAAAACGAAACTTATCAAGTGAAATTCAAAACCGATCTAGGTCAGAAACAGCTTTGTCTGATCGGCAAGGATGAAACCTGTTTCAGCCCGACAAATTAGGCCAAATGACAAAGCCAGCTTTATTTGTTTACTCAAGTAGCTAGATTGGAACGCACCACCAACTAAGCTTGCGGCTCATGTCAATTTTATAGCCGTAGTCACACAGGTTAGGACATTTAGAAAGGGTGAATGCTAGAGTTAGCAATAGTTTTACCTCCTGCCTCCTGCCCTCTGCCTCCTGCCTCCTGCCTCCTGCCTCCTGCTATAATATCAAGCCCCACCTAGATACTTTCGAGGTAGGGCTTTTATTTTTATGTCTGGAGTCAATATGCAATCATGTATCAAGCGCGATCGCACTGGAGAATTTAGCCGAACGTTAAAGCTGGTTCTTCACAGAAGTTAAATAAGGCTGACTCACTTTCTGATTCATCTTCAAAGACAGCAGATATGTACCATTCACAGGGCGAATCATTCGTATATTCAGCCCAAGCAATTGTTACTGTTTCACCCGATGGAATCCCTGAATCACTCAAGGTAAATGAGGCCCACTCTTCATCATCGACAGATACCCACAACTCTGTAATTGCTTGTTCGGTATCATTGGTAACAGTAAACGTGAATTGATCTGACATAAATAGCCCCTTAGCTATAAATAAATTGCAGGTTGTCAGTCACCGATTATACTGTCACTTTTTTAAAACGTTGTCATGCAAACTGCCACAATATAATCTCAGAAGTAGTTTCAAGTTTTTTTGACTAAATTTAAATTTGTTAAAGAGTATTAAAAATATCACAGGTAAGACGCGGTGAATCGCCGTCTCTACGATCTAACAGAAATAGTTGAGAGCGATCGCTTCTCCAAATAGGCGCAGTCAGGGCGTTTCACAGGCTGTCCCTAACTTCTTCGAGCAACTTCTCTAAAAGGGACATGTTAATTCTAATATCAAGCCCCACTTAGATACTTTCTAGCTAGGGCTTTTGTTTTTATGTCTAAAGTCGATATGCAATCATCTATCAAGCGCGATGGCGTACACGCCCTTTCCGGTGGCGATCGCAATGCAGAATTTATTTGATTGTTAAATCTGGTTCTTTACAGAAGTTAAATAGGGCTGACTCAGTTTTTGATTCATCTTCAAATACAGCAAAAATGTACCATTCACAGGGCGAACCATTCGTATATTCAGCCCAAGCAATTGTTGCTGTTTCACGTGATGGAATCCCTAACTCACCCAAGTTAAATGAAGCCCACTCTCGATCGTCGGCAGATACCCACAACTCTGTAATTGCCAATTCAGTTTTATTGGTAACGGTAAAGGTGAATTGGTCTGACATAAATAGCCTTGCCTTCTAACGATAAATAAATTGCAGATTGTCAGTCATTGATTATACTGCCACTTGTTTCAAAAGTTGTTACACTAACTGCCAAAATATAGACTTACAGATAGTTTCAAGTTTGTTTGACTTAATTTAAATTTATTAAAGAGTATTAAAAATATCATCGATTCAAATTGAGTTTATCGAGATAGCCGATGCCATGCAACAACAGATTTAGGTCGCGGTTCTCACAAACTCCGACAATACAACACATCCCCAGTGTCATAAAATTTTCAGGCAATGTATTTTTTACTCAGCAGAAGTAGTTGAGAGCGATCGCCTTAAAGATACTACAAACCGAAAATCGCAAAATCCGATCGATTGTGTCTTAATACAGTTTTGCATAAAAGCGTAGCATTTTTAATGTAAGGGGATGCATCGACATTGCATCGGGATGCATCGACATTGCATCCCGATGCATTGGCATTGCAGGGGAATGCATCGACATTGCATCGGGATGCATTGGCATTGCAACGTATTGCCAAATTTAGTTTGCTACGAATTAATGAAATGCTGTACTTAATACAACTCATACTTCATTAACTGACAAGGCAGCGTTCCGTTATACACCGCAATTCGCCGGGATGATTTTAATCCAATCGATTGAGACAGTTCCTTGTTGCCACTGAGGACAAATGCAGTCCAGCCTTTGAAGCGTTGTTTCAGCACATCGCCCAAAAGTTTGTAAAATGCCCCTAAATCGCTATCTCGCCCCAGCCGTTCGCCATAAGGTGGATTGCAGAATAAAATCCCACTATCTGCGGGGGCGACAACATCAGCAAGTTCCATTTGAGAAAACCATACATGGTTATCAACGCCGCAGTTTTGAGCATTGTTAATCGCTTGCTCAATTATATTTTCATCGCGATCGCTTCCCCAAATAGGTGCGGGAAGAGTATCCAATTGGCTGTCCTTAGCTTCTTGGAGTAGCTTTTCTAAAAGGGGCAGATCAAAATCGAGCCAATTTTCAAATCCAAAGGATTCACGAAACAACCCTGGTGCGATGTTCAGTGCCTTTAAGCAAGCTTCCAGGGGTAAAGTGCCAGATCCACACAGAGGATCGTAGAACATCTGGTCTGGTTGCCAGCCTGAAAGCTGAATGAGAGCCGCAGCGAGAGATTCCTTGAGAGGGGCTGCTCCCACCGCCGGACGGTAGCCTCGGCGATGCAAACTATTTCCCGAACTGTCGAGTTTAACGGTACAAAAATCGCGTTCAATATGAACATTAACCCGCACATCTGGATCGTGAAGCTCTACATTTGAACGCTCGCCCAGATTTTCTTTTTGTTGGTCAACGATCGCATTTTTGACCTGGAGAGATGTAAAGTGGCTGTGGTTGAGGCGATCGTTTTTGCCCGTGACATTCACCGCCAGCGTCATATCTGGCGTCAGATAGTTTTGCCAATCGATAGTTTGGATACCGCGATAGAGATCCTTAGCATCAAGGCATGGAAACTCATTGATGTTCACCAAGATTCGGAATGGCAGCCTAGCCCAGAGATTGACGCGATAAAGTAAAGTGCGATCGCCCTCAAAGGCTACACCGCAAAACCCCGGCTCTACGGAATGGGCACCCAGTTGCTCTAACTCTTGAGCCGCGAGGGTTTCTAATCCGCGAGCAACCGTTGCAAAATACTGATTCATCCTCTAATCCAAAGCATTATCTTCACTGCTCACCCATTGACGCACTTTAGCTTAACTTATATCTTGTAACATTCTCTCTCGTGAAGTCTGCAACTATGAAGAAGGGGAAAGGGGAAAGGGAAGGGGGAAAGGTGAAGGGGGAAAGGGGAAAGGGCAAGGGGGAACTCCATATTTAAAAATAGGGGTTTCAAACATCGACGCTGCTAAGTTATCGCACTACGTGTCTCAAAAATCTTCTTTTAATATTCTCCATATTTAAAAATAGGGGCTTTATACCGTCTGGGGAAAAGTTTTACTCTTTTTTCCTTTACCCCTTTCCCTTTCCCCCTTCCCCTTCCCCTTTTTGACAAATATTTTTTGAAAGAGATTATATTTTTTTCAGTTTAAGTACTATCTTAAATTAATTAACCTTGCTAATATCAAGCTGAAATAGCATTCAGACACTTTGCAATACAACCCATCAATAAAAATAATCAGAGGGAAAAACTGTGAGTTTAGTATCTGATATTGTTCTGCTGCAAGACTTAACATCTTCATCTAATGAAAATTTAGTCCAGCTGAAAACCGCACTTCCGGTGACGGTAAATCGCTTAACCAACCCGAAGTTAGCAAATATATTTGGTGATGACCTGAAATTTGGTATTGCCTCTTTCAAGGATAAGCCACTTGTGCCTTTTGGGGGTTACGCTGACTATGTATATCAACCAGAAGTCGCTTTGACAAATAATGTCACAACAATTAAAGACAAAATCTTTGGCTTTCAAGCTTTTGGTGGCAATGATGGGCCAGAATCACAATTATTTGCACTCTTGTTCGCTGCTTTAGATAACGGCAGTCTTGGTTACAGAGTAGGTTCATTTCGTGTTGTGATAATAGCCACCGATAGTATTTATCACGTTGCCGGCGATCGCGCCGCAGTTATTCCAAGTGATACTATTGCCAATAATGGAGATGAGATAGCTGATGCTTTTGAAGATTATCCACAGGTCGGACAAGTAAAAACTGCGCTAGAAGAAAATAACATTATTCCAATTTTTCTAACTACGAGTAATGTTGCAGCCAATTACGAGACACTAGTTACCCAACTTGGTCGAGGTGGTGTACTGACTGTTGGTTCTACAAGCGAGAATCTTGCTGATGTCATAAAAGAGGCAGTTGCTCGAGCTAGAAATGCGATCGGTACTGATGTCACTACAACCAAGGGAGACGATACCTTTAGTTCAGCGAATTTTTCGGCTGGCGATAAGGTTATTTTTGCTGGGGATGGCGATGACAGTATTTCGCTTTCTGGTGTTATTGGTAATCATTACATTGATGGGGGGGCAGGTTCTGACATCCTTTTTGGTGGATCTGGTGCAGATATCATAGATGGGGGTAGTGATGACGACAACCTTCTGGGGGGCAAAGGTGATGATATTCTTTTTGGCAGTAGTGGAAAAGATATTCTGAGCGGGAATCAAGGGAACGATTACCTACAGGGAGATAGTGGGGACGACTTACTAGAAGGAGGTGCTGGTGCAGATAAGTTTGGATTTGCAACAGGATCGAAGTTTAATATTAGGGAACTCGGAGTTGATGTTATTACTGACTTTAATCCTAAGCAAGACAAAATCCAATTATCTAAATCTACCTTTACAGCTCTAAGTAACTCGGTCTTCCCGACTCAATTAAATTCCGCAGACTTTGCCACAGTAACAAACGATACTTTAGCTGCAAGCAGTAGTGCAGCGATCGTTTATAATAGCGCAAATGGTAGTCTATTTTATAACCCTAATAGGTCGGCGGATGATTTTGCTGAGATTAATTCCGGGGGTAAATTTGCACAATTGGATGCTATTTCTTTTCCTACTCTAACTACCGCTAGTTTTGAGGTAGTTTTGTAAGGTTTGTGTCTGATTTCGAGTCCTGCATTTTGTAACTCATTTACCTAAAAACTGCTTTAACAAAAAAGGAGGCTATCATCAGGAGCAAATTAAACGGTATATTTTCAAGATGCCTCTGCTTACTCAATAGAATACTATCTATTTGAACCATTTTAAAAAGTGAGATCCTCTTAAATAAAGGAATTAAACTGAGATTAATCTATATTTTTCTAAAATCAATCATTGTCTGCCGATAAGCATCTGGCAAACCTGTATCAAAACACTTGCCTTTAACAACATATCCTGTCATTCCCTCTTCCTGACGCAATTGTTCAAGACAAGATGTTAACTGAAATTCACCTCGTTCTCGAAAATTTTGGTTGATATGTTCTGCGAGAAAATCAAAAATTTTCGGCGTTAGTAAATATAAGCCAAATATACATAAAAAATTATTTTCTGATATTCCCTCTACACGTAAATGCTGTTGTGCATACTCAATAGTCGGTTTCTCATACAGTTGGGTAACTGACAAAATCGAGTTTAACTCTTGCCAAACTCCTGTTACACACCCAGCTTGATGAATAATTTCTGCTGGCATTGTCGTTAAGCCAATAACGTTTTGATTAACTTGTTCGTAAACATCTAAAACTTGACGCGCACAAGATTTTTCAATGTCAGATGCATAAATGTGGTCGCCCAACATGAGCAAAAACGGCTCATTTTGTACCCAATCCTTGGCACAAAATACTGCATGACCATAGCCTAATTGTTCTTCTTGTAACAAAATGGTAATTCTGCTACCTAAATCTTCGAGATATCGGCTATATTCTTGATTTTGTGGTGAAAGCTTTTCTAAAAGTTCTTTTTTGGGTGGGTTTTTCAAGAAATCTGCAAATATTTCTTTGTCATCCGGCTGCACCACAATCCCTACTTCTGTAATTCCAGCACTAATTGCCTCTTCAATAATTGCAAGAATCACAGGTTTTGCCCTACCATCTCGATCGATAATTGGGAAAAGTTCTTTTTTGACAACTTTAGTAGCTGGAAACAAACGAGTACCGAAACCAGCTACCGGAATTACAGCTTTTCTAACTTTATTTTTTTGCATAAACAGTTTGTCACCCCAACTTCTCAAACAATTCCGCCAACACTACATTAGAAAATAAAAACCCTTGGGGATCAATCAAACGCAATCTTCCCTCTGCAACTTCCACCCAACCTTTCTCAAAATACAATTGCAAACACCGACAAATCTCCTCCACCTTCTGTTCGCCAAACGCCTCTACCAACGCCGCTAAACTCAAACCCTCTGCCAAACGCAACCCCAACATTAACGTTTCTAACAATACTTCCTTTGGGGGGGTAACATCACAATCAATTACAGCGCCAGCTTGTACCCACTGGTAATACTCTTTAGTTTTACGCGGACGAGTGAACCGCTTCCCCTCAACATAACTCGCCGCACCCATGCCAAAGCCATAATAAGGGCGGTTTTCCCAATACACTCGATTATGCCGACATTGATGGCCAGGTTGAGCATAATTAGAAATTTCATAATGCTCATAACCTGCACTAGTTAAAATCTGCTGCCCCATCTGGTACATTTTGACTGTGGCTTCATCCGTGGGTAAAGGAGTATCGCCAGGTTTGTAGTAACGACCAAAGGCTGTACCTGGTTCGATGGTAAGATCGTAAATGGAAATGTGAGTGGGTGCTATTACTACAGCTTTTTCTAAGGAATCCTGCCATTGATCCAAAGACTGATGCGGCAACCCAGAAATTAAGTCTAAGCTAAATTCGGGAATCTCGACTTGGTGGATTAATTCCACAGCTGCAAAAATATCTTCAACTGAGTGCGATCGCCCCGCCCTTTGCAATAATTCTGATTGGAAGGCTTGTACGCCCAAACTTACCCGGTTCACCCCTGCACGGCGATAGCCTGCTATGTGGGCTAAATCAAAGGTACCTGGGTCAATTTCCATAGAAATCTCTGCCCCAGACGCAATCCCAAAATGCTTCTCTAGTTCTGTCAGTATCCTTTGTAGCTGCTCTATTGAGAGCAACGAAGGAGTACCACCACCGAAGAAAATTGTCTTCAGAGGTTGACCAAATGCTGGTGTAATGGCAATTTCTTGACATAACACATCAACATATTGGGAGATAGTACCAGATGTTTCTCCCCGCAAGCGATCGCCGACAACAGATACCGGGAAATCACAATAAAAACATCGTCGCCTGCAAAAGGGAATATGCACATAAGCAGAACTCGCAATTCCAGAAATAGTAAATTTTTTACTCATTTTGAGAAAAGTTTTAAGTTAACCCAACTGCTAATTAGAGACAATAAAAATGAGGAAAGAATTCAGAAGTCAGGTGGTCACTGAGCGTAGTCGTTCGCGCAGCGTCTCCGACAGGAGAAGTGAGCCAAAAGCCAGAATAATTGTCAAATCAAGCGTGTAATGACTTCTTGATTTTATTAAACTTATTAAGTTTAGGTATCAAAGTCTTCTTAATTCTGACTTCTGGATTCTGGATTCTGAATTCTTACAAAATAAGTAGTTTATTTACAAGTTTTTGTCGTTTTACAACAAAACAATGAAAAATATTAAGATAAAAGCCTTTGGTTATAATAATTGCAGATATTGTCAGCCTAAACCCTTAGTGTAAGTCAATATCAATCATTTTATCTTACCGATGAGATAAAAAATACTTAACTTTATCGGTTAACACAGTTGCAGGAAAACAAGACAACCATGCTTGACGCCATTATTATTTTCTCATTTATCCTAGCAGCGTCGGGAATAGGGTTCTACAGCATTGAACTACTACCCAATGGGACGCTAGATCAAGTAACGAATCTAGAAGCTTTACGCTTAGTCGTTGCCGTCTTTGCCGCTATTATTGGTGGTGCGATCGGGCTGAGTTTCCAGACGACATATCGTCGCCTAGAATCACAAGTCAAAGAAATGCCTTTAGAAGCGATCTTAACTCGTGCGATCGGGTTAGTGATTGGGCTATTACTAGCCAACCTGATGCTAGCCCCATTATTTTTGCTGCCGATCCCGGCGGATTTTGGATTTATTAAGCCATTGGTGGCAGTTGTCGGTAGTATCATCCTCTCCGTCACTGGCATGAATTTGGCAGATACCCACGGGCGAGGTTTATTGCGGTTCATTAATCCCAACACTGTCGAATCATTAGTAGTGGAAGGAACATTAAAACCAGCCAATACCAAAGTTCTAGATACTAGCTGTATTATTGATGGTCGTATTGAAGCCTTACTAGAAACAGGGTTTTTAGAAGGGCAAATTCTCGTACCGCAGTTTGTCTTGCAAGAACTCCAACAAGTAGCGGATGCTAGCAAAGACCAAAAGCGGGTACGCGGAAGAAGAGGACTAGAAATTCTCAACCGTATTAAGGAAGATTATCCCGATCGCATCCTGATTAATGCAGTTGACTACGAAGATATTCCCACAGTGGATGCCAAGTTAGTGCGCTTCGCCCAAGAAATTAGCGGCACACTGCTAACCAACGACTACAACTTGTCTAAAGTCGCCAGTGTTCAAAAAGTACCTGTTTTGAATGTGAATGATTTAGTGAATGCCGTCCGTCCCCAGTTATTTACCTGGCGACAACCTGGATTTAAAAATCCTCAAGGAAGGCAAAGAACCCAGCCAAGGCATTGGCTATCTAGATGACGGCACAATGGTAGTTGTTGAAGAAGGTAGCAGTTATGTGGGTGGTGAACTGCGAGTAGTAGTTACCAGTGCTTTACAAACTACAGCAGGAAGAATGATTTTTGCTAAACCCCAAGCTTCAGCATTGGCGTGAAATGGGATGTTCAATTCGAGTAACACTTACTAATCGGTGCAGGTTGACTGCACCGATTATTTATTGATTGGACTCACGAGACTCACTTACCTGTAAATACTGTAACTGCTCAATTGATAACCCTGTCACCCTGGCGATCGCCTCTAATGGCATACCAGTACTAAATAGATTTCTTGCCACTTCGAGTAACGCTTCAGCCTTACCTTCAGCCTTACCTTCGGCCTTACCTTCGACCTTGCCTTCAGCTTTACCTTCTTGTAGAATATCTTGATAAATCACTGACTCGCGCATAATATCTGACCTCAAAACTCGTTTAATAACCTCTTTATCTAATACTAAACCAGCTAAAATCGCTGTAGAGGCAGCAATATTACTTTGAGTTCTTAATTCTGTAATCCCGTTAATCTCTCGTGCAACTTCGGCAAGTATAATTTCTGGATCAATTGTATTGCTTAAGACCGCTAAAGGTAAGAGTCCAGGTGTTCTCAAAAATACTTCTGTAGGTTGTTCCCAAAGTCTGATAACTGCAAATTCATGTCGTGTCCCAGGAATTGTAAATGTATTTTGTTGCACCAAATTTGAATTTGTTGGCTTGAGATAAATTACGACTTGATGCATTGCTTTGTCTGGAAAGCGGCGATATGCTCGTAATCGATAGTCAATCATCCGAAAAGGAATTTCTGCATCGACTTGGGTTTGAAATTCTAAATGCAATATGCTTTGCTCCGACTGCAACAGAATTAGAGCATCAGCCCGAATGGGTTCGAGAGATAATTCTTTTGGACTTAGTTCTGTTAAATTAATAGATTCGCCTAATAACCATGTAGCGAAGTCACTGGAGAAGTTCTCAACTAAAAACTTGCAGATATTGTCAAACATCTGAATTAGTGTAGTTGGTGCAGATGGGTTCGTATGATGCTAGAAACCTATCTAATACATTGTTTGTATATTATGTACGACTATATGTCTATAATTCTATCAAACTAAAGTCTGCGGCTACACAAACAGAGTTATAGATTAGCAGGCTAATTATCTTATGGTCATTTACAGAAACATCATATATAGGAATCCGATTTGATTCCTGAATCACTCGTAGAGACAGGGCACAGGGAACAGGGGACAGGGAACAGGGAACAGGGAACAGGTAAAAAGGAATAAAAGTGTACTGAGTTTTTTCACCCAATCAAATATGAGTCCTATAGGAATCCGATTTGATTAATGAACATATTTGCGTAGGGAGGGAACAGGGAACAGAGAAAAAGGGATTTAGGGGTGTACTGAGTTTTTTCACCCAATCAAATATGAGTCCTATATAACTAAAAGTAACTTTTATTTTAGGGCTGATTTGTTGATTGCGTACACACCAAGTTTTGCAACGTCGTTTTTTTAGAATTTATGCAGCTTCAAGGTGTTAAGGATGCAAAAGTGTTAATCCCAAAATATACGGTTGTAGTATTGATTATTCCTATACCAAAAGCCGCAAACGATCTCGATCTAGTAGACGACTACGAGCAGCTACTATATATTTTGTAAATTGGACAGGATGCTTAACATACAATAATAGTGCTATGCCTTTGTAGTTAAAAATTTTAATAAACCACGAAGGCTTTAAAAAATCACAAAGCCGACTTTTGCAACACAACCGTATTTGATGGCTAAATCAATTGTTTCAACAAAACGGCTCGGCAGCCAGTTAATCCATTGGTTGCTTGAAGAAGACCGACGAGAGAAAAAAGGGCCTTACCGCAAGGAAGAAGCACATCGCCAGCATTCTTGGTGGCAGGTGATGTGCTTGACTGGTGTAGATTATTTCTCGACCCTTGGCTATCAACCAGGGATTGCAGCACTGGCGGCTGGCGCTCTTTCTCCTATAGCTACCCTGGTTCTGGTTTTGCTGACGCTGTTTGGAGCGTTGCCAATCTATCGGCGCATTGCTGCCGAAAGCCCTCATGGTGAAGGGTCGATCGCAATGTTAGAGCGTTTACTTTCCTGGTGGCAAGGCAAATTACTTGTACTGTGCTTACTTGGGTTTGTGGCAACTGACTTTATTATTACCATTACCTTGTCAGCAGCCGATGCCACAGCCCATATCATCGAAAATCCGCTGACACCAATTTGGCTTCACAATCAGCCGATCGCAGTTACCCTGATATTAGTTGCACTACTAGGTGCAGTCTTCTTGAGAGGTTTCCGAGAAGCCATTGGGATTGCAGTAGTTTTGGTGGGAGCTTATCTGCTGTTAAACTTCATTGTCGTTGGCGTTGGCGCGTATCAGATATTAAATCACACAGAAACGATCCCGAATTGGCAAACTGCACTTTTTGCACGCCATTCTAACCCTTTGATGCTAATCGGCATCTCTTTGCTCATCTTCCCAAAACTCGCGCTGGGATTGTCAGGTTTTGAGACAGGTGTTACCGTTATGCCCCTGGTTAAAGGTAGCAGTAACAGCACTTCGCATCATCCCAAAGGGCGGATTCGGAATACACGCAAGTTGCTCACCACTGCTGCTCTAATTATGAGCTTCTTTTTGCTTACCACCAGTTTTATAACCACTCTATTGATTCCAGCCGCAGAATTTGCATCAGGGGGCAAAGCTAACGGACGGGCCCTTGCTTATTTAGCACATCTATATCTAGGCAATGCCTTTGGCACAATTTACGATTTAAGTACTATTTCTATTTTGTGGTTTGCAGGTGCATCTGCAATGGCAGGGCTATTAAATATCGTGCCTCGCTACCTACCACGCTATGGCATGGCGCCCAATTGGGCACGAGTAACCCGACCTTTGGTGTTAGTCTACACAGCGATCGCTTTTGTTGTCACAATTATCTTTAAAGCAAGTGTAGAAGCCCAAGGTGGGGCTTATGCAACTGGTGTACTAGTGTTGATCACCTCAGCCGCCTTTGCCGTCACCTTATCAGCCCATCGTCACCGACAGAAGCGGGCCAGACTCGTTTTTGGCATCATTACACTGTTATTTTTATATACCACCATTGTTAATATCATCGAAAGACCAGAAGGGATTAGGATTGCTGGGTTTTTCATCGGTGCGATCATTTTTACCTCGCTGGTTTCTCGTGTTTGGCGTTCAACGGAACTGCGAGCAGAGCGAATTGAAATTGACGAACTTGCTAGACAATTCTTTGCCGAAGATAGCCAGGGAACAATACGACTGATTGCAAATCGGTTGAATACGGGCGATGTCCTAGAGTATTTTATGAAAGAGAAAGAGGTACGCGAAGACAATCATATTCCAGCCAACGATCCAGTTCTGTTTTTAGAAATTCATGTATCCGATGCTTCGGAATTTGCGGATGCGATCGTAGTAAAAGGGGTACAAGTTGGTGACTATCGCATCCTCCGGGCTGAAAGCGCAGCAGTACCGAATGCGATCGCAGCTTTACTACTTTACATTCGCGACCAAACAGGTAAGATTCCCCATGCTTACTTTGGCTGGGTTGAGGGAAATCCCATACAATACCTATTGCGTTTTATCTTGTTTGGCGAAGGTGACATTGCTGTAGTTACCCGTGAAGTACTGCGGCGGGCTGAAAAGAATCCCGATATGCGACCTGGTATTCATGTTGGGGGTTGATTCACGGAAGAGGACGAGTGGACAAGGGGACAAGGGGACAAGGGGACAAGGGGACAAGTTTCCCTTTGTCACCCCATCCCCCCATCCCCTTGTCCTTTTCTTTTTCCCCTTGTCCTATAAAGATGTGGCAAAAAATAAACCAATGATAGAAGTAGCGATCGCAGCTTTTACCTCAAATTTGAACGAATTGCCTTAAAATTTATGTAAAGATGAGTCGCTTAATCTGAGATTAACTTTAAAATTATTTAACTTTTTAGAATGCCAGACGCGGAAAAGTTGCACAACCAGCTGGGTAATCACAAGCTGCTGCATCGGCAAGTTAGTAAAAAGGCAAATTCTTCGCTAGTAGCCAGTCAAGAAGAAGGAATGGTGCTTCAGTTGCCTGATGGCACTATCCAGGCTTGCAATGCCGCTAGCGATCGCATTTTGGGACTGACCGCCCAACAGCTTGTAGGGCAAAATTTGCTCGATCCCAAGTGGCAATTTATTCATCAAGATGGCTCTCCTTTACTCAGTAAAGCTCACCCGACGAGGGTTACTCAAAATACAGGTAAACCTTGCTTAAATGTGGTGTGTGGCTTTTATAAGCCAAATGGTGAGCTAGTCTGGCTATTGTTTTCCTCGCAACCTCTGTTTCAAACTGAAGGAAGCAATCTGTATGCGATTGTGACAACTTTTTCGGATATTACGGAATCTAAGCACGCTCAGTCAGAGGAAGACTGTAATTGCGAACAAGATACTCAACGATTTGATGCAGATGAATTTCAAAGACTGTGGGATAGTCATCGTCTGTTTCAACAAATTGCTGGCACTCTTCCGGGGATAATCTACATTTATGACTTAATTGAGCAGCGAAATTCTTACGTTAATTACGAAATTGCTCAAAGTTGGGGCTATACACCAGTAGAAATCCAGGCGATGGGAAAGGAGTTATTTACTCAACTTCTACACCCTGAAGATTTGGCTCGACTCCCTAGCTATTTAGAACAATTTAATTCTGCTTATCAGGGTGAAGTCCTCAGCTTTGAATACCGAATTCGACACGCTAATGGAGAGTGGCGCTGGTTTTGTAGCTATGATACTGTGCACAGCAGAACTGCTGATGGATTGCCGCAATATCTTTTGGGGATCGCTTTTGATATTACAGAACGACGACACATAGAAACTTCTTTGCGGCAAAGTAACGAAAGGTTTGAGCTAGCTGCGGCGGCGGTTAATTGCCTAATTTATGACTGGGAGATTAGCAGAAATACTGTGGAAAGAACTCAGGGTCTAACCCAGGTTTTTGGCTACACCCAAGAAGAAACAGAACCGACTTTCGAGTGGTGGCAAGAACGCATCCACCCCGATGACCAACAAAGAGTTAACGATCAGTTCATCGCTAGTATGGCCAATGGAAACCGTTATCGGATTGAATATCGAGTGCGTCACCAGGATGGCCGTTATTTGTGGGTGGTAGATCAGGGGTTTGCAGTCCGGGATGAAAATGCTCAAGTGGTTAGAGTAGTTGGTGCAAGTACTGATATTACCGAACAGCAAGCGGCTTTATGGGAACGTCAAAAAATTGAAACAAATCTGCGCGAGAGTGAAGAACGGATTCGGTTGGCGACTAATGCTGCTGAACTGGGTATGTGGTTTTGGAATATCACCACCAACGAGGTAATTTGGACAGAGAAATGTTATCAACTGTTTGGAGTGTCCCTAGAAGCCGAAATTAGCTTTGAGATTTTCCTCAACACTGTACATCCAGAAGACCGCCAATGCATTCATGAAGCGATCGCCCGCTCTCTGGAGGAAAATGTTGAGTGTGACATCGAATACCGCATCCCTTGGTCTGATGGTAGTATTCATTGGATTGCTGCTAAAGGTCGCGTCTTTTATGATGCCAAGGGTAAGCCAGTACGAATGATGGGTACTACCCAGGATATTACCCGACGCAAACAGGTAGAAAATGATTTGCGCCACCGCGAAACTCAATTAAGGCGCTTAGTTGATTCCAACATTATTGGCATTATGTTCGCCACTCCTGATTACATTACTGAGGCGAACGAGGCTTTTTTAGAAATGGTGGGTTATACGCGAGAGGAACTATTGACAGGTAAGATCCGCAGACAACACATCACTCCACCTGAATATCATGCTCTCGATCGGCAGGGGCTAGAACAACTTTTAACGGTTGGGCTATTTACTCCCTTTGAAAAAGAATACATTCGTAAGGATGGTTCCCGTATTCCGATACTAATTGGTGGTGCCTTGGTGGAGCGAGATCCCGCATCTTGGATCTGTTTTATTCTTGACTTAACCCCCAGGAAACAATTAGAAAAAGCACTTAGGCAACAAGCAGAGGAACTCAAACAGGCAAACCGGAATAAAGATGAGTTTCTCGCAATTCTCTCTCACGAATTGCGATCGCCTCTCAACCCAATTTTAGGGTGGTCATCGCTACTCAAAAGCCGCAAATTTGATGAAGTGACTACAAATCGTGCTTTGGAAACCATCGAAAGAAATGCTCAATTGCAGATTCAATTAATTGATGAGTTGTTGGATGTCTCCCGAATTATTCGCGGTAAGTTAAACCTGACTTTTGCCACTGTTAACTTAGTAGCTGTAATTGATGCTGCATTAGAAACAGTCCGGTTAATTGCCGAAACCAAATCTATCCAGATTAAAGTACAGCTCGATCCCAATGTTGGTAAAGTGTTAGGCGATTATAATCGCTTACAGCAAGTTGTTGGGAATTTACTCTCGAACGCAGTCAAGTTTACTCCCTCTCGTGGTTCAGTGGAAATCAGTTTATCATTGAGTTGTGAATTAACTTTCCCCTCAGCACTAATTCAAGTTAAAGATACAGGTCAAGGTATTTCCCCAGAGTTTCTACCCCACGTATTTGAATATTTTCGTCAAGCCGATAGCAGCACAACCAGGACATTCGGCGGACTGGGACTGGGATTGGCAATAGTTCGTCACTTAGTAGAATTGCATGGTGGTACTGTCAGAGCAGCTAGTCCGGGAATTGGACAGGGAGCAGTTTTTACTGTCAGACTGCCCGTGATGAAGGAAACTGACGGTGCAGAGAAAGCAGGAGGAGCGGGCGAGAAATTTAACTCGTCAGTTCTGCGTGGACTACGGGTATTAATTGTTGATGATGATGTTGACACACGAGAGTTTTTGCACTTCTTGCTACAACAGAATGGGGCGTTGATAACTGCCGCAGCATCAGTAAAAGAGGCGCTGATGATTATAGCACAGGCTGTACCTAATTTATTAATCAGTGATTTAGGAATGCCAGAAATGGATGGCTACAGCTTGATTAAGATGCTCAGAGCCATGCCGAAAGAGGAGGGCGGGGAAATTCCGGCGATCGCTCTTACCGCCTATGCTGGAGAAAGCGATCGCGATCGAGTTTTAGCGGCTGGTTTTCAGAAACATATTGCCAAACCAGTACAACCAACTGAATTACTCACTTCAATTGCAGATTTACTAGGGCAAAATCATGGCTAAAACTCTATTTCTGTTCATTAGATTTTAGGCTCAACTCAACCCTATTGAGTTATGAAGAATACACTATCATAAGGCTTAAATCTCAATCGGCTTAACCATGACCAAGAAAGATTTGATTTGCAACCAAATTTTCACGTTGGAAAATATTCTTTCGCCAGCAGAATGCGCTGAGTATATTAATTTAACAGAAAACATTGGCTATACAGATGCTCCTATTACTACCCACCGAGGTTTTAAAATGCGTCCCGACATCCGCAATAATCAGCGCGTTATGCTAGATGATCGCGAGCGTGCTTTTGATTTATGGCAGCGTGTGTCAAATTATATCCCCAAGACCATTGGTAGATGGCATCCAGTTGGGCTGAATGAGCGTTTTCGCTTCTATCGCTACGATCCAGGGTCAGAGGTTTGCACCTCACCATGATGGTGCTTATCGACGAACCAACGGTGAGGAAAGTTTATTGACTTTCATGATTTATCTGAATGAAGGCTTTGAAGGCGGTGAAACCCGCTTTTATCTTTCTGAGTACTACGGAGATTTATCTAATCTAGCTGTGCTTCCAGTCACAGGTATGGCTTTGTGTTTTGTCCACGAACTAGTACATGAGGGCGCTATTATTATTCAGGGGCGAAAGTACGTCTTGCGATCGGATGTTATGTACAGTCAATAGTCGAGAAAGTGATTAACCAGCAAAATTAACAAAATTTAATCTAACTCCCGACGGCCTTCCAACGCCCTCGCCAAAGTCACTTCATCTGCGTACTCCAAATCGCCACCTACAGGTAAACCAAAAGCAATCCTTGTCACCTTAGTAAATGGTTTCAATAGCTGACCGATATACAGGGTTGTGGTCTCCCCTTCTACACTCGGACTAATTGCCAGAATTACTTCTTGAGGTTTTTGCTGACTCACCCGACGCTGCAAAGCTAGTATATTTAACTGATCTGGGCCAATTCCATCAATTGGCGAAATCACCCCGCCCAAAACGTGATACTTGCCTTTGTATTCGCGGGTTTTTTCCAGCGCAATCACATCACGAGGGTCTGCAACAACACAGATAGTGTTATTGTCACGGTTGGCATTGCGGCAAATTTCACAAACAGGTTCAGCAGATAAGTGAAAGCAAACAGAACACAAGCCTATCTGTTTTTTTGCCTCAACTAAAGCTTGTGCCAAAGCTTCTACTTCTGCTTCTGGTCGTTTCAAAATATGCAAAGCCAGTCGTTGGGCACTTTTGGGGCCAACTCCCGGTAGGCGTTGCAATTGTTCAATTAACCGTGCTAAAGGGCGTGCGTAAACCGTTGTCTTGTCTCCAGAATGTTTTCACTTTAACTATGATGACATTTTTTGAGTACTTCCATCAGGCGCGACACTTCCAACTCGCGATCGCTCAGTTCTGGACTTTGCAGCTATGCCAGTTTTGTGTCCACAGCAGGATATACGCTTGTTTGCTGTGAACCTTAGTTTTCAAACACGCCCTAGCAAAAACTTATCCCAACCACTCAGGATTTTTGGCTGTACTATCAAATTGGTTAGTAGTTTTAAACAATTCATACTGACCTTTGAGAGCAGCTTGGCGAGTCCGATTCAGTAATGCTTTAACTTGTTCCTGACTCATGGGTGTAAAAGTACGTACTGCCTCGAAAGCCTGGTTTAAGATGGGCATACTTTCAATGCCTGTAATCACCGTTGAAGTTGGCAGATTCATCGCGTAATGCAGACATTCGATCGGTTTGACCACATTGCTTTTGAGAATGTTTTGGTCGCCCATTGATTTCATCCCCAGTACAGCAATTCCGTCTTGAACCAGTCTGGGTAAAACTTGCCTCTCAAAACTGCGGAAATGGGCATCCATCACATTTAATGGCATCTGCACTGCATCAAAACGGAAGTTATTTTGATTGGCAACTTCCAACATTCTTAGGTGTACTAAAGGATCTTTGTGTCCAGTAAAGCCTATGTAGCGAATCTTGCCAGCTTTTTGTGCTTCCACCACTGCTTCCATCGCACCACCAGGGGCAAAAATCCGGTCTGGGTCTTCCATACGAATGACTTCATGATGCTGCAACAAATCAATGTGGTCTGTTTGCAAACGTTTTAAAGATTCATCAATTTGTTGAGCCGCCGCCTTTTTTGTGCGCCCGTCGATTTTAGTCATCAGAAAAGCTTTTTGACGATAGCCATTTTGCAAAGCTTTACCCATGCGAATTTCGCTACCTCCATTATGGTAGTCCCAGCTATTGTCCATAAAATTGATCCCGCGATCGAGAGCAGTACGGATCAGATTAATACCCTCTTGTTCATCTTTTGGTCTACCAATATGATGACCACCTAGACCAATTACAGATATTTGTTCTTTGGTGCGTCCTAGTTGCCTGTAGAGCATTTCCCCTTTTTTTGTCTGGAGTGGGGTAGACTGATTTTGCGCTAAAACCTGTTTGGTTAAACCTTGTAAAGCAAATACCCCAGCTCCACCTAAACCAGAAGCAGAAACTACCTTCAGTAAATTTCGTCTGCTAATATCCACAAATTTATCCTTTGACCACAGTATGAGAACTTTCTTTCATAGCTTTGCATGGAGCAAAATTCGTTGCTTCTAACTCTTGAAGGATAAAGGCACTGAGGTAGAGATAGATTTTTGATAGAGGGAAGGTAATAGAATATAGCGATTACCTGTTACGTGAGGTACAGATAATATTTTGAAACGCAAAGGGACGCAAAGTAAAGCGCAGAGGTACGCAGAGATTTGTACCTCAACAGACTAGGAAACGCTATAAGATTTTATCGTTGTGTAAGTAGAGGAAGCATTGGAGACATCGGCAGCAGAGGAAGAATCCGATCGTTGTATTCCCGCTCTCGTTTCAGTAGTTAAAATGTCAACTCCAACACAATACTTTAGTCCGAAAGTTTTCTTTGAGAATTGTTTCTAAATCTTGGCAAATATTATTTGTATTGCTAAATATTTTTTGCAAGATTTTTAAACCAGGACTTACGCAAAAATAGCCAAAAAGCTTAATCGATCGTAGACGCTTTGCGGCTTGTCGAAGGCTACCATCAAGACGCCAATAACGCCGATAGTTCGTAGAGTTTGCGTAAGCCCTAAAACATTTAGTGCGTGGTTTAAGAGTTGATAAATTCGAGAAAATTTATTTAGAAAAATCGGAATTTAAAACTTGATTGCGATAATACGTTTAGGTAAATCAAACCTGTTTATCTTAAACTATTAAAGTTCCCCGTACTAAACATGAGTAGAGTCAATGACTGCTTCATCACCAGAAAATTTAATCAGTTCATCAAGTACTCATACTTTAGATATAGCTAGACAAGAGTATCAATATAACTACATCCATATTCCATCAATTGCAATGCTAGATCGGCTTTCTCTTGCCGAAGAGTTCACCACTAACTGGTATTTTTTATTAGCCCAGCAGTTACGAGTTGTGTTTATCAATACCTTGATTGTCAATAGAGGCAATCAAGGTTCTAAATCGATTCGTGATGATGTCGCAAGGTTTATTTTAGAAGCCTTGCTCAAGGGAGCAGTACCAATAAAAATCAATATTCTGGCAAGAATCCTGCAAATTATCCCTCAGTTTTTACTCAAAGGTATATCTAAGGATGTTAGAGAACTCGACGATCTTTTTTATTCTATTCTGAAAGAAAACGGACTTGTGATCCTCAGAGATGCTCTAAATAGGATAATTAACCTTTTATACGAAGGACAGCGGACAGGACATGCAACCAGTCTCAAGGACTACGAAAATTTGTTTCAAGTGATTGGTGTGCCAGCGATCGCTAAAACTTACCAAGAAGATGAAGTATTTGCCTATATGCGAGTCGCTGGCTACAATCCCGTGACGATCGCGCGAGTAAATACTCCAGGCGATCGCTTCCCAGTCACAGACGAACATTACCAAGGCGTGATGGGAACTGACGACTCATTAGCAGCAGCCGGACTTGAAGGCAGACTCTACTTAGCTGACTATAAAATTTTAGATGGTGCAGTCAACGGTACATTCCCACACGAGCAAAAATATCTCTATGCTCCTTTAGCACTGTTTGCCTTACCCAAAGGCTCAGACCCCCAACCGTTTATTGCGGCCGATAGCCATTCAATGCGGTCAAACCCCAGGCCCAGATTATCCAATTGTTACCCCTAACTCCGGTAAATACTCTTGGCTTTTTGCCAAAACAATTGTCCAAATAGCAGATGCCAACTACCACGAAGCTGTCACTCATCTAGCAAGAACTCACTTGTTAATTGGTGCTTTTGCGATCGCCACCGCAAGACAACTACCACTTACCCATCCCCTAAGAATTTTGTTGCGCCCGCATTTTGACAGCACCTTAGCAATTAACGATGCCGCCCAACGGATTCTCATAGCTCCAGGCGGTGGTGTCGATAGATTACTCTCATCATCAATCGACAACTCTCGCGTTTTAGCAGTGCTAGCCTTGCAAAGCTATGGTTTTAATAGTGCCATCTTACCTAAGCAATTCCAACAGCGCGGTGTAGACGATCCCAACCTCTTGCCTATTTATCCTTACCGAGATGATGCCCTACTAGTCTGGAATGCCATTCATCAATGGGTTGCAGACTACCTGAACCTTTACTACACCACGGATGAAGACATTCAAAAAGATAGAGAATTGCAAGCGTGGGCAGCCGAAATCCCAGCTTACGATGGTGGTCGCATCCCCGATTTTGGCGAAGATGGAGGCATCAAAACGCTCAATTACCTGATTGATGCCACGACGCTGATTATTTTCACTGCTAGCGCCCAACACGCTGCGGTTAACTTTCCGCAAAAAGATTTTATGGGCTACGCCGCAGCCATACCATTGGCAGGTTATTTACCAGCTTCAACTCTCAAAAGAGAAGTTACTGAGCAAGACTACCTCGATTTGCTCCCTCCCTTAGATCAGGCACAACGGCAATACAACCTACTCAGCTTGTTGGGGTCTGTGTATTACAACAAGCTGGGTGATTATCAGCAAGGATACTTTACAGACCAAAAAGTAAAACCATTGTTACAAGCATTCCAAAGTAATCTTCAGCAAGTAGAAGATACCATCAAGCAACGTAATTTGCACCGTCCACCCTATGAGTATCTGCTTCCTTCTAAAATTCCTCAGAGCATCAATATCTGAATTAGAGACAAATGACAAATGACTCAAAATAAATACTATGACACTTAAAGATAAAGTCCTCAAAAATCACGATCGCCAGCTTTGGCTTGCACCGATACTAGCCAAAGTAGGTTACGATACTGCGATCGGCAAGTTTCTCCGCTTGATTTTTTATTACATGGATGCGTCAATCATGCTCAACGCATGGCGAGACTTTCTCTACATCCGTAAAGAAAATATTGGAGACAAGTATTTTGCAGTAGACCAAGCAATTATGCATTCCTCTCACTCCCAGGTAAGAGAATTAATGCAAACCCAACCACAACTGCGGGGAAATGATTTAGGCATCATCAGAATATTAGCTCCAAGCTACCTGCTGGATAATCCTCTGAGCCTGGGAACAAACGGTAACGAACACACAGGATTACGTACTGTAATCTTACAAGCCTTACCGGAACCGTCTCAAAAAATAGACTTTTTAGGGAATCTAGTTGAGGAAAGCCTGTTAGAAGCTGCTAAACAAGGCAAATTACACATCGGCAACGATTTGCCAAAGATTATGCTATCGAGTTTGCATCAACTGGTTTTTCAGATATCTTTATCTGAGGAAGAAATCACAGCATCCGATAGTTACATTAAAGGTTTGGCTCTTGCATCCTTGCCTAATTTTATCAGCAAGTATCTGCTGGCAATATTAACAGCGCCAAAAATTCGGCATCGTCAATATTTAATTAACCGATATAAACAATCACCTAAATGGGCATCTTACTTTGAAACAGGCGCTCAGTATCAGTTGAACGAACACCAAATTGCTAATACCCTTTTCGATATGATTCATATCGCCGGAACTGCCGGCACGAGTGCGCTTTTAGGATCTGTGATTGGTGTTCTTTGCTTAGATAATACTCTCAGAAATGATGTAGTGTCAGAAGTGAATGCAGTCTGGAATGGCAAGAAAACTTTAGACTCAGACGCTCTAGAACAGTTAACACTTCTCAATCAAGTGATTTTAGAAACGGCTCGTCTCTATCCACCTGTGCGATTTGTTAGCCAACTCACTACTGAAGCAGGTGAAGTTGAGATTGGAAAACAAAAATGTCCATTCCAAAAAGGTACTCGCTTGCTTGGCTCTATTCTTACAGCTAATCGGGATGCCAATAGATACCAAAATCCAGATTATTTTGACCTAACACGGAATTTTTCAGATATCTTATCTTGGAATGGCGAAGAGCATGAACGAGCTTGTCCTGGGAAATCCTTATCAATTGGCTTTATCAAAATTTTCTGTTTACATCTGCTCCACAACTATCAATGGGACTCAATTACAGAAGTCAAATGGGATTTTGAAAAAGTGACTGCCGTTACTCCTAATAATTTAGTACTACAAGGTTTTGCTCAACGACTGTGAGTAAGAGACTTACAGTAGGGGCGCACAGATGTGTGCCCTTACTTCTCGTGCTCGATTATGTAAGCTTAAAGCAAGTGGCATTCCTGAATTATAATTTGGTAATTGTTCTGGATTTTTGAGTTGATTTTACTCTTTTTCTAACGCCAGATTACTCATCTTTTCTCTGACTCGGTTCGTTAAAAATTTAGGTATTATTTTAGCACAAAGGAAGTAATTACAAATTATATGACTGAATTAATTGAAAAAAAGCAACTTAATAATATTGCAACCTGGATGATTCCAATCAAAGAAACAAACTTACCATCTGTCCTTAAGGGTGTGTTTTTTATGGATGGCAATCCACTGCCAGATACTTGCATTACTATGTACAATTTAGAATGGGATATAGAGAATAGAACTTTGCTTTTACCGATATTTGCCCCGTTACAGTGGACTTTTCATGACTCGATTGCTGGCTGGATATTACTACGTTCAATTCAATGGTTTAAAGTAAGTTACAAAATTCGGTTTGAAGATGAAACTTTGCAACAAGCTCAAGTCACACCTGTTTTTCTAGGAATATCAGTTCCAAAATCGATTGTCAGTTTCACAATGTCCCAAGACAAAAATTCTCTCAATGGAGATATCTGGCACAGAAAGAACGTTTGGTTTGGCGGACTTTCTCGGGCTGGTGAGTATACTCTCCGTAGGGTTGTTGATAAAGATGGTTCTTATACTCCTGCTTTTAACGATATGCTTACCAGAGTACAAAATGAATGTTTAGTAATTGAACGCCACTCAAATTGATTCGGCTTAGGTTAGTCAGCTAAAGCTTAGAGCCTTATCGCCCTCCCATCACTAACTCTTGTCACATTCCAGATTAAGCAAGTAGTAAATAACTAAACGATCCAGATTAGCTACTCAATTTAATTTTAAAGAGAACCTATCAATTAGTTATACCATTTGGAAAAATGATTGCGACACATGGATTCACACCAAGCCAGACGCACCAAGGCAATTCCCAATCCAAAATCTCAAATCCAAAATCTAAAATGGTATTAGCTATTATACGCGAATATCAAAAATTCAGTGCCTTCATAGATGAACTCTGCCATCTTGCACATACCCATCTTTTGATGTGCTTGAAGTGATGCTTTGTTATTTGCCTTGATGAACAGTATTCCTTCCTGCTTTGGTAGCAAATCTTTCAACTTAGCAAACATTCCCGCAGCAATACCTTGCCCACGCATCGTTTCATCAACACAAATAGGGCCATACAAGTAAGCATCTTTTGTACCAGGATAGGTTTGTAACATCACCTTTATAATTGGTAGATTAGCAGTTGTCTTTGACCAACTGAGTAAAAATCCCACAACTTGACCATCTTTACGTGCTACAACGCTTGGCATTTGCGAGATAGTCATCATCACAGCCTCTGGCTCAAGATGACCTAATAACATACCACCATGTTCTGCGTCATTGGCTTGGGCCAACTTGACGATTCCAGTAACATCACTGGGGCTGGCACGGTCGATCGCTACATCATTGAGACACATACCTGGTTAATATAAATAGGAGAAAGACTTGGAGCAAAAGAATTTTCTTTTAGAAGAATAACAGAAATGACTTTAAGATTGACTGCTTTACTTTATCAGCCAGTAGTCTTTATGATATTTCTCGTTCAGTTTCAGTCAAAATTTTAACTAAACCTCCTATGCCCACTGTTGCAATTATCTATTTTTCTGGTGCAGGTCATACTCATCTTATGGCCCAAGCTATTGCTGAAGGTGCAAATAAAGTTAAAGACACCACTGTTGAACTGCTACGGGTTACTGGAGAGCAGATAGTCAATGGTCGTTGGAAGAATGATGAGGTAATAGCAACTCTCAATCAAGCTGATGCAATTGTTTTTGGTTCTCCTACTTATATGGGTGGTGTTGCGGCTCAGTTCAAGGCATTTATTGATGCTGCTAGCGAAATTTGGTTCCGACACGGATGGAAAGACAAAATCGCTGGGGGTTTTACCCATTCCAGCTCTCCTAGTGGCGATAAACAAAGTACACTCCTCTATTTAGCTACCAACGCAGCCCAACATGGGATGATTTGGGTAAATGTTGGAGACTTGCAAAGCTTTTTATCTGGTAAAGATGATGGGGTAAATCGACTCGGAGGATTTCTAGGTGTCATGGGTCAAAGTCAACTCGATATGAGTGGCAAAGAACCAGTGCTAGATTCGGGCGATTATCTGACTTCACTACGCTTTGGGGAACGGATTGCAGAGGCAACCAAACGTTGGGTTAAGTAGCTTTTGATACTTTTATTTGTTTGTAACACTCTTGTATCTGAGAAAAATTCAAAGAGTCAAAGTTGCACCAAAGCAGCGATCGCTTGCAACAGGCACTACACTGCTACTATGCCAACCAAAACTTCTAAAGTGCAAAGTGCGTAGGTGTAGCCCAACCTAAGCATCGCTGTTTTTTCTACTAGTAAGAGTGCTTTTCTAATGGGAATACTTTATATATAGTAATTCCAACAAATAGAACTCCTGTAGTATGAGCTACTGTACTAATATTGATTGCCTACGTCCACATAATTCTGACAGTTCTCGTTTTTGCAATAGTTGTGGTCAGGAATTATTACTTAAACAGCGATATCGTCCACTCGCGGTCATTGGAAGCGGTGGCTTTGGGAGAACGTTTTTAGCTATTGATGAACATCTTCCAGATCAACCCAAATGTGCAGTCAAACAACTATGTTTTCAACAGGAAAATACTGAGACTTGGCACAAGGCAGTCAATTTATTTCATCAAGAAGCGCTTCGTCTCAATGAACTAGAACACTCTCAAATACCCAAATTACTAGCGCATTTTGAACAAAATCAAAAGTTTTATATCGTTGAAGAATTAGTCGATGGACAAACACTCGCTCAGGAATTACAAAAACAGGGCGTTTTTCAAGAACCGCAAATTTGGGAGATATTAAAAAGTTTATTGCTCGCATTGCAATTTATCCATTCTCGACAAGTAATCCACCGAGATATTAAACCGGAAAATATTATGCGCCGTTCGGGTCGAGGAGACCTGGTATTAATCGATTTCGGAGTTGCTAAATTCGCCAATAACATGAAGCAGCTTCGTACAGGCACCATAGTAGGTAGCCCAGAGTATATCGCTCCCGAACAAATGCGAGGAAAGGCATTGCCAGCCAGCGATCTTTACAGCTTGGGTGTAACATGTATTTACTTACTTACCAATGTTTCTCCCTTTGATTTATTCGATATTGCTAGCGATCGCTGGGTATGGCAAGAACATTTACCAGCATTCAATACTGTTAGCGTTCACCTCTGTGAAATCTTAGATAAACTTTTACAAAATGCCGTTTCGCAACGCTTCCAATCGGCAACAGAAGTTTTACAGACACTGGAGCAACAACCAAAGAAATTGCTAAATATTTCTAATTATCGTACAGTAAATACTATTGATTATACACATTTACGTGATTTATTAGCAAAAGGAAAATGGGAATCAGCAGATAAAGAAACTTGGGAACTAATATGTCAAGCGCTAGCAAAACCTAGTGGGAGTTATATATTTAGTAGCGATCTTGAGAAACTTCCCTGTGAAGATTTGCAGACTATTGACTTTTTATGGGTAAATTACAGTCATAAACGCTTTGGTTTTAGCGTACAGACACTTATTTACAAAAACGTGAATGGAGACTATGGGGTTTTTTGTAATCAAGTTGGTTGGCATATATACAATTCTAGTTATGCAAATTCGGAATTCAATTTTAGTCTCAAAGCACCAATCGGTCATTTACCCTCACGTCTTTGGATTGGTGGTTCTCAACTGTGGCGCTACCCGGATGCTTTAGCTGTAAAATTAGCAGCTTGTGGTATTAATTAGTTTTGATAAAAAAATTGTTGAATAAGATTACTAATAAACTCCTAGTTTGTAGTGAGCGATTTATCGCTCAAAGCAACGATAATTAGGACTAAAGTCCTTACTACAAACTTTAATTGATTTAGGTCTAGCTACTTATAATTTAACAGTGAGCTTTGTCGATCGCTCTTCATCTTTATGCCCCAGGTATCGCTCCCCCAATCGTTCTATCCACACCTACCCCTCACCGCTCTTGCGCCCATGCAGGATGTGACCAACCTCTGGTTTATGAAGGTGATTGCTCACTATGGCAGCCCTGACTACTTTTTTACCGAATATTTCCGCGTCAATGATACTTCACGGCTCAATCGTAGCATTCTGGCAGCAATCACCGAAAACGATACAGGTCGTCCCGTTTTTGCGCAAATGATTGGCGAAAGCATTCCAGATTTAGTCAGAACAGCAAAGGAACTGTGCAACTATAATATCGCTGGAGTTGACTTGAATATGGGCTGTCCAGCACCTAGAATCTATCGCAAAAATGTTGGGGGTGGATTGCTACTCTTGCCGGAAAAAGTGGATCGGATTTTGGGAGAATTGCGACAAGCAGTCAATGATCGACCTTTGACGGTCAAGATGCGCGTAGGCTTTGAAAATACAGATAATTTTTATAAAATTCTAGATATCATCAATCGCCACAGCATTGATTTGCTTTCTTTGCATGGTCGCACTGTCAAAGATATGTACCACGGGGCAGTGAAATATGATTTGATCGCTGAAGCAGTTAGACAAGTCCATTGTCCCCAGTGCTGGCTAATGGCAATATCAACTCGGCGACAACTGCTGTTGAAGTGCTTTCTCAAACGGGTGCGGCGGGTGTGATGGTAGGACGCTGGGCGATCGGGAATCCTTGGATTTTTAATCAAATTCGGCAAGCTTTGCGCTTCGAGACGATCGCGCCCGTTCCTTTGGCGGAGGTACGGAACTATATCGATCGTTTATGGCAAACCCCCACAGCAGCAACTATGCCAGAGCGATCGCGCATCGGCTACCTGAAAATGTTCCTCAACTACATTGCTCTGAGTGTTGACACTGAAGGTGATTTTTTACGGTTGATGCGACATACTTCTACTGAGGCAGAATTGTTTAACCTGTGCGATCGCGTTCTTCTGACTGATTTGACGAAAACTTTAGCTCTAGCGCCTTCCTTGAGCGTGTAATATCGAGCGTTGTAGAAGATTTGGCTGTGATTTATGGTAAATTCAACCGCTTGCGCGCACCAAATCGAAACAAGTTATCTGGCAATATTGCTTTTAAGCGAGGCAACCATTGTGCCTCATTGCCAACACGATAGCGTAATCGTGGCAACCGACTACGAGCAGCAGATAGAATCGTCTGTGCAACTTTTTCAGGATCGTCACCTTGTGCAATTGCTTGACTAACGGTTGAACGAATCACATCGCGTACATTGTCATAATCAGCGTAATTCAATGTGGGTGACAACATAGCCTGGTTGAAGTTGGTCTTAAAGTAACCAGGCTCAATTAAAGACACTTTAATATTGAAGGGGTCTAGTTCCACACTCAATGCTTCACTATAACCTTCGAGTGCAAACTTACTTGCACTGTAAAAACCTTGACCTGGTGCGCCAATTAATCCTGCCACTGAACTGATATTAATAATATGCCCACTACGCTGCTGTCTCATAACTGGCAAAACAGCATTGCTAACCCGAACAACACCCCAAAAGTTGGTTTCAAAAATCTCCTTAGCTTGTTCTAAAGAAGTTTCTTCAATCATGCTGGCATGAATTTGTCCAGCATTGTTAATCAGTAAATCAATGCGATTAGTCCGTGCAAGCAACTGTTTGATACATGATTGCACTGAAGACTCAGAGGTAACATCGAGTGTCAACATTTCCACATCTTGTACAGTTGGATGTTCCTTGCGACTAGTACCGAAGACCCAGTAACCTTCTTGAGCAAGCTTTTGAGCAGTTAACTGCCCAAATCCAGATGATGCTCCTGTTACTAGCACGACCTTTTTATCAGTCATCGGTTCTCCTTTTGTTTGTGAATTCTTTGATACTGCGATAGATTACACCCTAACTAATAGTCACGTTTTTTCTAAATCTTATTCGTTCTCAATAAAAACATAATTTTAGCAGTCCTGCACTTTGTACATCATCTACTTGAGAACTGCTGTATATGTTTTTATAGCAATTTCATCAGTAACACCAGAACAAAAATATCCCCGACTTTTTAAAGAAGCCGGGGATCTCAAGCTCTCAATTAGAATTACCCAAGCTATTCAATCGCACACAATATCACTCAAATTGCACAAGCGATCGCCCCGATACTACAATAAAACCCACAGAATCAAGTCTCAGAAGCGGCTGGCGAATTCCTTCGAGAATGGCTGCATTTAAAGCAGTTTCTATCTTCAATTCTTCAGCTAATGCGTTATCCCAACTTTGCTGATTTAAACGTAGTCGTAATTGTTCTACTCTATTGGCTAATTTTTTTTCGGCGACTTTAGCACAACTTTGACATAAATCAATAAAATCGGGACGATTGGCAAGTAATTCTGAAGAAGCGTTACGCACTTGATAACAAAAATTTTGCCATTTACTAGGGTCAACAAAATCGTCAATAATTCCTAAACGCTCTTTTGCTAGGTTGTAATCTCGTCCTTGATTATTGTTTTTATCTTTATATGGACGTTGCAGAATACTTAAGAGTGCTTTATCCTCAACAACCCGGATTGGCTGCTTGCGACCATCAACATAGATAGTTTCTATGATTGGTGGAAATAGAGCATCAACGCGGCGCTGCAAGTTTTTGAATTGAGAATTATCTAGTTTGTTATCTAGTAAAACTTGTTTGGCAATTTTTAAATTTGCCTCGACTACATAATTGCATTGAAAACCGAACCACTCTTTCCCTTCTTTCGCGTCCCAAGATGCATCAGTGCGCCATAGAGCAAAGGCTTCACCTCGGTCATCCCAGTTAATATAGTTCAAGAGTGCTTCGATAAATCCTTCGCCAACTCGAAAGAGTTTAACACCAGCATTCTGGTTTGCCACTCTGCGATTATAAGTACCAAATTGGTCTAGATAACTCTCTGCAAAACGGTCTTTTAACTCATTTATCGGCACCAATGTCCGCGTTGTCGGTTGATAACGTCGCATCTCTGATGAATCGGGGTTATTCAGTCCTCTGAATCCCAGCGCGTCACAAATCCAGCCTTCAATTGCTCGTTTAATTTCTAGATGACGAGCATCGTAATTATCTAGGTCTTGAAAATACTCGGTAGCAATTTCATCGTTTGCATCAATTTCATCTAGAGCATTTTGTTCGCTAATTTTGGCGATTTCTGCTTCAATTTGCTCTTGAATTGGTGAAACCATCTCTAACAATCCAGCCGCACCTGATTTAAACAAAACTGTTTCTAATTCTGCAAGTTTCTCATCAACATAAAACTGGAGACTGGCAATTGATTGTTGAAAAATACCAAAGCCATCTTTCAATACTTTATACCAAGCATTGTGAGGGCTATCTTCCAAATAGGGGCCAATCAAGGCACTAGATTGGATGCCAATTTTGCTGCCAATGCGGTCCAGTCTGCCAATTCTCTGCTCTAATTGATTAGGCGACCAAGGCAGGTCAAAATGAATTAACCAATCGGCAAACTGGAGGTTACGCCCTTCTTCTCCAGAGCGATCGCATACTAAAATAAAGCAGTTGGGGTTATTCTTGAACCGATTTAAGCCTTCTTCAACTTTGTCTGGTGATTCTCCAAATTGATGGCTGGCTATTGTCTCTGCGCCAAAGGTATCAGATAAATATCGGACAATTTCGCCACAAGTTTGCACAAAACTGGTAAATACAACAAATTTGGGCAGAATATCGCCAGCAATTGGTCTTTTGATTCTCTGCTGTATTCTGGTGATGAATTCCTTTTGATTCTTCCGAACGTTTGCGGGAATTTTGAAATAAGTACCTAGCTGATTTAGCAGCACTGTTTTCAAATTTTCCGTCCGTTGTCCGTCCTCTTGAGGTTGACGAATAATTTTTAGTAAGGATTGGAGAATCTCTTCTTCCCCTGAGAATTTGGGGGTTGTAGTTAACAGGCGAACATCATCTTCTTTAAACTCCTGGGTGAGTTTCGCATGAGGTTTCGCAGTTAAACGCGCCGTAATTACCTGCTCTAAAATGCCTAACCAAGTACCAGCAGCGAGAAATAACAGCAGAAAAATTCGCTGATATTGCTTTTCATCAGGAGCAACACTTTGCCATTGATTGAGCAGTTCGTGGATATCAAGCGATCGCTCGTCTAAATCATACTCTTCTTTCGGCGTAAAGTTGCGGTCAAATATCACATCTTCCACCGCAGCGCGACGGTTGCGAAGCATTCGCCGATGAAGTCGATAAATATCGCTGACGTGGACGCGAATCGCTTGGACGATTTGCTCTTGCTCAGGAGAATTTGCTGGTAAATTTTCTAAACCATCCGCCAGCTTCAGTAAATACTTATCCTCAGCCAAGAGTTTTCGTAGTTGCTGCAAGTTGCTTTTGAGAACCTCTGGTTCTGCACCTTCTTTAAAAGAAAGCAGAAGTTTACCAATTTGCTGACGGCTTTCAACTTTGGCGCGAAAACCTTCTAGATCGCCCATTTTATAGGTTGTCGGGTCGAGCAAGTGCAACATCGCCAGAAAATCCTGCTCGTGATTGAGAACCGGAGTGGCAGATAATAAAAGTAAGCGATCGCTTTTATGAGCAAGTTCTTTGCAAGTCTGAAAACGCTGGCGTACTGTTGCATCCTTAGAGGTTGCCATTGCTGCAATATGATGAGCTTCATCTAAAATTAAGCAGCCTATCCTTGCTTTCAAGTTGATTTTATGAATATCTTCAACCGCCAGCACCGCTACCCGTTTGCCAAAATGGGAGATGTAAAACTTGTTTTCTAACTCAGTCCGCCATTGTTTGAGTAAATATTGCGGAACTATCACCACCGCACCTTTTTTCGGTTCATCGAGAAGAAATTGACGCAGAATCGCACCCGCTTCGATGGTTTTTCCCAGTCCCACCTCATCTGCTAACAAGTAGCGTTGAATTGGGTCTTCTAGTACCCGCCTGACTACTTCAACTTGATGAGGATAAAGATTAATATTTGCCGAAATCAGTCCCGTCATCCCGCGACTCACAGCGCGTTGCTGAGTCAAGGATTTCACGAAAGCCAATCTTTTGTCGTGGAAATAGGGCGTTTCGTGACCTTTCATGGCCAGAGTTTGGATGGGGGTCTGTATTTGGTAGATTACACCGAACGTAAATATCTTCAACAGATGCGATCGCAGTTTTCTTATCTGGTAAATCAATTTGATACATTTCTGTATCATCATCCCAAATAAAAACTCTGCCTACTATCCATTTATCCTGAGTTTGGGACTTAATATAGCATCGAGCTTGGGGTTCCAGCTTCACTTGCGAGAGCGAACTTAAAGGTAAAGTTTTTTGGAGACGTTGCCCTATAGAGCAGAAATACTCAACGGTTGCATTGGTATCAGATATTTCCGTAACTTTTCCGATACCCAAAGAGTTATTCTGGGACTGTACCAATAAACCAAGCTTAATCATAGATCCAGTCCCCTGAACACACTAAAAGAACCTTCCAGACTAGTTTTTAGCCCATATCTGGCAGTTTTGTCGATCAACATTATAAATAATAAACTGGTATTACAGTTTTTGTTAAAGCGATATCTACGACTGGCTATTGGGCGTTGTACCACCATAGGCAATTAACAAAATTAGCAATTTTTAGCTAAATACACCATGTAGTAGAGATACAGCATTGCTGTGCTTCTACTACGATATACGGTTCAATTAAATAAAAACTGGTGTAAATTCACATTTATCAGTAAAGCGTAACGTTGTTAAATGCATGACGCATTGGCATTGTCAGCCGATGCAATCGCATTGTTTGCCGATGCAATCGCATTGTCAGCCGATGCAATCGCATTGTTTGCCGATGCAATCGCATTGTTTGCCGATGCAATGGCATTGTCAGCCGATGCAATCGCATTGTCAGCCGATGCAATCGCATTGTCAGCCGATGCAATCGCATTGCAGGGATTGCCAAATTTAATTCGCTACGAATTAATGAAATGCTGTACTTAGCTGATTATGTGGTGTAACAGATTTCCCATTTAGCTTGAGAAGGTCACGATACAATTAAGATTGTGTAGATTTATTTACGATGAAGAAAATTAGAGACAACACAATTAAGTTAAATCAATTTTTAAAGTTGATGGGTATAGTGCCAACTGGAGGTCAAGCCAAGCTGATGATTCAAGGTGGCGATGTCCAAGTAAACGGGATGCTGGAAACTCGACGAGGACGGCGACTAGTACCGGGCGATAAAGTGACAATCCAAGGACAGACTTTAGAAGTGAATTTGAACAACAATGAAGACCCAGATGTAATGATAGATTTAACCGAACAAACCGAGTAAAGAAAGTTTATCCCAAAGTTACAAGTTTCTTTTTTGCCTTGTGATTAATGCTGCAAATTTCCAATAATGTTATTATCCCACAGACTGAGATTGAAATTACTGCGATTCGCTCTCAAGGAGCAGGAGGACAAAATGTAAATAAAGTTTCTACCGCGATCCACTTGCGCTTCGATATTGCAGCTTCATCATTACCCGATTATTATAAACAACAGCTTTTAAAGCTCAGCGATCGACGCATTAACCAAGAAGGAGTAGTTGTAATTAAAGCTCAGGAACACCGAAGCCAAGAGAACAATCGCGAGTCAGCCTTGAAACGACTTCAAGAACTCATTCAAAGCGCAGTAGTCGTGACAATCAAACGCAAACCCACTAAACCAACCCGCAGTTCTCAAAGAAAACGCCTTGACCACAAAAGTAAGCGCGCACAGATTAAATCTAACAGAAGACAGGTGACAGATTGTTAATTCATCGATTATTTATAGAGAACATAAGTAGATAGACATAATTAAATATCAAATCAACTCCTAGTTTTTCGTGAGCGATTTATCGCCCAGAGCAAGGATGATCGGGGCTAAAGTCCTTACTACAAACTTGAAATTTATTTATGCCTAAATACTTACATATTATTCAATATCAAAAAAGATGAATAAGACATTACTAAAGATTTTGATGTTTGCGCTTTTAATCTTGTTTATCATCTCTCCCTTTGCGGCCCTTGCAGGTTTAATGCTTGTAGTGTTAGTTGCAGCATTTTTCTTTTTACTAGGGGACGTGTTTCAAGCAATTATTGGTGGCGACACCGATCCGAAAAAGTCATAAAAGCAAAATTCCAAATGAACATAGGGATTTCTTGCCGTTAAGCAAGCAACTAGCACTGTATTAGATTCAACATAGAAGCCCTATAAACAGCATTTGTCTCGTTCCCAGTCTTAGGCTGGGAATGCTGTTCTAGAGGCTCCGCCTCTCTTGCTGGCGGCAGCAGCCCAATTGAAGTGCATTTCCAGCCCAGAGGTTGGAAACGAGAGTTTGACAAAGCTTTTAGCTTAAGTTGACACCTATGAACATTGTGATGCCCTTACAATAATCTGTACATCACAAAGTTGCAATCTGCTGTAAATGTACTTATTTTAATGAAAAATATCTCTTATGTTTGGCATAATAATATTTGAACAACTCGCTATTTTATAAATAAAAACACCTAAAATTCATTTATCTGAGGAGTAATAATTATATTTGTTGAAGATAAACACACTGAGGGCTAGTAGAGCTAAACTAAATAAAAAGAAAAATTAAAAATTAGTAGTCACAATATAATAAGTGTTATGAAAATGAATTTTTGATAACTTTCATCACAGCATAAACACTTTTTTCTAGTCAACATCAAGCAGAATACATAGATGCGGATAATTGGACATATCAACAACAAAAGGTACCACCCATGAGTTCCCGCGCACTGCTGTTAGTAAATCGTCATGCTCGCCAAGGGCAAAAGGGTCTATCGGAAGCGATTCAAAGTCTGAAAACATTTGGCTTTGATTTAATTGAGGAGTCTACAGAAGATCCCAAACATCTTGTTGAAGTTATACTTCGCCATAAGGATCGAGTTGACTTGGTAATTATTGGCGGAGGAGATGGTACTCTAAATGCTGCCGTAGACGCTTTAATTGAGACTCAATTACCTTTGGGAATCTTGCCTCTGGGAACTGCCAACGATCTAGCGAGAACTTTGGAAATCCCAAATTCCCTCAACGAAGCTTGCAAAATTATTGCAGATGGACATTTACAGCGTATCGACTTGGGTTGTGTGAATGGCAAGCACTTTTTTAACGTTGCCAGTATGGGATTGAGTGTAAAAATTACCCAACGACTTACCAAAGAAGTTAAGCGCCGCTGGGGAGTATTTGCTTATGCTGCCACTGCATTGCAAGTGCTTTTGGAAGCTAGACCTTTTACAGCAGAGATTGCAATTAACGGTGAATTGGTTCGCGTCAAAACAGTGCAAATTGCAGTCGGTAACGGCCGCTATTACGGTGGTGGTATGGCAGTGGCTGATGATGCCACAATAGACGATCAAAGGCTAGACCTTTATAGCTTGGAGATTGAACACTGGTGGCAGGTTGTATTGTTACTACCTTCAATGCGACAAGGGCGACATATACATTGGCAAAGTGTACGCTCCCATCAAGGTCAAGAAATAGAGATACATACTCGCAAACCTCGCCCTATTAATACAGATGGTGAAATTACTACCTACACACCTGCTCATTTTCGGGTTATACCTAAAGCTATAGCTGTTTTTGTACCCCCAGAAAGCAAGAGTTAGGACTCATTCAATTTTAGATTTTAAATTTTCCTTAAATTCAAAATCTAAAATTGGCAGAGTTTAGAAGTTATTCTCTCTCATCTTCCTCTACTACAAAGTGGGAAATCGCATCAACTCACGCCAAATGCATCTGAGATTTTCTCAAGATATAAAATCCCTGTTGCAACGCCTAGCTGAACAACCGCTGACTCTAGGCGATATTCTGACAGAAACCTCAGAACGGGGTTTCAGTCTGGTAATTACATTATTAGTTTTGCCTTTTTTGCTTCCTATGCCACCGGGATTAACTGGCCCATTTGGTGGTGCTTGTTTACTGTTGTCAGTGCAAATGGTTTTAGGAAGGCGATCGCCTTGGCTACCGAAAAGAATCGCTAACTATAAATTTCCTCGTTCTTTCGCTCAGTTGCTTTTGCAAAATTTGGGAAGGCTTACCAAAGTTTTCCAGAAAATCGCTCGTCCTCGATTAGGAAAAATAGCTCATAATCCTTTAGTTTGGCGAATTAATGGGTTTTGTATCTCTTTATTAACAGTATTACTAATATTACCAATTCCACTTACAAATCCTATTCCTACTATCGGTATTTTACTTTTGACTGTTGCCACCATCGAATCTGATGGTTTATTAATTTGCATCGGTTACGGCATTACTGCTCTAATTACCTTGCTGTTTGGATTTATTGGTTATGCAGTGTGGTTAGCTCCCAGTTTGCTGCCATCGATATTGAAATAAAAAAAGCCTCCAGCTTTTGACTGAGGGCTGTAATTCTTAGGGTGCATCTACCATTTATTAATCCGCTTTATTTATTGCCATATCCGGGAAAATTAGACTTTTAATCAAATTTATTTTCTTCGCAAAAAAGTATGAGCAATAAAAAAAGCCTCCAGCTTTTGACTGAGGGCTGTAAATTCTTAGGGTGCATCTACCATTTATTAATCCGCTTTATTTATTGCCATATCCGGGAAAATTAGACTTTTGAGCAAATTTATTTTTTTAAGAATAAAAAAGTATGAGCAATAAAAAAAAGCCTTCAACTAAAAGCTGAAGGCTGTGATTTAATTAAGGTGCATCTACTATTTATATATCCGCTTTAGTTATTGCTGCATCAGGAAGAATTGAAAAAAATGGATAGCTGTGTAATTGATTTCCTTAGCTAAAACGGTAGTACTGGCATCAATGAGGATTACCTACGGTATTTGACTAGGTAATCATTGACTAACTTCACATTAATTTTACAATTATCGCAATTTTCCTCTAAATACACAAAGTTTCTGTTAATATCTCTGATTCGATATCCGCAATAGTACGAATTTAGTTTATTAGTTGGGTATATGACTATGAAAGTTAGATACACCCAACTTGATGAAGCGATCGCAATTTCTATTAGCCCTTGCTAGTCTTAGTATTGTCGGGGGAAGCTTTTTTCTAAGAACAACTTTTAGCAGTACTAGCGAGCCTAAAATTATAACTGATACATCACGCTACAAAGAAATTCGTAATCAACTATGGTCTGAAAATGACCAAATAAAACATTTTCCTAATGAAATTCCCCTTGATGCTAAAGACGTTCGTATTGCTTACTCTCCCAAAGTTTTACAAGGAAGTAGTTTTTTTCAAATTAGGTTAAAAGAGCCACCAAAGAAGATAGAAAAATTACTTTCACAATATAGAAATAGTGCCAAGCACAAATATATAGGTGGTGACACAAACGACCACATAAACCAACCTAATGGTGTGCCGACAACTTTCTTCTATACTAGTGATTCTCCTACAGAATCTTTTCCAGCTACTTATGAAATATTGGTATTAAATACAGATGACAAAGGTAGACCTGGTTTTAAGTGGAATCATGGAGACAGCTACGGCGTTGCTATTAATAGTTCCACTTCAGAAATTATCTATTGGTCTGAAAAATGGTAATTGGCAATTCAAAATGAATTTGAATGGCTATCAGAAAAATCATTAGTTGTGACCGAATTAGACAAAGCCAATGGAAGCAGATATTTTCTCATCTTAAGCATTTGGACTCTAAAATTGTATTTGAGTGGTCGCGCCAAGACGCAGAATTACTAGAAAAAATCGACTCGTCTATTCAATATACAGATGAAGAAGATTTAAGAATCTCCCATATTGGTATATCTGGAGAATTAATATAGTTTCCAAAAGTCACTAAGTGTTACTTTTACCCTTTTGGATATATCACTTTGGGTAGTTAAAACTTATAGTCAGCATAGCTAAGATTTATAAGTGCTTAAAAATTATCTGAATATGTAGAATGTCAACTGCTTTAATTACTGGTGCTTCTAGTGGTATTGGTAAAGCCTTTGCTCAAGAACTAGCTGCACGCAAGACAAATCTTGTACTCGTTGCTCGTTCTGAAGAGAAACTAAACCAATTAGCTAAACAACTACAAGAACAACACAACATTCAAATAGATGTTATAGTAAAAGACCTCACAGAACCTAATGCAGCAGCCAGTGTATTTGATGTCACAAAATCAAAGGGATTAACCATTGACTTATTAATCAACAATGCTGGTTTTGGTTACTATGGCGATTTTGCTGAAGGAGATGGAGAAAAACAAGTCAAAATCGTACAATTAAATATTTTAGCATTGGTAGATTTAACCCATAAATTTCTACCCTTGATGCGGCAACGCCGTTCTGGAAGTATTATTAACGTATCCTCGATTACCGCATTTCAACCAATACCATACCTTTCTGTTTATGCTGCTAGTAAAGCTTTTATTCTCAGCTTTAGTGAAGCATTATGGGCAGAAAATTATCAATATGGCGTCCGTATTTTAGTCACTTGTCCAGGGCCAATAGAAACAAACTTTTTTGCAGAAGCTAATTTTCCTCCAGCGCTGGCAGGCAGTACAGATAAAGTCTATTCTTCCGAAAAAGTGGTTTGGGAGTCTTTAGAGGCTTTAGAAAAAGGCTATCCAACTGTTATTAGCTCTGATAGTACTACTCAAATTAGAAGCAAATTATCTCGGCTTGTACCGCGCAAACTTCTACTGAATATGTTAGCGAAACGCTTTAAAGCCTAAGTATTAAGTATTTATTTAGGAGTAAAGACATGATGAATCGCGTCTGTACAAGAGTTTGAAGTTAAATAAACTGATGTATTTAAAACTCCTCACTCCTAACTTTTCACTCCTAACTTATTACATATATCTTGTTAATTGAACTCGGTAACGCTCTTTTTTGGTAACGGCTATTTCTCCAACCTCTAAACGCCCTTTAGAGCGAATGGCGATTAAGTCGCCTGATTTGACTTGAGAACTAGCTTGGGTAACTTCTTTCCAATTGACGCGAACATCACCAGCATCGATGAAATCAACCATTTTGCTGCGGGACATCCCAAAACCAGCAGATGCGATCGCATCTAATCTTAAAGAAGCCTCCACAGTAGTTAATTCTTTTTTCTTGGGTTCCCGAACCTTTAATTCTGTTAGCTCAATCTGCTGAGTTTTCACAGGAACCGATCGCACCTGTTTGAGGTTCATTGACAAAAATTCTACCAACTCTGGTGTAACAATCGCCTGTGCCCCTCGTTCTCCTAAGACAATCACATCTCCCGTCTTTTCACGAACAATTCCCGTCCCTAACATTGCGCCTAAAAAGTCGCGGTGAGAGGCGGTATCAAACAGGAAATTACCAGCAATTTCTATGGCTACAAGGCTGACTTGAGATCGATCTAAGGGAAGTTCCGAACGAGCGATCGCTATTCTTTGGCGTTCAGCTTGCGGATATCCACCCCACGCCACCAATTGCACTTCTGTTAATCGGTTAAACACCCGTTGAATTTCTGCCAATTCTGGGGGAGACAGAAAATCTGTCAAAACCACTTCCCAAGTTTTGATCGCTTGCTCTGCTTGATCGATTGCACGAGCTACACTATCTCGATTTTCAACACCTTTTAAAAGTTCTTCTCGTGGCAACATTCTTAAAAATTATCAGTTATTAATTGAGAATTAATTTGCTAGAACTATCTTGATTCTAGCTTTAATTCCCATTTCTACAGTTTCTGTCCAGATTGGGTTAGGCTTTCTACTTGAGATTTGTTGGCGAGCGCAGCGACTTACGCCATCTCCAAAGAATAGGAAAGTAACTCAAGCCGCTGTTGTCGCGATCTGTAAACTATGATTTATTCAATACACAGTATTTGTATCGGCATAACCTTGGATATTTTCTGGATCGAATTGACGTAATATTTTGGTTGCTTGGCGAGTCAGAGTTTCAGAACCTTGAACGACGACTAAATATTTACCTGCATCTAAGCGGTTGCGATAAGGTAAAGCATCACCACCACCTACAAGTAAACCGACTCCGCCACCAACAAACACACCACCCATTGCACCACTAGCAGCACCCAGCAGTCCGCCAACAATGTGATTGCCAACTTCACCTGCCCAGGCAAAAGTATCTAAACCAGTAATCAGGCTGAATGTAAAACCTGCAAAAAAGCCAAATGGTATCAGCCAGGTTGCCATCTGTTTTGCTTGCTTTTTAGCCTGGTCTTTGGGGTCAATTAAGCCAAACTCGTCAGCCGTTTTATACCCCCTTCCCAAAATAGTGCTATTAATGCCTTCTTTTTCTAAAGCTAAGTAAGCAGCTTCGGCTTGAATGCGGTCTGGTAATACGGCAACAAGGTAATTCATTGATTTTACAATTTGTCCAATAGAAGTTTTGCCTTAATTAACAGCGTATCAGTCCTGGTGGATTGAACCTCGCATGACTAAAAGTCATACACCTGAATTACTCTAAGACTTACATCAGAAGTTAGGAGGCTCACATCTTGCACCAAAGCACTAGTAGTCTGCCAACTCAAAATTGTTAGGTGAGGGCTGGAGAAAGGGAAACGCCTTCGGCTGGGGAAAGGGGAAGGGGTAAAGGGGATTTTCTTCCCTTTCCCCTTTAACCTTTAACCTTTTCCCTCTTCTTCCTTTACCCCGCTTGCGTTACGAAAGCGAACTACTAGAAGGACTACACAAACGCAGTGAAATTCCCACAGGCTAGTCTGTCTGCACGGACTAAGATCAGATTAAGGGCTTTGAAACCGCTTTACGTCTATGTTTGCGTAGCCGCGATTTTAATCTCACGATTAAAATATGGGACGATCATTTTAGCAAATCTAGTGGCTCACAAAAATTGTTTACGCCTTGCTTGAGGACATATAGCAAAACTGGCGCTGCCAAAATCTTAGGAAATGTTGGCGTTGTTTTTAGATGTTCCATCATCTTCACAAGAGAAGTATTAAGCAAATCTTCTCGATATTCTTGTTCGCAAATGACCACACGCCATTTTCTAGCCAAGGCATCTAACCACTCAGAATTTGCTCTTTCTGGTTGTTGTCCTGCTCGGATAGCTAGCGTCATCGCTGCATCTTCCAAATCTCCATCACAGTCTTCAATTAAATCCAGCGCTTCCATGTCGCTAGGATCGTCTGCCAATTGAGAGCGAAACTGTGCAATTTCTTGAGATGTTACTTTAGTCATGAGTCTTTGACAAGGCAAGCGAGCGAACACTCAGTTATGTTAGTCCAAATTTGACTATAGCGCTTCTCTGTTAAGTCCAGTACATATCTCACAAAAATAACTCCTTCTCTACTACCTCTCCCTAACCCTCTTTTAAAAGGAGCGGAAAAACTTTTGTTACTCGAAGAAGAAGAGTAAAATTCTTATCCTAGAATAGTAGTATATTCTCGATAGACTCAAAAGCAATCTTAGAGGATGAATGAACAAGTATTTTTCATCACATCAAAGCCTCGGAAATCTAACCCCTTAGCCCCCCAACACTCACGAGAGAATGGGGGTTTCAAACCTCTTATTAACTCCCGCTTATTGCTAAAGTTTTAAACGTCTTTAAATACCCTATCCTAGACATCGTTTTGAGTCGCGCAAACAAACCAAACGATAAACCCTTATTTTTTCGTTGATTCTTAACATTAGTTGCGATCGAGAGTAATTTTAGATGCATTTGTCTTGAAAACTATCGGTTGAAAACCTTACTTTGTGTTTTTTGTAAAACTACAAAATGTTTCCGATTTTTTGAAAATAAATTATTGTTATATTGATTATTTGGGAAAACATAGCATAAGTTTGATAATTTTGAGTTAAAATTGCTGATTGAGGTAAATACAATATGCAATTTGCTGCAATAAAATCTATTCTTAAGGACTTTTCCATATCAACTGGTCTATATAGACCAATTAGGAATTTATATCGCTTTTTAAATCAAAAGCAGTTAAAAGATAGTTTAAATTATTTTCAAAAAGAAGTTTATTTCTACTCCAAACTCTTAGATTCTAATCATCTTTGCTTCGATGTTGGTGCAAACATAGGTGCAAAATCAGAGGCATTTCTGATAGCAGGTGCGAGAGTTGTGGCATTTGAACCACAGCCCAAATGTATGAGAGAATTGAGAGCTAGATGTAGTCATTATCGCAGTAAGTTTCATCCTGTTCAGAAGGCGGTTGGTGCAGAACCTGGAGAAGCAAGGTTATACACTCGCGAACGAAGTGGAATTGCAAGTTTTTATGAGGATTGGATAGGTACTGTACAAAGCAGTATTCAAGTTTCTATCACAACTCTTGACCAGGCGATTGATGAGTTTGGAAAACCAGATTACTGCAAAATTGATGTTGAGGGGTGGGAATTTGAAGTTTTAAAAGGGCTGACACAACCCATTTCTTTGATGTCGTTTGAATATCATATAACAAAACGCGAAATTAATACTACTGCTGCTTGTATAAATTACCTATCCAATCTTGGAAAAATATTGATTAATGTTGTACCTGCTGAAATGCATTCATTTGTATTTCAAGAATGGTTGTCTCCAGATGAGTTTCTAAAGCGCTTTCCTGAAGATGTAGCAGACTTTGGGAAAGACGGCTACGGTGAAATTTGGGTTCGTAGTTACTAATCAGATTTTGTTGGCGTAATTATGAAAGCGATCGCTTTCATAATTTCTCAAAAATTATAATTTACAATACTGCTTTTTGGACTAAAAAGCCTCATCTTCCCAGTTAATACACTGAATAAATGAGGCTTTTAGCTAGCTTTTTATCAAAAACGCTACTGGAATCTGCGATCCTCTAATAGAAGGTGCAAAGTGGATTATAAAACACAACAGCAGTCAAAAATACTGATTCAATTGAGTTTCAGCTAATTAGCGGAATGCTCTGAGGGTAACAGACCGTTGTAACTGAGCTAAAGCGCGGTTGTAATCCAAAATTGCTGTAACTCGATTACCTTCAGCTTGTGTGAGGTCATTTTCAGAGTTAATCACATCAGTTTGAGTACCTACACCAGCTTGGAATCGCAAACGCGCTAAACGTAAAGCTTCCCTGGCTTGTTCTAAAGCGGTATTAGCGGTTTGAACATTCTCCAAACTAGATTGCTGGGTAGAATAGGCTTGTTCTACCTGAAACCGAATTTGGTTGCGCTGTTCAGCAAATTGAGTTTCTGCGATCGCAATATTAGCTTCCTGTTGAGCTGCTCTTGCTCTTGCTGCTCCGCCATCAAACAAATTTAGGGTTGCCCTAACTCCGAATGAATAACCATCAGTAACGCTGACATTATCATTGAACTGATCGAGTAGGTCGTAGCTGGCGACCAAACTAATTTGGGGACCCAGTTCTGCAAGAGCCTGTCTACGCTGTTGCTCACTAGTATTGCGTTGTGCTAACTGCTGTTGCAGTTCCGGACGATTTTGATAAGCCAGCACAATACTTTGTTCTAGGGTTGGGTTCCAAAGACCAGCTAACTGTACAGGGTCAGCTGCACTGATATTTATTCCTTGCGGCAAACTGATCCGAGTTGCTAATTGACGACGGGCAATTGACTGCTGGGATCTGGCATTAGTTAAGTTTTGTTGAGAATTAGCTAAATTCACCTGCGATCGCAACACATCGAACCGCGTACCAACCCCAGCTCGCTCTAAAGCTTCTGCATCACGCAAACTAGCTTCAGAGTTCACCACAGCCGACTGACTAATGCGTACTTGTTCATCCGCTTGTTGCAAATTGTAGTAGTCTGTGGCAACATTCAAACGGATTGTCTCAGACTGAGTTTCTACAGCAAGCTCATAGTAACGTACCTGTTCTTCAGCCGCTCTGATGGTAGCTTGCACTCTCCCAGAAGTATAAAGGTTATATGAAAGTTGTGCTTGACCAGAAAAAGATGTACTGGGTCGATCTTGGTTAGACAGTAAGCCATTTCGCCCGTTTAATTCGTCCTGAAGCTGACTGCTAGAAGACTGACCACGAGTCAGATCCGTGCTAAGTCCCAGAGTGGGCAATAAAGCAGCTTGTGCCTCGCGTAGAGCCGCTCGATTGCGTTCTAGCTCCAATAAGGACACTTGTAGATCGCGATTGTTACGCCGTGCCAACTCTAGAGCTTGTGCCAAAGTAATCGGCTGATTTCCTTGAAGTTGCACCTCCTCCGGTTTTGTGGGAAATTGCAGGGGATTTGAGTTAGGAATCAGGTTCTCTGGAATTTGCACCGACCCTGACGGCACAGGAGTTACGGTTCCTGGCACAGTAGAAGGTTGCACCGACCCTGACGGCACAGGAGTTACAGTTCCTGGCACAGTAGAAGGTTGCACCGACCCTGACGGTGCAGGAGTTACAGTTCCTGGCACAGTAGAAGGTTGCACCGACCCCTGATGGTGCAGGAGTTACGGTTCCTGGCACAGTGATTGGCGTCGAATCTGCCGGAATCGTGGTATTATTCTGAGCCAAGCTACCAATAGCATTTTGTTGTAAGCAGGTGCTTGAGGTTATTAGCACAGCCAAGGAGTCAGTTTTACTTTTGCTCAACTCCTGTGGACACCTCTGCGCTGACAACAGTTTTGCTGCTCCTGCACCTGTAGCTGAAGTTTGTAAAAATGTTTGCAATTGAGTAACAGTATTTTTCTTTTGAACCACTGGCTGCTGTGCAGAAGACAGGGACAAAATTTCTTTTTGGACAGAAAGGGGTTTTGAAGTGTAGTTGGGAACTAGTATCTTCTTTAATTTCTGCCCAGAAGCACTCGAATTACTCTGTTTTTGGTTCTTTTGAGCTTGGGAAGAATTAGAGGTAGGTGTCGAACTCAAAAATCTACCTTTATCTTTCTTAAGTAGTTGTTTTATTGGCACAACAGTATTTTCAGCCGTAAATACCGGAATACTGTTATTACTTAAAGGTTTTACACTAAGTTTAGTAAAACCCAAAGCAGGTATTAGAGTTGGAACACTAACATTTGCACTGTTAGGCAGTTGCCTATTTTTTATGGTATCCACAACCAAGCCTTGACCATAAGTAGAAGTCAAAACACTAGGAGAAGATGCCAGTTGTATCCCAGTTAGTTTCGCAGTACCAGCCCAAGCAGGCTGAGTTGTTAAAACTGCTGCTGTTACACCAGGTAAGAAGCTATAAAATAATTGCTGTCCTTTCACCGCATCCCTCACACGAAAATCAATCTAGCGGCAGAAAACCTTTCTTCACCACAGAATATAGCACGATACTAAACTTAGGAAAGAATATACTACGATACTAAATTTAGGGTTCGGAACTCTGTTTGTCTTCAAAACGTCTAACAATGCGAGAAAGTTCCGCCTTTTCATCGATATTAACGCGAGTAGGAGCACCGCTGATAATCCGTTCGTAGTTTCGGAAAGAATCTTTAATTTCGGGCCCATCAGCAGTAATATTATACTCACGAATGCCTTTATCATGCCAAGACCCGCGCATTTTGAATACGTTAATTGCCCGCGACATTTCTCCACGAATTTCTACGTACTGTAACATCAGAATTGTATCGGTAATCGTGGAAATATGAGAGTCAGTAATCGAATGCGCTCCTAGAAATTGGTCGGTTGTGTTGGTAAAGAAACCAGTAATTTCTTCTTGTTTAGCATAACCCGTCACACCAATTACAAACTGCCGAAATGCATTATTCGTAACTCCTCTAGCTAGTGCTGATAGAGAATCAATAGCAATCCGACCGGGTTTGAAAATAGCAATTTCTGATTTAATAATTTGTAAATGGTCTTCTAAACCAGTTGATTCCGGATAGGTACAAATTATTTTGAGTAAACCTTGATCTTCTAATTCTTCAAAATCAATTCCCCAAGAGGAAGCATTACGAGATAGTTGAGCGCGTGATTCTTCATAAGCAAATAATATCGCCTGTTCTCCATTGAGACAGCCATCTTGAATAAATTTGCTTACTAACAGGGTTTTACCAGTACCTGTGGCTCCTGTTGCCAAAATAATTGAATCTTTAAAGAAACCACCACCGCACATTTCATCTAAGGTTTTGACACCAGAAGATACCCTGACATTAGAAGAACGTTGAGTCAAGCGCATTGCCCCGAGTGGGAAGATGTTAACTCCTTCATTAGTAATCGTGAAGGGATACTCGCCTTTCATGTGAGTTGTACCGCGCAACTTGAGAATTTCAATTGTGCGGCGGCGGCGTTCTCCTTCTAAAGCGTTGCGAACAATTACTACATTATCGGAAACAAATTCTTCCACTCCAAAAGAGGCAACAGGTCCATATTCTTCACTACGTTCAGTGGTAATTAGAGTGGTGACACTTAGTAGTTTAAGACGTGCTACTAAACGAAAAATTTCGCGTCGCACTACTCCCATCGCTTCATACTGCTGAAATACTGCTGTTATTGAGTCGATTGAAACTCGTTTAGCTTTGTATTTGCGGATGGCATATTGCAAGCGCTCAATCAGTGCAGAAAGGTCAAAATTTCCCACGATATCTTGACCTTCTGGATCGGGAGATGCATCAAGAATAAACAACTTGCCTTCTTCAATTAAGCGAGGCAAGTTCCAACCAAAAATATTAGCATTTTTAATAATATCGCTCGGTGATTCCTCAAAAGTTACAAATACTCCTGCTTCATCAAAGTAGGTGATACCGTTATAGAGAAACTGAAGAGAGAATAAGGTTTTGCCTGTGCCGGATGTACCACTAATCAAGGTAGTTCTACCAATTGGTAAACCACCATGACTAATATCGTCAAACCCTTCGATCATCGTCCGAATTTTTTCTACACCCCTAATTATTGGTGGTTGTTTTGGTTCTACTTGCTCGTTTTCACTCATTGCTTGATAACAAAAGGGGATTAAAACCTATTTTTTTATTACTAAAGTCTTGAATTAATTTTTTATGATTAAAAATTTACTCTTCAAAGTCTTCTTCACTCAGTTCTTCATAAAGCAAATCCAATCCAATCAACACTCTTTCTCTATCTGAAAGATCCCCAATAATTTTGCGAACGGGTGGAGGCAAAATTTTAGATAATGTTGGTGTAGCCAATATTTTATCTTCTTCCGCTAGTTGTGGGCTTTTCAGTACATCGATCACTTTTAAAGCATAAACACCTTCAAACTCCTGTTCTAAAATATCTTTGAGTGTTTTTAATGCCCGGACTGAATTAGGAGTGTTACCTGCTACGTAAAGCTTGAGAACGTAGGTTTTTCTGGCTTTATTCATATACTTAATAACTAGTCATAATTAGAGGAATACAATATTTTTCCATGCATCGTTACTCACAGTTGTAGCTTGTTCCAAGTTGAACACATAGCAAGAAATTTAATTTATTTTATCTAGAAACCGAATTCCTATAGACTTCGCACAGGTGAGCTAAGATATCTATTAACGTTAGGCGGTAATCAAGTAAAGTTTCATTGCTCCTACCTTCTATTTTTAGCTGGTTAGAAAATTCTTCAATTATATCCATGTGAATTTCGATTATTTGGGGCACAGGAATATTAGCATAAAATATAGTATTGATAAATTTATCAATTTTATCTTTGAGTGTTTTGTCTGTAGTAAAATAATCTATAAGAATCACGCTATAATCTATTTTAAGCTGTCTTAATAATCCTTCTTTTTCTGCTGGAGTCATCTCCTGAAAATACTGCTGGCTTTTTTGCATCTGACTGGCAAATACATAAACGTACTGAAGAGTGTATGCCTTACTTGGATTTAGTAGCAGCCAATTTGGTAAATAGTTGATTGTGTTGATTGTTCCAGAGCTTGTTACAGCAACAGGTAAGTAGCAAAATTGGGCAATAATTGCGTCTATTAATTGCCCCACCCACGTACTCAAACCTTTTAGGTTGGCTAAGTAAACTGGATTATTTAAGCATTTGTTAACATGAGATTGCAGAATCAATATCGGTAATAACATCTATTCTTGAATATATCTCCTCGATCGCCCTGACCAATAAACATGGGCTGATAAGTCTGGCTAACGCTTAGTAGGGAATACTGCGTGTGCAGTAAACTGCTGATTTAACCCCAAAATAACGCTCTATGCAAGCAGATAGTGCTAGGCACTCAACATTCTAGTGGAGCAACTAACTGGTAAAACTTAGTAGGTCTTTGATGATGAGGTATCCGTCGGCATAGCAAGACACAATAATTAACTCATGATTTACATATCTATGTATACAAATAGATAGATTTTTTTATTTTGCTCCTTGATAAGATACTTAAACGAACTTAAAGGATTGTCGCATTCCAAATCATTATAATTCCTCAAGGTTCTAAAGCGAATCTTTGGGGCCATAATTGTTTTAGCCGTCGCGCTATCGATGAGGAGTTTAAATACCAGTAAGACACTGGGGAGGCTGGCTAGTTGTTAAAAATTAGAAACGTCGCCTCTTGGAAAAATGCACTCGTTCGCAATTCCCGTGTCCGTTAGAGGAAATCCCGTTGTTTTAATGGCGTTGAAATAACCAGAGTTGCTTATATGAGTCTTCTTAGAGGATATGACTTCAGGCGAAAAGACCATCAACTGGCAGATGGAAATGCCCGAGGGTTCCACAGGAAGAATGACCCCCAAATCCCTATGTTAATGCTAGATTACCCGCTTTATGACTTTCAAGCAACCGTACCTAGCTGCCCCCAAACAAGTTCTCTGGCAGTGGTGTTGGAGATTTTTGAGCAAGAGCAGTGCGATCGCTTGGTAGTAGTGAATCAACAGCAATGCCCCATCGGATTGCTGTATTCTGCCCGTTTAATCCCAAAATTATTAGCCCAAAGTGACGATAAAAATTTAAATTTACAGCAATCGCTCTCTACCTGGGGTCAAGGTCTAATTGAGCCAATACAGACAATATCAGCTGCGGAGCGTCTAGAGCGATTAAGCTTGCGCTGGTGCGATTCACAAGTCGAAAAACCCCAAAATTTAGATTGGGCGCTGATTGACTCGGAGGGTCGATACTTGGGGCTGCTAGATAGTTCGCGCCTGTTGCGATCGCTGGCTCAAGAACGGATGGCTGGCTTACAAAAGTCTAGCCAGCATCGTCATGAGTATGATGGTGCGCCAAATGAACCCAAGTCGTTAGGACACCAGCCACTGGTACACTTGCTAGAAAGACTGCCTTGGCCTTTGATGTTGCAAACGGGTACTGGCGAGGTGATAGCGCGAAATCCCGCCTGGTGGCAGCAATTAGGAAGCTTAAAAGATCCAGAAGGAGTTAGGCAACAGGTGGAGGCAATACTTGCCCCGAAACGCTCCGAAATAGCAGAATATGTCACCCAACCAGCAATCAAGGTTCATCCCAATGGTAGGGAGAATGAGCATAGTGGTGAAGAAGCACTACAGCAAGAAGCATCAAGTGATGCTGCATACAGCCGATGCTATTTAGATAGTCAAGTGGGTACTTGTACTTGTGTTGTCGAAGTGCAAAATGGTCAAGAGCGAATCTGGCAGTTTGCCAAAATTCCCTTAGATAGTCCTGAGTTTCAAGTGATGAATGCCCAAGAGGAAATTGCACTCAGCACTGATTTGTGGTTGGTTTTAGCTACTGATGTCACTGAACAGCAGCAACTTTGTAAAGAATTAGCAGCCAAGAATGCCGATTTAATTCAACTAAATCGGTTAAAAGACGAGTTTTTAGCTTGTATTAGTCATGAACTCAAAACTCCCCTAACTGCCGTTTTGGGATTATCGCGCTTGCTCGTGGATCAGCAGTTGGGAGAACTCAACGAGCGTCAAGCCCGTTATGCAGGACTGATTCATCAAAGCGGACGCCACCTGATGAGTGTGGTGAATGACATTTTAGATTTGACCCGGATGGAGACGGGACAAATGGATTTGACGCTGACTCCGGTGAAAATTCGAGCTGTGTGCGATCGCGCCCTATCGGAAGCCAAAGCTATCCACACTCAAACCACCAAAGCAACATCTGCCCCGCCACCTCCAAATGCTCGTTCATCTGCTCCCCAATTCTGTCTTTCCATTGAACTAGGTTTAGATCAGATGGTGGCAGACGAATTGCGCTTACGCCAGATGCTAGTACACCTACTTTCCAACGCCTTTAAATTTACCGAAATATCTGGCGAAATTGGGCTGCGGGTAAGTCGTTGGGAAGGATGGATTGCCTTTACAGTTTGGGATACAGGAATTGGTATTCCCGAACACCAGCAACACTTAATCTTTCAAAAATTCCAACAACTAGAAAATCCCCTCACCCGCCAATTTGAAGGCACTGGTTTGGGGCTAGTATTAACCCGCGCCTTGGCTCGTCTCCACGGAGGAGATGTCAGCTTCTTATCGCGTGAAGGTAAAGGTAGCCAGTTTACCCTACTTCTGCCACCCAGTCCCCCGAAAACAGGCTTTTCGGAACCAGATATGGGAATCAGAGAAGCCGAGGAGACACGATACCAACCAACACGGGAAAACTCCGCCGCTCGTCAGCAAGTTAGTACGCCCATACAGCATCATCTTGCAAGTTCGCAACGGTTGGTCTTGGTAGTCGAGGCAGTAGCTCGATATATTGAAGACTTGACCGAACAACTCAAAGGTTTAGGATATCGGGTAGTGATTGCGCGATCGGGGACAGAAGCAGTCGAAAAAGCGCGGCGCTTGCAACCAATAGCAATATTTTTGAATCCGTTGCTACCCCTGCTATCAGGCTGGGATGTACTGACTTTACTAAAATCTGACACCGCAACCCGTCATATATCTGTAATTGTCACCGCGACGGCAGCCGAAAAGGAGCAAGCATTTGCTAACCGAGCCGATGGTTTCTTAAGTTTGCCAGTAGAGCGTCAGGTCTTAGCACCGGTTCTCGAAAAATTATGTACTATACAAGCAGTTTTGCAGATAGGGTCAAATAATAGTGCGATTATCCCAACAAAAACCCCACTGCGAATTCTCAGGTTGGTGAATCCCCAGTTAGAATCGGTCAATCCCCACCCCTCACTTCGAGAACACCGAGTGATTGAAGTAGATGACCTGGATCAGGCAGAACTTTTGGCGCGGGTATGGCAGTTTGATGTGATTTTGCTAGATGTCGAAAGTACCACCGCCCAAATTTATTTGCAACAACTAATTGGACATCCACGTTTAGCAGCTATACCACTGGTTACTTGCGATGTTGCGACTACCCTAATCGCTTCTAAAATACCAGGGTTATCTGTATTTCCTTACTTAACACCATTTGCCAAAGATAACAGCAGTCGCACCGAGAAAACAGATGCTTTACTATCAGTACTAGAAATTGCTTCTGGTATTTGCTGCCCTCCCAACATCTTAGTAGTGGATTTAACAATGCTGCGGGATTTACCCCAGGTAAGACGTAAGCCAGCTAAGGGTTATCGGACAGAAAAAAATTGCTCAATTAGTAGTGAAACTGCTGAACGGGGATCTGAATGGTTCCAAGCTTTAATTCAATACCTGCAAACAGCAGGCTTCAAAGCGGCGATGAGTCCTTGTTGGGCAGAAGTGTTGCAACAAATTCGCCACGAAAGCGTTGACTTATTGCTAATTTGTTTAGGAGAAACCTCTATCCACAAAGATGTGCTCAAAGCACTGAAAACATTAGGAGATTCGCCTTTAAAGTTGCCACCAATTTTGGTACTAAATCAGCGATTAAATCGCTCACAAACCAGTTCCCAGGATGGGGTAGCTTATCAGGAAATTGACAAGCAGAAGAAGAATAGTGTGGAATCGATAGAAACTGTTGTTGGTGCGATCGCTACCCAAATCTTACCGCGATCGATATCAATGGAAGACCTTTTAAGCCAGATAAATCAAGCTTTAGCTATCAATGGTTACAATAACAAATGTTAATGGGGTCATTGAGCGTTGGTTTTTTGTCATTAGTCATTTGTCCTTCGTCCTTTGTGAATAACCAATAACTAATGACTAATGACAAATTATGATATGTCGATTTTTTGATTCTTCATTTTCTTAAAAGGAACTCGAACCAAGTTATAAGCACCCTTGGTTGATAAATTCTTGTAATCATCTGGCTGTAAGTCCATTTGCAAAAACTTTTTCTGTTCGGCTAATAGCAACACTGAGGAAGGTTTTAATCCTTTAGCAGCCTGGGTTTTAATATGCTCTACAGCCTCTTGGGGAAATTTTAAATAATTTACATGGATGTGGCTGTAAAATACTACACTCGGCTTTTTGAAGCCAAGCATAATCAATTCTTCGTTTGGTTGTTTTGTTTCTAAAATCACCGCAGACAATTCCCTTAAGGGTAATTGACGTTCTCGATCGATAAAGAACGAAGCAGGCGTTAAGACAAAAATTACAAACGCCACAAACCCGATTAAATTAATACCGATAATGTAGTTCCAGCGGCGACTCAATAATAAACCCGCGACCAAAACAGCAGAAACTAGCCAAATTATACCCGCAATTACTGGTAAACCAGATTGTTCAATTAATTCGTGGAAGTTACTTATAGCTGGATCGGTACCTAATATGTGGGTGATGTTGAGCAGTGCTGTTGCCAGAACTGATAAAAATACTACATTCACCCAACCACTCATGCGCAGCAAAGAGGCGGAGATAGACAGAGTGGGAGAGGGGGAAACAGGAATTGTTTGCCGTGTCTTTGTATCTGAAAAAATGTCGCACCACAACAAGGCTACCAGGATTGCGGCTGCTGGCATTAAAGGTAATACGTAGCTAGGGAGTTTAGTAACGGCAATGCAAAAAAACGCAAAGATGCTAGCAAACCAGAACCAGGCAAATAAACCAAATTGCTGAAAACGTTCAACAGATCGCCAATGCGATCGCTGCCAAAATTTTAGTTTGATTATAGAAGCTGGTAAATACACTGAGTATGGCGCAAAACCCAACAGCACGACTACAAAGTAAAAATACCAAGGTGCTGAGTGACCATTAACTACTTCTGTAAAGCGTTCCAGGTTGTGATAACCAAAAAAGGAGTTAATGTAATCCCAGCCATTGCGCCAAATTACTAAAGCATACCAGGGCACTGACAAAATTAGAATTATCAGTGTACCTACAAGCAGGTGCATTTCTCGCAACACCTCTCGCACTTTACCCACGTAAAGCAAAAAGGCAGCAACAATTAGCCCCGGCAAAACAATTCCCACTGGCCCTTTGGTCAAAATTGCACCCGCAATCAGCACATAAAAAGCTAAGTACCATTTGTTAGGGAATAGGGCAGAAGAGGCAGAGGGGCAGGGGGCAGGGGGCAGAGGAGAGGAATTTTCTCCCTGCTCCCCTGCTCCCCTGCTCCCTTCCTTCCCTGCGTATCCTAGAAAGAAACATAACAAAGCCGATGCCATACATCCGGTGAGCAGCATATCAGAGACACCCGTTCTCGCCCAAATAATAGTTTCGGGATTGAGTGCCATCAACGCGGCTGCTATAAAAGATGTTAAGTAGCGACGAGTAGGACGTGAAACTTGCTCTAATTCGTCTTGTTTAGCCAAATACCACTGGATGGTGTAAAAAGCTAAACAAACTAAGCCGAATGCGGCGATCGCAGAAGGAAGGCGTACTGCCCATTCATTCACACCAATCAGATGATATGCGATCGCCTGACACCAGTAAATTAAAGCAGGTTTATCGAAACGAGTGTCACCATTGAAAAATGGGGTAATCCAATCACCTGTAACGAACATCTGGCGGGAAGCTTCGGCAAAGAGCGGCTCTGTCTCATCAATTAAGCCAATGTTGCCCAAATTCCACCCAAAAGCCACCCAACCAACCACTATCAACCACAAAATCGACACAGTTAGACTCAGGGCTGGATTTTTTGCTATTTTGTTGAACCACCGATCGACAGTGTGCTTAACACTCAATTTCATTCTCATTTAGTCAATAGTCAACAATCACTAATCAATAGTCGTTGGTTATCTATCTTTTGTTCTTCGGAGTTTTTAATTCAACAATTTTCCTCTATCCATTACTTAACACTTTACCAACTGTAGGGTAAGAATGTAAAAATAAAGGTTTGAGCATATTTATTAGGCTTCTTGGCATTGTGCGAAAAGGGTAAGGGGGAAGGGGAAAAGGTTCTGCAAAAGTCCCTTTCCCCTTTCCCTTTAACCTTTACCCTTTTCCCCCTCTTGCCAAAAGCACTTTTGCAATAAGTCTATTGACTCAGCACAAGTTGCCATTCTCTATTTTGGGAATTCCACTTAGGTAATTGAGTTTCACCAATAATATAAGGGCCCCAGTAACGACGGGAACCATCTTGTGCAAAAGCAACTAAAACATCTCCCTTTTCCAGCTTTAAATTATTTTGAGGTAGGGATAGAACCAGTCCCTTCTCACTACCTTCTTCGGGAGCAAAATCCCAATGTGCCGGTACATCGTAGTGAGTTTGTTTTTTACTAGCTCCTTTTGCTACTGACTCTCTTGCCAGTAGAACCAGCCGCACAGGCTGATTTGTTTGATTGCTCATTCGCAAAGTACCTCGATCCTTGGCAATGCTTGTTGATTTATCACGCTCTGCCAAGACAGGATAAGTATTCTCTTTAATGCTATGTTCTACTCGATTGGTTGGGGTAGGTACTGGAGTAGATAGACTAGTGGAAATACTTTTTTCAGGTACAACCGAAGTTGTATGCCACTCTTGAGTTTTTGTTGGCAGTTGTGAAGATGTGTCTGGGTTTGTATCTGGGTTAGTGGACTCAAAGGATACGCTCAGTCCAAAGCATCCCACCAGAGCAACAAGCAGTCCCAAGCACAAAGCTGTAATACCGACGTTCCGATACACTGAAGATTTCATATTGATAGTTATTTAGAAATAAATATTTTGTCTAGGCTTGACCAAATAGTAGCCTATTATCCCAAAAGGCAATCACACAGATAGCCGAATATAGACTTTCCTCAAATTAGGAAGAGGAATGTATGATAAATATCATTTTGATTAGAAAATATTTGAAGGATATAATCTCTTTGATGTTTGAAAAACAAGAGATCCAGACATCCATTACTTTGGTTTTTTACCGTAAGTATGGATAAAAACAAGATAATTTTATACCTATTGAGCCAATTCATTTCTATAAAAAAAATAAAAGTTTCCTGAAACCGTTAGCAGCCTCAACAAGGCGTCCTTTGCTAAACGTCAGTGCTTAAAGATCCTCCTTTCTAAATCTACGCAAGTTTATTCTCCTGTTGAGAGACGCTACGAAAAGCTTACTTCCATACATGAATACAAGTCAGCAAACGCGCTTAACGAACTAGCTTCCTTAAAAAAGGAGAATTTTGAATCATTTTCCCATTTTTTCAGGCTTGCTCGTGAGGATCAAACTAAATATTTATTGTTTCCAAACATCTTCTAAGAAACTGTACTTCTAAAGAAGATGATAGAATAGTCAAATTTGAATAAACACTGCAATTCCAGTAGATATCTACAATAGTAACAAACAAGCTGATGCTAAAACCAATATCCTTCTTACATTAATATAGATATATTTCAAGATATCTTGACTTTTCCCAGAAGTCCCTTTGATGCAAAACACTCGTCTCAATAATTTGTTCGATGCTATTGCTACACGCTTTGGGCAATGGTTTTTAAATCCTTGGCGACGATTATCGTTGCTGATAATTAGTTTTTTGTTCGGTTTTTTTCTGGGAAACGCAGTTTCCACTACAGCTGGGGGACAACGGGCAGAGTTGGACATTGTAGCAGCTGGTTTTTTAGTACTGTTAACGGAAATTACCAGCCGGGTATTTTATAGTCGCAGCTTTTTGGATCGGCGATCGCTCTTGATAGACTCACTAAATCTCCTCAAAGTTGGTTTCATCTACAGCCTGTTTCTCGAAGCTTTTAAGCTGGGATCGTAGTCAGATGGAGAATTTATGAATTTGTGGCTGAGTGTTTTGGCAACCAATGGGCCGGGGGAAACTTGGAAGCAGGAAGCAAGAGAAGCAGCACTGGCAGATCGGTTAAGGGCTAAAGCTTTTGGGATCGCGCCGGAAAATGTTGATGAAATGATCGAAAGGCGATCGCATTTACTAAAATCTGTCTTTCCAGCTTTTAGCGAATTCTGTCAAGCAACTCTCCAAATACAACCCCAGGAAATGTTACAGGTATTGTGGGACTTGTGGCTGCCTTTGGGAATCAAACTAGCATCGCAGCGCCAACAGTTGAGACGCCCCCTGATTCAAGGAATATTGGGAGGACAAGGTACTGGTAAAACCACAATGTCCAAAATTCTCATTTTGATTCTCGATCATTTGGGATACAGGACTGTGAGTTTATCTTTGGATGATTTGTATAAAACTTACAGCGATCGCTTGCTTTTGACACAGCAAGATCCCCGCTTGATTTGGCGCGGGCCACCGGGAACTCACGATCTAGACTTAGGCTTAAATGTACTAGATCAAATCCGTGAGTTACAAAGCCCGGTGATGCTTCCCCGGTTTGATAAATCAGCTTATGGAGGTGCTGGCGATCGCACTAATCCAGAAATGGTTACGGATGTAGATATTGTACTATTTGAAGGTTGGTTTGTGGGTGTGCGACCAATCGACCCTGATTTATTTGATACTGCACCGCCGCCAATTGTCACAGATGAAGATAGAGCATTTGCCCGTGAGATGAATCTTCGCCTCCACGATTATTTACCACTGTGGGAACGATTAGACAGTTTAATTGTGCTTTATCCCACTGAGTACCGCTGTTCTTTGGAGTGGCGCAAACAGGCAGAACAACAGATGATTGCTGCGGGAAAATCCGGGATGAGTAGTGCAGAGATAGAGCAATTTGTCAATTATTTTTGGCGATCCCTGCACCCGGAATTATTCATCACGCCGTTGGTAACAGATGCGACAGCGGTTGATTTAGTGATTGAGATTAATCCCGATCGTAGTATTGGTCAAGTGTATTGCGATCGCACTTAGGGCGTTAGTTCTCAAGCAAATCAGCTAAAAACACTATAATTTGCTTAAAGCGTGATTTATCCTACTCCTTAGACCAAAAATGCCAGAGGAATCGTTAAGGCTTTTCTTTTCTTACTCTCACAAAGACGAAGCTCTACGGGATGAACTAGCTAAACACCTGACCATATTAGAATGGCAGGGCGTGATTTCAAGCTGGCACGATCGCAAGATACTACCTGGAGAGGAGTGGGATTACCAAATTAATGATAATCTAAACACCGCCGACATCATTTTGTTGCTCATCAGTTCAGATTTTCTTTTTTCTAAATATTGCTGGGATGTCGAAGTTAAGAGGGCAATAGAACGTCACTATGCTGGAGAGGCTTGTGTTATCCCGGTTATTCTGCGAAGCGTTGATTGGAATGGCGCACCATTTGCAAAACTTCAAGCTTTGCCTAAGAATGCTGAACCTGTAGTGTCAAGGAATTGGCATAATCAAGATGAAGCCTTTACAGATGTAGCTAGAGGAATTCGGGCGGCTGCGGAGAAGCTAAAGAAGGAAAGAGACGAACCAAGGCAAAAACAGGAAGCAGAAAGGCTGCGACTACGGGAACAAGAAGAGGAAAATAGAAAATTACAACAGGAACAAGAAAGGCTGCGGCTACAGGAACAAGAAGAAGAAGCAAGACTACAAAGACAGGAAGCAGAAAGACTACAAAGACAACAAGAACAAGAAGAGGCAGATAAGCTACAAAGACAACGAGAACAAGAAAAAGCCGATAAGCTGCGACTACAACAGCAATCTAGTGGTAATGATCTCCTCTCTGAGAAAGGCGTAGACTATAGGCGGTTGCGCGATTTACTTAAAGCAGGGCAGTACAAAGAAGCAGATCAAGAAACTCTGGCTGTTATGCTCAAAGCATCAGGCAGAGAACAACGACGCTGGCTTGATAGCAAATCTCTTAGCAATTTTCCTTGCACTGACTTACGCACCATTGACCAACTGTGGGTAAGATGCAGCAATGGACGCTTTGGGTTTAGCGTGCAAAAGCGCATTTGGAACAGTGTCGAAAAAGACTACGAAAAATTCAGTGATCGTGTCGGATGGCGAAAAGGAACGTATTTTAAATACTGGTTATCTTACTCAGACCTGACCTTCACAACAAATTCTCCACTGGGACATTTGCCAACTAAATTCTGCCGACGTTACGGAGACTATGCTACATACGTAGCAAAGGTTCCTCGGATGAGTTTGGTCAGTTTCTTCTCTCGTATGGAGACTTAGAAAGCCTAATATATAACGCTTACAGGAAATTGTAAAAATTCACAAACAAGTCATTTCGCACGAAGTATTCCGGTTTTTACGTTTCCGTTACCTGGTACTGTTATACTTGTAGTACAATGCCAAGTTTTTGGCTGTCATAGCAATTAGCAAAGATAATTTGCTCGCTACTTTTTCTATTTCTTGGTTACTTGCTTCCCATTCATCCCAAGGCAGTCTCATACTAATTCGTAATTCGTAATTAGATAACTTATAAAAAGCTTTTTCGGTAAATTTAACAACTTGGGATATCTCCAGCTTGAAAAATCTGTTCGGCGGTTAAATTCAATTCTGGGAAAGTAGGCGAGACTATGCGATCTGTACCTCTAAATTGAGTAACTTGGTATTCACCATCGATTAATTGATAAATAGACATAGTAGGCTGTTTGGGGTTGCCAGTGAACTTTTTAGCGCCTAAACCGAGATAATCTACAACCCAATATTCAGGAATTCCAATAACCTCATATTTACCTTGTTTTGTGTAGTAGTCATCATCCCAATTGGTACTAACGACCTCAACTACCAAGGGAATTGATGCCGGATATGATACAGTTGATTCTTTTTTCCATAGCGGTTCATTCACTAAATTAGAACGATTTAATAGCAATACATCTGGAGAGTAGGCAGATAACGAATTAGAAGGCTTTATCAGCGCAGTTTTAGGAATTGTATAAGGTAAATTTAATCGGTCAAATTCTACTGTTAGTTTTCTAGCGATAAAACCAACAACATCTTCATGTTCGCCAGTTGGTTGGGGCATTTCAACAATCACACCATCATGTAATTCGTATCTTCCGCCTTGAGGACGCCAAGCTGCAAAATCTTCAAAGCTTACTAGTTTGGGTATGGCTTGAGTCATAAATTTTTACCTTGGCTTGTATGTTGTTTTAATCATCAATGCTTTTAAAGTTGACAAATTGCTTTTAAAACTTGTAGCAACTGACTTGAACGCTCTCTTTCCATTAAATTTAATTCTGGCAACAGATAATAAATAGGGGGATTTCCTTGTTCTATATAGACAAACTGATAACTTCTACCATTAGTCGTTAATCCCCAAACTGATTTTTAGTTATCTAAATTTTTATAAGCATAAGTAAGTAGCTGAGACAAACCTGTTGATATATCAACTTGACAGTTTTTAGATTCAATCAACAGTACCCAAAAATATGTTTGAGCTTTTGTAGTTTTAGCTTTATTAACAGCTAAAATATCAAATCTTCCTTTAATTTTTATATCTTCATCTTCAACTTCAATATTAGCAATATTCTCCTCCAAAATAATCTCTATCGGATAGCGATAAAAACCAGCTAATCTTAGTAAAGGTGCAACTGCAAGAAACTTAACCTGACCTTCAGAAACTTTACCTATTGTTAGGTATCTATCAAAGTCATGCTGAATTTGTTTTAGTTCCTGCTGTTCTGCTTCCGTAAGAGGTTCCAAAGATAAGTAGTTAGAAAATGAATCATTATACTGTCTTTGAAAACCAAACAGACGATGAACTTCTTCTAAGGATAAGTTACGAGCGTTGAGAATTGTCATATATTTTTGGTTAATTCAGGTGCAACGCAATCCAAATTCCCTATATAAAACCTATTTTAACCCCTGGTTGATTACATAGAATACAAACAATTGGTAGGGTAGCACGGCTATGCTACCCTACGCGAGCAAAATTCAATCTAGCTGGAATTCTACAGAGTAAATGGTTTGCGATTACGATCTATCAGACGATCCCATTGCATAGTTAAAGTGCTTCCCATTTTTTCCTGTTGTTTTGCCCACACCGATAGTAAGTCTAGACAAGAGTGATCTATATAAGCCAAGTCTTGCATATAAACATGCAATTCACTTCCTGGAGGCACCAGTTCTAAAATATTCGCCAATTTTGGTAGCCTTACAAATGTTGCCGCACCTTGTAAATAAATGTCTATTCGCTGATTATCTTCGTGCTTAATAACTTGGATATTCAACACAGACATTTTGTGAATTAGTAATATTCCTGTCAACAAAATACCAATTAAAACACCTGTGATGAGGTCAGTAACAACAATCCCGATTAAAGTGGCAGCAAATATTACCAGAGGAAAACGTCCATACTTTTTTAACTGGCGAATATGTTCTACTTCGATTAGTTTGTAACCAGTAACAACTAGAATTGCTGCCAAACTAGAAATGGGAATTATTTTCAGCAAGGTTGGGGCTGCAATTACTAAAATTAACAGCCATAAACCGTGAAGCATCGTCGATAATCTAGTTTTAGCACCAGCTTCTACGTTTACAGAACTGCGGGCTATCACTCCTGTCATCGGCAAAGCACCCAAGAACCCACATATAATGTTGCCAATTCCTTGGGCTGTTAATTCGCGATCGAAATCGGTTCTTGTCCCGGTATGCAATCGATCTACTGCTACGGCTGAAAGCAAACTTTCTGTACTAGCAATGAATGCGATCGCGATCGCATCTAGCAAAACTGGTGCCTGAATTAAGCGTGGTAAGCTGGCAAATGTTGGTAATTGAATTGCTTGTGCTAGATTTCCAGGTACATCAACATACTGAATCGGTAATCGATACACTGTAGCGATAACGGTGGCAATGACAACGCCGACAAGCGCGCCAGGTATCAACTTTAAACTATTGGGTTTAAATTTTTCCCACAGCAGAAGACTGATAATAGTTATTACACCTATGAGTGCCGCAACGTGATGAACGCTACCATCAATAGGGAAGAAAGCTTTGTAAATCGTGTTGGGAATAGAAATTAAATTCTCAATGCCGTGTATACGCGGTTGGTCGTCTAGCATGACATGAAATTGGGAAGCGAAGATTAATATCCCAATACCTGCAAGCATTCCATAGATGACAGCCGGTGACATGGCGCGAAACAACTGACCAACTTTAAATATACCTGCGAGTAATTGGATTAAACCCGCTAGCAGCAGAATTGGCCCAACCATTTCAATGCCATATTGTTGAACTATTTCTGCGACAATCACAGCCAGCCCTGCTGCTGGGCCACTGACTAGCAGTGGAGAACCGGAAACAGCACCAACAATAATTCCGCCTACTATTCCTGTAACTAAGCCGCGAGATGGCGGAAGTCCCGAAGCGATCGCAATACCCATGCAAAGAGGAAGGGCGACAAGAAACACCACAAATGATGCCGGTACTTCACTAGTCAATGAGGATTTGTCTATGATTGCTTTCAAATTTCTCATTTGCTTCTCCTCTTATGAAAAGTTTTTAATTTTTGGCTGCCAAGGTGAACTGTTACAATGCAACCGAAACTAGACTTGCATTGAATAGTTCAAACCTATTCACTGAGTTTTCATTGCAACAGAATTGTACTGCCATACTCAGCCCTGAAATAGCAAGCACAAAATCATTAAGTTAAATTGACTTACGGTTATAGTTACTATTTACATTTCTTAATGATTACAAGTCTATGATAACAATAGTGTTATCTGATTGATGTTACATAACTTTTTTATTGGATTTGTAGCAAAGTATTAAGTTAAATTAAACAATGGATTAGAATTATCTGAAAAAAAGGTATATTAGAACACATTTTATTAAGTTTGATTTTCTCTTAAGGATTTTAACCCCCAACTGCTACCTATCCCAAAAAATTAGCTTTCCAAGCATATTGATTATTATTCTCTGGATTTTGAGAAATTATTTTTGAAAGTCTCTTAGCGCTTGATGGGATTCATCCAAGCTTCTAATCGGCTAAATGCTTGGGAAGAAAGTAGCGTCAAACACAAATAAACCACTGCTACACCTGCGTAAATTTCAAAAGCGCGATAGTTATCAGCAACAATTAGCTGTCCTTTACGTAGTAATTCTTCAAACCCAATCACAGAAACTAAGCTAGTATCTTTCAATAAACTGATAAACTCATTACCCAAAGGTGGAATCATCCGCCGGAAAGCTTGGGGAAAAATTACATAACTCATAGTTTGCACAGAACTCAAACCTAATGATTTTGCTGCTTCTGCTTGTCCTGGTTCAATTGATTGAATTCCAGCACGAACAACCTCGGCAATGTATGCAGCGCTATTCAAACTTAAAGCAATTACCCCAGCGCTGAGACGATCGAAAGAAAATGTCCAACCAAATTCTTGTAAAATTGCTGGTAAACCAAAGTAAATCATAAAAATTTGCACTAGCAAAGGCGTTCCTCGAAAAAAATCTACATACGCCCTCGCCAACCAACGCACAGGTGCAATATGAGAAAGGCGAACAATACCAATTAAGCAACCGCCAATTAAACCAAATACTACAGAAAGTATTGTCAATTGCAACGTGATCGATGCACCCTGCAATAGACTTGGAAAAGCCTGCAATATCACGCTAATTGAAGTTAATATTTTAGATGCGCCAGCGTTAGTTTGATTCTCAAATGGTGATTTAGCTGGTAGTGATGGTGGTTCAACTTTAAACCATTTCTGGTAAATTTGGGAATAAGTGCCATTTTTCAGCACTCTATCCAAGCCATCATTTATCAATGTCAAATTTTGCGAGTTTTTAGCTGTAGCAATTCCATAAAACTCCTCCGTCAGCAATTTCTGTACTACTTTAATTCCCTGAAGATTACCTGTATTAATTGCATATAAAGTCACAGGTGCATCATTAATTACCGCGTCTACATTACCGTTGAGCAATTCTTGCAGGGCTAAGGGTGCAGAATCAAAACTGCGAATTTGTACCCCAGGAATACTTTTAGCCTTTGCAGCCCCAGTTGTGCCAATTTGGACTGCAATTTTTTTATTTTTGAGACTGTCAAAACCAGTAATTTCTTGATTGTCTGCACGAATTGCGATCGCTAACCCAGCCTTAAAATAAGGACGGGAAAAAGAAACCGTTTTTGCCCTTTCCTCAGTAATCGTAATCGAACTAATAGCCGCATCTACCGTTTTGGCTTGCAAAGCTGGGATAATGCCATCAAAAGGCAGACTTTGAAAATTCACTTTAAAGTTAGCAGAAGAAGCAATCGCATTCATCAAATCAATGGAAAATCCCTGCAACTCGCCACCTTTTCCTTGAAACTCAAAAGGTGGAAACGCCGGTTCTGTAGCAACCCGCAAAGTTTTCCCCGCGCTAGAGTTCCCAGCACAGCCAGCCAGTAATAAACAACTAAAACCTATGAAGACACATAAATACAGCCAACGCATACAACCAACTTTAGCCATATTATTTTCTCTCCTTCTGTGCCTTTGCGGTTTCTTAAAATATTACAATCAACTGTAGAGCAGCTTGACATAAGTAATGGATAATACCATCCCTGCGATTATTTTTGAGAATATCGAAAAAAACTTTGGTTCCCTAAAAGTCCTCAAAGGAATTACTGGCGAAATCAACCGAGGAGAAGTTGTTGCAGTTATTGGTTCCTCCGGCTGTGGTAAAAGTACCCTACTACGTTGCTTCAACCGCTTAGAAACCATTGACAAAGGGCGTTTAATCATCAACGGAATTAACTTATCCCGGCCCACTGTCAACTATAGCCAACTGCGGCAACTACGAACACAAGTAGGCATGGTGTTTCAACAGTTCAACCTGTTTCCCCATCTCAGCGTCTTAGAAAATATGACACTCGCACCGCGTAAAGTCTTGGGTAAAACACCAAAAGAAAGCGCCCAACTAGCGAGATTATATTTAGAAAAAGTTGGTTTATCTGACAAAGCCTCTGCTTATCCCGAACAACTTTCTGGCGGAGAAAAGCAACGAGTAGCGATCGCTCGTAGTTTATGTATGAATCCTCAGATCATGCTATTTGACGAACCCACCAGCGCCCTAGATCCCGAACTCGTCGGTGAAGTTCTGCAAGTGATGCAACAATTAGCCACAGAAGGCATGACAATGGTGGTTGTTACCCATGAAATGCAATTTGCAAAAGAAGTAGCCCATCAAGTGATATTTTTAGACAAAGGTATTGTCACAGAACAAGGCCCAGCCTATGAAGTGCTGACCAATCCCCAAAGCGATCGCCTACGTATTTTCCTAAGTCGCCTCAACGTTAGATAGTTAGGAGTTAGGAGTTAGGAGTTAGGAGTTAGGAATTATAAATTTAAAGCTTCTTTTGAACTCATTACTCATTACTCATCACTCATTACTCATTACTCATCACTCATCACTCCTCACTCCTCACTACTTAAAGGTACTCACGCAAAAAATCAAAGGGATCGTCTTCCCAACAAGGTTCAGGTATTAGCCAAAATAAACTACCGCTGATGTCGGCTTCAATTTCATCACCGTCGTCTCTATCAAATAGTTCTATCAAAGCTGTCCAATCACGTTCTCTGAGAGATGTTATCGATGGGGCATCTAGCTGGAGATTATTTGAGTAATTCACGCGCAAAGTTGTGCTTGACAGCCGTAAAAAGTTAGTCTAGAAGTCTAGAAATAATCAGATTCTAGCTTTGATAATCGCAGTTATACTAATTCAAAATACAAAAAGTATGATTTAATCTGGCTTTTTAGGTTTATATCGATCGCATTCTTTTTTTTAATGAGTATTAAATAGTTATTTTGATACTATTAAATATGGACTCCTCTTATAAGTGTCTCACAATTTAAATAGGACTGCTATAGTATTTATTACATATTACAAGCGGAATTTACTCAGATAGGAAAAACCTTTGAGGCTGAGATTCTACTAATTCCACGCCAAAGACTTCCGCAAAAGATTGTGCTATGTAAAAACGCACTTCTTGGCAGGTGATACCTGGAATCCATTCGGCTAAACTGCCTACAGGTTTGTCAGAAATACCACAGGGGACAATGCGCTCAAAGCCTGTCATGTCTGGACAAACATTTAACGCAAAGCCGTGCATAGTAATCCAACGGCTGACTTTAATACCAATAGCCGCAACTTTTCGCCCTTGCAACCAAACGCCAGTAAAAGCCGGAATTCTTTCTCCTTGCAATCCATAAATTGCCAATACGCGAATTATTACTTCTTCGAGTTGCCGTAAGTACCAATGGAGGTCTTTGCGATAACGTTGCAGATTTAAAATTGGATAGCCCACGAGTTGACCGGGACAATGGTAAGTAACCTCACCGCCTCGTTCAACTCTATGCACATCGTATTCACCTTTGTCAATCTCAAATTTGATAAAGTCTGAGTTGCTTCCTTGTCCCAAAGTGTAGATAGGTGGATGTTCTAGCAAAATTAACACGTCATCTAGACTTGGGTCGTGAATGCGCTCGCTTAGAAGCGATCGCTGCCATCCATGAGCTTCTAAGTAAGGCATTAATCCTTGATTATACAGCAAACAAATTTTTTTTTGCGATCTGATACTATGGATCATCCCAAAATTCAACCGTATAAAGAACTAAATATATTTCAAGTTACATAATGAGAATCAAAAATTGTCAAGCTTTGCAAAGGATTTTAAAGGAAAGTCAAGGGAAGATGCATTAGAAAAAACAAAGTGCTAGCTTGAATATTAACCTCAATAGGTTTTAGGAGGAATTCTCTGCAATAAGCATTATGCCAAGACAATAAGGAAGAATGTACTGGCTGATGACTTTAATATCATTGTTTGCATTTCAAACAGAATCAAACTTCCACAGAACCTTGTATTCTTGAACAACAGCAAGCAAACCTCAATCGAACACAGAAGGAGCAAATATCAACAGTTCTGTAAGCATTCCTTTAAAGGAAAAGGTAGTCATAGGAGCTACAATTAGATTTTCTCAACTCTTGAGTGCTAATTGGATATACAATAAGACATCAGCGCAGAGATGAGGAGGTAAATCAAGGGTATACTTGACAATTCCTCAGATGCAGCAACCTGAGAGATAGCTTAACAGCAGTAGATACAATATAGTTCACAATTTGTTTTGGCGGGAGTAATAAACCTTACCGCAATTTCTTTTCATACAAAGCAAATTCACACATCTAAAATATTCAGCGGGAGAGTATTACATGAAGCTTGTCATCCACGGCAAAAATATTGAAATCACCGATGCGATTCGTGAGTATGTACATCAAAAAATTGAAAAAGCAGTTAGTCACTTTCAAAGCATTACAAATGAAGTGGATGTGCATCTTAGCGTCGCCCGGAATCCCCGAATTAATACAAGACAAGCGGCTGAAGTAACTATTTATGCTAATGGTAGCGTTATTCGTGCCGAGGAAAGCAGCGAGAGCCTATATGCCAGCATTGACTTAGTTGCAGATAAAATTGCGCGTCAACTGCGGAAATATAAAGAACGGCGTCAAGACCACAAAACTCACGCTCAACCAACAGAAGTAGTTATTCCAGAGTCGATAGTAACAGATTTAATTGGCGATCGCACCGCCGAATTGCCCAACGAAGTCGTCCGCACCAAATATTTCTCTATGCCGCCGATGACTGTTGCAGAAGCTCTAGAACAACTGCAACTCGTAGGACACGACTTTTATATGTTCCATAATTCTGAAACTGGAGAGATTAATGTAATTTACGAACGTAACCACGGCGGTTATGGTGTCATCCATCCCCGCAATGGTAACGGGAATACTAACGGCAAAAATGGCAAGGCAAGCCATACTAATATAGTCATGCCGGAAAAGTCGCATTCTAGTAAATAGGCACTGGGGAATAAAGAGATGAGGTAAGGAGGGGAGAAATTGCAGTAGGTCTTTCTTCTCTCCACCTCTGCCTCTTCTAATGTCCATTTCCTCATTTCGCAAACTTTTGCTAAGTTTTCAGATATTTAGAAAAGATTTTCACTTTAAAATAGCAAACTTATCCATAACTTTCTAGATGATGTCTGCACAAGCTAGATAGTAAAGATTGACAGTTTCTCTAGTTTGGAAGTAGACATCAGACTTTTGTGTTGTACTGCGCAAAACATAGCCACATCTGCTTCACTTTGCATCCATAGTACGGAAGGAATTTTTTATCGAACATAATTCAGGAGTCAGGAGCAAAGCCAAAGAAGCTCCGCCTCCGGTAGAATATAGCCCATCACATGACAACTCATACTTTTTATTTATCCAATCCTATTTTTAAGTTAGACACAAAATTTGAGAAAGTTGTGAGCAAATATTTCAATTAAACAGTTTTTTCATCTATTAAAAATAAATTTTCAAAATTGAGTATTCAGAATAGGTTAAACTGCATATATAAGCTGACAGAATATTAGTACTATTGTGCAACAAATCTTAATACATAGGTTAAGAATAAGTGGGTTTTGTTGGCATATATTGAATGACATTAAGGAGGTAAATATCATGCAAAAAGAATATATGGAGATTTTAGAATCATTAATTAATCAACTGACATTATCCGCAATATTAGAAATGTTAGAACGAATATGTCACAAAAAAGCGGAAAATCTGAGAACTCATTGGCAAGATGAGACTTCAGCAAAGCTTTGGGATAAAGCCGCTAGACAGATAGAACAGATAAATGTTGATGTCTGATTGAAGAATAATTCAAAATTCAGAGTCAAGTTTATACCCTTATTGCATAACTCTGCTATCAATTGGGAGCGAAAAATCGCGAGACCATTCATTCCAAGAGCCAAAATAATTTTTAGCAGAAATTCCTGCCTCTTCAAGGGCTATTAATGTATTCGCAGCCCTTGAACCTTTAAAGCAGTAAATGTACACAATTGACTTTGAAGTAATACCTACTGACTGACAAATTTCTCGGATTTCATCTGGCGATCGGAACGTAGGGATTTCCGATTCAGAATTCATCAGATGATGCCATTCTAACCATACAGAGTTAGGGATTCTACCTTTGCGGGGACAAAAATCAGGATGATAAGGAGAAGAACTCAACCCAAGCCATTCGTTGCGATCGCGCACATCTAATTTAATAATTGCTGGATTCTCAATTGCTTGCAACATCTCTGTGGTAGTCACCATGATGTCAGCATTGGGATGCAATCTAAATATGCTGCTTTCACGCTTCGGTACTTCATCGGTAGTAGGTAATCCTGCCTTGAGCCATGCTCTATATCCTCCATGTAAAATAGATACCTGAGCGCAACCCAAATATTTCAGTAAGAAAGCTGCTCGACAAGATTGACCATAACCTTTATTTAAAGCATCTTCATACACAATTAAATGTTCTGCACCAGATATTCCTACCCTGCTCATGATTTCTGCAAAATACTCTTGCAATTCCTTCAATCCTGCTGGGGAGGAATTCTCTAAAAGATAGGTGAAAAAATCTCTAATATTTATGGCTTGATAAATATGAGAAATATCATAATCTTCTTGACTTCGCGTATCGATAATCACAGTTTGTGATGATTTTTCTGCTAACAGTGACGTGACTTCTTGAGGAGAAATGAGGAGTTTTTTATTCACGCTTTCATGCTTCTGTTATGTACCATTAGGCATTATCGCCCTTGGTAGATTTGCATTTTGGAGTGCAAATTACAGAAGAATAAATGTTGAATGTTACAAGAGAACTTGCATTGCAGAATTTTCAGTCAGAATTTCGGCACTAATTAGCGTTAAATGTTCATCACGCCCTACTTACAGCAACCTTCTAAGTACTTCAGTTTCTAAACCTTGACATTGGTAGCGATCGCTAACTAACATTGCAAACTCATAGCAATTCTCTATGAAGATGCGCATAATTATTTTGCAACATAGCGAAATTGCTCTAAAAAACCTCTGCGTGCCTCTGCGTTAACCTCCGCGTACCTTTGCGTTGAAAAAAAAGTTAGGATTTCGCAAAGCTTCACAAATAAACGGTATCAGCTTTATTTGTACCGTGCAATTTACTTAAGCTAGCAATGGCTATCAAAGCCAGTTCTGCAATGGCTCAAACCGAGCAAATTCCGACTCTAGCTGCCATTGAATCCGCGCGCGATCGCTCTTTTGCAAAAAAGCACTGCACCCTTGAGAAACAGAGGTTTCACCAGGGGTATCGCTTGCACAAGCTCCAACCATTGCCTTAAACTCAGGCGACTTCCAGAGACTATTTCCCGGAGCGAAACTATATTCTAAGCTATTGCGAGCCAGTCGCTTGAGGTCTTTATATCCTAGTCCATATCTCGTTGCCGCTAACAGATATTCATGACTCAAATCAATGCGGGAAATGCCTTCATCATCTGAAGCAAGGGTCATTGGTACTCCAGCCTTCCAATACTCCCTAAAAGGATGCTCATCTCCCTGGACATTCAAAATGACTTCATTACTGGTCAGGCAGATTTCGACCAACACGCCGAGTCGCCGCATTTGCTCCATCAACTCGAAGGGACGCTCCTCAAAAAGAATATCCACGCCATGTCCGATGCGAGATGCCTGTGCCACTTCTACAGCTTGCCGAATATGAAAACGTAAATCCTCGGTCGGAACCAACCCCAGAGTTAACTCTCCTGCATGGAGCGCGACCTTGACATTGGGATATTGGCGTTTGAAAAATTGCAGCATTTGCATTTGCAGAGTGTAATCGCGCAGTGCAATTGGGTTATCTTCTGGGGCGACGAGATTAATGCCAACTACCCGCGAATCCGATGAAGCCAGTGCAAAGGCATAAGCTAACTGAGCAAACACTTCAACGGGCGACTTTGTTCTTGTCGTTTGCTGCAAATAGCGCACCGTCACTGCACATCCAGGCTGTGCTGATGGAGTGCCGCAACCGAGTGTTTTCGAGACTTCGCCCTCCAACTGTGCAAATTGCTGGCTGCCCAGTGTCACTAGCTTGGTTAATCCTCGTTTGAGCAATTGACGCTGCATCTCTTGCAAATCTTTATTCCAACCAACTTCACGCCCTAGCTGTCGAACCTCACTGCCCTGAACGGTAAGCATTAACTCTAGATAATTAATATGCTGCGAAGCTGCCCGATTTGCTACTTCTGCGACCATATCATCCCGACGGCTCATAGAGTCTGATATTGTCCCAAAACCACTAAAAGCTTCAAAAAATTGGTCGTGTCCTGATTTACCAGCAAATTGGAGGTTGCGAGTAGACCAACGATTTATTAGAGAATCATAAATAGATGTTCGGTTTAACAATTCTGAAGCTGGAAAATAGCTACTGTCCTGACCGCAAGCTTTAGGTTCAACTAAAGTTCCTACCTTTGGATTCACACAATACCCATCGGTGGCAGCCCACTCCAGATAGTGTTCTGCGTACACAGCCCCGCTGAGATGACTGTGGATATCTCCTCCCTTCGGCATTCGCTGTACAAATGCTCGTAAAGCGCCTGACTGGGCGCGATGGGCTTCAAACCAACTAGCAGCTTGAGCTTCACTTCGAGTCGAGGATTGCTGCGAATTAGATGGGACTTGGGCTGTTACACTGAAGATAAAACAGCTAGAACTCGTTAATACTCCTAAAAATAAATAATATAAGGGCGCTCGTCTATGCATATAGATTTATTTTTTTGTAAAACATGGCCAGTATGAGTGTAGTTATCATGCTGTTTAAAACCATCAACTATCAATCTTTATAAGCCAAATAAACTATAACCTAAGATAGATACGTATTAATTAATTTTATTTAGCTCAATCAGAACTTATCATTTTTTAACATTAGTATGGGAGCATCCCACTTTTTTGTATGTCATTGCGAACGAAACAAAGTGAAGCGTTCGCGTAGCATCTCGTAGAGAAGCAATCGCAAATCCAACTAAGAACTAGTCCATGCAATTGCTTGTCTGCGACACGCACTTACGTTCGTAGTTCCTCCTCTCTACAAGAGGCTGCGCGATCGCAATGATAGTTATTCTTTCAGTGCAAAATAAAACTGGGATGCATTCCTTAATAACTCTATTGCATCTGGAGATTCATTCAGACTTAATAATGGTATTAACTGATAAGTTCTAGATGAAAATGAATGTAAACTAAATAACTCGGCAATTTTTATCTAGCTTAACGAAAATCTAAACAGCGTCTAGCACAACTAAGCTAAAAATAGTTTTCAGTAACAATACCGCTCGTAAATGTAATCATGTCTCAACCAACTATAGAATCAATCCTACAAGAAAACCGCCTCTTTCATCCTAGTTCAGAATTCTCGCAGAACGCCCATATCAAAAGTCTGGATGACTATCAGCGTCTCTGTGACAAAGCCAAAGCCGATCCGCAGCAATTTTGGGCAGATTTAGCTGGAAAAGAATTAGAATGGTTCCAAAAATGGGACACAGTATTAGATTGGCAACCACCTTTTGCTAAGTGGTTCGTTGGCGGTAAGATAAATATTTCTTACAACTGCCTTGACAGACATCTTACTACCTGGCGCAAAAATAAAGCCGCATTGATTTGGGAAGGAGAACCAGGTGATTCCCGTACCCTTACCTACGCCCAACTGCACCGGGAAGTTTGCCAGTTTGCCAATGCATTGAAGCAACTAGGCGTACAAAAAGGCGATCGCGTTGGTATTTATATGCCGATGATTCCCGAAGCTGCGATCGCGATGTTAGCCTGTGCCCGAATCGGCGCACCCCATAGTGTGGTATTTGGTGGTTTTAGTGCCGAAGCTTTGCGCGATCGCTTAATCGATGCTCAAGCTAAACTGGTAATCACGGCTGATGGTGGTTGGCGCAAAGATGCGATCGTTCCTCTCAAGGCACAAGTAGATAAAGCCTTGGCTGATGGTGCTGTTCCCAGTGCCGAAAATGTCCTCGTTGTCAAGCGCACCGGACAAGAAACTTATATGCAGTTGGGCGGACGCGACCATTGGTGGCATGATTTACAAAAAGGTGTATCAGCCGATTGTCCCGCCGAACCGATGGACAGTGAAGATATGCTGTTTGTCCTCTACACTTCAGGCAGCACGGGCAAACCGAAGGGTGTAGTGCATACAACTGCTGGTTATAATTTGTATACCCATATTACTACCAAGTGGATCTTTGACCTGCAAGATACAGATGTATATTGGTGTACTGCCGATGTCGGTTGGATTACTGGACACAGCTACATTGTCTACGGCCCGCTCTCCAACGGTGCAACCACGATAATGTATGAAGGTGCGCCCCGGACTTCTAATCCTGGCTGTTTCTGGGATGTAATTGAAAAATACGGCGTGAATATTTTTTATACAGCACCTACAGCAATTCGGGCATTTATTAAGATGGGCGAACAACATCCGAATGCGCGAAACTTGTCTTCGTTGCGTTTGCTGGGAACCGTCGGCGAACCGATTAACCCCGAAGCTTGGATGTGGTATCACAAAGTTATTGGTGGAGAACGTTGTCCAATAGTTGATACTTGGTGGCAAACGGAAACCGGCGGTATCATGATTACACCGCTACCAGGAGCAATTCCCACTAAACCCGGTTCGGCAACTCTTCCTTTCCCTGGAATTATTGCAGATATCGTGGATTTAGAAGGAAACACCGTACCCAATAAGGAAGGTGGTTATTTGGCGGTGCGCCATCCCTGGCCAGGAATGATGCGGACAGTTTACGGCGATCCAGAACGCTTCCGCCGCACTTATTGGGAACACATTCCGCCCCAAAATGGTAACTATACTTACTTTGCTGGTGATGGCGCAAGACTTGATGGAGACGGTTACTTTTGGGTAATGGGTCGTGTGGATGACGTGTTGAATGTATCAGGACACCGACTCGGTACAATGGAAGTAGAATCAGCCTTAGTTTCGCATCCAGCAGTTGCAGAAGCGGCGGTAGTGGGTAAACCGGATGAACTTAAGGGTGAAGAAGTAGTGGCTTTTGTGACTTTAGAAGGCACTTATCAGGGAAGTGAAGAACTGAGAAAAGAACTCAAGCAGCACGTTGTCAAAGAAATCGGTGCGATCGCACGTCCCGGGAGAAATTCGCTTTACAGACGCTTTGCCCAAAACGCGATCGGGTAAGATTATGCGGCGCTTGCTGCGGAATTTAGCCGCCGGACAAGAGGTATCTGGAGATACTTCGACATTGGAAGATCGGGGTGTGTTGGATAAGTTACGAGAAGGTGTGTAAATAATTCCAAATTAGCTTAATAAGGGCGCATATCAATACTGGACGCTTTGTGGATTTCTAACTCGGAATTGGATTTGGGAAAAGGTTAAGGGGTAAAGGTTAAAGGTTTTTTCTTTCCCCTTTCCCCTGCCCTTTTTCCCCAAAACCCGACAAGTATTGGGGCGCATATATATGTGCGCCCTTATCGTCTCTCTTGTGATGCATTACGCGCTAACGCAGGCCAATTTATCATAAAGATTAGAACATTATTGAGGCATTCAGGGCGATGAAGGTGAAGTGCAAATCCAAATCAGCATTTGTTCAACCTGTTGGCTGCATGATGCTGAGTATTTTCAGTGTAATGGGGATATCACCATTAGTGTTAGCGGTTCCTGGAAAAGTTTCTTTGCATTCGCCAGAACAGCTTGCACAGAGACAACCACAAAAAATCGCCCAATCTTCAGGTACAGATACACCAGAGCGATCGCAGCTAATCCAACAAGCTAATACTCTGTATAGTCAAGGAGACTTTAAAGGTGCAGAAGAAAATTTACGCCAATTTATTAAAAAATTCCCAGAAGATGCTTTTGGGCACTTTCAATTAGGAAATGTGCTTTTTCAGCAAAAAAAATCAGAAGAAGCAATTAGCGCCTATCGAGAAGCCATTCGCCTGAAGCCAAAATATGCTCTAGCCTACAATGCAAGCGGTATGGTTTACGCAAGTCAAAGTCGCTGGCAAGAAGCCATTACTGAATATAAAAAAGCTCTGGAAATTAATCCTAATTATGGCGAGGCACTGACTAATTTTGCGCTAGCAATGTGGCAAACAAATAAAAAAGATGAGGCGCTATCTTCTTTAGAAAAAGCTTTAAATATTTTCAAATCACAGAATAGAGGTGAAAAAGTTAACCAAGTAGAACGAATTTTAAAAGAGATCAAAACTGCTGATGACACTGGTGTTTCATGAAAATCATAGTTAAGAAGAGTTGCTGCGATCGCTTTAAAGATGCTTTGCCTGAAATGCGATCGGGTATTATGCGTCTATTACTGTGGAATTTTGCATCTGGTTTGTAATGATTGTGGGGTGGGCTAGCCCACCCTCTAAAAAGTATCGAAACAAAATATTAGATTGTAATGAATGAAATATTTCTGTTAGACAGAGAAACTGTAAGAGTGATTTTTCACATGGACGGGAGATACACAAGGGTAATCTGGGAACGTTCTGAAAATACTGTATGGGCAGGCATAGGATGGATTTTTGATATACCAACTGATGTAATACCATACCATTTACGAGCAATAGGTTCTCATTTTCTATTATCTATAGTTAAGCCGAATGCGAATGATTATGAGGATATAGAAAATATGCGCAGTAATCGTAATAGCTTTTTTCATATAGAAAGATTGACTTTTGTTATATAAATGGCATCTAACCTAGTAGCGCGTCTATTCAAAAATAGTAAAATAGCAATCTAAAATAAAAATTAGACAAACCTTCGTTAAAGCCTATGACTTCCCTATCGGCATTAACTTTACCCGACCACACCCAGTTACCAGACTCAGACGGTACATTCGTGAAAAATCTTCAGGAGCATCCGCAAAGTATTTTAATCACAGATTCAATTAAACCTATTTTAGAGAAACTTCATCCTGACGGTCAATATTGTATTGGACAAGATTCTGGGATCTACTGGCGATTGACAGAACCTCCTGAAAAAGGAGCTGAAGCACCAGACTGGTTTTATGTACCCAATGTACCACCGACACTTAACGGTAAAATGCGCCGTTCTTATGTGCTGTGGAAGGAGTATGTTGCGCCCTTGATTGTGATTGAATTTGTCTCTGGAGATGGTTCAGAAGAACGAGATAACACACCGCCATCTCAAGGTGAAGGTGGAAATGTTGGTAAGTTTTGGGTTTATGAGCAGGCAATTCGAGTGCCTTATTATGGGGTTTATGAAGTAGCAAAAGCACAGGTTGAAGTGTATCACCTAGTCGATAATACTTATCAACTGATGCAACCCAATGAACGAGGACATTACCCAATTGCTCCTATGGGTGTAGAGCTAGGAATCTGGCAAGGATTTTATCAAAATGTAGAGTTACCTTGGTTACGGTGGTGGGATGCACAAGGAAATTTACTGCTAACAGGTGAGGAACGGGCGGAAGTTGAGCGACAAAGGGCTGAAACTGAACGACAGAAGCGGCTTTTAATTACAGAGAAGTTGCGTACTCTGTCTCTTGAACAACTCAACGCTTTAGGAATTGACCCAGAAATGTTAGATTAGAAAATATTTTCATCTGTCAATATTACATCTTCATATATTTCTGCGATCGCACACCGAAAATCAACGCTAGCTAAATGCACTTCTCCCTCTTGTTCATAAGGGTAAAGTACCCACTGTCCTTGTTCGTTGCGGCGGAAGCATTCTACATTCATTCTGTCTGGTGAAATTAGCACATATTCTTGCAGCGATTCTAAGTGTCGGTAACTAGCAAATTTCTTCCCTCTATCATAGCCTTCGGTTAATTCAGAAAGCACTTCAATAATTAAGCAAGGATGGGACTTAAAATATTCAAATTCTTTATCTCGTGTATCGCAAGTCACCATTACATCGGGATAAAAATAGCGATTTATAGCCTCGATTTGTGCTTTCATATCTAACATATAGACACGGCACCCAGTACCCCGGAGATGGTTTCGCAGCAGTACAAACAAGTTTCCTACTACAGTTACATGAGCATCACTTGCCCCTGCCATTGCGTAGACTTGCCCATCAATATACTCGTGTTTGATTTCGCTTACTTTCTCGCCTTCTAAATACTCTTCTGGGGAGATATAGTACTCACTTTGGCTAACGACCATTTTAGTACCTTAGTAGTTTTATCAAACATTTTAACCCATAGGACACAAATCTAATGAGCAACAGCGCCACCACTTGGCTTCACCTTTTTGAGGAATAAAATGGCAATTCCACTAACTAACAAAGCAATACCAATAAAGTAGAAACAATCGTTAAAAGCCATCACAAATGCTTCCCGACGGACTATATTGGATATAGATGCGATCGCTTGATTTTGTGCTGTACTTAAATCTGCTCCGCGACTAATAAAATACTGCGTCATTTGGTCAATTCGCTGTTGAGTTTCTGGGTTATATAAAGATACTCCATCACCCAATCTATTCGAGTGGAATTGCTCTCTATTTGCTAATAAAGTTGCTAAAGAAGCAATTCCAATAGAACCGCCTAGATTCCGCATCATATTAAATAAACCACTTGCCGATCCTGCTTCTTTCGGATTCAAACCAGCAGTAGCAATAGAACTAAGCGGCACCATAATTAGGGGTTGTCCCATTGCGCGCACAAATTGCGACCAGCGTAATTGATCTAACCCTGTTTCATTAGTCATTCCAGAGTTCATAAATGCACTGATGGAAAACAAAGTCACACCAAAAGCTACCATGAAACGCACGTCAAAGCGTTGCATCAATTTTGGAATGAAGGGAATAATAAACAGTTGGGGAATACCGGCCCAAATTAATACTTCACCAATTTGCAGAGCGTTGTATTGTTGAATTTGAGCGAGATACAACGGTAAAATATAAATTGAACCATACAATCCTACTCCCAACGACACATTAACAATACTGGCTAAACCAAAGTTACGTCTAGATAAAAGCCGTAAATTAATAAATGGTTGCTTACGAGTTAATTCTATAAAGAAAAATATCGCCAAAAAGATTACTGCTACTATACTTAAGCGCACAATTAATGCTGAACCAAACCAATCTTTACGACTACCTTCTTCTAAAACAACTTGTAATGAACCTAAGCCAATAGCCATCGCAATAATTCCCCACCAATCACCTTGTTTGAGTAAATTAATTTGGGGTTTTTCTTGCTTAATTCCATACCAAACACCAGCCAGCATTAATGCGCCTGGAATTACATTGATATAAAAATTGTATTCCCAACCAAAATTTTCGGTTAACCAACCTCCTAATGTCGGGCCAATTGAGGGTGCAAAAACTGCACTAAACCCAAATGCAGCCAGTCCGACTGATTGTTTTGATTGAGGTAAAGTTGTTAAGACAACTGTCATAGCAGTGGGAATTAAAACTCCTCCGCTAAAACCTTGCAAGGCGCGAAAGAAAATCATGGAATTAAGATCCCATGCCCAAGCACAGCATATAGAAAAGAAAATAAATAGTGCAGTATTCACTAACAGATAACGCTGCAATGAAAACACCCGTGATAACCAGCCTGTTAGAGGAATTACCACAATTTCTGCTACGAGATACGCGGTAGAAATCCAAGAACCTTCTTCGAGAGTTGCTCCTAAACTTGCTTGAATATCTTGCAGCGAAGCATTAGTTATTTGAATATCCAATACCGCCATAAATGCACCAAGCATACTGGCTAATACACCAATCCAAGTTTTTAGCGGTACACGCTCTGGTGGTAAAGCAGGATTTTGCCCTTGCTGACGAATTACACCTGTATTAGCCATAACTTTGTTCCAGTTTCAAGGTTAAGTAGCAAAAAATTTTATTATTAAATCTTATACCAATATGTTCTTTGCCTCTGCGTGAGCTTGAATCAGCAACGCTAAAAATTATAAAATCATTGCTATAGAAAGCCCAATTAACATAAATATAATATATAAATTCATAAATTTAACTACGGTTATTTATCTTAAACTTCTGGATTCGTAATAATCCCCTTTTGCTCATAAATTGGACGCATTATTTTCCTTAAAGCAGGTAACTGTCTGCTAAAAATAATTGACCCTAAAATACAAGTTATTCCATCAATAATTAAAGTGTTGGGAGCGCCAATATGACTTGCTAAAAAACCTCCTAATAAATTACCTACCGGAATCATTCCCAAAAATGACATTGTGTATAAGCTCATCAATCGTCCGCGTTTATCGTCTTCAACAATGGTTTGCAAAAATGTATTGCTAGCAGCAATTTGGAGAATTGTTCCTAAGCCAACAAATAACATGGTAAATAAAGAGAGTGGTAAAAATCGAGACAAAGAAAAGGCAATTAAACCAGTTCCTAAAATTGCTGGAGCTAAGGCAATCAATTTACCAATTCCTAAGATTGTTTGGCGCGTAGCTAGATAAATACCACCAGTTAAGGCTCCAACTCCAGATGCCGCCATCAAAAAACCCAAACTTTCTGCACCACCTTTGAGAACTTGTTCGGCAATAACGGGGACGAGAATAGTGTTTTGCAGTCCCATCAGGCTGACTAAAGCTGATAGCAACAAGATAGCTCGAATGGGTGGGAAGCTAAAGGCATATACAAATCCCTCTTTGACTTTTTGTAAGGGATTACCGTCAGTTACCGAATTTTTCCAAGGTTTAACTTTCATTGCCAATAAAGCGGCAATTACAGCAACGTAGCTTAAACCATCAATTAAAAAACAATAGCCAGCTCCAACCCCAGCAACTAATAAACCCCCGATCGCAGGGCCAATTAATCTAGCACCGTTAACCATCGTAGAATTAATCGCGATCGCATTGGCTAAATCTTCTCTGCGTTCAACCAATTCTGGCACAAAAGCTTGACGGGCTGGCGCATCTAAGGCGTTAATAAATCCTTGAAACAAACTCAAGGCGATGATATGCCATACATCAATCATTCCAGTTAGCGCCAGCGCTGCTAATGTTAACGATTGAATCATCGCCAAGACTTGCGTACCAATTAAGGTACGATACCGAGAAAAGCGATCTACAAATACTCCACCAAAGGGAGCTAAAAAAAAGTTAGGAATTTGACTAGAAAATCCCACAACTCCCAGCATAAATGGGGATTTTGTCAAGTCATAAACTAGCCAAATTGTGGCAAGTTGCGTCATCCACGTCCCAATCAGGGAGATACCTTGCCCAGCAAAAAACAGTTGGTAGTTTCTTGACCTTAATGCAGGTAGTAGCGGTTTTTTCATCTTAGGCTTGCTTTATACCAATCTGCTTTCATAGATATCATCTCACCTCATCTCTATACGCCTCTCTTTAGATGTAGGAGAATGTCATAAGCAGAAAGAAGTTTTTCATCTTGTTTACAGGCAATTTCGTATTTAATGATGTCCGGTTGATTACTTACTAAACCCCAAGAACCCCACCCCGCCAAAGCTACACTTTGTCCCCCCTCCCGAAAAGCGGGGAGGGGCTGGGGGTGGGGTTCTTTTATTATGGGTAATTTGGGGAACATGGTATTACTTGACTTCCACCGCAACTTCCGCAGACATCCCAGGAGTAATCCGCGATTCATATCCTTGAATGCTCTTTTGGTCGAAAACTACTTTTACTGGAATGCGTTGGACGACTTTAGTAAAGTTACCTGTAGCATTATCGGGTGGCAATAAAGCAAACTGAGCGCCGGAAGCTGGCGAAATACTGTCAACACGACCCGTAAAGGTGTGATGAGGGAAACTATCTAGCTTGATCTCTACTGGCTCTCCTGGGCGCATCTTTTCTAATTGAGTTTCTTTGAAGTTCGCAACTACCCAATAGCTGTTATCGACGATCGCCATTAATGGTGTTCCTGCTGCGACGCGGTTGCCAACTTCCACATTTTTCCTACCTACCCGTCCAGCACTGGGGGCGGTAACATTTACATAAGATAGTTGCAATTGTGCGTCTTTCAGCGATGCTTCTGATTGGGCGATCGCTGCTTTTGCCGCTTCGTATTGACTACGCTTAACTGTGGTATCTTGTCCGCCGGCGGTAGCTTGTTGCAATCCTCCCTTAGATGCTGCCAATTTAGCTTGGGCGTTGGTGACATTTTCTTGCGCTTGTGCTAATTGAGACTGGGCTTTGGCGACACCAACTCTCGCAGAGGCTAACCTGGCTTGAGCTTGTTGTACTCCCTGAAGAGCAGCGTTCCTTTGTGCTGTAGCCACGTTAAAAGCGGCCTTGGATGCGTCTAGCTGCTGGCGAGCGATCGCACCTGATTGATACAACTGGTTGTAACGATTGTAATCTGCTTGAGCATTTTCCAAATTCGCATTTGTTTGCGCTACCTGCGCTTGAGCGGCAGGAATCCCTGCTTCGGCTAGTCTGACTTCAGCTTGCGCTGCTGGTATCCCAGCTTGAGCTTCTTGTACTGCTGCTTGGGCTGTGGAAATTGCTGCTACTGCACCACTGACATCTCCTTGTGCTTGAGTTGTCTTACCAGTGGTGGTTTGTGAACTTAAAGCAATATTTGCTTGAGCAGCTTGCGCTTGACCACGAGCATTTTCGAGGGCGGCTTGTGCTTGTTGCACCTTACTTTCATAGTCCCGTGGATCTAACTTCACCAACAATTGTCCCGGTTGCACTAGTTGGTTGTCATTCACCAGCACTTCACTTACAGTTCCGGGAATGCGACTACTAACTTGGTGAATATTTCCCGCGACGGTGGCGTTGTCTGTTTCCTGGTGGGTAGAAGCGTATTGCCAGTAGTGAAAACCAAAAGTACCTGCGGCGATCGCACCCACACCTAATCCTGCCAAAATTAAACCAGTCGGTCTTTTCCGCTTCGGTGGAACTTCTTTCTCGATCTCAGGAGTTACAACAGGTGCTTCTGCTGTTGCGGGTGTCTCTGTGGTGACAGTTTCTAAAGCCTCTAAATCAGGAATCACTTCTTTTTCTAAAATTATGGTCTTGTGTCCGTTGCGTCCGTTAGATGTGTTAGCACCCATGATTCTTACCTCGCTTGATCGTTCAATAACTTGATTAATAGTCGTTTATTTAGAATGCGTAATATCACCTGAAAAAAATTCTTATTTCCTTAGTATGCGTAATATTATCCCAAAACATATCTTTACACTGCCTCCCCCGGTCGGGTGATTATAAAATCATCTTTAAGATAGGTTAGCGATCGCTCGATTCAAGATTTGGGAAAACAGTTCTCGATCGGCAAAGGAAATACCATCCATTGCTTCATCACGCACGGCTGCGGCGATTGGCGGTAAAACAGCTTCTAGTTCCTTACCTGCATCCGTGAGCCAGATTCGCCAGATACGCCGATCTTGAGTATCGCGTTCTCGACGCACTAAACCGCGTTCTTCCATCCGATCTAGTACGCCTGTTAAAGTCCCTCCCACTTGTTTGAGTTTGTCCCCAATACTAGAAGTAGGTAAACCATCTTCTTGCCAAAGACAGCACAACACCAACCAGTGAAATGGCGTCAATCCAAAAGGTTCTAGCCTCTCAGTAAACTTGCGACTCAGCAGTTGTGAAACTAATTTGATTCTGTAACCTAAATTGTATGGTGCCAGATTTTGCTGCCACGACTCTAAGGTTGGGGAGTGATTAGATGTAGAAACCATTTAGCAAAATACTTAGTGTGCGTACTATTATCATAACTAAATTAATTTCTTTTAGCAATAGTTACTTTACATCTATCTTAGGGAAGAACTTGAATTAACTGGTACTCTTTTACTGTACCAAGAATGCGGTAAAACCAAGGTAATTTAGGGGACTGGTCAGCATAGATTCAAGCATAGCTCAAAACTGGTATTTGCGAAATAGAGGCTACTTATTGGGCATGAATGGGAAGATAGAAATCATGTATTACTTGGGTTTTCTTGTCAATTTGCACATATATATTAGGTAGGCTGAGAATGGAGCGATCGTTCTCTGGGTATACCCCTGAACGGCTACGATGATTTGTCACATTAAACCCAGCATATTGCACAAGTTCTAGCTGAAATCTTGCATGGGTAAGCGACACTCCATCCTTTTAATCCAAACAGTTCGGCTTTCATAACCTTTTGTTCTGGGTAAAAAACAGAGCGTTGCTAGAATTATTGGCTTGATAAATGACCGCTCAGTACTTGAAGATTGTACAATCATAAAAATTGAAAAAAGCTTTTGATTTTCCTAATTAACATAATTTATTGAGATATAGACATTTACAATGCTAATTTCACTATTACAAAAAGTTTTAACAGCACCTATTATTCAAAAAAGCAAACAAAATCAATCTAGATTGACTGTTATTTTTTGGTACAGTCTCAGTCTAACTTTTGCTGTTGGTTATATTTCTATGGGGCTGCGACAAGCTTTCACCGGCAAATATATAGTGAGCGACGATGCACGGGAATATATTTCTTGGGTCTATCGTTACTTTAACCCAGATTTATTTCCTGGGGATTTAATTGCTGATTATTTTCAGTCGGTGACACCAATTGGGTATGGTATTGTTTATAAAATAATTTCAGCTTTAAATATAGATCCAATTTTATTTGGCAAAATTTTTCCATTAGTACTGGGACTAATTACAACTAGCTATTGCTTTGTGGTTTGTATGGAGATATTACCAGTACCAATGGCAGGGTTTCTCGCCTCTTTACTTTTAAATCAAAGCCTTTGCCTTCATGATGACCTATTTTCTGCTACACCTAGAGATTTTATTTATCCCCTGGTTTTAGCTTTTATATATTATTTAATCCGGTCTTCTGTATTTGGTGTATTAATTGTATTTGCGCTTCAATGTTTAATATACCCTATCATAGGTTTTATCAATTTATTGATTTTACTTTTGAGATTATTTCGCTGGCAGAATGGGCAGATAACTATTTCTCATAACCGAAAAGATTTTATTTTATTTGTAGCAGCCACTATAACTGCTGGCATCCTAATTTTACCTTATACTATTCAATCATCACAATTTGGCCCGACAATTACTGCTGCTGTTGCGAGAACTATGCCAGAGTACTGGGATGGAGGAAGATTCAGGTATTTTACTCATAATATTATTAGTTTCTGGTTTGATGGTAGAGATAGCGGTTTTTTTGCTTTAATTGCACCTCCTCAACTATTATTTGGTTTATTATTACCAATTATCCTGAAATTCCAGTCTCATTTTCTCCTAGCCAAACAAGTAAAGGATGAAGTCAAACTATTACTACAGGTAGTAATAGCTAGTTTAATCATGTTTTTTACTGCCCATGCCTTAGCTTTTAAACTGCACTGGCCTAGCCGCTACACCCATCATACTTTTAAGATAGTACTTGCTCTTGCAGCAGCAATTTCTATTACCTTAATTTTAGATGCTACATTTCGATGGTCGAGACAAAATGGCAGACAAATTTTAATCTTGGGGACTATTACGATCCTTAGTGCAGGACTCGTTTTGTACCCTAGTAGCTTAAAAGTTTTTCCCAAAACCCCTTATTTAGAAGGTCAAGCCCCAACATTATATAATTTTTTGCAAAAGCAACCGCAAAATATTGTCATAGCCTCTACTTCCCAAGAAGCAGATAACATACCCATCTTTGCTCAAAGAACAATTTTGGTGGGTAAAGAATATGCTTTACCAATCCATACAAAATATTACGCTCAATTTCGCCAGCGGATGATTGACCTTATTAATGCCCAATATACTGATGATATTAATCAGGTTAAAGATTTTATTCAAAAATACCACGTAACTTTTTGGTTATTAGAACGTTCTGCATTCCTTCCAGAATATATAACTAAAAACACTTGGCTACAACAATATCAGCCAGCAGCACAACAAGCGAACGCAAATTTACAGAAGACTCTACCTGTTTTAGCGACATTAATTAACTCTTGTGCAGTTATTGAGACTGATAATTTAGTCCTTCTCAAAACAGAATGTATTAAAGCAATAGAGAAGACTTGAATATAATGTCTTAGGGAAGAACTTGAATTAACTGGTACTCTTTGACAGCGCCGATAATGCGGTGAGGGTCGAGATAATTGAGAAGACTGGTTAGCATAGATCCAAGCATAGCTAAAAGCTGGTACTTGGGAAATAGAGACTACTGGTTGAGGGCGAGTAGGAAGATAAAAATTAAGTAGTACTTTTGTTTTAGCATCCATTTCCACATAGTAGGTAGGATGAGATTGGAGAATTGAAGCGATCGCACTTTGTTGTAAAAAAGTTTTTAAAGCAGGATTATAATCGCTCAAAAGCCCTATACTACCCATCGCCGCCAAAGCCAACCAACAGGGAATTAACCAACCTGCAATCCAATAACGCGCTGTGAGAAACTTTTTGTCAAAGTGGTAACGAGCAATCCACACCACAGGTAAAATTAACCAACCCAATCCCATAGCCAAGCCAATACTTGCATACTTGCGGATATCAGAACTACCCCAACTAAAAATGCCAATACTCGCTATAACAAGTAAAACACCTAATCCACCCAAGCCATAACTGAGGTTTCGGGGAAGATTCTGCTTTGCAAAAAGATTTAATATCTTTTTTTTACTTTTTTGAAGAGGCAATTGTGGGGGAATTCCTGTCTGGTAAAGATTCCCTAGCCAGTTTAAACCCACAGATGCAAACAAAGCGATGAACGGATAAAGGCAAAGACTATAGTGAGATAAACGAGTGCTAAAAATAGTAATTTCTATAAATAAAATAAGTGGAAAGCCAACTAATATTAACTGGTAACGATGAATAGGACGACGGAGAGTCAAAAATAAACCTAAAAGTCCGAAAAAAGCCCAAGGAAATGCGTTTACAGGAATATTCCAGACATAGAATAGTAACCCGTTATACTCCCGCTCTTCAGAACTTAGTTGTACAACAAACTTGAGTAACTCCTCGAAACTATTATTTCCGAAGTGCAACCAGCTTAACCACAGCCAAACACAGGTAGGTATTAAACCTACGAAAAAACCTAAATATAAAATTGGGTTAGTAAGATGACGATGACGACGATGTTCCCAAATTAAATAAGGTAGTAAAGCTATCATTGGCAAAAAAATCATAAAGCTTCTAACTAAGAAGCCTAAACCTAAACTTAAACCAGCTAAAAAACTCCACCAGTAGCGATATTTGGGATGTAATTCTGTTTTGATTAAAGACAAAATAGCTAAAAGCACCAAGAGAACCATCGGTACATCAGGTGTACTTAAGCGAGAGTATTGCAGCCAGAGAAATTCCAGACTTAAAATTGCAGCAGCTAGCCAACCTAATTTTTTGCCTAGCATAATTTTGCCAATTTCATACACAAGCCACAAGCTAAAAATGCCAGCAATCATACTAGGAAGACGCGCACTAGTATCACTGATACCAAACAGCTTGTAAAAACTGGCAATCAACCAATAAGGGCCAGGAGTTTTATGATGTGCTGTTTCCCAAGGAGCTATCCAATTACCAGAATCAAACATCAGACGGGCACGTGATGCGTAAAGCGCTTCATCATGTGCCATTAGGCTATTATGTCCAGAAGTAAATAGTAATAAGGGCAGTATCCAAACTAACAAACTAAAATAGGGTAATGATGCGATTAGGCGGATTTGTCGCCAAATATGCTGTAAAAAGTGTAGTTGATATAACATTAAATTGATAAAAATTGAATGCTGCTATTTAGGTATCTTGCTGTTATTAAAATATGTTACATAGTGTTTGTGAAAAAATATCTGAAATTGTCGCAAATTTCGGAAACATTACTCCAAAACAGAGATTTATGCAGTTAAGACCGAATCAACGCCTGAAGTTAGATGACACAGACGATAAATTGTTCTATACCTATCCTCGCTTCGTCACCCATGTCGATGAAGGATTTATTCAACAGCTAACAGATTTATACCGCGATCGCCTCAAACCCAACACTCGCATTTTTGATATGATGAGCAGTTGGGTGTCTCATCTACCAGAAGAGATGCAGTTTGACCATGTGGAGGGACACGGACTCAACGCTGAAGAACTAGCACGAAATCCCCGCTTAAATCATTACTTTGTGCAAAATCTTAACGAAAATCCCCAGCTACCTTTACCAGATGGAGATTTTGATGCTGTTCTCAATTGCGTATCTGTGCAATATGTGCAATATCCAGAAGCAGTATTTTCCGAGATTTACCGCATCCTAAAACCCGGTGGTGTTGCAATTATCAGCTTTTCTAACCGGATGTTTTTTGAAAAGGCGATTCAAGCTTGGCGGGAGGCTTCAGAGGCGCAGCGAGTAGAATTAGTCAAAGAGTATTTCGCCTCAGTTCCAGGATTTACAACCGCAGAAGTGATAGCTCATAAATCAACATTACCAAATTTATTCCAGTGGTTGGGTGCAGCTGGAGGAGATCCGTTTTATGCCGTTATAGCTTACCGCAGTTAAGCCAAATATTCACTAGTACAAGAAGGTTTGTAGTAAGCACTTTAGTGCTTAAAAGATAAGGACTAAAGTCCTTACTACGAACTTATTTACCTGCTCAAAATTAAAATACTTTTGTATATACAGCAATTTCGAGGTAAATGAATTATTGGTTAATGAAATCAGAACCAGAAGCCTATAGCATTGCTGACCTTCAACAGCAGAAAGAGACTATCTGGGACGGCGTTCGCAATTATCAAGCTCGCAACTTTTTGCGCCTTACGGATGAAGGAGACTTAGCTTTTTTTTATCACTCCAGCACTAATACTCCTGGTATTGCTGGATTAATGCGTGTAGTGAAAAAAGATATTACTGACCCAACTCAGTTTGAACCAGAAAGTAAATACTACGACCCGAAATCAAGTATTGAATCCCCTCGGTGGCAAACAGTTGTAGTGGAATTTGTTGAGACTTTTTCTAATCCAATCTTGCTATCAATACTCAAAGAAAAGTTTAGCGCCGAAGAATTCATGTTGGTGAAACAAGGAAATCGATTATCAGTGATGCCTGTCCCTGAAGCAGTGGCTTTGAAGATTCTGGCGATGAAAACCTCCTAGTAGTCTGTCCCATTATTTGACTCGGTTGGATAAATCTTTGAAAGCTTAACTCTTGCATCTTCTATACGAAAACGCCAATTTATACGAACCATTCTCCAATTGTTTCCCAAATATGATACTCCCAGTCTCTCTTCCTTATAAGTCTGGGTGAATCTGAATATATTGCAATCTTAAAAACAATTAGTATTACTATTGAGCATTACAAATATTCTTGGACGTTTTAAAAGTTAATATAATCAAAACATACTTCCTGTTGTAACGTTTTATAAACAAGCTGTATTACCTTGATTTTGTAGATTAATTCTTCTAAAATTTGAATTAAGTAGATTAAGCATTGACAGTTTATTTCTACTAATAAACGAAATTCATGGCAATCAATACCTTCGCCAATTTACGAGTATTAGTCTAGATCAAACCTAAGATTTTACAGGCTTGTTTTTTGCCTTATAGCAACAACAAGCGTGTAAAATCTTGTGTGGTTCTTGTAGAAGGAATTTATAGTATCGTGTCCGTTTGGATTAGGGTTTTACGTTTTGCTTAACAGTCAACCACGGTCTTGTGTTGGACTATTTCGCCAAAAGTTAGACGACCTCTATTTTTTGCGAAGGTATTGATAGCGATAAAACTCAATTTATCAAAGGAGAATACTCGTGTCTTATCTCACAAAGCTAAGTCAGTCACCACGTCTAATAACTCTTGCTGTTTGTAGTGCGATGTTGGCTACAATTCCCATTGATGCTGCTTTTGCAAGGCCAACCTCTCCTAGTACTTATCAAAATTCTTGTCGGAACATTGGTGTTTCTGGAGATATTCTAACAGCAAGCTGTCGTAGAATAAATGGCACATACAACCTAACATCAATTCGGATTCGGGGAATCGAGAATATTGATGGGAAATTGAGGTATACTGGTAGCTCTACAGCCCCTAGCACTTATCAATATTCTTGTCCGAGCATTGGTGTTGCTGGAGCCACCCTATCAGCAAGCTGTCGTAGAATAAATGGCACATACAACCCAACATCAATTCGGATTCGGGGAATTGAGAATATTAATGGAATCTTGAAGTATTCATAGGTAGCAAGTAGGAAGCAATTAGAGACAGCTTTGCTGCCCGAACCTTTTGAATAAATGAACTACCCCACCTGAATTTTAAAATCAGGTGGGGTAATTTACGTGCGGCAAACAATAGTGCTACGCAAAGCTGTAACAGGATTTAGCTGACTAGCTCGTAGAGCCGATAGAAAACAGCGCCGACCTCAATGACAAGGCTACTGTACTGCTTTCAAATTGGTAGGGCAAATCAAAAGTATCGACAACCACCAATGTCAACCCATGCACTATTATCATTACCTAAATATTTGAATTTTACCAATTTTTGATTTGCTGCTATTATTGCTTTCCATGTTATCTTTTATCTTCGAGTTTTAATAAGACTTTTGCTTGATTCTGTCTTTAGTTTCGCACCGGAACTAGACTAAAAGCAATATCAGTAGATCGAAAGATTTATGTTTTTATTACTATTCCGACTCATGCAGTCTGAAGCTGAGGTTATATTTAATAGCTCATGATTGTAGTTTAAGCCCATTGCACAGGATCTAATTGATAGTAACGTTGCAGTTGCTCATAAAGTGCTGGATGCTTAGACAGCAATTGGTGCGGTTTTTCAAAGAATGTCTCAGTTGCTACGGCAAAAAATTCTGCGGGATTTGTTGCGCCATAGCTATCCATTACCGTCTTTGCACCTTGTAGAACATCATTGCAAAGTTGCTGATATGCTTCTGTCATCACCTTCGCCCAAATAGCATAGTCTGAGTTGTTTTTCAGTATCGGAACTCCTTCAGCTTTACCATCTTCTTGATCCAATTGATGGGCGAATTCATGAAGCACAACATTACGTCCATCTCTCCAGTTATTAATGTCTTGTTTCACCTGTTCCCAAGACACTACTACTCGGTCATTTATCCACGATTCACCTAGTCTTGCTACACGCCTTTCTTCAATAACATATTTTCCAACGGAATTCGTTTCTTGAACAAAATAAGCGTTGGGATACACCAGAATTGAACGAAGTCTGGGGAAGTACTGCCCACGTTCATTTAATAGAAGTAAACAAGCAACAGCAGCAACACTCAATTTCATTTCCTCTGTCACCTGTAATCCTCTACAGCCAATAAATTGCTTTTCTGCTAAGAATACTTGAATATGTCCCTGAAGTCGTCTGATTTCATCGGGAGAAAGACACAGATAAATAGGAAGATTATTTTCAATAATGGCATTCCACAGTGGAGGAAAAGGACGATGTTTGAGACGGTTTCTTCGCCTTTTGACTAGAACAGGATTGACTAAAATCCCAATCAGAATCAGCCCAATGATGCTAAATACAACTATTGTTTGAATCATTGACTTTGAGCAGTTTACATATTTAATTCCCTAGTTAGCAGAAAGTTTAGAATAATTGTTATTGTTGTGGCTCACTAACTACCGCTATTGGATCAGAATTATGCAAGATTGAACCTTGCTGGAAAGGCTGTTTTGAAGTCCTTGCTCAACTTTAACAATCATTTTATCAAAAGCCTCTTGATTTGCTGTCAGTTGTTCTTGAAGAACTTTTTCTAACTCAGGCTTTATTTGCTCACACATATCCTCAATTTTTTTGTCGCTCAAAAAATTAGAACGCATCCAACTAGGTACATCTACATTTGTCTTAATTACTTCTTGAACACTCTTACGATTTAGCTCCATTCCTGCTGCCATCAACGAAGCCCCATATACTAGTGCAATCGGCCAGGTTAAATGCCCAGTTAGGATGAGAGTGATGATGCTAGCCACAGCGCCTCCACCAATTACTATATTGACGATAAATGCTACTGTCTCAGCCAGAATAGCATCTCCAATTTGTAATTCTGGGTTAACAAAAGTTGGGTCAATACTATCCTCGAACCTTAAGCTGCTTCTAGGTATCTGAAACTTTCGACAGATTGGATCGGTTTGTGCGGCTAAATCGGGTTGGATTTTATTGCTGAACCAAAAAGCGCATTGATGATTAATTATCTGCACGGCGCGATCGCTTTTGAGCCACTGTTCTGCCCGACCGATCAAAGCTGTTTCTAAATCGGCTAAAGTCCGTATTTTGTTTTTTTGCCAATCTTTTAAACTTGGTTTAACTGCATTCACAATCAAGCCATCCGCCAAAGGCTTAGTTAGTGATTTGATTAACTCTGGAATATGCTTTTCAATCAAACCTTTAAGCTGGTTCGAGGTAAATAGTTTGTTCACTTCTTGCTTAAAAGCAGCAGCACGCAGATCCCATCGTCCGACTCTTGCTAAACCCATTGCAATGCACCGTTCCGGTTCTGGATCGGGGCGAAGCAGCGTTTCGGGTTCGGGAAACATTTCCTGACAAAGAACGTGCGTAAACTTCATGCGAGATGCACCACCAGTCATCAGCACAAGTTTGGGCACGATTCCACGTTTTTCTAGCTTTTCTTTTGCTTCCTTTAAAGAGTCACTAAATGATTTAATCCAACTATGATTTTCCAGTTCAGGTAAGGGTTGATTTAAAATTTCCTCCATCATCAATTTATTAACTTGGGGAATAAAATAAATCTGTTCGTTGATCGACTCGAACCCACGCGCAAAGGATTCAGGATCGCTGTATAACTGTTCATTAGAAAAGTAATCTTCTTTAGCTTTGCGGCAAGCAAGTTCACAACGAGCTTGGTGATGGGGATATTCCTGAAATACTTTTTCCAGTAATGCTTTTTGTTCGTGGTTGGCGAGAGTCCGAGCAAAAATAGCTTTGTCAATTAGGGATGCACCTAAAGTATTACTCCCGAAATCTATCGGGATTTCTTCTAAGCTTTTAACCAGAGTAAAATCTGTGGTTGAAGAACCAATATCGACAATTAGCACCGAGCCAACAAGTTTGTCATACTCCAACTTCCCGGCTTCCTTGGCTTGCATGAAAGCAGCCCGCGATTCAGGCACAACATTGAGTTGGGGAATACCAGCTTCTTGAAGTAGCTTTTGGTATTCGGTGCGATCGCTAACTGACCATCCTGAAGGGCAACCAATGTAAAAATAACTACTTTCACCACCTGCAAGTTGTTTAGTTTCTTTCAAAAGGCGGTAGTAGGTTGCTACAAAAGTGCTAATTGTTTCTCGATATTTGGGATCGTTGTTAGGTTTTTGCTTGAAAGAGATTGTCAGTTGAGTAACGCCAGCTTGAATTAATGCTTGTTCCCCAACAAGATAACCGAGTTTGGGATGCCAGCCAAGAGCTGTAATTTGGTTTTTTTTGTTATTAATTTCCAACATCTGGGGAGGTTCGATGCTTTCCACGATCGCTTTCGCTACAGCCGTTTCACCGTGTCCCAAATCAAAACCAATTGTTTCTAAAATTTCCATACTTTTATTATCTATTATTCTCTAGCAGAGGAATATGCTGGTTCAATTACCCTACCGCGCCTAATTAAGCGATCGCCTTTCAACAAAGCTGGCGTTAGAGTCACGTGTTCTTTGGTATCGGGGTCAATACTTGGCTCAAAGTCAAAATATTCGCGATCGCTATTCGATCGGTAAATTTGAGCGTTAATTCCCTGAGACATTAAAATCTGTGGCAGAAGTTTCGCCAGTTCATAAGCCATTTGGGGTTTATCAAGTTTGGATGCGCCCATTAGTCTTTGGAGAAAATTCAATAACTCTGGCAATTCTTCTATTGCTAAATCGCCTTCATGTTTATTTGATTCTTCTACTCTAGCCACTGCTAGGGTCGATAGTGTTGAGAGCATCGCCAAGGTGATCTAGAAATACTTTGCTATCAACCCGGAGAATCGCTTGAGGTAATTCCAATACTCCTTCAGATATAGAATTATTTTGCTGGTTGTTTGATTCGAGTTTAAGTACAATTTCTAGTCCGATCAGTAGAGAAGTTAATAAGATAGCCATCCACGCACCTGGGTTAGTTTTAGTTAAAGAAAACAACGAACCTAAGATGCCTATATAAATTAGTCCCTTTAGCAGTTTCAGGATTAATCTGCTGCTAAACAACTTTGTCCCTGTATTAGTAATTTGTCTTTGTTCTGTTGGAGCAACTTGAAGATAGTTAGCCGCAGCCAAAGTGGCGATGGACTGCCGCAGCGTATCCAGGAAAAAGGAAGCCAGACGAACTTGAGCCAAATTCAGCTTTTCAATGTAAATTCTTTCGAGATGATCGAGTCGGTTTTGCACCAGTTTAACTATTTGCTCAATCCCGATTGTGTTATCAATATCTATCTGGAGTTGGTTGCGTTCTTCGCTAAAAAGTGAAGTAATTGTTTTCATTGCATTGATTAAGACTTTAACGTTATTAATTAGAAGTGAAATGAACACTCGTTTTTTCATTTCACTCGGTAATCAGATAATGACGAAATAATTCATAATTATTAATTATGAATTAGGTTGATTGCAAATTACCCCATCAAAAGGAGGAGCAGAATGTTTATCTGCGTCATTGCAGACTACGGTACAGGAGATCCGGCATTTACTGAAGTCACACAACGTCTGCTGATGACTTTTCCCCATGCTCAAATTCATTTGCTTTCGGTTCCAGCATTCAGTACCTTAGCAACGGGATTCTGGATTGCCCAACTCGGACTCAACCCTGGCCCTAGCGATCGCCTAATTTATCACAACTGTGCGCCTCGTCAGGACGATCCTGAAGCTCGTCGAGATAATGAAGGTGAAGGGTTAACTTATGCCCTTCTATCTAATGGTGTAAAAGTAGTGGGTGTGAATGCAGGCTACACCCTCTCCTTTATCAAAGACCATACAAAGGAGTTGCGAGTCGTCAACGTTTCCCGTGGTGGTTCGCAGTTTCGCTCACGAGATGTATTTCCTCCAGCTGCGGCTGCGGTTATGAATGAAGATTTTAGCATTCTGGGAGATAGCCTCAAGAGCGAGCAAATCCCAGATGTTCCACCAGATCGCATTGCCTGGATTGATGGCTACGGCAACATTAAAACAACTATTGGGGCGCATACAGTTAACTTGGAGCCTCAAAGCAAGATCGTCATCCGAATTGGAGATGTGGTCAGTGATGCAGTGTATTCTGATGGCAGTTTCAAGGTGTCTGAAGGAACTTTAGCCTTTGCTCCTGGTAGTTCTGGTTGGTCAAGAGGTGATTCCGGAGAACCATTGCGCTTTTTAGAGCTATTTTTGCGAGGAGGGAGTGCTTGGGAACGCTTTGGTCGTCCCCGTGTGAATCAGCAAGTAACTCGAATTGTCTGAAATCGGGTAATTGGCTTGTGTTACTGTCAGTAGACCGAAAATTTTTCCAGAACCCTTACCAGCCGTTGATTAGAGTTTAGAAACACAATTTGCCGGAATTTTGTTAGAGTCTGCTTTTCCAGAAACGAGGTTGTTGGTGGTTTAAGGGTGCATTACAAGCATAAACGCAGCTCGCACTTCGACACCTTTCGGCTTCGCGGTAGTTGAATCTCGACTTCGCTCGATTACCGCGCAGTCGAAACTCAGGGCAAGAAGCTCAGTGACCATCGTAGACATCGCGATCGTCAACATCAAAACCTGTCTGAAACCCTGATTCTTTCGTCAATAAAAGTTTTCGATCTACTGACATTTAGTCTTACCGTCAGTCATAACGTGTTATTATTTGCTTCGAGATTCCTAGCTGTTTGTTCTGATAAAATACAGTGCTTGTTTTTGTTATCCCACTCAAAAGTGCACAAGTTTCCAATTCCTGGGAGCGTGTTACACAATTATTTGAAAGATGTATTAAATCAGTTTGCAATCAAACCTCACCTAACTTTCACGTTATTGTTGTTTGTAACGAAAAGCCCAAAATAGAATTCACTCATCCTCATATTACATACATTACAGTTGATTTTTCACTTCCAAACGAGCCTACCCCTGTAGCCAAAGGAGATACAGATAAAGGGCGTAAAATCTTAAAAGGATTGATGTATGCGCGTCAATTTTATCCCACTCACACTATGACAGTTGATGCTGACGATTGTGTGAGTCAAAAGTTAGCGAAATTTGTTCAACAACATCCTGATTCTAATGGATGGTTTATAAATAAAGGTTATAAATATCAAGAAGGCAATAATTACATCTATATCAAAAGAAGCAATTTTTATAAAATGTGCGGTACTTGTAATATTATTCGATATGATTTGAATGATCTACCAGAAACCGCAGAATATAATCGTGGCTACGGATACTATAAATATTATATAGACCACGCTAAAGTGAGAGAGATTTTAAAGAACAAAGGAAAATCCATTAAATCATTACCATTTCCAGGTGCAGTTTATATTTTGGCAACAGGAGAAAATCTTTTTGAAAATTCAAAAAGATTAAGATTTAGCATTTTTAATCGTAAATTATTAAATCAATCATTGAGAGACGAATTTGGATTATACAATCTACAGCAATCCAAAGAGATTTATCAACTATCAGAATTGTAAATTTTTTGGGAAAAAAATCTCATAAATGGTCTTATACAATCTGTTAGCAAAGTGTAACGCACCAAAAGCTTGAAATTGTGCCGTAGTTTCTGCGCTAACACAACGCCAGTTACTACAACGTAAAGCCTTCTCTTTTCCCAAAGTGAGACGCTACGCGTAGCTTGCTTCCACCAAGTGGTAAGGAGAGGTTTGTCTGCAATCATTGGTGTCAACTTAACGTAAAAACAAGTCTAGAACTAGCTTTTAGATTGCCTCGTTCCCAGTCTCCGACTGGGAATGCTCGTCTTTGAGGCTCCGCCTCTCTTGCTGGTGGCAGCAGCCCAATTGAAGTGCATTTCTAGCCAGAGGCTAGAAACAAGGTTTTAAAGGAGTTTCAGCTTAAGTTGACACCAATAATCTGCAATACGCCATACGTAGGTTGCTTCCCTGTAAGGGTACACCAACAGCATGACTTCTCTACGAGAGGCTGCGCCAACGCTTAGAGCAAGTACTCAAGCGTCGGAAACCTCCGCAACGCACTGGCCCACTACGTGTATTTTATAAATCAAATATTAGTCCTATATAATGGAGTCTTTTGCGAGGCTGATAGGCTACAGTGCCACTATGCCAAAATTTAAATCAAAATCTCAGCAATCTAAAAAATCAAAATCGAAAAAGCAGGCTAAAAAGGAAACTTCTACCCTTAGTCTCAAAGAACAGTTAGCCCAAAAGCGCAAATCTGCTCAAGTACGTAAAGAACTTACTAGTTTACTCACCACCGCCGTTTTTGGCGGTGTCTTCGTTGGCATTCTACTTTTTTTCGTAGCTGGAATTAAAGCAGCAGTCCCTGGTGTGTTAGGGATAATAGTCATGTCCCTTTCCTACAAATATCCGCGCCAAGCCCTATATGCCTTCATCATTTACATACCTGTGGGAGGTACTGTCACCTACTACTTGGGCAATAGTCCCATACTCCAATTAGCTAAAGATGCCTTTTACGTTCCAGCGCTAATTGGACTTTGGCAGACTTGCCGTAGACAGGGGCTACCGATAATTATTCCCAAAGGCATTAAAATCCCACTTTATATTGTTTTGGCTTGCAGTCTGCTAACACTGTTGTTTGTTAATGGTGGACAACAATTTAACCCGCCTAGTGCAGGACTATTAGAAAAAGCACCCCCAGAAATACCATTAGGTATGGGAATTCTGGGACTAAAAGTATTTTTAGGCTATGTCCCCCTGATTGGTTGTGCCTACTATCTAATTCGCGATAAGCGGGATTTTCTATTTTTATTGCGCCTCCAGATTGTCCTCACACTGATTTGCTGCGCGCTAGGATTTATTCAATATTTTTTACTACTAACTGGTGTATGTCAGGGTACTAGAGGTCTTGAAGGAGATGCTTTATTTAGAGCAACACTCGAAGCCCGATGTTATTTTGGTGGAGCGCTAGTATATAGTCCCGAAGAAGGAGTTATTCGCCTACCAGGGACATTTGTAGCTCCTTGGCAGTGGGCTTGGTTTTTAATTTCTAGCACCTTTTTTACCTTTGCCACCGGCTTCACCGATCCCTCGCCAATATGGCGGATTATCGGTTTAGCTTCGATAGCGGGAGTCTTTATCGATGCTGTAATCTCTGGGCAGAGAATCGCCTTAGCTTTAGTACCAATCTGCTTCGGGATTTTGCTATTGCTTACCGGACAACTTGGCAACCTGAAACGATTTATCCCCATAGGCGTGGGACTTGCCTTCATTCTGGGAATTGCGATGGTGACTAACCCTGCTGTCGTACAAGAGAGAACCGAGAGTTTTGTCAGTCGTTGGAACGCTTCACCACCTCAAGATTTTATCATCCAGCAATTTGAAGAAAATTGGAAAAACGTAGACGGGCCATTGGGAAGCGGCTTAGGACGAGCAACAAACTCTGCCCGTGTGATGGGTCAAACTAAGCTTGTGGAAACCTACTATCCCAAAGTACTTTATGAAGTAGGAATTTTTGGATTACTATCATTTTTGGGTTTGGTAACAAGTTTAACAATTCTGGGCTTTAAAACCTATCGCTCGATAAAGAACCGTAATTTCCGTAGTTCCGGAGCCGCTTTGTGGGTGTTTATATTATTTATTAGCACCAACACTTACTACTATCCTCTGGATGTCGATCCTGTTGCTGCCTATTATTGGTTTTTTGCGGGAGTTCTTTTTAAGTTACCAGAACTGGAGAAACAAGATAAGGAAGAAGCCAACCCCCAACAAAAAAAGAAGAAACGTTTAAAAACAATTTAAACGAAATAAAAATGGCCAAAGATATGATTGGAGGTCAAAAATCCCTCAGTATTTCAAACCTACCTCGAAATTCTCGCCATACACTTATTTTTCGATGATACTTATTGATAGGTAAGTAATTTCGTAGTCAGAGAGAGGAATGAAAGTGAGGTTTTTCAAAATCCGTGAAAATACAGTATGTAAATTAAAGCAATAACCACTTACTGAATTTCATAAAAATTAATTTCTACAAGGCTATTATAGAGATAGTAAAATTACTTAAATAAAATTTATGAATAATTGGCCATTAGTTACTGTAGTTATTGCAACCTACGGACGAGAAGAAGCGCTACGGGATAGCATTGTGGATGTCTTAAAACAGGATTATCCAAATTTTGAAGTTTTAATTGTAGACCAAACTCCAAAACACCAACCAGAAATTCAAGCCTACCTAGAAGAGATGGCAAAGGCAGGTAAAATTAAATGGTTGCGCTTAGATTGGGCAAGTTTACCAGGGGCGCGGAATTATGCTGTCCGGCGGTCATCTGGTGAAATAATATTGTTTATTGATGATGATGTTCAGTTAACTCCAGGATTGTTAGCAGCCCATGCGAAAAATTATGTGCAAAATCCAGAGGTGGGGGCTGTAGCCGGTCGGGTCTTTGACAGAATGAAATTAGGTGATTCTAGAGGAGATTTAGAGATTGAATATCTGCCTCCCGAAGCTATGGACCCAGGAATTGCTTGGTATCATATTGATTTAGTACATACCATCAAACCCCAACAAGTACTGACAGCGAGGGGCTGTAATATGTCATTTCGCCGCGAAATCTTTACTAAGTATGGATTGAGGTTTGACGAAAGGTTTCGCGGTAGTGCAGTACGCGAAGAGTCAGATTTTTGTTTGCGGGTAAGACAGACGGGGTATAAGATTTGGTACGACCCAGAAGCCCATTTGGTGCATTTAGGCGAAGAAACAGGGGGTTGTCACGATATTAGTATGCGATCGCTAAAATATCAACTCACCTTTTACCACAACCATTTTTTACTAGGGCTGAAAAACCTCACTGTTACTCAAGCTTTACGCCTATACGCCCGTTTATTTGACTGTCACGTTCTGGGACGCCCACCTTGTCACAAAAGCGGTTCCCCGATAAAAATTGCCAGTCGCGCTATTTTCTACACTTTGGGTTTTTTCAAAGCCTTGGGTACTGTCATTCAATCACTTTGGAATGATGGTCAAATTTACAGTCGATTGGATGAACAAGTTTAGTTAGGAGTTAGGAATTAGGAGTTAGTGAAGGACAAATAACAAATACTTCGACTACGCTCAGTACAAGTGACAAATGACAAATGACAATGAAAATTTTAGTTGCAAGTCACACTTATATCGTAGACCTTAACTGTGAAAAATTACGCGCTTTATCTCAACTAGAATCTGACATTGAAGTGACAGTTGTAGTCCCAAAGCGCTGGAAACCAGGCGGTGTACAAAACAGAATTATTGAAACTGAATACCGTGATGAAGGCAGATTTAAAATAGTTCCAGTTTCTAATTTTAGTCAAAATCATCAGGGACTTCTTACCTTTGGCGCTGATTTGATATCTTTATTAAAACAATTTCGCCCGCAAATCATCCAAGTTGAACAAGGTTCTAGAGCTTTGGCTTATACTCAAATGATTGCCTTAAATCAGCTATTAGGACTCAAGTCCAAAAATATATTTTTTACCTGGTGGAATCTTCCTTATGAACTGAAACTACCAATTTCTCTATTAGAAAAATATAACCTCAAGCACAGCCACGGAATTATTTCTGGCAATCAAGATGGAGCAGAAATTTTGCGGCAACGGGGATATACAGGTGCAATTAAAGTCATGCCACAACTGGGTGTAGATGAAAGTTTATTTACTCCCAAAGTTCAACCAGAGTTAGCAGCTAAGTTGGGCATTGAAAAAGAAGATTTTGTAGTAGGTTTTGTAGGGCGATTTGTGCAAGAAAAGGGTTTATTAACGCTTTTGCAAGCTTTAGCTATTTTGAAAAATAAACCTTGGAAAGTACTATTATTGGGACGAGGAGAATTGCAAAGTGAATTAATCAAAATTGCGGCAGAAAACAATATTAAAGAAAGATTAATTTTGATAGAAAGTGTTCCCCATGATGAAGTTGCAAGTTATATCAATTTAATGAGTACTTTAGTATTACCTTCAGAAACAACTTATAAGTTTAAAACCTTAACTTCTGCTGGCTGGAAAGAGCAATTTGGTCATGTGCTAATTGAAGCAATGGCTTGCCAAGTTCCTGTAATTGGTTCTGATTCTGGGGAAATTCCCTATGTAATTGGCGATGCTGGCTTAGTATTTCCTGAAGGTGATGTTCAAGCTCTTGCTAATTGCTTAGTTCAATTAATGGATAAACCAGATTTTGCTCATACTCTCGGTGAAATGGGTTATCAAAAAGCAATGATTCAATATACAAATAAAGCTTTGGCTAAACAGCAATTAGAATTTTATCAAGAGTTAGTCATTAGTCAGTAGAGACGCGATTAATCGCGTCTGTACATTGGTCATTAGTGAATAATAAATGACAAAGGACAAAGGACAAATGACAAAGGACAAAGGACAAAAGACAAATGACAAAAAAATGAAAGTGTTACAAATTGTCCCCTCAATTTCTCTAATTTACGGCGGGCCGAGTCAAATGGTACTTGGATTAGCTCCAGCGTTAGTCAAAGAGGGAGTAGAAGTTACAATTCTCACAACTGATAGTAATGGTGATAATGGTCAAACACCTCTGGATGTCCCTTTAAATCGCCCAATTAAACAAGATGGCTATGAAATAATTTACTTTCGTTGCGCGCCGTTTCGTCGCTACAAATTTTCCCTCGATTTATTAAACTGGCTAAAACGTCATGCTCACGAGTTTGACATAGCACATATTCATGCTTTATTCTCGCCAATAATTAGTGCTGCGGCTCTTGTGTGTCGTCAGCAAAAGCTACCTTATATTTTCCGTCCTTTGGGTACTCTCGATCCGGCTGATTTACAGAAGAAAAAGCAATTAAAACAGCTTTATGCCGCAATTATAGAACGTCAAAATTTAGCTAGTGCCGCAGCAATTCATTTTACCAGCGACCAAGAAGCTAAAATATCAGAACGATTTGGAGTATCTACGCCAGATTTGGTGATTCCCTTGGGTGTGATTCCCCGTCAATCTTCTGTTAAAAATGTATACAGTCAGTTAGAAATACCAAAGGATGTACCATTGGTGTTGTTTATGTCACGAATTGACCCGAAAAAAGGGTTGAATTTGTTGATTCCGGCGCTAGAGAAGCTGTTAGCGGTTGGTTATAAGTTTCATTTTGTTTTAGCTGGGACTAATCCCCAAGAACCAGATTACGAACAAAAGATAATATCTCAAATTCAAAATTCACCATTGCGATCGCACGCTACAATTACAGGCTTTGTCTCTGGTGAACTCAAAGTTAGTTTACTACAAGCTGCTGATTTATTTGTCTTACCTTCCTACTACGAAAACTTTGGGATTGCTGTAGCTGAAGCGATGGTTGCAGGTGTACCTGTAGTCATTTCTGACCAAGTGCATATTTGTCAACAGATACGTGATAGCGAGTCGGGTTGGATAGGCGCAACAGATGTGCAAGCACTGGTAGAGTTACTACAAGAAGCTTTGCAAAATCCCGCAGAACGCCAACGACGGGGATTAAACGCTCAAAAGTATGCCTTGGAAAATTTTAGCTGGGATGCGATCGCAAAGCAAACAATCAAAGCCTACCAAAAAATTCTCACAAATAAATGAATTTAACAAGAAAGAATTCAGGAGTCAGGAGTCAGAACTCAGAATTGAATTCTCTGCGGCTGGTAGAGGAATAAATGGTTAAACACCACACCAAAAGTCCCTAATTAAAATTGCATTCTGAATTCTGAATTCTGACTTCTGACTTCTCTTTTAATCCAACGCAGATAACAGCAGTTTTTGCCAAATAGGTGCGAGAATTGCTTTGACAACGATATCCGCGATCGCAAAACTAATTCCAATCAACATATAAGTTTTCGGAAAGGGGAGACTTTGGAACTTCCCCTCTGATGCGAGTTATTAGATTTAATCCTAATGCAGCTAAAGCTACCCCAGTGGCGATAAACCCGATTATCCGCAAAATTGACCACGGATACCACCCTAAAATAGCTGCTAGCCAGGGTTTAGCACTAACTTTTACTAATTCTGCAACATAAAAATTCATGTAGTTCAGCATCCAAGTGCCGAATATCAATGCCGCACTACTTAAGGTGACAACGCAGAGAATACAAAAAATTCCGTATTGCAATAAATGGTCTGGTAAAAATAAACGGATTGTTCCTTCCATACCTTCTCCCGTGCGAATCCAGTGGAACATTTCTGTAGTGTATGACTGTCCGCGAAGAATAACTTTTGCTGCTGTTTCTGGTACGATTGTTGTTACTATAATCACGGCAATACTCTGCAAAACTCCCCACAGTAACATCCACCAAAAAGCACTTTTATATTCTTGACGACGCACTTGTAAAAAGAAAATGGGATAGGGGACAGCAGCACCTAAAATCGGCATCAACTGGGGAACTCCAAAAACAAAACTTGCTGTTGTGCTGAGGATAACACCAATCACTAAAAAGATTACTATCATCATAAGTAATTCAAAATTCAAAAATAATAAATATATTTGTAGTTTTTATTCTGACTATTTGCTTTATAGCGTTTCCCAGGCAACTGAGGTACACCTAAGTCTTGCTCACCAAGGTTAATAGCTTTAAAAACGTACCTCACTAGGTCGGGAACCGCTATATAACAATTGAATTTGTAATAAACCTCATCTATGTTGAAACCTAGAGTTTTTTAAAAGATATATTGATGTAGGTTGGGTGGAGTGAAACGCAACCCAACATTACCACCAAATTTTATGTTGGGTTACGCTATCGCTGCACCCAACCTACTTATCTCGCAGTTGTGCTGAGGAGAACACCAATCACTAAAATTATTACTATGATCATAATTAGTTTATAATTCAAAAATCATAAACATAATTTGTACCCTTTCTTCTCAATACTTACATTATAAAAATTAAAATTTTAACAGTTTCAAAACTTATCAAGATATTGTATCTATGCCAATAAAGGTTCCCGTAATTCTGCAATAATCTGGAAATATTATTAATCAATAAGCCTAGACCTGCAATGGCTTGTACTCAGCTATTGCCTGATATTTGGAATTCTCTATGTAAAGAAAAACCTCTAAAAAAACATATTAATTAAATGCATATATGTGTACTTTAGTCAATATAATTCTTGCAAAAGTCCGGGAAAAGGGGAAGGTGGGGCCCCCTCTGGGGATAAGGGGCCTTTCAAGGGCAGGCTTTTAGGCTTTCGATAAATAGTTGAGAATGTTCTCAATTATTGAACGTAGTTTTAAGTTCTCAGACAATGGTTTTGGTTTTAAAATCCCAAAAATTTGTCTAATCAAAAAACCTGCCCCAGAAAGGGATAAGGGGCGGGGGAAAAGGGTAAAGAAACTCAAAATCCTTTCCCTTTAACCTTTACCCTTTCCCCTCTCTTGCAAAAATATATTTTTGCAAGAGGTCTAATAGTTTTTACCTCTCTTTCGTCCCTTATCCGAGAGCGCTGACAACCTAAAATTTTGTTTCAAACTGCTAAACTCCGACTGGGAAATAGGGGTTTTATGTCATGATGGCATACTAGAATATATATGCCTTTCTAACTACAGGGAATCTCTCATGGCTCTCCGTCTAGGTGACACAGTACCCAACTTTACGCAAGCCTCAACACACGGCGACATCGATTTTTTACCAATGGGCAGGTGACCAGCTGGGTTGTGCTGTTCTCTCACCCTGCTGATTTTACACCTGTTTGTACAACAGAACTTGGCACAGTTGCCAAGCTCAAACCAGAATTTGACAAGCGCAATGTTAAAGCGATCGCACTCAGCGTTGATGACGTAGAATCCCATAAAGCTGGGTGGGGAGACATTGAAGAAACTCAAAGCACCACTCTGAACTACCCGATTTTGGCAGATGCAGATCGCAAGGTTGCCGATCTGTACGACATGATCCACCCGAATGCTAATGCGGCTGTGACAGTGCGATCGGTTTTTGTGATTGACCCCAATAAGAAACTCCGCCTGAGTTTTACCTATCCTCCCAGCACAGGACGTAACTTTGATGAACTGTTGCGGGTGATTGATTCTCTGCAATTGACTGATAATTACAGCGTGGCGACACCAGCTGACTGGAAAGATGGAGAGGATGTTGTAATTGTCCCTTCACTCAAAGATCCAGAAGTACTAAAACAGAAATTCCCCAAAGGTTATGAGGAAATCAAACCCTATCTGCGAATGACTCCTCAGCCTAACAAGTAAATCTGAAAATGATTTCGGATGAAAAATAAAGACGCCAAGATATAACTTTGCGTCTTTGTTTTTTTGCGTGAGAATATAGTCAGTGGGCTAGCATCCGAACCTAGAGGAAATGCCAATGTTTTCATCCCCTTTGGTTTTGCAAATTCCGTCATCAATGCAAATGACAGACGAACAATTTTTTGAATTCTGTCAGGTGAATCGTGATTTACGCATTGAGCGAAATCAATTCGGAGAATTGGTAATTATGCCTCCGACTGGTTCAGAGACAGGAAACCGAGCAGGTAATATCTCAGGACAGCTATGGGTGTGGTCGGAACAAGATGGTACAGGTATAACTTTTAGCTCTAGTACCGGATTTAAGTTATCAACAGGTGCAGAACGCTCTCCAGATGCTTCTTGGATTAAACTAGAACGGTGGAATTCTCTGTCTCCAGAACAACAGCAAAAGTTTGCTCCTATTTGTCCAGATTTTGTAGTCGAACTCAAATCTGCTAGCGACAACCTCCAGACTTTGAAAGAAAAAATGGAGGAATATATGAATGAGCCAGGAATACAGTTAGGCTGGTTAATTGACCGTAAGCAGCGTAAAGTTTATATTTATCGTCCTGGATTGCCAGAGGAATGTTTAGATAATCCTGCTAGTGTAAGCGGCGAGTTGGTATTGCCTGGGTTTATTTTGAATATGAGTAAAATTTGGTGAGAAAATTTTATCGAAACAGAATACATAATATTACTGGTTGTACCAAGCTTTTCGCCACTGTTGCATTTGTTTAATTTCTATATCTTGGGCTTTAACAATTTCTTGGGCTAATTTCTTGATTTCAGGACGCTTAGACTTAGTTGAGGCATCTTGCGCCATTGTTACAGCACCTTCATGGTGAGGAATCATCGCATTGATAAAGCGCAGATCGAATTCGGCATCAGCTGCACCTAAATCTTGACTCATCATCATAGTTTTCATTTGGTCAGATGACATTTCCATCATGTGGCCCATTTGACTGTTGTAAGCCATTGGTTGATCTCCCGCCTTGGGATACCAAGCTTGTCGCCACTGCTTCATCTGAGTGATTTCTTGGTTTTGCGATTTGATGATATTGTCTGCTAGCTTTTTGATTTCAGGACGTTTTGATTTCTGCTGCGCAACATTCGCCATTTCCACAGCCCCTTGATGGTGCGGTATCATAGCGTCGATAAATCGTAAATCAAAATTAGCATCGGCTGGGCCTAAATCCATTCCCATACTGTGATTCATCATGCCACCACCATGATTCATCATCTGCTTGTCATTAGCATTGCTAGTGGTTTCCTTTGGCGCTTGGCTTTGGTTCTGGGAAGCAGTATTGCTACAGCCTGTAATTAACCCACCAGTTGAAGCGATCGCAACAAAAGTTAGCGCTAAAAAGCCATTCCTGAAAAATAGCAGTTGCATAAATCTTACTTAACATATTTCTAATTTTAACGATCTAATAATCCAATGAAATTAAGATAAAATCTAAAGATTACCGACAACTTATTTTTACAAAGCCGGGGATTTTGTTTCTCATTGCACTAATTGCTCATGCCTATACTCGGTACATAAGAGATTTATCGGGTTTCCGAGCGATCGCTAATGTCTGAACCTGCTACTGTAGAATCGATTGTTAACGGTATTTGAGAAGACTAAGTTATTTTGAACAAGAACATTTACGTGCCGAAGAGGCAGAAGAACGCGCTAAACAAGCAGAGCAAGAAATCGCTCGACTGCGGGAGGCTTTACGTATACAGGGCATTGACCTAGAGAATATTTGATGACATTAGGAAATTAATTAGATGCATTTTCAAGTTAAAATCTACTAATCAGTATGTAAAAAAGCGTAATCTTCTGAAAGTAGGGCATCGTTTGCAAGCAACAGAAATTAAGGATCGGTTAAAGTCCCTTATCGAGCAAGCCTCCTCGATAGATCATAATCTAGCGAGAAGATTAGATGAAATCAATCGTTGGGTAAAAGACATCAAGCCAGGTTCTCTGACTGCAAAACCCTTTGTAATTGCCTTTCTGCTAGAGGTAATTACAGATTCTACAATTTGGCTGATGATTAAATCCTTACCTTCAGAAGAAGAACAAAAAGCAAAGTTCGAGATAATGACGCCGATTGAGAGATATTGGTATGGTTATCTCTTTCCCAGATGGTTCAATGCAAGTGACTCCAAGTTTTATATTTGGAAACAAAAATTGATGGCAGGCGAGTTTAATCAGGTTGATAATGATATCATTAGATCGATAGCTCAAGATATTGTTCAGCGAGAAGGTAGTTTTTGGCAGCGTTATATAGCCGACCTTTCTATGGCAACAGATTTAATTGTTAGTCGTAACAATCAACCACTGTGCATTCAAGTTACCAGTGTTAGTGAAGAACTCAATCATCAAAAGTACGAAGCTTGGCAAAATACACTGCGATCGTGGGAAATCGAGAGGGGGCTGTTTTTAAGTTACAATCCCAAAGATACTAATTTTGTCAACCAGTTAGTCAACGTGGCCCTGTATAACAGTGATTACCTTTCTGGTGGCAAATATTTAAAATTTTAGTGACTTTTCAGGAATTTCATATTTCAGATTTGTGTCTAGCCTATATACTTACGTGCTAATTACAGCTTTTATGCCTAATAAGAGAGAAACTCACTGCAACAATCAAGTAGATACATTTGCTGAAGCTTTAGCGACGGCGCGACAAATGCAGCAGAACTGGTTAACTTACGGTGTTGATTTTGTCAATATTTACGTTGAAAATGTGGAGGGAGACTGGCTAGAAACGTGGGGACATGATGAAATATTAGGTAATTTTCAATTAGATACTATTAAAGAATTTCTGGTAAGTAATGATACTGTAGCTGTGAGGGTAAGAGAGCATTTAGGAGAGCGATCGCTGTTTGATTTTGCAGTAAACTTAGATGAAGTTTGGAAAATTTCCCAAATAGATGACAGGCTATCTGCTGTGAGAAGCTTGTTAGCTGGTGAAGGAAATAGTGTTGATACAAATGATATCAGATTAGTGGATTTAGCAAATAGTCTACTAGTAAAGTTGACAGAGATTTTGTGAAATTTAGAATCACAGCAGCAGACACAATAAACCGTTTGTAGAGACGGCGATTTATCGCGTCTTTGTCATAACCAGATTCATATCCCCTTCATCCCCTTTGTGGAATTTAAACATCTGTTATTGTATCCATCAATGAAGATGTCGCTAGATAAGGTAGGATATTTTGGAACCAATCACAGCAAGTGCGATCGCATTCAAGGGGCGACAAGCGAGTTAAAGTGCTTGCTGTATAAGCTCCATAGCCTTTAAACCTCGCTGATAATATGCTTGCTTATTGCGAATAGAACCGACCATTTCTTCGACCCATGCTTGACACTCATGCAAAGCTTCTATCCAATTGAAACCATATAAACCTATCCAAAAATTACTATGCCTTTTTTCAGTTTTACCTTGCTCTTGGGAACGGCAGACATAAGATTGTTGTCGTTGTAATTTAATTTTTTGACCTTGTATCCAAGCACTAGTCATTGCTAAAGCTATTAAAAAAATTAAACGTACAAGTCTATCAGGATTGGCTTGAGAAGCTTCTAGATTGTACCCACCAGTTTTACAATCTTTGAACATCGCTTCAATGCCAAAACGTTGAGCATATATTTTGAGGGCAGTGTTTAAATCAGGTAAATTAGTTAATAAATACCAAGCTTCCTTATCTTGCTTCCCCCTATACTTCCTTTTCCAATAAACAGCTAAATTGAAGCAACCAAAACCTGTTTTTTGAGTAACTTTAACATCAGGATAAAAGGAGCGAATACCAGGATAAATCTCAATGCTACTTAAAGGTTGAAATTTCTGTCTTTTTTGACGAAAAGTAGTATCCTTGTTTTTGACGAAATATAAAACTGAGGTTCTGCTTGTGGAGCCACTGTGCTAGTTCGACACTATGGAATTCTCTGTCCCCAATAATTACTAGTTTGTACTTTTTTAATAGTCGAATTACTGGACGTAATACTTTTTGTTGTTCTTCTAGGTTGCTACTACCATCTTTTCCTAGCAGACACCAATATATTGGCCAAGCTCTTTTTTGGTAAATCACACTCACCATCAACACATTATTTTCCTTCCACTGTGTTCTATCCATTGCAATGGTTAATTGTGACCCCAGTTGAAAATGTTGGTTAATTAGGGCTTCAATAATCGGAAACCACAACAATACTACACTTAAGGCATTTAGCGTTAAAAACCTTTGTATATGCCGTCTACGACTATTTTGTTGTATTGGTAATGGTAGTGTCGCTGCCAGTCTTTCTATCTTCACTTGTTTTTGATTTTGTAGTAACCCACACCAACATCTTTAGGGTGATTAACTGTGCTTTATTTAGGTATTTTTCTAAAAAATTTTGGTAGAATGATGCCAGCATTATTATGACGGTCTTAATCAAATTACGAGACCGTTCTTTTTTACCATTAAACTGTACCCTACAGATAGTAGCTTAATAACTGTACAGTTCATTCTCAATAAGCACACAAATGTTTCCAGGGGGTCTGTGCCTCCCAAACCTTTAGCTTGCAGGGTTTAGAGGCGATTGTCGCCCCTTGAAGTCGAAATCAGTGCATCGCTGGGGACTGGGTGAAAAGTCTTTTTGTGTTTCGGTTTTATCCTCCTCAAATTAAAATTGAACAAAAATAATAAACGACTGCCCGAATTCAATAAACGACTGCCCGAATTCAATAAACGACTGCCCGAATTCAATAAACGACTGCCCGAATTCAATAAACGACGCCTCGAATTCGATGAACGACACCCCCCTTAATCCCCCCCTTATAAAGCTACGGTGTATAGACAAATTTGAAATAGTTGATTAACTAAGGTTTTACCCCACCCTAACCCTCCCCTTGCAAAGGGGAGGGAACTAGATTTCCGATTTCCCCCCAATGCATCGGGGGGATTAAGGGGGGTAATTTGACTTGTGTATACACGGTAGCCTTATAAAGCGGGGAAATTGACAAGTTTACCCCTCCTCTTGGTAACTATGGTGTATATACAAGTCTGAAATAGCTTGCAAACTTGGACTTGTGTGTACACCGTAGCCAATACATCGGGGGATTAAGGGGGGTAATTCGACTTGTGTATACACTGTAGCCTTGGTAAGGGGAGGGGTGGGGTGCAAGAGGATTCATGCAAGATGTATATTGCAATGCAACGTCTCTAGATTTGGATTCATGCTGCAATTCAATAATGCAAAATTATTTTTAAATAATGCTTTAGAAGTATAAAATTATACTATAATATAAAGAATAAAGGCGATCGCCCTCCGCCAAGAGCCTGCGATCGCTTTTCCCTAAACCTTCATTCTGGGAGAAAATTCTCGTCATGGCACAAGAAGAAGATTTTGTAGAAAATCAATCAGAACCGCAACAATACTTAGAAAGCGAAAAAATAAATACACCTGCTTCCATTCAACCTTTTGCAAATCTATTACCCAAAAGAGAACCAATTAAACATTTACTCATTGGTTCTTCAAAAGCCGTTACCAGCACAATCCACTATTTGCAAGTAATTGGCTACGCCAGCACAGGAGACTGGAGTCCATTAATACCAACTGGCAACGCAGACGAGGTAATGAGTATTTTAATCCGTCAGATTTTAATGCAATAAGACATATTTAGATGGTGCGTTGTCGCATAGCGCAACGCACCCTACCTCAGCTAAATATTTCAAGCAAAAAAATTGTAGGTTGGGTGGAGGCTTTGCCAAAGCCAACATCGTGATATAGCAGTTTTCGATTGGGTGAGGTACAGTTTTGACCTCTCTCCAAACCTCTCTCCTAAAAGGAGAGAGGCTTTGAATTTTTCCCCCTTCCCTCGTCGGGAAGGGGGTTAGGGGGTTAGGTCTGTCTGTATACCTGTACCTCACTGAATTGAAAATGGTTATATATGTTGGGTTGCGCTCCACCCAACTTACGTCTAATGCACAATTTTTTTGCTTGCCACGCTACTACCTCAGCTAAATATTTCAAGTCTGTTGTATATAAAGATTACTGATGCACAATAATGGCATCTCGATTTATTTCAATATAGGAATGTTCTTAAACAATTCAATTACAGATTGGAAGTTAGCTATAAATAAGGATTCCAGTTCTGAATTATTGATATTGCCTGTCGTGATTAAAAGTAGTTTATAAGGTTGCTGAACTGTTAAAAAAGAGTTGACAAAATCCACATCTTTAGTAATTAAAATTCGATTTTTTTGAATTGATACAGCATTAATCTCATTATCTGGCGTAGCATTTTCCCCTGGTAAATCTCTGGTGTGGATCGTGTCATAACCTGAAGTTTTTAGAAAACGGGCAAGACGAACTGGTAACTGAACATCAACACGAAATTTCATGAGGCAATTCGATGAATGCTTTTGACTTGGCTAAGTCGAGCAGCAAATAACAAGACAGCCAAAATATCTTCAGATTCTAAATCGTCATAATCTTTCAAGATTTCTTCAGTACTCATACCAGAACTGAGCAGTTCCAAAATAAACTCAACTGGATAACGAAGTCCTCGAATACAGGGTTTGCCGTGGCAGATATCTGGATTATGAGTAATGCGTTGTAGAAGTGTGTCATTCATAAAGAAATATTCATAAATTCTTACAATATTCTTGTTCTCATATTCTAATTCTAGATGGATGCCAAATAACGACAGCAGAAAAATAATTGTAGCTACAAATAAATACTTTTGACTGTTAATTTATTTTTGATTAAGGAATTTAAAAGTATAAAACTCTACTTTTTATCCAAATAAGAAAGGCGATCGCCCTCCGCCAAGAGCCTGCGATCGCCTTTCTGTAAATCTCCATTCTGGGAGACAATTACAATGATGGCACAAGTACAAAAGTTTGTAAAAAATCAGAAGTTCGCCCAATCAAAATTACAATTTTAGATGCGAACTGACAGCAGTCCATTGCGATCGCACTAAGCTAGATGTTAAAACTTTGGATGTATTGACTTATACGCAAATTACCCCACTCTCGCTGCGATCGCACACATTTAACCCTCTTCAAAATGCACCATAACCACGTTAAGCTGAATTAGAGTGGCAATTTATTGCGCTTTTTAACATGCAAATCTCTGTTTGAGTCAAAATTTAATTTTTTCTGCTTGAGAAACCCGGAATGCTAGACCGAATTTTTGATTACCTCGACTTTCATTTCACCATTGAAGCCCCGATAGTTCTGCTGATCTTGGTGCTTTTAGAGGCGCTGTTATCTGCCGACAATGCCATCGCCCTCGCGGCGATCGCTAGGGGGCTGGAAGACGAAGAACTTGAGCGTAAAGGACTCAACTTTGGTTTAGTCGTTGCTTATGTGCTGCGAATCACCCTGATTCTCACTGCTACTTGGGTACAACAATTCTGGCAATTTGAATTATTGGGCGCTGGTTATCTGCTGTGGTTGGTATTCCAACACTTTACCTCGGAAGAATCCAATGACGAACACCATCACGGGCCGCGTTTTAATTCGTTGTTGCAAGCCATACCCGTGATTGCATTTACAGATTTGGCATTTTCTTTGGATAGCGTGACAACTGCGATCGCAGTTTCTCAAGAAAAATGGCTAGTGCTAACGGGTGCAACAATTGGTATTATTACGCTGCGATTCATGGCGGGATTGTTTATCCGTTGGCTAGACGAATACGAAAACCTAGAAGACGCAGGCTATGTAACTGTCGCCTTGGTGGGCTTACGTTTGTTGTTGAAAGTAGTTAACGATAGTTTAGTTCCACCAGAATGGATCATGATTGCTGCCATCTTCCTGATTTTAGGCTGGGGATTTTCTAAGCGCGTTAGTACTGAATTACCCCAAGTAGAACCGGAAAAGAGCGAAGTCTCGAAATAAGAAGAGCAGGGGGCAGGGGGCAGGGGGCAGGGGAAAATAACTAATTCCTAGTCCCCAGTACCCAGTCCCCAGTCCCCAGTCCTAATGTCTTACTCGTGCAACCAAGGCGTTAAGTGTGGTTGCCAACTGACTAATTCTTCATCCTTAAACCATAGGGCTATTTCCCGTTGCGCGGTTTCTTGAGCATCAGAACCGTGGATTAAGTTGCGACCAATATTCAGACCAAAATCGCCCCGAATCGTTCCCGGCTCTGCTGTTAAAGGGTTCGTCGCACCAATAATCTTTCTAGCAGATGCCACGACACCATCACCTTCCCATACCATTGCTACCACTGGGCTAGAAGTGATAAATTCGACTAGACCAGCAAAAAAGGGACGTTCCCGGTGAACATCATAGTGTTGTTCAGCCAATTCTCGACTGACTTTTAGTAACTTTAAACCAACTAGAGTAAAACCTTTAGTTTCAAAGCGACGGATAATTTCCCCCACTAGTCCCCGCTGTACTCCATCAGGTTTAATTGCTAAGAATGTGCGCTCCATTACTATCTCCCAAAGCTTAATAAAGTTTTTATCTAGTCAATTGTCCTTTGTCCTTCGTCCTTTGTCGTCCTCTGTCTTGAGTCTAAGGGTTTTGCACTAATGACCAATAATCAATACTTCGACTACGCTCAGTACAAGTGACTAATGACTAATGACTAATGACTAATGACTAATGACTAATAACATACGACTCTTGACCAATCAGAGTTTATCTCAGAAATTATCCTTGGGTGCATATACGTTCCTAAATGAATGCGCTAAATTGTTAACTCGTGGGTGAAAAACAGAGGTTAGGAAAAAATGGGTGTTGAGTCAACTGCTACATCTGACGAGGTGGTACAAGTACCGTCCAATGGACAAAAAGAAGTGAAAAATCACAAGCAAAAAAAACTGTTACCACCGAGTTCTACCACAGGAGATTTACCTCGCTCCTGGAAAATTGAGGATAGCGAAGCCTTGTACCGCATTGAAGGATGGGGACAACCTTATTTTTCCATTAACGCTGCTGGTAACGTTACCGTCGCACCCAAGGGCGATCGCGGGGGATCTCTTGACTTGTTTGAATTGGGTCAATGCCATGAAGCAGCGCAACTTGGGACTTCCCATGTTGATTCGCTTTTCTGATATTTTGGAAGACCGGATTGAGCGGTTGAATGCTTGTTTTGCCAAAGCGATCGCTCGCTACAATTACCCTGGTGTCTACCGTGGTGTGTTTCCCGTCAAATGCAATCAAGAACGGCATTTGATTGAGGATTTAGTCAAATTTGGCAAACCCCATCAATTTGGTTTAGAAGCCGGTTCCAAGCCAGAATTAATGATTGCTCTAGCTGTGTTGGATACACCAGGAGCATTGTTAGTTTGCAACGGCTACAAAGACCGAGAATATATCGAAACGGCAATGTTAGCCCAAAGACTAGGGCAAACACCAATCATCGTCTTAGAACAGATTGAAGAAGTTGATTTGGTAATTGATGCCAATCGCCAGTTAGGTATTAAACCGATATTAGGTGTTCGTGCTAAACTCAGTACCCAAGGTATGGGACGTTGGGGAACCTCTAGTGGCGATCGCGCTAAATTTGGTTTGACAATGCCTGAAGTCATCGAGGCTGTTGACAAGTTACGCGAAGCTAACCTGCTCGATTCTTTGCAGTTGATGCACTTTCACATCGGCTCACAAATCTCTGCCATTAATGTGATTAAAGATGCTATCCAAGAAGCCAGCCGCATTTATGTGGAATTGGCAATGCTGGGAGCGGATATGAAATACCTTGATGTTGGTGGCGGCTTGGGCGTAGATTATGATGGCTCCCAAACCAACTTTTATGCATCGAAAAATTACAACATGCAGAACTATGCCAATGACATCGTGGCAGAGTTAAAAGATACCTGTGCAGAGCGGCAGATTCCCGTACCAACACTGATTAGTGAAAGTGGACGAGCGATCGCTTCCCATCAGTCGGTACTGATTTTTGATGTTCTTAGTACTAGTGATGTTCCTCTCGACAACCCAGAACCTCCACAAGAGGGAGAATCCCCAATTATTAATTATCTTTGGGAAACTTACCAATCCATTAACAAAGAGAATTATCAGGAGTTCTACCACGACGCAACACAATTCAAAGAAGAAGCCATCAGCCGCTTCAACTTAGGAATTTTACGCCTTAGAGAACGAGCCAAAGCCGAACGCCTTTACTGGGCTTGTTGTCAAAAAATTCTTACCATCACTAGACAGCAAGAATACGTACCCGATGAACTAGAAGACCTAGAGAAAATCATGGCTTCCATCTACTACGTGAATATGTCAGTGTTTCAATCGGCACCAGATTGCTGGGCGATCGATCAACTATTCCCGATCATGCCAATCCACCGCTTAGATGAAGAACCAACACGGCGGGGAATCTTAGCAGACCTTACCTGCGACAGTGATGGCAAAATCGATCGCTTTATTGACCTGCGCGATGTCAAGTCGGTTTTAGAACTGCACACCTACAAGCCCGGAGAACCCTATTATTTGGGAATGTTCTTAAATGGAGCTTACCAAGAAATCATGGGCAATTTGCACAACCTGTTTGGCGACACCAACGCCGTTCACATCCAATTAACGCCCAAAGGCTACCAAATTGAACACGTTGTCAAAGGTGACACCATGAGCGAAGTAGTAAGCTATGTCCAGTATGACTCCGAAGATATGGTGGAAAACATTCGCCAGCGCTGCGAGAAAGCATTAGAAGAAAAGCGCATCACCCTAGCGGAATCTCAGCGACTACTGCAAACCTACGAGCAGAGTCTTAGAAGATATACGTACTTAAATAGTTAAGAGTTAGGAGTGAAGAGTTAGGAATAAAGTTAAGAGTTAGAAGTGAAGAGTTAGGAATAAAGTTAAAAGTTACAAGTGAAGAGGGAAACATGAAATAATAACTCCAAACTCCAAACTCCAAACTCCTAACTCCTAACTTTAATTTGTATTTGTCCCCAACAATTCCTCTATCGCTTGTCGCTCAACAGGGGTATGTGATGGCGGTGTCTGACGGGCATCGGTAATCAGCCAGTCTAAAGCAGCAGCTTGAACATCGATCGCAGCGCCGGTTTTATCTACGCAATAACGTCCAAATACCAGCTTATCGACTAACCGGATTCCAGGGCCCAGGCGCGACCATTCAAAAATGACGCTGTTTTCCACTGTTGCACCACTACATATCCAACAATTGGGGCCAATCATGGCTGGGCCGACAATTTTAGCTCCGTCTTCGATTCTCGTCATCCCACCAATATAAACTGGGCCTGTAATATCCACTTTGTCCCAATTTACGGCGACATTTAAGCCAGTGTAAATACCAGGGGCGACTTCATGACCAGGAATTTGCACATTTTTGATTTCACCCAGCAGCACGCCGCGAATCGCCCGCCAATAGTCTGGGACTTTACCAATATCTACCCATTCAAAGTCCATAGGAATGGCGTAAAAGGGGGCTTTGATTTCTACCAATTTGGGAAACAATTGGCTACCAATGTCATATTCAACATTAGAGGGAATATAGTTAAAAACCTCTGGCTCAAAAATGTAAATACCTGTGTTGATGTTGGTGCTGAGGGCTTCTTCAGTTGAAGGTTTTTCTTGGAAAGCTTTGACACGTCCCTCTTCGTCAGTCACAACCACACCATAGCTAGAAACTTCTTCCTTCGGAACAGATTTAGTGATAATAGTAGCGATCGACCCTTTAGCTCTATGCCATTTAACTGCCGCAGTTAAATCCAAGTCAATTAAAGCATCACCACATAAAACTACAAAGGTATCATCAAAAAACGGTGAGAAGTCTTGGATGCGCCGCATTCCTCCAGCAGAACCTATCGCTTCCCCCACCAGTTTTCCGTCGTCATCAATTTTCCCTTCAAAGGAATAGGCAATTTGCACCCCAAACCGCTGACCATCACGGAAATAGTTTTCTATTTCCTCAGCCAAATGACTAACATTGACTAGAATCTGGTCAAATCCATGATGGCGTAACAGTTCTAGCAAAAACTCCATCACTGGCTTTTGCAGGATGGGCATCATCGGCTTGGGCATAGTGTACGTAATCGGACGCACGCGAGTACCCTTGCCAGCCGCGAGAATCATCGCTTTCATAAAAATTTATTCCTCAACCACAAGCCAGTTTACTTTCATCGAGTGATACTTAATCATCAGTTTTGATTTCTGCTCTAAGTCATCCCCCAGAATAGGGATAACAGGAACTTAGCGTTTATTACAACCATCGATATACTTAGATGACAAGCGATCGCTTATCTTTTCAATTTACTCGGATTTTGGGGCTGAATCAAAAATCTATGACAATCTAGGCAGCAGCTATACTGGAGCCAGGAGGAAAATCCCATAAAATAAATTCCTATTTTTCTCACAAGCAAGCCTGAAATCTTGATGCCAAAGACTCACTTTGCTTTCTGCTTCACTTCGACTCCTTTCAAATCAGCACGGGCTGAACCTTAGCTATCCGCTAACGGAACTCAGCACTCTTCATGGACTTAGTTCATCGGATTCTCAAAAGGTTTGCCGATATTAGCTGAATCTCTAGTTAAGCGAATTTTAATTTCATGATAAAAATCCTCTTGAAATAGCTCTACTTTCGATTGAGCCGAGAGTAATAGTAGTGCCCAGAAAACGCTAACTAGGTTACTGTGTTTAGACTCATGTCCAGACCCATGTCCAGAGCCATTTTGGTTAAGAAGTTTTGTCTTAGTCCATAATTCTACAAGTTGTTCTAAATTCAACCAATTTTGTTCTAAACTTAGCTCTCTTGTCGACAATTTCAATACCTGCTCCAGTTCTGTGGCGACTTCTGTCAGATTTTCTTGGTGAGCTAACTCCAGCGCCTCTCGCATACTTTGAACGCTAGGTTGACGCCTGGGACGAATCGGTTTGCTGACTTTTTCTACCAGTTTCAGTTGGTTAGCCATAATCTGCAATTGCTCAATTAATTCTTGCAGAGTCACCCGGCGCTTTGGTGGTGGCATCGCTGCTGGACGACGACGTAATTGCCGTTCTAAGGGTAGACGATGACCCTGATGTAATATACCGTCTTCATCTGACAATAGAGCATCATCTTCTACACCATCTTGTGCATCTTCTACTGTTGACAATTGCATCAAGGTATTTGCCTTGAATAATACCAGCATTGATGCTGATAAAAATGCCTGTCCAGATTGAGACAAGTCCGCTTCATAGCCTCTTGTTATTGCCCCCGGTGCCATCAGTTCTAAATAGCGGTCAATCACCTCGATCACTTGGACATCCCAAGGATCAATTTCCCCTTGCTCGGCTTGGTAAATCAAAAATGTGATTGTTTCTAACAGCTCGGAAGCTTCCATCAATAGGTTCTAAGTTAATTAATGAGAATCAAAAGACTGTAAATTCAAGACTAAACTAATTGACTATTGGCAAAGCGTATACTCTATACATTCGCTTGCGCTTCTTTTTTCAGAAATTGCCTGCTAGCAATATCCTCTAAAATTTGTAATCGATCACCATTGTGAATTGTGAGATTAGATTGTGCAACTTTTGATCTTGGGCATTGGACATGGGGCATTGGGCATTGAGAAGAGACAAGGTAGACAAGGAAGAGGGGGGAGATAAGAAAGAGACTTGTTCAATAATTCCCCCTTGTCCCCCTTGTCCCCTTGTCTTCCTTGTCCCTTTGTCCCCTCTGCCCCCCTGCTCCCTTAATCAGGAGGCGAATCATGGGCAATAGTGACAGTTGAGACAAAATCACTCGGCTTGCCGCTCTTAATCGCATCGAAAGTGCCCTTAATAGTACCAGCAATTGGAACAGCAACAATTGTCCCTAACAAGCCAGCAATCTCAAATCCCATCAAAATAGCTACAAAAATCCAAATGGGATTGAGTCCGATAAAATTGCCGAGTATTCTGGGAGCTAACAAGTTATCTTTAAGCTGTTGCATGAGAATTGCCGCGATCGCAACTTGAACTGCTAACCACCAATTTTGCAGTAGTACTAAAATTGTCACTAGACCAATACCGAGAGACGCCCCAATAAAGGGAATGAGTTCTGAAATACCGATTAAGATGGCAAACAACAGGGCAAAGGGCACTTTCATCACTAAGAATATTGGTGTCAAAGTTAGCACCATGAACAGTCCTAGTAATAACTGTCCAAGGAAGAAGTTCTGAAAATTTAAGCGCAAAGATGTGGTGAGGGGATCTCCAATGTTAGAGGGCAAAAGATTGATTAGACCATACCAGACGCGATCGCCATATAAAAGCATATAAAATGCAAGCACAATGACTAACACTAAGTCAACTAATCCAGAAAGTAGTGTTCCAGCAAATCCTACTGCACCAGAAGCTAGCTGTTGCACTACATTTTGAATGTTGGCATTGATTTGACTGCTCACAACACTCAAATCAATTCGCAAATGTCGTTTCTCTGCCAGCATCTCAAATTGCCTTAGGTTTGTTTGACTGGCTGCTAACCAATCAGGGATCTTATTTAACAGTTGGATTGTTTGGTCAACGATCAAGGGTACTAGGGTAACACCTAAAATTCCCAGCAGAGTTAATGTTGCCAGTAAAACTAAGATCACCGCCTGAGTACGGGTGATCCGGGCACGTTCAAAGAACTTAACCGGGTAATTTAGGAGGAAAGCCAGAATCGTCGCAATGCTCAAGACAGTAATGGGATGCTGGAAATAGCGAAAAAGCACAGACAGCAACCAGATATTGAGAGCGATAATCGGACCGCTCAGACCATAAATTAATAAGCGTTGAAGGGAGGCTGAACGGCGCATCTGAGGCAACCTATTTTAAATATTTCTTGAGAGAATTTGTAAAATTCTTGATGGCACTGATTATCATCATAGATATTTTTAACAAAGATATATATAAGCGTATCTGATAGCAAGGAAACAAATCACAATGGACAAAACTGTAGCTGGCCTTCGCAAAGACTACACCTTGGAAGGCTTGAGCGAACTCGAAGTAGAACTCAATCCTTTTATCCAATTTAAAAAATGGTTCGATCAGGCACTTGCCGCACAACTCCCTGAACCGAATGCCATGACCATTGCCACAGCCACACCAGACGGTAAGCCTTCAGCCAGAATGGTGCTGCTTAAAGATTTTGATCGACGAGGCTTTACCTTCTTTACTAACTACAATAGTCACAAAGGACAAGAATTAGCAGAAAACCCCCAGGCCGCTTTAGTTTTTTGGTGGGCAGAACTGGAACGTCAAGTCCGGATTTCGGGGTATGTGGAGAAAGTTTCCGAAACTGAGTCTGACCAATATTTTCACAGTCGCCCAGCTAACAGTCGCCTGGGTGCATGGGTATCTAATCAAAGCGAGGTCATAGAAAGTCGAGAAGTCTTAGAGCGACGCTTGCAGGAGTTTCAAAGCAAACATGAAAATCAGGAGATTCTTCGACCACCTCATTGGGGCGGCTTACGAGTTATCCCTACAGAAATTGAGTTTTGGCAAGGACGCCCTAGCCGTCTGCACGATCGCTTGCTCTATAGCCGTTTAGATAATAGCACTTGGAAGATTGAGCGGTTGTCACCCTGAAGAAGAAGCAAGGGAGCAGGGAGCAGGGGGCAGGGGAGCAGGGGAGCAGGGGGGCAGAGGAGACAAGGGGACAAGGGGGAATTCTTAAACAAGTCTCTCCCAAGTCTTCCCCCTCTTCCTTGTCTACCTTGTCTCTTCTTCATACCCAATTCCCAATGCCCCGCATCACATTACCACTGGGCGATCGCATCTTGAATTGCTGCCCTTGCTTCTGATAGAGATTGGGTACGGGCATCACCTTCATTCAGGCTGTTGGCGTTAATAAATTGAATGTCTGTAAGCCCAATAAAGCCGAAAATTGCCCGCAAGTAGGGTTCTTGGAAGTCGTAGGCAAGAAAAGGAGATGTGGCGCTAAAGTCACCGCCGCGAGCTGTGATGATCACTGCTTTTTTGCCTTGGACTAACCCTTTAAAACCTTGAGCATCTAAGGCAACAGTCCGGTTAATACGAACGATTTGGTCGATGTAAGCCTTAAAGGTGGAAGGTATATTGAAGTTATACATTGGCACTCCAAAGACGTAGCGATCGGCTGCCAAAAACTCATCAACCAGTTCGTTAGAAATCCTAAGTGCCTCAGTTAATTCTGGGGTATGGGTTTCTGGTGGTGAAAATGCCGCCGCAATCCAAGCTTCATCAACGTGAGGAACTGGGTGATGCCCTAAATCTCGATAGGCGATCGCATCTTCAGGATGCGCTACTTTCCAAGCACTGACGAATTCCTTAGATAATTCTCTGGAGTGCGATCGTTCACCACGGGGGCTGGAATCAATATGTAGAATCTTTACCACAAATATCTCCTGATTAACAAGGATTTATGCTTTTACTTTTTTTGAATCTTTATTTCAAAGCATTACATCAGATACTAAAAGTAACTAGTTACTAAAGTAAAGTAAAGTATTTTTAGGGCTATTGTCTAAGATATTTTAATTGTGGACTTCAAGACAGTTCCATCCACACCGAAAGCTCTTTCATATCAAATAGAGGAAGTTTTTGAATACCAGCTTTTTCAAGGCTGTTGTCTTCCGTTCTTCCGCGCCAGATTACGCAGAGTACAAAGTCTACGATCGCTCCTTCATTACGCAACGCTTCGGTACTTTTTACAACCTGACCACCTGTTGTAATCACGTCTTCAATGATACACAATTTTTTTCCTTGGATATCAATTCCTTCTGCTATTTTCTCAGTACCGTATTCTTTTTTTGTCTTCCGAACAAAGACAACTGGTAATTCAACTTCTAATGAAATTGCTGTTGCTAAAGGAACTCCCCCTAATTCCAGTCCGGCTAGAATTTCCGTTTCTGGTGGAATCTTTTTTACCATTTCTTTAGCTAACTGCTTCAGTAACAAAGGATTAGATTCAAACTGATATTTATCAAAGTAATGAGAAGATATCTGACCAGAACGTAACCGAAACTCGCCTTTTAAATAGGAAACACGAACAATTTCTTTAGCTAATTCGCTATGACTCATTTTTACAAAAAGCTGGGGAAAAGGTAAAAAAGCCGATGCATTTTCCATCGGCTTCGCTAACAATATTTAACAGATAAATAGTCTACTGTTCTTGGATTGCTGCTGCTTTAGGAGGAAACTGAATTCTGGGATCTGGCATGAAATTATATCTCAAGTACAATCCTCCTGAGACAAACAGGATAATTAACAACCCACCGATACCAAGGGGACTAGGAAGCCAGAAAATAGCTTCTATGTGATTTAGCTCACCAGGCTGGAGTTTCCACACTAATTGATTGCCATTTTTTTCTGGCTCAATTGCAGTTTCAGTTAGTTGAATATTTTTGGCTCCCCAAGGAGTCTTCAAGCTAAATTCCAAATCAAGAATTGAACCAGCATTCGCCAGAACATTACCTTTGCTGGCAATTAGAGAGAGCGATCGCAAATCCAAATCATAAATCAACCGATTGCGGACTAAAAGTAAAAAATCATTCTCCTCCAAGAGGATGTTTGATTCAATTTTCGGCAGTTCTGAGCCAGATTCGCTCTGTACAGACTCAGAGGGTTGATTCGCACGAGAGTTAAAGAATTCGTTGAACTTCTCTTGCAATTCCCTACCACTGCTAAAAGGAATTGTGACGATGATTTCTTCTGGGGAAACTCGCTGTGCTTTACCCTCAAGTTGACGGGCGCGGCGTTCTATGCTCTTTAACCACTCATACACCGAATCGCCGCTAAAACTGGTTAGCCGTTCTCCCAACTTAATATGCTGTACTAGTTCGCCACTATTTGAGTTGGCAAAGTTAAGCCCCACATCGTACTTCACACAGCCAGTCAGTAGCAGAGATGTTAACAGCACGAGCCACAGAATAGGATTTCGGATGGGAAAGACTCGGTTCATTCGATTTCGACCATTCAGTCGTGAGGGCAATTTCATATTTGCCAACACGAAATTAAACGATCTGACTAACCACAAGAAAATCTTTCCGAAAATTGAAGAATTCATAACTATAAATCTCCCCAAAAGTCAACAGATTTTGGATTTTAAATACTTCGACTTCGCTCAGTACAAGTTTTGGATTTTGGATTGACCCCACTGATAAACGGATAAAGCTCAAAAATTTTAAATTTTGGATTTTGGTTCATGCCTCAACCCTTCTGGGTGAAGCATAAACCACAAGAATCTAAAATCCAAAATCCAAAATCCAAAATTATTATCAGCTAGGAGTTCCGGAAAAATTCAACCAAACCAAGTACGAGATGGTTAAACCAATGGCAATTAGCGCCACCCAGATAAAGCGATTATCTCTGGTATTGACCTGACTGAGGTCAACAAATTCTCGCTCGGCAGGTTTTGGCTTTTGCTCCCCAGAAGATTTAGTAGACTTAGCAGGTACAGAAATTTTGAGTTCATTATCGGCTAATGCGCCCAAATCGGGGATTTCGGTCATCCATTCGCTGGGGGTCTTTTCAGCTTTGGTGCTTTTAATATATAAAGCATCCGCCGCGCTTGTTTGCTGATTTCAAAATGGGCATGGCGTTTGAGTCTTTCGCAAAGAGCGATCGCATCATCCGTGCGTCCAGCCGCTTCATAAGCTGTCACTAGATGAATTTCTACTTCGCCCCCAAGACGAGAATTACGAGCTAATAGAGCGCTGGCCTTTTCTAAATTTTCTACGGCTTTGCGGTATTGCCCATTCTCAAAGGCAACTTTCCCAGCCTGGTAGCGGGTTTTAGCAATTTCTAGACTTTCTGTATTCACGTCTTATACAAAAATTAGCACTATTTTCATTTTGCCAATGCCAGCAATCTTTTTAGAATCTTTTCAAAAGCTGGCAATCTGAAAGTGGATAAACTTCTAAAATTTTAAGTAAGTAGCTGCGACTATTTTTTGATTAAAAATTCCGGTATCAAATGCAGGTGAGCAAAATTATGTTGAAAATCAAGCATTCGCAACTGAATTGGCTCTTAGCAGGTATGACTTTAGCAGTGATGGGTGTAAGCATTGCTCCAGCTTCCGCCCAGCGCGCATTCGTGATTGATAGTGGTTATGGAGTCAGGCGATCGCATTCCGCCCAGCGCGCATTCGTGAATGATGGTGGTTATGGAGTCAGGCGATCGTCGCCTTCTGTGGGTTCCTTTATTTATGGTAGTCCGATTCCTACGCCTATGCTTGTAGACCCGACAACAGGACTGATACCACAACGCAATCATTACCGCGATTATTCCTATCCCCAGTTCAGGCAAAACGTGAGAAATTTCACGCCGATCGATCCAACAATTCGAGACTCAACCCTAGTTAATCCAGTAATTATCAATAATTCATGGCCTCGTACACCATTTAGCGGTGGGCGATCGCGAGTTATTATTACCTATCCTCGGTAGAGTAGGGAGATGAGGGGATAATAAGAACTCTTTACTCCTCACTCCTCACTTCTCACTCAGCACTCGGCACTCTAATAGGTAAACTGCGAACCGAGAATCATCGTCCCAATCCCAACATCAGTAAAGATTTCTAGTAACAGGGCGTGGGGAATGCGACCATCGATAATGTGTGCGGCACGGACTCCTTGAGCAAGCGATCGCACACAACAATTCACTTTGGGAATCATCCCACCGCTAACTATACCATCAGCAATCAACTCGCGGGCTTCACGAATATCTACTTTCGGAATCAAAGTAGATTGGTCTTTGTAATCTTTTAAAATTCCACTGGTGTCAGTCAGTAAAATTAACTTTTCTGCCCCTAATGCAGCAGCGATTTCCCCGGCTACGGTATCGGCGTTAATGTTATAAGCTTGTCCCGTTTCGTCTGCGGCGACGCTAGAGACTACCGGAATATAGCCATTGCTAGCGAGGGTTTCCAAAATCTTGATATTCACATTGGTGACTTCCCCCACAAAGCCGATGCCTTCTTCACCTTGGGAACGGGCTGTAAATAGATTACCGTCTTTACCGCAAAGTCCTACAGCCAATCCACCAGCTTGGTTAATCAAGGAGACAATTTCTTTATTAACTCGACCAACTAAAACCATTTCCACCACATCCATTGTGGCGGCATCAGTGACTCGCAGACCATTCTTAAATTGTGGTTCGATGCCCAGCTTATCTAACCAACTGTTAATTTCTGGGCCGCCACCGTGGACTACAATCGGACGCAAGCCCACGCAGGATAAGAATACAATGTCGCGGATAACTTTGTCTTTGAGTGCGCTATCTTTCATTGCTGCGCCACCATATTTGACAACAACAGTGCGACCTGTGAATTGTTGAATATAAGGTAGTGCTTCGCTGAGTACACGTACACGAGTGGCTTCAGCTTGCCTGATGTATTCAGAATCGTTGACCGTCATGAGGAGCCTAACAGAGAGAGTTAAAACCTATGCAGTCAGTGTAGAAGACTTTGTAACTCGTCACAATCTCTGATGCCAAAGTTGAGTATGTTTGTACTATACTAACTCTAATAATTTTCTTGACTTGCCAATGTCAACCAATTGATAGCCTTTTTAAATGCTTATTAGCAAAAGCTTTTAGAATACTAACCAACCAGGCTGGCGAAAAAGGCGATCGCTTGTCAAAATGACCCAGATGTATCTAAGCAGAAAAACAAGGAAGCTATGTGGCCAACCTGTATCAAAAAACTTTCACCTATTGAATATGCTTTAGAAACAGGAGAGCTACCTCAATGGATAAGGCAGGCTTTTAATAGAGAAGGGATCTTTAATGAAGATGAAATGGTCATTCCAATTCGTCCAGTTTCATTTTTAGGTAACTGTAGTACGGATGCATACATTGATTGTCCTAATACCCCTGAACACCACATAGAAAATGCTCGATACAGTAGCGGCTATCTTGGTCAGGTCGGAAAGTATTACTGGTTTGACTTTGATATTTTTGGATCGGATGCTAAGTTAATATCATTGCGTATGGTAGTCAACGAGGGTGATGCTGACTGCAATGATGGCCGTTGGGGAGCAGTTTGGGAACCTAATACAAAAGAGCTTGTTGCGAATATCTTGAGTACTGGTGATAGGGAAACGACTATAAAGGCTGTTTCAGAGAAATACATTCAAATGTATAAGTCTCATAATACTTGGATTCCTCGCCTTTGGAACATGGCGCAGTATGCTAAAGGACTCGAACTAGAAAAGCTCATAGAGTTAGCAATGCAAATTTGTTTCTATCCACAGGCTGAAATTACTGAGACAGGAGTTCGCACAGAGCCATGATAACTAGGTAACTGGAATTAAATATAAAACGGGCTAGAAGAGTATAGCTTTGAAGCTAGGGAATGAAAATGACCACGCTGCTAATTCAAACTGAAAGCACACCCCTAACGGTAAATTTCCCCTGGCTGGTGCAGATGACGAATGAGCAGTTCTACGAATTCTGCCAAGCCAATGGAGATTTACGAATCGAGCGCACTGCTAATGGGGAAGTCATCATTATGCCACCAGCTTTTTCAGATACGGGCAACCGTAACTTTAACATTGCTGCACAGCTTGGGTATTGGACTGAACAAGATGGCACTGGCATAGGCTTTGACTCCAGTACAGGTTTTACACTACCCAATGGAGCGATGCCTTCCCCTGATGCTTCTTGGATTGAACTGGAGCGCTGGAATGCCTTAACAGATTCACAAAAAGCTTCGTTTGCACCAATTTGTCCCAGCTTTGTGATTGAGTTGAGATCCTCTAGCGATCGCTTGATAAAATTACAAGAGAAAATGCAGGAGTACATCGATAACGGTGCATCATTAGGCTGGTTAATCGATCGGCAGAATCGAAAAGTCTACATTTACCGTCCGAATCGAGAAGTTGAAATTTTGGATAATCCCGAAGCAGTTAGTGGCAATCCAGAATTACCAGGGTTTATCCTGCGGATGAGCAAAATTTGGTAATTTGAGTCTTCCTAATGAGAAACAGGTTTTTTCAGCACACTAGGAATTGCCTCAAGTATTCGCTTGGCAACATCTTCAGGTGTATCTCCCTCTCGCTCGATGATGTGCAAATCGGCTTGAGAGTAAAGTGGTGTTCGTTGTTCGAGGAGCGATCGCAACTTAGCTTTAGGATCGGCATCTTGTAGCAGTGGTCTTGTGGTATCCTCAGCTAAACGACTGTAAATTATCTCCACTGGCGTATCTAGCCACACTATCAAGCCGTGGTGCAAGTAACTCCAATTTTCTTGCCGCAATACAATGCCCCCACCAGTTGCTATAGTCAACTTTGTAAAAGCACAAACTTGTGAAAGTACGTCGCTTTCTAACTGGCGAAATCCAGCTTCACCAACTTGCGCAAATAACTGATTGATAGATTTACCTGTTGCTTGGGCAATTACATCATCGGTATCTACAAACCCATAACCCAGTTCTTTTGCTAGTAAGCGCCCTACTGTCGTCTTACCAACGCCCATAATACCAATTAAGTACAGGTTGACTCCTTTTAATAAGCTGCTCACCAGTTGCTTCGCTCCAATTATAAGTTTTGAGTGCTGAGTCACAGTTTTAAATTATAAACTCAACGATTCAATCTAGAACTTAAAAATACGGAGTTTGATATATAATCGCGCAAACTCTAATAGTTTACTACTACGACTTGATGCCGATATTAGTAATTTTCGCAGGCATACAAAAACAAAATAAACCTCAATAAATTTATTTTCAACAGATATCAAAGTTTTTCACTTTGTATATCTCAAATTTACTTATAACTTTTATACAGCAGATTGCAGGTAAGTGAGGTACAGAACCAAAAACTCACAAATCAAATTATTCTTCTCCCTCCAGCAAGAACTGCCCTCTGCCTCCTGCCTCAAAACCAATGATTTTGTACTTCATGTAAACGAAAACTGCTGTAACTTGCAATTAGTTTTAAAATCTGCAAATTCATCTTCTATTTTAAGAGGAACGAAATGACATAATTACCGTTATTAATGTATTTAAAGTAACTTAGGCAGTAAATTAACGATTCTTCTCGGAAATTTCCATCAGTAATAACTGATGAATTTCTTAGGAATGTAGTAATTTTTCGGAAGTAACTAGGTAATTGCTGCATAATAATGCCTATGCTTAACCAAAAAATTAACTTAGCTTGTTTGAAACTTTATCCAAACAATATCTGTCTATCTGAATAATCAGGGTTTTTACTCTGATGGATAATTTTAAGTATACACAATACCGTGTTTCTAACAGCACAGGGTCGTTATTCTAAAAGTTCAGTTATAACAAGACTCGCTCAATTAAATGTTTTTAATAAAGGTGTAAATAATGACTGATTTACCGCGATCGCCCAAAAAAAACTTGCAAAGAAATTGAAGTTTAGACACAAAGACTACTGCATATTCCACCCCAATAAGCCTGAATGAATAAATATAGAATGAATGAGGTGTCAACCATGACTCGAATTCGTGACGTTGTAGAAAGAGCTTTAGCAACTGGTTATTTGACAGTTGAAGCTGAAGATCAACTACGACAACTGTTGACTACTCGATATGACTTGGAAGATTTTAATGCTTTCATGACTTTGCAGGAAGCCGCCATGACTGGTAAGGTCAAGCAGGAGTCTAGAGAGCGGTGTGGCATTAAATAGAGATGTCGCCTGCTACATCTCACCGACGGGGGCGTTTACCATCATCTTCAAAATCATCATCATCCTCAAAAAATTCCCAATCATCATCATCGGCTTGATTGGTAGTTGGCGGCTGGTAAGGGGGGATAATTACTCGGTAATCAGCATCGTAAATTGATTCAGTTTTTCCTACTGCCGTATTTTTTGGCTCGCGGTAGCTGTAGGAATAAACTGAACCAGACCGAGAGCTGCTTTTGGCTTCTGATTGACGTTCGTAAGTTGTTGAGTCTCTAGGTTGTTGAGCCTGAGAATTAGGAATAGATGCTTCTTCTGACTTTTCATCAAAGTTCCAATCATCATCTCTACTGCTATTTGTCTCCCAATCATCAAATTCCTCACTGCTAGGCTCTTCTCTTTTACTAGCTGGTGGTGGAGGATTAGCAGGGCGAGATGTCGGTTCTTGTCTTTGAGTTGCCTTCGCACGACTTGAAGGGGCGGTTGCTCTATTAGAAGTTTGGCGTTGTCCTGCCACAAAATAATTGGATAAATTAAATAAGGTAGCAATCAATATCGATGTGAAAGCACCAGTGGCAGTACTGAACAAAATCCATATCGCTAGTGGTAATGGTTGAGTTCGCACGCCCAAAAATACTAGCGATAGGGCAGGTGAGAAATTTTGGACTAATAACAGCGTTAGTCCTCCCAGTACTGCCACCAATAGAATTAAGCGAATTACAGCCATAGCAATTTTGTCAGTTGTCATTTACTGAAGAGGAAAGGGGGCAGGGGGCAGAAGGCAGGGGACAGGGGGAAAACCTCATAAATAAATTTATTGACCCTAATAGAGCCGAGAATTCCAGAATCTTTCTCCCTCTGCCCCCTGCTCACTACTCCCCTGCCTCTTTGGTCAGTGGTCAGTTATCAGTCTGAATATTATTCGTTAATTACTCTTCACTGACTACTGACACTATCAGCCATCTCTATCATTACCTTTTTAGGACTATTGTGAAATTTACAATAAATCCACTCAGGGTGTTAGCGACGACCTTGCCACCGCTGAATTGGAATACAGTCAATATCTAGTTGATCTAAAGCACGGGCAACTACAAAATCAACTAAATCCTCGATGGTTTGGGGATTGTGATACCAGGCAGGAATAGCGGGGACAACTCTCACTCCAACTTCTGCTAAAGAAGTTAAGTTACGCAGGTGGATGAGGCTAAAAGGCGTTTCACGCGGGACAATAACCAGCTTTCGCCCTTCTTTGAGTTGGACATCCGCTGCCCGTTCTAGTAAATCGGAACTCAAGCCAACTGCTAGCTTTGCTACTGTACTCATGCTGCATGGAATAATCATCATCCCCAGAGTGGCAAAGGAACCGCTGGCAATTCCGGCTCCGACATCGCTCCAAGGATGACACCGGAGTTTACCGGCAAGTGCAACACCAGCTTGCTCTCGCCAGAATTGTTCTTGCCCGGTTGGTTCTGGTGGCATCCGAATTTCCTGTTCTGACTGCCAAACCATGTAAGTTGATTTAGAGGCAACCAATTCAATGCTATACTCCGCTTCTAGCAAAAATTTGATCGCGCGAACAGCGTAAATCAGACCAGATGCGCCCGATACGCCTAAAATTAAAGGTTTGGTGTTATTTGACACGTAATTTGTAGTTTATAAGAGGCAGGGGGCAGGGGGCAGGGGGCAGGGGGAAAGGTACAAACCTCGCCGTAGGCGAAAGCACCGTTGCTCTCATTCTTTCCTTGGTTGAGAGCAACAAGCGTAAGTGGCGTGGTTTTTCTCCCCTGCTCCCTGCTCCCTGCTCCTCTGCTTTTTCACTTTACTCATCCTCAGAGTAAGGATCTAGGTCATCAGGCTCCATATCATTTGGTAAGTAGAGGTCTGAAAGGTCTTCACGGGAATCATTGCCAGTTAAACCTTTGGCAATGCCATCGCTACCGACTGTTACCAAATCAATTTGCTGACGGTAGTAATCGACACTCTTAACTTGGACGGCGACGCGATCGCCTAGTCGATAAGAAGCGCGATTTTTGCGCCCAAATAGTGCTTGTTGTCTGGCGCGATATTCATACCAATCATCTTTGAGAGAACTGACGTGTACTAATCCCTCTACCCGCAAAGGCACACCAGGATTACTGCTGGATTCCACCTCGGCTGCTGGTACTTCAATTTCCACAAAGAAACCGTAGGATTGAACCCCGGTAATCACGCCTTGAAATACCTGACCGATGCGCTGCTTCATCAGTTGGGCTTTTTGCAGTCCGGCTAAATCGGCTTCGGCTTCTTGGACTTCTTTTTCTCGGTCGTTGATTTGGACAATTACCCTGGTCAAATCGCTTTGCAGTTCTTGTTGCAATTCTGGGGGTAAAACGTTCCAGTTAATTTCCTCATGGCTGGAGGAGTGGCGGAGGTTAACGCGCTCTCTGACACGGGTATTGCGGCGATCGCGTCCGTTTTCCAGTAGCGTGTAATACACTCTCTGCATCAGCAAATCTGGGAACCGCCGCAAGGGAGCGCTAAAATGAACATATTGCGGTAGTGCCAGACCAAAGTGAGATCCTTTGGTGGTACTGTATGCAGACGGTTTCAGTGTATCTTGTAATAAGTAAGTAAGAACTTGCTCGGAGGGAGATTCAGCAAAAGCTGTGGTCAAATGTTGGTAATCTAAGGGTTGGATATCAACTTCCGGATCTAATGTGAGGTCAACGCCTAAATTGACCGCCAATTTCAGCATTTCCTGGACATCTTCAACATCAGGTGTGCCTTGGACTCGCCAGATAGCCGGAACACCAAGAGCATTTAAGTGAGTTGCAAACAGTTGATTAACTAATAGCACCAACTCCGTGAGTAGCGATCGCACTGGCAAATCATTCACCACCACAGCGCCTAAAATCCCCTCATCATAATAGGCGTTTTGGCTAGGCGGCAGATTCAACTGGAGGCTACCACGATTTAATCGTACCTGTTTCACGGCTGTTTGCAAGGCTTGGAGGTCTTGCAGGATTTGGAAAACCTGTGATGATTTATCTTCAGCTTCACCTGTGAGAATTGCTTGGGCAAGTTCTGTACTTAGTGCAGTCTCGACGTTAATTACACTGGGTTGAATTTCCCATTCCAGCACTTCTCCCGATTGGGGATCGATAGTAATTAAAAAAGAGATAGTTAAGCGATCGCTCCCAGGTACTAAAGAACAGCGTTCTGCTACAGCTGGGGGCAAGATTGGCAACACCAATTCTCCCAAATACACTGATTTGCCTCGTTTGAGTGCTTCTCTATCTAAGGCTTCGTCAGGTTGGACATAGTGAGAAACATCGGTGATATGAACGCCCAAAAGCCAATTTCCGGCTAAGTTTTTTTCTAAACTAAAAGCGTTTTCTATAATTTTGGTATCGCTATTTACTCCTTCAATCGTGAGAGTAAACAAATTACGTAAATCTAGCCGATTTTTCAGGTCTGCTTTGAGGAGCTTTTTGGGCAACCTCGCAGCTGCTTCTAGAACATTATCTGGAAAAGTCCGGGAAAGGTCGTGTTTGCACGTAACTAAATCTATATCAGCAGCAGCTTCGGCATCACTACCGAGGATTTGCACCACTCGACCAAGGGGAGGATATTGTGCCAACGGGTAACGCAAAACTTCCACATGAACCAAATGATCGATCGCTTCTTCTAACTTTGCCCCGTTAGGTTGAATCTTGAGTTCAAACAGTAAGCGATCGTCTAAAGGCACAGCCCGAAAACCAGTTTCTACTTGCTTAATTCGTGCCAGTAAAGTGTGGTTAGAGCGTTCGAGAATCAACTTCACCTCTCCTTCAGGAGAGCGACGGCGACTGCCTTCTTTCAGAACTCTTACCAAAACGCGATCGCCATTCCAAGCATTACTCAGATGACTTTCGCGGATGTAAATATCCTCGGCTCCTTCCACATCTTGAATAGCAAAGCAAAAGCCTTTACTAGAACAACGGAGTTTTGCCTCGATTATTCCTTCTTCTGAGACACGACGGTACTTGCCCCGTTCTTTTACTAAAATACCGATTTTTTCCAGAACATCTAAGGCAATGTGAAGTTTTTGTAAACTTTTTTCATCTTCACAGCCAAGTTTCTTTTCTAAAACCTTCCGAGCTACCAATTTATCATCGGTGAAATTGGCAAGGAGTGTAGCGATTGAAAATTCCATGCAGTGAACCGACCCTTTGGTCAAAACATCATTTGTTGTTTAATCTGGTTCTTTTCTGTATACTCTCACGGCTTACAGAAACAAGCTGGAAACTAATTGCTCTGAAGCAAGCTTCCTAAGTTCTAAGGAAAGGAAGCCCGACCCAGTAAAAGCGGGAAACTACTCCCGCAGTTCCTTGGCAAAGAAGCCGACCCACGGACAACTCTGGGCGTTTACGAACTTCTCACTGCACGATGCTCTCAGAATTCGCCTGCGTTCAAGTTCCTTCACCTAACCAAACTTAAGATTGCACGCCTGATTAAAATTTAGCCCCGCTAGTTAATTACGCGACGGGTTTTTAAGAAGCTGGGTTTAGAGAATCCATACTGCCCAAAAGCGCTATGCAAGGAAGCCACTGCTGTGAGGTAGCCCCAGTTTTGGCGGTTCCCGTCGATAGCGCAGCGTTAGCGAGTTATCGAGCGTCTGGGGACTGCCGAACCCGGAGGGTCTTTTCCAAGGAGAGACGCTAAAAGCCTTAGCGAGTCTGCGAGCATCTGAGGTCTCCCCAAGTAAAGCAAGTGGCGTGGAAAGTACAGGTGTTTGATTGTCTAGAGAGAAGGTAATTTTACGCCATTAGACTCTGATTTTTAACTAAAAGGAACTGCTGGTGAACCCAATTTTCCCACATGTAGAATCGGTAACAATTAGGTAAGCAGCTTAATAAGCAGCGAGGGCGAACCTTATCTCCATTATTGTAGATTTAGAGCGCACTTCCAGAAAATAGTTCTAGATATAGAGTTGGCTAATCAGTATAGCATTGCAAGCAAGACTACCCAGATAAGTTAGCACTGACCAAAAATTTCGTCAAAAAAGAGCTACTGCTACAATTAGGACATCCAGGCAAGGGACTTCCAATTAAAAAAATAATCAATTACTGTGTAAGCAGGGGAGCAGGGGAGCAGGGGAGCAGGGAGCAGGGAGCAGGGAGCAGGGGAAGAAAGAAGAATATCATTTAAACAAATTGATTAATTTATTCTCTGGAAGTCCCCAAAGCAAGAATATTACCTTGACGGCTCAGAGCAGAAAATTATACCTACTCATTGCCTGCCAAGAAACTGATGATACATAGTAGGCAATTAAAAATGAATAAATACAATATTGGCAGGCAGGAAAGGGTATCGAGTGGATGTAAATTAAAGTAAGGGCAGCCGATCTCGCTTGAATATACAGGCAGTATCAACCCCGTTATTAAAAATATTTAGATTGGTAGCAGTATTATGTTGGCTCAATTCCAGAGCTTGTATCCCAAGGGCAGTTTGATTTCTGAATTAGTGCAAATTTTTCAAGGAAAATATATTGTTCGGGCAAGCGTGCAAATTGAAGGCGTAACCCGTGCTACGGGTATGGCAGCAGCAGAAACAGTAGAAGCAGCAGAAGACCAAGCTAGAAACAGGGCGCTGATAGTTTTGGGTATTACAAACGCGCCACCAGAATCAATCGCGTTGACCTCAAATCCAGTTTCGCCAGCACAGCTAAATCCTGACTTAAATATTAAAGGTGGATTGAATGAGCCTGCTGCTTATTCCTCTGCAAAAAATGAGAATTTTGTTAGTAGTCAGTGGCCAGCAGTCAGCGACAAAGAAATCTCTATACCGCCTTCCAAAGAACGGAACATCAAACCAGAAGTAGTAACAAGTAGTAAGGAACAATACGGGTATAGCAATGCTGCGCCCCTAGCAAGCGATACCTATAGCCAAGATTTAGGTCAAAATCCGATGACTGCCAACCGGGAGCTAGAATTCGATCCTCCAGTTGAGAACTTGGAAATAAACTTTGATAACCAGCCAGAAAATCAAACCTTTCCGGCAATTTCTGCCAACAATGTCACACCATTTACACCCCGGAGTTACAGCCCTCAAGAAAATGCCACTACCCCGTCAGTGACAGGAAAGAGAAAGAAAAAAGCTGAACCAGTTGATTTATCAGATGTAATTGCTAAAACAGATGTCGAACTTCAGCGTTTAAACTGGACACCAGAACAAGGACGGGAGCATCTGATTAAAACCTACGGTAAGCGGGGGCGGACTTTGCTGACTGAAGAAGAATTACACGGATTCCTCAAATACTTACAATCTCAGCCAGACCCCAATAGCAGGATTTTGATTAGTCATTAGTCATTAGTCATTAGTCATTTGTAATGACTAATGACTAATAACATCGGCTCTTGAAACAGTAACGAAGCTATGGAACCTGTGAATTTTTCTGAAGTAATTGCTCAAACAGACGTTGAAATGCAGCGATTAGGCTGGACAACAGACCAAGGACGGGAACATCTGATAAAAAATTATGGGAAGCGATCGCGTACTTTACTGACACAATTAGAATTACTAGACTTCCTCCAATACCTTGAATCTCAACCATTAGATCGAGTTGTGACTGCCAAAATTAATGTTGACATCGAACAGTTATGTTGGACACAACAGCATGGGCAAATTAATGCTGAAATCGAACGGTTATGTTGGATGAAAGAGGAAGAACAGAAGTATGTCATAACAACTTCTAGCAAGCAAAGTCAGAATTCGCCTACCCAAGAAGAATTATTAGAATTACCCAAATATTTAGAATCTCAACCTACAGTAGAATACTCTAGCGTTCTTGATGCAGAATATAAAGAGTTGCAAAATTTCTCTACATACTCAAAAAAATCAAATAAGGTAATTCCCAAAATGTCTTTTGAGGATTTATCAAATGTAATTGCTAAAACTGATGTCGAAATCCAGCGTTTAGGTTGGACACCAGAACAGGGGCGGGAGCATTTGATTAAAACCTACGGTAAGCGCGGGCGGACTTTGCTAACTGAAGAAGAATTACACGAATTTCTCAAATACCTGCAATCTCAGCCAGACCCAAGAGCAGGATTTTGATTAGTCATTAGTCATTAGCAAAAGACTAATGACTAATGACTAATGACTAAACAACAGCAACTGCTGGGCGACTACCAGCGGAGTGACGGTCAATCACTTGGTCAATCAAACCGTAGTCCCTGGCTTCCTCTGGCGACATGAAAAAGTCACGTTCAGTATCTTCAGCAATGCGCTCAATTGGTTGACCTGTATGTTCGGCTAAATAGTCATTTAGCCGCCGCTTATGATAGAGAATTTCCCGCGCCTGAATTTCAATATCAGTCGCCTGTCCTTGAGCGCCGCCTAGAGGTTGATGAATCATAATCCGAGAATGGGGTAGGCTCATCCGTTTACCCTTAGTACCCGCGCTGAGGAGAAAAGCGCCCATACTCGCCGCCAATCCGGTACAAATTGTACAGACATCAGGGCGAATATGTTTCATAGTGTCAAAAATGCCCATACCAGCCGTCACCGAACCACCGGGAGAATTGATGTACATATAAATGTCTTTCTCCGGGGTCTTCAGCATCCAAATACAGCAGTTGGGCAACAATCAAGTTGGCAATATTGTTATCAACTTGTTGTCCCAAAAAGATGATGCGCTCACGTAACAGCCGTGAGTAGATGTCAAAGGCGCGTTCACCTCGACCCGATTGTTCAATAACGATAGGAATCATGGAAGCGTGTTTGTGGCTACTTTAAATACATTTTATCGGTGACAGCCCGAAACTGGGGCTGATCTCTACTATTCCCAGGTAGATATAAGTAAATCTTGGCTATTCTGTCTGATTCAACAAAGGAGCAAAATGTGCTTTTGCAATAGATTCAACCTCCAAGGGCACTTTTTAGCGACAAAAGCTGTCTAAGAAAATATCCCGGTTTAGGGAAGAATAAATCAAAAAACTTCAATTGTCGCCAATCTTATATCTCGGACTTTACTGTACAACCTTGGCGATGTATCGACTAGACCGATAACCGAAATCCGATTTGCTTAGGGAATTATGTTAACGAGCAGTAACATTTTAAACATTTTTTTAGGATTTCCTTCGGCATTTATCAAGTTATTTTTGTTAGATTCGGTAAATCGCGAGTACGAGGTGTATTTAGAATAACCAGTCGCAGTTGAAATGCTATCCATTCACAAGAGACGTGCCATGCTGGAAAAACTTATACAAGCCGCCATCATCACCTTCTTGCTCCATCTGATAGCAGGACTTAGCCCAAATACTTTAATACAAACAAAGACAGCATCACCTGTGCGAGAAACGCCACCAAATATTGTTAGCTTGCTATTGCGATCTTTTCAATAAAAATGTTTCATAAATTGCAGTGGTGTAAGTAAGAAGGCGTACATAAACCTAATTATTAGGGACTGACAAAAAATAAATTATCCTAAATTATTTGTAGATTTGTAGAGGCACAAGGCCTTGTGCCCCTATGTTCGCTGAAAGTCCCTTGTATAACAATAATTAATTGCTTTGTAGTTAGCGCTGACTACAAAACTGCATTTTTTACACCAACTTACTTAGGCGAGATGAAAAACAAAGTAATAATTCGTTCGTTGAGTTTCTTACTTAATGTATATAGCTGTCTTAAGCTAACATTCTTGAGAACGGGGTAGACTGAGCAAAGAAGGCAACTACTGGCATTTGATCATGACTAATCGCCTTGCTGAAGCTAAGAGCCTCTATCTCCGCAAACACGCCGAAAACCCGATTGATTGGTGGCCTTGGTGTGATGAAGCACTTGCAACTGCAAGAGCGCAAAATAAACCGATTTTTCTTTCCATTGGCTATTCTAGTTGCCACTGGTGTACTGTCATGGAAGGCGAGGCTTTTTCTGATATTGCGATCGCTGACTACATGAACAGCAATTATCTTCCGATTAAAGTAGACAGGGAAGAAAGACCAGACCTCGATAGCATCTATATGCAAGCTTTGCAGATGATGAGCGGTCAAGGAGGTTGGCCTTTAAATATTTTTCTTTCCCCAGAAGATTTAGTGCCGTTTTACGCTGGTACTTATTTCCCTGTAGACCCCCGCTATGGTCGTCCGGGATTTTTGCAAGTTTTGCAAGCGCTTCGTCGTTATTACGATACAGAAAAAGCGGACTTACAACAACGTAAAGCCTTAATTGTTGAGTCTCTGCTCACGTCTGCGGTGTTGCAAGACGGTACAACAGATGAGCTTGAAGACCATGAATTACTCCGCCAAGGTTGGGAAACTAGCACAGGTGTAATTACTCCTAGTCAATCTGGCAATAGTTTTCCGATGATTCCCTACACAGAATTAACACTGCGGGGAACTCGATTTAATTTTGAATCTCGTTATGATGGCAAGCAAGTTTGCACCCAACGGGGACTAGACTTAGCGCTGGGGGGCATTTATGACCATGTAGGCGGTGGTTTTCATCGCTATACTGTTGACCCGACTTGGACAGTACCCCACTTTGAAAAGATGCTCTACGACAATGGACAGATTGTCGAGTATCTGGCTTATTTATGGAGTGCAGGAATACAAGAGCCAGCTTTTGAAAGGGCGATCGCTGGTACTGTACAATGGCTGAAGCGGGAAATGACTGCGCCTGAAGGTTACTTCTATGCTGCTCAAGATGCCGACAGCTTCACAGAATCCACGGCTGTAGAACCAGAAGAAGGAGCCTTTTATGTCTGGAGTTACAGCGAACTACAACAACTGTTAACGCCTGAAGAATTAACCCAATTACAACAGCAATTTACGGTGACGCCTAACGGCAACTTTGAAGGACGTAATGTTTTGCAAAGACGCCATTCAGGTCAACTGAGTGCAACGCTGGAAAAGGCACTGAGTAAGCTGTTTACCGCTCGTTACGGCGTTAGTCCTGAATCTCTAGAAACTTTTCCCCCGGCTCGAAACAACCAAGAAGCAAAAACCACTAACTGGCCAGGGTCGCATTCCCTCTGTGACAGATACAAAGATGATTGTCGCCTGGAATAGCTTGATGATTTCTGGGCTAGCTAGGGCTGCTGGGGTTTTTCAACAACCTTTGTACCTGGAATTAGCAGCACGAGCGGCGAATTTTATTTTGGAAAATCAGTTTGTCGATGGGCGTTTCCAGAGACTCAACTATCAAGGAGAACCAACCGTTTTAGCCCAGTCTGAAGATTACGCTTTGTTTGTTAAAGCTCTCTTGGATTTACAAGCTTGCAACCCTGAGCATAAGCAATGGTTAGAAAAAGCGATCGCTATCCAAGATGAATTTAACGAATTTCTCTGGAGTGTAGAATTAGGTGGTTACTATAACACATCAAGCGATTCTAGTCAAGATTTAATTGTTAGAGAGCGCAGTTACGCAGATAATGCTACACCGTCAGCTAATGGAATTGCGATCGCTAACCTTGTCCGTCTCGCCTTACTTACCGATAATCTAGATTATTTGGATTTAGCAGAACTTGGTTTGAAAGCTTTTAGAAGTGTAATGCATCGCGCTCCCCAAGCTTGTCCTAGCTTGTTTACAGCTTTGGATTGGTATCGTAACTCTACCTTGATTCGTAGCACCACTGAGCAAATAAACTCGCTGATCCCCAAGTTTCTACCAACGGCTGTGTTTGCCATAACATCTGATTTACCAGAGGGGAGCGTTGGGTTGGTTTGCCAAGGCTTGAAGTGTCTAGCACCAGCAGAAAGTGTAGAACATTTATTGCAGCAAGTGGAGAAAAGTCAGGTGAGGGCGGGAAATAGTTTTATTTTTCCCAACTAGAATGTTGCCAGCAGGTCATCCACTCCCGATCGTAACTTTCTGCGCGGTTGCTCATTTGACCCCGTATAATGATGATGCCTAAACAGACCAAGGATTAACCATTACAAGCCCTATCCCAGCAAAATCTTTTTCGTTACGGGTGACAAGTGATAAAGAGTTATGAATTGCGATTGCTGCAATCAGAGAATCCATGAGAGGTAGAGGTCGCCCATTCTGTTCTAGTTGCCCAACTAAATTCCCCACAACACCATTGTTGAGATATCTATACTTAAGATTCTTTGTTGAAAGCGATTGGGTAGAGTTTGATTCAGCCAAGTTGTTAGAGATTCTTTGCACTTAGATGCAGTAATTTTGCTGATGCCTTTAGCGATTTCGCCAATTGTAATGACGCTGAGGTAAAGTGTTTCTGGCACTTGGGCATCTAGCCAATCTAAAACTTGTTGATGTGGTTGTTTGGCAACAAGTTCGGAAATTACGCAGGTATCAAGGAGGTAGGTCATAGGGTGAAGGCATCGCGGTGAAGGGTGCGATCTCGACTCAGGTCAAGTTCTTCGGTAAGTTCAGCTAAAGGGGATTGACGGAAAAACTCTGAGAGTTTGCTTGGTTGATCTGGGTGGGTGTCATTGTGTGTGGTCAGGCTTTGGGCAAGTATTTGGATGATGTACAGTTTATCGTTGGGGGAAAGCTGAAGGAGTTGTTGTTCAAGTTCTTGGATAGGCATGATGGGGTTTAAGTAGAAGATAAATTTATTCTACTTTCAGCGTCAGGGGTTAATTTAGTTTGACTCGTTTTTTACCCTCTGTTTTTTTGACGAATGACTATTAACTCATGTAGCAAATTAACAGCGATTGTGTTATCTGGAGGTAAGAGTTCTCGGATGGGTCAAGATAAAGCCTTGATTCCCATTCAAGGGATACCATTGTTGCAGCGAGTTTGTGGGATTGCTCAAAGCTGTGCTGATGTTGTTTATGTAGTAACTCCCTGGCCTGAACGCTATCAAGACTTGCTTTTGCCTGGTTGTCAATTTATCCGAGAAGTACCTTTATCTGGAGAATCTCTAGCCCACGGGCCTTTAGTTGGATTTGCTCAAGGACTAGCCGAAGTAGAGACAGAATGGGTACTGCTGCTAGCTTGCGATTTGCCGAGGTTGCGAGTTGAGGTGTTGCAAGATTGGGTAACTAGACTCGATCGCGTCGGGGATAATGCGATCGCAGCTTTAGCTTGTCATCCCAAAGGCTGGGAACCTCTGTGTGGTTTTTATCGCCGTCGCTGTTTGCCACAACTCCTAGAGTTTATCAACCAAGGGGGGCGATCGTTTCAGCAGTGGCTTCGGCAATATCCAGTAGAAGTTTTGCCCTTAGCAGAACCCAAAATGCTACTTAACTGTAATACACCAGAGGACTTAGCTTTAAATTGAGTTGGAGAGTGGGGACTTAATCGTGAACTGAACCTGCCGAAACTTTGGTAATCTACGCGCAGCGTCTTGATTCTGAATTAGGAATTCTGACTCCTGAATTCTTGCCTATTCAACGTTTTAGCCCTAACGTGGAACTGCTAACTATATGTATTAATTAAGGATGCGAGGAGGAATCATGGGGCAGACACAGGAGCTAGGACAAATTATCATCCTGAATGGTGTCCCGCGATCGGGAAAGTCGAGCATTGTCGCAGTGATTCAGGAGACATTTGATGGGTCTGTGGATGAATTTGGGTGTTGATAGATTTATGCAAATGACTCCCGCACGATACCTGCCTGGGATTGGTTTGCGGCCAGGGGGAGAACGCCAGGACATCGAACCCTTTGTTCCCATTCTTTACAGCGCCATGTATGAGTCTATCGCTGCCCACAGCCGCTTGGGTCTGAATGTCGTGGTTGATGTCGGACACCATGACGCCTACGCAATAAAGCGGGGTATTCTGGCTGATAGTGCCCGACGTTTGAAGGGATTGCCGGTTTTGTTCGTAGGCGTTCACTGCCCCATTGAGATCGTTATGGAACGACGACAAAACACGGGGTGGAATGTGGGAAGTACAGCTGACTCCCCCATACCACATCCGGTTCAGTTATGGCAACGTGAAGTCCACATCCCTGGCATTTATGACCTGGAAGTGGATACCTCTTTGTTAAGCCCAGGTGCGTGTGCTGAGATAATACGCCAGTACCTCGCAGATAGTCCAACACCGTCGGCATTCCAACGACTCGCTACACACTATACTTAACCTGTAGTTATAACTGTGTTAACTATATTTGGTATGAATTTGTAAAGTGTGTGATTCTATCAGTTAAAAGTTAAAAGGGAAATTCAATCCCTTTTTACTAATTTTGCAAGAAGTCTACTTAACTCGACAGAATTTGCGATCGCTATCACTCTGAGGATATTGCCAAGAATAGGCAAAGTGGCTAACTCCCTTCAGTTGGGGGGCAAATTGGCGGAGTGCCTGCATTTGCACCTCTAGGGATGGACGATTACTAACAGATTTTCCCCACTGACCGGCTAAAGCTGGGATTATCTGCGTACCCGGTTTTGCCATACTCAAAACCCGTTGCACTTGCGACACGATACAACTGACATTACCGCAATTTCCATAAGCCATAGGATGCCACTCTAATGTATTGGGAAACCGATCCCAAGGTTGCAAACGAGAATCATACCCTTGTCCAACAGTTTGGTTGCCATCAGGAAAAAACACCACTCCTGTAGAAACACCTTGCTGCTTTGCTGGGTAACTAGCGATGGTGACAAAATCTAGAATTCCTTGCATAGCGTGGGCAACGGCAAGCTGCCACAAGTCCCATTGTAAAATTCTTTGTCTATCGATTGCAGACAAGATTGACTTTTGCGCTAGTGGGATGCGTCCTTGCCAAAGAGGTTCACCTTCTTGAGGATAAAGTTTATCAACTTCAGCTACATCTCCCCCAGTGACAAATCCCTTGCTTAAAAAGCGACGAATCAAGTCGAGCGCTTTGTAATTCTGTGCCCGTTTAAATAAAGCTTCTTGGGTTGCGGGACTAAATAGCCATAAATCTGAAACTTTAGTGGCGATAGAATCACTTCCAGCTTGGCGAGGATAACGCACGTAATCCAATAGCAAGCCATCTGGACGACGGCGCAAAACTTCTTGTACCAATTGGTAGTAGTCGCGTTTTGCTTGCAGGTTGTAGGGGTCGATAAATAGTTGAGAGCCATTATCTACCACATATAAACTTGTTTGACCTTTGCCATTACGAGCGATCGCACTTTCTCTATCTGGACGCTGGGCGTAAGTATAGCCGAAATTTGTGGTAAACATCCAAGCATATACCTTTAAACCACGTTGCCGACCTTTTTTTATTGCCGTGGCGAGTATATCAATGTTTTCTGCCCCTGGAGTGCGAATCACAGCAGGCCAAACCGTCGGGTTAGCTCTTGCTGGTAATAGTACCTGCCCATCGTAAAATACTTCTATATAAACTTGGTTATAGCCGCCATTAACAATCCGATCCATAATTTGATCGATTATTCCTGGCTGAATGTCACAAGGATACAAGCGTAACCAAATGGCTTGGGTTTGCGGCCAAGTTCGAGAGCGACATTGCTTTAATTTCTGCGCCTGTTCTTGTATTATGCTTTGGTAGCGCGTTTGAGCATCTTGTTTGCCTTTGAGCGCTGACAAACGTAAGTTTTCTTTTTGTTGCGCCGCAGCTGATGATAACTGACAATACTCAGTTACTTGCGCTCTTGCTGGTTCGCTTCTCAAGTTGGGGAGCAACAAACTACTAGTAAAAACAACAGCGAATAAGCGCCGCCAAAATAATATCGATCTTGCAAAGTTCAAGGGACGGTTAGACATATCTAGCAGTAGATGGACACAATAATCATCGACCCCAACTTAGATAATTGTGGGCAATGTGTATCAAAATTTATAGTTCAGTAACAAGGATTTTGAAACCTACTTTTTCAAGACTCCTAAACAGGTATTTGTGTTGCCATTGGCTCTAGAAGGGTAGGTTTCGCCGCTTGGGGAACTCCAAATTGTGCAATCAACGCTACTTCTTCCTTGTCTTTTGGAAGGCTTACGCAAAATAGCTCTCAAACTCTATATTCCCCTGACTCCACCAAAGTTCTGGGTGAGGGAAGCTGCCACTCAGAGTTTTCTGTGCCTTAGAGCAGTTATTTCTCAAAAATAGGATGCAGCCGAAAGTTAACCATTCAATCTCCACCCACTATCAATCAATACAGTTCAGAATGAGCAAAAAAACCCAGATGTAGAGACGCGATTTATTGCGTCTTGAAAGACCAATTATCTACACCAATAACCCTTAATTCAAGCATATTGTACTATCAATACTGCTTAGGGTAAAGCATTTTTAACTTGGAATTTGGTTTAGGTTAAAGCTTTTTATTTCCCCTTTCACTTTTTCTCAAAAACTACGCAGTATTGACCCGCTATGTTTAGAAGTTTTAAGTATTTTGTTAAATAAAATAAACTCTGAACACAATAAATACATAATTCTTTTTTTCTGATTTAATTAAATATGACATGCTGTCATACTTAATATTAATGTATATTCCCGATTTAAAACTCACAAAAAAGTGCAGCATTTTTTCGACTAAACCTATCTCTAGGATCGATCAATTAGTAGCTTTTTGTTGTAAGAGGAATATTAGTATTCTGCCTAAGTAACAGCAGGAATAAAATACTTATTTTTTCTAGCTTAATCAACTCGAAAATATTTAAAAATGCGGAATATCTTAGATTATATCCGTATATTGCTGTGCTACTCAATCGCTCATAAAATTATGAAGAAATTACCGATCGCTTTGATTTTAGTAATATTTACTACTGTCAGCATCCTGTTAGGGCCAAGTAAAGCGTATGCCCAATCTTTCCAGCCAAATGTCCAAGGTGTGCAGAGCCAGATAAAATATACTCGCAGTAGTGTTTTTTCTGAAAAAGGTAAAAAGGATTTAAACTCATTGGCAAATGCGTTGGCACAAATGCGAGCTTTGGCTTGTCAAGATTCTAAAAGTTGGTATTACCAAGGTGCAATCCATTGGACTCCAGGTTTGAGTAATTTTCCCCAGAGTAACTCACTCTGTAACAAATATACTGAAGCTGCATTCAACGATCCACAGCAGCAACAAGAGGTACAAAAACTGTTAGAGGCTTGGCAACATTGTACTCATGGAAGATCCGATCAAAATTTAAACTTACCCATCGCTCAAATTGCTGGCAAGAATTTTTTACCTTGGCATCGACTTTACCTAGTTTACTTTGAGAAAATTGTTCGTAAACTTTCTAAAGATCCTCAATTTGCAATTCCATACTGGGACTACACTAGGGCAGATAAAAGAACCATGCCACCGGAATTTATCACATCTAGCTCTCTATATACAAACTTGAGAAATAGTGTCCTCAATTTTGTTGGTGGAGCGGTTGAACAAATCGAACAACAACAGATTAAGAAGGATAAAAACAAAGCATACAAAACTAATATTTTTAATCAATCGCCTCTCAATTTTAGTAATCAAATTGAGAACTCACCTCATGGTGAAATGCATGGTTACATAGGTGGTGATGTTGGTGATGCAGCCAATCCTATCTGGAATAATCAGCCTGCTCCCGCTCAAATCGGGCTAATGGGAGATGTTGGTACTGCTGGATTTGATACTATCTTTTGGATACATCATTCTAGCATCGATCGCTACTGGGAGTCTTGGCAAAAAGCACCAATAAACCCAGAACAAAAAGAAGCTAGACAAGCGAAACCGGAGGATTTGCCACTACCATCAAATTTAGCCCCAATCTATACCTTTGCTGATGAAGATGGTAATCTAGTAAGTCATAACACTCCCCAATCAGTTATTGATGCAATTTATAGTGTGGACTATAAATACGATCGGCTAGATCCAGATGCAAAAGTAGCACTTGTTAAAAGCGTTGCCATAAAACCAACAGAATTGAGGGCTAGACTAGCCTCACCCGTTTCTGTTCTGGCTGATGGGCAACAACTTCATCAGAGCTTAAATAAATTAACAGATGTGACTGTGCCATTATCTACTCCTCTGCAAAAGATTCCAGTATTATTAGATGCTCGGACTCTAACCGAATCTGTGGGACAGGAATTATATTTGTTGGAAGTTAAATTGTCTTTCACAGAAAAACCAATCGGCAACTATAACGTCTATGTCAATTTGCCCCGTACCAAGTCGATCTCTAGCATAATCAGCGATATAGATCGCTACTATGTTGGTTCTGTTAACTTCTTTGATGTGCATGGCGAAGATGCAAACAGTAAAACCTTTGTTTTTGATGTCACTAAAGAAGTTAATGCACAGTTATCTGAATTAAAAGAGCCTCAGACAGAAAATATAGAGGTAAAGTTTGTCTCAGATAGTACTGCTCGTTCGCAGGAAATTTACATTGAAAATATTACGCTACGCAAATTAGCGTAACTAAAATCTGACTTATATAAGTAGTTTGAAAGACTTTGAGTGAATTTAAGGCGATCGCGTTTATCTCGCTTCAATTATATGAGGTATGCGATCGCTTTCATCTATTTGTCACTAAGCTACTGAATTTGCCAACAACACCATTCTGTTATCTTTGCAGTAAAATTTAATAAATAGCAAATAATTATTGACAATAAATTTACATTATGTATAGGTAAATTATGACCAAGCTGATTTTTGCTCTGGTTTTAATCATATTTACTATTGGGAATATACTGAACTTAAATAATACATACGCACAGGTATCTGAAAATAACATTCGCCAAATTAATTGGAAAAATCAGGTTTTAGTGAATACCCAATCATCTTTTAATCTTGCAACTCAAGAGCAGCGGCAAGCAAAGTTTATTTCCTCTCAACAGGTTAAAACAAAGTTGACAGATGATCCATTGACACCAACGCAAGTAACTTTTCCCTTATCTACACCTCTGGAAATTGATACAGCTAGGGTCTGAGGAAGTTTATCTGCTGGAAATTCAAGTCGCTTATCAGGGTGAGCCAATAGGAAACTACAGCGTTTATCTTAATTTACCAAACCTGAAAGCGATCGCTGATATCGATACTTACTATATTGGTTCGGCTAATTTCTTTGAGCTACCAAGTCCAAACCAAGGTATAAAAAAGTTTAATTTTTATATTACACCTGAGTTGATTAAGCAGGTGCAAAAGCGCGTAAAACCATCAAAAATTCAAAATTTAACATTGACTTTCATTCGCGACCAAGGTCATTCAAGCACAGAGCTTGTTATCGATCGGGTTGCACTATCAAAATTATGAGCTGCTTGAGTCTGTGTGCAGCTCTGGCTACATAAACAAAATTGACAATTTTCAACTTGGACTCAGATCAACTCAAGAAAGTGGTAAAACTAATTCGTAATTCATATTTATAATCAGTGTTGGCTCTGTAGCCATTTTAATTACGAATTACAAACTACGAATTAGTAATTAAATAGTTAACCGCCACGCTTTAGCGCTGTCTCTACCTGCTGCAACTCTTTTTCTAGACGATTTTTGAGTTTTTCAGGTACAGGACGATTTGGGTAAGAACTGTAATGTCCAGCCAGAGAATTCAGGGCTGTTCGTATGGTTGTAAACGAGCCAAGACCAGAAACAGAGTTAACCCGCTGGTAGCGAGCTGAAAAGTCATTAATTTTTTGCCGCGCTTCTGCTTGAATTGCTGCCTTGTCTGGTGAATCTTGTGAAAGATCCAGAGCTTGTCTCATAATATTGACCACAGCTAAGGTGTCTTGACGATAATCCCCAGTCAAACTATCTGGACTGCCAGAACAACCCATTAAACCGATAGCTACAACCAAAACCAGCGCAAGCAAACGCGACCAATAGCGTTTCATCTGCATAAGTAAAACAATACGTAAATCAACGTCCATCCTATCTTGGATTGGTAACTTGGGGATCAATTGAGTGGGGAATGGGGGGTGGAGGGGGAGCAGGGGGAGCAGCACTTCGACTACGCTCAGTGACCGAGGAGCAGGGGGAGCAGGGGGAGCAGGGGGAGCAGCACTTCGACTACGCTCAGTGACCGAGGAGCAGGGGAGCAGGGGAAGCAGGGGAGCAGGGGGAGAATAAAAATTACCTCTTTCCCCAATGCCCAATGCCCAATGCCTAACGACTAATAACTTTTTGATAAAGAGTATCTCGTTGTTGGTAAGGTCTTCCGAAAGAAGCGATCGCTGTTTGTAAGGTTTCCACTTCCATACATGTACCACCCAAAGCACCTGCCATTGTGGTAATGTGTTCCTCCATCAATGTGCCGCCGATATCGTTGCAACCCCAAGCTAAGGCTTCTGTCGCGCCTGCAAGCCCCAGTTTTACCCAACTCTGCTGATGGTTGGGAATCCAATTACCTAAGTAAATTCGCGCTACAGCCCCTAGCAGCAGGGCATCACTTAAAACTGGTTGATCGCGTCCGACACGGCGACGTAAGGATTTAGGCGCTTCTTGACCTACGAAGGGTAATAAAATAAACTCTGTAATCCTGGCTGGATATCCCCGATTGATGGCGGTTTTTTGGAGCGATCGCAATTTTTCTAAATGCCCGATTTGCTGTTCGTGGGTTTCAATATGCCCAGATAACATGGTGCTGGTGGTATGCAAGCCTAATTTGTGAGCGGTGCTGACAATTTCTAGCCAAGTGGCTGTGTCAATCTTCTCTGGACACAATATCCGCCTGACTTCATCATCTAATACTTCCGCTGCTGTTCCCGGCATTGAGCCAACACCAGCATCATGCAAAGCAGTAATCACCTCAGCATATTCCAGTCCGTCAAGTCTGGCAATAAATTGCACTTCCTGGGGAGAAAAAGCGTGTAAATGTATCTGGGGAAATTCCTGTTTAATGGTTTCTACGACTTTCAGGTAGTAGGGTAAAGATTTACCATTTATCAGTGCTTGTGGATTTAATCCCCCCTGCATACAGATTTCTGTTGCACCCCGTTTTACTGCATCTGTGGCTTTTTCCAAAATTTGCGCCGAATCTAACCAGTATGCATCGGTATCACCATCATCTCGACGGAATGCACAAAAACTACAGTGCTGCTCACAAATATTAGTAAAGTTAATATTACGGTTAATTATGTAGGTGACAGTATCGCCTGCTTGAGTGTGGCGGAGTGTATCGGATGTAGTACGTATTGCTGCGATCGCCTCTGGCTCTGTTTGTTGTAACAATACCACTCCCTCTTCGGGGGATAAGTCGTATCCCATCAAAGCACGTTCCAGAATTGTTTCAAACGCAATTTTTGTCAGCATTACTTTCTTAATTTCTCGGTAAATCTTAATTTTATGAGCTTGTAAATAATAAAATTCTACTTATACCAATTCTGTATGAAGATGCGCCAAAATATAAGATGGGTGCTTTTGGTGTAAGCGTTATGGGTATGAGATTACTGATTGAGATTAAAGAGAGCCAAGAAGAATTGGAAAAAGCCCTTAAATATGTCACACAAGCAAGTAGTAAAGAAAGACTACAGATGCTCTATTGGTTAAAAAGTGGACAAGTGACAAGTAGGCAAGCGATCGCAGAACGTCTAGGACGCGACCAAGCAACCATAACTCGTTGGATAAGAAAGTACAAAGATGGGGGACGACAAGGCTTACTGTCGATGAAATATGCGCCAGGTAAAGAGCCGATTGTTCAAGGGGAAAATTTAGAGCGTTTAAAACAAAGATTGTCTCAGCCACAAGGATTTCATAGCTATAGTCAAATTCAACAATGGCTCAATACCGAATTGGGACTCAACATAGCGTATAAAACTGTGTATCAGTTAGTTCGCTATCAACTCCAAGCCAAGCTGAAAGTTCCTCGTCCTCAAAGCACCAAACAGCACCCTTTAAGTCAGTCTCACTTTAAAAAAAACTTCCCCTAGCGCTGAAATTTTTGCAGTCAGAATTTGGAGACTCTAAGCGTGTGAGGTATCTATGTCAAGACGAAACTCGTTTAGGACTCAAAACAATTACCGGACGTTTGATTACTGCAAAAGGGATTAAACCTCTAGGGCACAGCCAGTGGCGGCGTGACAATTTTTATTTATACGGTGTCGTAGAACCCCTGAGTGGTTATAGCTTTTTCTACGAGTTTCCCTACCTCAATGCTGATTGTTTCCAGCACTTTTTGGAATTAGTGTCTGCTGAACTTGGTGATGATATTGCGGTTATCCAGTTTGATCGAGGGTCGTTTCATAAAGCAAAAACTCTTGATTGTCCTGATAACATTATCCCGATTTTTCAACCTCCGCACTCTCCAGAACTCAACCCAATTGAGCGGTTTTAGGAATTTCTCAAATCGAAACTCCAATGGCAAAACTGTAAAACCCTCGCACAATTACAGCTGAAGTTAACTGATGTCCTCAAAACGATTACACCTGAGATGATTGCTTCTGTGACTTCCTATGACTTTATCCTTGAAGCCTTATTTAGCGCAGCTTCATAAAGAATTGGTATTAATAAATATACTAATTTATTAAAAATCCCAAATTTGAACATAAGTTTTACCTTGAAAGCTGTTAAAAGAGCTTATCTTATCCCATAACACTACTTTTTATAGTTTATAAAACCCATTAATAAAAAAAATAGTTGTGATTCAACCACAACTATTTTAATAGATTAATTTACATCTTTGTATTAGCAGGAATCTTTAGTACAATGATATTACTAATTTGCCCTTACTTGTGGTTTTCGTCGATGTTGTATTAACAATCCAATCGCCATACCAATACCGACAAAGGCTGTAAAGTAAAATAAACCAATCAATCGGATGTAAATTGGTGGTGCGATCGCTTCAACTTCAACTTCCTGCGCTACCTTCACTGGTGTAAATTGACGGCTAGATCCTGGTAAAGGAGTTGCTTCCACCTCGATTTTGTGGGGTGAACCATCGAAAAATTGTTCAAGCCATGTTAACTTACCTTGTTCGTCAGGAATACCTTTGTAATCAAAGACTGTTAAATTGTGTTCTGTGGCGATCGCTTTTATCTGCAAAGCTACATCTGTTATCGGTTGTCCGGTTGTAGCATCTTTCACGTGTAACGCTAAATTCGCAAGTTTTCCGACAGTTGTGTTTTTATCTCCCTCTAGATTGATTTCTAATCCCTGAGATTTTTGAGATGATGGTGCGATCGTTTCAGTACTATTTGAGTGATGTTCGCTGCCATGAGCTTCTGCAACTTCTGCACTAATGTTGATAACTAATAAGGTTATTATAGCCACTACAGTCAATGCACTTAATAAAAGGCGGACTGACTGTGGTGCAATTTCTCCTTGTTGTAGTTCTCCTTGTCCGCCAATAACCCAACCACCCAACAATCCAAGTGATAGTAAAATAGCTGCGATTACAATAAAATATTCATATTTGATTGGATTTTCACGGACATTCAGATTTAAAGTTTGTTCATAAGCAGCAAAACTATTTGCTATCAAAGGTGACACTTTAACTAACAGTTGGTAATTTCCACGGATGGGTAACATCTGCTGAATTTCTAGTTTTCCATCAGGTGCAGTGGCATCCATTTCCAACAATTTTGTTCCCTCGACAATGGGAAAATCTGTTGTTAACCAAGGATTACGCGGTGGTGTCAGAATTTGTAAATTAATTTTGGCATTTGTTAAAGATTTACCCGCAGCATCAGCAGCTTGTAAAGTCAAAGTCACAGGAGATTGCGGTTTTTCTGCTTCTGCTTCAAAGGGAAGAATACGTTCTAAAGGTGGGTTGGTAGAAAGTAGGACTCTGGACGTAGGAATTTGGGAACTTCCCACAAAGGAATAAAGAACTGACAAAACAATGCAAACAGCGCTGATAACTCCAAAAAGCCGATATTTTTTCATAAAAACTTACGGTAAATGTGAAGCTTATGTATTTTCTGAAGTTAAACTTTCATAGCAATGGATGAAAGCTACTCCAGATTATTACTAAGTAAAAAATCCCAGTCAAAGAATTAGTCAGAAATCAGACATCATCTTAAATCAAGTTAAGGTGATGTAGAGATGATAAACCAAGCATCTCTACAAAACCTAAAAGTTATTTCCCAGCAAAAAACTGGCGCGAAATTTGCACTATTTTAGCGTCGTAACTTTGTTATGTGATGTAGCAAAGCTTCATGCACCTCAAAATCTTGGGATTATGATAATTTAGTGACATGCAACGCCTAATGTGTGGTGACGTGCTGAGTGTGCTGTATTATGAACCGCAGGATAGGTAGAGAACAAAACAGTCCAGATAACTAAAGAAGATAGCAGCATATAAAGTGTTACCTGCACAGGTTTAGATAAGGTAATACCTGCGGTCTTCTGCAACAGTGAAATATGAGAAAAACTAGTCATTTTTGACCTCCTAATAATAAATTTGGGTAATTCATCAATCAAAAGGCATAACGCCGCTTGATTGCAAAAAGATATACCATCAACTTTGTATTTGACAAGTGTGTATCAAATGTCTTATGTAATTCAACTTTAGTGAATACTATACTATCCTTTGACATCCTGCGATCGCGATGCAGAAATCTACACATAAAGTCCATACAAATAACAAAAGAATGACACATGATTTTGAGTGATGGCATTTTCAGCGCTGATAACACGAAGGTAACAGATAAAAATTAAAAATTCTCATATTACCAAGCATTCAAAATTCCTTGAATAAAGGTAACTTATGTTATCTCTAAACCAATTCAATAGACTACAGATTAGCAATAGTTTCTTGCTTGTGTCCATATTCAAGGTGCTATTATACTCATTGTTTATACTGGAAGTATTGCTGAAGCAATCAGCATATCAGGAATATGTATGAACCAGTTAGTTTTATCTAAATATTATTTATACATAAATAATCGTATAAATACAGTGAAAATCACGTAAATATTGCGAAAGTTTTTAGAGTTCATCTAGATTTAACAACTTAACTGGCAATTTAGAAGGACTTAAAAATTATTGACAATAATTATTAATTCCTCTAATATCTAAAAGCAATTGCAAATCTTTTGCAATTCTTTTTTATTGCTAACTGTAACTAAATGTCATGCCCAACAACTTCGCTCTAAGTAACGGAAAACCTTGGAGCCGCCGTCAATTATTGCAGCTGGGACTAGCAGGTGCTGGAATAACTGGTGCAGCTGGATTTTGGCAAATGCTAAATATACCAAGTAAGTCAATCGTGAAAGTGCCACCATTCGATAGGTCAGCACCAGACGATGTTACTAACCCAATGAAGATGTTGAGAGATTTTGATTATGGGACAGTAAAGCAAGAAAATGGGCGGACTATCCGGGAATTTCAGTTAACTGCTGGTTCTTCCATCATAAAACTCAATAGTGCTGTCTCTTATAACATCTGGGATTTAAACGGTCGCATACCAGGGCCAACGCTACGGGCAAAACAGGGCGATCGCATTCGGATACTATTTCTCAACAACGCTGGACATTCTCACTCTTTACATTTTCATGGCGTTCATCCAGCAGAAATGGATGGTGTTCGCCCAGTCAGCAATGGTAATGCCACAATCTACGAATTTGATGCTGAACCTTATGGCGTTCATTTATACCACTGCCATATTGAACCAGTGACTCGTCACATTGCTAAGGGACTGTACGGAATGTTTATCATCGATCCACCGACTCCCCGTCCTCCGGCTGATGAAATCGTACTAGTGATGGGTGGATATGACGTAAATGATGATAGCCATAACGATTATTACGCCTTCAACGGTCTGCCCCACTATTACATGCATAACCCCATTGGCATTTACAAAGATCAGTTGATTCGGCTGTATGTCCTCAACATCATTGAATACGATCCGGCAGTGACGTTTCATCTCCACGCCAACTTCTTTGATGTCTATCGCTACGGTATGACTATGACTCCTAGCGAGAAAGCAGATGTGATTACGATGGGTGTCGCAGAAAGGCACATTTTAGAATTTGCTTTTCGTTATCCAGGTAAGTATATGTTTCATCCCCATCAAGATGCGATCGCAGAAAACGGTTGCATGGGTCAATTTGAAGTACTTGCTGATAGTAACTCTCAAAATAATGTTAAACATTCTTGACAATATTCTTAGTAATTTGTAATCAATTCATTAAAATTTTAGCAAACTAGTTGATAAAAAATCTCATTATATGCAACAGTAAAATCTATGACAATCTGTCAAACAAACTACTTTCTAATAATAGTTTGAGTAATAGTTTGAAATGTTTCAATTAATACCTTTTAATTCGTGTGAGGAGCAAAGATGATAAAACTTCGTTATATCTGTTTAGCAGCAGCAACAGCGGTAATAGTTACCTTGAGTTCTTGTAGTAATACGCCAACCGCAGAAAATCCATCAGCACCAGTTGCTAGCACTCCAGCTACAGAGGCAGTAAGTAATAACAGTCATAGTGGTCACGGTAGCAAAGAAAAAATAAACATTAATAGCGCTATATTGTCAGAATTGGATAAATTTGAAGCTAAACTAGGTGTTCCGGCTTTATCCAACAAAATCCAGGCAGCTCGTCCCTACGGTAGCCCAGAAGATTTAGTTACTAAAAAAGTAATTACTCAAGAACAGTTCGACCAAATTAAAGACCAAGTTGGCGTTCAAGAAGTGGTACTTACAGGTGAGGCAAAAGATGTTGATTATATGTCTAAATTAGGCTTAATGAAAGGGCATCTTTTGGTAGCCAAAGAACTGCTAGATCAGAATCAGCCGAAACAGGCAGAACCTCATATTGGGCATCCAGTAGAAGAGATTTACGTTGACGTGGAAGATCAACTTAATGAACGCAAAGTCAAAGAATTTAAGACAACTTTGGTGAGTTTGCAAGATTTAGTGAAATCTAGTCCGAAGGATAGCAAAGTTAAAACTAATTTTACCTCTTCAATGCAAGCAGTTGATGGAGCGATCGCAGCTTTGCCAGAAGCTCAACGCTCAAAACCAGGATTTACACTACAGGTAATTAACGAACTACTAGATTCAGCCAACTCCGAATATGGCGCAGCGATCGCAAATGGTAAAGTAACCGCGCCAATTGAGTATCAAGACTCCCGTGGTTTTGTCTTTTACGCCAATGAATTATACAAAGGAATCTCTAGTCAAGTAGCTCAAGCAGATCCCGAAGCACACAAAGCGATCGATACTAGTTTTGCTGAACTAATAAAAGTTTGGCCCGCCGCTATTCCACCAGCAAAAGCAGTAAAAATTCCTAATGATGTTACCAAGCTAGTGAAAACCATTGAGGAAAACTCTCAAAAAGTAGTTGACAAATCCAATACCCAAGCACAACGATAACACTTTAATTTAATGGAAACTATAGGTTAAGGAGTTTAAAATAGTTAGGAGTTAAGAGTTATGAGTTATGAGTTATGAGTTATGAATCCCAAACTACTAACTCCTAACTTCTAACTCCTAACTAATTACAACGAGTTTAAAATAGTTAGGAGTTAAGAGTTATGAATTATGAGTTATGAATCCCAAATCCCAAACTCCTAACTCCTCACTTCTAACTCCTAACTAATTACACTCCCTTCGTTACTTTAACTAACAACTGATGCAAGAACTTGACCAGAAAAAGACTATTGACCTGCTGAACGCCATCATGGAATTTGAACTAGCAGGAGTAGTGCGCTACACACATTATTCTTTGATGGTAACTGGCCCTAACCGGATTCCAATTGTGGCTTTTTTCAAAGCACAGGCAAGTGAATCTTTACTTCATGCCGAACAAGTGGGAGAAATTCTCACCGGTTTAGATGGGCATCCCTCTTTGAAAATCGCCCCAATGGAAGAAACCTACCAGCATAAAGTCAAAGATATCTTGGAAGAAAGTTTATCTCATGAAAAAAAGGCATTGGATCTGTATAAAAAATTGCTTGATACTGTCACCAATGCCAGCATTTACCTTGAAGAATTCGCTCGCGGTATGATTGGACAAGAAGAGATGCATAATCTCGAACTGAAAAAGATGCTACGCGATTTTGGTTAATAGTCATTAGTCATTAGTCCTTAGTCATTAGTCATTGGTCATTAGTCAAAAAGAAATTCAAAGGACAAAGGACAGATGACAAAGAACAAAGGACTAATGACTAAGGACAAAAGACAAAGGACAAAAGATGAATTTTAGTACTGCTCTACCTACTTTTGTAATCACACTTCGAGAAGGAGTGGAAGCTGCCCTTGTTGTTGGTATTGTGCTAGCTTTGCTAAAAAAAGCTAAACAATCCCGACTCAATTCATGGGTATATGCTGGTGTCGGCGTTGGCATTGTCGTCAGTGCCTTAATAGGTGTGCTATTCAGTTGGATAATTCAAGTACTGGGAGCTGCGAATCCTCAATACACCACCGTTGTTGAACCAGCGCTAGAAGGTGTATTTAGTGTATTAGCGATCGCAATGCTCAGTTGGATGTTAATCTGGATGACTAAACAAGCCAGATTCATGAAAGCTACAGTTGAGGGAGCAGTAACAGAAGCACTGACACAAAACTCAAATGCTGGCTGGGGTGTTTTTACTTTAATTTTAATTGCCGTTGTCCGCGAAGGCTTTGAAACTGTTCTCTTCGTTGCCGCTAATTTCCAACAGGGATTAATGCCAGCATTGGGTGCTATTGCTGGTTTGGTAGCGGCAACTGCTATTGGAGTGCTGCTATTTAAATGGGGTGTCAAAATTAACATCCGCCAGTTTTTCCAGGTAATGGGCGTTTTATTAGTGTTAATTGTCGCTGGGTTAGTAGTTTCAGCCTTGAAACATTTTGACGAAGCAGTAGCTAACCTTGCCCTTAGCAGTCGTGCCACAGAAAGCCTTTGTTTCTATTACGAACGTTTTACAAAAGTCCACTCCTGTATTTTGGGGCCAATGGTTTCCAATACTTCCACAATCTTGCCTGATGAACAGTTTCCTGGGATTATTCTCAAATCTTTATTTGGCTATAGAGACAACCTCTATCTTGTGCAAGCAGTGGGATACGTGACATTTTTACTCACCATTGGAGGACTGTATTTCCGCAGCCTTGGGGGTGCTTCTTCTGAAGGTAAAAAGAATATCCCTTTTGGTCAAAAACCAATTAGTTCTGCAAAAGATTAAAAGCACAGTCAGTTACCTCCTTTGCAGTCTCCCTTATTCCCAGTCTATGACTGGGAATCGCCTTTGGCATAGCTACGCTAATATTGATTCAGAAGTAGCTGCCTTAATTAAAGTCACAGTTCATATTTATGCCATTGGAATTGAATACAAATATTTTCAATTAATACCAATTTGAAAAAATAATCCAACAAATCACTATTTGTAGAGACGCGATTCATCGCGTCTTTAGCCAAGGATGTGTTGCAATCATTAATTGAATTGGTATAATCAAAAAAGGAAATGAGCAAAATTTTTATATTAAATTCCTTATTATTGTTTTCTCAAATACCCCATCCAGAAGCAAGATTTTTAGATTTAAAAAATAAATTAGAAAAAAAAGGGTTTCAGGTAATCATTGCGCTACCACCAAAGCGAGGAGCTTATGGGTTACTAAGAGAAACCGACAAAAAAATCTGGATTAATCCCGTAGTGTTTGAATTACATATTGGAACTCAAACACTAATCCATGAAACTGTTCATGCAGCGCAGGTATGTGCCGGAAAAGGAAAAATAAAAACTTTAGGTTTAGACATTCAACCAAGCAATTATGCTCGACCATTTTTTAGGCGCTATACCGATGTCAAACGACAAGATTTAGAAAGAGAAGCCTATGCAGTACAAACTCAACCTAATAGTTTTGAATTAGCTATATCTCTTCTTCAACAACACTGTAAATAGCTAGTTTAGTAAATGCAAAAGCTAAAGCGCCTTTATTTAACTGCTTTCTAATACAAAGTGTTATTGAGTACTAATATTGAGTGCAAATAATGCTTTAAAACACGAATTTATTAATTATTTTTTAGTACAAAATAACAATACAGATGCTTTGCAGGAGTTTCAAACTAATTTGAATGTTGAAGTAATCATAGTAATTGTCAAATTCATGTTGTCTTACTATCTATCGAGTACACGCATTTATAAGACGGTTTGGAAAACTAGGTTCTCTAGTATTAACTTGACACTCCTTTTTTCCAACTTCCCTGCTGTTTTTGATAACTCCTATAAAAATTCTCTCTTGTTGTAACTCAAATCGGCAAATAGCGTCATCAGAAGTGATAAAACTCGGTTCAAAGTTCTCATAAACACTAAAAATTTTACCATTTGGACATTTTACTCGCTCAACAAGATTAATATGATTACCTAGAGCTAATTGTACGATAAACACAAAAAGAATGAAACAGCCAAAAAATCCTGTTACTACAATACTAAAAAATTTTAGCAAGTCTTCTTTGAACAAAAAGCTATTGATAAATAGTAATAAAGGTGTGATATAAAAATATAATGCGGTAATTTTATTGAATAGGTCAAACTCAAAAATAATTTTGCTTGACCAATTTAAATCCCAGTTAAAAATGAGCGGTATTAGACTAATTATAATAACCTCTAAGTTGTCTGAAGGTCTATCAAGTCTACTTATCAAGAACAAACGAATCCATCGCCAAAAGTTTTTGAGAAGTTTCGCAATCTGCATTTTGAAATACTGGTATCTATAAATAATAATGCTTAATATAGCACTCAGATTTTATTTGTGAAAACATACTGACACTGAAAAGCCTGTTTGATCGGGGTTTTATCTAAATTACCTCCGATAAATGCATCCTTTATTGACTGTTATCGCAGTATTGAGCTAAGTACCCTGTGGTGTAAACAACGCTTGCTTAAGCTGCTGACAAGCCTTTTCTATTACATTTATACTACCCGGATTCACTAGGCCAAAATAATCAAACACATAGACTCGGTTATTTTTAGTTGCTTGTAGTTGCTGCCAAAAAGCTTCCTTTTTCAACGAATCTAAAAGCGTCGCTTCTGAATTCCCTTGTGGAGGATTAACTAAAATTATCACCTCTGGATTTGCTTCTAAAACTTTCTCAGCAGAAAGCGTCACATAGCCACCAATTGGACTTTTTCCTTGTAAATCTGCTGCTATATTTTTCGCCTGGAATTTTGCCAGCAAATCTCCTGCCCAACTGTTTTTATTCGGCGCTAAAATTGGTTGACGACTAACCAGCGCTAAAGTAGACGGACTCTGAGTTGGCTTATCTGGTAAGAAAGTTTTATAACGGTTTAACAAAGGCTGAGGATCGGCATTAATTAACTGAGCGAGCTTTTTAGTAAGTTCTTCTAGAGATTCCCAGCTATTCACCTTAGTGAGCAAAGTTTGAATACCTAACTGCTGAAGTTTTTGAATTGGAATGTTAGAAAAACCTTCAGCACCAATAACTAAATCTGGTTTGAGTGCTACTACTTTCTCTAAATTTGGCGGATTTTGTCCTTCACTAACACGTGGAACATCTTGAAATTTTGCGTCATTCTTAAATAGTTTACTCCCAGTGATTCCGACAACTTTTGTTTGATCGAGTCGGGAGAGAATGTCAGCAGAAAGTGAAGAAAGAGCAACAACTCTTTTTGCTGAACCTTTTAGTAATTGCTGAGAGTTTGTGTTAGTCGCCTCAGTGGTATTTTCCACTTTGGTTTGTGGTTGCTGAGTAGTTACAGTGGTGCAAGCAACTAAAACTATACTCAACAAAATTGCAAAAGCAGATAAGAGCCAACGACGATGCATATTAAAATTCTTTCTAAGGTAAGAATGGTATAAGATTGATATCGAGCCAGGATGTAATATACTGCTAACACAGATATACGACTATCCCAATGTAATTGTTCCAATCCCTAGTTAAACTTACTTCGTCTCCATCCAATTTTCACCAACACGCGCCTCCACAAGCAAAGGAACACTCAACTGCACTGCATTTTCCATCACCGATTTAATTTGTAGTTGTAATTCTTCCCACTCATTAGGGGGAATTTCAAATACTAATTCATCGTGAACTTGCAACAACAAACGCGCCTGATAGTTTTTCAAAACCTCATGCAATCTCACCATTGCAATTTTGATAATATCAGCGTTAGAACCTTGAATTGGTGCATTAGCCGCGGAGCGTAATAAACCTGCATCCAAAGCACCCAAATTCTTCAATTTACTCAGATCGATATCTTCTGGGTTACTGCCTTTTAGTTTGCGTAAACTGTTATTAGTAAAGTCAAAATAGCGACGGCGACCGAAAATAGTTTCTACATAACCACGAGCGATCGCTTCTTTTTTCACTCGCTCCAAATACGCAAATACTTTCGGATATCGTTCATTAAACCGCTTAATGAACTCGTTGGCAATGGTCTTATCTATCCCAGTTGAGCGTGAAAATCTTAGAGAACCCATTCCATAAATTACGCCAAAATTGATAGTTTTTGCTATTCCTCGTTCTTCTGAGGATATATTTTCTTTTTCAAAAACTAACCGCGCTGTCACAGTATGAACATCTTCATTTTGCTGATATGCTTGCACTAATATCGGCTCTTGACTTAAATGAGCCAAAATCCGTAATTCAATTTGTGAGTAATCAGCAGCCACCATTAACCAACCAGGTTCTGGCAAAAACGCCTTCCGAATCTGGCGACTAAAAGCTGTACGAATGGGAATATTTTGCAAATTCGGATTAGAAGAAGATAATCTACCAGTTGATGTTGCTGCTTGGTTAAAATCAGTATGTACTCGCTGGGTATCTGGACGCACCAATGCAGGTAATGCATCAACATAAGTAGACTTTAATTTAGATAGGGTGCGATATTCAACGATCGCTTTAACAAATCCAGTGTTATCATCTTCTTGAAGTCTTTCTAGTGTTGCTGCATCTGTAGAGTAGCCCGTTTGAATTTTACGAGAATGTCTGGTGCTTAACCCCAATTTTTCAAATATAATTTGGCTCAATTGCTTAGGAGAACCCAAGTTAAAATTTTCTCCAGCTATTCCAGTTGCTTCCTCTTTTAACCTGGCTAACTCAGTTTCTAAATGCTGCGAAAGTTCTTGTAAATAAGCTGAATTAATCCGAACACCTGTGTATTCCATTTCGGCTAAAACTGCTTCTAGTGGCTGTTCTACTTCCAAAAATAGCTTAGATAAAGCTGGAATTTTATCCAGATCCTCGCGCAATTTTGACACTAAACCAAAGGTAGAATAAGCATCCATCCCACAGTAATCTGCGACGGCGGGAATATCTATATCAGCGATATTTTTGCCTTTAGGAACTAAATCTAAGTAACTTTTAGCTATCAATCCCAAATATCGCAGCGACAAATCCATCAAATTATGACTTGAATCTGGATTTAGAATATAACTCGCTAGCATGGGATCAAACACCACTCCTGCCAAATTAATTCCTTGACTTCTAAGAACTAAGCGGTCAAATTTAGCATTTTGTAAAGCTTTGGGATAATCGGCACTTTCGAGAATTGGACGTAGTGTTTCCAGCACAAAATCTTTATGCAAATTTTCTCCAGTTTTGTGCCCTACAGGAATATAGGCTACCTCATCTGGTTGCGTTCCCCAACAACAACCAATTCCTACTAATTCAGCATCTCTTGGTTCTAAATCGGTAGTTTCAGTATCCCAAGCAACGGGTGTTTCTGGATTAGTGAATTTTTGCAAAACCCTCACTAACTCAGTTAATTTTGCTTCAGTGTTTATGATGCGTGGTGTAATTGGAGAAGTAGATTGTTGTGGAACTGCTGCTGTATCACTAGCACTGAAAAACCACAAATCATTATCTTCATCAGCGCTGAATTCTGAGTTAGTATTGGGATTAATTGCATTTGTTTTGGCTTCTTGATTATCTTCAACTTGGCCACCAAAACGTTGCTGAAGGTCGTTGATTCTACCTAAAAAAGACTTAAATTCTAATTTTTCTAAAATTGGTGATAAGACGTTTGTATCAAAGCCTTTTAATTTGCAATCTTCTAAATCAAATTCTATCGGGACATCTAATACTATGGTTGCCAAATAGCGAGACTTCTCGGCATCCTCTTTACCTGCTGCCAGTTTTTTCTGAGTTGCGCCTTTAATTTCATCTAACGCAGCATAAACATTCTCAAGTGAACCATAGGTATTTAGCAGCTGCACTGCTGTTTTTTCGCCAATTCCCTTGACACCAGGAATATTATCTGATTTATCACCACAAAGAGCTTTAAAATCAACAATTTGTGAAGGTAAAACGCCCATCTTCTCTTTGACTTGTTCTGCTTTAAATTCCGTGATGCTATTTGTAGAGCGCTTTAGGGCATCTGGACTAAAATTCAGAACAGTGATTTCTTTGTCAGAGTCGATTAGTTGAAATAAATCGCGATCGCCAGTGAGAATCTTCACCCTATACCCAGCCGCAGTTACTCGCTGTGCTAAGGTTCCCAAAATATCATCAGCCTCAAAACCAGGGGCAGTGAAAAAGGGTAGATTAAAGCCATTCAGCAACTCATGCAGGTTTGCTAAGTCGGGAATGAAATCTTCTGGTGTTTCCGGGCGATCGGCTTTATAAGTATCGTCCGCTTCGTGGCGAAAAGTTGCCTCAGCCAAATCAAAAGCGATCGCCATTGCTTGAGGCTGTTGTGTTGCCATTACCTCCAACAGGCACTTCACAAAACCAAAACATATACTGGTGGGAATGCCCGTTTTGGTACGCAGTCCTCCATCTCGCCCTTTGGCGAAAGCAAAGTATGAACGATAAGCCAAGGAGTGCCCATCTACGAGGATGAACGTGGGGCGTGTTGTAGTTGCAGAAGTAAAAGTTTCAGACATAGCCCTATTTTAGCTAGAAGCTTTGTCACATAGTTAGCAATTTCAAAGCTTTGGCTACCTTTATTGTTACTCCTTGATGTCAAGAAGTGGGTAAGCCCGCAGTTAACTGGTATCTTAAATTAAAGAACTTGAGTCAGACAACTGATTTATAGGTAGATAAGCCATCTTCGCAAGCGCCGCGATCGCTAAACATCTTCTGTTAGCTGAAGGTGCAAGCTTTGTAGTTATGATTTCCACAATTATTGCACCTCCCTCAATAGCCAGAAAGTTTTTAACTTTGAGTGTGAAAATCTGATGAAAGCAAACTATCTCCAAGGAGTTTTGCAGTGATGGAAACAGCAGATGTCATTGTCATTGGCAGTGGTCAAGGAGGCATTCCACTGGCGGCTGATTTTGCCAATGAGGGACGTAAGGTTGTCTTGTTTGAGCGGGATGCTTTAGGTGGCAGTTGCATCAACTATGGCTGCACTCCGTCTAAAGCGTTCTTAGCGGCGGCTCATGCAGCAGGGCGATCGCGCCAGGCTCAGAAGTTAGGTATCCACACGGAAGTAGAGGTGGATTTTCCTGCTGTCATGGAGCGAGTTCGGGGAATCCGCAGCAGCTTTAATCAGGGGATTCGCCAGCGATTGGAGACTGCGGGTGTGAAAGTCATTTGTGCCGAAGCTGCTTTTGTGGGTGAACGGACGGTCAAAGGTGGAGATGTTACCTTTCAGGCTCCTCTGGTAATTATTAACACGGGTACGTCATCGCTGATTCCTGACATTCCCGGACTTGCAGGAACTCCTTACCTGACCAATCGCAACTTTTTTGACTTGAACATCTTACCAGCCCGTTTATTGGTGATTGGAGGCGGCTATATTGGCTTGGAATTGGGACAAGGACTAGCGCGTTTGGGCAGTCAGACCCCACTTAATTGTCCGGGGCGATCGCGTGCTTGGGCAAGAAGAGTCTGATGTCAGCGAGGTCTTAGCAGAAGCATTAAAGCAGGATGGGATTGGGCTTCATTTTGGAGTTAATGTCAATCACGTTGCCCATGAAAATAATCTGTTTAGGCTGACCCTGAGCAGTGGCGAACAACTTCAAGGAGAAGCGTTGCTGGTTGCGATTGGACGGAAACCCAATACAAGTGCATTAAATACAGCCGCCAGTGGAATTGAGCTAGACGATCGAGGATTTATTAAAATTGACAACCAGTTCCATACCACCTGTTCTGGAGTCTATGCGATCGGGGATGCTGCCAAACAGCCTGCCTTTACCCATGTGTCGTGGGAAGACTATCGCCGCTTAAAAGCAATTTTGTGTGGAGAAAACCGGACACGGAGCGATCGCGTTCTTGGCTATGCGGTCTACACAGAACCCCAGGTGGGGCGAGTGGGTATGACCTTAGAACAGGCTCAGAAACAAGGCATCAACGCGCGTGCTGTTACGTTATCCATGAGCCAAATTGCGCGTGCGATCGAATGGGGGCATGACCTCGGATTTTATCGTATGGCGATCGACAGCGACACAGACAAAATTCTGGGAGCAACCCTGGTAGGCTACGAAACTGCTGAACTGGTGCATGTTTTTTTATCCCTGATAGAAGCAGGAGCAACCTGGCAGTTGTTAGAGCGATCGGTTCACATCCATCCCACCTATGGTGAAGCTTTACCCAGTCTGGCACGATTGCTGCTTGGAGATAATATGCCAGGGTGTCCGAATATGTGATATCGTGTCCGGTTAAAGACTTATCATGAAGACGGCAGGGGAGCAGGGGGAAAGAGGGTTTCCTGGTTTTTGCACAGATGCGGGAATTATAACTAATTAGGCGGACATCATATGAAGAGGTTTTATTGATGTACAACGTCAGTTGGCATTAATAATCTAAATGCCTAAGCCAGGAAGACATCCTCCTGACTCAGCTACAAAACTATTCTCTGTTTCGATTGCTCATTTACCCCTGGTACTAATGAGCTTTTTTGTGCTTTTTATATAACCCAGTTTCTACGTATTTGCAGCTTTAGTACGGAAGCCAAGTAGAACCAACTCTTGGCAGATAAACCAGCCCAATTAAGTACGTGAGTATAAGCATAGTAACTAGATAGTAACTAGATCCTTAAGTTATCACCAGAAGTCAGGAATCTATCTTCTGAGCCTTTTATGTTTAATTAGGTTGACTTAGCTTACATCTCAGGAACCAACAAAAACTAGCTTAATATTTCGACATCAGATTACCACTATCAAAACTACTTCACCTTAATAAAACTTTATATATACCGTTGAAAAAGTCTATTTATCGAAGGAATTTAAACATAATAACTTTACAGAAAGTTACGTGTATTTATCAAGACTACAAGCAAAGTTTCAGAGTTAGAAATAGGTTAGTAATCCCGTAATGATTCGTTTCAGAAAGGCATCTTTTATCCATGACAACAAAACTATTCAACACTCTAGCTGCTGCTACAACCTTGGCAGGAATTGTTGCAACATCTGGAGCAGCTAATGCAGCTTCTCTCTCTTACAGTAGTTCCACTAATTACGATTTCACAAACATCATTGATGCACCTTTGAGCGTCCAAAAATTTGACTCATCTTTGGGCACACTCAAGGGTGTAACGATAAGTTTTACTGGCGACATACTTGGAAATGCAGGTTTTGAAAACAGGAGTCCAACCCCGACTCAAGTGACAGTAAATCTTGCTAGTCAACTCAACTTAAAACTAAATAATCAGTCTTTGTTTGCGCTCAATCCACAAGATATATCGAGTTATCAAGCTGCTAAATATGACGGCATCACTGATTATAGTGGCACCTCTGGAAAGACTATTTCTAATTTAACTGCCACACAATCTGCAACTCAGTCTTTCACCAATACCCAATTTTTGCAGTCTTTCACTGGTAATGGCGACATAGACTTTTTGTTCTCAGCTTTAGCCAACTCAGTAGTTACGGGTTCGGGCAACATGAGATCCTATATTGATACTTATGCCAAAGCAGGTATCAAAGTAACTTATGACTACGATGAGGTGAAAGCAGTACCTGAGTCTTCTGCCACACTGGGAATTGGTTTAATTGCTGGGCTTTGTTTGTTGTCACAACGCAAAAAAAGCTGGATCAAGATGTTTAATTAATAGACTTTCTTGAAGAGGTAGATTTCTTTTATCCTATCTATCAAGCAGACTCTCTAATTTAAATTAAAAAACCCGATTCTTCTCGAAAAAATCGGGTTTTTTATTGTGCTTATTAGGTTGAATCTTTAATAAGATTTAAAACATCCTATTATTGGCGATCGCTATAAATAATTATTGATATGAAGTGGTTGATTAGAGAACCCAATTTTTTATATGATTCTCTACTGGTCGCCAGAGCCTGTTAACCTCTTACTGGAACTTAAAATTTAGGAAATTATGCCGAAAGCATCTACCGATCGTCAGGCTGCTGCAAAAGACATTAAACTACTAGTTTTGGATATAGATGGCACGATCGCCGGACACTCTAACACTATCAGCGAACCTGTAAAGCAAGCAATTTTTGCAGCGCAAGCACGAGGAATTCAAGTGGCGATCGCTACAGGTAGAATGTATCGTTCAGCCTTGCGCTTCCACCAAGATATCGGCTCTACCCTACCATTAATGGCCTATCAAGGAGCCTGGATTCAAGACCCGAACACCCAAAAAATTCATCGCCATTGGGTTGTTTCTAGAGAAATCGCCCACCAGTTACTCGACTATTTTGAACAGCCGGAATTGCGATCGCTTCTATCCGTTCACTTTTACATCAACGATCAGCTATACGTTCGTGAGTTAACCAGAGAAACCAAAATTTATGCAGAACGTTCTGGTATTATTGCGATTCCTGTGGGTGATTTGCGTCAAGCCTTAACGAATGAACCGACAAAAATTCTTGCTTTGTCTGATGACACTGACTTAATCGATAAACTATTAGGAAATTTGCGCCGTCAATACACACCTGCTGAACTTTATATGACGACATCTGTTGCTACCTTTTTTGAAGCAACTAACGCCTCTGTAAATAAGGGGACTGCTTTACGTTACCTAGCCGAAGAGTTGCTGGGATTACAATTAGCCAACGTTATGGCGATTGGCGATAACTTCAATGATGTGGAAATGCTGGAGTATGCCGGACTTGGTGTAGCTATGGGCAACGCACCAGCAGGAGTGCAAGCGATCGCTAATTGGGTAGCTCCTAGCGTAGAGGAAGATGGGGCAGCAATAGCAATTGAAAAGTTTTTGCTGTAGTGAAAGAATTTTTTCAAATCTAACCCATACAAATCAGAAAGGACACCGACGACTGGCCGTGTTTCGTCTCGGTGCCCCTGCTGGTTCGCTCCTCACACACCTGCTAATGTATCCGAGGTGGTGCATTGAGTCAATAGCTATATAAAAAGTTTTTATTTTTACCTAAGGAACATTACCGATTTATAGCTCCAAAGGCGCAAAAACCCCCAGATTTTCCTCTAGGACAAATTTTAATACTGACTGAGTAGCCATGAGCAATCCCAGTCTAGCTTGGGCTAGCTCTGGTGAAGTAATTTTCACCTCACCCCAAATCCGGCAATTAGACCAAAACTTTTCAAAAGCTTGACTCAAATTCAGTGCTACTTTTTCCCATTTCACAGAATCGCTAACATCAGGGCACTCTATGTTGTCTACCACTTGTATTAATTCGCCAATGAGACGACGCTCATCTGGGTGATTCAGTTGTAGTGTTCCGTCGCAATTAAGCCAAGGTAGTGGGTTAGGAAAAATAACATCCCAAAAAGCTGGACTAGTATTTGGAACTGGTTCTCTAAGTTTAATCAATCCCTCTCGATGAGCCAGCAGCACTAGCGAATAGCAGCGTGCATGGGCATATTCAACAGCAAACAATGAATTGGGCATTGGAGATTGGGAAAGAGGAGGCAGGAGGCAGAAGTTCTTTAATTTTGAATTTTGAATTTTGAATTTTGAATTGATTTCTCCCCCTGCTCCCTGCTCCCTGCCCCCCATCTCCCCCTCTTCCCCTAAACTCCCGACTACGAGACTTTGTAACCAAGTCGCTAAGGCTGAGTGAGTTAATTCAAAATTTATCCAACCAGGGGGAACTATTTGGATGCTAAAAACGTCCTCACAAATCCCTGATAAATCTGAAGCGATCGCCCTAGCAAGCTCCATCGCTTTTCGATTCTGAGATTTTGATAGTCGCAAAGACACACTTGAGGTATAGATAACTCTATTGTCATTTCTACCTTTATGTAGAGGAATTTTTTCGTCTTTTATGCCTTTACTTTCTGTTTTATAAGTATCAATGCTTATCGATTTTATTAGGTAACTATATAATAGCTGTTTGATTGACGTATATTTGCTAACTGGTAATTTATAATGCACGTAATATTATTTAAATAGTAATGTAAGATATATTTGTTACATTTCTGTCATCTATCTTGCGGTATAAATTTAATTTAGATGAAGAAAAATGAGAAGAGGATAAAATTTGATGAATAATCGATGAATAGTAAGTAAACTTTACTACCATCATTGTACAGTAGGAAGTATAACAAAAGAGTAGAGAGTAATTTGCTTTCTATTCTTTGGATTGGCTGGCGCTGTTAGGCGTTAAGCCTGCCTCGTCAACACAAAGACACTCCTTGCACCCTTTTATTTACGTCTTTGTCTTCAGCCGAACGCTCTTTGTTACCTATGCAATCTCCATCCTCCTTTTCTGAGGCATCACGGCCTTTTTTGACTTGGCAACGCATTCTTGACTGGGCTCAAGAACACTATCGTTGCCGCACCTTTAGCAAAGATGAGCGCATTCCAGCCCGGCCTGGATTGCTGTATTTGGTGCAAAGGGGTGCGATCCGCATGGTAGGAACCGCCCAAGTTAGTGCGACTGCCAGTCAGCTAACGTCTCGACGAATCAACAGAACTCCAGAAGAAGCGTTCTTGGGTTTTGTGGGAGCGGGACAGCCATTTGAAATTGTTGCTCAGTCACCATTCACACTCCAGGCTTACGCCCATGTCGATCAAACTGCGGTGCTGTGGATGTACTGGCATGATTTAGACAATTGGCCTCACTTCCGTCGCGAAGTTATGGATGCCTTTAGGTATCAGCACCAGCGTAAGCTGCTGTGGCTGAGTGCCTTGGGACAACGCCGCACAATTGACCGACTCTTAGGATTTCTCACATTGTTAATTGAGGAATATGGAGAGCCAGCAATGAGCGACACCGATCCTGATGTGATTCGCGGTTATTGTCTGCCCTTTCCTCTCACTCATGCCCAAATTGGTAGCGCGATTGGTTCGACTCGTGTCACCGTCACCCGCTTGATGGGTAAGTTGCGTCAACGTGGTTTAATCTTGACTCAAGGGGATAATCTCATTTGCTTGCCAGCAGAGTCGATTAATAGAGCTGGTTAAGGTAAAGTTCAGAGCGGCGATTTCCGCCACTCTGTCTTGAGTGCGATGGGCTAAACCCCGCCACAGGCGATCGCAGATGTCAGCGAATTTTGACAAATCCCGCTTGGGTAATCAGTTGCTGTCCCTGCTCAGTCAGCAGTAAGTTGGCGTAAGCGACACCTGCTTGCTGCTCAGTCTGACCATTCTGTTTGACCACCACAAACAGATTGCGGGTAATCGGGTATTTTCCTGATTGGAATGCCTCAATATTCAACTTGTTCCGTTTACCAGGACATTCAGACGGGAGGACAGAAGGTTCTTGGTATGGTGCAATGTATTGCCCTTGCGTGCGCCCCAACGGCAAGGACTTGATTGAGCATTGAGGAATCACCTCTGGGGCAGAAGCGTAGTAGATGCTACCAGGACTATCAGCCAATTTTTGCAAGGCTTGGGTGGTTGTAGAGACAAATTCTACATTGGAGCTGAAAGCTTGACCACCCAAGATGTCTTGGACAAAAAGTTCGACAGTACCGCCATCAGCAATACGGCGGGAATAGGGCTTAATCGGGATATTGGGGCCGCCCACCTGGCTCCAATTATTGATTTTGCCTGTGTAAATTGACTTTAATTGTTCTACCGTTAGTCCTGGGATATTCAGGTTTGGGTTGACTGCAACCGCTAAACCATCAATTGCCACAGGAATTTGTTTCAAACTGAACCCACGCTGCTGGGCACGGCTTAATTCCGGATCTAGAACTGGTCGGGAGGACTGGGCAAAAGCTAGTTGACCGTCTATCAAGGACTGAATGCCAGTGCCAGAACCAGGCGATGCATTGCTGGGTTCTACATAGCGCAGCCGTAACTCTGGCCGCGCGGCTTGAATTACCGGATCGACTACTAGTCGAATCGGTGCCCAAGATGTACTGCCTCCGTAATTGAATAATCCTGTAGGAACATCCTTTACTGAAGTGAAAGTATTGCCACTAGGTTGTTCCGATCCGGTTTGGGGCGTTTTGGTGCTACCAGAATTAATTGTATTTAGATCGACACCAGATTTTCTAGTAAACCACCAAAAACCGCCAGCTATTAGCCCGACGGTGATTAGGATGGATAAGACAAGAATAGTTGTTTCATTTTTTTGAGACATAGTATAATTACCCGCGCGTCCATTCAATATAAGTGCTTTATAGGTGCTTGCTACTTGAGATTGTATTTGGAGGACGGGGATTTTGTTAGCAAATTCTGACTTTTAACTGCTTGAAAATTTAAAGTATAATATATAACATTTAAGTTATTCGTCTGCGATCTCAAGGTTTGAGTCGTGGTAAAAATAAATTGACAGTAAGATTTTTCCCCATAAAGCTCAATTTCCCATCTTGAGGGTTTTTCCAGGTTAAGTATTGGTTAATTTTTAATTTTTTATTGGTGATTAACGCACTGGTTCAAAGTCATAACCAGTGCGAGAGCGAGAACCAGGAACAATTTTTACAAGTTGCACTGAGGCATTGCGATCGCCTGATGCTAAAAACCGAATTGTACCAGAAGCGCCAGTGGCAGAAAAGTCAGAGGAAGCTAATGCTTGTTGGACTCCTGCTCGCGTAGGATTGCGTTCTAATGCTGCAATTAGAGCTACAGTGGCATCATAACTAAGGGCGCTTCGCCAACTCACATCACCGCCCCATAACTGCCGCGATTTCTGGGGAAAATCTGACTTCGGATCGCCATCAATATGCCAGGGAACAGCTACTACCATCCCTACAGCTTGTTCTCTGCCAATTTCCAAGGTTTTAGCCGTGTAAACATCGTCTCCCGCCAACAAAGTTAACTTTTTCTGATTAATCTGAATTACTTGCAGCGCTTTATCGAGAGTTTCAGTGTTAGCAGCTAACATCAAAACTTCTGCACCTTGTTTAGTTGCTTGTTCTACACTTTTAGCTGCACTAAAATCCGCCCTGGATAAGTCAAATTCGCTAGCTACCTGTCCACCCTCTAGGGAAACGGATGAAACAAATTCCGACTTTAAAGACTGGCTGTAGTTACTCTGAGAATTAAAGAAAACCACTGCATTTTTTTTCTGCAAGGTTCTCACCATATAGTTAGCTAAAGTTCTCGCAGCCATAAAATCACTGGGAACTGTGCGAAAAACGTAGCGGCTAAAGTTAGAAATTTTGACAGATGTACTAGTAGAAGATATAGCTACAAGTTGTCCAGAAGTATAAATAGTACCTGCGGCTAAGGTGGAATCGCTAGTATTAGGCCCAACTACACCTAATACTTCGGAATTGCTGACTAGGGTAGAAGCGATTTGCTTGGCTATTTCTGGATTGTCGTCGTCATTAGCTATCCCTACCCTCAACGGTACTCCCTTGATTCCTCCTGAACTATTGACTTGATTTTGAGCTTGGGCTATGCCACGTAAAATTTCTAAAGCAGCATTGGGGTCAGTGCCGAATGGTACAGAGGCCACGATGGTATAGCTCCTGGAAGAACCGATTCGGGCATTGTTAAGAAAAATTAACGTTTCTGGATCGTTTCGATTGAGTTTTAAAGCAGCTGTGAAATTGGCGATCGCTTTATCATAACTTTTAGCTGCGATCGCCTGTACTCCTTCTTTTTTCACTGGAGAAATATCACCTGGAGTAAAAGATTTTTCTCCAAAACTAATACGGTCTTGTAAGGATGGATTGTTGCCTGGTTGTTGATTTGGAATGATGTTATTACCAATTTTGGCCCCATTGTTACTAAACCACCAAAACCCACCGCCAACTATGCCAGCTGTCAGCAGCAGAGCCAAAGCTAAAATTGTGGTTTCATTCTTTTGTGACATAAATAAGTTTCAATAAAATAAAAATATTTATTATGAAGAATTTAGAACTCAGGAGTCAGTATGAATTCTGTACAACTGGGTAGTGAATATTGGTTTCAAACCGTACTTCTCTACGAGACGCTACCGCGAAGGTCTCGCTACACGCTTTCGCCCTTAGTGGGCAAAACTATTATTAAATATACATTTTGTTTAATTGCGCCCACCGTTCCATAAGAAACTATAGACCATTAAAGATTAAACCAATAGTGATGACAACGGCTAAAAAAGACTAAGTGTTTCCTTTTTATGAGACATTTATTGTAGCTGTTAGCACCAGAAGTTTTTTAAAGTAAGAGAGATAATAATTTATAAATAAGTCGAAATACGGCTGTCAATGAAATAGCTACTAAGCCTGCTCCAACTGCTAAAATCACCACTGACGCAAGGTCAAGACCTCCCCGTAAAAAGGGGACAAAAAAAATAATCGCAAAAGTAATTGTTGGAATAATTAATAAATCGAACTTCTCAATCCACCGTCTCGTTTGGGCAAATATCAGTATTCCTAAAATCACACATGCAACACTTAAAGTAACTATTTCTGATTTTACTAGGCTGAAGAGGGCGATCGCGATCAATGCACCCTCAAATCCACTAAATGCCGCCCCACCCAATAATTCCAATGTCGAAAACGCTGGCTGAGTTGGTGGACGACGGGGAACGACGGGATTAGAACCTTGGGGTGGTTGTGGCGGGAGGGTTACAGAGGGCGAATTAGGTTGTGTGGGAGATTGAACCGCCTGTGAGTTAAGTGCATCTATAACCTCCTGGGCTGACTGGAAGCGTTGATTAGCAGCAGGTAACAGCATCTTGTCTAAAATGTCAGCAAGGTGAGGGTTGACACTTACTTGGGTTCGCCATTTCCACTGGTTGCTATAGGCATCAAATAGTTTAACTGCTTCCTGATTTGTCAACAAGGTAATAAGAGTTACAGCTAATGCGTATAAATCTGTAGATGGGAATACTTGACCCCCAGCCATTTGCTCAGGCGGTGCAAATCCCATCGAATAAATTCCTGTGGAAGAAGCAGCAGAACCCAGTGCAACATTTGTTACTTGCTTAACTGCGCCAAAATCTAGTAAAAAAAGTCTCCCATCACGACGGCGCATGATGTTAGAGGGTTTAATATCTCTATGGATAATGCCTCTATGATGGACAAACTTTAGTACCTTCAGAATTTCTTGCAGCACCTCCAACACTTGCTGTTCAGAAAATTTGCCTTGTTGAACTAATTCTTCTTCCAAGTTTTGTCCATCAATGTATTCTTGTACTAAGTAAAAAAATTGGTCTTGCTGTCCTGGTTGCAAACTATTAACTATCACTGGAAAGAAGGCAAATAAGTCAGGTATTTGCTCGTGATCGTTACCAAGTTGTGCTAAAACTTCTGCCTCTCTTTCAAACATCAACTGTGCTTGTTGCAGTTGATTTAAAGTTAAATTTCCCGCTGGTTGAAACTGCTTAACCACGCATTGACGCATTCCTGGTATTCGGCGATCGCGTGCCAAAAATGCTGCTCCAAACCCGCCCCTTCCCAGCAGCTTAGTTGGCACGTATCGACCATCTAGCATCAATGGCATACCACAGGTAGTGCAATACTTTTGCTGGGTTGTTTTCAGTGTCGTAACATCATCTAAATCGGCAAAATAGTTTTGTGGGCGTGGACAACGCGGACGAGTGCAGTAAACTTCCATTTTCGTGATTAGTCAAAATAATTCGTAATTGATAATACTCGCCTTCTCTACAAGATGATACGTAAATGGCAAGAAGCAAGCTACGTAATTCGTAATTAGTTCAGGTTACAGAGAAACTAAATTTATTAATGGGGAACACGAAACTTTTTTCCTGATGTCAAACCTTTGGTTTGGCTACAGCACCCTGCACGAACACAATGGGTTCATAATTACGAATTAAGTTAGCGACAGAGGAGCGTCATTACGAATTATTTGGTCATTTACAAAAAACAAAGGAAAAATGACAAAGGACTAATAACCTGATTTTAGTCTTCACCAGATAAGGTGGGTGTTGCTACCTCCAATGTAGTTAACACTAGACTTTTTTGTGTTAATTTTAACACATCTTGATTCCATCCTGGGTTAGCAAACTGGGGCAAAATTTCTTGACTAAAGGCTTCGGCGGCCTTGGATCTATAGCGATTGGGATTACAAATCAGCCACAGCGTCCGTTTGACGACAACGCCTTCAATAGGAGTACGGTGCAAAACGCCCATTTGTAACTCTTTAGCGATCGCACTAGTTGAAACAAAGGCAGCCCCTAGACCAGATTGCACAGCATTTTTAATCGCTTCAATGGAATTTAATTCCATTTCAACTTTAAAACGTCTGGTATCGATTTCACAGCGTGCTAGCACTTGGTCAATTACTTTGCGGATAGTAGATTGGGAATCTAAAGCAATAAATTGTAATTTATATAGGTCTTCTTTCTGAATTTTTTCAAGTTTGGTAAAAGGATGAAAGACAGGTAAAATCAGCGCTAGTTCGTCCTCAGCGTAAGGAATCACTTCTAAAGATTCTGACAGTTCGCCGGGAATTTCACCACCGATAATTGCCAGATCGACTTGTCCGTTAGCGACACTCCAAGCAGTCCGTCGGGTAGAGTGGACGTGTAATTGCACTGCCACATCTGGATATTTTTGTCGGAACATACCGATCATTCTGGGCAAAAGATAAGTGCCGGTGGTTTGAGAAGCACCGACAATTAAAGTACCACCTTGGAGATTTTGTAAATCCTCGATCGCCCGGCAGGTTTCCTGACACAGACTAAGGATTTTTTCACCGTAGTTTAAGAGTAAATGCCCAGCTTCGGTTAACTGGGCACGTCGTCCTCCACGGTCGAATAAGGGGACATCGAGTTGCCGTTCGAGATTTTGGACTTGCAAACTAACGGCGGGCTGGGAAACGTAAAGACTATCAGCGGCACGCTTGAAGCTTCCTTCTTGAGCGATCGCTTTCAGGATACGTAACTGATCTAAAGTGAAAGGAAGGTCAGACATAAGGCTCAACCCACAAACTTTTAAAGGAGCAGATGCACGTAACAAATCCGGTTTGGCAGCAATCAGCCGGACATGATTTGTTGCATATTAAACTTGAAGGCTTGACTCGAAAAAGACAGTAGCACAACATCTTGACTAAAGTCCCCTTTTGAATACTTTGTGGTATTGGTTGTACTGAATTCAGTTTTCTTTAAATTACTTCACCTGTGTATATGCTGCTGATTTCTTGGTTGACACCCAGTCATTTTGTCATACTGGGGTTACAAATAGTTTTTGCGATCGCTCACAGTGGAGGCGCTGCTTTACGCCCTTGGGCAGAAAAATACATTGGCCCAAGGTTTTATCGCATTCTCTTTGCATTAGTCAGCCTACCGTTGGCTGTGATATTAATTATTTACTTTTTTGGGCACCGTTATGATGGTTTGCAAATTTGGCAGGTACAAGGGGTGCCAGGAGTGCGAGAATTTGTTTGGCTGCTGTCAGCAATCTCGTTTTTGTTTTTATATCCTGCTACCTTCAATCTACTAGAAATTGCTGCTATTCAAAAGCCCCAAGTTCATCTCTACGAAACAGGAATTATTCGGATTACCCGTCATCCCCAGATGGTGGGACAAATAATTTGGTGTGTTGCCCATACTCTCTGGCTGGGTACTACCTTTACTCTTGTGACTTCCATTGGATTGGTGTTGCATCATTTGTTTGGGGTTTGGCACGGGGATCGCCGCCTGAGCGATCGCTATGGGGAAGCTTTTGAAATTGCCAAACAGCGGACTTCAATTATTCCCTTTAAAGCAATTATTGACGGGCGTCAATCTCTCAAATGGCAGGAATTTCTCCGCCCTGCCTATTTGGGAGTTGCCATTTTTATAGCTTTACTTTGGTGGTCACACCCTCTGTTATTGGAAGCAACTAGTAGGATAGGATGGTAACTTTAGACGATCCCCAGTGTCAGCAGAAAATCTGAAATAGATGGAAATTTCAGCTTATCAAGCTTATCAATTGCTCCAAATCAATGTAGGATAAATTCAAACATCTAACAGTGGGGGGTGCGTTCAGTCAGCTTGAGATTTTATTATTGGTAGTCGTTGGTCAGTTGCCTTTCTTTGAAAGAAAGTGGCAGATTCAATCAAATCCCCAGGCAGTCACGGCAATCAGGAGTTTAATATCCAAAAAAGCCAACGCGACTGCTAGGGTCGCTTTTCTGTCAGAGACACATTAACGCGCTCAATTTTTGCCAGTAATTCTGTGTCCTGAAATTTCTGCCCTGAAAGCATCTATCGGCAGTTAGTGACTTGCCAATCCTCCACTGAAGCAGTGCTGAGTCCTGAGTCCTGAGTAAAAGCAAGCAATTTAATATTCATTGCTTGGAAAGTAGTCCCAATCCCCGCCTTACTCTAAAAGAAAAAGAAACGAGTTCCTCATTCAATCCCCTAACTTTTTGTTATGGACTTCTACTCAGCAACCAGAACTCGGAACTCAGCACTACTTAATTCAGTACTAATAGCTAGTTTGATATAAAAACCTTATAATCCAAGAGGCGTCATGGTGTTGTCGGTTAGTGAGCGGACATTTACTCAAGAAGTTTTAGAATCTCCTATTCCTGTTTTAGTTAACTTTGAAGCACCTTGGTGTGGCTTGTGCCGGATTATCCATCCACTTTTGTTGCAATTTCAAGCCCAGTGCGGCGATGAAATTAAATTAGTCGGGGTTAACGCCGATCAAAATTTTAAATTGTCTACTACCTATAGGCTAAAATCACTACCCACTTTACTATTGATTGAAAATGGCACTATTCGCCATCGCTTGGAATGCTTTCGCGGCAGGGAAGATTTACGTCTAGCTTTAGAAGAGATTAAAGCCAGCTACAGCAATTACCCCAAAATCTACAAAAGTTCAAAAACAGTGGACTTAGAATGCCGATCGGCCTGATGGATATTGGGTGTGGGGCATGGCGGCATTGGGGAGGCAGTGCGGTCTTGGGGTCTCCCCAAGCGGAGCAACTGCCGTCATTGAGCAAATAACTAATGACCAATGACCAATGACTAATGACTAATGACCAAATCTAAAACCATGCTTAATACCCCACCCAATCAGTCTTGGGTGGGTTATTTTATCCTAAAGGGTGTAGTCACAATTATTAACAGTTTCGACACGCTAATCAAGAATTCTAAAAGTAGGCGTCAGTGATGGAAGTAATCTATCAGTATGCCTGGCTGATTCCGGTGTTCCCTCTTCTTGGGGCAATGCTGGTCGGTCTAGGGTTAATCTCGTTGAATCAGGTGACAAACCGCCTCCGCCAGCTTAATGCTGTGGTGATTATCTCCATGATGGCAGCAGCTATGGTGCTGTCGTTTGCCTTGCTCTGGAGTCAAATCCAAGGACATCCGTCTTATACCCGCACCTTGGAGTGGGCAGCAGCAGGTAATTTTCACCTGAGCATGGGCTACACTATTGACCACCTGACAGCCCTAATGCTGGTGATTGTCACAACGGTAGCCTGTTTAGTTATGGTTTACACCGATGGCTACATGGCTCACGATCCCAGTTACGTGAGGTTTTACGCCTATCTCAGTTTGTTTGGCTCCTCAATGTTAGGTCTGGTGGTCAGCCCCAACCTAGTACAAGTTTACATATTCTGGGAACTGGTCGGGATGTGTTCCTACTTGCTGGTCGGTTTTTGGTTCGATCGCAAGTCAGCAGCCGATGCCGCTCAAAAAGCGTTTGTGACCAACCGTGTGGGTGACTTTGGTTTGTTACTCGGCATTTTGGGGCTGTTCTGGGCAACAGGAAGCTTTGATTTTAATATCATGGGCGATCGCCTTGCCCAACTCGTCGAATCAGGTTCGATCAGCAATTTTCTCGCTGTCCTGTTTGCGATTTTAGTTTTCTTAGGCCCAGTTGCAAAATCAGCACAATTTCCCCTCCACGTCTGGCTACCAGATGCAATGGAAGGCCCCACCCCCATTTCTGCCTTGATTCACGCGGCAACAATGGTGGCGGCGGGTGTTTTCCTGATTGCCCGGATGTACCCAGTATTTGAAGACGTTCCAGCCGCAATGAATGTCATTGCCTTTACTGGGGCGTTTACGGCGTTTTTGGGGGCAACCATTGCCATTACCCAAAACGACATCAAAAAAGGCTTGGCTTACTCCACCATTTCCCAACTTGGTTACATGGTGATGGCAATGGGAATAGGTTCCTACAGTGCAGGACTATTCCACCTGATGACCCACGCCTATTTCAAGGCGATGCTGTTCTTGGGTTCAGGTTCAGTTATTCATGGTATGGAAGGTGTCGTTGGTCACGACCCCGCCTTAGCGCAAGATATGCGCTTGATGGGTGGACTGCGAAAGTATATGCCGATCACGGCAACTACCTTTTTGATTGGTTGCTTGGCAATTTCTGGTATCCCGCCCTTTGCTGGTTTCTGGTCAAAAGATGAAATTTTAGGGAAGGCTTTTGAGGCTAACCCACTACTTTGGTTTATCGGTTGGCTAACTGCCGGGATTACGGCTTTCTATATGTTTAGAATGTATTTCTCGACATTTGAAGGCAAATTCCGGGGTAATGACGAGAAAATCAAGGAAAAACTCAAGAAAGCTGCGGCGACAATTGTCCTGGAATTAGAATCAGAAGAATCAGTCCCGAATTTTGGGCCTGGGGCGATGAAGAAAGGAGAATTGGCGGCAACTAGTCAGCATCATGATTCCCATGACTCCCACGGGCATCACAGCGACTCTCCCCACGAATCGCCGTGGACAATGACGCTGCCGTTGGCAGTGTTGGCTGTGCCTTCGATTTTGATTGGTTTGGTGGGAACTCCCTACGCCAATTATTTTGAAGAGTTTATCTTTCCTCCTAGTGAAACTCTCTCCGAAGTTATAGAAAAGGCTTCCGAGTTCAATCCGACGGAATTCTACATTATGGCGGGTGCCTCAGTCGGAATTTCTTTGATTGCGATTACCTTAGCTTCGCTGATGTATTTGAGCCGTAAGATTGACCCCGGCTGCGATCGCTGCTAAAATCCAACCACTTTACGAGTTATCTCTCAACAAGTGGTATTTTGATGACATTTACCATCGGGTTTTTGTCCTCGGCTTGCGTCGCCTAGCTAGACAAGTTATGGAAGTTGATTTTCGCGTTGTAGATGGTGCTGTTAACCTCACAGGCTTTTTCACCCTTGTCAGTGGTGAAGGTCTGAAGTACCTAGAAAACGGTCGCGCCCAATTCTATGCCTTGATTGTGTTTGGGGCGGTTTTGGGCTTAGTGGTTGTCTTTGGTGTCACCTGATTTTCATTGGGGTGGGCGGCTGTCCGCCCCTAAGTTTTTTAAGAGTCTAAATTAGACTCCTTTTTTTGCCTAATAGTTCAGTAATTTAATATACAGTCTTCTAAAGTACTCAAAAACCTCGTAGTTCAGAAAAAGGCAGTGAATAGGCAAATGATTAAGAAGAAATACATTTACTGGCAAGATGATGATATGTGGTTAGGTTATCTCGAAGAATATCCTGACTATTGGACTCAGGGTGAAACCGAAGAGGAGCTAAGAGAAAATCTACTCGATATTTACAGTGAATTAACAAGTGGAAATATCCAAAATATTCGTAGAGTTGCAGAACTTGAAGTTTCATGAAACGAAGAGATTTAATCAGTAAGCTTGAAGAAATGGGTTGTATCTTCGTTCGTCATGGTGGCAAACATGATTGGTATCAGAATCCAATAACAAAAATTTCTCAAGCTGTTCCCAGACATAGAGAAATCAAAGAGCAACTTGCAAAACATATTATTAAGATGCTTAGTGATGAAGCTGGCTAACACTACGTTAGAGCCGACCTTTAAAAGCGTCCGACGGGCGGTGCGTCATCCCTATGAATAAAAGAAACAAGTAAAATCCTCTTTCCTCTTGCCTTGTTTCTTAGGAGCCTAAATTAGACTCCTTTGGCTGATAATCAGCAATTAAATATTAAAATCTTCTTTTACATCATGTGGCGGTTCAAACATAATCTCAAAACCTCCATTGGGAATAGTTCGACGCAAAAATCTTAAATGGTCGTCTGCATCTTGGCGGTTAGCAAAACGGGCGACAGTGTGAGATTGGGTTATAACTACAGTTTTTACTATCACCCAAGGATGATTTTGGGCAATAACTGGTTTTATCATGGTGAATGTCTCCTTTTGTTAGGGAGCCAAGAGCCAGCAGGAAGCGTCGGAAACTTATTTGCTAGCTTTTGACAAGATTTGTAATTTTGTTGCTGGGTTGCTGTAAGTGTGAGTGTGTTTTTATCGTTTCTAAACACTCTCATCTCATAGATTTTGTGGTAAAAGCTGGGTTGCATCATGGTCGTGCAGTCCTGGGACAACTAGCCATAGCCACATCCGGCACTTGAACAAGCGCAATGATAGAAGTTCTTCAGGGAATATTTGATTTCTATGACCTTGCCAGTGTCCAAGGTGTGCAAGTTGTTGTTTGGCGCAGATTGGGCAGAGGGTCGCCTGGTTTTCCTTTGTCGATGGTGTAGTTTGAGTCTTCAGGATTGAGGGGTTTGATGCCGGGAAAGCGCCCTGCTTGGGAATGGGGGCAGGGTTTGCCGTCAAGTTCTGCGGGGATGATGCCAGTGCAAATTAGGTTGTCTGGGTATACGTTGCCGTCGGGGGAGAGAAAGAGGGCTTTGGGTTCGGTGTTTTGAATATTCATTTTACAATGTAGATTGTATATTGACAAAAATAAAGTCTACATTGTAAAATGTCAACAAATAGACCAAAAGTTCTTTTGACCTTTAGCCTCTCTCTCTATATTTAAACCCAGCTTGATCCGCAATTAAGGTTAGGTATTTCGATGTAGCTAGGGTTGGCTCATAGGCTGCAATTTCCCATTGACTGACTGTTTGCTGATAGACACCTAGCCTTTCTGCAAACTCTGCCTGTGTTAAACCCATGTGAAGACGCAGTGCTTTGATTAATTCGCCATTCCACAGTACAGTGTCACCTTTAAGCTGAACTTGAAAGTTATTAGGAGGTTTATAAAATTTGATTTGCTGCTTATCAAAATCAACATCTTCAACCCGATACCCTGCTTCTATCCAGGCTGAAGCTTGTAACGCACCTTTACTGCGATTACTCCACCACGCCCGTTTAATTTTCGCTGAATTGGGCAAAGTGTCTTTTATTAAATTCTCAATTTCAGCAAATGATAGAGTTATTTCATTTTGATCGCTGCCACGCAAAAATTCAAGGAGTGGCTGATATTTACTCCCCTCCTTCATGTCACATCTTCCTCTCCCAGTATCATGCGTTCAATACGGGCTTTTGCTTCATAAACTAAGTTTTCAGTCTGAGTATGTAGGCTTTTAGCTTTATTGGAGCGTTGAGTAATTTCCGTAGCTATTTCGTTTTGAACTTCTTTATCAGGAACAGGAATAAGCGTTTCTTTAATATCACTTTCTAAGATAGCTGGGTATGATGAACCCGCAGATCGTCGCCTAAATTGTTCAAGGGTGGTGCTTAATCGTAAAGCCAAGTGTAGATATGCAGAACTTATTTTTTCTGTTGAATGAATAATAGTAAATCCTGTAGAACAAATAAAACCTTCCATTTCATTTTGGATCAGTGCAATTGCTCCTCTAGTAGGGCGTACTGTAGATACAATAATATCTCCAGTATGAACAACTTGCCTCGCACGGCTAGGCGCATTTGCTTCAGTAACTTCTATAGCTCTTTCAACCGTTCCTAACTTAATATCAATACTGGAAATATCAATATACTGAAATATAGCTTCTGCCTCATTTGACAGTTTTCGTGTTCTTTTAGGAAATTTAGCAACAGCCTTTATGGGTAAAACTTGATTTATATATGGGTCAAATTTATGAAAACCCATATTGAAATCTACATCAAACCGAGATTCATACATTTCTGCTATTGGCTTTATAAAACGCTTTTTTTCTTGAACTTTTTCAAGAGATATGCCTAATCTACTAAACACATAATTATCAATTGTTTGATATAATTTTTCTGCCTCAGCTAGCTTATGCTGCCGTCTAGCATAAGCATCTTGCATTATTTGAGCAATGCGGTCTTGAATAAGTCGCGGTGGTATGAGTATGCGAAGTAAACCAATCTCTCCCATATTTATGTTGAAAACCGTTTGACCATTTGCAATCCTTTCTGATTGATATCTTCCTAATTCACTGTTTAGAAAAGTAGCTAAGTAGTAAGGATTTAAACGATCAGATTTAAGTCTAATTTTTGCTATAGCCTGATTGGAATTACATTCGCTTATTTCTTCAGGAGCAACAATTGATAAGCCTATTGTCCCAGCCATAGAATATAGAACATCACCAGGATAGACTTTTGATTTAGGTAATTTTATATGAATTTCATGTGGTATCCGAGGTACATTTGACCAAGAAATACCATCTTCCTTTAAATCAGTAACTCGTAAATACGGAATCCCATCATTAACCCATACTAATAAATTGCATAAAGAATATGCACCGAAGTTGACAATTTGTTTTGTATAATTTGCCAGTGGCTCTATTGGATACTTTCCTTGATCAAGCAGTTTTTCTATTTCTAGGTATTTGTCATCAAAGTAATGAAAGTCCCATCTTGGTTGTTGACTAATATAGCCAATAGTTAGAGTTTTACTTTCCATAACTTAACCACCCTAAGCATTTATCAAAATCTTTAATCGTCCCTTTAACTTCTGGTGGTTCATGAGCTTCATCCTCAGATACAGACATACGACCAGCAGCATCATAGCCGATATTGTCAATGCGAGCCATGTAAACCTTATAGTTTTCATCAGCTTCGATAACTTCTTGCCCAAGTTCTAGTTGTTGATTTGTTAATAACAGTGTTTCGCGCTTTTCTAAAACAACTACGCTAGTTTTCACACCTGCACCATAAGGTGCAAATGTAGCTTGTGGTAAGCTAATTACTGCCCTCAACTTTGCCCAGCGTAAAATCCAATCTCGAATATGTTGCATTGAAATATTTGCTAATATTCCATCAGGTAACACAATTGCTAACTTGCCTCTTGGTGCAAGAAATTCTAGACAACGATTAATAAAAGCCACTTCTTGCGGTAGGCTTGGAACAACCTTGCCCTTTTTCTTTGTCACTCCATCTCGTCCAGCAAAGTCTTTTAAAACACTTTCATTAGTCACTTTAGAACCAAATGGAGGATTAGTTAATATCATTGTTAACCCTCCCATGTAAAACCCAGGACGTTCTGGAAGCCCCTCTGTAATTCCTCCTGTAATACTACCCAATCGCTCCAGCGAATCAAATCTGCATATTGTGCGCCATTCATTAAAGTATTAACTCGCGCTATGTGCATCACAGTTCGAGAATATTCAGCACCAAATAAATGATTATCTCGAAACTTGATAAACTCTTGGGTTGGTTCTTCAGGATTAATCCCCTCAGCACTACCACCATTATTTGCTATTGCTTTTGTATACTCCTGCTTACGCACATAATCCAAAACGTGCGTCAACATCCGCGCTGAACCGCAAGCAGGATCACCAACATAATCATTTACTGTAGGTTGCAAAATTCCCACCATTAAATTAATTACTGGTGTAGGTGTGAAATATTGCCCCAAATCATCGCGGAAAGTCTTACTTAAAAAATCCTCAAACACTCCACCTTTCACATCTGCTGAAGATTTTCGCAAACTCCAAGGCTGTAAACGCTTAACGATTTCCATTGTGGTGTGAGGCTTAAATTGCAGCACATCAGCCTCATTAAAAGCCAAACGCACACCCAAATCATCACCAAATTTTTTAGCTAGTGTTTCTCGTTCCCACTGCTTCGCTTTCTCAAAAGTATCTCTTACTTGAACTAATAAACGTTCTGGGTCAGTTTCATTACTAACACTAAATACATAAGCCCGTGATTCGCCTGTTTGCTTTACCAAGTCAATTGTTGCCTGTTCGTCATACCACTTAGCAAACAAGAATTTAACCATTGCATCAACTGCTTCTTGTGGCTGCAAACCCTCATTATCTCTCAGAATAGAGTGACAACCAGATCGCGTATCTCCCAAAACCTCCCGAAACCTATCACGAGTTAGTGGCGTAAGTCCGGTTTTAATCCCATCTGGTTCACTGGGATTAAGGATTACAGTATAAAAACTGTGCTTTGCGGCTTCACGGGCGCTTTCATACCTCTGTAAATCACCAATTATTTCTAACTTTCTTGGATATTCAAGGTCACGACGATAAATTACTGTATGTTTACCACTGGTTAAAATCGCATAACGGGCAGATGGTGAAGCACTCATGTAAGCGTTGAGTCGGTTAAGATGATCGACCCAACCTTCGCCTTTAGTCCCGCCAACTTTTTTACTTGGTTCCATAGCCTCCACCATAATGAAGGCTACATCCAAATTACCTACAGAATCAGCATAACGGTCATCGTAAACTACAAGGTCTGCCCGTCCTTGATAGCGTCGCCCACCTTGATGAGTTCCCTCGGCAAAATCTGAATTTAGTTCTAGTTCCATTGCCTCTAGTGGAACACCGTACTCTTCTACTAAAATCTCAAGCGCCCACATCGTCACAGGGGTCTTCTGCTGGACGCACATAAGAACCATCAGCTTTAAATAACTTCCGTAGATTTATATCCTCGCGATAGTTCTGTGGGATGTTAGCCGGATTTTGGTAAGGATTAGTGAAATCGGAGAAAGGCATGAAGTTATTGCTATGGGAGACAGACTACACAGTAGATAAATGATATGCGATCGCGGGCGATCGCGCTTTATCTATGTATGGCTATGTCTTTTTAATTGCATCTCCAATCTCTTCTAAAGCGATAGGTTAGGCTACACGATCGCACCGCTAAAATTCTAGCTTACCAACTTTTTCAGGGTAAATTTTTGACTTAACCGGGAGTATCACAACGCACATTCCACACCCGCAAATGTCAAAAAAGACTCCCAAGAGAAAAAATAGGGGATTGCCAATTTAATTAAATCAACCTAACGAGGAAGACGAAATCCTGAAAAAGCTGTTACTTAATAACTAGTGACTTTTTGCCAAACATGATTTTGATAGCAGACAAATTGTGATGAATACAGCTAATTTTCCGTGGCTGACGACGATTATTCTGTTGCCGATAGCCGCTTCACTACTGATTCCCATCATCCCGGATAAAGAAGGCAAAACAGTGCGCTGGTACTCCCTCGTTGTAGGGCTGATAGATTTTGCACTAATTGTTTATGCTTTTTATACTGGATATGATTTTTCCAATCCAGATTTGCAGTTGGTGGAAAGTTACCCCTGGGTACCCCAACTAGATTTGAATTGGTCAGTAGGGGCAGATGGCTTATCCATGCCCCTAATTATTTTGACTGGATTCATTACCACGCTGGCGATATTAGCAGCTTGGCCTGTCACCTTCAAGCCGAAGCTATTTTACTTCTTGATGTTGGCAATGTATGGCGGTCAGATTGCCGTGTTCGCCGTCCAGGATATGCTGTTATTTTTCCTGGTGTGGGAACTGGAACTAGTACCGATATACTTTCTGCTGTCGATTTGGGGAGGCAAAAGACGGCAATATGCAGCGACAAAATTTATTTTATACACCGCAGGCGGTTCGCTGTTTATTTTGCTGTCTGCCCTGACAATGGGATTTTACGGCGATACGGTGACGTTTGACATGCGATCGCTCGCCTTAAAAGACTTCGCCCTCAATTTTCAACTTGCCGTCTATGCTGGCTTCCTGATTGCTTACGCCGTCAAGTTACCGATTATTCCCTTGCACACTTGGCTACCTGATGCCCACGGTGAAGCTACAGCCCCTGTACACATGTTATTAGCAGGTATTCTCCTGAAAATGGGCGGTTACGCCTTAATTCGGATGAATGCCCAAATGCTCCCCGATGCCCACGCTTATTTTGCACCAGTGTTCGTGGTTTTAGGGGTAGTTAACATCATCTACGCTGCCTTGACATCCTTTGCCCAGCGCAATCTGAAGCGAAAAATTGCCTATTCCTCAATTTCTCACATGGGCTTTGTGATGATTGGTATTGCCTCCTTCACCGATTTGGGGTTGAGTGGGGCAGTATTGCAAATGGTTTCTCACGGGTTAATTGGGGCGAGTTTGTTCTTCCTGGTTGGCGCAACTTACGATCGCACCCACACCCTGATGTTGGATGAAATGGGCGGTGTTGCGAAGAGAATGCCGAAGATTTTCGCCATGTTCACCACCTGTTCAATGGCTTCTTTGGCATTGCCAGGGATGAGCGGTTTCGTGGCAGAATTGATGGTATTTGTTGGCTTTGCTACTAGCGATGCTTATAGCTCTACCTTTAAAGTTATCGTGGTGTTCTTGATGGCAGTAGGAGTGATTTTAACTCCGATTTATCTGCTGTCGATGTTGCGAGAAATTTTCTACGGTAAAGAGAACGAAGAATTAGTTTCTCACCAAGCTTTGATAGATGCTGAACCCCGTGAAGTATTTATCATTGCCTGTTTGTTAATTCCAATTATTGGTATTGGTTTTTATCCAAAATTGCTGACTCAAATGTATGACGCGACAACTGTACAATTGACAGCAAGATTGCGTGATTCCGTACCGACATTAGCACAGCAAAAAGACGAAACCCTAAAGGTTTCTTTGAGTGCGCCTCAAATTGGTAATTAAGTTGCGATCGCTACTTTAGTTTTGTTTAAATATTTATTGCTTTGAGGGCGGGTTTTGTACCTGCCCTTTTTGTTACTCATTTGAAACTTTTAATTGAGTAAAGTAATAAACCTGTATGGCAATACTCTTGGGTTAGCCCCAAAAACCTTAAACTACGTAGGTTGGGTTGAGGAACGAAACCCAACATTTGCAGGACTTTGTTGGGTTGCGCTTTGCTTAACCCAACCTACAATTTTTCTTAACTGAACAGTATTGACCTATATGGCGTAAGTGAGTAAATAGATTTTTTACAATTATTCTAAAAATAGATTATTAAGCTGATAAATTTGTTTGCAACCAGTGAAGTAAATCTTCCATAGCATTAAAATCTAACAAAGCTTCACTAAGAGTTTCTAATTGATTTAAAGAAAGAGATTGGATGCGCTTTTGCAATTGTGGTGATAATTCTCCCAATCGTTTTTGTAATAACCTTAAAATAAGCTGTTGTTCGCCTTCTAGTTTCCCACGTTCGTAGCCGATGCGCTCACCTGTGGTTACATATCTCATAGCTCGCTCCTGCTCAAATTGTTTAAACTCTTCCCAAAACTGATTTTCTAATGCGTTTGGTAATATCATAACCCAATCGATAAATCGATACAGGTTGCGAATATCCTGTTCTTGTAAACCCAAATCATATAACCTGCGAATTAAGCTAAATTTCCATATTTTTCGTTGTTCGGGTGATGAGCGCGTCTGTTGCGTTTTCAAATGCGCCATGACAACAGTTGCAAATGGATTATCGCTATTTTCTAACTCGTGAAATCGACTTTCGTAATCTAAAAGTTTAATACTACCAAATTCAAAAGTTAAGCGAGTATTGGGATAATTGTAGCTGTAATTATTTGGCCGCCATTCGCGGTTTGGATCGCAGAGGATTGCAAGGCTAATTGCTGGTCGATCGAAGCGGTCAAATATGCGAAAGTTGTAGGTAAACATCCGCTTGGTAAAGTTATCTTCTTTTTGTGCCTGAATTTCAACATGAATTAATAACCAGAGTTCTTCGCCTTGGATTTGCCAAACTTTGACTAATTGATCGGCATATCGCTTACCCTGTTCGGCTTCACGAGCAAGTTGATTGAAATTCTTTATCTAGAAATTCGTAGGGACGCTCCCAATTAATTAATGCAGAAGTTTCTGGAAAAAAGAAATGCATTGCTTGAGGAAAATAAACTTCTATAATTTCTTTCCAAGGGCTATCAAAATCAGCGCGTAGGTGTAGCCCGTCGTAGACATCGTTAATATTGGTCATGAATTGATGACAGATAATAATTTAACAAATTACATATTGATTTTTTAGTAAAGTTTTACAGTAATAAATCATTTATTTAAAACTATATCCAAATCAACAAATTATTCCATAAATCGGTTTTATTCAACAAACTGAATTCGTACAGCATCTCGTAGACAAGTGGCTTTGTTACATATAATAAGGCAAATAGCAAGCATATTTTAGGAATAATTTACGACTGCTAGAGTAGCAGCAGATGTAGTAGCTAGTTCACGACTTTGGCAAATCGGAATCTCAACCCAAAATTCTGCTCCTTGTCCTGGTTCAGAAATACACCAAATAGCTCCGTTGTGTTTTTCTGTGACAATCTGAGCGCTAATTGCTAGCCCTAATCCAGTGCCTTTACCTGCGGCTTTTGTAGTAAAGAAAGGGTCAAATAATTTTTGCTTAACTACTTCGGTCATGCCAGGGCCATTATCTGCAATTTGTACAGTTATGTAATCCGAGTTGCGTAACTCAGTACGAATTACAATCTGGCTGGGTTTAGCTTCTATATCTTCAAGAGTTCGCTTACTGTCATAATTATCGAGGGCATCAATGGCATTACTAATAAGATTCATAAACACCTGATTGAGTTGTCCGGCATAGCATTCTACTAAGGGAATATCACCATATTCCTTGACTATTTCAATTCCGTTATTTCCCGGCGTTTGTTTGAAGCGATTTTGTAAAATCAGTAGTGTGCTATCAATACCTTCATGAATGTTGACAGGTTTCATATCCGCTTCGTCAAGGCGAGAAAAATTTCGTAAGGAGAGAACTATTTCCCGAATGCGATTAGCTCCCATTTTCATGGAAACTAATATTTTAGGTAGATCCTCAGCCATAAACTCAAAGTCGATCGCTTCTATATGAGCTTGTACTTCAGGTGTCGAATGAGCATTAGATTTTTGATAAAGTTCTATCAGTTCCAACAAGCCCAGCGTATATTCACTTACATGGGTCAGGTTGCCGTAGATAAAGTTAACTGGGTTATTGATTTCATGAGCTACACCAGCCACTAGTTGACCTAAACTCGACATTTTTTCGGTCTGAATTAGTTGAGCTTGAGTCTGTTTGAGATTGTGCAGAACTTTGTTGAGTTGTTCTGCTTGGGCAGTAGCAGCAGCAGTAGCAGCGCGACTTTGATTATACAATTGGGCTTGGTCAATGGCGATCGCTAACTGGTCAGCCACGCCTCGAATGATTTCCACCTCATCATCACTCCAGGGGCGAAGCTCTCTACTATGTTCGCAGACAATCACACCCGATCGACCCGATTGAGTTTGAACTGAAACTGTTAGTAGAGACTTAAAGCCCAATGTCACCAGTAAATTCCGACTCTTGAAATCAAGCCAGGAATCTGCCGCAATGTCATCAAAGCAAAGCAAATTCCCTTGCATAACAGCCTCACTTAAAGCTTCCACATTTTGGATCGGAGAACAGCCTAAAGGTTCTGTTAAGTCGGGAGCGCAAGCTTGCTGACTCAGTTCCAAGCTAGTAGATTCATCTTCTTGATAACACCAAAAAAATTGGCATCGATCGATCTGTAGCAGTTGCCGAACTTCACCCACTACTGTACTCAAAATCGTATTTAGATCCAGCGAGTTACGAATTTGACTAGATAGACGAGTTTTCAGAATTTTTTCCCGTTCAACTAGCTTTCGCAATTCGACTTCAGACTGCCTTAACTCTATCTGGGCAATATTACGATTAACACTAGCTCTTGCTAGTAGCCAAGAACCAATGCCAATTAGTCCTACTAACCCAGCATATAGCGGTAGCAATTGACTCAAAAATCGGTTTGATTTGGTTGTCAACGTCTCTGGTGACACCCATGAAACAATCTTCCAGTGATAGGATTTAGTATCAATTTGATTTTGACTTGGTGCAAAAGCTTGTCCTGCTCCCGTACTAGATTTTTGCCCTTCGAGAAGTGGATAGACTGTGGTAAAAGTGAACATTCCTTCACTAGTTTGGAATTGTCCCGATTCTTGTTGAGAAATCCGCTGCCATGCTTGGGGAAAAGTTTTGCCAAAAGTGCGGTTTTTGCGATCGGGAAACATAAATCCCCATTCATCTTCAGGCTTCGCCCCTTTTAACCAGTAGCCATCGGCATTCAGTAACATTCCCTGGCTAGGGGCGTTAGCAAAAGCTTGATTAAAATTGTCTAGCAGTTTTGCACCGAAATAATTTAACACCACAATGCCTCGTTTCTGCCCACGGCTATCAAAAACGGGAGTGCCAAAGCGGATCATTGGCTTCAAGGGTTGTTCAACCTGACCACGTTCGATGTTTAGGTCAAGAGGAGAGACAAATACTTGTCCTTGGTTCAGGCGGAAAGTGTCATTAAACCAGTAACGCTTGGTTTGAACTTGCAGTTTTTCTTCGGGGACAATCCCTGGTTCACCCTTGTTAAAGTTGACTCTGACAATTTCCTTACCCGATCGATCCAAAAAGCGAATTTGGTCGTAAAGTTTTTTATATCCAGAAAATAATAAAAATTCTTGAGAAAGTGCCTGTTGTCTACCCACTCCCTCTAAAATTCTTTGTAGCTCGTTTTGTTTAGAGATAACCATCAAATCTGAGACAACCGAGTGAAAGTCTCCGCTAATTACTTTAGTTTGTAAATCTACCTTACGGAGTTCATTTGTTTTGAGCAGAACTTGCTCGGTTTGTACCTGTTGGTAGTAGATAGTGGCGATAACAACTCCAACTAAAGCTGACAATGGCAAAAAAACTATTAGGAAGTTTTTGATTAAAACTCGTGAATGGATTTGTGGTGACATCTCTGATACTTAGGTACAACTCAAAAATCGGGCTGAAAATTAGCTAATTTCCAGCTACGCCATGTTTTCTGAGTCAAGGTTGAGAGAAGACTTTTTCTCCTGGTAGGTATAGGTAATCAGCCCAGCTACCAAATTCACCATGAAATTGAATACTCTGCGACTTCTGGAATGTTCGAGTTGAACAATGTTCCGCCCTTTTTTGCTATTGTCAGTTAGACACTCTGGTAGTCAGTACCGAAAATCCACGAGTTTAATGTAAAGATTTTACACTTATAAAGATTTAATTACTGAGAAGAAAGATACAAAGCAATCGCTAAACATGGCTTTTGATTCTTGCCATGCGATCGCACATCAATAGATTACGTACAATCTATCTAAAATCAGATTTGGCAAAACCGCTCATGTTAAACTACAATCCGCTGCATTGTTTGCCATCTTCCGAAGAACTACCCGACTCAGATGATACTGCTGTGGATAATGAACTCCAAAATTTAATTCCCGGCTTGCTGAAAACGATCCTGGCTTTGGTTTGGTGCGATCGCTGGAATTGGTTCTTTGGTGTTGACATGGGTATTTATTATCACCCAGATAAACCAGCTATTGTCCCTGATGGGTTTCTCAGCTTAGGAGTTAAACGTGTCATTGATGAGGACTTACGCCTAAGTTATGTGCTATGGGAAGAAAAGCAACTGCCAATTTTAGCACTAGAAGTTGTTTCTCAAATTTATCGCGAAGAATATAACACCAAGAAAGAATTTTATGCCAAAGAATTAGGAATTTTGTACTACGTTGTATATAGTCCCCTGCGGCGGAAAAAGACACCTTTGGAAGTGTATCATTTAGTTGATGGGGAATATATCTTAATGTCAGGAAATCCCGTTTGGCTACCAGAAATTGGTTTAGGAATTGGGCGAGAACGAGGAATTTATCAAGGTATAGTGCGGGAATGGCTGTACTGGTATGACGAAGAAGGGCAAAGATTGCTGATACCAGAAGAACGCATTAGGGAAGCCGAAGAACGCACAGCTTTTGAAGAACAGCGACGGGTAGAAGCAGAACAAAAAGTGAAAATGTTAATTGAAAGGCTAAATGCGCTAGGTGTCGATCCAGAAAGTTTGGGTTGAAATTTTATCCAGTAAACTTTAAAAAATCAGTCCTTTTTTGCCCAAAATTGGCAATTATTTGTGCTGAAAAAAGTGTCGGGAGTATTGGTTGATTAATATACTCATTGCAGATTTTATTTCTGGCAGTTTAGTTAACTCTGTTAAAGTCAAATCTTTGGCATAATTTTGTAACACATAAAGAATCCTTTAAACTTTATGAATACTACTAATCTTCTGAGAGAAATACAAATTGAGTTCATTCAAAGACTCAATACAAATCAGGATGAAGAATTGTTATGTTCTAGATATGAAGGAAATTATAGTGAATTAAAAATTATTTTATTGGATGAATTAAGAGATGCTAGAGAGTTTGCTTGGAAAATGGTTGATAAATTTAAACATCAGAGTAATAATGCTCGTGTGAATTTCTCTAATCATCTAAAAGGAAAGTTGGGAGAAATTGCTGTAAAACACTCTCTTGGAAACTATATAACTTCCGTAAGTTATGAAATTCTCCCTAGCGGCGATGGGAAAGTTGATTTTAAGATTAACTCAAATAAAAATATTGGAATGCAAGTTAAAACTCGATATGGCAACATTAATACTCAATGGAAGTTTTCTAAAGATGAAATAGAAAAAAACAAGGTTTTGGCATGTGTATTGATTCATGAAAAACATTGGGAAAGTCAAATTTTTAATGAGTTTGAATCAGAATATAGACTTGTGATGGCAGGATTTATTACTACAGAAATTATTAAAGATAAAATTAATGCCAATGAAATTTATTTACAGTCCGATAAATACGGATATTCTATTAGTCTAAAAATAGAGAACTTACTTCATGGTAGTGGTTTAAAGAGTTGCCTGAAACATTTAGAATTTATAAACAATTTGCAGTGGAGAGAGTATCAAATTCAGGCAGAAGGTGGAGATATATGCAGTCTTATAATTAGCCGAACTAACAAAACACTCGTAACAGGCGATAGTTGCCATTACATCAATTTTTGGGATTTGGAAAATCAAACCTTGCAATACTTTGTTGCAAGTACTAGAAGACAAACTGGCGATGGGCATAGCGGAGATGTTACTGCTCTTGCTTTAAGTCCTGACAATAATTTTTTTGCTTCGGGAAGTGATGATAAAACTATTAAAATCTGGGATTGTAATACAAAAAGCCTACTTAAGACCTTAAAAGGGCACTCACAATCTGTGTATTCTCTAGTTTATAGCTTTGATGGTAAGCGAATTTTTAGTGGGAGTCTAGATCAAACGGTCAAGGCTTGGAAAGTACCTGACTTTGAAATAGAGTTCACCATAGATGTCAAAGATAATCTAAATTCAATTAAAATTCATCCTAATGGTGAAATTTTAGCTACTGCTGGGAAAGATAAAAATATTAGTTTTTGGAGGGTATCAAATCAGCATTTACTATGTAAATTATCAGCACACGAAGAACAAATTATGGATATCTGTTTTTCTAGCGACGGATTTATTTTGGCAAGTTGTAGTAAGGATAAAACAATAAAAATTTGGAATACCTCTCATAAAAATTTAATAAATGGATTAAAACCACATTTAAAATTTATAAGGTTACACGAAAGCTATATTAATGCAATTACAATTAGCCCTGACTGCAAGCTACTTGCGAGTATAGATGGAAATGGAACTGTATATTTATATGAGATTGAAACAGGACAACTGATTTGCAAGCATCCTGAACAACTTCCATATAGTTATAGCAGAACTCATGCAATAGCATTCAGTCTAGACGGAAAACTTTTAGTTGCAGTAGCAAAGCATATCATCAGAGTTTGGCAACGGGTTAACTAATATAGACATTTCTTTATAATGTGCTTCCTATGACACAGCCACAATTACAGTTATCAAATATCGTTTACTTCCGGTAGCCAGTCTTCATCCAACACTAACTCTACAGAATATGGGCACTCTTCTGGAAACACGGATACAAGTATCCCCGTTTGCTTGGCTGCTTGCCGACGCGCCTTTTGATAGCTTTGCTCAAGTTGCTCTGTAGGATAGCTCTTAAGACTAGGACTATCTTCTATTACTAACTCAATTTGGGTACGAGAATCGGTGATAGAATCGAGCCAACTATCTGAGCGACGCTGGGGTTGATATTGCCACTTGAGCAGATGCAAAAGTAAGCGAGTTAGTTGACTAGCAATACTCCGCCGTTCACTTTTGCCCAAGCCTTCAACCTCTTCAATCAGATGTTCTACATCAACTTCATGCCAGCGATGCGATCGCAATAGTTGGGCTGTCTGTTGAATCCACAAGTTAAAATCTGCTTTATAAGTTGCGCTCATAGCCGTTCTCGATCGGTTGCATAGTTTAAGCCATAGCACGTAGCTTTTCGGGCAGAAATCAATCTCATCAGTTTTTTTCAAGCCTCAAAAATCTTCATCATCAACAAAAAATTCGGCATCGTCTTCCAATCTAGAATTACTCTGCCCAATACCAGCAAGTCCCCACAGAGGTTGCAGCAGTGCCATACCAATTAACCCGACACCGGCACTAAAAGCTAGCACTAAACCCATTGGTATCTGAATCGATTGGAATGTTAAAAATTTTAACGATACGGGTGTAGCATTTTGGACTGAAATAATTGCGATCGCTATTACCCAAACTGCTACAACTAAAGATGTAAAAAAAGGAGCAAGAGTTTTCATACTTTGATCGAAATGAGGAGTTAGGAGTTAGGAGTTAGAAGTTAGGAGTTATATTTTGCTCGAAATTAGAAATAAGGAGTTAAGAATTGTTACTTTACAACTCTTAACTCCTAATTCATAACTCTTAACTCTTAATTCCTAACTCTGGCAAATTAAACTGCTACTGCCTCTAGTTTAGCAATGGCACTTTCTAACTCTTGGGCGATTTGGGTGAGTTTTTCGGGAGTGTTGGTTTCTAGGTAGACGCGTACCAGTGGTTCTGTACCGGAAGGACGCAGTAGAACCCAGCTACCTTCTTCTAAATACAGCTTAATACCGTCTTTACGCCCCACTTCCTTGACTTTAATTCCTGCTACCTCTGTAGGTGGATTTTTAGTAAAGGAGTCGATGACGGCGGTTTTGTGTGCCTCTGTGAGGTGCAAGTCTAGGCGGTTGTTGTAAAGTGGGCCATCGGCTTCAGCGATCGCTTCTTTGACAAGTTGACTCAGCGGTTTGCCTTCATAAGCGATCGCTTCTGCCACCAGCATATCGGCTAAAACCCCGTCTTTTTCGGGAATATGCCCAATAACACTCAAACCACCTGATTCTTCTCCACCGATTAACACGGCAGTTTCGCGCATTTTTTCGCCGATGTATTTAAAACCAACTGCTGTTTCGTAAATTTGCAGCCCATTTTTAGCAGCGAAATTATCCAGCAGGTGAGTTGTAGCGACAGTACGGACTATCGCGCCAGTTTTACCTTTATTTTTGATTAAATGACGTGCTAGGAGTAGCAGCACAGTATTCGGAGTAAGGACGTTTCCTTGTTCATCAACGATACCAAAGCGATCGCTATCTCCATCCGTTGCCAAGCCCAAATCAGCGCGATCGCGAACTACTGCTTCCACTAACTCAACTAATTGTTCTCCTTTGGGTTCTGGCATTCCACCCCCAAATAAAACATCTCTCCAATCGTGGAAACTTTCTAGTTGAACGCCACTATGTTGCAAAACTTCATCTAAATAGCCGCGAGAGGTAGAATACAAAGCATCGTACTTTACCTTTAAATTAGCGCTTTTGATCTTTTCTACATCAAGTAGAGTGTAGATAAATTGTAGGTAATCTGGTTTCGGATCGAAAATGGAAATTGAACCTGATGGGTTGTTCCCAGGCAACTCATCCGATGCACCTTCTATATTTGCCACAATAGTATCAGTAATCTCTGGAGTGGCAGGCCCAGCATAATCGGGTATATATTTAATTCCACAGTAAGGTGCTGGATTATGGCTAGCAGTAAACATTAACGCCCCAGCGGAATTTAGGTGACGGGCATTGTAGGCAATTACTGGTGTGGGACAATCCCGATCGGTAATTTTTACAGTCCAACCCAAGTCTGCTAATACTTGGGCCGCTGTTTGGGCAAACTGGTCAGCTAAAAAGCGAGTATCGTAGGCAATAAGTACTGGTCTATCTTTTGTGTAGGCTGTTTCTAAGTAAGTGGCGATTGCCCTTGTTACTTTTCTCACATTAGGAAAAGTAAAGTCATCGGCAATAATCCCTCGCCATCCATCGGTACCAAATTTTATCTTGCTAGACATTTTTGCCACTTGCTCCGGTACATTATCAGTACTATAAAAGCTTCCCGCAAAGCGTGTGTAGCAGCAAGTATCCTCCGAAGTTCTTTTCTAAGCAAGCCTTAGCTTAAACTTCTCCCCACCGTATTTTCTCTCACTGTTTCTGAGCAATGTCAACCCCCGATCGACCTTTTGCCAGTTATCACCTTTGGTCTCTAGTTGCCCCAGCGACTGGGCAAGAACGCTGGCACTGCCAGATGAGACGGGGGTTTATCAAAGCACGGCAACACGAACCACAAGTCAAAGCGCTTTTAATGCAAGCCACCGCGCCCCAGCGTATTGGCATACTAGCTCAGAAAGGCGTTTATGAGTTTCATCATCACAGGCATCTGTTGAAGCAAGCAGATGGCGTAGAAAGAGTTGCCCAGCTACTTAAATTAGGCAACTCAAGCGTTCAAGTTCAGCAACGCGTGCTGCAAATTTTGCAAAAATATCACGATTCGCCGTTGCTTTTGGATAAAGATATTATCCAATTAACTCCAGGTGATGAAGGCTTTCCTAAACCGATAGTAGTTGAACAAGAAGATTATTGCTTTCGCTTATACGCGGCTATGGACTGCGTTTTTATTGAGTCTGATAGCACTTTACATATTTTGGATTTCAAAACTGGCAAGTCGGCTTTTGACAAACGACAGGCATTAGTTTACTTATTAGCTGCTCGTTATCTTTACCCTGGACGAAAAGCTGTAGCATCATTTTATAATTTAGAAATATGTAAAAAATCAGACTTAATTAGTATTAACAATAGTGAATTAGAATCCTTAAAATTTGAGTTAGCGAATATTGCTCATAAGCACCAGCACGATTTGCAGAAATATCAGGAAGAAACTAGTAATTTCAGTAAAATATTCCCTCCTAATCCTGGCTCTCACTGCCGCTTTTGCCCATTTAACTCCATCTGTGAGTTTGCCGATTTTAAGCAGCATCAATCATATCCATTGCCTAGTTTAAGAAGTTTAAGAGTTAATAGCTAATTAGTTTATTTACTTGGTTCATTTTTCAAAAATAATAAATACTCGTATTTTTACTGGACTGATTTTCTTCTCCTATCAGACAACCTAGATGTCAGATACATCGATTTTTATCTTTGGTTGTAAGGAGTTAAGACTAGTGCGATTAACCACAAATAAATCCGTATTTAGATTAGTAGGAATTTCGACATTTCTTTTACTTCTCATTTTTAAAGGGATTTTACCTCAACCTGTTTATGCATTGCTGTTGTCTCCAGATGCTTGTGCTGTTCAAGCTAGATGTGCTGCTGCTGGCTCGGAATTAGCTCCTACTGCGAAGACGTTTATGAATATTCAACTGGCGATACCATGACATGGGATGATTATGCAAATTATTCTAACAATAATATTGAGGGAGAATGGATTAGCGATGTAGTTCGTGCTGATATACCGCCAGATAATTCATCTCCTTATGATAGGAAAGATTGACTTCAATAAAAGCGCGATATGGCTGTTCAATTAATAAATTTTCATCAAATTAGAGGTTACTGGGATGAATGAGCTTTATACGCTTCTCCAAAAAATTAAAGAAAATCCAGTTATGTACATAGATAAGCCATCAATTACTTGTCTTGATTCATTCTTAACTGGGTATATAGATGGTCTAATCACACTCGGATTTACTACAATAGACTCTTGTGGAATGGAAGGGTTTCAAGAGTGGATACAAGAAAGAGCAAAAACTAATGTGAGTCAATCTTGGGCTGGGATAATTCTCTCTTACTCTGGAAGCGAACGAGCAGCTTTTAATAGGTTTTTTGAAGAATTTGAGCAGTTCTTAAAGCAGAAAGATAATTCAAAAATTCAAAAAAATGAAGATATTTCAAGGCTTAGTGAGGATATGAGTTTTCCTCAGTTTGATATTTACAGCGAGATTATAACTAATATAAAGAAAAGACCAGGAATGTATTTAGGAGCTAATTCAATTACTAGACTAGATATGCTTTTGCGAGGATATAGTCTGGCTCGAAGAGAAGTTGGCGTACCTCCAACTGAGCCAGAAAGGGAATTTGAAGGTTTTCAATCATGGATTGAAGAAAAATATGGAATTAACTCAGGTCAGTCATGGGCTAAGATAATTCTTTTTTATTCTGTAGACGAGCATGAGGCACTACAGAAATTTTTTGAATTGTTTGAAGAATACTTGAATATGAACAAGAATTCAGAAGTTGATGAAAATAGTGGTTAAGTAGAGAGTATTAAGGTGCGTTACTACCGGATAACACACTCTACTGACGTGGCAAGCTTAAAATAGTGCGTTAGATGTAGGTTGGGTTGAGCAACGCGAAACCCAACATCGATCGGAGTGTTGGGTTTCGTTCCTCAACCCAACCTACAATTTTTTTTGCAACAATTTAGTCTTGCCACGCCACTACTTACTTTCTGATGGTCTTTCCCCAATTCCTAATGCCCTAATTTAAAAAGGTGGTAATTCTTTAATAATTGTGAACCGAATATGATTTATCGCCAAATCACCGATGGGAATATCTTCTTTAGTTAGCCGTTCACCTTTGCTTGTCACCGTTTCAAAGGTGATGCCTTTGCCAATTTCAATGTGATACCAGCATAAGCCCATAAAAAAGCGCGTTGGATAAGGGCCACCTTCACCTATATCGTCAGGATTTGATTCCATTGGCAACCAACCAAAATTGGGGACGTAGAATTCTAGCCAAACATGATTAAAGTCGGGTTGTAACGGTACTCCTACGAAGTCACTATGGGGAGGACATTTGTACCTGCCTACGGTACGGCAGGGGATGCCATTTAAACGGGATAAAGCAAGTAAAACGCCGACATATTCACCACAAGAACCAACACCCCGCTCTAAAACCGTATCTGGTGTATCAATGTAAGGTTTAATACCGTAGGATAACTCATCATAAACGTAGTTGCGGATGCTGTGCATTTTCCGCAACACATTGGTTTCAGAACCAATCGCTTCTCTGGCGGCACGGCGAACAATTGTAGTATCCATTGCTAAATCGTCGTCGTCCACTAGGTAGCGTGTTTGTAATTCTGGGGAAAGTTCAGGTATATTTTCTACATCTCTGGGTGTAATCCGATATTTAATCCCTCGAACTTCCAAAAGAGCTTTCCAGCCAAATATATGCCGTTCGCCTGGGGCAAGAGAATCAAATTTAAAGACTGCTACGCGTTGCCCTTCTATCACTTCTTCGGTGAAGGGTATACCAATAGGTTCAACGTGTTTCACCTTTTGACGCTCAGTTTCCGATGGTAGGGCGATGCGCCATTCGACATCGGGTAAATAAACCTCGTCTAAGGGTGCAATTTCTTCAGCATAAGACATTTCAATCAGATAGCCATTAGAGAGGGCGTAACGCTTATCTGGCTGGTAATGATAATACAGAGGATGAATAAAAGTGCGATCGCGGAATGTTAGCTCATGACTCGGATCGGCATTGGGGTTATCCCGGATATAAGGCTCTTCTGAGGCGTAGGCGACGTAAATACTTTCTTTGCCTGTTTCGGCATTTTTATGGATTGCTATGCCCGTAGGACATTCAAAGGGTGTCAGGACGCTAAATTGCAGTTCTCCTGTGGCTCTGTCCATCGCGTAAACTGATTGTTCGGTGCGATCGCAAATCCATAGCATTTCTTGGTTAACTGCCAAATTCTCTATCCCAACTCCAGGGGCATAAAATCTGGTAATTTCTTTTCGCGTTTCGCGGTCAAAAACTAGAATGTAGCCTAGCCTTTGGCAACTTACATAAACTGTTGTTTCCCAAACAGCAACGCCATCAGCGGCATAAGGCAATGTTACAAAATGTTCCAGATCCAAAGTGTTGAGCTTGCACGAGTAAACACTATTTTCTCGGCTTACCCACAGGGTATCATCCCACACCGCTAGACCAGTGACATCGGTAAATTCTTCAACTTGATGGAAATTGAGAATTCTGCTGTTGTCAGAGGTAGGATCGATCTCCAGTAGATGCCCTTTAATACTGTCAATAGCAATCAGTCTATCTTTAATAAAAGTAATGCCACACAGGGCAGCAGCAGTAAGCGGTCGAATTGTTTTTTGCCCAAACATCTGGCTAACGGTCAAAGTGGGGAGTGCAAAACTCATAAAACCTTGTGGTAAGTGTAAAAAACCCTCACCTTTAGGTAGGAGAGGAAACATGACCGAAGAGGGGAAAGGGGGAAGGGGGAAGGGGGAAAGGGTGCAAGCCCCTAAACTTTATTTATCGAGGGGAAAAAGATTCAATTCCAGACTATTGCGCGAGAATTGAGGCATCCTTACTTCAAGCCCCTAACTTTAGTTATGGGGTTCTCTTTCCCCTTTCCCCTTTAACCTTTTCCCTGCCCAAAGGGCATTGACTCAAGCGGTTTTACCGCCGTCACACCAATCGCTTGATATAGGAAATCCTAGTCGAGCAATGGCTCCCCCAATTGGGGTAGATGAAGAGTGCTGAGTTAAAAGACTGCCCATAATGGGCGTTGCTCTTACCAAGTACATCAATTAGTGGTTTTCGATCGCCACGTTTACAGCGGAGTACTAATAATTATCGGTACAATGTGTTCCGAAAAACTCTTTCGTGAGAAATAATACTATGTCAAAACAGGAGGAATTTACAAATATTAAGAATTACATATACACTCATACAACTGAGCGATCGGCTTAATGTAACTTTAAAAGATGGAATTCCTGCCATCACTAAATTATGATCGAATTTTGTAACCATTTGCTGTGACCTACACGATGTCTGCTAATTCTCTGCCTGAAGGTGCCGCCGTTTGGCATAGTTTAGAAGTTGATAAAGCGCTAGACCTGCTTGATAGTAATGCAGACAGCGGCTTAACACCCCAAGAAACTCAACAGAGATTGCAAAAATACGGCCCCAACGAACTTGAAGAAACTGCTGGCCGTAGTGCTTGGGAAATTCTGCTGGATCAGTTCAAGAACATTATGTTGTTGATGCTGATTGGCGTGGCTCTGATTTCTGGGTTTTTAGACCTAATGGCTTTACGGGCGGGCAGTTTGAAGCCTGGTGAAGTGCCATTTAAAGATACGATCGCTATTTTAGCAATTGTTATCCTCAATGGCATACTTGGCTACGTCCAAGAAAGCCGCGCTGAAAAAGCCTTGGCAGCCTTGAAAAAAATGACCTCTCCCTTAGTGCGCGTCATCCGTGACACCAGATTGGTGGAGATAGCAGCCAAGGAACTAGTTCCAGGGGATGTCATGCTGCTGGAAGCTGGGATGCAGATAGCCGCAGATGGACGCTTGATCGAACAGTCTAATTTACAAGTGCGTGAGTCGGCATTAACTGGTGAAGCCGAGGCCGTGAATAAACAGGCATCACTAAAATTGCCGGAGGAAACATCATTAGGCGATCGCTTAAATGTCGTCTTTCAAGGAACTGAAGTAGTCCAAGGACGTGCCAAGGTTCTGGTGACTAACACCGGCATGACTACAGAACTAGGCAAAATTGCCACCATGTTGCAGGCGGTGGAAAGTGAACCCACGCCTTTACAGCAGCGGATGACTCAACTGGGTAATGTCCTAGTTACAGGTTCTTTAATTCTGGTGGCGATCGTCGTCGTTGGCGGTGTCATCAAAGACGGAGGTTTTAAAAATATTCAAGAACTTTTGGAAGTTTCCTTGAGTATGGCGGTTGCTGTAGTGCCAGAAGGTTTACCAGCTGTAATTACCGTCACCTTGGCACTGGGAACCCAGCGAATGGTACGCCAAAATGCCTTGATTCGCAAATTGCCAGCAGTGGAAACATTGGGTTCTGTAACGACCATCTGTTCTGATAAAACCGGCACCCTGACTCAAAATAAAATGGTGGTGCAATCGATTTCCACCAATAATAAAACTTTTCGCGTCACCGGCGAAGGTTATGCCCCCATAGGGGACTTTGAGTTAAATGGTCAAAAAATTTCTCTAGAAGAATCTCCAGAAATCTCCGCATTATCAGTTGCCTGTGCTATTTGTAATGACTCCGTATTGCAAAAAGAACAAGGTGAATGGGCAATTTTGGGAGATCCGACAGAGGGGGCATTACTCACCCTAGCGGGAAAAGCGGGAATTGAAAAAGACCAGTGGAACAGTAAGTTACCTCGCGTTGCGGAGTTTCCCTTTTCCTCAGAACGGAAGCGGATGAGCGCGATCGCTCAGGTGGAGCAAGTAGCCACAGGTGAAGCATCTTCGAGGGGTGTTGACCCTGCGATCGCCGGTTTTCTCGAATCGGAACCTTACTTAATGTTTACCAAAGGTTCTCCAGAATTAATCTTGGCACGTTGCACTCAGATTCATTTGGGTAATGACACGGGTACTATAACCGAAGCACAACGCCAGAAAATTTTGGCAGAAAATGACCTGATGGCGAGTAAAGGTCTTCGGGTGCTAGGTTTTGCCTACAAACCTTTGTTAGAGATTCCTCCAGAAGGTTCAGATGAGACATCCGAGCAAGGCTTAGTATGGCTGGGATTGGTGGGAATGCTAGATGCGCCACGCCCAGAAGTCAGAGCAGCTGTGCAAGAGTGTCGAGAAGCAGGTATTCGCCCAGTAATGATTACTGGCGACCACCAATTAACAGCACGAGCGATCGCCACCGATTTGGGAATTGCCCAAGAAGGCGATAGGCTACTTACAGGTCAAGAATTGCAACGGATGACTGACCAGGAATTAGAGCAAAACGTTGACTTGGTAAGCATCTATGCCAGAGTTTCCCCTGAACACAAACTGCGAATTGTCCAAGCACTGCAACGCCGGGGTCGATTTGTCGCGATGACAGGTGATGGTGTCAACGATGCCCCAGCCCTCAAACAAGCCGACATCGGTATTGCAATGGGCATTACTGGCACTGATGTCAGTAAAGAAGCGAGTGACATGGTATTACTTGATGACAACTTCGCTACCATTGTCAGCGCCACCAAGGAAGGCAGAGTTGTTTATACCAACATCCGCCGCTTTATTAAATACATCTTGGGCAGTAACATTGGTGAAGTTCTCACAATTGCAGCCGCCCCTTTAATCGGCTTGGGAGGCGTTCCCCTGACTCCCTTACAAATTTTGTGGATGAACTTGGTGACAGACGGTTTACCAGCCTTAGCATTAGCTGTGGAACCTCCAGAACCAGATGTGATGCAACGTCCGCCTTTTAGCCCCCGTGAAAGTATTTTCGCTAGGGGATTGGGTTCTTATATGATTCGCATTGGCATCATCTTTGCCATTATTACCATTGCCTTAATGTGGTGGGCTTATCAACATAGTCATGCCCCAGGCTATCAAGGCGATCGCGATAGTTGGAAAACAATGGTATTTACCAGCTTGTGTATTGCTCAAATGGGTCATGCGATCGCCATTCGCTCCAACAACCGACTGACCATTGAGATGAATCCCTTCTCGAATATCTTTGTATTAGCGGCTGTTGTCGTCACCACGATTTTGCAGTTGATGCTAGTTTACGTCCCACCCCTGCGAGATTTCTTTGGTACTCATTACCTGAATATGCAAGAGTTGGGGGTTTGTATTGGCTTCAGCGCCTTAATGTTCGTGTGGATTGAAGCGGAGAAGATATTCTTGCGGATTATGGGCAAGAAGGCTGTTTGAAAAAGAAATTTTAGATTTTAGATTTTAGATTTTAGATTTATCTTCAATCCAAAATCTAAAATTTAAAATCCAAAATTGAACTTATGTACCTAAAAACTCTAAACCTCCGACAATTTCGCAATTATCAAGACCAAAAGGTTGAGTTTACTGCCGCCAAAACAATTTTGGTAGGTAATAACGCTCAAGGAAAGTCTAATTTGTTGGAGGCGGTGGAGTTGCTGGCGACATTGCGATCGCACCGCATCACCCGCGATCGCGATTTAGTTCAAGAAGGAGAAGCCATAGCCCAAATTGATGCCACCCTTGAGCGACAAACAGGTGTTAGCGACTTGACCTTGACCTTGCGCCGCAATGGTCGCCGTAGCGTTGCTCTCAATGGTGAATCTATCCGCCGTCAAATGGATTTTCTTGGCGTTCTCAATGGAGTCCAATTTTCCAGCTTGGATTTAGACTTAGTACGCGGCGGCCCCGAAGGTCGCCGCAACTGGTTAGATACACTGTTAATTCAACTCGAACCAGTTTATGCTCACATTTTGCAGCAGTATAACCATGTGTTACGCCAGCGCAATGCCTTTTTAAAACGCCATGTAGAGACGTTGGATGCAACGTCTTTACAATCAGAACTAGCACTGTGGGATGCACAGTTAGCTACTACAGGAACTAGGGTAATTAGACGACGCGATCGCGCTATCCAAAGATTAGCCCCTATTGCTACCACCTGGCACGGCAGTATCAGCGGCAGTACAGAAGTTCTACAAATCAAGTACGTGCCGAATATTCCTTTAGAAGATAACCAGCCAGAAGAAGTGCAGCAAGCTTTTTTAGCAAAAATTCAGCAGCGAGCCGTAGCTGAAATGCACCAAGGCACGACTCTTGTCGGCCCCCATCGAGATGAAATAGAATTAACGATTAACCAGACACCCGCTCGTCAATACGGTTCTCAAGGTCAGCAACGAACGCTGGTTTTAGCTTTAAAATTAGCCGAATTACAATTAATTGAAGAAGTCGTCAAAGAGCCACCATTACTATTACTAGATGATGTTCTTGCCGAATTAGATTTATCCCGCCAAAATCAATTGCTTGATGCCATTCAAGACCGTTTTCAAACCTTGATTACTACTACTCATTTGGGTTCTTTTGATTCTCAATGGTTGAAATCTTCACAAATTCTGTTTGTGAAGGCAGGAGAAATAAGGCAATATCAATAATTTTAAAAATCATATTTATACTAATTGAAGCATATTTTATACCAATTCGTAATTCCTAATTAAAAAACATTAAAGTAGGCATACTGAAAATCTACTCCTTTGGTTCCCTCAAGCTGGCAATTTGATAAATGTACGTTTTGATAGCTCTCTAATTCAGATAATTGATTATCTGGTATTCCCTTATTCATATTTTCAGATAAAGGTAAATTAGGAAGCTCAATAACTCTATGTTTCTTAGCCATATTTTTTATTAAAAATAATAGCTAGCTAATTATTGATTTCGTTTTTCAAACCTTTTAAAAACGCTGAGAACTAAAAAAGTCAGCATTGCACCGATTAATCCTAACTGCCATAAACCACAGCCAGCAGCAATTCCCAATGCAGAAGAAACCCAAATAGCCGCTGCTGAAGTGAGTCCGTGAATTTCAAGTTGCTGTGACTCTTGGGAAGATTGACGCACAATTTCTCCAGCACCGAGAAATCCTACACCAGCTGCAATCCCTTGAATCACACGGCTAAGTGCATCAGGACTAGATTGCAGTCCTTTTGTTTGCATGATTATTAAGGTAAATAAGGCTGAACCTAAACTCACTAGCATGTGAGTTCTTAAACCCGCTGGTTTGCGCCTAATTTGACGTTCTAAGCCGATGATTGCTCCAATAAGCAATGCAATACATAGCCGGAAGCTGATATTCAGCCAATCATTAGTTGCAAGGTAGTAAGTGTTTGCCAATGTTTAGTCTGATATGGAGAATTCTATATACTAGGTTAAATCGTAATATTTTTATAAAAATAGTACAAAATTATTCTAATGTTTTATTAATGGAGTTTAATCCAATGGGTGTAGTGCAATAGCCTATCTCATATTTGGATTCTATCAATCCAGGAATGGTTTTGAAACTGAGAATTAATATTTTCCCTTATTAGGATTATTTTTCAATAAGAGATTATTTTGGTCAATGAATGGAGATTTGCATTATTAAATTGCGATCGCGATTCGGATTTGGGCAAACTACATGAATTTTGAGTTTATGAAGTAGTTTTTTGGCTATTTAAAATGACTTAGCCAGAGAATTATACCTTAAATTGTTAGATTTAACCCATACACTGAACAATTAAATATGATAATGACATGTACAAGTCGAGCAAATAAGCTATACAGCGTATTTAAAGTTGCTGAAGTACACAACGATTCGTCTCAAAGCCAGGTATAAAGCCTGTTTTACTTCTGAATTCTGTTAGCACAGGGGGGTGCAGCCCATTCTGAATTCTCCTCTATCCTGCTTCCACCGTAACTTTGTAATTCATCCAAAAGAAAGCTGCTGTAAGTCCTGAGTACTTTTTATTCAGAAGTCAGTAGATTAACCTGATAACATACCAAAAAGAAATGGCTGTGGCTACAAATAAACAACTAACAAATTGAGTGAATAAACTCTACTGGCTAGATCAAATTAAACTACAAGACCGTGCCAAAGTAGGTGACAAAGCCTTTTACTTGAGCAAAATTATTCAGCGTGGCTATCCGGTGATGCCTGGTTTTGTAGTTTCGGCAGAAATTTTGCGGCAATTTCTCGAAAATCTCAATAGTTCAGAATCATTAATAGCTGACTTACCCCATTCTTCGCTACACCTGGATGTTACTAATTGGCGCCAACTTCAGCAGGTGGCTAGTCGCTTGCGCCAAGAAATTCTGACTGCGACTATAACCCAGGAGTGGGTGAGTACAATTTTTCAAGCAGCTAGAGAATGGAAAACTAGCTGTTTAATTCTTCGACCTTCCTTGGGAGTATCAACTGCTACTCCAGGAATAAACAATATATCGGGTTTACTAGAGTCGGTATTTTGCCAGTGCGAACCAGAAGCGATCGCTTTGGCTCTAAAACGTACTTGGAGTCAAATATTTCGGGCCCGGAGTCTATTATATTGGCAGCACTCAGGAATTAATCTGCAACAAATTAATCTCGCAGTTTTGGTGCAACCTGTTGAAAATGCGATCGCCTCTGGCTCGCTCACAACCAATGCCTCTGGATGGGAAATTGAAGCTACTTTGGGATTAGGAATTGCGATCGCTCTTGGCGAAATACAGCCAGATATTTACTACATTCAACCAGAAACTGGGGCTGTACTTGAGCAACAACTGGGCAATAAAATGCTGGCTTATGGTGTCGATGATGCAGCATCTAAAATTTTTTTGCGACTCGCGCCGAACTCAGCGTTAACACCAGATCGCACCTGTCTGATTACTTATTTAATTCCAGAAGCCCAACAAAAACAGTACTCTTTACAAGAAGAATACTTACAACAAATAATTACTCTGGGAACTCAACTGGTAAGTGAACTAGGTAAAACTTTTACCATTAAATGGACTCTCGCTGGGCAAACTACATCTGGTAAGCTCTACATCACACAAGTTAATCCTTCGCAATCTATGATTCCCCACTCACACTTGATTCGGGGACTAGGAGCAGCCGGAGGACGGGTTGTAGCCACTGCCCTGATAATTATTAATCCGCAACAGAAACCCGAACAACTACCGAAGGGAGTAATTTTAGTAGTACCAACGATTACCCCTGATTGGTTACCATTATTGCAACAAGTTGGTGGTATTATCACTGAACAAGGGGGATTAACCAGTCACGCGGCAATTCTAGCTAGAGAATTAGGTATCACAGCAGTAGTAAACGCCACATCTGCCACAACTTTGATCCAAACTGGCGAACGATTGCTGCTTGATGGCGACAGAGGAGAAGTTTATCGCATCAAAGGAGACTCAAAGGAAGAGATGGACAAAGGAAGAGAAGAAAATCTTCTTACCTCCCATCACCCCAACCCGAAAGCGCCTCATTCTGCTGTTACGTCTCATCTACCTATGATTGCTACCCAATTGCTGGTTAACTTGAGTCAGTCCACTTTAATAGAACAAGTGCAAAACCTGCCTGTGGATGGAGTGGGATTGTTACGTTCCGAATTGATGGTACTAAATATATTGAACGGGCAACATCCCAATAGTTGGATTTTAAGCGGGCGTCAGGCAGAATTGTTAGAGCTATGGTCTGAGCAGATTATGCAATTTGCTCGTGCCTTTACCCCAAGACCAGTTTTTTATCGTTCTTTAGATTGGCGATCGCAAGATTTACCATCATTGAGTGATAGTTTACAATCTTCGCCCCAGTCAATGTTAGGCGAACGCGGTACTTTTAGCTATTTACAAAATCCCGCAGTCTTTGACCTAGAACTGCAAGCTTTGGCAAGTGTACAGCAAGCTGGCTACACCAATGTAAACCTACTGTTGCCTTTTGTGCGGACTGTAGAAGAATTTATTTTTTGCCGTCGCAAAGTTGAGCAAGCTTTTTTAACCGAGGTAGCGCAGTTTCAATTGTGGATGATGGCAGAAGTGCCAAGTGTCTTGTTTTTATTACCAGAATATGTGAAAGCAGGTGTGGCCGGAATTTCTATTGGTACAAATGACCTGACCCAATTATTGTTAGGAGTGGATCGAGAACAAGGACAGCTAGCAAAAGTATTTAATGAACGTCATCCAGCAGTTATGGGTGCGATCGCTCAACTGATCCAAATGGCTAAAAGTGCCGATATACCTTGTTCAATCTGCGGTCAAGCACCAGCTCTCTATCCAGAAATTATTGATAAATTAGTGGAATGGGGTATAACTTCCATTTCTGTTGAACCGGAAGCAGTCGAACGAACATATCAAGCGATCGCTCGTGCTGAACAACGCTTAATTTTGGAAGCAGCACGCCGAAAGCTTTATTAGTTAGGAGTTATGAATTAATTGCTCGCTGCCAATTATTTAATGTAGCCAGTTTCGCGCAAAAACTTTCGTAAATCGGCGAAGTATTTGGTGCGATCGCTTTTTTTATAAGCTTGTTGCACTCGCCCCCATCCATCCTGTCCTTGATTCAACAGATATTTATCTGCCAAATAAGCTGCTAAAAAGCCCTTGCCATCATCGCCTTGTTGCCGTGCCTGGGTATAAGTTTGCCATAGCTCTGAGGCATGATTGGAGATTAATTTGGGATAACTACGAGTCACATCAACCATTTTCCCTTGGCGATAACGCCAAATTTGCAAGGGGTAGGCAGAAGCAGCATAAGCTGTAAAAGCATAGGCAAAGCGATCGTCTCGACTTTCAAACTCTGGCAATCCATCTTTGTCTAAATCTTTTAGTTGATAGCCACCATTGCCCCATTCATGACGAATCTTAATATACTTTTGAGATTTGCTGTCGTAGCGATAAATCAATGAATAAGTACAACAGTGCGCTCCACCTGTAAAGAAATCGGCAATTATTTCTGGTTCTTTGTTACCGTCCAAGTCTTGCACTGGTAAGTTGTTTTCTTGTCCAGATATATTCCCCACAGGGTCTGTCATATTCATCTTCTTGCGGCAGTTCTCGATCCAAAACAGTTTTACCCGCCCGGATAATTTTCAACCGGATATTTTTATACTGATATTCCTCTGGTTTTTCGTAAGATATTTCTGCTCGCACATTGCCTGATTGCCCAGTTATTGTTTCTGCTATTGCCGTCTGGGTAAATATAGCCGTTGCACTCAAAAGAGCTAAACCGATTAGAGATTGACTGATAAAGGAGCGAATAGTAATCATCGTTGGTGTTGTATATAGCACATTCAACTTTATACAACACCATCAAAATGTCAATATCGGTAAATTGCCGCAACGGCTGTGCTATACGGAATCTCTTCAAAGGGAACAGCGTAAACCGTGCCACCGTTTAATAAAGTATGAGCAGCAACAAAATCCAACAAATCTTCATCACCAGCTTCTTTTTCTGGGTGCAAATAAACCGTTTCTGAGGTTGGATCGAATAAACCCCACTGTTGCTGACCAACTGCAACTAGTAATGAATCCACGCGTTGGTAATAAGCCGCTGAGATAACTTCTTGGAGGTTGTTAGATGCTTTACCAGTATCACCACCAAACAGTTCGTGAAATTGCTCTAAAACTGCTTGCTGTGACTTTTGGAAATCAGCCTCGACAATTGGCCAAGCTTGCTCGTGTAAATCTTGGGCGCTGAGAATTTCTGGATTACCGATAATAGCTTCATCCATTAAATGCTGGTAAGTATTCGCCTGTCTATACAAAGGCAAGAGATACTCTACCCCAGCCAGCACCAAAGGCGCTTTTTGTAATTTCAGTTTTTCGTGTAATGCGCCATCAACAATTTGAAAGAATTGGAGGATGTCTTCTTGACGTTTATCCCTATCAGGGCTTCCCTGTCCGTGAAACGTACCCGGCTGTGAAAAAGAATTAGAGGTCCCCCCTTTTGATGTGGCGATGCGAAACTGACCTTCTTTAGCAGTATCATCTCTTTGCAGAGCTTCATCTAGACTTTTAGGGAGATTTTCTACTTCTACTTCTTTGACGCTGTAGCGTGTTCCTTCAAAGAACCTGACATCTTGTTGACTCAAAGCCAGGATATAGAAGCGACCATTGCCATTTAAAATTGGCAGCAACGGCTTGATGTGAAAGCGGTCTGTAACTACAACCAACTCTTGAAAATCAATTGGTAGGGGATAGTAACGAAAAATATTTTCAGAAATAAAAATCGCCAGCCCTTGCTCTCCCATTTGCTCCCAAAACTCTTGGTTATCAATTTCCTGGGATTTTTCCAACAATGCGATCGCATCTTCCTGTGTCAAACCCGCATCAATTAAACGAGTCTCTGCTTCTCTGACCAAATTTTTAAAGCGAATTGGATCTTGTCGCACTTCTGGCCCGGCTGGGTGCGTTGGCATATAAATGGAAACACAATTTCCTTTTGGCTGTTCTATTAATGTCTTGATGTCCTCTTTCGAGATTAATTGCATATTATATCCCTCCTATCAACATGACTAGATACATCAGACCAGACCATCAATATTCAACGATCTGATAAGACGTTATTCTCAGGTGATGGCGGTTGAAGTTCAACCATTTGTTTCTGAGTTTATTTCACCTTAAGGAGGGTTTTGTTGCATCTTTCTTTTGATAGGCAATATTCATCAAGGGAATTACTAATTAAAATTCCTAAATTAAGAGCCAAAATTGCCACATAGATCAAATGTTTGGCGTATTAGAGTTTGTGCGTCCTGAGTTTATCCCTATTCTGCTATTTGATTGGCTAAGACCTAAAGTTACTCGTTTCATAATCCAGTACAAACCTGCAAGTACCACAAAGGTGATAGCAATAATCACCAGGGGTTGTTTTCCCAGAATTTCTTCTACCCCTTTGGTAAGTACGGCATCGGGTTGAGTAATAAAATCCCAACTGTTGAAACGCAAAAATCGCCCCCAATAAACACCAACAGCACAGAGAAAATGTGTAATTGTCTCAACGCGCCAAATCCATTGGCTCTTACCGATACGATGTAAGTAGTGACCCCAATTAATTAACGATATTACATAAGCTTCAAATCCACTTAAAATTACTAGCAAATACAGAGGAATAAGTACTAAAGTAATCATCCACACCGATTGAATCGTGCGGATATCATCTATCAAGTGAATTACATCGGTCAACAAATATGGTGCATTTGGTAAGAAAGCATAGAAAACTAAGAATCCTAGCCACCAAAGCCAAGTGCCACCTCGCCTCATGCGAAATAGCCAGACACTCAAAGCCAAAGGTATAAAAGCCAGAAACAAATTCCAAGTCATCCAACTCATATTAATTCGCAAGACCTGCACGACTCTGGCTATTAATTCTTCTTTCATAGGTGCTTACTCGGAAGATGTTTGATTGATGTAGATTCACTCTGTAGTGTTAGTGTTAACCTTAGCGATCGAGTTTTTGGAGCCTCCAAGAAAATTAATTTTCTCCAAGAGCGGACAAGATTTTTATGTCCGTTAGAAGTAAATGCATACTGATATATGTCCAAAATTTAGAGTTTTTGTGTATTTTATGCTGGAGGATGAAATTTATCAATCAATCGGCTTAAGTCTACTAGTATAGCCAGAAAATCATCAGGGTAAAAGATACCACCAAAAGGTAGTCTGAGCAATAAAAACGCTGCGAATAAGTGATGGTGGACTTTTTTAATTGCAATGTATGCCTGTGTGCTAACTATTATATTGATTTCATTTTGCTCTGCGAGAGTTCCAGAAGCATTCAACATTTTGGTCAAGTTAGCCTTTGATTAGGGGCGGGCGAGACGCCCACCCCACAAAAAGTAGTTGGATATTTTTTATTGAACAGTTCCTAACTAACGCAGTAGCACTCGACTACGAGGGCCGATCGCTTGTTTTGCTAAAGTGGGCATTGTACAACTTTTGGCAGAATCTTGCGAACAAGCGGCTTGAGCAAGGGTTGCAGGGTTGACAACTACTTGATTCACCTCTAAAGAATTACCATTACTCAATTCCATATTAGGTGTAGTAGAAATTGATGGTGAATTAGACCTAGATGTGTACGTTGTAGGTGTCGAAGAAGCGCCACTATCAACTATTGGTGTAACAGTGAACGTGTTACCGCCATCAACCATTGGCGTAACAGTGAATGTGTTTCCACCACTAACTACAGGTGTAGGGGCGATCGCACTACCATCACTAACTACAGATGTAGGGGCGATCGCACTACCACCACTAACTACAGGTGTAGGAGCGATCGCACTACCATCAATTACTGGCGGGGGAGTGGGTGTACTACCACCGTTACTTACTGGTGGGGGAGTAGGTGTACTACCACCGTTACTTACTGGTGGGGGAGTAGGTGTACTACCACCGTTACCAGTAGTTGGTGTAGGAGTTATGAGAGTTGCAGTTGCAGGTACTTTGATTTGTATTCTTGCTAGGGGTGAGTTAGTCATTTCCAAAGATGTTACCTTTGGCGAACCTGGGAGATCGGATTTGAAATCAAAGACTGTGGGAGTGGCGCTACCATTGCGATCGCTATATCGGACTCCATATCCACTCACTTCAAAAGTGCCCTGATACTGGTTTCCAGTGTTTGGATCGGTGACAATACCAGTATATAAGGCTTTGGTGAGATTAAATTCATCCTGAACTACTCCTTGAAATGTGGTTCCTGCCAATTGTCCCTGATATTTATAGGGTGTCAACTCACCGCCAGAGAGAATCGGCGAAGTGAGAACGCCATTAAAGGAGACAATCGGAATGCCTTTAAAGTCAACAAAATAATGCAGACTACCATCAGAGCGTGTTTGTACCTGCACATAGTCTGACTTGTATATAGGAACATAATTAGGATTGTTCTTAGTTCCTAAGTTCCGCGAGTAAGTCCCCGTGTCGTCTGTATCAACACGAGTAATGCTTTGATTGAAATTGGGATTATTTCTGGGAAGTTGGATAGTACCCGATAATGTACCAGTGCTTTGAATTGTGATTTGAGCAGAAGCACTTGTTCCACCTAAACCGATGAAGATTGCGGCTATGCTGCTGCTAACAAGAAAACAACCCAAATGAACTGATGAATTTAATTTCATGAAAAATTTGCTCCTTTAATCACATACAAAAAAAATACGCGTATGTTTACGCATGACTTTTCCTTGCTCCTAATGGATCGTGGAAATATCTAATACTGAACTAAGCAGTAGTCAAATAGCGTATTTTATTACATTTACATCAGTACAAAATTAAAACCGGAAACTTGCTCTTAATGTCCCAACGATTAATGCATCGTTAGCAGCATTGTGATCCGGATTGAAAATAACGAATAAGCCTGGAGTCAAGGCGATATTGTCGCTGAGTTGGGCGCGGTAAAAAACTTCTACGTGAATTGATGTGTCACTACGTCCACCTGCTGTCCCCCCATCAGAAAAGTTGGGAAAATTGAAGCCGTCGGGTAAAGTACTGGAAGTAATTTTGGGCGGTTGTCCAACGAGAACGCCCCCTAAATTCCCAGGACGCAACAAATTAGGAAAAGCTGCGAATACCATCCAGTTGGTAGTTTCTACACTTCCCGAAAGTTTAAATGGCTTGGAGGAAGTAAAGCCACCCCAACCACCCAATTGCAAGTTAGGGTTAATTCGCCAAGCAACGGTAGCGCCAATGGCTTGGGTATCGAAAGCTGTAGGATTTGCAAAAGGTGAAATCAGTTGAGAATCGCCAATACCACCTCCCAATAAGCCATCTGGGGAGTGGGAATAGAGATAATGTACGCCGATATCGATGTTATTTGTGGGTGCTAAACTTAACTGAGCGCCAGCAGTATATCTACCGCCAAATAGTCCGCCCTGCTTGGTGTCGCCAGGAAAATTGGGTATTTCTGCACTATAAACGCCTTGCAAACTGATGCGATCGCTAATTTGCCAGTCAAAGCCTATACCACCATTGCCGTTACCAATACTTAAAATCGGGTTGCGCTGACCAAATAGAGAAATTGCACCATCGCTAGAACCTTCTAAAGGGCTAATACCGCGAAAGGTGTTAATCGGGTTGACTCCCGCCGTACCTACGACAATTCCCAAGTTATTCGAGGCCAGAAACCGATAAGATAAGTCACTAATAACTAGATTGTTGTCTGTATTTGACTCGAATCCCAACCGCCCCATATTGGTAGATAACAACGATGCATTAGAACCCAAATTACCCGCAGACAGCCCTGTTAACAGCAAATCTCGCCCTGTAAATGAAGTTGCTAAGGTTAGTTGGGCACTACTTGTAAAAGTCAGATTGGTTTTTCCCTGACGTTCAGGTACTCCATCTCTCGGAAACAAATCGACATCGGAACTATTGGTTCCCTGAACGCTAAAAATGGCTTGACCAAATAATCTGGTAGTTGTGGAAAACCGATTTCCTTGTAATTCACTAGTCTGCTTTTCCACAACTTCGACGCGCTGCTGTAATTGCTGCAACTCTGCTTTGAATTCGCCTTGCAATCTTTGCAGCAGGATTAAATCTTCATGATTAACAGTATTAATTTTATTGTTAGGGTAGGCGTAGCCCGCACTTCGGCTGCGCTCAGTGACCGCCGCAGGCATCGCATCGTTTATCTTCTCCAAACAAGCATTTAAACCAGCCGCAAATTCATAACGGCTGATGCTACGATTCCCCAGATAAGTCCCATCAGTATATCCCGCAATGCAGCCATAGCGTTCTACTAAAGACTGCAAAGCACCAAAAGCCCAGTCGGAGGGTTGCACATCCTGGAGTTGCGATACTGAGGTGACTTGAGACATTGGGTTGTCTGAGTCTGGAGGATGAAGAGATTGGGAAAATTCTTCTGTACTTTCCTGGTTCTGTACAACTTCTGTTACAGGTTGAGTATTTTTTAATTCAGGTAAGTTAGGTGAACTGATAAATTGAATTTTATCTCTACTTTTTCTAAGTATATTCTCGTACTTATTTTTTATAGCTGACGAGGTGGTTATATCTGGTTGCACGAATTCAGGTGGTGTAATTTCAGCAGGTGAGACAACTTGAGATAAATCGTCCTGTGTTGACTGCTGCACCGGATTTTCTGGCAGAATTACGGACTTTTCTGGTAAATTGAGCGCAGATATTGGCGCTGTTGCCAGCACACTCGCCATCAGTAGACTCATATCACTCCTGGTATTTCATTTGACTTGCACCAATACTTCTTTTGACAGATAAAGTTGGTGTATATCAGGAAAATTTTGGAATAAAAGTGATAAAAGTTACTGGCTATCCGAGAGGCATCACCGTGTCAGTGAAGAAGGGAATAGGTTACAGGTTATAGGGTACAGATTATTCCCGATCGCCTGTCACCTTTGCCTCTCTGCCCAATGCCCCAGATAGATTATTCTGGTTCGCTACAATACTTATTCATCTGATTCACTAATGTATCTGACTGTTTGCCAAGAGTTGTAGCTGTCGTCAGTGCTGAATCAATTTCGGTTCTAGCCTTTTGGATTTTTTCTCTTCCAGATTCTGAGGCTTGTGCTGTCTTGGTTGCACCAAGCGCTTTACCTGCTTTGGCGATCGCTTGACTAAGATTTTGAAAAATCTTCACAAAACCGCTTTGAAATTCTTTCAGTTTCGGATCTTTTAACTTCAGTTCTGCAATGGATTTAGTCACAAAGTCTAAATCTTTAGATAACTGTATGCTAGTTATCACTTGTGTTCCTTTATTTTTATCAATTAAAGAAGTTCCAGCATTCACAACTCGAATCAGTCGCTGGCACTGAGAAACTTTATTCTCACTGCAACTAGCAACTAATAAAGCAATACTTAGGCTCACAGGAGCAAGAAGAATATATTTACGTAAAACAGACATTAACACCCCAACAGCAATCAAACCCACAATATAGTATCCAATATTACGGGGAAATGAGAGGATTGGGCAGAGGGGCAGGGGAGCAGGGGAGCAGGGGGCAGGGGGCAGGGAGATGAGGGAGACAAGGGAGATGAGGGAGACAAGGGAGACAAGGAGATAAACAAAACTCCTAACTCAGCACTCATTACTCATTACTCATTACTCAGCACTCCTAACGCCCAATGCCCAATGCCCAATGCCCAAATCACCAATCTATCGGCAAACCCAACTGGTCTAAAGTAGCACCATCTTGTAACAGTGGTTGAATATCGCTGTCTATTTGAATACGACCACCAGATAGTACCAAAGCGCGTTGAGTGACTCTGCTTAACCAATTTAGATCGTGGGAAGCAATTAAAATCGCTTGCACGGGTAACTTTAATAATACTTGCCCCAAATGACGACGCCATGCTGGATCGAGACCGTTAGTTGGCTCATCCAAAATTAGAATTGTTGGTTCTAGGGCTAAAATTGAGGCTAGGGCGGCTAGGCGTCTTTGTCCGCCAGAAAGTTCGTGGGCGGAACGATTAGCATAGGCTTCTAGACCAAAATCAGCTAATAACTGCCTAGCGCGATCGCTAGCCTCTGCTGGTGATATCCCATAGTTACGCGGGCCAAAGGTAATATCTTCCAAGATAGTCGGCATAAATAGTTGGTCGTTGGCATCTTGGAAGCTAAAGCCAATTTGACGACGCACTTGGGGTAAAGTTTGCGGTTCTACGGGAATGCCATTAATGGTAATTTTTCCTGTTTGCGGTTGTTTTAAGCCAATTAAGTTCTCCAATAAGGTACTTTTTCCAGAACCTGTTGCTCCCATCAATGCAACGCGATCGCCTTTGTTCAAGGTAAAAGATATTTCCTGTAATACTGGCTCCTGGCGAGAATATGCATACACCAGGTTCTCAACCTCGACTACAGCGGCATGGGGGTTATGGGTTGATAATTGGGGATTAGAAGATAAGGATTTCAAAATTGACAAACTCTATATGTAAGGGAGTAGAGAAGCGATTAATCGCGTCTTAGGTAGAGACACGATTAGTCGCGTCTCTAGTAGGGAGTGGGTTAAATTCTGTAAGAAGTTAGGGTTACACTAGCAGCGATCGCCCAAGCTAGTAACAGGGCAAAACGTTCTTTTGGTCTGAGGCTAGAATCTATGGGTAATTGTCCGTTGTAACCACGAGCTACCATTGCCGCATAGACTCGCTCTGCTCGATCTAAACTGCGGAGATATAAAGCTCCAATCATGGCTGCACTGGCATAGCGCAACCATCCCGTAGTTCCATTCAAACCGCGTAGTTGGGCGCTGCGCCGCATCCGCGTTACTTCTGAGAGCAAAATTTCCATATATTGCCCAGCTAATAACAAGTTTTCCTTTAAAGGTGCTGGTACTGGTAATGTTTTCAGGGCAATGCCGAAACTGTGGGGCGGTAAGGTTAACAAAAAACTATTCATCGTCACTAGACAAACCAGCGAACGAACTAGCAAAAAACTGGCTCGTTCCCATCCCAAGGGCAATGCTAGCAATGACAAAAAAATCAATTCTGTGCCGAGTAATCCTCCCAATTGGCGAATTGGTACGCGCAAGAAGCAAGCCCATAAAAGTGCGATCGCGCCATATATACTTAGTCCATACCAGGCATGATGCTTTAATAAAGCTGCTCCCACCACGATCGCTAGAGATAGTTGTAAGCGTAGCGGTAAGGAAAGTTTAAGCATTATTCGGTTTCACTACCTTGGCAATTCCAAAGGCAACAGCAAAACAAACCGCAGCTCCCACCAGTCCAGCGATACTAGTGCCAATTGGCCCTAAACCCTCAATTCCATAGTCAGCTAAGGGAGTCGGTACAATTATCCGTACTTTCTGGGCTAAGTTAATGAAACCTGTATTTTCAGCAACTTTCTCCAAACCATCGGGCCATGCTGAAGCAAACAGTGACAGCACTCCCGCAATCAAGAAAATGGTGACAATAGGTACTGACCCAGCCGCGAAACTCTTGCTGTTCGCCTGGTAACAAATCTGGTCTGGCTCTGGACAGATAAGTCAGCACACCCCCGGTAATCATTCCTTCGCCAATGCCAATCAAAATATGCACGCCAGTCATGGCTGGTAAAACTATGGCTACCGGTGCAGTTCCAGAGAGGGCTAATTCAATGGCACAAGCGATCGCAGCTACCACTACACTCACACCAGCTGCGATCCCAGCAGCCAAGGGTAAACGCCCTTTAGACCCTCCAAATAGCCGTTGCAAGGTTTCGGTTAAAACCCAACCAACCCAAACTCCAACTACTGCCATGTTAAAAATGTTTGCTCCCAAGGCTGTAATGCCACCATCAGCAAATAACACGGCTTGAATAATCAAAACTGTGGCGAGACACAACGTTCCTGCCCAAGGACTGCCCAAAACGATCGCAGCTAAGGTTCCCCCTAACAAGTGACCACTAGTACCTCCTGCTACTGGAAAATTGATCATCTGGGCAGCAAAAATGAAGGCGGTGGTTAATCCCAATATCGGGGCACGACGAATACCAAAAGCCTCTTGCGATCGCCCGAAGGCAACAAACAACGCTGCCACACTCGCTAAACCAGTAGCCCCGGCCACCGGAATAGAAACAAATCCATCAGGAATATGCATGATCTACCCTGTATTTTTAGAGGTTCATTTAACTCAAAACAAGCAATAAAACTACGCCATCTAATTTAATTACAAACAAAATTTTTCTCTTTTTTGCAATGCCCTACCGGGGGATTTTCTAGTGCTACTTTTGACATATTTACAATCCACTGTTTACTAAATAGTATACTTATTTAGTAATATATTAGTTTTTGTTAGGCTGGATTTTTTATATTGCTAAACCTTGACAAATATTCCAAAACGAGACTGTACATATCTAGTCTTATTTGGTTCCTCAAATTACTCCTAAAACAGGTAATAAAGAAACATTCACTGCTTCTTACCCTTATGGAGTAGTTCGTTTTTTCAAAAATCAAATACCAATTTCTAGCTGCTCCTACAGTTAAGAAATAGCTACAAGTATTTATCAAAATATTATTTTGATTTTTATTTGTTTTGTAGTGTTTAATTAATTCAATATTTGTTGCATCAATAAATAAGTTTTTACACGTGTAACAAGCTTATGTAATCAGCATTTGCACTTTATTCTTAACCTTGCTGTAAAAACAATAATGTATAAGCACATTAATAAAATTTCCGATACTCCATATTAAATTAATATTCTTTGTAGTATCATTAAAAAATTATAAAGATATGCTGAATAAACTGTATATTTGCTGACTTAGTTTACTTAAAAATACAGGATGTTTTGCTAGAAAATACGTAATTTTTCGTATAGTATCATAAAAACAAGGGGTAAGATGTAAAATTTAGATTAATTTAGGAAAATATTGGGAATCGAAGTGCGGAAATTACTAAACTTTCAGGGCAACTAACTGTAACAAAAGGATTCCTCAACTTTTGAGTAACTAGGTTCAGTCACTAAAGTCACCAAATGTTTGATTCTATTTTCCACAGACTTTACACACCCTCGTTTTGCAATTTGCAATATGAAAACAAACTCATCGACCTCGCTGTTAACAGTATCAACTGGCCCGCTAAAGATTTCAGAGTTGCCCCCCAACCCCGTGGGTACAGATGATAATTCTATTCATCTTTCTCTAGTAATTCCTACTTATAAAGAGCGTGACAACATCAAGAATGTAGTCAGCATATTGAGTCAATTACTAGATGAATCGATTGCAGGAAAGTATGAACTAATAGTGGTAGATGATGATAGCCCAGACCGAACCTGGGAGATAGCGCAATCTTTGACGACAGAATACCCCCAGTTGCGAGTGATGCGACGCCAACAGGAACGGGGGCTATCCTCAGCAGTGATTCGTGGATGGCAAGCAGCGACAGGCAGTGTGTTGGGGGTGATTGATGGAGATTTGCAGCATCCACCAGAGGTATTATTACAACTGTTGGGTAATATTGAGCAGGGAGCAGATTTGGCAGTAGCTAGCCGTCATGTAGAAGGAGGCGGTGTTAGTAGCTGGAGTGTTGTTAGGCGTTTCTTGTCTCGTGGCGCTCAGTTGTTAGGCTTGGTAATCTTACCGGGGGTATTGGGCAGAGTTTCTGACCCGATGAGCGGTTATTTTATGGTGCGTCGGAGTGCGATCGCAGGTGTAACACTCAATCCAGTTGGATATAAAATTCTCCTAGAAGTAATTGGCCGGGGAAAAGTAGACCAAGTTGCCGAAGTTGGGTATGTATTTTGCGAACGCAAAGAGGGCGAGAGTAAGGTGACATGGAAGCAATATATAGATTACATCCACCACTTAGTGCGATTGCGGCTTTCCACAGGGAAAGTAGGACGATTGCAAAGAAAAGTCAATTTCCCCATCGGTCGATTTGTCCGTTTTGGGTTTGTTGGCTTTAGTGGTGTGTTTGTGGATTTAACGGTGTTTCACTTGCTGCGTACTGTAATTCATTTAGGTTTAACCCGCAGTACGATTCTTTCGGCCGGAGTGGCAATCGTCAATAATTTCCTATGGAATGATATATGGACTTTTAGTGATATTTCTCAGAGGCAACGTGCTTCGCATCAACGTTTCAAGCGATTCTTGAAGTTCAGTGCGGTCTGTTTGGCAGGGGTTATATTACAAGCTCTAATAATTAACTTTCTCTATAATATCTTGGAAATAAATCAGTATTTAGCTAAGTTGATAGCGATCGCAGTTGCTACCATCTGGAATTTCTGGGTTAATTTGAAACTTAGCTGGCGCGTCACAGACGTGAAATAATCACAACGAGGGATTTGAGCTTTAGATTTTTGTTTTTAGATTTTAGAACGAACTTAAATCTCAAACGTCAAATCTACAAATCCATGACTGTGAGGCCCAGCAATGAGAGTTCTTTTCCAAGGTGCATTTTATTTTTACAAACAAATTATCTCGTTGCTATCTGCATCTGCTATACATTTCCTGCCTCTGGCAGATAAAAACTCTGGCTCACAACGCAAGCATTGGCATAATTGGCATCGCCTTCCTCCTTTCTGGGTTCATCTCTTGCCGATTTTAATCTGGTCGATTGTCGGCATCAGCTTGCGCCTAATCAACTTGACTGCAAAGCCTCCTTGGACTGATGAGTTTGCCACCTTAGTGTTTAGCTTGGGGAATACTTTTATATCAGTTCCCCTCGATCGAGCGATCGCACCTGATATCCTATTACAACCACTGCAACTAAACCCAGCTGCAACTATTGGTGATGTCATTCATAACTTAGCGACACAAGATAATCATCCACCACTGTATTTTGTGCTGGCTTACCAGTGGATGAAGTTATTTAAGAGCGACGGAGGATTAATATCGCTGTTTGGTGCGCGATTGCTACCAGCTATATTCGGTGCTGCCTCTATCCCGTGTGTTTACGTATTAGGTAGAGTAGCGTTTCGTTCGTCATTAGTAGGACACTTGACTGCTGCCATGATGGCAGTATCACCTTATGGCGTATTTTTAGCACAAGAAGCGCGTCATTACACTTTGGCAATCTTATGGGTAATTGGTTCTCTCACCTGCTTAGTAATTGCCACACGTCATATTCAAAACCGCACACCTTTACCTATATGGGTAGCACTTTTCTGGATCGGAATTAATGCTTTCGGTATTGCTACTCATTATTTTTTCACCCTTACCCTTTGCACAGAAGTCGTAGTTTTGATTTTTCTGGCTTGGCTTCAATTGCAAACTAGCAGTCCGGCAAGTGAACTTGACGGGGTAAAGGGGAAGGGGGAAGGGGGAAAGGGTTTAAATCCCAAACCCAGTGCCCTTTCCCCTTTCCCCAGCCCTCACCAAGCATTGTTGACTTGCCAGACTACTAGCAGCAAATCTCTTTTCTTCTCTCCTCCCTGGCGGCGTATCTATGCCGTTGCTATAGGTACTTGTGTAGCGGGTTTAATTTGGATACCAACCTTGTTAGAGAATGAAAATCGTGGTGCTTTGACCGAGTGGATTCGAGGTTCGCGCGTTGGACTAGAGTGGTTAAGCCCAATTTTTCAAGCTTTAGGAACATTGATTGCAATGATTTCCTTATTACCAGTTGAATCTTCACAAGCTTTGGTTGTGATTCCTTCTGGAATAGTGATGCTAACTTTCTTTATTTGGGCAGTACCAATTTTGCTGCGTGGGATAAAAATTCAACTACAGCACCCAGAAAACCGGATGATGATTCAGGTACTTGCGGGAGTCGTTATCAGTGCGATCGCAATATTCTTTATCTTTACGTACTTTTTGGGTATTGACCTTACCAGAGGTGCTAGATATAACTTTGTTTACTTTCCTGCGATCGTGGTTTTATTAGGTGCAAGTCTCGCAGTTTGTTGGCATCCTCCCCAGATAGAAACAGAGCCAGGAAAAAATGGGATAACAAGCATAGGTAAATGGGGAATAAACGGGAAAAAAGCCGTAATGGTAATTTGGTTAATGGGATTTTTCAGTGCAGTTACAGTAATCTGCAATCTCGGCTATCAAAAATATTATCGTCCTGACCTGTTTGTGCAACTAATTCAACAAACATCCTCAACACCAGTACTGATTGCCACCACCCACAAAACTTATGTACACACTGGGGAAATGATGGGAGTTGCCAGGGAGATTAAACTTGCAAATTCACTCCAAAATCCCCTGTTTCTCCTTGCTCATCAAGATCGAGATCCGAATGCTTCCACCATTGCTCTGGAAAATACTTTAAAAAAATTACCACGACCTTTTGACTTGTGGCTAGTAAACTTTCACGCACCCGTAGCAGAAACCGTCAAAACATGTGTGACATCTGATACTCAATCTTTGCCACCCGTAGACGGCTACGAATATGAACTTTATCATTGCCAATGAATAGGGGGCAGGGGGCAGGGAGCAGGGAGCAGGGGGCAGGGGGCAGGGGGACAAGGAGATAAACAAAACTCCTAACTCTTGTACAGACGCGATTAATCGCGTCTCTACTCTTAACTCCTAACTCAGCACTCCTAACGCCCAATCCCCAATGCCCAATCTATATGCATCTTGTGGAAGTTCCTCAAATATGAATATCCATAGGAGACTAGAGAAAGAAAAACAAAATATATGTGACACGTTTTTCAAATAGCGAAAGCTGTAACTAGTTAAGGAGGATTTATGCGTGCAGTACTGATGGCAGGGGGTTCGGGAACGCGGCTTCGCCCGTTAACTTGCGATCTGCCAAAACCGATGGTGCCGATTCTAAATCGACCAATTGCCGAACATATTATCAATCTCCTCAAACGACATCAAATTACAGAAGTTATTGCAACATTGCATTATTTACCTGATGTCTTGCGAGACTATTTTCAAGATGGCAGCGATTTTGGCGTCCAGATGACTTATGCTGTCGAAGAAGATCAGCCTTTGGGTACAGCAGGCTGTGTAAAAAATATTGCCGAACTTCTTGATGAAACCTTTTTAGTTATTAGTGGGGATAGCATAACAGATTTTGACCTGACGGCAGCGATCGCATTTCATAAACAAAATAAGTCAAAAGCTACTCTGATTTTAACCAGGGTTCCCAACCCGATTGAATTTGGAGTGGTGATTACCGATGAGGAAGCCCGGATTCGGCGATTTTTAGAAAAACCCTCTAGTAGTGAAATTTTTTCTGATACCGTCAACACTGGTACTTATATTCTCGAACCAGAAGTTTTGGAATATCTGCCAGCAAACGTTGAATGTGACTTTTCTAAAGACTTATTCCCTTTACTGCTAACCAAAGATGAGCCAATGTATGGTTACATTGCCCAAGGTTACTGGTGTGATGTCGGTCACTTAGATGCTTATCGTGAGGCTCAGTATGACGCGTTAGATCGGAAAGTCCAGTTGGATTTTGCCTATAAAGAAGTTTCTCATGAATTATGGGTAGGCCAAAATACTTACATCGATCGCACGGCTGTGATTGAAACCCCGGCTGTGATTGGTGACAATTGTCGTATTGGGGCAAGAGTACAGATTGAGGCAGGAACCGTAATTGGGGATAATGTCACTATTGGCGCTGATGCTAATCTCAAACGTCCCATTGTATGGAATGGGGCATTTATTGGCGAAGAAGCACATCTTTCTGCCTGTGTAATTTCCCGTGGTACTCGTGTAGACCGCCGCGCCCATGTATTAGAAGCTGCTGTTGTAGGTTCGCTTTCTACGGTGGGAGAAGAAGCCCAAATTAGCCCTGGTGTACGTGTTTGGCCCAGTAAAAAGATTGAATCAGGGGCAGTTTTAAACATTAACTTAATTTGGGGAAACACAGCCCAACGCAATTTATTCGGTCAACGTGGCGTTCAAGGATTAGCTAATATCGACATCACCCCAGAATTTGCCGTGAAATTGGGAGCTGCTTACGGTTCTACTTTGAAACCTGGTTCTAAAGTAACGGTTTCCCGCGACCAGCGTAATATTTCTCGGATGGTGACGCGATCGCTGATTGCAGGTTTAATGTCGGTAGGTGTTGACATTCAAAACCTTGATGCTACAGCTATCCCCATCGCCCGTACAGTTATACCCACAATGTCGGTAGCTGGTGGTATCCACGTCCGGGTACACCCAGACCGCCCTGACTACATTCTGATTGAATTCATGGATGCCAAAGGCATTAATATCACCAAAGCCCTGGAAAAGAAAATTGAAGGGGCTTACTTTAAGGAAGATATGCGGCGGGCGCTAATTCATGAAATTGGCGATGTATCTTATCCTAGCCAAGTCATGGAGCGCTACTGTACTGCTTTTGAGAAATTATTGCATGTTCATACACTCCGCAACAGTCGGGCAAAAGTGGTGATTGACTATGTTTATGCAGTATCAGGGGCAGTTTTACCCCAAATGTTGGATAAATTTGGTGCTGATGCAGTGGTATTGAATGCCAGTGTCAATAAAACGGCAATGTCAATCACCGATCGCGAAGGATTGCTGACTCAGTTAGGTCATGTAGTGGAGGCATTGAAAGCTAACTTTGGCGTGCAAGTATCCGCTAATGGAGAACAGCTAATTTTAGTTGATGAATCCGGCTACCCAATTCGCGGGGAAATGTTAACAGCATTGATGGTAGACATGATATTAACTGCTAACCCCAGAGGAACAGTAGTTGTACCAGTTCATGCTTCTAGTGCTATTGAACAAGTCGCCCGTCGCCATGATGGTAGAGTGATTCGCACTAAAGCCAACCCTACAGCTTTAATGGAGGCTTGCCAGAAAAACCCGAATGTGGTAATAGGAGGTAGTGGAGAGACTGGTTTTATTTTCCCGCAACTGCATCCGGGATTTGATTCCATGTTTTGTATTGCCAAGATAATTGAGATGTTGACTATACAGGAGCGATCGCTTGCTGCTGCGCGGTCAGAATTGCCCCGTGTAATTCACAAAAGTTATACAGTCCGTTGCCCGTGGACAGCCAAGGGTGCTTTGATGCGTTACTTAGTGGAAACTCACCCAGCGCAAAACCTAGAACTCATCGATGGAGTAAAAATTTGTCAACCCTACGATGATAGTTGGCTGTTAGTTTTACCAGATGCCAGCGAACCACTGGTGCATTTGTATGCAAATAGCAACGATCGCGAATGGGTAGATGAGACTGTGAGAAACTACCGCACCCGTGTTCAGACTTTTGTGGAAAGGCAACAAGAATATCAACCAGCCGAAGTGTAATTCGTAATTCGTAATTCGTAATTGAATTCTTTAATTACGAACTACGAATTATCTTGACCATCCGCCCAACTATCGAAAGGAAGTAGGCTTTCGCCTTTGCCCTTGTAGTTTACTCAAAGTATTAAAACTTGACATCTATTTAACGTGAGTTCTAGGAGTGCTATTTTGACCTCTCCCCCAGCCCTTCTCCTACCAGGAGAGGGGAGCAAAAACCCTCCTTACTTGTTACTCCTCCCTCTCCCAAGGGGAGACGCACTCGCGTTCGCCTTTTAGGAGAGCAGGGTGGTTTCATACAACGAGAGAAAAACTAAAAATAGGTTTCAAAGCCTCTCTCCGCTTCGGGGAGAGGTTTGGAGAGGGGTCAAAATCTATGGTTATATATGAGAAATCAAGACTTATGTATTTTTCTTTTTTCGTATGAAACCACCCTGCGTTCGCCTTTTAGGAGAGGGAGGCTGTCCGGGAGAGGTCTGTCGAACTCACGTTGATTTAAACTATCTTCTTGCAGAGTGCGTTATTCACTCTTAATATAAAAGTACGCTAACTCAATCGAGTTACCGTACTTAAAGCAGCCAAAGGACAATATCACATAACTCCTGCAAGATCAAGTCTTGTATCGCTTTTAGTCTAAACTCTTTTGTTCAAGCGTTGATCTCAATACTCCTATTCGAGTCAGTGCGAGGTTTTTGACCAATTAAGGTATGAAAATTCTTGCTGCCTCGTCTAGTTTTCGGTTTGTTTCCTGAAATACTTAACAAAAGTTTACTCATTTAAATGAAAAAGACTCTCAATTAGTCTGATAGGATATCTTCAGAATTATTGAGACTAATACTCATTAAGCTGGTCATGTATTTCAGCTATTTGCAAACTTTCTGAAAAGATAACGCTTTTGACTTGCGTGGCTGTTCAAACACTGGAGTCGATACCTTGATGGGCAGATTAACCAACCTCTCAGGGCGACTTTCCAGCAGGGCACACAACTATTTACTTATCAGGTGTCAATATGTCAAAAAAAATTGGTTTGTTTTACGGTACTCAAACTGGTAACACTGAATCCGATGCTGAAAAAATTCGGGATGAGTTTGGTGATGATATTGTGACATTACATCCCATCTACGAGGCGGATACTAGCACTTTTGATGAGTATGACTTGCTGATTATTGGTTCTCCTACTTGGGATATTGGTCAACTTCAGAGCGATTGGGAAGGCTTTTTCTCCGATCTAGATGAAATAGATTTTAGTGGAAAGCTAGTTGCCTATTTTGGTGATGGAGACCAATATGGCTATGCCGATAACTTCCAAGATGCAATCGGAATTCTGGAAGAAAAAATTTCCCAACGAGGCGGTAAAACTGTTGGTTACTGGCCAACTGAGGGATATGACTTTGAGAATTCTAGAGCTTTGAGAAATGGCAAGTTTGTCGGATTGGCACTTGATGAAGGTAGTCAATCTGATTTAACAGATGAGCGAATTAAAACTTGGGTTGCTCAGTTAAAGAAAGAATTTGGTTTGTAGAGATTTAGGGCGTACAGCTAACTGTACGCCTTTGTTGAAACTGATAATTTAATTTAGAAAATATAGGTATTTATGTCTGATTCATTTGATGTTTTATGGTTAAGTGCCAGTCCTGTTTTGCAGCGTTTTGATAAACCATTACTTGAACATTTATCTAGGTATATAAATATCGCCCAGTGGGAATATCAGCAAACTAGAGATGAAGCCAGTTCCATAGATCAAGCTGTAGATTTACTGTATGAATTTTTAGAATGCCGCGGTCCCGTGCATTTAGCCGGTCATGCGATGGGTGGTGCGATCGCTTTAACCTTTGCGCGGCGATTTCCGCAAAAAGTGCGATCGCTCACTCTGCTGGCTGTAGCAGCTCAACCTGCAAATAATTGGCAAGCTCACTATTACTTTCAACGACAACTTTTTAGCATCAGCCGTGAATTAGTTTTGGCAAGTAGCGTTCGCAGTTTGTTTGGCAATCAACCACCTCATACCACTAAAAAGTTAGTAGCTGCCTTAGATAAAGATTTAGAACAATCTCCCACGTCACACTCTTTATTTAAGTTGGTTTATTTACCCAAGGGTGGAGTTTCTATGCCAATGATGGTATGTGGTAGCAAGAGCGATCCGGTAGTCAATCCACCTGCATTGCATGACTGGTTAAATTGGTTGAAGCCAGAAGATAAACTTTGGGAATGCCCACAAGGGTATCATTTTTTTCACTATTTTTATCCTCAACAGGTTGGCGAACAAATTTTGAGTTTTTGGCAATGCCACCATCCGCATCTACTGGAAGCATCTGCACTATCTTTTAGTACTTCTACAAATTAGTAACTTTGAGAGTGCCATGTCTAATGACAAGCCTTACGGCTACGCACTGGTGAAATTTGGGGTGTAATGAGGTGCGTAGCTTGCCGCCGTAGGCATCGCTAATTAAATTTTTTTTCCTGTCACACACTACGACTTAACTTATAGTTAGGAATAGGTTGATTGCTAATTACTGCATAGAGAACATCTGGATCGAGGTCGGCTCCCGATCGCCATTGTATTGTGCCTAATTCGTGGTTTAGTTCAACCTGAGCAAAGTATTTTTTATCTTGCAAAGGTGCAAAAACACCTGTAAATTTAATCAGCTTACTGATATCAACTATTCCTTCCATTTTGTCTTCAAAACAGATATATAGTTGATAGTTTTCTCTTGGTTCCACTGCAATAATATCTTTTAACATATTTTACTACTCCAATGGTAAGACCATATTGAGGGTTTGATTATCTCTAGCTAGTTCCCAGTTTTCCATCAATTCACTCTGATGTAAAGTCGCCCATTCTGATATCAGTTTAAAAGCTCTAGAGCTAAGTTTACCTTCTAAAATTTCTAAGGTTTCAATGCTAATTATGGCTTTTTGTTGATTGTATCTTACGTGAAAATGTGGGGGCGGATGGTCATTATAATACATAGTAATGATCATACCGAAAAAACGACTAATTTCTGGCATACTTTATTCCCTCTTCAGGATGTATTGGAAGCCAATGTGCGTCTACGCCTTAATTAACGTTTAACATTGGAAGATGGGTAAGAAAAACTTGCCAAATGGCAAATATTTAGTTGGCATTTCTACGAGGCTTCTGATTGTACATTTCCCGCAGCTTTTGAAGATACTCCGGTTCAGTCTCAATTTTGATCCAGATATGGTGTACCAACGCTAGCCTCTGTTTGTGCTTCTCATTTGGCATTCTGCGGTCAACTCCCTGAGAAAACCAATGATTGACGGTTGTTATTGAACAGTCACAAATAAAAGCTAGTTCTTCCCGTGAGACATTCCAGTGTCTGAGAAACTCATTGAGTTCCATTTCCGCTCGTATATGAAGTGTAAATAGGCATTTAACTCATCTAAGTGTCCCTGAGTAGGAGTTTCAGAAGCAATAGCAATAGCTATTAAATTTGCCATTTGGCAAGTTCTGAGCTATCTTAACTATGGTGAAATAAATATTTATCCTCATTTACTTTGGACAGATTCATAATCTGTTCTATATTTTTGCTTTCTCAAAAAAGAAGCAACTTCATGACGTATCTAAAATATGGTCTCAGTTAAATTCTCGGTTAAGAAAGTTTCACAACATGGTCGTATTGGCAGGCTCTGTTATAAAAAGCGTTATTTTAATACCCCTCTTTTGTTTCCAGTAGTATCTTTGGTTACTGGCACAACAGCAAAGGGAGGAGGACTGTGGAAATACATTTTGCAGATGGATGAGTCTAATAGTCTACTACGTCGTAATTTGCCAGTGTTGTCTCAAGTACTTCACTTTTTAGACTTCATCCCGAATAAAAAAAACTCGCTGGCATCTTGGCGTAAATTCGGTATTAAACGGCGTTACCTTGAGGAAGTCTCTCCTCCTGTAAAATATAATGCTCCACTTTTCCTCGATTCAGGTGGTTTCAAACTTCTTTGGAACAAAAGTATAGATTTGTCTGCTTATGGTTTATCTATGGAAGATGGACAAGGATTTGAGTCGATATTGAAGTTACAAGAAAACTTTGGTGGGGATATTATCGCTACATTAGACTATCCTTTACCTCCTAAATTAGCAGTGTCCGAAGCAAAAGAACGTATGCAGAAAAGCTTGGACAATGCTATAGCTGCTGCTTTAATACTACAAAAACGATCTCGATGGAAACCATTTCTTTATGTTGCTGCTCACGGTCAAGAGAGAGATAGCATGAAAAATTATGTTAAACAGGTATTTGATGAGTTTCAGAGAGAAGAGTTAAAAAATTATTCTTTTGGATTAGCAGTTGGATCATTAGTACCATTGCGAGGTGCTAATAAAAATACAAAGATTATTGAATTAATTAAAGGTTTGCAAGAAAGCATTCCTGAAAACAGACAAGAATTAACTCCTATTCATGTATTTGGTATAACTGGTAGTTTAATTCCAATATTAGCTTATTTAGGTGTAGATAGCTTTGATTCTAGTAGTTATGTTCAGGAAACTAGGAGTTTGAGCTACATAAATCCTGAGACCAGGAAACCAGAACCCATTTTGGAAATGGAAGAATTGACTTGTGATTGCCGTGTTTGTCAAAAAGCAAATTTAGAACATATACAAAATGCATTGATATCTGAGATTAGTGGTAAACCTGTTCATAATGGTCACTATAAAAGTAAATACTATGCTGACATTGCTTTACACAATCTAGAAATGGATTTCCGTATTGTAAATAAAACTAGAGAAGCGATAGAGGCAGATTACTTACAAGAATATCTCATTGAATATACAAAAAAACTTCCTCATCTACAACCTGTAATGAATGCGATCGCCACTGAAGATACTGAGTTACAGATTAGGCTATCACGCACACTAATACCAGTACCCAAAAAACAAGAGTTCGAGAATAACGAACAGGTTATTTCTCTAAAATATAAACCTGCTGACTTTAATATTCTGAATAATGGCTATGCACCGCTATCTGGTAAGCATATTATGCTAATAATTCCTTGTTCTGGAGAAAAACCTTATTCTAAATCTCGCTCTCATCGCTTCATTACGGAACGCATAGAGAAAGTTTTGGGTGATATAACAACATCAATAGATAAAGTTACATTATCTGGATTATACGGCCCAGTGCCGGAAAAATATGAAGCTTATCTGGATTTTAGCGGAAATCTTAGATCGTATCCTGCAAGATGATAACTTACGTCAACAAGTAGAGCGAGTTGTCGTTGAAGGACATCACAAGGAGTTTAATGAAGATTTAGTATTACATACAGCTTCACATTTATTACATAGAGCGATCGCTGCTATTAGTGGTGTTAATGAGCAGGAATTAGAATACTGGTATGATGTAAATCACAGAGAAGTAATTGTCTGGGAACGATACGAGGGTGGAGCAGGAATTTCAGAAGTTTTTGAGAATAGGCTACGAAATAATCCTCAAGAAGTTTATGAGGAATTATTATCATCAGTTATCTGCCCTGTAGATTTAGCAGAAAATCAAAATTGGACATCAGCTGAAGAGTTACGTGCTGCATTGGCTCAAAATTGGAATTTGCCGTCTGATAGTCAATTCATTGATAGAGTTGTAGAAGAAGCCGAAGCAGAACGTCATGTACAACTTCAACAACAAGAACAAGAGGAAGAAAACCGTATGGTTTGCCGAGAACATGATGGCTGTCCCTGCTTGCATTCACACTACTTACTGTACAGAACGAGATAACCAAGCCTTGAGTGTCAGCCGGATTGTTGGTGAAGCTATCCTGCGTTATTTTGTACAAAGAGATTTTTAAATTAAGCTAGAACTTAAAATATCAAAATATTACATATTTTACAAGTTAAAATTTAAAATTTTAGCTATTCATGGTCAATGAATGATAATTAAAAATCTAAAAGAATATCAAAAATATAAAAATGCAGCTTTAGAAGTGATGCATAAGTTAGCTATATCCATTGTTGACTGTTTAGATAAGAAACTGTACTTACAAAGTCTGTAGGTAAGACTTAAAAGAAAATATCAGTGAGAAGAAAAGTTTCAACTGAGCATAATAACTTATTTGAAATGCGATCGCTAGCAAAATTACCTACCAAGATCGCATAAATCTTTTGGTAATTCCCAAGATTAATTCTAGGGAAATATAGCTAACTCAGTTTCTGGATCAAAAAAGTGAATTTTCTCTGGAGTTAGCGATAACCATAGTTGTTCACCAGCTTTTACAAATCGGTCTGGTGGGATTCGCACTTGCAAGGAATTGGCTGTAGTGGCTCTTTGAGATCCTGGTTCGGCAATCTTAACAGCGAGAAAGGAATCGTTGCCGAGATTTTCTACCAAATCTACTTGCACGGGTAGATTTTTAGTTGCAGGCATACTCAAGTTCAAGTGTTCTGGGCGAATGCCTAAAATTAAAGTTTTCCCATCATATTTTTGTAAAGCTTTTCCCCAAACTTCTGGCAGGGTGAAACGCAACTGGGAATGAGTAATCAACTGCGGAGCATGAAATTCTACAGGAATAAAATTCATCGGTGGCGAACCAATGAACTCTGCTACAAAAAGATTTGCAGGACGGTTGTAAAGTTCTAGGGGAGAAGCAACTTGCTGAATTTTACCCTCAGACATAATCGCAATGCGATCGCCCATTGTCATCGCTTCTGTTTGGTCATGGGTAACGTAAATTGTCGTTGTCCCCAATTGGCGCTGTAATTTGACAATTTGAGCGCGGGTTTCCGCCCGTAGTTTTGCGTCTAAGTTAGAAAGCGGTTCATCCATTAAGAATACTTGCGGGTCACGTGCGATCGCTCGTCCCAATGCAACCCGTTGTCTTTGTCCCCCAGATAGTTGTTTGGGTAAGCGATTCAGCAATGTTTCGATTTGCAACAGTTGAGCAACACTACGCACCTGTTCATCCACCGCCCGTTCTTTGTTAGAAATATAGCGCAATCCTTTAGGTAACTTTCTGGTCGCCCCCACAAAAAGATTTTCCGCCCAGGTGGAAAGTTGAGAGTGGGCAATGGGGAGTGGGGAATGCTGATTTTCCCTATTCCCTATTCCCCATTCCCTATTCCCTAATTCCCTGCGGCGCAACCCAAAAGCGATGTTGTCATACACCGTCATGTGCGGATAGAGGGCGTAATTTTGAAACACCATTGCGATGTCGCGTTCCTTGGGTGGTAGGTCATTAATTAAGCGATCGCCTATCCAGATATTACCGCCAGTCATCGTTTCTAACCCGGCGATTAACCGCAGCAAGGTACTTTTACCACAACCAGAAGGGCCTACCAGCACCATAAATTCACCGTCTGCGATCGTTAGATTAATCCGCCGCAAGACATTGACACTTTCCGCCCGCTCTTGGGCTACATCGATTTTTTCCCCAGGCGTGAGGGGAGATTGGGTTTGTGAGGTAACACTTTCCCCTTTACGCGGGGAAAAACTTTTATAAACGTTTTCTAAAATTACTTGGGACACAACTAATTATTGTGATTGGGGATTGGGTATGGGGCATTGGGCATTGGGGATTGGACTAATGACTAATGACCAATGACAGTTTAGCGCCCATCATAATACACCTTCAGGGTAAATACGAAAAGTTAAAAAAACAGCTTGCACTATCAAAAGCAAACTATTCTAAATTTTAGGGCTATCAAGAGGTGTTGTGATGACTACCGATGTACCTAAAAATCTTTCCCAAGACCCAAATATTAACCCTATCCATGACATTGTAGACGTACAAACTACAGATTGTTGCATTGTGGGTGGGGGACCAGCAGGAGCAGTATTGGCGCTGTTGTTAGCGCGTCAAGGCATTTCTGTGATGCTGCTAGAAGCACACAAAGACTTCGATCGCGACTTTCGCGGCGATACAATTCATCCGTCGGTGATGGAAATTATGGAGGAATTGGGATTAAGCGATCGCTTGTTAGAACTTCCCCATACTAAAATGCGCCAAATTAGTATTCAAACTCCTCAAGATAATGTCACATTCGCAGATTTTAGCCATCTGAAAACCCATTATCCCTACATTACAATGCTTCCCCAGGTAAAATTCTTGGAGTTCATCACCCAAGAAGCACAAAGATATCCTAATTTCCATCTGGTGATGGGTGCGAATGTGCAGGAATTAATCACCGAAAATGACGTGATTCAAGGTGTCCGCTATCGAGGAGGCGGTGGTTGGCATGAAATTCGGGCAATACTGACAGTTGGTGCAGACGGGTCGCCACTCACGTTTACGCCACTTGGGTGAGTTTGAATCCATCGAAACTTCACCGCCAATGGATGTCCTCTGGTTTCGCCTACCGCGTCAGCCAGAAGACTCTGAAGGAGGAATGGGGCGCTTTGGTCAAGGTAAACTAATCGCCATACTTGACCGTGGCGATGAGTGGCAAGTTGCCTATGTTATTCCTAAAGGAGGCTATCAACAACTAAGGGCTGCGGGTTTGGAGGAATTAAAAAAATCTGTTGTCGAAGTAGTGCCAGAATTCCAGCAACGTATTCAAAATTTACATGATTGGTCACAAGTAGCTTTTCTCTCGGTCGAGTCCAGCCTTGTCAAACGTTGGTATCGTCCGGGACTGTTAGTCATTGGTGATGCAGCTCATATAATGTCCCCCGTTGGTGGAGTTGGCATTAACTACGCGATTCAGGATGCTGTAGTCGCGGCGAATGTACTTAGCAAACCGCTCAAAAACCGAGAAGTACAACTGAGTGACCTAGCAAAAGTACAACGTCAACGCGAGTTGCCTACACGCATTATTCAAGCGTTTCAAACTTTTATCCAAAAGCGGGTATTGGCCCCGGTTATCACCTCAAATCGCACCTTTGTACCACCTGCATTTTTGCGCTTACCCATCTTGCGCGACCTTCCAGCCAGGTTGATCGCCTTGGGTGTTTTTCCAGTTCACGTCAAGGCTTAATTTTTGCCAAAAATTTTTTCTATTTAATTAACTTAGTGGTACAATTATACTACTCTATGCAGAATTGAATGCTCAATTTAGTCAAGCGAGGGTGGCGAACGGTATACTCAATGCTGTTCAAAGCGATCGCTTGGCTTTTATGCTAGAAAGGACTAAAAACTCAAAATGGATGTAGAAAATTTGTTCAAACATTATTAAAAAATGCAAAAGATTAAACCTATCTAGATATTAATTGGCACTACATAGAAAAACCTTCTCTTTTTGAATCAGTACTTTTTGCAGTCAGGAGTAATTTTAATGAACAGCTGCGTTTTGATGGCGGAAATTATTAATGAACCGCAACTCCGCTATACAGCGGATAATTTGGGAGTCACGGAAATGTTGGTGCAGTTTCCCAATTCCCAGAAACCAGAAGATCCGCCAGCCACGCTGAAAGTTGTCGGCTGGGGGAATTTAGCGACAGAAATTCAGCAAAACTACCACCAAGGCGATCGCGTCATCTTGGTAGGACGTTTAACTATGAATACTGTCGATCGTCAAGAAGGGTTTAAAGAAAAACGCGCTGAATTGACAGTACAACAAATTCAATCTGTTGGAGGTAGTTTTAATACTGATCCATTACCCTCAGCAACCCCAACTCCATCATTTACTGAAACTGCTCCCCGACAACCATCAGCATCTCGTCCTCCACAGAAAGAGGTTCCCACTTACGATTCACCACGTCCAGCACCTACTCCAGCGACAAATCCTGTTGGCGTTGCTCCCCAAGCGAAAACTTACGAACCCGTACCCCAACCCACAAATTATGAGCGAACCACTTATCCAGCAGTGAAAGAGGAAGAACCAGATCCAGATGATATTCCGTTCTAAAAGTTGGTAGTTGAACGTGTATTCAATTTGCTAAGTATGATTAGCAAAAAGGATTGCGATTAGACAATTTCTACAAGTAGCCATCCTTTAAGATGTGCTATTTTTTTGTTTGCGTTGACGCTTTGCATTTTGTTGTGAAAAATTTACCTACTCTTATTCACCAATTCTCCATACATATCTGAGTTGTTGTGGGCACTACCCACCTTAGCGACGCATTATTATTGATTATTAATTAAGAGATTTGCTTTCTATAAAGTTGACCTGCTCTACATTTTTTAGCAACCGTGGCATTTTGAACTGTGCCTCTGAAGTACCTTGAGAAATAATTGTGTCTTTTAGCATTTTGAAACTGTCTCTTTCAACAAGCTTAATTTCAGGTGCGCCAATCCCATTCGCTTGCCTATAACTCAGATAAAGCACATTTAAATCATAAATTACCTGTTCAAATTTATCTCGAAATAATGTTAAATCAGGAAGAATTTCAAAAATTTTTGAAACCTCTAGGTAAATAATGTACCTCAACGGAAATGATGAAATATCAATGCTTGTCGTATAGTCTATTATTTTGCAGTCGTCTCCCCAAATTTTGCAAGCTTCAGTAATGGCAGCGAAAATTTCGTTCTCAGAAATTTTCGCTCCGCTAATATTTAGTAAAGAACCTTGGCGATACAAAAATTCAATCATGGGACTTTGGTTATAGTAGCCCACACATTTAACGATATCTCCCATCCTGTACCTGTAAAGTCCAGCTACTGTCGTCACAACTAATTCGTAACTTTCACCTATATCTAGAGAAGTCAAGTCAACTGTAGTGGGTTTTTCTGCATCAATTTGGGAAATAGGTATAAACTCAAAAAATGCCGAATGAGGAGTAATTACGTAAGCTGGAGAATCTTTTTGTGGCTCTAGATTACACCCGATCCAAGCTTCAGAAGCACCATAACCATGTGAGTAAATTGGTATTTCACCTGCATAAAATTTCAAACTTTCTTTATAGAGTTGCAGCGACCCAGTTATGATACATTGTATGTTAGACAACTGCGGCCATATTCTGGGTATAATACCCTCAAATCCTTTTTCAAATTCAGTTCGGAGTGTGTTACTTTTTTCTGGACTAGGTTTGAGCCTATTTTGTAGCTCATTTCTTGTAGCTGTATCCAGTTCCAAATTGGAATTAATTTGACCGTGGTAAATATCATTTATTATTTGTGGCCACTCTCGTTCTAATATTTGTAGAGCATCCAAAACATTGGAGGCAAAATTTGCCGTAATATAAGTAAGCTTTGGCTCCAAGAGAGCAAAAAGCATATGGCAATAATAAGCGCTCCTATAATCGGGAATCAAGAATATGCTAATAGGGCTAGAAAAATTGAGACTGAATATTTTTTGAAATAATTTAGATTGTCTAATTCCTCCGCTAGTTCCTGAACCTCTAGGAATACCGCTAGGTGTAGATTTAAGTGGTTGTGCGCTAGCCAAAGCCAAACCACGACAGTTTTTTGCGTATGCTTTACCATTGAGATAGTAAGAGCGTGCGATCGCGTTTATAGCCTGAAAAGATTTTTGTGAAGTTGATAGTAAGCGTTTTGTTCTGGGTATAAGTTTAGATTTGCCCGTTGTCCCCGACGTTTCTTGAAAAAGAATAATTGGCTCTGCTACCAGTTGAGAGAAATTTCCACTATTAGCAATATCTTCGATAATTTCGCGGTAATTTTCATAAGTCGTAAGAGGATGTATCCTTTGGAATTCTGCAATCGAACCTATAGCCGCCAAGTTATACTTCTTACTGTATTCCGTATCCTTTTGAAGTTTTAGAATATTTTTGAGAAGCTTGTGTTGGACAGAAACAGCATTAGCTGTGTCTTTTAGCAAACTTTTCAGGCTTCTTTTCGCTGCTACTTGCAACAAATAAAGTAGAAAAATATCCGAAATTTTATTGAATATTTCTTGTGCTTGTTCTCGAATTTTTAAGTTCATACGCAGCAATTGTTTTAGAAAATACCTTATCCCAATATGGAAGTCTTGTATTGCCTCAAAAGAATTAAATCTGGGCTTTAATCATTGTTTGCGACCGAAGTCAAGGATGAGTAGCCTGTAAGCGACGCCCAAAGCAGGAAATTAAGAGATATCACCGCTATCTGTTCAGTGTAGACGCTTTTGAGGCATTGTTTGGTACAGTACTTGATAATCCAAAATCCTTTTTAGCGGTAGTAATCGAGACAACAGAATTGTTTCAAATTACAATACAGATTTGGCAGCACAAATAGCTGTAAAGAAAGCTAGTGCAACTCAATCAGCCAAAAATTATCTTGATGGATGAGGCAACTATAGGAATCCGCTTTGATTCGGAGAAATTATTTGCGTAGGGAGGGAATAGGGGATAGGGAATAGGGATGAAGGAATAAATGTGTACTGAGTTTTTTCACGCAATCAAATACGAGTCCTATAGTTCTCAAAACATTAAAAATTGTAGTTGAGGTCTAAGCAGTGAAAAACCACCAAGGAGTCTAAAAATCAAATTTATCGACACATACATCAAAACTCTTGTTAAAATCCAAATAATTTTAAGTTAGAATTCGTACCCAACTCCTATGAGAGAAACTGTCCTAGAGGTTCGCAATCTCCAAGTTGAATTTCCCGGTGATGGCAACACTGTCAAAGCTTTGGATGGTATTTCCTTTGCGCTGCATCGAGGTGAGACTCTAGGAATAGTAGGAGAATCGGGAAGTGGTAAATCGGTGACAGCCTTAGCTGTGATGGGTTTGTTGCAAACTCCTGGCATAGTGAGTGGCGGTGAAATCTGGTTTCGTGCGCAGGAAAATGGCAACCCCATCGATTTGGTAACATTGCCTCCTGAGCAAATGCAGTTACACCGGGGTGGCGACATCGCCATGATTTTTCAAGAACCGATGAGTTCGCTTAATCCGGTTTATAACATCGGGTTTCAGCTAACAGAAGCGATTATGCGGCATCAAAATGTGTCAGCAGCCCAAGCACGACAAATTGCGATCGCAGGTCTGCAAGAGGTTAAACTTCTACCTAGCGATGAGGAGATCCAACAGCAGTATATCGAAACTTGGCATCAAACCAGCAAGTCATCGAAACTAGAACCATCAAAGTTGGCACAGTTGGTTAAAGAACACAAAGAAGCCATGCTGGAACGCTATCCTCATGAACTTTCTGGAGGTCAGTTGCAACGGGTGATGATTGCAATGGCAATTTCTTGCAACCCATTAATCTTAATCGCCGATGAACCAACCACAGCTTTGGATGTGACGGTGCAAGCGACTATTTTGGAGTTAATGCGAGAATTGCAGCAAAGCCGTGACATGGCAATGATTTTCATCACCCACGATTTGGGGCTAATTTCAGAAATTGCTGACCAAGTAGCGGTGATGTATAGAGGTAAAGTTGTCGAATCTGGTACTTCTGGGCAAATTTTCAGTAGTCCCAAGCATCCATATACTAAAGGTTTGATAGCTTGTCGCCCCACACTCAACCGCCGTCCCCAAAAATTACTCACTGTTTCCGACTACATGAGTGCAGAAGAGACGCCAACGGGACAAGTAGTAATTCAGCCGAAAGAACCTGCACAACCCACAGAAGTTACCAAAGAAGAGATTGCTGCAAGATTGGCAAACTTTAATGAGAAAGAACCCCTGCTGCAAATCCGCAACCTGAAAGTTAGTTTTCCAGTGCGTGGGGTGTTCGGTAGTATAAAAAGTTATAATATGGCAGTTAATGGCGTTTCTTTTGATGTTAAACCAGGAGAAACACTAGGTTTGGTGGGAGAATCTGGTTGCGGTAAAACGACCCTTGGCAGAACCTTGCTGCGCTTAATTGAACCGATGAGTGGTCAGATTATCTTTGAAAAACAAGATATTACTAGCCTCAAAGGAGAACGGTTGCAAAAACTGCGGCGGGAAATGCAAATAGTCTTCCAAAATCCTTTTAGTTCCCTCGATCCCCGGATGAAGGTTGGGGACGCGATAATGGAACCTTTGTTAATTCACGCTGTTGGGAAGACAAAACAACAACGACGAGTGCGAGTAGTCGAACTTTTAGAACGGGTGGGGTTGAGTGCAGATGCGATTAACCGCTATCCTCATCAGTTTTCTGGCGGTCAACGCCAACGGATTTGCATAGCTCGTTCTTTGGCGTTAAATCCTAAGTTTATCATCTGCGATGAGTCAGTTTCAGCGCTAGATGTTTCAGTACAGGCGCAGGTGTTAAATCTTCTCAAAGAATTACAGTCAGACTTTCAGCTTACTTATATCTTTATTTCTCACGATTTAAGTGTAGTGAAATTTATGAGCGATCGCATTTTAGTCATGAATCGCGGTCAAATTGTTGAAGAAGGGACAGCCGAAAGCATCTACCAAGAACCTAAAGAGGAATACACGCAAAAATTAATTGCTGCGATTCCTACTGGTAGTGCTGAACGGGTGCGAAGTCGTCATCAGAAGGCTTTATAGAAACAGAATTCAAAAGTCAGGAGTCAAATGGGCTTGACTCCTGAATCTGAATTCATTTTCAACAGATATTGGTGCAAACAAAGTTAATTACATCTGCAAGTCCAGAGTGAGTTTTTAAATTAGTAAAAATAAAAGGTTTATCGCCGCGCATTTTTTTAGCATCTCGTTCCATCACACTTAAATCTGCACCAACATAAGGTGCTAGATCGGTTTTGTTAATCACCAATAAATCAGACTTGGTGATACCAGGGCCACCCTTGCGGGGAATTTTATCACCAGCTGCAACATCGATGACGTAAATTGTTAAATCCACTAATTCTGGACTAAAAGTAGCAGCCAAATTATCGCCGCCACTTTCCAAAAACACCAAATCCAAATCGAGAAAACGTTCTTCTAATTGTTCAATTGCTGCCAAATTCATCGAAGCATCCTCGCGAATAGCAGTGTGAGGACAACCACCAGTCTCTACACCCAAAATGCGATCGCTAGCCAACGCCTGAGAACGCACTAAAAACTGAGCATCCTCCTGAGTATAAATATCATTCGTCACCACCGCAACCTGATACTGCTCGCGCAATTCCTTACATAAAGCATCAACTAAAGCCGTCTTCCCCGAACCCACTGGCCCAGCAACCCCCACTCGAAATGCATTCATTTTTATTTGTCCTTTGTCATTTGTCATTTGTCATTTGTCATTTGTCCTTTGTCCTTTGTCCTTTGTCCTTTGTCATTTGTCATTTGTCATTTATTAACGTGAGTTCGATGAACTTCTCCCGGACAACCTCCCTTTCCCCGTGGGAGAGGAAGGAGCAACGAGAAATTAGGGTTTTGGCTCCCCTCTCCGTGTCGGAGAGGGGTTGGGGGAGAGGTCAAAAAAGGGCTTGTCGAACTCACGTTTTATTAAAAATCGGAAGCTAATGACCAATACAACTCTTGGAAAGGCTGCGCCAACGACTACGCGGTAGTTGAATCTCGACTTACTTCTCCTGTCGGAGAGGCTGCGCCAACGACTACGCGGTAGTTGAGCGCAGTCAAAACTCAGTACAAGTCGCTCGATTACCGCGCAGCGATGCACTGAGCGCAGTCGAAGTGTCGAAACTCAGTACAAGTGACTAATGACAAAGGACAAATGACTAACTCCTAAATAACCTTGTATACTGCGTTTCATGCTGCATACTCGCTAGCGACAAACCCCAACTACAACAGGCGAGTTCATCGTCATCCAACGCAAGAATTTCTAATGTCGTAGCACTGAGTAGTGGTTGCAAATCTAGCAATAACTGCTGTCCTGTTGTTTGCCCAAGGGGGATCAGTTTCACGCCAGCAGTAATCAAATTACTTGCCCAACTATGCAGATATGCGAGTAATGCGGCTTGGATACTGATTTGCCAATGGGCAACGGCAATACCAAAAGCGATCGCATAATTGCAAGGATTACCTACAGCATTGGCAATAGGCATAATCTGCGATTCTAGTTTACCAAGTAATTGGATCAGCGATCGCCCCATCTGCCAACTAGAGGCGCGTAATTCTTCTGTTTCCCTAGCAGCCGATAGCCACAAATTCCAACGGCGTAGCGACTCAATATCACCTATTTTTACAGCTTGCTGCGATCGTACCATCACCGCCGCCTCTAACCGAATTGCCCCGTAGAGCAACTCTGCTTTTAACCAATCTTTGAGATGTGTGTGGTTAGCGATCGTACCATTTTCTACCAGCATTTCCAAACCTTCAGAATAACTATATGCTCCTACAGGCAAAGCGGGGCTAGCCAACTGTAAAATACTCAAAAGATGACTATCAGTGAGCATGATGGTGTTGTCCATAAGCTCCTAATTCTGGCTGAAACGGTAAAATTTCCTCTTTAACTTCTAACCCTAATTGTTCCAACATTTGACGTAAAACTGAATCTGAAGATAAGCGTAAATAAGTTGGAGTAATTTCTACTGGTACATGGCGATTTCCCAAATGGTATGCCGCCCGTAATAACAAAAGTGATGTTTGGGCAAAAGCAGTTATTACTAGTTCTGGTTTGGCAGTAATTCTGATTAAACTGCTATGGGTTTCTTCTTGTAGAATATCGCCATCGTGTAAAACAGTTCCTCTGGGTAAATGTAAAAACACAACCTTACCATCTGGCGTTTCAAAACGATGACGGCTGCGGGTGCGTTCTTCTGCTGTTAGCGCCAGAGTAAAAGTAACCGCAGCATCGTAATTAGGTGGTTTAAGTTGGGTAAATGTCAGCATACAGAGTTTCGCCTGAACTTTTGCTTTTCATTATGGTTCTAATTTAAATACAATATCTGCCTTGCCCGAAGAAAAGATAAAATTAAACAAAGGCAACGAGCCAAATGGGGACAATCATGAACCAAGCCATTGAGGGAGTACGCTGGACAATTCACGATTTAGAGGTTCTACCCGAAAACGAGTGGACGCGCTATGAAATTATTAATGGAGAACTCTTTGTGACTCGCACACCTCACCGCCGTCATCAACAAGTTTGTGTAAAAATTGCTCGACAACTCGATGTTTGGTCAGATTCGAGTGGTTTAGGGGAAACAATTGTGGCTCCAGGAGTGATTTTTTCGCAAGCAGATAGCGTCATACCGGATGTAGTTTGGGTAAGTCGAGAACGACTGGCGCAAATTGAAGATGAAGCGGGACATTTGACAGGCGCACCAGAGTTAGTAGTAGAGGTTTTATCCCCAGGTAAACAAAACGAACTTCGAGACAAAGAAGCAAAACTGAAACTTTATTCAGTTCAAGGCGTGCGTGAGTATTGGATTGTCGATCGCTTCACTAAACAAGTCGAAGTTTATCGGCGAGAAAAAGCACAGTTGGTTTTAGTTGCTACTTTGTTAGGCGATGATGAAATCACATCACCAATTTTACCCGGATTTTGTTGTTCTATTCGTTTCTTTTTTCCTGAATAATCGTAAATTTAAAAAAATATTTGTGGTAACAAAAAGGTTTAATTAGCAACTTCATCCTGTGAGCTACTAATTGGTAAGGTAAACCAAAATGTTGCTCCTGCATTCAATGCACTGTTTACGCCAATTTCGCCACCGTGAGCATGGATGATTTGTTTACATAGATACAACCCTAATCCCAAACTTACAGAATTGCCGATACTTGCACCCCGAAAGTAAAGGTCAAAAAGCCGATCGCTTTGTTGTTGACTAATTCCCACGCCGTTATCACTAACAGTACAATAAATCATGTCATCCTGACGGGTAGCGTTAATTGTCAAGAGCAAACCAGGGGGATTATGTTTCAAAGCATTGACAATTAAGTTAGAAAAAACTCGCCATAGTTGCGTAGGGTCGGCATTCACTAATGGCAAATTTGCGGACACCAGATTTGTCAGCTGGGCTTGATTTTGCTCTAGCAATGGCTCTAAATCTGCGATCGCAGCTTCGACAACTGTCAGTAATTGTACGGCTTGACGTTGTAAGACAACACCTTGCACCTCACTGATATGAGTTTCCATCAACGAATTAATTAAGTTCAGTTGGCGATCGCTACTTTGAATCATCCGCTCTAAAATTGAGCGGGAAATCGTAATATTTTTCTCTGAACGGGCCAGCAAATTCTTCAGTACCATTAAAGTACCTAGTACTGGGTTGCGTAAGTCGTGGGAAACTGCATGGAAAAATACTCGTAGTTCTTCTTCAGTTTGCTTGCGCTGGGTAATGTCTTCAATCAAACCTTCGTAGTAAAGCAGTTTTCCCTTTTCGTCACGAACTTCGTAGGCTTTTTCGGAAATCCAGACAATACTCCCGTCTTGACGATAAATTTGGGACTCGAAATCGGAAACGCTGCCATACTTTTCCATCAGGCGCACAAATTCTGCTCGGCGGTTCGGGTCAACGTATAATTGTTCAATATCAGTGAAATTTGCTGTCACCTCGTCTACTAAGGAGTAGCCATAAATCCTCGCTAAAGCAGGATTTGCCGTAATATAATGTCCATCGGGACTGCTTTGAAAAATTCCTTCAACGGCGTTTTCAAAAATGCTGCGATATTTAGCTTCGGCAACCTTGAGTTTTTGGTAGGCAGATTCTAGTTCTTGGCGGGCGAAAAATTCCGAACGTTGCAGGCGATCGTACAGATAAACACCGATGTCACATATAGTACAAAACCAGAAGATATATAAAATGAACGTTACATTATATATTCCTGGATGGTCGGGGATTGATGTTTTTAGCCCAAGTACTGTATTCACACCAAAATAGTAAATCAGCACACTTACTTGAGTCAGCAAGTGAAGAATCCAGCAAACAGGCATCAACACAGCTTGGCTCAAGAACAACAGCGACCAGCCGATGGTATCGGGTAGTGCGAAACCTCTGATGGTTGCAAACAACTGCGACGCTAAACTAAGTGACCAAGAAGACCCCAAAAATAATAAATCTGGACGATGACGACCTAATTTAGTTTTATGTAAAGCAAGGCAAATAATTATAGTTGCAAGCATTGCAACATTAATTACCAGGCGTTGAGTTCTAAGTACTTCTGGGAGCGGCTGCAACTCTGCAAAAGGAAAAAACAGGCCGTAAATGTCTCGCAAAGTAAAAGACAACAGACAAATCAGCGCCAGCCATAACCATAAACGTAATCTTTGCCACAAAAAACGGTTACGCCAAACTCTGTAAAGAGTAATGATTTCATCTGTTGTTGGTGCAGAAAAGGTTTTTCTCCACCACCTTTGCACTGTTGTCAATGGAGTAGCCATTAGCATCCGAGCAACTTTGCCCATACCTTGAGGGTGTTTCCCTTACTTAATAGACTTCTTGCAGAGTCGGGAAAGGGGGAAGGGGTAAAGGGTAAAGGTTTTGTATTTAACCCTTCCCCTTTAACCAAAACCTTTTCCCACAAGAGTGCAAAAAGCACCTTTGCAAGAGGTTTAATATTGCCATAAATAACACCCTCTCATTTTTTGGTGATTTATGGGCGATTTGTTGCGGATGAAGTTGCCAAAGGTAGTGTAAACCAGAAAGTTAATCCACGCTTGCGGTTACTCATAACACCGATTTCGCCGCCATGCGCCTTAATAACTTTCCGACAAAGATACATTTTTAAGCCAATGCTTGTAGAGCAGCAATCTTGAGGATCGCGGACATGCAGATCGAAGAGGCGATCGCACTCTGCTTTACTCATTCCCACACCGTCATCTTGAATCTGAGTGCGAATCATTCCCCCTTCAATGGTGGCACTCAGGGTAAAATTTAATCCTGGCGGATTATTTTGCAAGCCATGTGCGATCAAATTGACCAAAACTTTCTGCAATCGAGTCTCATCTGCCATTACTAACGGTAAGTCTGCCCGAACCAAGTTCTTCAAAGTCGCTTGATTTTGTGTCAGCATCGGTTCCAACTGGGAGAAACATTCGCCCACTAGGGTGCTTAGTTGTAGAGGTTCGAGTTTGATTTCAATACCCTGTTTTTCACAGGAATTAATTTCTAGCAATGAGTTAATCATTGTTAGTTGGCGATCGTTACCCTGAATCATTCGCTCGATGATTGAGCGAGATATTGGAATTGCAGATTGGGCAGAAGAGGCAGAGGGGCAGGGTGCGGGGGGCAGAGGGGAAAATTCTCCCTTGCTCCCTGCTCCCTGCTTCCCTGCTTCCTTGCTCTCCACTCCTTGATTTAATAAATTCTTTAACACCATCAAGTTACCCATCACGGAAGTTCGTAAATCGTGGGCAACTGTGTGCAAAACAACATCTTTGACACGATGCAAATTTTCAACTTCTTGCATTTTCTGCTGCAACTGTGCTGTCCGTTCTTGGACTTGGTATTCTAAATTAGTGTTGAGTTCTGCTAGCTTTTGGCATATCTGACTTTGTTGAATTGCGATCGCTAGCTGTTCCGACATCTGCTGTAACAAATCAATTTCTATTAGCTGCCAATGACGCGGCCCTGAGCATTGATTGGCAATTAACGCCCCAAATAATTCGTCACCTAGCATAATTGGTACAGCCAAGCTAGCCTTCGTTTGGAATTTTTGACAGTGTGCTTTTACTTTGGGAGATGCTGATATTTGCGTTACGTCTTCAACGACACGTACAAGATTATCTTTTAATAAGTTTCTTAATTCTTGTAGATAAGCTTCATCATTAGTAGACCAACCTGAGACTGATGGATACTTAGGATCTACTGATTCGGCAAGAGTTTTGACTCCTAAATTAGCATTATTTAAACCAATGAAAACTCGATCTGCTTGCAGAAATTGCCTGACTTCCGTCACGGTGGTTTGAAGAATTTCCTCTAATTTCAGCGAAGATCGAATTCTTACTAGGGTTTCTGCCAACAAACGATCGCGTTGGGCACAAAAGCGTAATTGTGCTTCTACTTGTTTGCGTTCTGTAATGTCGTGATGCACTGCTAAAATCGCAGGAATACCATTTAAATCAATGACTTCAGCTGACAGCAGCGTTGTAATTATCTCGCCAGATTTTTGCCGAAAATCAATTTCTAAGTTACGAGCAACTCCCGTGCTTTGCAACTCTTGCACTAAGTTTAGGCGATCGCGATCGTTTACCCAAAGATTTAATTCAAAAGAAGTTTTACCAATTGCCTCATCTCGCCCATAACCGGAAAGATTCACAAAACTGTCGTTAACTTCGATAAAGCGTCCTTCTTGCAGCGTGCTAATGGTAATTGAATCGGGGCTGCAACTAAAAGCTTTAGCAAATTTTTGGGCAAGATTTTGTAAGGCGACTTCCCCTTGTTTGCGATCTGTGATGTCTCGGACAATTGCTAATACCTCATCTGTACCACTAACTACCAACCGCGCCTCATAATCTCTGATTCCCAAAGATGTTGGTAGTTGATATTCACAAGTTTGCAAAATTCCCGAATCTAAAGTTTTAGCGATCGCTACTTGGCTAATGGCTGCAACATCACTCGGCAATAACTCTTGCAAATTTTTTCCAACTATTTCTTCTCTCGCAAGAGTGATATTTGCACCCTCACTTTTCAAATCTAGATACTCGCCATCGCGGCTGATGCGAAACATCAAATCGGGGATAGCATCCAAAATTGCTTTATATCGTGCCTCACTCTCAAGCAATTTTTCTTGGGCTTGTTTTCGGTCTGTAATATCCATAACCAAACCATGCCAAAGAAAATCACCTGCTGCTTGTAATTCTGGTTGCAAAGTACCTTGAATCCATTTAAGTTTGCCACTAGGCGTAATAATCCGACTTTCCCAATGCCAAGGTGTAAGAGTAGTACGACAAACAGCAATAGATTCTGTAAAAGCTTTTATATCTTGTGGATAAATCAGTTTGCATAACATTTGAAAGTCTGGCTGTATAGCCTCTGGTTCTAATTCATACAAATATTTACAACCAGAACTAATATAAGGAATAAATACAGAACCATCCTGCCGTTGCAGAATTTGGAAAATCATTCCCGGTAGATTGGCAGCAATTGTTTCCAATAGAGGGATCTTCTCTGGTAGAAAATCTGGTTTCTGCGGTGATTTTACAATTTCATCCACTCTTAGACCCTTTGATATATAAGCAATTGGCATAATATTCAAGGTAATCATAGCCATTGTAAAAGTTTTTAGCTGTCAGCACGATCGCAAACAGCAGAAAAAGTGGCTCTACTTTCAGCGTAGTTCTGGATGCTGCGATCGCATTCACCCAATCGGGTGAACCATTTGTCAAAGAGCGAATGACTTTAGGAGTGCTGACAGAATACCCTGAGATAATCAACTTCGATCGCAACAATCAGATAGAAAGTAATTGAACGATACATTTAATCTAGTTTTACCTAAAGGTAAAAACTAATCATGGGCAATCCCAAGTGGGGTACTTGCAATAGATTTGAGAGGGATGAATGCAATTACAACAGACACAAATTTTAGAAGAAACACTATGGGAAGCAGTTCTCAATCGAGACTTTGCTTTTGAAGGTAAGTTTTTCTACGGTGTTCGCTCTACAGGCATTTATTGCCGACCTATTTGCCCTAGTCGCAAACCGAATCGGAATCAAGTTTGTTTTTTCCAGTCGGTACAAGATGCTGAAATTGCAGGTTTTCGACCTTGTAAGCGCTGTCAGCCACAATCTGAAATAGTTCCAAATACAGCCAAAATCTTAGCAGTATGTCGATATATTGAAGCACAAGTTGATCGCATACCAACCCTATCGGAATTATCCTCTCAGGTAGAAATGAGTCCTAGTTACCTACAAAGAATATTCAAGCAGATAATTGGCGTATCGCCTTTTCAATATGCAGATGCGCTGCGTAGCCAACGGTTGAAGCAGCGTCTTCAGTCAGGAGAAGAAATTGCTGATGCAGCTTACAACACGGGGTATGGTTCAAGTAGCCAACTGTATGAGAAAGCACCTAAACAATTAGGAATGACACCAAAAATTTACCAACAAGCTGGAAATACAATCAACATTGTTTATGCGATCGCTCCATGTTCGCTAGGATATTTGCTTGTGGCAACAACAAAGAAGGGTATCTGTGCCGTTAAACTAGGTGATGAAGCAGACAAGCTTGAACATATCTTAAACCAGGAATTTCACCAAGCGCACATCATACGTGACGATCGCACACACAAGGAATGGATACAAGCAATCCTCGACTTCATTGCGGGAGGTGAAACGCATCTTAATTTACCACTTGATGTCCGTGGGACAGCATTTCAGAAACAAGTTTGGGAAGCATTACAAAAAATTCCCTATGGCGAAACCCGCACTTACACTGATATCGCCTGTGATATTGCCAAACCCCAAGCAGTCCGCGCGGTGGGTAATGCTTGTGGAGCTAATCCGATCGCGGTGATTGTACCATGTCATCGGGTGCTGCGGAGTGATGGCAGTCTTGGTGGTTATCACTGGGGAGTTGAGCGCAAACAAAAACTGCTTACACAAGAATCGAAATTTCTCAAAGATGACTCAAACACCTGAACTAGAATCGTTGACTGAAGAAAGCCTTACCCGTGGTTTAATGGTGCTTGCCAAACTTGATAGTGATTTGGCTGGGATTTTAGAAACACTGGGGCCTCCACCGATGTGGAAAAGAGAACCGGGTTTTACAACACTTCTGTGCATCATTCTAGAACAGCAAGTTTCCGTAACAGCTGCAAGGGCTATATTTAACCGTCTATGTGCAGTGGTTGTAACTTTAACGCCAGAAAACTTTTTGATATTAGATGATGCTCAATTAAGAGCGATTGGATTCAGTCGGCAAAAGATTCTATACTGTCGTGGGTTGGCGAATGCTATTGCAACTGGTCAGCTTGACCTCAGCAAGCTAGAAACAATGGACGAAACTACTATCAGAACAGAGTTAAAGCGCCTCAAAGGTATCGGAGACTGGACAGTTGATATTTATTTGCTCATGGCGCTGCAACGTCCTGATGTCTTTCCTAAAGGCGATTTAGCGATCGCGATCGCTTTCCAAAAACTCAAAAACTTGGCGACGCGTCCAACACCAGCACAACTAGAAGCCATGACACAGCACTGGCGACCGTGGCGAGCAGTTGCCGCAAGACTTCTATGGCATTATTACCTAAATAATCCCAAATAATTGCTACTTCTTTCTTGGTGCACTCGGCGGTTCGTATTATAAATATAAACTAAATGGCAGAAAATCAATTAAGCCTAACACCAGAAAATGATAAAACTTCAAAAATCCTGCCGATAATCATAGTAATAATTGCATTATTCGCTTTATCTTCAACAGCAATATTTATTAAAATTGCTGTTAGAGAAATGAGCGCTGTTGCTACATTATTTAATCGGTTATGGATAGCAACTATTATCTTTGGCTTATGGAGTGGAATTAACCAAGTACGGACTCAAATTACAGAAGATAAACCTGTATTACCACAGCAGCCTTATCCAATCAAAGAGATAGCGCTTTTAATCGCAGTGGGTCTAGTTCATGTATTAGGTAGATTATCTTGGACTTGGTCGCTAACTCAGACTGGTGCTGCGAATGCTAATGCCTTAGGTAGCCTCAATCCGCTATTTACTACTTTAGGAGGATGGCTATTTTTTAATCAAATTTTTGGGCGCAAATTTATCATCGGTTTGATCTTAGCTATAATCGGTGCGATCGCTGTTGGATTTGAAGATTTATTGCGTTCTAATAATAATATTACAGGTGATGCTGTTGCTCTCATCTCATCGATATTTTATGCAGCAAACTTTTTACTTATTGAGCAGATCGGAAATAAGTTTTCAACGATCTCTATTCTTCTGTGGCGTTGTGCGATCGCAACTTCATTGATGATTCCAGTAGTACTAATCTGGGAAAAACAAGTTTTCCCAGTTACTTTGTCGGGATGGTTAGTAGTATTTGCGCTAGCTGCTATTTGCGAAGCCTTGGGTCATGGGCTAATTGTATACAGCCTCAAAAATTTCTCATCGGGATTTATTTCTTTACTTTTACTACTCAATCCAGTGATTGTTGCGATTCTTGCTTGGATACTTTTCTCGGAAAACTTGAGTATTTTTAACTTGTTAGGATTGGCTTTAATTGTCGGGGGTATATATTTAGCAATTTCTAATAAAGAAGCTGTGCAATCTAAAATTAATAGCCAGATTCAATCTCCAACAGAAACAGATTCATCCGCCAGTTCCCCAAAATAATACCAATTTGAAAAAAATAATGCGACAAATAGACCGTATTGTAGAGACGCGATTCATCGCGTCTTTACCCAAGGACGTGTTGCAATCATTAATTGAATTGCGATAAGAAACGATGGCACAGCCCGCCACAGACATCGCTGTTTCTATGGCACTACTACTTGAGTAATGCCAATAGTAAGTCGGTTACAGTTTACCAGTGAATACCTTTTGGGCCGGGCCTGTCATGTAAACCCGTTGGTCGATTTCTGACCATTCAATTTGCAAGGGGCCACCTGGTAATTCTACAGTGGCGGTGCGATCGCATTTCCCGGTTAACACACCAGCTACTAAAGAAGCACAAGCACCAGTCCCGCAAGCTAAGGTAATTCCAGCACCCCGTTCCCACACCCGCATTTTCAAATAGTCACGGCGTACCACTTGCATAAATTCGGTATTTATGCGTTGGGGAAAAACTGGGTGATGCTCAAATTTCGGGCCGATGGTTTCTAGTTCAATTGCTGCTACATCTTCTACAAAGGTGATGCAATGAGGATTTCCCATATTTACACAGGTGACTTCCCAAGTTTGCCCCGCCACCTCCAACGGCACAGAAATGACTTTTTCTTCGGCGGGTGCAAGAGTGGTAGGAATTTCGCTAGCGAGTAACCTGGGTAAACCCATATCTACTTTAACTTGACCATCAGATAAAAGTTGGGGAGTCATTACACCACCCAAAGTATGAATGCGATATGAATCTTGATTCCGGGATTCCCCTTCTAAGTCTGCTAAAAAGCCAGCTAAACAGCGAATGCCATTGCCACACATTTCTGGTTCTGAACCATCGGAATTAAAAATCCGCATGGTGTAGTCAGTGCCGTTTTCTCCAGGTAAGGCAAAAATTACACCATCAGCACCGATACCAAAGTGGCGATCGCACAACTCGATCGCTTGCTCTGGAGTCACTACAGGCAAAGATGACGAGCGATTGTCAATCAAAATAAAGTCGTTGCCTAGACCATGATACTTAGTAAATTCGATTGCCATTTCTTCAAGGATGAATTATCAAGGATTAGTTACTCTTTATTTTGCCTTGTAGGTTCATCTTTACTAAAAATGCTTACTGAATTTGACACCACTTTACCCAGTATTAGACAAGTCCAAAACCTGATAAAACAAACAACACCAGTAGAGTTAAAGCTGCTGACTGGTGATGTACTCACAGGAAAAGTTTTATGGCAAGATCCACAGTGTATCTCTATTGCTGATGAAAACAGTCAGCAAACCACCGTTTGGAAACAAGCGATCGCCTACATCAAGCCGAAAGTGAGTTAGGAGCGAGGCAGAAACATCACAACCCATCGCTTTAAGTGATTTCTCACAAAGAATCTACCCAGGTTGACGAGTTTCGACACTTCAACAGGCTCAGTGCATCGCTTTGCTCAACTCTCGATCCCTTAGTTGGTTGAGCGTACCCCTCCGGGGAAGCAAGCTACGCGTAGCGTCTCGTAGAGAAGTCGAAACCAACGGCGACGGTAGATTTATTAACGGAAATTGCCTTATCACTTGCTTCACTCAAATTAAAAATTCAAGCCCACTGCTTAAGCCGTGGGCTTGGAATAAAGATGCCTTGCGCCTCGCATCTCGAAGCAATTCTTTATTTATTGTGAAATACAAGCCCACAATTAAAGTTGTGTATTTTTAATTTTTTCATCACTAGACTCAGGTTTTTGCAGCACAAACCCACTGATTGCGTCCTTGTTCTTTAGCTTTATATAAAGCTTTATCTGCGGCATTAATTAAATTTTGAGATGAACTTTTATCTGTTGGCATTTGAATTGCAACACCTAAACTGACAGTCACAAAATATTGAAAATTATTCTTCTTCTTATGGGGAATTTTTAACTCTTGAATAGATTTTTGAATCAACTTAGTTATTTTAATCGCACCTGATTCGTTCGTATTTGGTAAAATTACAACAAATTCTTCACCACCATAACGAGCTAGTAGATCGGTAGGACGCTTTAATACAGATTGTGCAGCACGAGCAACTTGTATTAAGCATTCATCCCCAGCTAAATGTCCATAGGAATCGTTATAATCCTTGAAATAGTCAATATCAAATATAATTAAAGATAAATAATTTTCACTTAGTCTTAATCGATCCCATTCCTGCTCTAAAAACTGATCGAAACAATGACGATTGGCGATTTGGGTTAGAGCATCTAGTTTACTAAGTTTTTCTAGCTGAGAATTTGCTAGTTCTAAAGCATTGTTTGCTTGAGCAAGTTGATTAGCTTGAGAGCGGAATTGCTCTAATAATTCAGAATGTTCTAAAGCTACATTAAACTGAGCAGCTAACTGATGGATAAATTGAATTTCCGACTTTTTCCACTCGCGCGAACAATGGCACTGATGAACGCATAGTAATCCCCATAAAGTTTTTCCTTTCATTAAAGGTGCAACAATTTGTGCCTTGATTTGAAATTGCTCTAACAGTTGAATGTGGCAATCTTTTAGCCCAGCTTGATAAATATCTGATACTACCTGTATACGCCCTTGGTGATAAGCAACTGCATATTTTTCACCAAAACAATTATCCTTTACCTTGATGGCGATCGTAGAATCGTAGTCAGGCAATACATTCTCGGAGACAAATTTACCAGAGGTATAGTTCGATCCCGGATCAAATCGAAAGATACTGACGCGATCGCTCCGTAAAGCCTTACGAATTTCTCGTACAGTAGTCTTAAACAAGGTGTCTAGATTCAGAGATTCACGAATCTCAGCAACTAAATTAAACAGAATATCCTGCTGCTGATTTGCTTTATACAGTTCTACTGCTTTTTGTTCTGCTTGAGCTAAAAATTCTGCTTGTTTAACTGCAAATCCTAACTGCGTTGCAATCTGAGACAAAAACTGAATTTCTAATTGTTTCCATTCATGTGGCTGTGAGTGCTGATAAGCAGCAAGCACTCCCCACAGTTTTTTTCCCACAAAAATTGATGCAGTTGCATAAGCTCGAATATGGAACTGTTCTAAAATTTCTATATGGCATTGAGATAAGCCTGCTGCGTAAACATCTGAAACAACTAAAGCTTCATTATTACGATACCGTCCACCTTGATTTTCTTGTAGATAAGAGTCATTCCAAACTGTATTTTTTCCTAATGTATCTACATCATCCCATCCAGTTTCTGCAAACTCAAAGTCGCTAACAAATTCTCCACCCCAGTTTTCATAGAAACGATAAACGGCAATCCGTTCGACTCGGAGTAACTTGCAAGTTTCTTTAGTAGCTGTACGAAAAATTGTTTCTAATTCAAAAGAAGCTCGAATTTTGCTAATAACTCGGTAAAGCGCCCTTTCTTGCTTTTCTAGCTGCTGAATTTGAACTTGTTTCTCATAGAGTTGAGTTTCTAAATTACTAACACTAGGCTGTCCTAAAAGCTTACAGAGTAAATTAGCAGATGCTCTAGTAATAATACGTAAACTTGTGTACAACATTATAAGTATAATTTCAGAAATATTTAAAAAATGAAAAGATACAGCTACAACGATGTAAAAACGTAGTTTTTCTTAGTTTATAACCATTATCGCGTAAGAAACTTTCGCAATTGCTTCTCTTCATCTGACTTTTGCCATTAAGCCTTAAAAAGCTTTCTCACAAATAATTTTGGATAAAGTACTGTAAATACAGTACAGTAATTATCATTATCGCCAAAGTATCTGATAACTGAAAATATGAGATGAAAAGGTATTGTAAAGACAGAATAAATTTGTAAAAAGTAAAGCTCAATTCTTAGATAAACTCAGTTATCAAACAAGGTAATCAAATTCAATAGACTAAAAACTTCTGCGATTGACAAAGATCAAGCAGATAACCCCATTAGATACTTTTTTGCAAAAGAGAATCAAAATTTAGAGTAGTCAAGAGCAAAAGATCGCCGTCCCCATGTTTGATTTGTCACTTTATCCTGCAACCACTTTTCAAACATCCTCTTAAGCTCTTATGGATGGACTGTTACCGAAACTGAGCTGCAAATGACTCAATCTATGATGATGTCCGCATCAGAGATAACATCTTGGATCTGGGTATTATCCTAAAAGAATATGAAAAAGCACCCCAAATAGCCAAGTCACTACCATCCCAAAGGCGCGATCGCTATATTGAGCCACTTAGCTTGTGGAGTCTTAAAGTTCAATCAGTTACACTATCGACAGGTAGAAAGTCTTTGAGCGCTTCTGCTTCACCAGCTTTTACCACTGGGATAGACAGGGGTACTGAACTAGCGCTCGCAAATAACTGTTGTAGTTGACTCAAACCTGTCAAGCCACCACATAACAATACTTGGTCGCCGACTCGCAAATCCATACCGCCATCAGGATAGCGGATAAACTTACCATCTCGCCGGATCGCCTGTACTTGGACTCCATATTGCTTGGCGATATCTAAATCTGCAAGGGTTTTACCTTGTGTTGGCGCGTCTGCATTGACTGTAACCCACTGACAAGCACTATTTTCTCCGGGAACAGCCACTTGTCCCTTAGCGAATTCTGCCAAAGCTGCCAGTTCTTCATTAGCTCCCACCACCAACAAGCGATCGCCTTCTGCCAATTTGGTTTGATTATTGGGATAATCAATTTCTTCGCCGTTAGCGCGGCGAATTGCCATCAAACTCGCTCCTGTTAAATAGCGCATATCTGCCTCTTCTATGCTCATGCCAATTAAGGGCGAATCAGATGGTAAAGGATACCAACGCTGATTTAAATCGCGGGTGGCTTGGCGCAAATCACGAGCAACTTCAGTTGCAGAGCGCTCTGGCCGCAAATCTAAATAATGATCGTTGCGGATTTGCTGCATTTCTCGTTGGACTACAGGTGGCGACAACAAGCCTAAGCCAGTTAATAAATAGGTTGCCATTTCTAAACTGGCTTCAAACTCTGGTTGTACAACTTCCCTGGCTCCCAATTGATACAGCACCTCAATATTTCTATCCTGGTTAGCACGGACAACCAAATCTAATTCTGGGCGCAATTCTAAAGCGCGTTTCAAGCAAAGACGAGTACTTATGGGATCTGGGAGTGCGATCGCCATTCCTTTGGCATGATTCACCCCGGCAGTTTCCAAAACGTGTAAACTGACGCAATTACCATAGACATAAGACACCCCAGCCTCGCGTAACTGCTGAATTCTCCTCTCCGATTGGTCGATTACTAGCACAGGTAGGTCGTGTTGCTGCAACAACTTCACCAAATTCTTGCCGACTCGCCCATAGCCACAAACTACCACATGGTCTTTGAGAGGCAAGTCTTCCGACACATCCTGCACCTCATCTTCTTCTAAATACGGTTTTAACCAAGGCATTGATTCGGCAAAGTTAAATAAAAATGGCACTAACCGCAGTACAAAAGGAGTCAGCATCAGAGTGACTGCGGTGGTTCCCAAAATTAATAAGTATATTTGTCGAGACACCAGCCCCAAAGACTGCCCTTCACTAGCGAGAACAAAGGAAAATTCTCCAATTTGCGCCAATCCCAAACCGGCGATGATGGCTGTTTTCAAAGGGTAGCGGAATAGTTTTACTAGGGGCGTGATAATCAAAAATTTACCGACAAAAACTATTGCCACCAACCCCAAAATCAATTCTAGGTTGTTCCACAAAAACACTGGGTCAATTAACATCCCAATGGCAGCAAAAAATAAACTGGCAAAGATATCTCGCAGTGGTTCGACATAAGTCAGGGTTTGGTCGGCGTACTCTACCTCAGAAATCATCAAACCCGCGACAAATGCCCCCATTTCAATGGACAGTCCCAAATGCTCTGTCAACAGGGCAATGCCTAAACACAGGGCTACAACCCCTAATAAAAATAGTTCTTTACTTTCGGTACGGGCTAGCAGTTGCAACAAAGGCGGTATCAGCCAAATCCCCGCAGCGACAGCCCCAGCAGCAAATAAAGCAATCGAACCTAGCGCTGTGAGGACAGCAATGCCAATAGTTTCTGCTGGTTGATTGAGGGCTGGTAAGACTGCTAACATCAGTCCTAGTGCCAAATCCTGGACTACCAAAATCCCCAGCATCACTTGCCCGTGGGGCGTTTCCGTTTCGTTGCGCTCCATCAAGCACTTGAGGACAACGGCTGTGGAAGACAGGGACAAAATACACCCCAAAAACATCCCCTTCGCAGGTAAGGCTCCCCAGGCTCCGCTTAACCCGCATACTAAAACTGTCACCAAAATCGTCAAAGCAATCTGGAGTCCACCTCCACCAAGAGCGATCGCTTTTACCTTCTTGAGTTCCGCAAAGGAAAATTCTACACCCAAGGCGAATAACAAAAAGGCGACCCCGAACTGTGCCAGAGTCTCGACTTGAATCAGTTCTTTAATCAATCCCAGTCCCGTTGGCCCAATGACTATCCCACCAATGAGATACCCCAACAGCACGGGTTGTTGCAAAAGTGCCGCTAATAGTCCGCCACAGGCTGCAACACCTAGAACTAAAACTAAATCAACAATTAACCGAAAATCTTCTTGCACCAGTTTTAAAAGAACTATTAAGACCTATTAATTCAGGATACAAAGTTTTATATATCCCAAGATAGTTTGTTTAGATATTGGGCATTGGGCATTGCCCAATACCCATTAAATTTTAGGCGAACCAAGGGCATTCAATAACAGCAGTGACCACGGCATTTTTATATCGGGTATGAGCCATGAGTACTTTCTCAGTACAGGCAATGCAGCAGGTAATACAAAACGTAGAGAGCGTAGGGATGCGGGCCGATCGCCATTTTCATCTACAAGATTATATTTCTTAGCCAGTTCGGCAACAATCTGCACGCGTCCTGTATGGCGGATTATATTTGGCTCACTAGCAAGTGCAGCGATCGCTCGTCCAGTAAATAAGGGAGTTTCCCAGTTGTAGCGATCGCTCAAGAATGAGTTTTTCGGGTCAGTAGCATTAGTTTGATTCATCTCAGAAGCAAAACTGGAAAAAAGCTCAGTACCAACAATACCCGGCCAAATTGAAACAGAAGCGACGTTATGGGGTTTTAACTCAACAGCCATATTAGCAGCTAGGCGATCGCAAGCTGCTTTGCCAACACCATAAACTGTATTAAACAGATAAAACATACTACCCCATGAAGAAATAGTACAAATTAGTCCAGAGTTACGCTTAGTCATCATCCGAGCTGCAAAAACACTCGCAACATAGTGGCTGCGAAGACCAACGTTGTTGCTAGCATCCCAAAGACTTGGTTCAGAATCCCAAAAGGGCTGTCCCTGAGCGTCTTTTAATGCCTGAACTCCTGAGTAAGCATTATTTACCAATAGGTCGAGTTGGCCATTTTGCTCATCTTGAATGCGATCGAAAAGCAAACGCACCTGCTCATCGTCGCTGTGGTCTACTTGGACGGGAATGCATACACCACCGACTTCCTCAATGGCTGATTTCGTTTCACTAAGACTCCCTGAAACCCCATCACTAGAGGAGTTGTTCAGGCTGCGACCCGTAACGTATACAGTTGCACCTGCTTCACCAAGGCCAATGGCAATTCCCCTACCAATTCCCCGCGTAGCACCTGTTACTAAAGCCACTTTACCTTCAAGGTGTTTCATGAGCGCTCATTTCTAATCTTTTACCGTTAAATATTGATTATTACAATATTCTTTCGTCGCTGTGACTGAAACAACTTCTACTTCTATGGGTTTTTCTTTAGTTCCGTCGATCAGAAACTCACTAGCTCCTTCACGAGGTTTTTTTGGATTTCCCCAATCATAGGTGTAACCTAAACCTGTCCAAGGATAATGTTCTTGACTAGCAACGGCATAAGAAGTTGTGTATATCTCTTGCAAAATCGGATAACTAGCAGGAATCGGGATCTCAAAAACATTACAACTAGAATCATTAATTTCTGGATCGACACATGGTCTACTTAAATCTTCAGCTTTCACCCACATTTCGACAAAATGCGTCTTATTTGAATTTCTATTTAAAATTAAGCCTAAATACTGCTGTAACCTCAGAGAAAGCATAATATTACCAGGAATATTTATACCGATCCCCTTACAATTTTGACAAAATTCCTTAACTTGAGGAACAGCTGTTAACCAAGTCCGTGCCTCTATGCTTTTTTTTGTACCTACCTTCCAATCCTCGGTTGGGTTTTTGACATATTTCCAACTCGCCATCAGATATTCAATTTTGCCGTTATTTTCTCTCCACTTTATTTGAGGATTAGTTTTTGATAATGACCAAAGATTTTTTATTACTTTATCTTCACTCGGTCTTTTTGCATCCTCAATCGCTGCATCTAACTGTCTTTTTAGAGCGTTATAACTTTCTGGTTTAGTTTTCTCCAAATACTCATTGACATTTGGATTGGTTTCTAATTGCGCTACTAAATACTTTCTGAGGTTTGATGTACTCTGTGTGGGAATTTCTCTAGCTAGCAAACTGGAAGATCCGACTGCTAAAAATGCACCTGTCAAACCTAAAAATACTTGAGTCTTTAATTTTTTCATTAAAATAATCCTGTGGATTTCCAATAAGAGGGTGAATGTTTCAGCCCATCTAATATATGGGTTCAATTCAAAGATTGAATCTGATTTTATATTTATGTTTGCCTGAGATAATATTGTGCTTAATATTTTTAATTAACTCTATCTGTAGAAAAATAAATATCTATGAACTAGTAGTACTCTGTCAAGACTAAATTGATGGATAAGCAAGTTGGTAGTAAGGACTTTAGTCCTTAGAGGCTATTTATAAAGTAAATATAAAGGTGGTGGGTTAAGGTAAATCGCAAAGATAGGATACTTTGAAGACAGTGTATGTACTTAGTACGCAATGGCTGCAAAAGCTTATTCTACCGACCTTAGCGACTTAGAATGGGAAATTCTCGCTCTTCTGATTCCAGCAGCCAAATCTGGAGGGTATTCTCTCCTAAGGGGAGATGCTTTGCGAACGCACAACTGATGTGTGGGAAGTATGTAATGCTATCTACTGGCGTGACAAGCTCAAAATAGTGCGTTAGATGTAGGTTGGGTTGAGCAACGCGAAACCCAACATCGATCGGAGTGTTGGGTTTCGTTCCTCAAGCCAACCTACAATTTTTTTGCAACAATTTAGCCTTGCCACGCCAGTACTATATATGTTGTTATGGCTCGCATTATCCTACATCGTCTAGCCGCTTAAAGATTTACTGTATAAATGGTCTCTCATTCTCACTATTCCCTAAGATAGATTTTTTTATCGCAAAACGTAATAAACCATTTAGGATTTGTATTCAAGTCTGAATAGTGAAAACTATTACAACGAACAAGAAATTACTGTGATTGAAAATCACGAGTTTAATAACTGCCGAATCGATATGATTGATGGCACTTACAATGAGTCAATAAAGGTAGATTGTATTAAAGCAGATAGGGATTTTAACAAAATCGGTCGTCATTAGACTCAATGTTATTTGCATGAGCATCACTTTTGATAACTAGATTAAGTTTTTCTTATTCTCAATGTTTTAAATTAAATGAAAAAATATCCAGAAAATTAAAAATTAACGTTATGTCCAATACACCTAAGAAACCAGATCCAAATTCTTCTAATACACCAGACCCGAATTCCTCTAATACACCAGACCCGAATTCCTCTAATATACCAGACCCGAATTCTTCTAATACACCAGACCCGAACTCTTCTAATACACCAGACCCGAATTCTTCTAAGCAAAATAATATTGTTTATAACTTATTTAATAGTATTTTTCCTAACTCCCCTTATTTTAAGTTTATAAATAGTACATTTTTTGCACATTTTTTAAGTAATCACCCTTTTATTGCCAATTCATTAATTTTTTTGATTATATTTTTAACTAGTGGGAATTTATATCAAAATTTTATAATCAATAAAATTTCCGATTCAACTTACCAAAATAAAATATGTCAAGAGACCACAAAACTGATAGAAGAAGAATTAGAAACCAAGAACAAATCAGGGGCTATAACTGTTTCTTATAAAGCATTCGAGGATAGTAAGAATGTAAACTTATTACCATTTAGTTGTGAATACTCAATAGAAGATGAAAATAAAAATATATCTAAAAGGGAAATTTATTTGAGATATACGCCTGTTTTTAGCGAATACATTAATGAAGAGTACAACAAGAAAAATGCTGACAAGAAAATGGAAATGAACGAAGTATGTAAGCACAGTACTATAGTAGTGCAGATGGAAAAATATGCTAAAAATAACTCTCTTTTTGACAAGAGTAAAGGAGATAATATCAAACCAGGAAGGGCTGAGATTTTAACAAACAAACCACATGCTTATCCAGTACATCGATGGGTTTGTCATTTTTCAGTTTCAAAAAAAACCAAAGAAGTTAAACCTACTTTAGGAGGTGGTAACGATTATATGATAGACCTCAATTTAGAACCATATTGCCGAATAAAAGCTTCTGAAGATAATAATAAGTTTACAGTACCTCACTATCGTGATTATGATAATCCTTATTCTTTCTATTGTACAAATCCTTTTTCGAATTCTGATTCTGAATGATTTTATGTAAATAAAGGAGTGAATAGACCAAAAAGATTGATGCAAAAATGTGCTTTTATATGTTTAGTTTTTATTAGAAAATAAGATGCGTTTGCTCTGGTAATTGGACACAGGCATCACAACAGGCAAATAGAGTGGTTTATGACCTGTACTAGTATTTTTTACTCAGCACTTCTTTTTCCGGCTAACATATCTGCGACAGGAAGCGATCGCAGTCACTGTAAAAATTGCGTATAATTACTTAAACTTTGCAGTAATTTTCAGATAAATCGACTATATCTTACGGATACAGCAATGCTCATTAGTCTGTTTCTGGAAAATATTATGAGGCTACACTAACAATCTCTCGCCTGTGGAAAATATTGTTTTCTCGTTTATGTGAGGGGTCTAACCCCCTACTGATGGCAGTGGGAAGGGGTTTTGGTCAAGCCATGCTTGTTGGTAATCAACTTGAGCGTTTATTCACAGGATGACGCTGGCTAAACAAGCGATTAAACTATGGATAATGTCAAGCAATTGTTGCTTTTAACACCACTTACATAAATTTAATCTCATTGTTAAATCTAAAACCTCATTCTGTTAGATAAAATACCAGTTATGTCAGCGTATCAAGGAAGTTATGGGGAAACCACCGATTTAATTATTGGTGGTAACAACCAAGAAAACCTCGAATTAACAGCAAATTCTGCTCCTGTGGGTGCTCTTGCCACAAGACAAGGAACTTTTTCTACGTTTCTTGCTCCCCTGACTCAAGATACTTTTAAACAGGTCGTTAAGGATGTCGAGCAAAAATTACAGATTGTCCATCAAACCCTATCAATGCTGGATTCTCATGGGTTTGAAACCATTCTGCAAGAAATGTTGCATTCGATTACCTTGAAAACCGGAGAATTACTAGGGGCAGACCGAACGACTATATTTTTATTGGATGAAGAAAAACAAGAACTTTGGTCAATTCTAGCTGAGGGCGAGGGCGGGTCGCTCTTTAGAAATTCGTATCCCCGCTAATAAAGGTATTGGTGGTGAAGTCGCCACTTTCAAGCAAGTTATCAATATTCCCTTTGATTTTTATAACGATCCGCGATCGCATTTTGCCCAAGAACAAGAAAAGAGAACTGGCTATCGCACCTACACCATGCTAGCTTTGCCACTTTTAAATGAACATGGGCAATTAGTTGCAGTAGTGCAATTACTGAATAAATTAAAATCTAAGAATAATTATGATGCTTCACTTGCAGAGCGCATTGATACCAGAGGTTTTAGCCGTGCTGACGAACAATTATTTCAAGAATTTGCTCCTTCGATTTGTCTGATTTTAGAGTCCTCACGCTCTTTTTATGTAGCGACTCAAAAACAAAGAGCAGTAGCGGCGCTGATGAAGGCAATCAAGTCACTTTCTCAAAGTAGTCTTGACTTAGAAGACACTCTGAAGCGGGTGATGGATGAAGCCAAGGAACTGATGAATGCCGATCGCAGTACACTATGGTTAATAGACCACGATCGCCATGAATTGTGGACGAAAATCACTCAGGATGATGGTTCAACCAAAGAGTTACGAGTCCCCGTAGGTAAAGGCTTTGCTGGGATAGTCGCGGCTTCTGGCAAAAAGCTAAATATTGGCTTTGATTTGTACTACGATCCTGACTCAGAGACAGCCCAAAAACTAGACCAGCAAAATGGCTATCGCACTTGTAGCTTGCTTTGTATGCCAGTATTTAATGCCGATCAACAACTGATTGGTGTTACCCAACTCGTAAATAAAAAGAAATCCGGGGATTTTCCCCCTTATAATCCAGCTGATTGGCCCAAAGCTCCCGACTGCTTCCAAGCTAGCTTTGACCGCAACGATGAAGAGTTTATGGAAGCTTTTAATATTCAAGCGGGAGTCGCGCTGCAAAATGCTCAGTTGTTTGCCACAGTCAAGCAACAAGAACAAATGCAACGGGATATTCTGCGTAGTCTTTCCAATGGCGTGGTTTCCACTGATAAAACTGGGTTAATTATCGCCGCCAATGAAAGTGCCAAGCGTTTGCTAGGACTGGAGCCAGAAGACCGTTTAGAAGGTAAATTAGTTACTGACGCGATCGGCATCAAAGAAGGCGACTTTAGCAAGTGGTATCAGGATGCTTTACATGCAGTTGACTTAAAAGGTCGTCAACAATATTACCCGGATCGCACACTTATCAGCACTGGTACAGAACAACATAGTATCAATTTATCGATTAACACAATAGCCGATGCTAGCGACCAAGAGCAAGTCCGGGGGGCGCTGGTAGTGATGGAAGACATCAGTGATGAAAAGCGGCTCAAGAGTACGATGTACCGCTATATGACCCAGGAATTAGCCGAAGAATTGCTGAAATTAGATGACGCTAAACTAGGAGGCGATCGCAAAGAAGTTTCGATTTTATTTTCCGATATTCGCGGCTACACCACATTAACAGAAAACTTAGAAGCAGAAGAAGTGGTGAGTATGCTCAATGAATATTTTGAATCAATGGTGGAGGCAGTCTTTAAACATAAAGGTACTCTTGACAAATATATCGGCGATGCCATCATGGCTGTATTTGGTTCTCCTCTACCATTAGAAGAACACGCTTGGATGGCAGTACAAACATCCTTAGAAATGCGCGATCGCCTACACGAATTTAATCAACGTCGCCATATAGATAATAAGCCCAGAATTAAAATCGGTATTGGCATCAACTCAGATACCGTGATTAGTGGGAATATTGGCTCCAGTAAACGGATGGAATTTACCGCCATTGGTGATGGTGTTAATCTTGGCTCCCGATTAGAAAGTGTTAGTAAACAGTACGGTTGCGATATTATTATTAGCCATAACACTTTTAAACCCTGCCAAGATAATATTTGGGCTAGAGAACTAGATTACATTCGTGTCAAGGGTAGAAACGAACCAGTAGCCATATACGAATTACTGGGTTTGCGTTCCAATCCAATTGAAAGCGAAAAATTGCAAGTGATTGAGCATTATCACAAAGGACGCGAATATTACCTCAGACGCGATTTTAACCGTGCTAGAGCTGAATTTGCCCTAGTTTTGGCAGCAGACAGCCAAGACAAAGCTGCTATGTTGCATCTGTTGCGTTGTCAGCATTGGTTACAATCACCCCCAACAGAATCAGATTGGGATGAAGGAGTCTGGACGTTTCAGGAAAAATAACCCCACCAACTTTTTGGTTATGGACTGTAACTAATACCAATTTCAAAAAAGATGTAAATTAACTGATTATTTATCACTGTTAACAACTCTCTTGCCTTACTTGGCGCACTTGGCGGTTCGTTTCATAATTAAGTGCATCTTCATAGCGAATTGATCTCAGACAATATTCTTTAACTATAATGATAGTGAAGCAAATAATATTCAACCTTAAATATCTAAAATAATAGGCTGTTAAAATGGAATAGCTTGCTATATTAGGAAATTAAACAATATGTTGAAAAATGACTTTTAGTAAATCTCCTTGTTTAAAAGGCTTAGTTAAATAGCCTGATGCTCTAACCATTTTAGCTTTAGCTCTATCTAGAAATCCTACTTTTTCTGACACCATAATCACAGGTGTATTTTTAAAATGTGAGTGTTTACGCAGCAAAGAGCAGAGTTCATATCCATCAAGATTGGGCATTGATATATCCAATAAAATTATGTCAGGTTTTATACGGATAATTTCCATTAAAGCTTTTAAAGAATCAGTGACTCCGATAACGGAAAAGGTTTGCTCATCTAAATAACTTTTAATAGCATTCAATACCATAGGACTGTCATCAATACACAAGATTGTATAGATTTTTCTGTCAGCAGGCGGTTGGATGATTTGCTGACCCCTGTGTGCATTAGTATTAATCGAGTAAGCTGCTGGTTTAGAACCGTGTATTTTAGGTAACTTTGGCGTAGTTTTGGCTTTAGATGGTAGCTCATTTATTTGGAAAAATTGTGAGGTATGCGATTGATAACTTGGCGATGTTTGACGATAAACCGTTTCATTTTGGGGCGTTAAACATCGTTCAACTAATAAACGAACATTTAGATGACAAAACTTTGGCATATCATCCAGAAAAGTCTCAGGAATAAATTCATAACTTCCCTCCTCTAAATTCAGAAATGACTCTATAACTTCTAGCGCCAATTGCTCTATCAGCATTGCTGCTTGAGAGGAACTGATATATTTCTGATTTACTAACCAACAAATAGCCAGATAATCTGGGTTAGGTATTGCCTGATTTTCAATACCAGTTTCAAATATCGCCCGCAACTGATCTTTGATTCCGTCAGGGAGAGTAGAAATTTGTTGGCTCAAGCGTTGCAAATTTCTGTAAAGCGGCTCAAACATTTTCTCTGAGTAGCTGGCATAAATTAGTTTACCCTCATCTACATATATTGACCAAGAGCCTGATGTGCTAAACACTTGTAAACAACCAGTAACCGACTTACCAGTGATTTTTTTCAACAAAGGTAGGGGCTGGAGCTTTTGAAAAAATCTGTATCTACTAATCGGAAGTGTCTTCATTGCGATCGCTCTGAAATAAAATTAACATTTGCAGGCAAAATTAGTGAATTACCTTTTCGGAATCCACCGTGACTTTGTTGAAAGCACTTTTCAGATAAATATAGCGGTCATATTTGAGTTAGTACAGAGATTCCACACCCCCCAACTCTTAATTCACCAATCTCTGTTAAGCTATAATCTACAACTTACAACTAAACCAATTAATGCTACTGACCAATAGCAAAATTGCCCGACTAGTTGTCAGGATATAGTATTTCAAAAATTAGATTGGTTTTCTGTATCTTTAGCTAATCTAGCCAATCTAACAGTAACTCAAGTGCCACACAAAGACCATTGGCTCTCGCCCATCAGTCACAAAAGTATCATTGTTATCCGTATTTTGTGGCCTAAAATTATAGATACTTGAATTCTCTTGCAAAAGTTTTTTGTCCCTAATCCTGAAGTCTGGAGTGACCAAAATCTACTGTAATGTAAACGTAAATGTTTCTCCATCAAGACTTATAAGCATTAATTCCGCGCTGACGAAGTATGTTTTTATATCCGTGACGAAAGTCGTCGGGTACTTTTTCAAGAAGTTTATTCTTGAGGGCAACTTCACAATCAAAAAAGTATTATTCAAAACTAAGCATTCCAAAAGTTCAATATCTTACTTAAGTTTGTGATTGTAGAGCAACTCTTAGTCTTGGGATTTGGCAAAGCGATCGCTTGCACAACAATAATGGTAAACCTCCGCCCAAGAATGAGTTTGCTGATAATTGCCGCCATGATGGTGTGTGGTGAGATGCGCAGGCGACTAAATCAGCAGAAGGGAATCTCTTCATAAGTACTGGAAACGGGTTTTAATGTTGTGTGAACCAAATAGCCACCCTGCACAAATTGGAGTGACAAATTCAAGAACTTACAGGGAAATTCTTGATTAGTAGTAGATACCATGCAAAATACCTGCTTTCAGCTAGATGGTAGATAACAAGTAACATACTCACTAAAACTTAGATTACTATAATTTTCAAAAAAAATTAGTAGAAACATCTAAACTTCATGATAAATCAGTAAAGTAAACATGAAAACTAATTAATATCATCTTCCAGAAAATTGTTATAAATATTTATTTGTTAAAATGTCTGGAAAAGCTGAAAATGTATAGTAAAAGATAATTATATGTTTGCTTATGGAATTACACTTAGAAAAAACTGAATTATTGTATGGTAGCAATTTAACTGAAAAATCCTAAGTTTGAAAAATCACAAATATAAATACAAAATTGTACGCTTAGGCGTAGCTTGTCGTAAACATCACATTCATCAACCCATAAGATATATGTCGCAAAAAGACGCAAAGAATTTCTTTGCGTCTTCAGAGTGAGATTTATAAGTGGACATTCTCACCGTTATACTTTCTCCATCTTCTTAAAATTGCTCCCGCCAGCACCAGCTTAAAAGTGTACCACCAGCTATCAGCTTCACTACTTCCAGCAGCCAATAACTACCGTGTAGTAAATTCATTGTCGATGGAATAGCAGCAGCAGCTTCAAATAGGTTGAGTTGAATTCCTATAGCGCACATCTGCGGACTTAAGAAATAGGTGTCAAGCACAGCGATAGTCAACAGCAGCACAGATAAAACAATACTGCCAATACTCCAGTGATATCGGGTTTTGCTCAAAGCTAGTGCCCCAGTCAGCACTACAGCAGCCGATAATAATTCCATCCGATTGAAGTTCCAAAAAATCGTATAGCCTGCTGTCGTAAAACCAGCTTGACTCATCATCCCAGAAAGATAAAGGCTAGGCATAATTACCCAGTCTAAAACTAGACTGGCACTGAGCCAAAAGCCCAAGGTCAATACGATCGCGGTTTGCCAAATTGGCCGTTTGAATTCAATGTTAGAAATAGCAGTCATAAAATAATTGCGTGTGTTGTATTTCTTTAGTTTCTAACTTCACTAGCAATTTGACAACTAATATCAACTAACCTTTACAAAGCGATCGCTCTTAACATTCTGAAGTCAATACCAAGATTTTTTAAACTAAGTTAATAAATCTTAAGATTTTCTAAAAAGTAATTTAAATAGATTTTTTCTGCGAGAAATACTCAAGCACAACCCTTGAGCAAATCTTTAAAATTCATAACTTAATACGCTTAGGTTAAGAGTTATTTATGTTAAGGTTGCCCTTTAATTATGAACTCAATCCCAATATTTATAAATACTTAACTTTTTATTGTAAAGCGACTAAGCGATCGCACTCATTCCCTCCTTTGACAGCTATCTAGCATAACAGTAACATTGTAATTTTTGAACGCAGATATGATATAAAACAGCGTGGAAGTAGAACGGTGTGGAAACATAAAACTATGTTAAGAAAAATTAAATAGACTCAAACCCTCTTCCCTCCTGCTCTCTGTCTTACAATTCTTAGAGAGGCTGCGCCCCTTTGCGTAGCTATGCCACAGGCTTTACGACTACGCTACAGTGACCACCTGCCGACGCTCGCGGACTCGCTTGCCGTCGGCGCTATCCTGCCTCATCTCAACTATAAATATTCACGCCGACCTACTTATCTTTATTTTGTCACTTTGGGAGAACCCAATCGCTGAAAGACTTTCAGAGCTTGAATTTTCAAGTTTTGGCTACAAATAGTTACTATTAGAAAATAGAGGCTCAAAGGTTGACTCAATCAAAGTTTCAGAATCTTGCTTCGATTATTGTTTTCCAAGAGTGACAAAACAGGTTTATTCCATAATGTCTTAGACTACGCCACTTGCGATCGCATATCGTAGCAATATTTTACTATCTATGTGAATTAGTGTACTGTTGAGTTCATTCGGTAAATTGCGAGCTTTTACCCGTGAATCTGCCTGCAAAAGTGAAACATTGTATGTACGTGCATCTATAACCGACAAAAGCGACGAATTTTGAGCAACGCAATCCATAATTACAGCAGAAATCATGTATTTGAACCACACCTATCGCAGGAGTGCAAGTCCTTGCGCCCCTACTGCGTGCTCTATTTACCTGAAAATAGCTGTAAATTCACTAGATGTCTGTTATATCAAGTCCGGTTAATTATTTATGATTACCGCATCTGTGCAAAAATCCGAAAAGCCTTTTTCCCCTACTCCCTGCGATCTAAATGATAAGTCTTTAGTCGGACACGATATTAGATATAGTTTTTGCACATATATTTTTGTATAAAGTATCTATCTTGAGACATACTTATTGTAAATATTTGGTTATTTAGTACACTTCGCATGGTGGATTGACTTAAATATATTTACAGATGTTATGATTTGTATTACTGTAATGTTATGATTTGTGTTGTACTTTTCAGGTACCAATTAGTAAATTATTTTTTGGTTTAAGCTGAAAAGGCTTAATTTGAGGCTAAGAAGGCAATTTCAGCAAACTTAGAAACCTTTAATACACACAAGTATTCCTTAAAAAAGTTAAACTTTTGTTACAAGGAACTCAGATACATTTAAATTCTGAATTTTCAGGAGTTGCTGAGGTAAGTATGTTGGTTACGGGGTACTAAGTTTACCTATTCAAGAGCTACTGTACTGAGATTTTTGAAGAAAATGCAGTGAGTCATCTTTGTTTTTAGCCATTTTATGGTTTGAGACTAATGCAAAAAAACAGCGAGATGAGGATTAATCATTTCTGTAATATCAAATGTCAGCCTAGAGATAGACAATGATAAACAATATGAGTAGTTTACTAAGATATGAGTTTTGCAAAGTCTAACGATCGAGAAGTTGTTAGAGACAAATATAGTGGAGTTAAGAAAAATTCAGGTAAACTTCCTAAAAGTCCACTGTTATTATGAAGCAAATAGAATGTAGCAAGTTTAGTAATATAAGGTTTGAGACTAATGCTAACAAATAGCGAACTAACGATTAATCAGGGTTCTAATCTCAAATTGAAGTTGGGAGATCAACGATACAATCAGTTATCTCGGTTAGAATTTTTGCAGAATCGTACAGTTGGAAAGCCACTATATCTAGATATAGTGGAATCAATCTGAATTCAGATGAATTTCCCAAAACTAAAGTCAATAATCCACAGAATAAGCGGGCAAATATTATGCCAATATGTTGCTAGTGGGGTTAATTGACTTGTTTGTGGTTAATACCGAATTAAGGGTTAACCCATCTACAGAACTTACTCAAATGAATAGTGTTGTTTAAAAACATTGCCAGTCAGTAATAAACGTTAGCTTTTAATAAAAAGCTAATTTTGTCTTGTCTTTTATCTGAAAAGGTAAAAAGCATAGCTGTTTGCTGGCATTCATGAGGGTAAATCGCAACTATTACCGAAATCTCACAATTTTGTAATTGAAATCAGGTCAACACACATGAATAAAGTTCAAGCATCATTTGAAGCTACCGAAACTGCGTTTCACGTGCAAGGTTACGAAAAAATCGATTTTAGTCTTGTCTATGTGAACGGTGCATTTGATATTGAAAACCGAGAAATCGCAGATAGCTATGCAAAATTTGGTCGCTGTCTGATTGTAATTGATGCCAATGTTCATGAACTTTATGGCGAGCAGATCAGGTCATATTTTAGACACTATGACATTGAACTGACAGTATTTCCGATCATCATTACAGAGCCAGCTAAAACCCTGGTAACTTTTGAAAAAATTGTTGACGCTTTTTCGGACTTTGGCTTAGTTCGTAAAGAACCAGTCTTAGTCGTTGGTGGTGGTCTAGTTACTGATGTGGCTGGGTTTGCTTGTGCTGCTTACCGTCGCAAGAGTAACTATATCCGCATTCCTACCACGTTGATTGGTTTAATCGATGCAGGTGTGGCGATTAAGGTTGCAGTTAATCATCGCAAAGAAAAAAATCGCTTAGGAGCATATCATGCGCCTTTGAAAGTAATCTTAGATTTCTCATTCTTGAAAACCTTGCCAACCGCTCAAGTTCGCAATGGGATGGCAGAGTTGGTGAAAATTGCGGTAGTTTCTAACTCTGAAGTCTTTGAACTGCTATACGAATATGGCGAAGAACTGCTTTCGACTCACTTTGGATATGTGAATGCAACACCGGAAATTAAAGAGATTGCCCATAAAGTAAACTACGAGGCAATAAAAACCATGTTGGAGTTAGAGACTCCTAACTTGCATGAAATAGACCTCGATCGCGTCATCGCTTACGGTCACACTTGGAGTCCTACCCTAGAATTAGCACCTCAGATACCTCTATATCATGGTCATGCGGTCAATATAGATATGGCTTTGTCTGCAACCATTGCAGCACAACGCGGTTATATCTCAACACAAGAGCGCGATCGCATCCTAGACTTGATGAGTCGTATCGGTTTATCACTCGATCATCCTCTTTTAGATGGGGATTTGCTCTGGTATGCTACCCGGTCTATAAGCTTGACACGAGATGGCAAACAACGCGCAGCTATGCCTCGTCCGATTGGTGAATGCTTCTTTGTCAACGATCTGACTCGTGAAGAACTTGATGCTGCCTTAGCTGAACACAAACGTCTTTGTACTAAATACCCTCGTGGCGGAGAAGGGGTTGACGCATACATTGAAAGTCAAAAAGGCAAGCTAGTAGGGGTGTGAAGATATGACAAGTGTTTTAGGGCGAGAAACAGCTAGACCAATAACGCCACATAGCATCTTAGTAGCCCAGCTACAGCAAACCCTCAAATTAGCCCAAGAGAAGAACATTTCCGTAGAGATATTAGATTCTTTACGGCAGGGAGTTCAATTAGCGGCGGGTTTAGATCCCTACTTGGATGATTACACTACCCCAGAATCGAGCGCATTAACAGCATTAGCGCAAAAAACAAGCATTGAAGACTGGAGCAAACGCTTCAGTGATGGTGAAACAGTGCGTCAATTAGAGCAAGAAATGCTCTCAGGACATCTGGAAGGACAGACATTGAAAATGTTTGTTCATATCACCAAAGCAAAGCGCATTCTAGAAGTAGGAATGTTCACAGGGTATTCAGCTTTAGCAATGGCAGAAGCATTACCAAGTGATGGGCAACTTATCGGTTGCGAAGTAGATCCTTATGTTGCTGAATTTGCTCAAGCTTGCTTTAGTGAGTCTCCCCACGGCAATAAAATCGTTGTGGAAGTAGCACCTGCTTTAGAAACACTCCATAAGCTGGCTGCTAGAAAAGAAGTATTCGATCTGATCTTCATTGATGCCGATAAAAAAGAGTATGTAGATTACTTCCAGATCGTGTTGGATAGTAACTTACTGACTCCCGACGGTTTAATCTGTGTGGATAACACTTTGTTGCAGGGACAAGTTTACCTACCACCCGAACAACGCACCGCCAACGGTGAAGCGATCGCTCAGTTCAACCGCGTTGTCGCCGCCGATCCTCGTGTCGAGCAAGTTCTATTACCCATCCGAGATGGTATAACGCTAATTAGACGCGTGGTGTAACAAAGTTTGTAGAGACGTTGCAATGCAACGTCTCTACAATAAACACAAAGGAAAGACTTATGGCACAATCAATTTCTTTATCTCTGCCTGAATCTCCAACATCATCAACAGGTGTTCGGGTTAAGGTAGTAGCTCTATTCAAAACTCTCGGAACTCTGACATTATTACTAATAGCCTTGCCGTTCAATGCTTTGATAGTATTGATATCTTTGCTGTGGGGCATTGTGCGTTCGCCGTTTCCGAAAAAAGCTGTTGTAGCTACTCATCCTCAGACTATCTTGGTGAGCGGAGCCAAGATGACTAAAGCATTGCAACTTGCCCGCTCTTTCCATGCCGCAGGACACAGAGTTATTTTGATTGAAGGTCACAAATACTGGTTGTCTGGTCATAGATTCTCAAAAGCGGTGAGTCGTTTTTATACAGTTCCGGCTCCGCAATCAGACCCAGAAGGCTATATCCAGGCGCTAGTAGAAATCGTCAAGCAAGAAAAGGTTGACGTTTATGTACCTGTATGCAGTCCTGTAGCTAGCTATTATGACTCTTTAGCAAAGCCTGTATTATCAGAATACTGCGAAGTTTTTCACTTCGATCCAGATATCACCAAAATGTTGGATGATAAATTTGCCTTTACCGATCGGGCGCGATCGCTTGGCTTATCTGTCCCCAAATCGTTTAAAATCACAGATCCTCAACAAGTTATCAATTTCGATTTTAGTCAAGAAACCCGCAAATATATTCTTAAAAGTATTGATTACGACTCCGTTCGCCGCTTAAATTTAACCAAACTTCCCTGCGACACCCCAGAAGAGACAGCAGCCTTTGTCAACAGTTTACCCATCAGTCCAGAAAAACCTTGGATTATGCAAGAGTTTATTCCGGGTATTGAATTATGCACACATAGTACAGTGCGGGATGGGGAATTAAGATTGCATTGCTGTTCAAACTCTTCTGCGTTTCAAATCAACTACGAAAACGTCGAAAATCTCCAAATTCGTCAATGGGTGCAACACTTCGTCAAGAGTTTGGCACTGACTGGACAAGTTTCTTTCGACTTTATCCAAGCTGAAGACGGTACAGTTTACGCCATTGAATGCAATCCTCGTACCCATTCGGCAATCACAATGTTCTACAATCACCCCGGTGTTGCAGACGCCTATCTTGGTAAAACTCCCCTAGCTGCACCTCTGGAACCTTTAGCAAGTAGCAAGCCGACTTACTTCCTATATCACGAAATCTGGCGACTAACTGGTATTCGTTCTTGGAAACAATTGCAAACATCGGTTAATACTCTAGTGCGGGGCACTGATGCTATTTACAGTCTTGATGACCCTATACCATTTTTGACTTTGCATCATTGGCAGATTCCCTTACTTTTACTCAAGAATCTCCAACAACTCAAAGGATGGGTAAAAATAGACTTCAACATTGGCAAACTGGTGGAATTAGGTGGCGATTAAATAATTTGTAAATTAAAGAAGAATTCAGTATATCATAGCCCCTTCCTCGCTTGCATACGGTGTACATACCACCCCCTCTAACTCCCCCTTGCCAAGGGGGAGAACCGGATTATTTCCCCCCTTGGCAAGGGGGGATTAAGGGGGGTAAATCCAGGGTTTGGGTTTCATTACCAAGATGTGTATAGACCGTAGCCTTGCTTGCAAAGAGGGGTTCTCATGGCCCACTCAACTGAGAACCGCTATATAAATTCTAATACTACATAGGAAGATAAATCATGCCAGTACTTCGTATCCTTCATTTAGTTGGGTCTGCATACAACGATTTTTACTGTGATTTGTCACGCCTTTATGCTCAAGACTGTCTCGCGGCAACGGCAGATCGATCGCACTATGAATTTCAGATTGCATATATCACACCCGATCGCCAATGGCGATTTCCTCCCTCCCTCAGCCCTGAAGATATTGCTGATACTAAACCGATGACTCTGGCTGATGCCATACAGTTTCTAACAGCACAAAACATTGACCTCGTGTTACCACAAATGTTTTGTATCCCTGGAATGACTGAATACCGGGCTTTATTCGACTTGCTGAAGATCCCTTACATCGGCAATACTCCAGATATCATGGCAATAACGGCGCACAAAGGCAGAGCTAAAGCAATTGTTGAAGCCGCAGGGGTAAAAGTGCCTCGTGGAGAACTGCTTCGCCAAGGAGACGTTCCGACAATTACACCTCCAGCGATCGTCAAACCCGTAAGTTCCGATAACTCTTTAGGGATGGCTTTAGTCAAAGAGGCTACTGACTATGACACTGCTCTTAAGCAAGCATTTGAATATGCTTCAGAGGTGATTGTAGAAGAATTCATCGAACTCGGTCGAGAAGTTAGATGCGGCATCATTGTCAAAGACGGAGAACTAGTGGGTTTACCCCTTGAAGAGTATCTGTTAGACCCCCACTCCAAACCCATCCGCAGCCATGCTGATAAACTCCAACAAACAGAGGATGGCAACTTGGGTTTCGCTGCTAAAGATAATAAAAAGTCTTGGATTGTAGACCCGAACGACCCGATGACCCCAAAAGGTTCAGCAAGTGGCTAAGAAGTGTCATCAGGCTTTGGGTTGTCGCCACTACAGTTTATTTGACTTCCGCATCGACCCAAAGGGACAACCTTGGTTTTTAGAAGCTGGATTGTATTGTTCTTTTGCCCCCAAAAGTGTGATTTCCTCTATGGCGAAAGCAGTGGGAATCCCTTTAGATGAGTTATTAATCACGGCTATCAATGAAACGTTGGGCAGTAATCAAAAGGTATTGCAGAATTGCTCGTGAATTTCTCGGTATAAATTTTTCTGCTTGTAGTGGGTAGGAGAGCGATCGCTAATTAACGTGAGTTCGACAAGCCCTTTTTTGACCTCTCCCCCAACCCTTTTTGGACACGGAGAGGGGGAGCCAAAACCCTAATTTCTCGTTGCTCCTCCCTTTCCCCGTGGGAGAGGGAGGTTGGGAGGGAGAGGTTCATCGAACTCACGTTAATTAAAAGTCGGTTGAGATTGCGATCGCTTTGCCAACGCCCGCCATAGGATACCCAAATGACTGTAGGGCAACGCTTTTAAAAGGTTTTTAATTCCTAGTCAGTGGTTGTTAAATTAATGCGTAAGCATTTCCTCAAAGAGGGATAAGTAACGATATGCTTGTAGCTCGCTCGGATACTCTTGTTCGGCTTTTTCACGAGCGTTCGCGCCAAGTTTTTGATGCCGTTCTTTGTCTTCTATTACCCAGATAATCCCATTTGCTAAGTCATCACAACTAAAACATTGCGCTCGATATCCATTTTTTTGATGTTCAACTATATCTTTGAGTCCCGTTGAATCAAAAGAAACCACAGGTGTGCCGCAGGACAGGGATTCACAAGCAGTCAGTGGCAAATTATCCTCAATCGATGGCACAATCATGACATCCGCAGATGAGTAGAGAAGTGCGAGCTTATTTCGATCGTCAACTTTGCCTAAGTAGTGTACCTTAAAACCTAAATCAACTGCCTCTTGAGGTTGAGATGAACCAAAAACAATTAATTCAATCTGCTCTTTCCACTCAGACTGACTGAGTTTTTGCAACGCTGATTGCAATAGTTCAAATCCTTTTCTGGGATTGCCAGTTCCATTAATTGCTCCAAATAGAAGTAGTTGCTTATTTTGTGGGAGGTTAAGTAACTTTCTGGCTATTTGACGCTCCGTCGGTTTATAAGTGTTGATATCTAATCCGTTGGGAATAACTCTGATGTCACTATTTGAAAATAGTGAACTGGATTTAGCACATTCAGCAAGCCAATTACTAGGAGTGACAATAGTCAGCTTGAGATTTTGCCATGCTTTAATTTTACGCTGCCAAACCCAGCGAGATAAATCCCAGCTTTGCTTGCTATTGAGTTGAGGGCAATTTCCACAAAATTTTGTATAGCGATCGCATCCTAGAGAATAGCAACATCCACCTGTGAATGCCCACATATCATGAAATGTCCAAACAATCGGCTTATTGAATTTTGCCAGTGCTTCAATTGGTATAAATCCGTCACATATCCAATGCAAGTTAATGATGTCTGGATTAAGTCTAGCAATTTGCGATGTAACTGTATTAGGGAGCCATTGCAGCCGGAAAAATGTCGGGTTACGTTGCCTATTTCTATAAATATTTAGTGGTAAATCATTTAAAAGCGGACGAGCTTTCCAGATTGTTTCGGCTACCTTATTGGGAGAACTGACCACAGTAGAGTCAGCTATTCTTTTATCTTGAATTAGCATCTGAGAATCAATTTCTAACCTCAGTAGTTCCTGATGTAGCCAATAAGCAGCACGAGCAGCTCCCGCCCCTCCCTTGGGATCGTAGGTATTAACTAATAGAGGCTTAATCATTGTTTATTTAACTATTTATTCACTTACAGAAAGTTTAAGGCTACCTAAACACAATCGGTAGATAGTTGAATATTAGAGAATTTTCAGTTAAAAAAATATCCCGTCGTAGGAACGCAAGGTCTTGCGCCCCTACAAATCTATAAATAATTTGGGATAATTTATTTTTTGCAAGTCCCTAGTACAAATTATTTTCTAACTCGATCGAATTATTCATTTGTACCAATTAGTAATGCGGTTCAACTCTCGGAAATATATCGCAGTCTATCGGCTCGCCAGGTTTTTTGGTTTTGAATGAATTCAATTCTGGCAAATCAATTTCTTCAATCGGTCTGAAAGGCCATGCTTTCGGGCGGTGATAATAAGTAATATCATCGCCAGTCCAATTTGTGACTACCGCACGTCGTTGTGTGGTTGATATATTGGTTGCTGAATGATGAATTGTCAGAAAATGATGAACCAAGCAATCTCCAGGCTCCATATCCCAAGATAAAATTTCCTGCGATTCTGGCTCTACAAACCAGGAAGGGTTTGATCCTTCACGTAACTCTTTGCCCCATCGATGAGAGGCTTTGATATACTCTAATCGACCATTTTCTTGGTTGACACTATCTAAAGCCAACCAAATTTTACAACACTGCCAGCCTTGTATGGGCCAGTAAGGTAGGTCGTTATGCCACCCAACACGGCTGTTTGTTTTCGGCTTTTTAACAAAGAAACCGTCAGTCAAAAAGTTGAGTTTTTCTGATTTCAAGACTTGAGCGGCGAGCGTTGCTAGCGGAGATTCAAAAGCCAAAGCACGAAAATCAGCATCAGTGAGCCATAAGCTACTGCTATGTTCCACATGACCTTCTGATTTGGGGATGCCCTTAACTTCTAAAGGGCCGGGGATTAATACATTCTTATCAACGGCTGTTCGCATCCGTTCTACCCAGATGTCATCCAAAACATTTTTGACGCAGATAACACCGTCTCGCTCGAAAGCTTCAACTTGTTGGGTGGTAATTTTTGATCTGTCTACCTTAAGCATTACGAAAAAACGAATAAAGTCAGATTTATGTAATAACAGATTTATAGAATCTGCTTTACTGACATTAACTTAGTCACTAAGTTATAAATCTTTATTACTGTAAAGTAAAGATAGAAGTTAGCAGTTCTTCCTATAGGTGGATAAATCTCCAAGTTAAGTACAACTTTTTGTTTTCATATTTGCAACAAAGAAATTTCATCCTAACTACCTAAGTCTTTTTTAACAATGAGTGGCACAAGTGAAGCTAATCGTAATACACCAGATACAATAAATACTTCTGCTATGCCAAAAGACCCAGCAAATTGAGCGATGAAGCCACCAATAGTTGCTCCTAAAGCACCACTTGCTCCAGCAACAGCTGCTGCGATCGCAAAATATATAGACTGATTTTTCACTGGTGCAATCTCTATCTGAAGATTGTTGTTACACAAGTCAACTCCTCCCCAATTAGCTCCAATAAAAATGTGTAACAGCGGCAACCATAGCCAGAGATCGAGAGGACTAGAACCCATCTTTAGCCACAGCCAGGGTACGACGGCAATGAGAATTCCATTAGAAATTAGAATCGGACGATTGCCTATTTTATCTGCTAATCTACCCCAGACGATTAGCATTAGCATGTGTGCTCCTGCTCGCAGACTGTTGTAGAAAGTTACCCAACTCACATCCAAGCTCAAGGTATCTAGCAAGTAGAGGTTAAAAAACGGGGCACTTAGATTAACAGCAAATGTCCATGAGCCGAAATAAAGTAGAAACACCAAAAAATTAGAGTTTTTCCAAATGCTGTTATCTATCTGGTTTTGAGGAGTTGGCATTTGCGGCAGAGAGATTGGTTCAGATATCTCACCAGGTTCATTTGGTGCCGAGTCCGACTGAATCTCACTGGTTTGAGATGAGTTAGCATAATAAGTATTTTGTAGTTGAGGATTTATATCAACCTGAAAATACTGACACCCCAAGCTCACAATTCCAAAGATAATGCCTAAGAGCAAAACCACCCCATAACCTTGAATAGCTCCCCCATACCAATGTGATACGGCTAGACCGGCTATTGGCAAACCGACCAACTCGGTTAAGTTAGCAAGGCTATTGCGTAGCCCGAAATATCTACCTCGTAATTGCCGTGGAACCAACATTGCTATCCAACTCAACCAAGATGCGGCTCCTAGTCCTCCTAAAAAATGGCTGCATACGAGAATCAAAAGCGACAATATCACTAATTGGTTGGAATTAAGCCCTCCCCAACTAAAGCTAAAAATGCCAATTACTAAAATCAGCCATAGTAGCCGACCAATCCCATGAGTGCGAAGCGAATACTGAAAACGGCTAGTGCTGCGTTCAGACAAATAAGCACCCATCGGCTGAAAGAGATTTACCAGCATCGGGATAGAACTCACCATACCAAATACCACTGGACTGGCATCTAACCCTACCAAGAAATTACCTAGCAAAATTCCACCAGTACCAATAGAGAAAAGTGCTGCGAAAATACCATCGATAGTAGAAGCACTCAAACTGGTGCGAACAGCATCTTTAGGAATACGAGGGCTGAGTGTTGAGCTAGGAGAGAGTGTTGTTGATGGTGAAGCAATCTGAGCAATTTCTATAGAAAGAGGCGCACCTGTTTCAATTTGAGAAGAATCCATAAATCTAGTATTTAAGAAAATAATTTAGAATTTACGTATCATACACATGTACTATACTAAGTTTAGGCTTTTAAGCTGTGTCTAACACCAAAAAGAGTTGCAGTCAACAATTGAAATGTATATATTGACTGTTTGTTATCTTTTGTGCCTAAAATTATTGTCATTGATGTGCTGAAAATCGTTTTCAAGTTTACAGATGGCAGTTTATCTCTGGTTTCTTGATTGAAACCGCAGGAATAGTCTAGACTTCTTGGCATTTGTCGGGAAAAGGGGAAGGTGGGGTTCCAAGAAGGGGAAAAGGGAAGGGGTAAAGGAATAGAATTTTTCCTTTCCCTTTAACCTTTTCCCTTTTCCCTTTAACCTTTACCCTTTTCCCCAAGAGTACAAAAAGCACAAATGCCAAGAGGTCTTCTGTATACTCATCGGGTATTTTGTTTTTATTTTAAGAGTTGATATACCCGATTTGCGAAGTGAGATAGCAATACTACCTCAACGGTCTGGAAAAACCGGGTTTTAAGATGCAGGTATCCGCAGAAGCAGTATCGATCGCGGGTGAGCATAAAAGCATAAATTAGAAGTCAAAACGGAAGAAAAAGGCATGACCCGCACTGAATTCCGCTATGGCAGGTTTTAGCACGTAATTTTGCTACTTATCCACGTTTAGAATGAACAGGTTCAAGCAAAATACAAAGATGGCATTCTCAAGCTGACGCTGCTCAAGGCTAAATCTGAGAAGAACAAGGTTGTAAAAGTATTCTGGGAGTTAGAGTGTCTTTTTTTGTTTCATACAACAAAGCCGATGAAGAAGAAAACCTGTTTTGGATACTCAGATATCGGAGCTTATATGCCAAAGTTGTTGGTATTTAGTGCCTACGTTGCGATCGTTGTTTCGGCTTTCTCGCTGTCTGGCTGTATACGCGAAAAAACAAAAAAAATTGTCGGATTTTCGCAAACGGAGAACATTGGGCCGTGGCGCATTGCCGAAACAAACAGCATTAAGGAGGAGGCCGCCAAGCGTCAGAAAACTTATGATTTTCTGATGACAGATGCCCAAGGGCAGACATCGAAGCAATTTGCCGACATTGAGGATCTAATCGCACGACAAGTTGATGTTATATTTCTTGCACCACGTGAGTATGAGGGTCTTACGCCCGCCCTCGAAGCAGCCAGAGCGGCAAAAATACCAGTTTTTCTCATCGACCGTGAAGCAGCAGGAAGACCAGGCGAACATTTCGTCAGCTTTCTGGGGTCGGATTTTATCGCCCAAGGCCGCCGCGTTGGTGAATGGCTAGCCCAAGCGACCAACGGTAAGGCATCCATCGTGGAACTCACAGGAACAGCGGGTTCATCGGTTGCAATCGATCGGGCTAAGGGATTTCGTAATGCGATCGCTAGTTATCCCAACATGAAAATCATCGCCACGCAGACGGCGGATTTCTCACGGGCTGCGGCCCAACGTGTAATGGAAAATATCATTCAGGCCAAGGGTGCCGACATTACCGCAGTGTATGCTCACAACGACGAAATGGCATTGGGTGCTATCCAAGCTCTCAAATCCGCAGGTATGAAGCCTGGTAAGGATGTGATGGTTGCTTCAATCGATGGTCAAAAAGCCGCGCTTGAGGCAATTATCCGTGGTGAGCTTGGTGTCAGTGTCGAATCGAACCCGCGTTTTGGCCCACTTGTTTTCGCCACAATGGAAAAGTATTTTGCTGGCAAGAAAATTCCTCCAAGGATTATTCTCAAGGACAGACTGTTTGACGTGACCAACGCTAAGAATTTCGTAGATGAAGCATACTAGTACCGCAAGGTGGAATTCAAGATTTAAAATTCAAAATCAATACAACGTAAGCGTTTCATTAATTTAGAATAGCTGGTTTATTTACCCCGCAGTGTACTAATTACAGCTTTGCGTAAAAGCGTAGCGTTTTTAATGCAAGCCGATGCATTAACATAACAAGCCGACGCATTAAAATAACAAGCCGACGCATTAACATAACAAGCCGACGCATTAACATAACAAGCCGACGCATTAACATAACAAGCCGATGCATTAACATAACAAGCCGACGCATTAACATAACAAGCCGACGCATTAACATAACAAGCCGACGCATTAACAATACATCTCAATACAATAGACTTCTTGCATAAATCAAAAAAAGAACCCCACCCCGCCTTTGACTTACTTCAAAGTCTCCCCTCCCCGCTTTTCGGGAGCAGGGTGGTTTCATACAAGCAGAGAAAAAATAAAACTGAGTTTCAAAGCCTCTCTCCGCTTCGGGGAGAGGAATGGAAGTGGGGTCAAAATCTATGGTTGTACATGAGAAATCAAGACTTATGTATTTTTCTTTTTTCGTATGAAACCACCCTGCCTCCCCGCTTTTCGGGAGGGGCTGGGGGTGGGGTGTTAGGGAACTTTTGCAAGAGGTCTAATGCCATTGCAGGGTATTGCCCAATACAGTTCAAATAAGCCTTTTTCTCTCCCCCTGCCTCCCCTGCTCCCTCTGCCTACCTAAACAGATAAATTTCCTTAACCCAAGCATATTAGGGTATTGCTAAATTTAATCCGCTACGAATTAATGAAATGTTGTACTAAGTAGTTCTCACCTAAAATAGAAAAAAGATAACCGGAACTATCCTGAACCTCCACGAAAGACAAAAAATTACTATAGTGCGAAGTGAAGGATCTCCACTATCGGCAATTAAGACAAAAACTAGGTAAAGCCGATGAATCAGGCGACTAGAAATGTCCTGTGCATGACGGGTATAAAAAAAAGTTTTTCCGGCGTGCCAGCGCTATCGGAGGTGGATTTTGAACTGAAGGCAGGCGAGATTCATGCACTGGTCGGAGAAAATGGTGCTGGCAAATCGACGCTCATCAAGATTATGACGGGGGCTTATCGGCGGGACTCAGGTGTTATGGAGTACGACCAGAAAACCGTTGCATTTCAGAACCCGACCGAAGCACAGGCGGCAGGCATCGTAGCCGTCTACCAGGAAATTCAACTCGTGGATTTGCGAACTGTTGCTGAGAATATTTTTCTGGGCAGGGAGCCGCATCGCTTCGGCATTATTGATAGACGGGTAATGAATACTAGGGCCGCCGATATCCTGGAGCGCCTGGGGTTGCATATCGACCTGCGCTCAGTGGTTGGTTCGCTCAATATTGCTCATCGCCAGATGGTGGCGATCGCCCGCGCCATATCCTTTGGTGCGCGGGTGCTGATCCTCGATGAACCCACGAGTTCGCTGACGGAAACTGAAGTTTCTGTGCTTTTTGATGTCATGCGGCGGCTAAAGTCGCAAGGGACATCTATCGTCTACGTCAGTCACCGTTTTGAAGAACTTTATGCCGTGTGCGATCGCGTCACGGTACTGCGTGATGGGCGCAACATCGTAACGCGATCGCTCTCGACCCTGACTCGTCTAGAACTCGTTTGTTTTATGCTAGGTCGTAAACCCGAAGAGGTAAGCCAAGGAGTCACGGCATTTGCAGAACACTCGCAAAACACGCCTTGTCGGTCAGTGCTGCTCCAGGCGGAAGCTCTCAAATATAAAAAACGGCTCAATGGTGTTTCCATTGAAATGCGGCATGGCGAAATCGTTGGGCTTGCGGGTTTGCTCGGCTCTGGTCGTAGTGAAACGGTGCGTGCCTTGTTCGGGGCTGAACCTCTTGAAGGTGGAACTGTAAAACTCGAAGGTAGTCTTTTATGCCTGCGCGATCCTCATGATGCCATAGACGCAGGCATAGCTTTCCTTTCTGAAGATCGCAAGGCGGACGGGATCGTTCCTGAGCTTTCGGTACGCGAAAACCTCACGCTTGCTGCCCTACCGAACCTTACACAATGGGGCATTGTTTCCAGAAAACAACAGAGCGAACTTGTAGAGCGTTTCATGCAGCGTCTTGATATCAAGGCAGCCAGCGCCGAGCAGAAGATCCACGAACTATCGGGTGGCAATCAGCAGAAGGTGCTTCTGGCGCGATGGCTGTGTAAGAATACCAAACTTCTTCTCCTCGATGAGCCAACTCGCGGGATCGATGTTGGTGCAAAGCGCGAGATCCAGCAGCTAATCGCCGAACTAGCAGAGCAAGGGCTGGGAGTTCTGATGATTTCCTCGGAAGTGGAAGAGTTGGTTGAAGGTTCGCAACGTGTCGTCGTCCTGCGTGACGGGCAGTCAATTGCGGAACTCAGTGGCGAACAGAAGAACATCAAGGCAATTCTGCACGCAATGGCTGAAGGTGCAGATCGTCAGGAAGCCGTCGGTGGACAATCCCAAACAGAGCAAAATACAAATGAGTAGCAAGAAGTCCGATCTGGGTTGGGGAACCCTGTGGAACCCAAACTTCGGTGCATTTGCGGCACTCTTAATTCTCTATGTTGCCAACGCCATCTTCACACCGCGTTTTGCAACAATTAGCAACACATTGAATATGTTGCTGCAAGTATCCACAACAATGTTGGTTGCCGTTGGTATGACCTTTGTCATTGCCTCCCGTGGCATCGACCTGACGGTTGGCTCTACTATGGCATTGGTTTCAGTCATTGTGGCATTGCTGATTAAGTATGGGATGACTGTGGCCATCTTGTTCGCTTTGAGCGCGGCTCTGTTGGTTGGTTTTATCAATGGCTTTCTGATCTCGCGTCTGAAACTTGATGCTTTGATTACCACCTTGGCGGCTCTGATCTTATGGCGTGGGATTGCTCAGGTTATCGGGGACGGTAAGCTCGTTCCTTTTGTCAATCCGACATTTGAAGCGTTGGGAAAGGGCTATCTCGGTTCTATACCAATTCAAGTTGTCATTGCAGCAGTAGCGATCGCGGCAGCTTTCTTCTGTATTCGCTCTACACTTTTGGGCCGTCATATCGTTGCAGTCGGCGGCAATGAGGAGGCTGCACGGCTTGCGGGTATCCGTGCGGAGCGCGTGAAATATATAGTTTATATAATTAGCGCCCTGCTTGCCGGGTTAGCCGGACTGATCGAAACAGCGAGGCTGGGCATGGGCGATCCGAGTAAGGTCGGTGTCAACGCAGAATTTGATGCGATCGCGGCTGTTGTTGTTGGCGGCACGCCCTTCTCTGGTGGTCGGGCAAATATCCTCGGCACTGTTGTCGGGGCCTTGCTCATGCAGGTGATTTCCACAAGTTTCAATATGCTGCTGATTCCCTTTACCTGGTCATTAGTTTTGAAATCCGTAATCATTCTTTTCGCCATTTTTTTGCAGCGTCCAAGGGAGGTTTAATGCGTCATGCCTGCTACAAGGTCTCTTGCGCTTACGGGTTTGCGGCATCTTGCCAAGCTCCTCACCTCCCAGGGCGTGCTACTCATGCTCTTTAGTTTGGCTGTTTTCGCATCCTTTCGTTATGAAACGTTCCTGACACCTGTTAATCTGATGAACATCATGCGACAGAATAGTATGCTGGCGATCGTGGCGCTAGGCATGACTGTCGTCATCTTGAGTGGAGGAATCGATCTGTCTGTGGGTTCCCTTGTTGCTCTAGGCGGTGTTGTTACAGCAATGCTTGCCGGACAAGGAAGCTTCGTAGCGATCGCCAGTGGCATTGCTAGCACCACGTTGCTCGGTGTAGTCAATGGTCTTCTTGTGTCTCAGGCGCGGCTTCAGCCGTTCGTTGTTACCTTATTCACTGCCAGCGCTGCACGCGGTCTGGCGTTGAGCATCACCGAGGAAAAGTCCATTGCCGTATCATCGGCAGCATCGGGATTTATTTGGCTGGGTAGAGGATTCATTGGTTGGGTTCCTGTACCTGTGCTGATAGTTGCACTCTTATATTTTGCAGCTTGGTTTATGCTGCACAGAAGCCGATTAGGTTTGCACATATTCGCTATTGGCAATAACGAGGAGGCTTCTCGGCTCATGGGCGTGAACCCAAACCGAGTAAAGCTGGCAGTCTACACATTTAGCGGGTTGCTGTCAGGGCTTGCTGGTATTATTCTCGCAGGCCGTTTAGGGGCGGGTCAGCCCGTCGCTGCCTTTGGCTGGGAAACAGATGCGATCGCCGCCACCGTCATGGGAGGAACGTTTCTCGCAGGAGGTCAAGGCAGCGTGTTTCCGACGCTAGTCGGTGTACTTTTACTAGGAATGATGTACAACCTTTTAAATCTTGAGGGAACCATTACTCCTTGGTGGCAGCTCGTACTTCGTGGGGCCTTCTTGCTTTTGGTCGTGCTTTTTCAGCAGCGTATTGTGCAGAGAAGCTGAGTTTATTGAAACGGTTGCAGCTGGGGACTTCCAAGAAATAAATTATTCACTCTTGTGGGGTGGGCGACACGAGCGCCCGTTGATATCATGTCCGGTTAAAGACTTATCATTAAGACCGCAGGGGGCAGGGAGCAGGGGGCAGTGGGAAAGAGGTTTTCCTGGTTTTTGCACAGATGCGGGAATCATAACTAATTAGGCGGACATGATATGACAGGGGCGGACATCTTGTCCGCCCCACAAGAAAATTTGTATATCTTTTTATTTGGAAGTCCCTTGTTCAGAGTTTCTGAGTCTGTTCAATAGTTATTGACTCTAAGCGATCGCTTTACAAGAAAGGCAGAGGGCAGAGGGCAGCTATGCTGAAGTTCAGGAGTATCAATTAAAACTAAAGTTGCAGGGTATAAAGCTCAGTCAAAACTGATAATTATACCGAGACTGCTTGCAGCGAGGTATAAAACGTCCTTGTTTCAATCCCACTCTTTTAAGGGTGGGTTGCCTTCTGCCTTCTGCCTCCTGCCTTCTGCCTTCTGAATCATGCTCGACTTTACCAAAAACTATTATTAACTTTTAACTGCTGGCAGATGCTTTTTTTCAGTTTTCCTACTCTGCATACTCAGCTTTTTCCGCCATGTCTCCATATAAATGTAAAACACTGGAGTCAGATACAGAGTTAATATCTGAGAAAACACCAATCCACCAACGATCGCAATCCCTAAAGGACGACGCGCTTCTGAACCGACTCCTGTCCCCAAAGCAATGGGTAATGTCCCAATTAAAGCTGCCATCGTCGTCATCATAATTGGACGGAAACGAATCAAGCAAGCGGCATAGATGGCATCAAAGGAATTTTTTCCTTCCTTTCGCTGGGCTTCAATGGCAAAGTCTACCAGCATAATCCCGTTTTTCTTGACGATGCCCACTAAGAGAATTATGCCGATGAAAGAGTAAAGATTTAAATCAACCTGGAAAATTAGCAGCGTCAGTAATGCACCAAAACCCGCCGAAGGCAAACCAGAAAGAATGGTGATTGGGTGAATGAAATCCTCATAGAGGATACCGAGAATCAGATAGATGACTACAATAGACACCAACAACAGCACGCCTAAATCGTTGAAGGATTGTTGGAAGGTTTGGGCTGAACCTTGAAAGCTGGGTGTAATTGTTGAGGGTAGCACCTCACTGGCTGCTTGCTTGATGGCATCTGTAGCTTGACTCAGAGACGTTCCTGGAAGTGTGTCAAAAGAGATAGTTGCAGAGGGGAGTTGAGCAACGTGAGTAACCGTGAGCGGGCCGACACTCTGGCTAATATTAGCGATCGCACTCAAAGGAACAAGTTTTCCAGTACTTGATTGCACATAGAGCATCGATAGGGCGCTAGGATCTCGTTGAAATTCCGGTTTGACTTCCAAGATTACATAGAATTGGTCATTTGGCGTATAAATAGTGGAAACCTGGCTAGAACCATAAGCGGCGCTGAGGGTTTGTTCAACTTGTTGAGCGGTAATGCCAAGGGTTGCAGCTTTGTTGTGGTCAAATTTGACTTGGATTTGAGGAGTGCTGAGTTGTAAATCACTGTCAACATTCTGGAGTCCTGGTAGGGTTTTGACTTTATCTACAAGTTTAGGAACGTATTGGCGCAGGTCTTGTAAATTCAAACTCTGCAAGGTGAATTGATAAGTAGAATTGGTTTGTTGTCCGCCAATGGGAATAGCTGGCGGAGAACGGAGGAAGGTTTTAACCCCAACTACACGTCTCAACTTGGGGGTTAACTCTTGAATGATTTGGTCAGCATTCAATTGACGTTGAGAACGTGGCTTGAGCCGAATCGTAATTCGCCCGGAGTTTACCGACGCATTCGGCCCACTTGCACCCACAATCGAGTCAACGGCTTCAATGTTAGGGTCTTGACGAATGATATCAACAACCTTTTGCTGGTGACGGCGCATATCATCAAAAGAAATATCTTGCGCTCCTTTGGTGTTGGCCGTCAGTTGTCCGGTGTCTTCTGTAGGAATAAATCCTTTGGGAACGATGACGAACAAATAGACGGTCATTACCAGCAGAATGCCAGAACCAATCAGTGTCATCAAGCGGTATCTTAAGACAGGCTTAAGAGTCCAATCATATCCCCGCAGTAGTAAATCAAATGCCCGTTCTGAAACTCGATATAGCAGATTTGGTCTTTGTTGATGCGAACGCAGAAAGCGACTGCATAACATGGGGGTGAGACTGAGGGAAACAAAACCCGAAACCAAAATTGCCACTGCGATCGTCACGGCAAATTCATGAAATAATTTCCCGATTATGCCACTCATGAACATGATGGGGATGAACACCGCCACTAGGGAAAGGGTCATTGACAAAATGGTGAAGCTGATTTCCCTCGATCCCTTCAATGCCGCGTCTAGGGGAGATTCGCCCATTTCTCGATAACGGACGATATTTTCTAATACAACGATCGCATCATCCACCACAAAGCCCACAGAGAGGGTCAACGCCATGAGTGAAAGGTTGTCTAGGGAGAAACCCGACAGATACATCACCGCAAAAGTGCCAATGATCGCTACAGGTAGCGCCAAACTGGGAATTAGGGTAGCTGTTATGTCACGTAAAAATAAGAAAATCACCAAGACAACTAGACAAACCGAGAGAACCAAGGTAAATTTCACATCATTGACAGAGGCTCGGATGGTTTGAGAGCGATCGTACATAATCCCCATTTCAATGGATTTGGGAACTTGTTCGCGGAGTGTAGGTAAAAGTTCTTGGATGGAATCAACGATATTTACAGTATTAGCTCCCGGTTGCGGCTGTACAGCCAGAACAACAGAATGACGATTTGTTACTTTGCGATCGCTATACAAATTCGAGACTTTGACGTTTTGTTCGCTGTCAATTACCTGCCCCAAATCTTGGAGTCGCACGGGGGCACCATTCTTGTAAGTTACAATTAGCTGGCGATAGCTGGCAGCATCGGTGAGTTGACCGTTCGCCTGAATCGTATAACTTTTGTAAGTATCAGAGAGACTCCCAGTTGGCAAGTTGACATTTCCCTGTTGAATTGCAGTTTTTACCTGATTTAGACCAATTCCCCTTGATGCCAACTCTCGCGGGTCAAGCTGGACGCGGACTGCATATTGCTGTTGACCAAAAACCTGTACCTGAGCAACACCATCAATCATCGAAATTGGTTGACCAACTGTTACCTCTGCGTATTCATCTACTGTTGAGATTGGCTGTGTCTCAGAATACATATAGAGGAAAAGAATTGGTGAGACAGATGGGTTAACTTTGCGGTAGGTAGGAGGGTGAGGCATTCCGGCTGGCAGTTGTCCTGCGGCGGCTGAGATGGCAGCCTGTACATCTTTGGCGGCATCTTCCACTCGGCGGCTAAAGTCAAATTGTAGGGAAATGTTAGTGCTGCCTGTGGAACTGGTGGAATTGAAGGAATTGAGTCCGGCAATTTCGGTAAACTGTCTTTCTAGCGGTGCGGCGACTGAAGATGCCATTGTTTCTGGGGTAGCACCAGGGAGACTAGCAGAGACAGAAATAAAAGGATATTCAACGTTGGGTAGGGCGCTGATGGGTAACAGTAGATAACTCATGAGACCGAAAATGAGGATACCCATCATTACCAAGGTGGTCATGACTGGACGACGGATGAAGAGTTCTGAAAGGTTCATGAGTTTTGTTCTCCCAGAAATGTGAATTTTGGCTACTGATTTTTGACCTAACTAAATGGTATTGGTTGATATTTCATAAGGGCAAATATAGGACAATCCCTTTCCACTCCAACCGATCGCTGTAATTAACCAGCAGCAGCAATTCGTCAATTGCTTGTCTAATTGGCATCCGATCGTTGACTACAAACAAACCCAACATTTGTTCTCCTTTTAACAATCGTTCGTAAGCGAAATCTGGCATCGTTGCCCGATCGTGAGTGAGGACTATGCGATCGCTCGCTGCTGCCCAATTTAAGATTGCTGGGTCATCTACTTCCTGCAAACCAACATCCTGAACGCGAAGTAAGTCAAGATTTGGTTGACGCAGAAATAGCCCTCGCACAATATCGCCATTGAAATTCTCATCACTCAATAACTTCAGCATTGACATTTTTTCAAATTATTGCTGGGCTAATAAGCGAGAACGAATTAGGCTCAAATCAGGTTGAACATTTGACAGATGTTGATGAACAGATTCAGCTAATTGTTCGCGTTGTTCGAGGTATAATTCCACAGCATCTCGATGTCGAAGGTAGTAGCCAATTGTCAGATATACATCAGATAATGACAAGGATGAGTAACGCCCAACAATAGATTCAGGGGATGCACCATCTTGAAAACTACGAATCACCAGTTCTAGCAAAACCCTTGTATTACCTACCCGAATTGCACCTGTTGCATCTTCACTTAAGGGAGGAATTTCTTGTTCTATTGCTAAAGTCATAGTGTAATTATTCCAAAAACGCTAATATCTAAATTTTAGTGGGGTGCTATTTCGTAATTCGTAATTCGTAAGACTATATTGCTTGTAGAAAATTACGATCGCCCACCTGAAAATGAAAATACCCGCCGGAATTTAACTTGATTAAGCTTCTTCCGCCACGATTCCATATAGATATAGAATACGGGTGTTAAATACAGAGTCAATATCTGAGAAAACACTAGCCCGCCCACAACTGCAATACCTAGAGGACGGCGGGATTCGGAACCAGCCCCAAATCCGATCGCAATCGGCAAGGTTCCCATTAATGCTGCCATTGTTGTCATCATAATCGGGCGGAACCGCACTAAGCAGGCTTGATAAATTGCCTCGGACGGTTTTTTACCTTCTTCTCGCTGGGCTTCAATTGCAAAGTCCACCATCATGATGCCGTTTTTCTTCACAATGCCCACTAAAAGAATTATGCCGATAAAGGAGTAAACATTGAGTTCGACATGGAATAATATCAGTGTTAACAATGCCCCAAAACCGGCTGATGGCAAACCAGAAAGAATTGTAATTGGGTGAATGAAATCTTCATAGAGAATACCCAGGATCAGATAAATTACTAAGATGGCGATCGCTAACAATAAACCCAAACTCGGCAGTGAGCTTTGAAATACTTGGCTTGCGCCCTGAAAGCTGGTGCTAATGCTCTTAGGAATCACTCGATCGATCAGTTCTGCAATTTTTTGGTTGGCATTTCCCAAGGATGCACCGGGAGCGAGGTTAAAGGAAATGGTAGCGGCGTTCATCCGACCGTTATGATTGACCATTAACGGGCTGACTCCCTGAGATAGTTTGGCGAATGTCTTCAGAGGAACTGCTACTCCTGTGCTGGAGTTAATGTATAAGGTCAACAGAGCATTGATATCTTGCTGAAACTGGGGTGCTAATTCCAAAATCACCTGATACTCATTGGTTGCTGCATAGATGGTTGACACTTGGTAGGAACCGTAAGCACTTCTGAGGGTGTTTTCGATTTGCTCGGCGGTTATCCCATAAGTTGAGGCTTTATCGCGGTCAATGTCAATTTGAATCTGGGAAGCAAACTGTAAATCGCTGTTGACATCCTGGAGTTCTGGCAAGTTCTTCATCTTCAGCACAAGTTGAGGAACATATTCCTGCAAGGGTTTGACATCAGAACTCTGAAGTGCAACCTGATAAAGTCCTGTGCTTTGTTGAGCGCCAATAGGTATCGCTGGCGGATTTTGTAAGAATACTTGGATGCCTGGAACAGTGGCAAGTTTGGTTCGCAAATTTTGCACGATTTCGTCAGCCCCTAGTTGGCGCTGCGATCGCGGTTTTAATCGAATAAATAAACTACCGGAATTGGCTGCAACTGCTGCTCCACTGCCATTAGCACTCGCTCCCGCGCCAATATTGGAGTTGACTGCATCTACATTTGGGTCTTCACGAATCAGGTTAGCAACTGTCTGCTGATGCTGGACAAGATTATCGAAGGATGCATCTTGGGCTGCTTGGGTGACACCTGTAATTTGCCCGGTATCTTCGCTAGGAATAAAGCCTTTGGGAACTACCAGCAACAACCCAACTGTCACCACCAATAGAACGACAGATAAAATCATCGTGGTGAAGTGATATTTTAAGACTTTTTTGAGACTCCAATCGTACAAACCAAGGAAGCGATCGAATACATATTCGGAAGCTTGATATAACCGACTTTGATTAGCATGATCCACGGGACGCAGAAAACGGCTGCACAACATCGGAGTCAAAGTCAAAGACACAAAACCAGAGACGAGAATTGCCACTGCGATCGTCACAGCAAATTCATGAAATAATCGTCCTAGCACTTCACTCATGAACAACATGGGGATAAAGACTGCAACTAAGGAAAGGGTCATCGATAGGATAGTGAAACCAATTTCTCTCGATCCATTCAACGCTGCTTCTAAAGGACGTTCCCCCATTTCCATGTGACGGACGATATTTTCTAGCATGACGATCGCATCATCCACAACGAAACCCACTGAAAGGGTTAACGCCATCAGTGATAGGTTATCTAGTGAGTAGTGCAGCAAATACATCACTGCAAAGGTTCCAATCAGCGAAACGGGTAATGCCAAACTGGGAATCACCGTCGCCGAGAGGTTCCGTAAAAAGATGAAAATTACTAAGATAACTAGAGCGATCGTCAGAATCAACGTAAATCTGACATCATCTACTGAATCTCGAATTGACTGAGATGCATCATAGAGAATCCCAATTTCTACCGATGCCGGAATCTGTTCTCGCAAATCCGGGAGCAATTTCTTAATCGTGTCTACGACTTGTACCGTATTGGTTCCGGGCTGTCTTTGAATGGTGAGAATAATGGCGCGGGTGTTATTGTACCAGCTTGCCACCTTGTCATTTTCTACACTGTCAACAATCCTACCCAGTTGATTGAGATAGATGGGCATTCCATCTTTATAAGAGACAATCAACTGACGATAAGCAGCCGCATCCTCAAGTTGACCGTTAGTTTGAACTGTAAAATTCTTGTGATTTCCCGAAAGACTGCCGGTAGGCAAATTGACGTTACCTTGTTGAATCGCCGTCGCCACCTGATCTAGCCCAATTTGCCGCGTTGCCAATTGCTGCGGATCGAGTTGAATTCGAGCCGCATACTTTTGGGAACCGTAAACAGCTACCTGTGCCACCCCATTGATTGTAGATAGCTTTTGCGCCAGATAAGTCTCGGCATAATTATCTACCTGGGAAAGGGGCAGAGTCGGAGAATCGAGGTAAAGATAAAGAATCGGTTGGTCTGCGGGGTTGACCTTACTGTAAGTCGGAGGATTGGGTAAATCGTCAGCAATTTGCCCCGATGCTCCCGATATCGCCGCTTGCACATCCTGCGCCGCATCATCAATATTCCGACTCAGGTTAAATTGCAGGGTAATTTGAGTCTGTCCCAGAGTGCTAGTTGAGTTGAGCGAATCGAGTCCAGCAATACTGGAAAACTGCTTCTCTAAAGGACGGGCAACCGATGCTGCCATTGTTTCCGGGCTGGCTCCCGGTCGGGAAGCACTTACCTGAATTGTGGGATAATCTACACTTGGTAAATCGCTGATCGGCAGCAAGCGATAACTCATGAAACCGAAGATCAAAATCGCTGCCATCACCAGAGTTGTCATGATTGGGCGGCGGATAAATGGTTCCGAGAGGTTCATGAATCACCTCCACCAGAGTTACGGGAATGATTTCTTCTTGGCTGATTTGAGTCATTACCGCCTTGGGAATTGCCGGGTGTTTTGACGCGGACTTTGCTCCCGGAAACGAGATTTGCCTGACCATCAGTGACGATTTTATCGCCTGGTTGTGGGCCTTTCTGAATTACATCTAGCCCCTGAATGGTGCTGCTAACTGTAACTGGAACGTTTTCTACCGTCATGTCTGGCTTAACTACAAAAACAAACTGTCCATCGGGGCCATTTTGCACGGCTTGGGAAGGAACAACCGTTGCATTTGGTTGTTCGGGTCAGCGTTAACGTTGCGTTGACAAATTGGCCGGGAAACAAGTGTCCCTGAGTGTTGTCAAAGTCGCCAATCAGTTGAATTGTCCCCGTGGTGTTATCGACCGTGTTATTGACAAATGTCAAAGTACCTGGTATGGAACGAGATGGATTGTCGGGGAATGTCACATCTACCTTCAGCTTGCCATTCTGCATATACTTTTGTACTTGGGGCAGATTTGTTTCAGGAATGGAAAAAGCAACTTGAATCGGGCGAATTTGGGTGATGGTAACAAGTGGAGTCGTGCTATTGGCTTGTACCACATTCCCCTGAGTCACCAAAATATTGCCAGCGCGACCATCAATCGGCGCATAAATTTTGGCGTAGGATAATTGCACTTTGGTATTTTCTAATGCTCCTTGGTCGGAAACGACAACAGCCTGAGCATTAGCGATCGCAGCTCGATCGCCTTTGACAACAGCCTGAGCATTAGTCAGCGCCACGCGATCGCTTTTCAAAACAGCCTCAGCATTAGCGATCGCTTCTCGATCTGCTTGTAGGGTTGCTGTCGCCGATTTGCTATTAGAAACGTATTGCTGTGCTTGATCTAAACTAATCGCGCCCTTTTTATACAACGCACTATAGCGATCGCTCTGTCCCTGAGCAAATTCTGCTTGCGCTCGATCTTTAGCTAAATTCGCTTCGGCTTGTCGGACTAAAGCTTGGTCTTTGACTAAAGTGGCTCTAGCTTGGTCTACCTGACCCCAAGTCTCTAGTTAATGCATCTCTAGCTTGTTGTACTGAGGCTTGGTCTTTGGCTACAACACCTTGAGCTTGCTGGATTGCAGCAGCTTGCGATCGGTCATCTAGGGTAAACAAAAGTTGTCCCTTTTTCACATCTTGACCTTTCTTGAAATAAACGCCAATAATCCGCCCGCTAGCTTGGGGCGTAATCGATACTGTAGACCCCGCTTGCACATTACCGATCGCCTGCAATTGTATCGGAACCGTTTTTTGTGTCACCATTGCCACAGTTACAGGTGTAACTTGTTGCTTATTACGCCCAGATTTTTCACTTTTGTCTGACTTGGCTGCACCTGCATAGATGCCAAAAAAACCTAATCCAGCCAGTAATAACACGCCCAAAATTATCAAAGTAATCTTTTTCTTTTTTGGCGATCGCGGTAGCTCTGGTTCTATGCTGTTCTCTGTCAAATCGTTAGAAATTTCATGGTTCATCAGAACCTCCAATGCATTTTAGTTAATTAAAAACCGTGAAATCCTTTACTACCTCAACTGCCGCCGATCCCAATTTCATTTGAGGCGGCACATCTAAATAATTCGTTTTTTCCGGTTTGCTCGATGTGCCTTGTCAAATCATGATGATTTTGTTTATTATAAATCAAACAAATTATATTTATATATACGTCTTAAGTAATCATGTTTAAAATATCTCATTATCTTAAGGGATACTTTTTTAGCTGCGTTTACTTATTATTTCTTAGTTGCCGATATAGAAGGTGGAGAGCTTGTTTTTCTATCTGTCTGACTCGTTCCCGACTAATACCCATGCGCTGACCAATCTGTTCTAGAGAAAGTTCATTTCCATCTGTTAATCCAAAGTGTAAGTTGATAATTTCTTGTTGCTGACTAGATAAATTTGACAATAAGTCTTCCAGCTCTTGATTGAGAGATTGCTCAGTAGTATAGCCATTTTGAGAATATCTATAATCTTCGATTAAATCTTCTAACTTTACATCTTTCTCTGAACCAACTTGAAGATCGAGAGAGACAGTTTGACGAGCCAAAGTTAGATATTGTCGAATCTGATTAGGCTCTAAAGAAAGTGCATGAGCAATTTCCGTAGTGGTAGGAACGCGACCCAGTTTTTGAGATAACTCTCGCTGAACGCGCTTAATTTTGTTTAATTTTTCATTGATGTGACTGGGTAATCTAATCGCTCGTCCTTGCTGGGCGATCGCTCTGGTAATTCCTTGACGAATCCACCAGTAAACGTAGGTTGAAAATCTGTATCCTAAAGTTGGATTGAATTTTTCAATTCCTCTTTCTAAACCCAAAGTACCTTCTTGAATTAAGTCCATCAGTTCTAAGTTCCGTCTCTGATATTGCTTTGCAATTGACACCACAAGCCGGAGATTAGACGCCATCATTTTCTGCTTGGCTTTTTTCCCTTGATTTAACTTTTGAAGTAGTTCTTGTTCGCTTAACTGCATCTGGTCAGCCCATTCTGACAGTGTGGGGGTACGATTTAATTCAACAGTCAGTTTTTCGGATTCAGCAAGTATTTTTATCATTTGCTGAACTTGTTGGGCAAAAAAAACTTCTTGCTCCTGCGTTAACAGAGGTATCCGCCCAATTTCTTGAAGATAAGCACGTACCGTATCAGTTGTAAATTGAGATGCTTTGCTTGTGTTAGCAGCTTTAGTGTCTGGGAATGATGTTAAGTTACTCATGTTGAGTTAGCCTCTGCCTATTCTATTAATTGGGGTATTTTTTATTCGGGAAAAAGTGCAAATAGTGACTTGATGGACCATAAAGGGTTTTATAAAAAAACCAGGTATCAAGTACTAGTTCCAAAAGAGCAATCAGTACCCAAATTGCTAATGAAACAATTACAGGTAGGCTGAGATCGGGAAATTTCCTTTGCAAATCGATAATGCCAAATAGCAGTAAAAATACAAGGGAAACTCCTAGAAGAAATGACAGCTTGACAATCGCGAGAATGAACCGACTCATCTCTAGGATGCGATTGTAAAGCCGGGAAAATCTTTCCAGTATTTCTTCCATGTTATTGATGACAAGTAAAATTTGTTGTTGGTGCAAATGGGTAGCTAAAGAGCATTGTTGCTGCACTTGCGTCAATTCGTGTTCATTCTTAAAATTATCTAAAAGCTTGTCCCAAGATAACACCTGAGAGCTATTTGACCAAATTGGGAAATCCTTTAAATGTAAAGGAACTAAATAGTTAATCAGTGCGATCAGAGTTTCATCAAAATTATTGAGTTCGGGGGGAAGAGACTGAGTTAAACGAATCAGTTGGTCAATCTGAATTTGAAGTGTATAGTAATCCTCATATCTCCTTTGAGCGATCAACTGACTAGTAAAAGTGAGGAAAACAATTAACACACCCAATAAAGCAGCTAGTGACTGGGATACAGCAGAAAAGAATTCAATCGCTACCTGTTTAGGTACTGTTAGCCAAGGGGCATTTTCCCGCATAGCAAAAACCAAGGTGGCAACAAATACAAACCCGACAATTGCTAGCTGATGGTGGGTAACAATAGCTATGATTGTCCGCACTAAAGGAGTGTTGCTGAGTTGAACCAAGATTTGCAAACCTGGGACTGGTTCACAAATTTGAAGTCGTTGGGCTTTGCGGGTTGACATGATAGAAAGATACAGTTCCTAGCTTGTTCACAACAGTGTTTATTAAGGAAGGCAGGAGGCAGGAGGAAAACTGCTCGGTTGTTGAGCGACTTACCCTGAGTTTCGACTGCGCGGTAATCGAGCGAAGTCGAGATTCAACTACCGCGTAGTCGTTGGCGTGGTCACTGAGCGAAGTCGAAGTGCAGCTTCTCCAAGAGTTGGGAGTCGAAACATTGTTTCCTGCCGCGATCAGACGGGTCTTGTGTTTAAGACCCCTCACCAAATTTTCAATTTGGAGCTGCTTATTCAAAAGTGGTCTGAATCTTCAATTGAGGTAAAACCCCCTGTCCCCTGCCCCTTGCCTGCTTCATTTCCCACGCTGTAAACTCACATGATTCCCCCCAGACTGAATCAATTTGCTTAAATCAGCAACAGCGCTAGCATATTGAGGATCGGCTAATGTCGCCAAGGTTCGGTTTTGCACTAAGGCTTTCTGTTGTGCCTCGGTTAATGCCACGTTAATATCTGGGGCAATGCCGACATGATTGATATCTCGACCTTTCGGTGTATAGTATTTAGCGATCGTTAGTTTCAGCCCCGAACCATCCTCTAGTGGCTCTACGGCTTGAACTAAACCTTTACCGAAGGTGCGAGTCCCGATTAAGGTGGCGCGATTGTCGTCTTGTAGCGCTCCCGACAGAATTTCGCTGGCGCTAGCAGATCCCTTATCAACTAATATTACTAAGGGTTTGTCGGTGAGAGGATGGCCCGATGCATTGTAGCTCTCTTTCACTTGGTCTCTATTTACCAAAGACACGATCGCTCCTTGCTTCAACCACATACTGGCAATTTGCAAACTTGCATCCAGCAATCCACCCGGATCGGAACGCAGATCCAAAACGTAGCCCTGCACCTGTTGTTTTTCTAATGCTTCAATTGCCTGATGCATCTCTGCGGGGGCAGTTTGCGTAAACTCTGGCAAACGAATGTAACCAATTTTGCCTGCTGCTGTTGTTTGCGTGTTGTAAGTTACAGGATGGATAGCAATATTGGCGCGAGTAAGTTTGTAAGTTTGCGATTGATTGCCCCGTTGAATCATAAGTACTACCTTGGTTCCCACGGGCCCTAGAATCCGCTTCACGGCATCGTCAATTTTCATCCCCTGCGTTTTTTGACCGTTAATTTGGACAATTACATCGTCCGGCAAAATACCGGCTTTAAAAGCAGGGGTTCCTTGAATTGGGGCGACAACGGTTAAGGCTTTAGTTTTTTCATTCTGTGCCAGTTCCAGTCCTACGCCACTGAGGTTGCCAGAAATATCGTTATTTAGGGCTTTAAATTCTTGTGGGTCGAAAAACTCGGTGTAGCGATCGCCTAATTTCGCCACCATTTCTTCAATCGCCCCATAAGCCTCTTTCTTGGAACTATAGGAACGGTTAAGATACTGCTGGCGAATTGCTTGCCAATCTTGATGGTTAAAGCTGACATCAACATAGTTTTTATCTAGGATTTGCCACACCTCATCCACCAGTTTTTGAGAACTAGGTTGTGGTTTACCTAGAGCTTTGGAAGTGTAGAGACTAGTTCCTACAAAGATTGTGGCTATAACAGCCAGTTCTATCTTGACGAGCAATTTTTGTTTAAACATACTTTAATTGAAGAAGAATTCAGTATCCAGAATTTAGAATTTAATCAATCAAGGGACGAATATCCATAGTTGCAGATAATTACTTCTAAATTCTCACAGATGATTCTTGAATTATGTTTTGATAAAACTGTACAAACGGCAGAAACAACCATTCATTTGAAATTTCTAGAACCATTATGCAATCATAATTACGAATGACAAATTACGAATTATCTTGAGATTTTCCTTTGCGGTGGGGATAGGCAGTCTTAAAAATATCCTGAATTTTAGTCTTTTGTTCAGCAGTAAGATTCAGGCTAAACACTGCTTTACGCATTTTTTCGCCTTTTTGTAATTTCGTTGATAATTCCTTTACCTGATCTGGGGTCAGAACTGCCTCAACTTGCTTGCGAATTTCTTCACGCTTATGAGCGCGTTCTGGCGTATTCGCTGCTGGATTTGTCGTAGAAGTATCAGATACCTTTGTGCCAGAATCATTCCCTTGAGACACATCTGGAGATTTAGAACTGCAACCTGTCATTCCGCCAATTAGGATAGTTGCAAGTAGCAGGGTTGGTAAAATTATCTGTTTTGTAATCATTTATTTCTCTGGTTTTTATTGTGTGTAGAACTGTTCTGACTCAATTTCAGTTGATGAAAGTTGTTGATTTACTTCCACCAGCTAATCTTAAAAGTTGGAACGAGTTTGCACATGAGCTAGAATTCCTAACCTGACCAGGAAAAAAGTACTCAAATTATTGTGACTTTTTTCCTAATTTAGAAATAATTAATTAGTCAGAACGGCTCTACCCATACTAAAGACAGATTCGTTATATAGAAAGAGAGTTTAATTTCAACAGCACCTATCTCTCAGCTTCCTGTCTTCTGCACCTATTTCCCTCTAAAATAGTGAAAATACCTATGGTTTTGTTACAAAGACCATTGAGTTGGAACAGTTCTATGGTTAGCTTGACCTATCCATCTTTTCGTCTGTTGCTTTACCTAGAGTGGCTGTTATTAGCCACAGCAGCGTTCATGGAAGTTCTGCTGCCGTTTCAGTTGTCCTGGTCTTTGCCGCTAGGAGTTATGGCGATCGCAACTTTCAGCTTGATGGGTTTGAGGCTACCAATGGTGAAGCCGGAAAGTAAATTAATTTATACAGCCCTGGAATTTGGTTTAATTTTACTGCCAGCAACTCAACATACTTTATCGACTCGCTCCGTTTTCCTGCTGTGTCTGGTATTGGTGATGCGGAGTTGTCTCATATTTAAGCGATCGGGACAGTTGGCTGTCTTGATTTTATCTCTGCTTGCTTATGGAACGCTGCTTTTATCAAGACCGATTGTACCTGAGAATTTTCTGCCAGATAAGCTGATCCTCATGTCCTGGGATTGGCGATTAAGTAATATATTATTGTTTAGCTTAACCTTAGTATTCGCTTTATTGTTAATTAATGCTCTGCTTGCAGAGCGCCAAAGTCGAGAGCAGTTAGAAATTGCTCATCAGCAATTAGAGATCATCAATCAACAACTGTGTCAGTATGCCTTGCGGATTGAAGATCAAGCAACCTTGCAAGAACGCAACCGAATTGCCCGCGAAATTCATGATGGGTTGGGACACACTCTCGCCGCCCAAACCATTCAGATTAATAATACTCTGTTGTTTTGGCAATCAAATAATGACAAAGCATTAACATTTCTCAAACAGGCAAAAGAACTGGGGGCTGAAGCGCTGTTAGAAATTCGGCGATCGCTTTCGGTTTTGCGTTCAAATCCTTTGCAAGGGCAATCTCTCAAATCAGCTATTGAAAAGCTGCTGACAGATTTTCAGCAAACCACAGGTATTGAACCATCTTGTAAAATCGATCTCCCGCACACCTTACCAACAGAAGTAAACACGGCTTTATTCCGCATTGTGCAAGAATCGCTGACAAATATTTGCAAACACGCCGAGGCGACGAGTGTCACCGTTAAACTTCTGGCTCACACTGGGATGATTCATCTGTCAATCGAAGACAATGGAAAAGGTTTTAACCCCACTCAAAATACAACCGGGTTTGGATTACAAGGGATGCGAGAACGGTCGGTTGCACTGGGCGGTCAGTTAAATCTCCACAGTCAACTAGGAACAGGTTGCTGTATTTCTGTTTCTTTGCCACTCTCAAAGCTATTGGTGTTTTAGCTTATGATTCGGATTTTATTAGTTGACGATCAGCATCTTATTCGCCAGGGACTTAAGAGTATGCTTGAGTCCAATGCCCAGATGCAGGTAATCGGTGAGGCGGAGAATGGGCAACGGGCACTCGAACAGGTTGCCGCACTGAAACCCGATATTGTACTAATGGATATTCGGATGCCCGTAATGGATGGAGTTGCTACCACAAAAGCGATCGCTCAACAATATCCTGAAATTAAAGTTCTCGTCCTCACCACCTTCGATGATGATGAGTATGTTTTCCAGGCGATGCGGCTGGGTGCAAAAGGCTATTTGCTCAAAGACACCGAACCAGATGAATTAATGTTAGCAATTCGATCCGTCTACAAAGGACAAACCCTACTCGGGCCGGGATTGTTTGAGAAAGCACTCACGCCATCTACCACACCTGTCACGTCTGTGCAACCCCCTCCAGAATTAGCACAACTCACGGCCAGAGAATTAGATGTATTGCGGTTAATTGCTAGTGGAGCTAATAACCGAGAAATTGCCGAATCGCTGTTTCTTTCAGAAAACACTGTTAAGAATTATGTTACTAATATTCTCAGTCGCTTGAGTTTACGCGATCGCACTCAAGCCGCTTTGTTTGCCCATTCGTTGTTTAGTGGACTGAAGTAGAGTAGACCTCTTGGCATTTGTGCTTTTTGCACTCTTGGGGAAAAGGGTAAAGGTTAAAGGGGAAGGGGACTTTTGCAGAGCCTTTTCCCCTTGCCCCTTCTCCTTTTCCCGACTTATGCAAAAAGTCTAGTAGTCTGCCAACCCAAAAATGCTGAGTGAGGGCTGGGGAAAGGGGAAGGTGGGGCCCCCACGAAGTGGGGATAAGGGGCAGGGGTAAAGGGTAAGGGATTTAAAACCTTTCCCCTTTCCCCTTTCCCCTTAAAAGAGCCAAGTTCACTTGGCGAACTACTAGTCTACTTGGGCAAGAAGTCAATAGACTTCTTGGCATTTGTAGGGAATTGGGTTTGGGGAAAAGGGGAAAGGAACAATAAAAAACATCAGTTCCTTTTCCCGCAAGAGTGCAAAAATGACTTTTGCAAGAAGTCAATGCACATTGTGTCTTAATACACAACAACTGAATATAGATATTTTGACATACTCTTTCAGCGATAATTCTTGTTATACAGCAGCCTACAGGGAGAACTAAATATGACATCTCCAGAAACGGTTACATGGCTACAAGAACGCACAAGTTTAGGAATTCTCTCGCCTGAAGTATTAAATGCGATCGCTCAAGTAATTGAAGAACGAGTTGTACCCGGCGAAACTGACTTAGTTAGTGAAGGCAATTCTCCAGAAGCCCTTTATATTCTTGTAGAAGGTCAACTCGAAAGCAATAGTACCAATCAAAACAACCCAGCTTTAGCTTGTGGATTTCTCCCCGGTGCGGTGATTGAACTCAAAGAATTGCTGTTGGATGAATCAACTCCATTCACAATTACGACAGTAACCGAATGTCACTTGTGGGTTGTACCTGCTGCTAAATTCCGGGAATTAGTCACTCAATACCCCGAAATTGCTCAGGCTTTTTCGCGTCAATTGGCTCAAGAATTAGCTCAGGTAACATCTGCACTTGGCTATGAACAAGAACGTTCTATTGCCTTGCGTCCATATTTAGTCACCAAAGCACAACGCGGAATTGTTGGTACAAGTCGCTATGCTGTGCGGTTGCGGGAGCAAATTCGAGAAGCAGCTGGCGATCGCAAATCAGTAGATATTTTCGGAGAACCAGGGTTAGAAAAAGACAATATAGCAGCTCTTATCCACTTTGGTTCTCCGAAACGGCGAGAACCAATTATTAAACTAAATTGTGGTATTCTCCAAACTAGCGGTGCAGATTTATTTGGTCGTGCTGGCGGCAAACCAGGGCTGTTGGAATGGTTGGGAGAAGGTACTCTAGTTCTCAACAATATCCAAGAATTGCCCGAAGAATTATTACCTGCGGTGACGGAGTTGCTCAAAACTGGTAAATATACCCCCGTCACTCGTTCTGGAGATTCAACACCCAAACCTCGTCCCAGTCAAGCCAGAATTCTGATTGTTTCAGAAAAAACTCAGCCGACAGTTGAACGTTCTGTTGGTCACATTATTAAAGTACCACCGCTACGGGTGCGGAAAGCTGATATTCAGACACAGGTAGAATATTATACCAGTCTTTATACACGCTCTCGAGGGATTTCTAAACCGCACATTACCCCAGAAGCTTTGCGTCGCCTCCAGTCTTATGATTTTCCTGGCAATCTCAGGGAATTGAAAAATCTGGTAGAAAGAGCGATTGTCCAAGCTGAGGGTGCAAATGAATTAACAGAAGAAATTTTCTGGCCCGCCGAAACTAAGAAAAAACGATTTCGGGTAAATTTGTTAAATGCCTATCCTGATTTACGGCGGTTTTTACGTAGTGATTGGTGGCCCGATCGCATTAATTATGGTTTTACTGCAACGGCTTTTGCGATTATTGTGGCAATATTATTTATTGGGCCGCAAACCCGCGATCGCAATTTCGTCTTAAATCTATTTTGGGCTTGGTGGTGGCCTTTCTTCTTATTTCTCTTTCCCTTTTTAGGACGTATCTGGTGTTCTGTTTGTCCCTTCATGATTTATGGAGAAATCACCCAAAAGCTCTCTTTATGGCTGTGGCCTCGAAAACTAAAGCGCTGGCCGAGAGAACAAGCTGAAAAATGGGGCGGATGGTTCCTCTTTGGTTTATTTACCCTAATTTTCTTATGGGAAGAACTCTGGCATTTAGAAAATACAGCTTACCTCAGTGCTTGTTTGCTGCTATTAATTACTGCTGGGGCAATGATTTTCTCGGCTATTTTTGAGCGGCGGTTTTGGTGTCGCTATCTCTGTCCCATCGGTGGGATGAATGGTTTGTTTGCCAAACTCTCAATGACCGAACTCCGGGCACAGCAAGGGATATGTTCTGCCAGTTGCACCACTTATCAGTGTTATAAAGGCGGGCCGCAAAAGGGCGAAGGTATGGAAACGAATGGATGTCCTTTATACTCACATCCAGCCCAATTAGAAGATAACCGAGATTGCGTACTGTGCATGACTTGCCTGAAAGCTTGTCCCCATCGCTCTGTTGAGTTCAACTTGCGTCCCCCTGGAATTGAACTGTGGACAACTCATGTACCCCGTACTTATGAAGTAGCATTATTGTTATTGCTGTTGGGTGGTATATATTTACATCGCTTGCCAGAATTGCAATCTTGGTTAGGCTTACAACTGGATTTAACTGATTTTTGGCAGCACTTGGGATTATCGCTGCTAGTGTTAATTATCCCAGCAGCTTTTATTTTTGGGGCTTATGGCTTGTTCCAAGTGTTCAACGCTAACCGTAAGCCTCGATCGTTTGTAGAACTCGCCTACGGCTACCTACCATTAGTATTGGGAGGCAACTTAGCTCACTATCTACGTTTGGGCTTAAGCGAAGGCGGGCGGATTTTACCTGTTACCTTTGCTACTTTTGGTTTGAGTGGCGAACCATTGCCAATATTAGTTGCTCACCCAGCCGTGATTGAGTTTTTGCAAGGTGCAACAATAATTTTCTCCGTGTTACTGACTATGTTTTTAACGCAAAAAATTGCCAAGCAACCAGCGCGATCGCTCATACTGCAACACCTAACAGCGATCGCTTTGGGAGTTAGTATGTGGGCAATTATCGTCTTTTGAGCTTTATACCATTTCACGAAATGCTAGATACAAATGATTAGTCTCTAACTCTCCCCCTGCTCCCACTTCGGCTACGCTCAGTGACCACCTGCTCCCCTGCCCCCCTGGGCTAGGTGGAAAATGTCAGTTAAGAACATTCTTCCCTACGAACGTGATAGAAAATACTTATATGATTTATGATTTTTGACTCATAGTGTAAGGATTACAGATAATGCACGTTATAAAAAAACCCATCAAACCAGCAACTTATATATCATTCCTCCACATTTACCAAACGACTTGGGGGACTGCTGGTGATATTTGTTTAATCCGTGAATCTGTAGCTAATGATAGTACATCGAAGTTTATCGGGCACAAAATCCAACTAGTAGTTCCAAGAGGATTGGAGCGCGATCGCATCGCCAACTGTCCAATAATTAAAGTTGCAGGTAATGTTGGCGACGGACATCCTAAAGAGCATCCGTTGGAATGGGAGGCTTATGAAGGTGTAAGTGAAGAAATAGCTTTAGCGGCTCTCAAACCTTGGGGCTTCAAGTTAATTGAACTCTAATGTAGCAAACCAGGCTTCTAAATCCGCGATCGCCTGAAAATCCAATAATGCTTCACCGAGATTTTCTAATTGTTCTAAGGAGAGAGTTTCAATCCGGTTTAGCATCTCTTGGGGTAATTCTCCCACCCGTCGAGTAAGTTGACGGAGAATGAGCAATTGCCCTTCTGCTTTTCGTCCTTCTTCCCGTCCGCGTTGTTCGCCGCGTTGTTCGCCTTCAGCGAGAATTTCTTGATAAATTACTGACTCGCGCATCATACCCTCCCGAAATAATTGTCGAATCAAGTCTTGATTGTATTTTAACCCCGCTAAGATTTGGGTATACGCGGAAATTTCTGGTCGTTGTCTTGGCTCAAGTTGACTAACTTTTCTCACAACTTGTTGCAACAAAGCTTGGGGTTGCGTGGTTGCGGCCAGTGGTGCTAACGGTAACAAAGCAGGATCGTTGAGGAATAGTTCAGGATTTTCTGACCATAAGCGAATCACGCGATATTCATGACGAGTAGTTTCGACACAGAAGACAGTTTCAATTACTGTTCCCGGTGCAGGGGGAAGCAGTAATACGACAACTTGCGTTATTGGTAGACGATATAAACGATACAAGCGTACCCAATAATCTAGCATCCGCAGGGGTAGGGGTGGTGTAGATTCTAGTTTGGTTTGAAATTCCAGGTGGAGAATGCGTCCTTGTAGCTGTAAAAATGTGACATAATCAGCGCGAATTGGTTCGATGCTCAATTCGGTTTTGAGAACTGTGACGGAAGTTTGCGGTGTTCCTAATACCCAACTGGCAAAGGTAGCAGGATGTTTTTCGGATAGTAGTTTGCAGAGGTTATCAAAAGACATTAGCGATCGCCAACAATCAAATGAAGTATTGTTATTATCTCGTGGAGTACAACTCAACCTGAATAATGTTGTTGTAATTCTGGATAGCATTTATTACGCAGGTCAATCAGAATTTGCACAGTGGCGATTTTTAAGCTATTTCCTGGGTGGCGGCACTGATGAAGTCAAAACACTGCTCACATGGCTGGGTTTTCCTGACACTAAAACAATTCCTGTTTCATTAACCCACGATCGCGGTGTTAAAACTCTCAAAATCTTTGCCCAAGTCTGGGAACCGAGTCGAGATTTTGCACGATTACGCGAAGACTTAGCAAAGCAAATTGCTGTAGTTGCGAGAAAAGTCCATTGGAAACCGCAAGATATTGTTATTTTAGAAACTCACTACAACAACCTCAAAAACGCCGGCTACAACGAAGCTGATTCGCTGCAATCAGTAATAATTAACCTCAAAACTTGGCAGTGGTTGTTCAACGCCAGAACTACTATTTTGATTCATGCTGCCTTTTGGCTTGTCCTCATCTTCGCTTATCCCAAATTTCCCCAAGTTCAAGCCATCTTCTTCTGGAATCCTTGGGTGAGGCGCATTCTCGGCGTGGGCTACGTCGGCTTAATTCTCACCTGGGTTCCCTTTTTCCGCGAAAAATTATTTGAACCCTTCAAGCCTTCCCTACTAGCCGATGCCGGGTTAGATAGTTTTAATCCCGAAGCTTACTTCCCAAATTCTAAAGTGAAAGTTCCCGGTGTAGATGAACCCGTACCAATTACCCAAGTGCTACCTAACATCAAAGGACAAGTCATCTTGGAAGGTGATTCCGGCTTGGGTAAGTCGATGTATCTGCGCTATTTGGTAAAAACTTCTGGGCGGCTTGTGGTTTATCTACCTGCACACAAGTGTGACAAAGGGGTAATTGAGGCAATTCAAGCGAAGCTGCACGGACAAGCACAAGATGCTGATTTTCTCAAGAATTTAATTTATAGTGGCGCATTAGATATTTGCATTGACGGACTCAATGAAGTTACCGCCGACACCAGGGCAAAAATCTGTCAGTTTGCCGAAAGCTATTTTCGGGGTAACATCATCATGACTACTCAACCCCTAGAGTGGACACCACCCTCAACAGCCAAAATATATAAATTGCTCTCCCTTGAAGAACCACAAATTCAGGAATTTTTGATTTCGCGTCAGCCACGACTGCCCAAAAATGCCAAAGTTCAAGGTACTAATTATGAGCAAGCCACTGCTAGTTTTTTAACCAAAGCCCTCAGTAATCAGCAATCACCACAAGAATTAAGCGCGATTGAGAAGGTTCTCTCTAATCCAATGGATTTAACTGTGGTAGCCCTGATGCTATCCCAAGGCGAATACCCCGATTTGTTTCACTTGCAACAACATCAATATCAATTGATGGCAGCAGAATACTTGCAAGAGTGGAACCAGGAATTTCCCCTGAAAAAATTCTCCGATGCTGTCTATCAAATGCGGCTGAAGGATGAACAAGCGTTACCTGCGGATGAATTTTATCAGGTATTACAGTCTTTGTCAGACGACAAATATAAAATGGTTGTCAGCCGTCAGTGGCAAGACGAAAAAGGCGAAGCCAAGAGAGAATGGTACTTCCGCCACGACAAGATTATGGATTTCTTTTTGGTGCAGAACTTTCTCGGCGAGAGTGAGGAAGCTAAAAATCGGCTCATTGACCACATGGATGACCCCCGTTTTCGTGGTGTCTACTTTTTGCTAGCAACCTTACTCCCGTTAGATGCTGCCACAGAACTGAAGGAAAAATTAGTTCAATATGCCGCTGATACCAAAGACCATACTGTGAGTGATACCTTTGTGCAATTGTTGCGCCCAAGAGCGTGATATTAATTCGTAATTCGTAATGGGCTACGCCCCGCTACGCTAACGTAATTCGTAATTTAAGAAAGAGACTTATAGTCTGAGGCGAAATTTTTGATTTAATTCAAATGAGCCTTTTATCTCCATTAATGAGCCTTTTATCTCCATTAATGAACCTTTTAGCTCCATTAATGAGCCTTTTATCTCCATTAATGAGCCTTTGAACTCCATTAATGAGCCTTTTAGCTCCATTAATGAGCCTTTGAACTCCATTAATGAGCCTTTTAGCTCCATTAATGAACCTCTGAACTCCATTAATGAGCCTTTTAGCTCCATTAATGAACCTCTGAACTCCATTAATGAGTCTAGACTAAGAGGTTGTTTGAAAAGTGGTTGGCTGTGATTTTAGGCACTTATTGATCCCCCCAATCCCCCTTAAAAAGGGGGGCAAAACCTTTCAAAGTCCCCCAATTTATCGGGGTATTTAGGGGGATCTAGAACGTTTTGCTACCAAGAAGAGGACTTTTCAAACATCCTCTAAGGGTAAATTCTTAATTTAATAAAAATCTGACCTTTCACATCATGTAGAAAAGCTAACGCTAAACCTAATCCCTGAGCAAGCTTCATTAACTAGGGAATAGAAGCGAGGTTTTCTAAATAAGAGTGAAAAGTCAGATATTGGAATGACTGGAATAAAGAGATTGTGTCTATCCTACTTCCAAGTAGAATCAATGCTCAGTTCACTTGGAACTAAGATTAATACGTAGGCACAATGATTCGACGTTCCCAGCCGCGATCGCGCTCATAGCGACGGTTATTATCAATGTTGCGAAGGTTATTTTCGCGCTCATATCGGCGATTATTTTCGCGTTCATAACGACGGTAATTATCGCGCTCATAACGGCGATTATTTTCGCGTTCATAACGGCGATTATTTTCGCGTTCATATCGGCGATTATTTTCGCGTTCATAACGGCGATTACGATCGCGCTCATAGCGACGGTTATTGTCGCGATCGTATCGGCGATCATCACGAATATTCCAAAGGTCGTTCTGGCGGTCATAGTCATCATTTCTGTAGTGACGACTATGAAGTTCGTAGTTACCTTCATCGTTGCGTTGATAGCTGTAGTTATCTAACTCAGCAAGATAAGATGCTGGTGTATTAGCATCAGCTTTTGGAGAAATAGCCAAAGCTGAAGCAGATGCTATCAAACCGGCGAGCAAAATAGAGGTAAAGCGGTTCATGATGTAAGTCAAAAATTGTTGACAGTAATTTATGCAAGTCTAGTCTGTTTAGGAAGAGCAGATTCCACAAGTCTTTAAATTAATCCTAACAGTATTGAATAACTCGAAAAGTTTTCTTAAGTGCGGCAATCGATAAAAGTTTTGTTGTCTGTGATACTTTCTGACCTGCAAATTCTAGTGAAAAGTTAAAATTAAAATGATTTTTTTAACTGGATGAATCCACCTTTGAACTCCGTTAATGAGTATTCAAAACTCATGAATTCACCTGATTAATATTGTCAGTAGGTTTAAATCAATTTATGCAGAAAGTTTACAGGTTACTGCAAAATTAGGGTTTCAGCCTGCAAGTAGAACGCGATCGCACCTTTGCCAAAACCTAAGTAGGCAGACATAATTAAACGTGAGTTCGACATACCTCTCCCTCCCAGCCTCCCTCTCCTTTTAGGAGAGGGAGGAGTAACGAGTAAGGAGGGTTTTTGCTCCCCTCTCCTGGTAGGAGAGGGGCTGGGGGAGAGGTCAAAATCGCACTCGTCGAACTCACGTTAATTAAATATAAAATAAACTCCGAGTTTGTAGCGAGCGATTTATCGCTCAGAGCAAGGATTATCAGGACTAAAGTCCTTACTACAAACAATAAATTTATTTATGCCTAGATACTTACCACCTAGCCAATGATTTGAATCTAATAGACAAAACGCACACCAATTATAATTAGTGTGCGTCTTTGGTTATATTTTAGAAATTCTCGAACTTAGCGATCGCATCCTTCATTTTATCTACCACCTCATCGACGGGGATAACTCCCAATTCCCCAGAAGCGCGGGTACGGATGCTCAAGGTGTTGGTTTCGACTTCCTTAGCTCCCACCACTGCCATCACGGGTATTTTTTCTTTCTCTGCATTGCGAATCTGTTTACCCAAGCGATCGCCACTGGTATCAACTTCTGCACGGATGCCCAAGGCTCTCATTTTCGCTACCACATCTTTAGCAAAGTCTAGCTGTGTATCGCCCACTGGTAGTAATCTAGCTTGCACTGGCGCTAACCACAAAGGAAAATCACCTGCATATTCTTCAATTAAGATCCCAATCAACCGTTCCAGCGAACCAAAAGGCGCACGGTGAATCATCACTGGGCGTTTGCGAACACCATCTTCAGCGACGTATTCCAAATCAAAGCGTTCTGGCAAGTTGTAATCTACTTGTACAGTTCCTAATTGCCACTCCCGTTCTAGGGCATCACTAAAGATAAAGTCGAGTTTAGGCCCATAAAAAGCTGCTTCTCCAATACCTTCAAAGTGTTCCATCCCCAAGGTTTCAACTGCACGGCGAATTGCACCTTCGGCTTTGTCCCCAAACTTCATCTGAACCGATGTACTTATCACTAGCAGGATCGCGGAAACTCAGTCTAGCTTTAAAGTTCTTCAGTTGCAGCTTATTGAACACCGACAAAATCAAATCCACTACACTAAGGAATTCACTATCGAGTTGTTCTGGGGTAACGAACAGGTGAGAATCATCTACAGTAAAGCCGCGCACCCGCGTTAAACCGCCCAATTCCCCTGATTGTTCGTAGCGGTAAACAGTGCCAAATTCCGCCAGTCGCATCGGCAATTCCCGATAAGAACGTAACTCACTTTTATATATTTGGATATGGAAGGGGCAGTTCATCGGCTTCATAACGAAGCCTTGTTCCTGTGCAGCAGCTTCTTGATCGTCCGCCATTAAGGGGAACATATCTTCTTTATATTTCTGCCAATGTCCAGAGGTTTTAAATAAATCTACTCTGGCAATATGAGGTGTTACTACAGATAAATAACCCCGTTTTACCTGTTCTTGCTTGAGGAAGTCTTCTAAAGTACTGCGTAACAGAGTGCCTTTGGGTGTCCACAAAGGTAAACCCGGCCCCACTAGATCGGAAAATACAAATAATCCCAGTTCCTTACCCAGTTTTCGGTGATCTCGCCGTAGCGCTTCTTCTTTGCGTCGCTTATATTCAGCGAGTTGTTCTGGACTTTCCCAAGCGGTGGCGTAGATGCGTTGTAATTGGGCTTTAGTTTCATCTCCACGCCAATAAGCGCCAGCAACGCTTTCTAGTTCAATTGCTTTCGGGTTTAATTCACTGGTATTTTCCAAATGAGGCCCTGCACACAAATCCCACCATTCATTCCCCAGGTGGTAAATTGTGATTGGTTCGTTTTTGATATCTGCCAGGATTTCTAGCTTGTAAGGTTCCTTAATTTCCTGAATCCGGCGTTCGGCTTCTTCGCGGCTGACTTCTTCCCGAATTACTGGCAATTTGCGATTGATAATCTTCGCCATTTCTTTCTTGATGGCTTTGAGATCGTTTTCGCTAAATGGTTCTGGACTGTCGAAATCATAGTAAAAACCATTTTCTATCCAAGGGCCGATTGTAACTTGCGCCTTGGGAAACAGCTTTTGTACCGCCATTGCCATAACATGGGAAGCAGTGTGGCGAATCTTTTTTAAGTTCTCCGATTCGCTGGTACGCGGTAAATAGATTTTTTCAACTTGTTCTAACTGTTGTGACTGATTTGATGAATTTGGCGACATTGGCTGCTGAACCGTTGGCGAGGTGATTACAAAAGGTGATTTATCTGAATCTGTAAGCTTATTCAACTATAACGACTTTGGTTAAGTAGTCATTTGTCATTTGTCATTGGTTATTGGTATTCAACTATAACGACTTTGGTTAAGTAGTCATTTGTCATTTGTCACTTGTACTGAGCGTAGTCGTTGGCGCAGCCTCTCGTAGAGAAGTATTTGTCATTTGTCATTGGTTATTGGTGCATACCCCATCCCTTGCAATGCCATGAGCAGTTCAACAAAGCTCACCGTAAACTTACTTTGATGGTGGACAGAAAAACTTTTTCTTGCATCGGAGTAATTCAAACTATGTTACAGAGTGGGCGTGCTTTCTCTTAGACTAATGACTAATAACTAATGACTTTGCGTAGCGGTTTGATTCTGATACCATTTCACAAAATACTTGATACAAATGATTCGTCTTTAATTCTTTCCCCCTGCTTTCTGCCTCCTGCTCCCTGCCGTCTATTTGTATCACTTTTAAAGTGAAACGGTATGAGTCCTGAATTTTGACTCGTGAATTCTTCAATCCAAAAATAAAGATAAATTTTTGATTTGTTACCTGAATGTCAAATTCAGGATTGCCCGCGTAGGCGTAGCCCGTCGTAGACATCGCGAAATTATCTTATGAATTACAACTCGATGTCATATATACCTATAGATGCCTGTCCAAAGGCACTGTACAAACCAGATATCAAGACTATATAATAAATTTTGTGCTCTTTGTTACAAAATTTTACATCAAGAAATTATGAGAGAAATCTAAAAAGTATTAAGAAACGTAAATAACGTTAATATTAGTAAGCAAGTTTGAAATATTCCTCTTATTTATGTCAGACTCAAATTTACCAGGGACTGAGTTGTTGAAAACGGTTTTAGATCCGCTGCTGGAAGATTTTCAGCATTGGTTTACGCGATCGCGCCATTTACTCGAAACTGAGGAACTCTCATTTATGAGTCATCAAGAGCAATCTGACTTGCTCTTGCGGGTTAAGCAAGCCCAGGATGAACTAAATACGGCGAAGATGCTATTTAATGCAACTGATAAACAAGTCGGAATTGATATGGCAACTTTAATGCCTTGGCATGAATTAGTAACAGAATGCTGGAATGTCGCAATGCGCTTTCGTCAAGGACGTGAAGTCTAAGCGCTAAATTTCGGCAGACAACTTAGCGATGTCTCAAGACTTACCAAGAAAGCGTCTACGCAAGATGGTAAATCAGTCGTTAAAAAGATAGTAGAAAATTCTTAACAATTTCTTAACATTAACTGGATTAGCAAAATAATGTATCCTATGCTACCGTAAGTGGAATAACGGTTGACAAATAGCTCCATATAAGTGTAAGCGCCTGAAAAGTGCGTAGAATATTCGTCTTAACTGTGAGTACAGTATCGGCGAAACAAAGCGTTACAAAATAAAGTTTTAAAAATTGCTGTTCTGGAGGAAAATCCAATGTTACATCTGCTTTACATTCTTGCTTTTACAATCCTTGCATTTATAGCTGTTGGCAACTTAATTCGTAACCTGATTATGTTCAGTTTCGATCGGGAGCGTACTTACCCGACGAATTCCTCGCCAATGAATAACCAAGGCAACTATGGTTATTATTCATCAAAAAAACAGTTTGTACCCCATCCAGAGTTATTAGATAGCGCTGGAAATTTAATTAAAGAGCCACTTTTGGTAATGCGTTCGATTAACGTTGAAGATGCGCGTCAACATCTTGATGCACTTTACGAAGCATCCCCAGGACATAAAAGAGATAATTCTGAAGAAGCATAATGTAGAGACGCGATTAATCGCGTCTGTTAAGAGTTTGGGTGTAAATGATTGTTGTTTTTACATCCTTAATTTTTTTTAGTAGAAATTTATTAGTATCCTGAAATTTGAGGCGATCGCATCGTCAGGCTGGTAAGTTAACAGTTTTTAGAACAAATCGTATTGACAACGTAAATACATCTTGCCTAGACTATGAGGTGTGGATGTTTTTTTTGTGCTTAATGGTGTCACCTTCCTTTGGAACGAGGAGAAAGCATCTTCTGTACGTCGTCTACATTGAGCGTGAAAATGACATGATTCGGATCATCTCGGCTCGGAAAGCGACGCGTCAGGAACGTGAATACTATGAAAGCTGAAGTTTTAAAAAAGCGACTCGATAAAAATCGTCCAATGACGACAGTCACAATTCGCATTCCCAAAGATGTGATTGAGGATTTGAAGCGAGTAGCACCATTGTTAGGGTTTTCTGGTTATCAGCCATTAGTTCGTGCTTACATCGGACAGGGACTCCGAGCCGATCTTGAGCGACTTGAGGGTGATACTATTTCTACATTGATTGCCAGCTTGAAACGGCATGGTGTGAGTGATGAGATAATTCGTGAGGCACTCAGCGAAGCTACTAAGCGGTAGTTTTCAATTTTTCTGTCGCAATCAGCAGTTAAACAAGGCAAGGTTCTGGCACACCTTAAGATTTAGGTCTGAATTATAACTGTATGACATCTCATTTGAACAGATATAGGAAATATCCTGGAGCAGATAACTAATGGGAATAGAGGGAAACTTCAAACAAATATCCGCACCTTTTTTAGAGATAGCGAAACAAGATTTGTATGTGTTGGACTTGTATCTTCATGCAAAAGAAGCTCTAGAAACCGGAGCAGTTCAACATCTACCTACCTACTTAAAAAAAAAGGAATAAATAATAATTTGGACGCTCTTATTGCTGAAGAGCAATGGAAAATTGGAAGACTAGATATTGATTCATATTGGCACGCAATTCACTACTTGCTAACTGAGGACATATCTCCGTGGGAAGAATGTCAGATACCTTTTATTGTTGCCCGAAAAAAGGAAAACAACCGATTGCTAATCAATGCGGTGATGAGCAGAACCTCAATTGAAGGAACAAAAGGTAGTTTCAAAGATTTCGGCCCTGTAAAATATCTTGTTCCCTCTGAAACTCAGCAAATCTCCGAAGCGCTGCTTCAAATTTCAGAAAAAGAGTTTGCTAGGAGATATGAAGAAGCTTGTGTGCTGAATCCAGATGTTTACAGAACATTATGGGATGAGGAAGTAGATGAATATTGGTATATCTTTCAGTGTATTTCAGATTACTACAGGATAGCTGCTGAAGAAACCAGAGGTATGCTGCTCTACCTCGGTTGTTTTTACGGGGTTGATTTCATGTGGGAAATGCAAGACTAATGCCGCAGGCTAATAATTCGGTTGCAACGGACTGAAAGAAACCCTAGAGTTGATGCAAAAGTTATCTGCGGCTGCTTAATTTTGACATTATGTCACTGAGCAATCGCACTAAATAATAAAATAGGGAGTAGGGAATTAATTTACTACTCCCTACTCTCTTTCTAAGCTTCAATAACTACCCGTAAATTACCGCGTTTTTTCGCAACGCGACAAGCAGTCGTAGTCCCAGAACGCTCGAATTCCAAATCGAGGATAGTGGGGCCGACTCGTAAATTATGAAATGACAGACGATTAATCGATTCTGGCAAAGCGGGGGTCGATGATTCGCAAGCAGTTATTTTGAGCGTCAGGCACCAAGTTGACCATCATTTGTAGTAATTGGAAAACACTACCCGTAGCCCAAGCTTGGGGAGTGCAAGCAACTGGATACTGCACAGGGGCATTATCACCGTTTCGTTCGTAACCACAAAAAAGTTCTGGAGGACGTTGATAGGGTTGCTGCTGAGTCATATCGAATAAACCTTGGAATATTTCTAGGGCTTGATCGATAAGACCGAGCGATCGCAATCCCATTGCAATCAAAGCGTTATCATGGGGCCAAACCGAACCAATGTGATAACCCATCGGATTATAAGCGGGTGACAAACTACTTAGAGTCCGAATGCCCCAACCATTAAACATATCTGGTGCCCGCAACCGTTCTGCGACACTATGAGCTTTTTCGTCTGTGAAAAGTCCCAAATGCAGACAATGACCAGGATTTGAGGTAATACTGTCTACTGGCTTACCTTCTCCATCCAAAGCCAGGGCGCAAAAATCTTGGTCTTCTACCCAAAAATCTTGATTAAACCGAACTTTAAGATTTCTGGCCTCTTCTTGCCAACGATCTGCCAAATCAAGCCGCTTCTTCATCCTAGCTATTTCTGCTAGGCGTATTTTTGCAGCATAGACGTAAGCTTGTACCTCACACAGGGCAATTGGGCCGTTGGCTAATTCTCCCTTACGGTCTACAATACAGTCGCCAGAATCTTTCCAACCTTGGTTAACAAGACCGCGTTTGGATCTACGGAAATAGCTGAGATAAGTGGTTTCTTTGGTATTGCGATCGATCCACTCCATTGCCGCTAGAGCATTGGGCCAAAGTTGCTCTAAGAGTTCTCCATCGTGAGTCCAAGCATAGTGTTCGGCATAGAGCATCAGCCACAAGGGAGTGGCATCAACTGTACCGTAGTAAGGTGTATGGGGAATTTCTTGACAACGAGCCATTTCTCCCAAACGTAACTCGTGCAAAATCTTACCCGGTTCTTCTTCGCGCCATTCGTCGTCAATTTTACCTTGGTATGTCGCCAGTAATATCAGAGTTTCCTTGGCGATTTGCGAGTTTAACATCAGGCTTTGAGAAGCTGTAATCAGCGAATCTCGCCCAAATAATGTCGAAAACCAAGGTACTCCAGCGGAAACAGTCTTATACTTACCAAAAGACTGGCGCAACAAATACATATCTTGTTCAGCCCGCTCAATCACTCGATTGAAGGTACTCTTATCTGAGCTAATGCGAGTAATTTGTTGTACCCAGTGTTGCTCCTCCATCCACTCAGCAGCTTTCGCTTGTCCTAAAGTGGTGGCGGCGCTCACGGTTGAACTGGACTGGTTGTTTCTCAACATATTCACTCGGTAGCCCAGCTTTTGAGTTTCGTGAGAAGCCAACTCTAGCTGCCAAACCGCAGTGTAACCTTTGAAATTGTCTGGTTGGTGATGCTGGAATAAAATTCGGGATTCCATCACTGAACCATCCAAACCTTGATAGGCGAGTGTTAAGGATTCTTCTCTATAGGCAGATGGCTCTTTAGGTACTGGTGCAACACCATCGACGCGATCGGATGTTCCTTCCTCAGTCGTCGGTTCTACTAGGCGTAAAAGCCGACCTCGTTTTTCTCTGTCATAGCCACGGACTTCAAATAAATCAAGAAAATCCGCATCAAAACTAATACTTAGTTCAAAATTTACAGTGGTTGTGCTGTAGTTAGATACTTCTATTTCTTCAAATAATGCTCCATTCAGCACGATTTCTCGGCGAATTCCGATAGTCTCGGCTTTGAGGCGTTCGTCGATTCTGGGGTTGGTACACAAAACTGAGAGTGCAAAACCTTTTTCAGCAGTACTACTGAGGAGTACAGGCGATCGCCCTTCAATTTGCACCTCCAAGCGACTAAGAAATCTCGTATCACAACAAAACAGTCCCATACTGGGATTGCCATCGTTAAGGGAACAGCCAGAAATATTCCCGATAGTATCTGTCACAAAAAATAAATCATCATCTTTAACCGTTAGTGTCGGTTGCGATCTTTCACTCACAACACAAGGCCACTCCGGGATCGGTAATTGTTCGGCAGGAATAAAAGTTTTTCCATCCAGAAAAATTTTTTCTGGGGTGATTAGCGTATCCGGTGTCATTAGACAAAGTTCCGTGTACAGGTCTATATTTTTGTGGTCTTTTGAGTATAAGTCTCTTACCCAAGAGGCAGAATGAAAGAATAAATACCCTTTTGCTTTGAGACAGAGCAACTAAATTTATTTAGGTCGATAAAAGAAAGATTTGTGTCTCGACACGTAGTTTAAACAAAAAACAGCGTATCGTAGAGAGACACAAAATTTTAAATAATCTTTGATATTTGATTAGACTAATTTATGATAATTAATTGATTAAGTTTAATCAACATTAGTGATTAAGTTATGTAAATATCGCAGTCATGATCTTTGGCTAAGAAAATTTATTTAGCAAGCAGAAATCAACGTCGGCAAAGTAGGCAATGTCTACGACGGGCTATTTTACCAACCTATGGACTATAAATCGATCGTCGGTGGTTATAGCAGGAGGCAGGAGGCAGGAGGCAGAAGGCAGGAGGTAAAACTATTACTATTCCTAGCTTTTACGCTTGTCATTATGTCCTAACCTATGTGACTACGGCTATATTAGCGAACACAGTAGTTAAAACCATACAATAATTAATGTTTTAGTACTTATTCCCGAAAAAATTTACCTGTACAAGCAAAAGCATCAGTTAACCTGAATGTATATTGGGCGTAATAGGTTGTCAATCAGTAAATCAAGTGTACCCATGCCCCTTAATTAGTAACAAAGTGTTGCGACTAGCTTTGGCGAAAAGCGCTTTTTAGCGTTCTTTACATATTGCAACTATCTATTTAACTTGAGAGTCCCTTGGAATTTGTACAATGCAGCTGTGACGTGGATCTGATCGAGGTTGAGCGTTTAACAATAATTCATGAGCATTTCGACTTCTGTGCTGAGTGATCTGCTAAAGTCCCTACCCTACTTGCGGCCCCAGCTATATTTTAAGGCTTCACTAACGGCGCTCTCCCACGCGATGGAAGATCAAGTTTTGGCTGCGACTTTAGCGAAACCCCTTGTAATTGCTAGTTTCCAGCGAGAGCGATTCTACCGCCAAGAAGCTCATCGCTACCAGCGACTTGCTTTGCGAAGTAATCAAATATACGTATTATCTGCTCCAGAAACGGATTTTGCCAACAGTTCGGAACACTATGAAAAAGTGGCTTTTGAGGCAACGGATGGCTTAAGTCAGGAGTGGCATTTGGTAGTGATTGCTGACAATTATGCTACTTGTTTGGTTTGCCGAGAAAACCTTGGTTCTCTTGCCAAAAACAACCAACTACCGGAACTAAGCCCTAATTTGGATATAGACACAGCCCGAAGATTTGAGGGAATTTGGACATCAGAAAGGGGAGTTAGCCTGAAAGCCGCCGAATTGTTGTTAAATAGGGTTTTGGTTTACAGACCAGAACTGACAAGTAAAATTCAACAGGCACGTCAGAGGTTTGGCATTGGCGAACCGCGAAACTACTCTGGAACCGAACAGGTAAACGAGTATGCCTGTGACATTGATACAGATCCTTTTGTGCAGCGCTTAGTAACTTATTTGCAAGCTAGTCAGTACAAATTGCACAAAGCTTACCGTTCTATTGCTGCCCAAGCACGAAAAGAGCGATTAGTCAACTCGATTAGTACTGCGATTCGGCGATCGCTCGATCCTCATGAAGTTCTCCAGGTGGCGGCACAAGAATTAGGGCAACACCTAGAAGCTTGTCGCTGTTTAATTTACCGCGCTCAAGCTACAGATAGCCAAGCGATAATTGAACACGAGTTTTTGACCCCTGGTATTTTATCTGTTTGTGGGCAAACCTGGGAGTTAGAGAAAAATTCTCTATTTCGGGACATCGTAGAACTTGGCGAAGGTGTTTGTGTCAGCGATACGCTGAGTGACCCCCCCGCGTTACCAAATCGCCAGGACTTTCTACCATCGCCAAAAAGTTTGCCATTCGTTCTTGGCTGATGGAACCAGTTTTCTATCAGGGGCGATTATTGGGGATTGTGGAGTTACATTACTGCCGAATGCCACCCCACGAGTGCCAACCTGGAGAATTGGATTTGGTAGAAGCGATCGCTACCCAAGTAGGAGCAGCTCTTATCCAAGCGGAAGCTTACGCTAACCTAGAAGAACTTAACCAGCAACTAGAAGCCCTAGACCGCACCCGCAGCAACCTCATAGCCATCACCGGACACGAACTGCGTACTCCCCTATCCACAATTCAAGTGTGCCTAGAAAGTCTCGCTAGTGAGCCGGATATGCCCTTGGAATTGCAGCAGGTGATGCTCAACACCGCTCTTTCCGACTCGGAACGGATGCGAAAACTGGTACAAGATTTCCTTACACTTTCCAACTTGGAAAGCGGCCGGGTGGAATGGCATCCAGAATCCCTCACCTTACAAGAATGCGTGGATTTAGCACTCAGCCGAAATCGCACGCGTTCCTCAACGGAAAAGCCGCCCCAAATCAAGACTCAAATTGCTGAAAACCTACCTTTAGTAAGAGCTGACGGTGATTGGCTAGTCGAGGTACTGGCAAAACTCATAGACAATGCTTTGAAATTTACGCCACCCCAAGGAGAAATCACGATTAAAGCGATTTCCAACAGCCGTCAAATGGTCGAAGTGACTATAGCTGATACTGGACGCGGCATTGAACCAAATCGTTTAGAAGTAGTTTTTGACCGCTTTTATCAAGAAGAGGGATCGCTGCGCCGCACCACCGGCGGAACTGGACTTGGTTTAGCAATTTGCCGTCAAATTGTTAATGGCTGGGGTGGGCAAATTTGGGCAGAGTCAACTGGCAAAGACCAGGGCAGTCAGTTTCACTTCACCATCCCGATTGTTCGGAGTAGCCAAGAGGAAAAGCGGACAAAAGTCAAGAGTAAATAGGCAGGGGGCAGAGGAGCAGGGGGCAGGGGGCAGAGGAGCAGAGGAGCAGAGGAGAAATAATAACTCCTAACTCAGCACTCAGCACTCCTAACTCAGCACTCCTGAAGAGTATGGGGCATTGGTTTTTAACAAATGACAAAGAACTAAGGACAAATGACTAAAAACTGTTACAGTCTATGACGCGATCGCAATATGATCCTGGTTGCGATGTTAGGATTCCCTAAAAACGTTGAGAGAACAGACTTTATGGCAGAAACACTCTCTGGACAAACCCCGCTATTTGCAGGCAGCACTGGTGGCTTGCTTACAAAAGCAGCAGTTGAAGAAAAGTACGCTATCACTTGGACTAGCCCGAAAGAGCAAGTTTTTGAATTGCCTACAGGTGGTGCTGCTGTTATGCGGAAAGGTGAAAACCTGCTGTATATAGCTCGTAAAGAATATGGCATCTTTTTGGGCGGTCAGCAACTTCGTAAACTCAAAATCACAGATTACAAAGTTTACCGGATTTTACCCAACGGAGAAACTACCTTACTTCATCCAGCTGATGGTAACTTCCCTGAAAAGGTAACTGAAGGTCGTGACAAAGTGCGTTATGTAGACCGTCGTATCGGACAAAACCCCAGCCCCTCTAAAGTTAAGTTTAGCGGTGTTACTACCTACGACGCTCCGTAACTAGCTGTTAGTCGCTAATGGGTAATTAGTAATGGGTAATTGGTAAATAAAAACCCATTACCCATTACCAATTACCAATTACTTTTGAAAAATAATGATGTTTCCGGATTTCTCCCAGTTTTCTACCCTAGCGCAACAAGGCAACTTCGTCCCGGTATATCAAGAATGGGTAGCGGACTTAGATACGCCCGTGTCTGCTTGGTATAAAGTCTGTGCGGGTCAGCCTTATAGCTTTTTGTTGGAATCCATCGAAGGTGGGGAAAAACTGGGACGCTATAGTTTAGTGGGCTGCGATCCGGTGTGGGTTTTGGAAGCAAGGGGCGATCGCACGACTCAGAAAAACCGCGATGGTTCGCAGGTGGTTTTTGCTGGCGACCCTTTTACAGCTTTAGCCGAATGTTTAGCACCTTATCACCCAGTAAAATTACCACAGCTACCGCCAGGAATTGGCGGTTTGTTTGGGTTTTGGGGCTATGAATTAATTCAGTGGATTGAGCCGCGTGTGCCCATTTATCCACAAGATGAGCGGAATATCCCTGATGGGTTGTGGATGCAAGTAGACCACTTGTTGATTTTTGATCAGGTGAAGCGGAAAATTTGGGCGATCGCTTATGCTGATTTACGCGACCCGAATGTAGATTTAAAAGCAGCATATCAACAAGCGTGCGATCGCGTCACCCAAATGCTCGAAAAACTATCTCTACCCCTCTCGCCAGAAAAAACTCGATTGGAATGGAATCCGCCAGGGAGCAGAGGAGCAGGGGAGCAGGGGAGCAGGGAGCAGGGAGCAGAGGAGTATAAGAGTAATTTTACCCGCCCTGATTTTTGTGCCAGTGTTGAGAAGGCGAAAGATTACATTAAAGCAGGCGATATTTTCCAAGTAGTAATTTCCCAGCGACTATCAACAACATACACAGGCGACCCTTTTGCCCTTTATCGGTCGCTACGTCAGATAAATCCTTCGCCTTACATGGCTTACTTTAACTTCCAAGATTGGCAAATCATCGGTTCTAGTCCGGAAGTGATGGTGAAAGCCGAAAGCAATTCTGATGGTGGAGTAATAGCAACGGTACGCCCAATTGCTGGGACGCGTCCGCGAGGTAAAACTACTAAGGAAGATGCAGCCTTGGCTGAAGATTTACTCCAAGACCCCCAAGGAAGTTGCCGAACACGTGATGCTTGTGGATTTAGGGCGGAATGATTTGGGGCGTGTTTGTCAAAGTGGTAGCGTCAAAGTCGATGAATTAATGGTAGTTGAGCGCTACTCCCATGTAATGCACATTGTTAGCAATGTTGTGGGTAAATTAGCACTGGGTAAAACAGCATGGGATTTACTAAAAGCTTCCTTCCCAGCAGGTACGGTAAGCGGCGCACCCAAAATTAGGGCGATGGAAATTATCCACGAGCTAGAGTCTAGCCGTCGTGGTGTTTATTCCGGTGTGTATGGGTATTACGATTTTGAAGGACAATTAAATACTGCGATCGCAATTCGCACGATGGTAGTGCAAGATGGTACTGTCAGCGTACAAGCCGGTGCAGGTTTGGTAGCTGATTCTGAGCCAGAGAAAGAATACGAAGAGACGCTGAATAAAGCTAGAGGTCTATTAGAGGCGATTCGTTGTTTGCGTTGAAGTAGTGACTGAAAAAGGGAATAAGGTAAAGGTTAGAGAGTAGAGATTATTTTCTGTAACCTGTCACCTCTCCCCTAACCCCAATCCTTTTTACTACCTGTATGGCTTCTCTCCCATACAATTAATTGCACACTGGTTTTTGTTGCTTAATTGTAAAACTGGGCTTGATATAAGTACAGTAACAGTTCGATCTGCGGTATGAGAATCCAGACCAGACTTTAAAAGTTGATATACCAATACCCTTCTATTTTGAATTACATAGGTTTTACTTTGAACAGCAAGATGTTTGGAAACAATTTGTGCTACTTCTAAGCCCACGTATCCACAATAGCGCGACAAATTGGGAAGCTTTATAAATCCAATCAACATCAAACTTTTTCCAAAGCTAAATAGAGTTTTTTAAACTTATTGAAAATTTAAAAGAAGTCTTGGTATCCAAATCCAAGACCTCTGTTGAAGTTACTACACATTAGAAACGAACAAAATTACTCATCCTAATTAGTTGAAGTAAATCGCCCAAATAATTCCAGTTACTCCTATGGCAATTAAAAGGTTAGTGAAAAATCTGCCGAACTCAATTTCTTGTCTCAGTCCTTTGTCATCTTGACCGACAGTAAAAAACAATCACCAGGCTTGATTTGCATTAATAATCTCAAAGTTGTTGAAGTCAGGTATAAAAACAACGGGTCTAATTAAATCTTTTTTAGGATAATCAAAATCAGTTTTCATAAGTAAGTTTGCCTCTAAATTGCTTTATTCGTCAAGTGAAGAAAATTAAGAAATCTCAAAGTGTCTTCTTCAAAAGCTGGTTAGCCATCCAACCAAACCGTGTCCGGTGATAACTTCCACAGCTATGAGTGAAACAAAAGCAATCATTGCCAAACGCCCATTGAGTTTTTCGGCATATTTTGTGAATCCTATCGGTGGAATTTCATCAACATAAACTTTGGGTTCAAATGCAAATCTGTTGAGTTTACTGCGTTCGTTAATGGTAAAATACTTGCCATTTTTGACTGTTTGTTTTTGCTTTCTGTAAACGAATATTAAATATTGTAAATATTTTTGGCAATTGCTTGACATGAAAATAAAAGTAGTAATAACCGTACTAGATGAGTAGGGTATTTCGGATGTATATGAGAACTAGGCGTGTCTACAGTCGGCTCAATACAGTTCGGTTAAAGCAAGAGACGCGATGAATCGCCGATTATTGTAGAGACGGCGATTCATCGCGTCTTTGTAATGATTTATCGCATCTTTGCGAGCCAAAATTTTCATCAAAAAATCTTAACCGAACCATATTGACGCTTGTGATGCTCGATAGCGCATAGGTTCAGCTAAGGATTATGGAAATCCTATTCACACAAAAGTACTAATTGCATTAAATTAACATCAGTAAAATTTATATTTTTAATAAGTATAAATTATCAGTAGATAGCTGAGAAAGTATTGCTTATTTGTAACGAACTTGTTATCTTTCTTTACATAAAGAAACATAAACACCAGCAATGCGTTAAACCACCGTTAATCAAGGCTTTCTAAATAACTATGCAGTTGAGCCTACAAAGTGCTTTGCCAAGTATCTAAACTCAACGGCAACAGCATCACTATGCCTTTATTAGAGCTATCTATGTCTACAACAGGCTTTCTAGTGATGTAAAAACTACTGAGTGCTTTTATTAACAATTAAACGCATTTTTCATCGGTCTTTGCGCATTTAATTTTTCACATTCGTAGAACTGTAATTTTCTTTTTGGAATTTCTGCTATGTCTTTTACCATCCAGTCGGCTCAAAGTATTTTTCCCGGCACCCTAGTTGCTGATGTTGTTCCAACCGTTGTCGAATCATTCTCTAAGCTCAATGCTGAAGATCAACTAGCATTACTTTGGTTTGCTTATACCGAGATGGGTAGAAGTATTACAGTTGCGGCTCCTGGGGCAGCCAACATGATCCTTGCACAAGGCTTACTCGAACAAATTAAGCAGATGCCTTTTGAGGCTCAAACGCAAGTCATGTACGATTTGGCTAACCGTGCTGACACTCCTCTGTGCCGTTCTTATGCATCCTTCACCGTGAATATCAAGTTGGGCTTTTGGTATCAGTTAGGAGAATGGATGGCTCAGGGAATCGTTGCTCCAATCCCACCAGGTTACAAGCTTTCTTCTAAAGCTGCCAATGTCTTACAAGCCATCCGCAATGCAGATTCGGGTCAACAAATTACCATCCTACGTAATACCGTAATTAGCATGGGATTCGATCCGAATGCTCCTGGTAGTTACAAAAAAGTTTTAGAGCCGGTAGCTCCTCCCACTGCACCAGCATTTCGGACTAAAGTCACCATTGAGGGCATCGACAATCCTACGGTACTTGGCTATATCAACAACATGAATGCCAATGACTTTGATGCTGCGGTTTCTCTGTTTACCTCCGAAGGTGCTTTGCAACCTCCCTTTGAAAGACCAATTGTTGGTCAAGACGCAATTCGTGCTTATATGCGTGAAGAATGTCAGGGATTGAAGATGCTTCCAGAGCGTGGTGTATCTGAGCCTGTGGAAGATGGCTATACCCAAGTTAAAGTTACAGGCAAAGTCCAAACCCCTTGGTTTGGTGCCAGCGTAGGTATGAATATTGCATGGCGCTTTTTGCTAGATCCTCAAGGTAAAATCTTCTTTGTAGCGATTGACTTGTTGGCTTCTCCAAAAGAACTGCTGAACCTAGTACGTAAATAGAGGGCTAGATTAGTTGCTGCTTAAGCGTGGATGAGTGAAGGAGCAATCGCTACCTCACCACGCTTAAGCAAAAAAACTGATAGCGCCTTATTTGGTATCTTCATGTTGCGATCGCTATTGAAAACAACCGATTTTATCAAGGAACGCAGGAGGCAGAGGGCAGGAGCAAAACTGCCCGGTTGTTGAGCGACTTGCCCTGAGCGTAGTCGTTGGCGTGGTCACTGAGCGTAGTCGAAGTGCAGCCTCTCCAAGAGTTGGGAGTCGAAACACTGTTTCCTACCGCGACCAAAGGGAACTCTTTACTTGTTTATATTTAAATAACAATATATCTTTGGATAGAGTAATAATTTATTCATCTACCAAGGGTAATAGATTATCAATGACTTTTTTCAATTCCTCTGAGCCGCTCCTGCGTGAAAAACAGCAAGAGCTAGATTTTCAAGATATTCAAGGTCTAGTCTGTTTCAACTACCAATTTGGAAATTTCATCCTCTTTTCAAAGTTTTATACTCGCGTCGATCAAGCATTTATTCTCTGGGGACTAATTTCATCTGGAATTTTTGTAACCGCACAGTTTCTGCCCATTAGCTGGAGTAGCCAAGCAATTTTGTGGTCAGTGCTTACCTTATTTGGTGCAGTTGGGATGGTAAGTTTAACTTGGTTTTGGGCAACTGTAGAACAGCTACGCTGGGTTGTTTATAGCTGGGCGATTTTAATCTTAATGGGTTTAATCTTGACCGATCTGAGCATTTTTTTGGGATGGGGAGAGGTGTTGATCCGTTTGTGTCCACTGTGGTTAGGATTAAGTGCCATCGGTTACTTTTGCACCGGAGTAGGAATGCGATCGCGCACATTTATTTTGATGGGATTTATTCATTTGCTGGGAATCTTAGTTTTACCGTACTGCGGTGTCATGCAGTTTCTCTCAACGGGGCTAATTATGACCGTTAGTTTACTGGTACTAGCAGAATTACAATGGGATATGCAATCTTCAAGTGATTACAGCCAATTAACACCACAACAAAAGCAGTTTAACCAAGTACAGTCTCAACGGCGTCAAATGACTAGCTAAAGTTATAAAGAATTAAAATCTTGCTTTAGATAAGTTTGTATAAACAATATAGCTATATCTCTAGGCTAGCTAGTGTTTATACTTGGGAGAGAGAGTTTTTCACTCAACTGTTAGCTATTCTATGTTTATGAAAACAGACAGCACTGTATGGGTGTTATGCCGCTGTGGCCCAATATCAAACATCGAAGATGAGCGATGACAGATGTTTGGACAGTGTAAATCAATAAAAATCCTTGACGGTGTGGAGTTTTTGTCGCTTCCTCCACCTTATTATCACTGAAGGGAAGGTGAAATTCTTCATCAGAGCGGTCTAAGGTGATTAACGTCTTGTGTTTTTTACGTTACAAGTTAGTTTTGAAACTCCAATATCCTTGATTCAAAATAAATTAAGGATACTGAAGTTTCAAGACTAATGTAACTATCTGTTAATTGGCGTTTGTGTGTCAAAATACTCACGCCAACGACTAATTTGACTGTCTTTGAAATCTACAACAATTACGTCATCAGCTTGATTACGGCGACCTGTCGCTTTTTCTGTATCTTCGTAGTACCATTCTACTGCTGCCTGATTTGCTCCCATAATAATCCGTTGGATGTCTATTTTAATATCTGAATACTGTTGTTTAAAATTGGCAAGTCCTTCTCGAATTCTTTCTTGTCCCCGCCAGCATTGACCAGGCACGATTAATTCTCCATCAATCGTAAACAATTGTGCAAGAGCATCGACATCTTGAGCGATCCATGCATCTCTAGCTTTTTCTATCAATATCTGCATATCTTGTTGGTTCATAGACTGACTGGCAAATAAAGGTGTGCTAAAAGTTAAGCTAACAAATATAGTTCCTAACACTAGCCATTGAGATAACCAAAGCATCTAGATTTTTCTACCCTCTAAAGTATCGAGCTTATAGAGCCTTAGTAAAATTTAACCAGAAGTTGTTTGCATTGCGATCGCTCTCCATAATCTCTTGGCAGCGATCGCACCCCACACAGCACTACACTAGAAAGTAAGATGCTCAGAATAGCCTATGAACGCCACGACAACCACTTTCCCTTCTACACTCAAATTGAAAATTGACTTAACTGATGAGCAATTTTTCCAGATGTGTCAGAAAAATAGTAATTATAGATTTGAGCGCACAGCATCAGGGGAAATATTAATTATGCCACCTACAGGTAGTGATACTGGCAACCGTAACTTTGATATGGTTGTTGAATTAGGAATCTGGAATAAACAGACTAAATTAGGCAAAGGTTTTGACTCTTCAACTGGTTTCACCCTACCTAATGGCGCAGAACGTTCTCCTGATGTTTCTTGGGTGAAAATTGAGCGATGGAATGCTTTAACCCCAGAACAACAAGAAAAATTTGCCCCAATTTGTCCTGATTTTGTAGTAGAGTTGCGTTCTCGTACTGATTCCTTGAAAGAATTACAAGAGAAAATGCAGGAGTATATCGAAAATGGTACTCAATTAGGCTGGTTAATCGATCGGAAAAACAAGCGAGTGGAAATTTATCGTCCAGGTAAAGATGTAGAAATATTAGACAATCCTACTAGTTTATCAGGAGAAAATGTACTACCTGGGTTTGTGTTAGATTTACAGCAAATTTTGTAATTTTATTGATTAGGATAGATATAGCGCATTTCAAAACGACTTTGTTCCCAAAGTGGAATTAAAGCTTGTTTAGCAGCACTTAACTGAGCTTGTGAAAAAGATATTTTACCATTTTCTATAATCCAAATAAATATCCGAGTGATTAAATCTGCTTTGAAACTATTTTCGTATTCACTATTATTTATTCTTACTACTTGCCGTTCTAAGCAATCTATAGCATATTTAAAAGTTAAGTTTTTCCAGTCTGTGGAATTGCTATAATTTTCTTCTGGTGAATTTTTCCACTCAACTCGCCGCAAATTTCCGAAAATATAGTCTATGCCTATTATGGAAGAATCTGTGTTACGCACTAAATTTGTATAAGCTTGGTAATATGGTTTCAATAGTGAAGCTGCAATATTTTCCACATAGATATGTAGCCAAGATTGGATGTCACGAAGATAAGGTACTAAATCTATAATATTATCAATTTCTTTAATCAGCGCACATTCTCTTGTGTCATTTGTTATTTTTGCTAGCAATTCAGCTTCAGATAATTGAGAATTTTCTGAATAGTAATTAATAACCTTGGGAATATATTTATCTAATAACCACTGTTTGGTATATCTAGCTGTCCAAGTTCCTCGTACTCCAATATCTTGCTGCCACAAGCCAAATTTAGCTATTTCAATAGATTGTAAATTGATATCATTTAGTTCGTAGATTATATTAACTTGATTGCTTGGTAATAAGGATAAATCTCTGTTAAATTTTGGGAAGAAAAATGTATGATCGCGAATTCCTCGACTCACTCTAATTGATATATTTTCTCTATGAAATAGATGCCATTCTGACTTACCTTTCTTATAATCAAATTCCTTAGCGAACTGCTGCATCAACTCCCATAACTTTTGTCTTACAGAAAATAGCATAAAACCGCGAACTTCTGAGAACTTTACAAATTCCAAATCCCATGTTTCTAAAGCATTCTCAAATTCAATTATTGAGTTTTTATATTTTTGGCAAACTTCATCAACACACAAACACAAGTCTATTGCTTCTAACTTTGATACAATGACTGTTATTTGACCCAAATTTACTGTAAAACTATCTTTATCTATCTGTTTTAAAAAACGACGACACCCCCAATCTGGTTGAGTGTGCAATCCCGTCATTAATTGACCTAAAATATCTTGATGATTTAAGTGAATTTTTAAACCTTTAAAAAGAATACTACTGAATTCTATTTGACAATTACCTTCTCCAAAAGCTTTGGGTAAATTACAGGCGATCGCTACTTTTGGTTTAACAACAACTAAGTGGCAGCCTTCTAGTGTAATAGAAGGCTCAAAATCAGATTTTTCTAAAAAATACTGTAAATCTGGATGGCGTATAATTAATTTTTCTATTAAGTTATATTTAGAATATGTCAAAGTATCGTCTGTATTTTTATCGATATTTTTAACTACATCAAAATTGAGTTTATTATAAAACTTGGAGGCAATATCGTTATTTTTAAAAGCATCTATATTTAGATCGAATACTAATTCTTCTTGATTATAATCTAGGCGCTGAAAAACCTTAATTTCATATCCATTGGTGAGAATAAAAAATAGTGTGTTAAAATGATTACTATAAAATTTAGCTTGCTCAATAGCTCTATTTAACTTAGTTGTATGCGGTTCTATCACTTCTACAAAAATGAGTGATGTATCTGTATTTTGTTTCTTAACATCATCTGTGGCAAAATAAATCTGAGCAATTTCTGGATTTTTAGTGTGTATTTCTGATTGATATGTTTTCAAAGAGTATTCACGATGACATCTCTCTGGATAGCAGAGATAGTGAAACATGGGCAAAATCAACTTTTCTTTGATATCATCTTCATTCTGTAAAACACGACGATCAAAACCTTGTATCCATGTAATGAATTTTTTAATTGACTCTGGAATAGTCATCAGATAATCTACCTGCTTGTATAAATTTGCTATGCCTTATTTTGTTCGTGTAATTAGCAATTTATCAAGTCAGTTTGGATTATGTCGTGATTGTAGATACTAGAATGGAACCATTTGGCTGAAACTTAACCTTGGCAAAACTTACACCAATAAAAGTTACTACCGTTAGAATTAAACATCTGGTGAAAATCAGGTAGGCAAAATTAATGAATTGTGTATAACAAGGATTTTGGCCAATGCATAATAAATTGCTGGAGATGTCTATGATACAAAAAGGAGTTAGGAGTCAGAATCTAGAATTTTCCTGACTCTCTGAACTTCTGATGCCTAATATATTTATTTACTCTCTTTGGGTAGCGATCGCTAATTTAGCTCCCGGAACCTGACGTACCCGATCCATTACCGCCACCACCCGGCCATAATCAACTTTTTCATCAGCATTAATAATCACTAATACTTCTGGGTTAGAACCAACTAAAGTCCGCACTTGCGCTGTCAAATCATCAACTGCAATTGGTTTACGGTTCAGGCTAACCTGTTCTTTTTCATCTACCGTAATGGTAATTTTAGTGGGAACTTGCTGTTGTTTAGCTGTGGCGGCCTTCGGTAAATTTACTGGCAAACCTTCCGAACGTGTTAAAAACAAAGTTGACATGATGAAAAATGTCAAAATTGCAAAAATCACGTCAATCATCGGCACGATATTGATCTGTAGTGGAAGTTCTGGTTCATCTGGTAGACGCATAGGTTTTTTCTCCTCGTTCATAGCGACGGCGGTAAAGTAATTCTAGCTGTCCTCCATACTCCTGAATTAGTGCAATTTGCCGTTGGTACAATCCCCGGAAGGTATTGGCAAACATGAGTATGAATATCGCAACGATCAATCCTGATGCTGTTGATACTAGAGCCTCACTAATCCCAGCCGTAACACTTGCCGTTTTACTACCTCCCACGTCACCAAGATTTAGGGAAGCAAAAGAAGCTATCAATCCTAACACAGTGCCGAGAAGACCTAACAGTGGTGCCAGACTAATAATTGTCTCGAAAATGTTTTGGAAACGTTTGAGTACAGGTATCTCAGCTTGCGATTCACTTTCTAAAGCCAAACGAAATTCCTCTGGATTTGGCTCTTCTAATTCTAAAGCCGCCAGAAAAATCCGAGCCAGTGGCAAATCTGCGTTTTTCTGAAGTTTATCCATTGCACCGACAATATTATCGAGACGGTAGAGATTCAAAACGTCTCGCACCACCCGGTTTTGACGCTTATTGATCCTTACCCAAAACCTGATCCGCTCAACGATCAGCGCCACACCCAATACCGAAAACGCCAACAGGGGCCACATGACCCACACCGCCTGCTGCAAACAAATTCTGAATTCCCATGTAGTGCCTCTATAACGTCGTCCACAATACAAAATCAGACTACCAGAATCTAGAGAAAAGCTGAAACTTTTTCTCAATAAAATATAAAATATAATGATAATTTTTTCAAATGTAATGCTGATGATTTTTATTTAATTGTTAGCTTGTTTTACATAAATTAATTTAATTAAATTGCAACAAAAATTAATTTTGTCCAAAAAGCATGATATTGGTACTTCAAAAAGATATTTTTGTTATTGCAGGGTTCCGTAGAGCCATCGCAATTAATTTTAATTTTTTACTTGATATTTGTAACCTTGCATTCTAAGATAGCTAAATTAGTGAGAATAGGTAGCAATAGCTATGAGCTTTTCTGGCATTACTGTCGAGCAACGTTCCAAAGAAGTTGAGGCTCTCAAGTCTTTTCTGACTTACAGTCTGATAGGTTCACTGGCGCTGCATATCGGCGTACTGTCTTCTGGCATAAGTAATTATTTGACGAGAGTACCCGCAAAAGAAGAAGAACCAATAGAGTTGGCGCTCGTGGATGCTCCGGCTGCGGAACCAGAAAAACCAATTGCAGAGATTCCAAAAGAAATAAAAAAAGAACCAGAAGTTGTCCAAAAACAGCCTATAAAAACTCCACCAGTAGAAAAATTTGAACAGATTACAGCAGTCCCTCAGAAGCCACAGCCGATAGATACGCCGCCAAAAGCAATTCCGATCGAGCCAGAAGTTGCTGTGAAATCTGCACCTATTCCACGAGCGGTACCAGAAGTACCTGTGAAATCTGCACCCATTCCACGAGCGGTACCAGAAGTACCTGTGAAATCTGCACCCATTCCCCAATCAGCTCCGTCTGAAGATTCCAAAGCAAGTTCAGCAGGTGGCGGTGGCGGTGGCGGCGGATCTGGTGTTGGTTTAGGCTCAGGTAGTGGTATTGCTGTAGGTACAAATAGCGGTACTGGCCCTGGCGGAGGAACTGGCACTGGCACTGGAGGTGGCATTGGCAGTGGAACTGGAACTGGCACTGGTAGCGGCACTGGTAGTGGAACTGGTAGTGGCATCGGCAGTGGCATCGGCAGTGGAATTGGTAGTGGAATTGGTAGTGGCACCGGTAGCGGCATCGGCAGTGGAATTGGTAGTGGAACAGGAAACCGTCCCAGAGTAGCAACAGCGCCTACACCTCCAAAAATTAACAGTTCAGGTAATAGTAATGGTCGTGCAGCCTGCCGCGAATGTAATGCCAAATATCCAGAGGCAGCAAGACGGCGAGGAGTTGAAGGCAGAGTAGAAGTAGCTGTAGATACTGATGCAGAAGGTAATGTTACCAATGTGCGGATTGCTCGCTCTAGTGGAAACCGCGACTTGGATGAAGAAACCGCCAGACAAGCGCGTGACTGGAAATTAAAACCCACAGAAGGTGGTAGACAAGGGGTATCTATAGCCACTGAATATGCTATCAAAGGCTCACGGCGATCGCGCCAAGTTCAAGAACGGAAAACACAAAGACAAGCACAAGAGACACAAAGAAGTCAGCAAACAACGGCTGCTAACTCTACACAGGAAACTCCAAGACGTAGGCGCAGAGAGTTGGCACCCCCATCAAAACCAGCAATATCTGGATTTAGTCGGCGACTGGAACCTCAAAGAGCAGAAAGTCCTGCAAGAAATTCATCATCTGAAGCTAGAACAACTCCTACTCAAGGAACTGCAAGAGAGTCCCTACGCGGCATCCAGCGCGAGCAAACGACTACCGATTCATCACAAAAGCCACAAACAACTATAAATCGGCGGCGGCGAAGAGATAACACTAGCCAGAATAAATTGCGGGACTCTTTGCGTAGTTTACGCCAACAACCTCAATCACAACCTACTACTCCCAGTCAGCAGTAATCTGTCAAGTTGAAATTTATCGGTTAGTAATCAGCGCTTGAGCGCTTAACAAAGGACTAAAGTTCTGACTACAAAGTTATTGACCCCGTGAAGTTGACTTGACATACTACTAATAGAGGGATCAAACTTATTGGAATCATACTTTGATTAACAACGATCGCCGCCTCCTGTTTTAGGAGGCGGTTGTTCTTTACACAGGAATGGCTTCATTAAGCATTACCCATCTAGCATGAGGAAGAGGGGTTAGGAGTGCGGTAATTTTATGATGGGCTATTAGAGACACTGGCGATCGCTTGATTTGCCAATCAATAGTAGTGGAAGTAAATAATCCTGCACTTTCTCCTATCAACTTTTATGAGCAAGGCAATGTAAATCGCCTGCGCTTGAAGAATGATAGTAGTGTTTGCTCATCACCAATTATATGCTGAGAGATATAGTCAACAGCTAACTCTCAAATTGCTCATCTGCACTTTATGTCTAGATGTCAAATTCACTAATTTGAATAAAACTTCTACATAAACACACACTGATGCAGTTTGATTTGCTTGAATAGCTATATTGATAGGACATTGATAACGTCGGCAATTCACAATTCCTGATTATGGCAAGTAAATTCATTGATGTTAGAGAATATACTGTCAGGGCGCACAAAAGACAGATTCATACTCGTGTTTTCCAGTTTGTCTGTAAAGAGTGTAACGATCTGACAAAACGCGAGACTTTCGGTCCTCGACCTTTATATTGTGAGAGATGTCGCCCTCCCCAACCGCCTAAGAAATCCCAGCCAGCATCTCACAAGGCAAAACCCAGAGCAATGTCTTATAAAAGTGACATCGATTTAAATTGATTAAAGCCCTATGACTCAAAATGGACAATTAGAACCGCCTCCGGGCACCTTTCTCTCACCACTGTTGGAATTACGAGACTATTATGCTCGCCTGACAGAAGAGTATGAACGCCTCTTTGTGCAGGCGCGATCGCAGCTCGATCATGTAGAAGCGTTGTTGTCTAACTGGTCTTATTCTGATACCAACAAGCAGATATCAAGATTAACGGCGGCTGATGAAACCTCAAATCATTCTGGAGAAACTTCTCTGCGGTTTTTATCACCTCTTGATGACATCGGCGAAATCAACTTGGTGGAATCTTTAGAGTCAGTAGAAAAAGACTCAGATCGAGTTGAGATAAATAATTCTTTTTCTGCTGTTGATACAAAAGAGAGTCAACCTCAAACGACATCAACAGATTCAAAGATCGCTCCAGACAACAACGATAGTTCAACGAAGGTAGTGGAAATTCCGATGCTACCTCAGTATCAGCACGCTATCTCGCGAATGGAAGCCATAAAACAGCTATTGCAAGAACAGATAGGTACTGTTTGTCATATCGATTTTATCGTGCGATCGCTTTATGGACAGTTAGATCCCTATCTATTCAAAGTAGTTAAAGGTAGAGTGCAATCTTCCCTCACCCAAGGTAGAGAAAGAAATTACTGGGTAACTATTCCCGATGAGCCAGGTTGTTATACTCTGGATTTAAGTTTGGTAGCCCCAAATAATCGCAATGGTGCTTCTAGGAATATCAAGAACAAAAATAAGAAGCCTTTCGTTCCGCCGACAAAAACAGTACCGATGCTCAAGGCTTTTGAGGGTCAATTTTTAATTGATGCCCTCACCTCTCTGTTAAAACAAAATCCAGGTAAAGTTTTCAGCGTGGCTGAAGTCATCACCGGAATTTATGGAGAACTAGATTCTCAGCAAATTAGAGAGATCAAAAATAAGGTGCTGAATGAACTATCTAGAGGCTATCGCACAGGTAGATTTGCTAGGGTTCCTAATCAAATCGGCTTCTATACTTGGGACTCAAATCTGATATCGAAGGGGAATTCTCGTTAAATTGGGCATTGGGCATTGGACATGGGGCATGGAGAAGAGACAAGGTAGACCAGGAAGAGGGGCAAGACTTGGGAGAGACTTGTTCAATAATTCCCCCTTGTCTTCCTTGTCTCCCCTGCTCCCCTGCCCCCTGCCCCCTGCCCCCCTGCTCCCCTGCCCCCTGCCCCTCCGCCTCTTCCCCACCTATCCCAAAAACAGCTTGTATGCAGGATTCTTGTTTTCATCCCAATAGCGATAGCCCAGATGGTCGAGAAAAGCTTGCCACTCTTGCATTTCGTGGGGAGGAACCTGGATACCAACAACGATCCGACCGTAGTCTGCGCCGTTGTTGCGGTAGTGAAAAAGACTAATATTCCAGTCGGGACTCATGGAAGTCACAAATTTCATCAATGCGCCGGGACGTTCGGGAAACTCAAAACGGTAGAGTAATTCATTGTTAGCTAGGGGAGAGTGTCCACCCACCATGTGCCGCAGATGTAGTTTAGTTAGCTCGTCGTCTGTTAAATCAAGGGTTTCAAATCCATGAGCTTCAAAGATTTCTACCATCTTGACAGCATCAGCACGGTTTTGAATTTGCACGCCGACAAAAATATGGGCTGTTTTTTCGTCGGCAATGCGATAATTAAACTCCGTCAGATTACGGTTGCCGATACATTCACAAAACTGGCGAATACTTCCGCGTTCCTCTGGAATTGTGACTGCAAAGATTGCTTCGCGGCGTTCGCCTAATTCTGCGCGTTCTGCGACAAAGCGGAGGCGATCGAAATTCATGTTTGCACCACAGGCGACAGCAATTAAGGTTTGCCCTTCGATTTGTTCTCTTTCGGCGTAGGCTTTGGCAGCTGCGATCGCTAATGCACCAGCTGGTTCTAAAATGGATCGCGTATCCTCAAATACGTCTTTAATCGCAGCGCAAGTATCATCTGTACCCACCAAAATAATTTCATCTACATACTGCTGACATAAACGGAAGGTTTCTTCACCGACTTCCCGCACCGCTACGCCATCAGCAAATAACCCGACTTGAGACAAGCGCACCCGATGTCCGGCTTTCAGTGATTGAGACATGGCATCAGCATCTACTGGTTCAACACCAATAATTTTGATTTCGGGACGCAACCGTTTTACATAAGCCCCTATCCCAGAAATTAATCCGCCGCCGCCAATTGCTACAAAAATTGCATGGATGGGTTGCTGATATTGCCGTAAAATTTCCATCCCAATTGTTCCTTGTCCAGCAATTACATGAGGATCGTCAAAGGGATGAATAAAAGTCAATCCTTTTTCTATTTCTAATTGACGGGCATAGCTATAAGCATCGTCATAAGTGTTTCCATGTAACACCACTGCTCCGCCCCTCATTCTCACCGCATCCACCTTCACTTGGGGTGTAGTTACTGGCATGACGATAATCGCTCTGGTTCCCAAACGATTGGCTGCCAGGGCAACTCCCTGAGCATGGTTCCCCGCAGATGCAGCAATTACACCCTGCGCCAATATATCTGGGGGCAGTTGCACCATCTTGTTATAAGCACCCCGCAGTTTAAAGGAAAATACTGACTGCATATCCTCACGTTTCAACAGGAGTTGATTATTCAGCCGTGCAGACAAATTTGGGGCATACTCCAGTGGTGTTTCCTGGGCAACATCATACACACGGGCAGTCAGGATTTGGATTAGGTAGTCGCAAAACATGGGCGTGAAGCTGTTAGCAAATGCTGGATGGAAACTAATTTTACGTTACAAGCGATCGCACTGGTTTTATTGGTTTGTTCTCTCTCGAAACTTTGATTGAACAAAATCTATAAATTACCAATTAATCTTCTTTGAAGATAAATTAAGTTCAGTGATGAAAATTGTTTGATTGCTGCATATTTCCTGCGATCGTTGGTAGGTTGATTTGAAACTAGTAGTACGCCTTGGCAACGCAAGTGGGGTAAAGGGTAAGGGGGAAAGGGAAAAGATTTTTTATCCCTTACCCTTTTCCCTTTACCCTTTACCCAACCTCCACCTAACATTTTTGGGTTGCCAGACTACTAGTTTTGCCAACTATCTGAGTACTTAGATCGACAGATTAAGTATAGTGTTACTTAACAACATAACATCTCCATTTATGTTAAAGTATGCATGGAAGATGAAATTCGGCTGTACAGTTTGTTTTTATATATATTTGTATTACAGACCTCTCCGGATCTAAATCTCTACACCCTCTGATTCTGGAGACATTCTATGTCAATTTACGTCGGCAATCTATCTTATGAGGTTAAAGAAGATGACCTCCGGCAAGTCTTTGCAGAATATGGAACTGTAAAAAATGTTCAATTGCCTGTTGACCGAGAAACAGGTCGGATGAGAGGTTTCGGGTTTGTGGAATTGGAATCAGACGCACAAGAACAAGCGGCAATTGATGCCCTTGATAAGGCTGAATGGATGGGTCGAAGCTTAAAAGTTAATAAAGCCAAACCCAAAACAGAGGGCGGTTCCTCTGGTGGTAGACGAGGAAACTATGGTGGTGGTGGTGGTCGCTATTAAGGTCTAAAACCAAAAATTTAACTATTAAGTCTTAAGGGGCAGACAAGGAGTCTGCCTTTTTTGTACTTCGGTTAAACGAACAAAGGCAGTGGTTCGGCTTCTCTACGAGACGCTACGCAAACGCTCACCAACCGAGCAGGTGGTCACTGAGCGTAGTCGTACCCCTTTGGGGAAGCAAGCTACCCCAAGCGTCTCGCAGCGAAAGGAGTCGAAACACTGCCTCCTGCTTTTCTTTGATGAATGATTTCGGACTGCTATATATGCCTGATAATTAATAAGGCAATCTACAAATAGCAAAGATGCAGACTCTCCAAAAACTCTCACTCCCAAGCATGGGCTGCGGCACTTGGGCTTGGGGCAACCAACTGCTTTGGGGATATGACGAAAGTATGGATGAGCAGTTGCAAGCCGTCTTTAACCTTTGTGTAAGCAACGGTGTAACTTTATTTGATACAGGCGATTCTTACGGAACGGGGAGATTGAATGGTCGCAGTGAGTTGCTTCTGGGACGATTCAACCGAGAATATGTAGGTTTAGGCAAAGAAAATATTTGTATTGCAACTAAGCTTGCTGCTTATCCGTGGAGATGGACGCGTCAATCAATGGTAAAGGCTTGCCAGTCATCTGCTCAACGCCTGGGAAAAAATGTTGATTTGGTACAGATGCATTGGTCAACAGCAAACTATGCTCCTTGGCAAGAGGAAGGACTTTTAGATGGTCTTGCCGATTTGTATGAGCAAGGACTGGTTAAGGGCGTGGGATTATCCAATTATGGACCAAAACGGCTGATGCGAGTGCAGAAAAAATTCGCCGAACGAGGCGTTCCGATTACAACTTTGCAAGTTCAATATTCTCTGTTGTCTACATATCCTGTCACCCAACTCAACCTCAAAGACCTTTGTGATGAGTTAGACATTAAATTGATTGCCTACAGCCCTTTAGCTTTGGGACTACTTACAGGAAAATACTCTGAGCAAGGCCCTTTGCCTAAAGGCATTCGAGGTTTGTTATTTAAGCAAATATTATCAGGAATGGCAAGAGGCAAAGCGGCTTCTGCTGGTAAATCGCTTTTGGAATGTTTGCAAGAGGTGGCACAATTGAGAAACAAAACTATGTCACAAGTAGCAATTAATTGGTGCATCTGTAAAGGAACTATTCCTATCCCTGGAGCAAAGAGCGTCGAACAAGCGAAGGAGAATCTTGGGGCGTTGGGTTGGCAATTAAACGCTGGTGAGATTGCAGAGTTGGATAAGGCGGCGAATGCAGACAAAAAAATGATACAAAATATCTTTCAAACGAAGTGAAATTTCAACGTCGCTGAATTTGAAAAGTCTTAAATGTAACGATAGCGCCAGTAATATCAACGAAAATCGATGTCTACGACGGGCTACGCCTACGCTATTCTCTCATCAACACAAATAAATGCGTGAACATAGACTGTGGTAAGCGATCGCCTTTTACAATTGGAGTATTAATTGTATTTACGTCTATGAACTTTCCTCCTCAAATCCAACAAAAGATTGAAAAATGGGCAAACAGTCAGGGAATTTCGACTGAACAGTTTGTTTTGCAAGCTATTGCAGAAAAAATTGACACGTTGAGTCAGCAAGTCACTGAAGAACATACTCAACAAAACTCTGAGATGACCGATATACTGTCCCTTAATCAATCAAACATTTATCGAAAAGAAGGGATTTTAGTTGTAAAAGCAGAATTACCAGAAAACTTTGATCTTAATGCTTTTATAGATGAGTTGAGAGAAGAACGCATTCAGGATCAAATCTTCTAAATTCTACGTTTCTATCTCAGATACATTCAAACCTGTTAATCTCGCTACCTGTTCTACTGTCATCCCAGATTCAAGTAAGTTGCGTGCAGTTTGCAATAACTGCGATTCTGCTTTGTCTGCCCTTTGGCGTTCTTGTTCTGCCCTTTGGCGTTGTTGTTCTTCAGGAGTTGGTAGTAATTCTCCTGCCAAATTTGCCCAACGTAACCAAGTAGCATTAATACCTTTATAACTTCCCTGCCACAACTGCAATCCTAACCCTAAAGATTGACTCACTAATTGATTTTGAGCATTGAATATAATCGGTTGATAAGCTCCTTTTTCATTCGAGAAACCAACAAAATCATCAGGGTTAAAAGGGTCATACCAGAAATATTCTGGTACACGCATTTGATTTTGATAAATCAGCTTTTTCTCATTTTTGTCTGCTTGGGCTGTGCTGTCAGAAAGCAATTCAATGACTACATCTGGTGCTTTCTCCTCTTCCCAAACCACCCAACTGCGACGTTCTCCTTTCGGGACTCCCAACACAGCAAAAAAGTCTGGCCCTTTAAAGTCTTTGTTTCGCACTTGGGCCAAACTGTAATAAACAAACATATTACCGCCGATAAACCCATCCTCTCGTTCTTCCAACCAAGGTATCAAAGCATCGAGTAGTAAATCCATCTGGGCTTTATGTCGTGCGCTTTCCATCGGAATACCGTCATCGTATGGTAATTCTGCTTGGGTGGGTGGGAGTTGAATATCTGGTGCAGCTAGGGTGGTTTCTGACATAGCTTTTCACCTTGTGGTTAGGCGTAGCGGGTATTTTTATGTTAAGCGATCGCAGAAATTTCAGTTACTTTGCGTTCGACAGTTTTTTAATTTGCCCAGTAAAGTATGCTTCTTCATGTTTGAGTTGTTGCGCCAGTTTTAACCCTTCTTGAAAAGCTGTTAATGCTTGAGGAAATTCTTTGCGTTCTAGATGTAATTGCCCAATTTGGTCATAAGCTTGCATCATTCCGTAAAAGTTGGCGGCTTGCGCCTGTATCTGCACCAGAATTTCGCTAGCCTGCAAAGCCTCCTGTGTTTGTCCTTGGGAACGATACAGCGCAATTAACTTTTGCAAAGCATCAGCAGCCCGAACGTACTCCTTGAATTGCCAAGCAGTTGTATAAGCTTCTTGATAATTATTAAAAGCTTCTAGCAGTAAATTAGGATCTTTCTGAGCTAGAGATTCGTAATCTGAAGCGATCGCTAGCTTTAATTTTAATATTTCTGTAAGATTATTTTCATTGGCATAAATTTCTGTTAGTTTGTTAAGTACATTCAATGACTGCTGCGGTTGGTTTGTCTGCTCGTAAATATAAGCCAATTGTTGCAGATATGTTACTTCATTTACGCGATCGCCAAGGGATGTAGCGAAACTCAACAATTCCTCATAGATTGGTGCAGCTTTGCGATAATCAAACCAACTCAAATGCAGTTCTCCAATTGTTTTGAGGGTTTCTAATACCGCTGTCTGGTCTTGTTGTTGTCGCACTACTAGCAAAACTTGGTTGTAAGCTTCTATAGCCAGTTTAGACAATCGCACATTTTTGTAAGCTTCACCTAGCGATCGCCACAATTCTAAATCGATTGGAGCAGCTTTTTTCTGAGATTGGGCTTGTTTTTGAATTGCTTGCAATCGTTCCGTAATATATTGTACTTCTTGCCCGTCGTTTAGCTTCCAAGCGATTGCCCCAACTCGTGATAATGCTTGCACTTCTGCTAATGAACCTAAAAAGCGCCGCAAACGTAATTCTCGGTTCCAAATTTCAAACGCCGCCACCTGTTCGCCTGCTTGCAGTTTCGCCGTCGCTTCTTGATTTAATGCATCTAACGCTGGTTCTAACTTTTGCCGTTCTTGGGGAGTTAACGGCTGTTTATCCTTGGGCGATCGCGGTGACAGTGGATCGGGTGTGGTAATCTCTAGAGGGCTGGGAGGAAATTCATCGGGTGGTTTCGGCGGTTTACTCGCTGCCAGTGTTAAAGAATTGCTAAAGAGTATAGTGGCAGTAGCGATCGCAATTAAGTGCTTGAGCATTCCTTCCTTTACTTTGCCTTGAGTGATTTGCATGAGATAATTAACAATTATCCCCATGCCTATTATTGACTAACTATTCTCCAGCTTTTCTCCAGCTTTACAAGAAAAGCCTACCTGAGAGCAATCTGGCTTCAGCACACAGAGAAAAGATAGTGTAGGGATTTTGCCAAAATAAATGCTTAACGAGTTCTAGTTGTTAGGTACAAGATGTAAAGTTTCACGTGTACTCAAGCGGCTAATTTTCTCCAATCAGAGCATCTATCCTAGATATAATTTAAAAATTGCGATCGCAACCAGGATTTTTGAGTCAGGGGAGTGTCAAAATAATCCTAGATCGTATTTAAGTAACTAGTCAATCGTTTTGTAATGACTCATTCTACTGATATCGCCACCTTAGCCCGTTGGATGGCAGCTGACTTTAGCAATCAAGAACAAGCTTTTGAAAATCCGCCTTTTTATGCTCATATCCGCGTCTGTATCCGTCCCCTTCCCTTAGAGTTGTTCTCAGGGGTAAGTTTGTTTCTCGAACAAGCTTATGATTTTTTGCTCAATCAACCCTACCGAATGCGGGTAATGAAGTTAATTCCGGCAGAAAACCACATTGCGATTGAACACTACACCGTTAAAGAAGAAGAGAAATTTTACGGTGCATCTCGCGAACCCGAACGCCTCAAAGAATTGTCTCTTGACCAATTGGAAAAAATGCCAGGTTGCAACATGATTGTAGAGTGGACAGGTAAAAGCTTCAAAGGCAGAGTTGAACCTGGTAAAGGCTGCATAGTGGTTCGTGACGGCAAAAATACTTATCTAGATAACGAATTTGAGATTGACGCTAAAGAATTTTTCAGCCTCGACAGGGGAAGAGATTTAGACACCGATGAACGTCTCTGGGGTTCTATCGCTGGCCCATTTCACTTTCTCCGCTGGGGTAGTTTTGCCGAAGAAGTAAAAGTGTAACAAGCTAGGAGTGAGGAGTGAGGAGTTGCAACTTTCTTTAATCAGCTAAGATTTGTTTGTGCTGCGATCGACCTGCAATCGAAATTTTATCGCGATCGCCTAAAGCTTACCAAAAACATCCAGTTAACCTACTATCTCTACCTCAAAATCCTATGCTATCATGGTTTAACTAGTGTCCTATGACTGCTAAATAGCTGCTAAGATACCTTAGCAACATAAAAGTAGTTCAGGGAATCTTGCTGTGGCGGCATAGCCAAGTGGTAAGGCAGAGGTCTGCAAAACCTTCACCCCCGGTTCAAATCCGGGTGCCGCCTTTTAAGAAATATAAGCATTACAGGGCTTTGAAGCCCTTTTTTAATGGTTGTTGTAGGGCTTGTTTCCAGAGCCTTACAATATTTTTGAGGTAATTTTGGGTAGTTTGGGTAAAGAACTGGGGTAAAACTGGGGTAAAAATGTAAGGTAGAGGTTTTTACCCCCATAAGTATTTCTGGGGTAAAACTGGGGTGATGTGGAAGGATAAAGATGTTTACCTCAGTTAACTAACCTTATGGAATAAACCTTACCAATGCAGACACACTTTTATTACTCTTTGCCTGGAAGCTGATATTGATGCGAAGGATGTAGGAAGGTAGGTTGGTAACTCTCCAGAAATTATTTACAAGCATTACGCAGGTAATAAACGTAATATTACAAAGCAATTGTGTCAATAAAAAAATACGGTGATCTTATAAAAGCAGCTTTTGCATAGAATGCCACTGCTCACGATCACCTTGTTCATTAACTATTAGCACTGTTTGCGTTAGAGACTGTCCCATTAATGGTTCACAATGGGACAGTTCAACCCAATGGTACCTAATCAAGTTTATAAACCATTATCATGTTCACCTTCATCATAATATTTTAAAAATCTAATTTTTTTTGCAATACTCTCGTAATGAATGCGGGTAGAATAAGGCCTTTGGGTTACTCTAAATCTATACTCTTTTTTTTGCTTAATATGTTCATCTTGCAACGCACCATCTTTTGCAGCCTGTTGTTTCGTCAATGTTAATCTTTTAGCAATACTATATAAAATATCTTTCTTATGATTTCTAACATTTATTAAGTCTTTTAAGAAAATTTTGCTGAATTCATATTCATAAATAGGTTTAATATTGTTTTTTTCAAAAATAACATCTAAGGCTTTAGATATTTTATCTATATCGTCAACACTAGTTGGCCAATAAGTTGTGGTTAAATCAATGCTTTCAAGCCAATCTACAGATTTTTTTATCATTATTGGATTTAAAACACAACTATGGCAGTTACATAGAAATGTATATTCTTGTTTGATTTTGTCAACCCCTAAGCACATATATACGTTTTCGTTTTTATCAATTAATATGTGCATTAATTCTAAGAATGAATTCATAATTATTTCTTTGAAAGAATCATTAGTTAAATCTGGCTGCACTAAGCAAGCAGGTAAATTTTTGGTATTTTGGAGAAATTCTTGTGTATTCCTGAACAAATTATATATGACTGGAATAATAGAATTACTCCAATCTTTGTCTTGTCGCCAAGGTGGTAATTGTGGATAATCCCATAACAATTCTTCTAATTTATCTGTCCAGTATACTTTTGTAATTTCATGATGATTAATATTGCTTAAATTATCTAATAAATGCTCTAAAAATTCATCTCTTTTTATTTCATCTTTCCATTTAACTTCAGAGATAAATAAGCATGAAGGCTCAAAGACGTTTTTCATAGTTTTTACAAATTTTTATTTCTATTAAATTTCCTTTTCCTTAATCCTGCTCTTATAATGTTTTCCTGTTCATTTGCTACCTGATCAAAAAATCCTGAAGGCCAATTGACAACTCCACGTTCATCATCAATCTTAATTTCTTCGTATATTGAGCCATTTTCAGTGTTACTTATAAAATAGATAGCAATTAAATCTTTGAATTGATTTGTTTCGCTTTCAACTATTCTTCTAACTAAACGATTTATTATATGGTCACTATGGGTTTCAACTATTACCTTTTTACCAGATAGTGCTAATGAGATAAAATAATCTGCCATTTGCATTTGAAGGTTGGGATGCAAATGAATTTCTGGTTGCTCTAATAAGAGAGTACTTCTCCAAGGCATCCTCAATCCTTCTAAAATTATAGGAAATATTTGGCTTACCCCAAATCCTACATCTGCTATGTTGACACGGGTTTTAGATGCTGAACTAGAATTAAGTTCTAAGTAAATTATTTCATTTAAAGTTGCTGTTTTAAAACCTTTAATATTCATCAAGTCCAACCATTCTTGAACAGCAACTGAAAGTTTTAAAAAAGGTTTTTGTTGAAATGAATTACTTCTTATATCATAAAAAAAATGATTTACTACATCTTGAGATTGTTCGTTTGAATATATGTAAGCTGCATTTTCACCTTTTATGCCGATTTCTAAAATTTCATCTTCATAAATATATCTTCTTGATGGCTCCTCTCTTAACGGACCAATATAAGTATATGAAGAAAAAATAGACTGTAACATATTATTAATTGTATAAAGTAGAAAAGTTATATCTGGTATTCTTGTAACCTTTTCTTCAGTGTTGTCAAAATTAATTATTCTCATTGAAAATAAGTTAGTAAATTTTATTTTTACATGAACCTCTCCCTTTTTTTCACTATCTTGTCTTAACATAATTCGATTAGTGATGTTTTCCCATTGGATTTTATATAGGTCACTATCAATAAGTTCTAATTTAATAAAAGCACCTGGAATTATTTGTTTATCAGGCATTAATGTTTCTAATTTAAAATAGATTTGATCAACAATAACTGTTTTTAAACTTTTCTTGCTTTTACTTTGATTTTTGTAAGATTTTAATACAACTTTAAAATTAATATTATGTGAAGCGAGTTGTGTTTCTCTTGTAGATAAAAACTCTCCAAGAAACATCCTCATCTTCAATCGGTTAGACCCAGATGAATATTGCTGGTCATCTTTTGAAATTTTAAATCTAAAATTTAATTCTATTTTATTATCTAAATTTTTATCAAAAATTATATTTTCAAAAGTACCCAGGTGAACTAATCTACCATTAAGAAGTAGGGTTTGGTTTGGGTTTTGGCTTTCTAAAGTTTGCTTTAATAAAAGAATACTTTGTAAAATGGATGTCTTACCACAACTATTAGTTCCGCACAAAACGGTTATTGGTTTTGTATTTAAATTTTCAAGATACTGAAAACCTTTAAAATTTTTTAAAGAAAGACTATCTAGCATTTTTATGTTTTTATTAGTTAATGTTTGTTTACTCTGTCGCTGTATATAGTAGCAGGTAGTGCATTACTTTAAAGACACATTCGGGTAAGTGCTACTGATTTTATCTACTTTGCCTTGATGTTGTCTTCGTCAGTTATATCTCTATTAGCTTTATTTTGTAAAGCTTTATACAAAAAAATAACCATGACTATGAGCAAAAGTAGTGAAGATGCCGTTGGCGAATTTATTGGAAGGGTAATTTTTGGAAAATTTCGTTGGCGGGTTTCCAGGATAGCACAAAGACTTCCAGCGTTTTAGAAATATTTCACCAACGGTATCAGCATCGATTGCTCATTTACCCCCTAAATCGCAGTTTTGAGTTTTTCTGTCTCTGTTCTCTGGTAGTCAGTACTAGCAAATTTATCTTTTAAGGCTTCAAAGTCAATTTGACTTACAGTCGATCGGTTGAGAGTGGGATTGTGCGATGATCGCAGTGCGACAAAGTTTGAAGTACTCCAAAACGACTTTTAGGTACCTCGAAACGACTTTTAGGTACCTCAAAACGACTTTTAGGTACCTCGAAACGACTTTTAGGTACCTCAAAACGACTTTTAGGTACCTCGAAACGACTTTTAGGTACTTCAAAACGACTTTTAGGTACCTCGAAACGACTTTTAGGTACCTCGAAACGACTTTTAGGTACCTCGAAACGACTTTTAGGTACCTCGAAACGACTTTTAGGTACTTCAACATGATTTCTAGGTATCTGTTGCTTATACCAAATTGCCTTTGGTTGCCATTTTTAACGCGATATTGAAAGCGATCGCTTATTCTCGGTATGATGGCTCTATATGTTGTCACCCGTGCATTATTAAAGTTGTCGCTATGCTTGCAGCCAAAACACCCACTCGCAGACACTGGGAACTGTTTGAGGTTTACAAAGCTAAGGTTGCTATCAAAATGGAGCCTGAAGAGTTCCTAAAGCATTGGGCTGTCAGCTACGAAGAACTTGCCGAATTGTGTGGTCGTTCTAAAAGCACGGTAGCACATTGGTTTTCTCAAGGTGAGCATCGTCGGGAACCCTCAGAATCTGACAAACGCCGACTAGCGGAAATTCATGCTCTGTGGATTCAATTTGAAAATGAACCTGCCCACCTGAGAGAGATATGGGCAAGAAAACGACGGCGCAAACAAGACACGAACTGTAATAATTAGTTGTCATCAGTGCATTATTTACTTGTCATGGTGACAACGCGAGCTTTATTGTTTGTCATAGCTATTCCTACCTCTGTTAGGTGAATTATGATTACTCAAAGCTTTTTATCCAGCGTCGAAGAATCAAATGCAGCAGTCAATAGTCCAAGCGAGTTTCAGACTGTGCAAGGTAAAGAACCACTCAAACATCTGTTGATTGGTTCTTCTAAAGCTGTAACTAGCACAATCCACTACTTGCAGGTTATTGGCTATGCAGATGTTGGGGATTGGAGTCCTTTACTACCCAGTCCTAATCCTGGTGAAGTCATGAGCATTTTGAACAGACCCTATTGTGGTGCAATAGGCACTGTTACTTCGTGCAAGTCAGTAATTGATGACTCCTAGCAAGGAGTCATTTTTTTAATTTGTAAATTATTTTGTGTGCGTTGTGTGCGATGTCTACGACGGTCACTGAGCGCAGTCGAAGTGCGGGCTAGCGCCCACGCAGAATGAAGAAATCTTAGAGGATAACTGCAAAGTGCGATCGCTGTTTTTATGGACAAATAATTAGTTAATGTATGTGAGAAGAATTTACTGATTTACCAATTAGTATAAAATTGTTTTGGCAGTAGCTATCGCCCGCTCTACACTCTCCACAATATAAACATTTTCTGGCGACAATTTTTTAAAGAAAAGTTTACTTTCATCATCATTAGAGCTGATTCGTAAACAAAAGCTTAAGAAGCCATCCGCTTGATCATCAGACGAATCAATGAGCCATAAATCATAGCTTCACTTAACTCTGTGTACAACTCATAATCCTTACTCAAACGCCGAAATCTATTAAGCCAGCCAAATGTCCGTTCCACAATCCATCGTTTCGGCAATCGCTCAAATGTTTTCGATATCCTTTCAATCACCTCAACACGAACCTTTTCTCCGCAAACTTTCTTGACTGCTTGAGCAAAGTTTTCTCCTGAATAGCCTTGATCTACCCAAACAACTTCCAATTTGGACAATTCTTTAACCGCCTCATGCAGTACAACCACAGCACCTAAACGTTCTGACGCATTGGCTTCAGTTACTAAAACACCAATCAACAACCCTTGAGAATCTACAACTATATGTCGCTTACGCCCTTTAACCTTCTTACCACCATCGAAACCGTAGACCTCCCCTTTTTTTCCGTGGTCTTCACTGACTGAGAATCTGCGATCGCCACGGTAGAATTTTCATCTCGCCCTAAATCTTGTCGCAGTTGATAGCGCACTTGGTCGTGAATCTGCTGCCAGATGCCTTTACGCTGCCATTTTTGAAAGTAGCCATACACTGTTGTATATGGAGGAAGGTCATGAGGTAGCATTTCCCATTGACACCCAGTACGTTGCACGTAGAAAATTGCATTCAATATTTCTCGTAAATCTACTTCTACAGGATGCCCAAATCCCTTTGGCGTAGGGAGAAGAGGCTTGAGAATCAACCATTCAGCATCGCTTAAATCACTTGGGTAGGGTTTGCGGTGTGGATTCTCAATCGTAGGTATACGGCTCATCGACAACAACATAAATTACACTCGATTTAGCCTATAACCTTAACAAAGCCGGATTCAGCTTTCTTTAGATTTTCTTTACGAATCAGCTCTTAGTCAACAAAATTACTTGCTTATTTGCTTTCAAAGCGAGAGCAATTTCTGAAGCAGTTCCTGCACCTATACCGCAAGCAATCACCAAATCGCTGCTAAGAACATTAATATTGTTTCTAGAATTACCCATGTCTGTGAAAATAGCAATATCTACCCAAGAGGATATACCATCCTGATTCTTACCTGGAAGAATACCAATAGTTAAACCATCAGCAGATTTTGCACCTTTACTTACTGCATCCATTACCCCTACATTTCTACCACCAGTGAGTAAAATCCATCCTTGTTTGGCAATAAGTTGACCTAATATATAAGCATTTTGTAAATCATTGGCTGTCGCATTTTCTCCCCTACCCATAACCCCAATAATAATTCTTCGCATAAAATGAGAACCGTAGTTTTGTAGGTTGGGTGCAGCGATAGCGTAACCCAACATAAAATTTAGTGGTAATGTTGGGTTGCGTTTCACTCCACCCAACCTACAAAAATATATTTTTTAAAAAACTTTAATAGTTTTTTGCCTGCTCATCCAAAAAACACCATAACCACTGTTCTCCTAACTCAGCCGAGCTAATTACTGAATGTCCAGTTTCTTCATAATGCCGTCGGGCATGTTGATGAAGAGAAGAATCACAGCACAGCATCTTACCGCAACTTTGACAAATACGGAGATGCACCCAGCGACTATTTATTTTGATACACTCTTCACAACGAAATACTGGGTAATTTGCCTTAGAAATCAGAGTCTCCGCAGTCAGATTATCTAAATGTTCGCAGCTCATAGGGGTTTGAATGAGAGGTTAATCAGAGTATATATTAGTGCAGCGAAACACAGCTAATTTTGTCAGTTAAGTAATAAACCTGACAACCTTCGACATCACCAGCCAAAATTCGGTCATGCGCTTTGTAGTCGCAGTAGTACTCAGTAGCTTCGAGTGTATTAACAAAAATTAGTATTGTACAAATGGTCGAAAAAAGAAAAAATTTGTCAGAGTAGAAGCAAGGCTTTTGATATTTTGTCTGTAAATTAAATGACTCAAATATTTAAAGAAACCACCAAAAAAGACAATTATACCCGTGTTGCTCAACTTACAGATGTTCAGGCAGCAGGCAGTTTGTTAATCCGCAAAGAAAAGCATACTATTGTCTTGTTTTACTCAGACAATAAAGTTTATGCAATTGATAACCGTTGTCCCCACATGGGTTTTCCCCTACAAGGTAGCACTTGCAAAGATGGTATTGTTACCTGCCCTTGGCATTATGCCCGTTTCGATCTAGCTAGTGGTGGAACCTTCGACTCTTGGGCAGATGATGTGCCGGCATTTCCTGTAGAAATCCGTGATGGTGAAGTTTGGGTAAATTTAGCACCGCCAGTTAATCCTCATGCCCACCACCGCCAACGCCTTGAAGATGGTTTAGAGCAGAGTATTTCCTTAGTGATTGCCAAATCAACGATCGCACTGTTAGATATAGGAGTAAATCCGGCTGAACCATTTCAAATCGGGCTACAATTTGGCACTCGTTACAACAAAACAGGTTGGAGTGCAGGTTTAACTATCCATACCTGCACGATCAATCTCTTACCTTATCTGGATGAGGAAGACAAACCTCGTGCTTTATTTCACGGACTTTCAGCAGTCGCTAATGATAGTGCAGGCGCGCCGCCTCTGTTTGTCGTTCAGCCGTTGCCTAACTCTACAGTTGATTTTCCAACTCTTAAAAGCTGGTTTTGCCAGTTTATTGAGGTACGGGATGCTGAAGCCGCACAAAGATGTCTGGTATCTGCGATTCGCTCAGGGGCTAATTTAGAGCAAGTTGCGGATATGCTGTTTTCATCGGCTACAGATCATCGTTATCTCGACATTGGGCATACCCTTGATTTTATTAACAAAGCACTGGAAGCACTTGATGTTGTTGGTTGGCAAGCAGCAGAATCTGTTCTACCTAGCTTAATTTCGGGTTTAGCTAGTGCATCCCGGATGGAAGAATCTAATTCCTGGCGCTACCCTGTAGATTTGGTGGCAATATTAGAGTCAGCTTTTGAGCAATTACCCACTGTTTTAAATGCGGGAAAATCTCAACGAGGAACTTGGGCAAACTCGGAGCAATTAATACCAATCTTATTAGGTGAAGACCCACAAGCGATCGCCGACTCGCTACTGAATGCCCTACAAGCTGGTTGTACGGAAGAACAATTAGCAAGTGTAGTTACTTATACGGCAGCATTGCGTGTAGCTCGTTTTAATACTAACAATGACTTTGGAGATTGGAATTCCGCACATCATCCATTCACTTTTGCGAACGCTGTGCATCAAGGCTTACGACGAGTGCCAACAGTGGAACTACTCAGAGGTGTATTTGATGCGGCAATGAGTGTTTATTTGAATCGTTTTTTGAATGTACCACCAGCACGACTTCCAGAACTCAAAGACTCCGTTCCAAATCCCGAAGAATTACTCCAGCAGCTACCCGATTTATTAAATCGTCAACAGCAAGTTAACCAGACAGGTCAATTAGTGGCTAATTATTTATATAGTGGTGGCAAGCCTGAAAGACTCATGGCAATGCTAGGGAAAATGATGCTCAGAGAAAACCGTGATTTTCATGTTATTCAAGAAATAGAAGCCGCTTTTCGTCAGTATTCCCTATTAGGTGACACTCCTGCTGGGGTTCATGTATTAATTGCTGCTGCTCGGTATTTAGCAGCCCATTCTCCCACAATGCGATCGCAAGCACAAACCTATCAAATCGCTTATCGTTTACATAAAGGCGATCGTTTATTTGAGGAATGATGAGTAGAAAATCTCGAAAACCATTGATTGGGATTACAACTTACGGTCGCCTTGCAGCATTACCATTTTCTCTGCCAAGCGAATATATAGATGCAGTCCGTAAAGCAGGTGGCATTCCCATATTATTACCACCAGGAGAAATTGAACCTGAAATACTTTTAGATTCTTTGGATGGTTTAATCATCTCTGGTGGTGGAGATATTCATCCTGCTTGCTACAATGGTTTTGCTCATCCGACTATTTATTCTGTCGATCGCGAACGCGATGCTTTTGAATTGCAGCTTGGCAAGTTAGCTCTCGAACGTCATCTGCCGATATTAGGTATTTGCCGGGGTTTACAAATTCTTATCGTTGCCAGTGGAGGCACTCTAATTCCTCACATTCCAGATGTTTACGGTACATCTGCATTACATCGTCTAGAGCCTGAACCTGGACGACGTTTACATACAGAACATCTCGTCAGGATAGATGGAGAGAGCCTTTTAGCTGAGTGTTTACAGAATTCTCGCATATCTGTAGTTTCTTGGCATCATCAAGCAGTAGATAAAGTACCCCCTGGTTGGCGGGTTGTTGCTCATGCCTGGGATGATGGAGTCATTGAAGCTGTGGAGCACGAACATCATCCTTGGGCAATTGGTGTACAATGGCATCCTGAGCTTTCAATTCTCGATCCCAGTAATCAAAGACTTTTTCTAGCTCTCGTTCAGGCTGCACATTGCCACTAAGATATTCAAAACCAATACCTTTTCCTTTTCCCTTTCCCCTTTCCTCTTTCCCCTTTAACCGAACCGTATTTAGTGTTGACTGGTTCCCAGCCTCCAGGCTGGGAACTCATTCTGGGAGGCTCCGCCTCCATAGCTTGACAAGAGGTAGAACCTCTTTGAATACATTCCCAGCCTGGAGGCTGGGAACGAGTCTAAACAAGCTTTTGGGCTTTTCTTAGTGCCATTCAATTCTCGATCCCAGTAATCAAAGACTTTTTCTAGCTCTCGTTCAGGCTGCACATATAAGACACGAATGCCATTAAGATATTCAAAACCAATACCTTTCCCCTTTAACCGAACCGTATTGAGTGTTGTTCTTCCTCAGTTGATACTTTTCGGTTGATACTTTCAACCAACACCGTCAAGAATTAAATCTCTACTGGCTCCTGATCGAATTTTCGCATCAATTCTACAAGAGCATCTCGGTCTTGAGTCTGTCCTTCCTTGAGCAGTTCGGCTAACCCTTCAAAATACTTTTCGCGTTCTCCTGCTGGACAAAACATGATTAATAATTTTGCAGGCACAGTTCCTCGATTAGCGAATGTATGAGGCGTATTACGTGGAACTAATACAAATGCCCCTGGTTGCCCCTGCACTATCTGATTACCAACTTGAATTTCTACTTCTCCTTCTAATACATAAAACATTTCTTCCATTTGCCGATGAAGATGCAGTACCGGGGCAGTTCCACCTGGTTGTATTAAGTTTTCAAACAATCCCAAATGACCATGAGTATCTGCACCAACTACTTTAAATGTTATTTCGCTATTACCAGTAGTTAGATGATTACCTTCTCCTGGCATTAACACAATTTCTTTAACTGGTAAACTCATCAATACTCCTACTTATAAAAAGGTTATTTTTAAATCTCTAATTTCAAGGCTTAAGCGTTTCTTCAATCGATCGCTACTAGATTATATTTCTATTCTGTTGTACATTATAAACTTCAACATCCCTCAATAGGTAAGTTTTTTACAATCCAATCGTAGGTTTTCATTTTGAGTTTGTTTAAAAGCTTGTTCGCTACCAAAAATAGGAACTTCAGAGAACCGCCAAGCTTCTCCTCCAATCCATACTCCGCCAATTAACCGTGCTATGGGATTGAGTTGATAGCGTTCTAAGTAGAAGGACTAAATTAAACCTAACTTGAAATTACCGGGTTTCGACTGCGCGGAAGTTGAGTTTCGACTACGCGGAAGTTGAGCGTAGTCGAAACTCAACCCTCTTTTAGTCGGGCTACTGAGCATTGAGCGGAGTCGAAATGCGTCTTATAAATAATTGTGTCCACCTACTTACTGCTGTTTTAAGCTAAACCACATCTAGTTTGCATAATCTTAAATTGTACATTTATTGTGGGGTGGGCGTCTCGCCCGCCCAATATATGCAAGGTTATTTGTGGAACAGCTTATTTGCCAAAACTAGAACTGCTCCTCCATCATAAGAAAAGTATGGCAGTGCTTTTACCCCAATAAGGGCTTTTGATAAACTAAAAGCACCACCATACATTTTGCTGAGGATCTTGTTATATTTGAAAGATTCAATGCGCTCAAAAAAACCAAAACTTCCTACTTTAATAAATCAGATTAAAACCGAATAAGTCCGTAATAAGCACTTGCAGCAACTAGAACAATTGTTAATACTCCCAAAGTTATGCTAAGTAGAAATTGGATAGAGGTTTTTTGATTTAGAGCTTCTTTACTTCCACCTTCAAGTGTTGTTCGTTCGGTGTTGTTAGAATTGCTTACGTTGTCAGTTTTCATGATTTTATCCTGTTTAATTATTTATTACAATTTTGCCTTTAATCAGAAAAATTACATCTAACTTTAGGATTAACAAAAAAGGTAGAAATAACTAGATATAATTAAAACTGACTTTTGCTCCCCTCTCCTGGTAGGAGAGGGGCTGAGGGAGAGGTCAAAATAGCACTCGTCGAACTCACGTTAATTCATGAATTTTCCTTGAATTACCTGGACATATTCTGAACGAAACTTCTGTGCAAATTCTCGATCAAAATACTACAAAAGTTTTCAGCAGGTGGTCGTCACAGGTATGCTGCTGTGTATCCATCAGGTTTACTCCGTTCTTTTTTCTAAGATAATCCGCACAAGAACCGTTATAAAAATTTGTGAAAAATTCTGGATTCAATGCACAGATATAGCAACATTTGTGAAAAACATTTTGTTTGAAAAAAGCGCTAATTTGCCCCACCATTTGAAGCCTGCGAGGAATCATAAACGCCCCAATAATCAATACCCCGATCGCGTAATATGGGTTCAACGCGATGAATTTCTTCTTCTGAGCCTTCTAATATGAGCAAATAAGAACTCTGCTGGAGGCGATCGCTATAAACTCTGGCTCTGTCTTCGGGTATACCTAAATCGCCTAATGCCTTCAGTAAATTCTGATTTGCTGCGGCTCCCACAGCAACACCTGCGATGCTACTAACCAATGCTACACCTACGGAACCTGCTGCTAGCACAGCTCCTAAACCGGGAAGTGCCAAACTACTCAAACCAAGTAACGCGCTACCCCAAGTAGTTGCTGTCAGCGTATCTCCTACGGCTCCAGTTGTATCGACATCTCGATCGCCAATGCGATCGCTTATCTGCGCCTCACCTAAGTTTTCACCTTGCTCTACATCTTTAGCAATAACAGAAACTTTTTCCATAGGAAAATTTGCAGTTTTCAATTCATTAATTGCCTGCTCTATTTCTTGAGAATTCGCAAATACTCCTAATGCATGTATTGTGTTTTTAGTTATCATATTTTTCTCCTTTAGATTATTGTATTCGTGCGTCCATATATAGCCTCGGCATTAGACTATAATTCACGAGTAAGTTTATTACAACGCTCCTAAATTGTTATTTATTGAATTATTTCCCCAAGAGGGGATAAATCATCAGTGAAGAATTAGCGAACCAAGTGGAGTACGTCACGCACTAAACTATAGCCAGCTAAATCCCAAAGTACGTAAGAAATAAAGCCAATCATCGCTAAACGCCCATTCCACAATTCTTGTTGCGGATTCCATCCAAAAATCCAAGCATTGCGATCGACACCATTATAGGCTTTAGCTTCAGTAGATAATTCAACCACTTTGTTAGTTTCAGCTGCCATTGCAAATATTCCTGAATAACTCTACTACACCCACATCTTAGTTACTATTACGGTTGCAGTTCTCTGTCTATTGGGGAATCTAAAAGCGTCACGGGAAGTATCTCAGGGCATTGTCTAGACTTTTGATAGTTTCGACTAAAAAGTATTAGCAACTTTTTCCAAAAAGCTTACCAAACATCATTTGTAGCCGTTTAAATACTTCATAATCAACTTTCAAATGATGCAATCTCCTAATGCTATTTACTTTTTTTATAAACAGTCTCTTAGTCTGATTCACTCCTTAAGACAGATGTAAGAGCAGATTTGATTGAACCTCCGGCTTCCTTGATTTTCTGGGCGATGGGTTGCTCATTATGCAAAAACACACGCGCACAGTTACGTCCCGGCAAACCGGAAATTGAACCACCCGGATGAGTTCCAGCACCAGTAAGATACAAGTTATCAATTGGTGTTTTGTAGTTAGCTAATTCCGGCAGCGGACGGAAGCAAAGCATTTGTTCTAAGGTCATATCAATGTGGTAATAATTACCTTTGTAACTCCCTAGCCGTTCTCCCAACTCAGCCGGACTTTCCACATGACGAGCGATGATTGAATGTTGCAGATTGGGCGAATATTGCGCCAGTTTATTAATCACTTTGTCTGCAACTTTGTTTTTTAGTTCATCTGTCCAACCCGTACCTTTTAAACCTGTACCGTCTGCACCAGCAATTTGATAAGGTGCAAAAAACTCTATCCATAATGTATGCTTGCCTTCCGGCGCCATCGATGGGTCGAGTCCGGTAGGCATTACCACATACATCGATGGATCTTCATCAGGAATTTTCCCCAGAGTAATCAGACTATGAGCTTGTTCTACATGATTGACGGAATCGGCAATCAGAATAGAACCCATCAGATAATTATCTTGATGATTGTGATGGACAAAGCGTAACGGTTCAGATAAAGCACAATCAATTTTGAGGATGGTTTCATTGTTGTTGACGATGCGGCGGTCTAACCTTTCGCGCAAGTTGCCATCGCTATTATCGACATCGCTACTATCCATCAGTTGCAAGAATAAGCGCTTGGCATCAATACTTGAAATTACACCTTTGTTAGCACGATATTCTTTGCCACCAGCAACCCGCACACCAACTGCTTTACCATTATCTACCAATACTTTTTCTACCTTTTGGTCGGTGAGAATCGTACCACCTTCAGCTTTTACCATTTTCACCAAAGCTTCCACAAGTCCACCACTACCACCACGCGGTCTTGCCATACCGGGATTATGACGCAACATCATCATCATCGCCCCAAAGGACATAGCTTTTTGTGAGGGAGGGGAACTTAGTTCGGCTGAGAGTCTAGCCAGAGGTGCTTTGACAAACTCAGAATCGAAGTACTCGTTAATATTATCTGTGGCACTGCTGAGTAAGGTACGGAGTAAATCAAGGGTTGTGTTAGAGCCACCTAGAAGGGAAAATAAGTCTTGCAGACTATTGAGATTGTAATTACCAGCAATATCAACAATTGATTTGGGTGGTGCATTGAAGAAAGGAGCAATTCCTGTGATAAAGCGCTGCCAAAAATCGGCATATTCAGCGTATTTTTCAGCATCACGCTGACTGTAACGGGCAATTTCGGCACAAGTTTTTTCCACCGATTTGTGAGCTAAGAAATACTTCCCATCTGGATGAGGGCAAAAGGCAACTGGATCGCAGCTAAGATATTCCAAGCCGTACTTATGCAGTTCCAACTCTTGGATGACTGGCCCTAAGAAAATAAACAGATGGTTAATCGCGCAAGGACTAAATTTAAAACCAGGTGCTTCATCAGGCATAAGTTCTTCAGTTGTAGAACCGCCACCAGGGAGCGATCGCCCTTCTAATAACAGGACGCTGTAACCAGCTTTTAGCAGGTAGCCAGCACAAACTAAGCCATTATGACCAGCGCCAATAATTACAACGTCATACGATTCCATGACTGCAATGTGGTAAGTAAAGTATATTCCCTGATATTAGAAAGTGTTGCAGATATCTAAATCTTTCGTGGGTTATAGAATATTTATATATCTAGTAGTAGTATTTTGATCGCCAAGAAGGAAATTTATTTTTAACCCACTTTTGTTACTATGTTGTACCCAACTAAGAAACACTATAAATAAATCCAGATTTTATATTTTTGATAGATGGTATCAGTTTTTACCTATATTTTTCTAGTTATTTCTTCTAGTTCTTTGAGGTGCTGTGCGTTCACAAGCCATTTTTCTTCATAATTAGATTTATCTGTACCATATTGACTTTGTTGCTCTTTTAGTATTGCAATTTCATGATTAATTATTGGTAACGCTTTCCCTTGGATAATTACTTTTTTGAGCAACTCAAACCGGGATATTTCATTGATTTGACGCAAGAGTTGCGAGATACAACGACTAATAATAACTTCATTGCTAAAAGCAAGAATGCTATGAGATTCATCATCTTGAGATAATAATTGCTCGCTGAGATCAAACAAAGCTTCTACAACTGAAGGGATGTAATTCACAGGAATTTCTTCGGTGGAATTTTCTAGATTTTCTATGAACACCCTGGCTTGCGTTGTGCCATTTGGAAGTTTTTGTTTAGCAAGTTTTATCAGATAATTTCTAAGTTTTTCTGTATTTTCCACCAAACCAAGGATAATTTTTATCTGAATATTAGACAATTCACTTGCTGATAACGACAGACGAAAGTAAATAGGAAATATTTCTAAACTACACACACGTAGCTGTTCGCGCCATTCCAATTGCTTTTCATCTAGAGAAGTATTATCCATAATGAATTTTAACTTAGGAAAAAGGTGCATTAGCAGGTTTTTAATAGGCTGCTTGTCTTCATCTCGCAGTTGAGCAATCCAGGTATTCAGAAGATTCTTGAGTTCGTCTATTGAAAGCTTTACCTCTCCTACAAAAATATGAGGATTTTGATGGATTATACTATAAATTTTTGGGCAAAAGACTCGCAAAGACTCAATGGCAAGGAAATCAACAGGGTTTACTTCATCTTTTACTGCTGGATACGTCACTGTTAAAGTGTTAATAAAACGAGTAATATCGCGGATACTAGTAAGAAAATGTTCTATTCCTTGAAAGTAAATATCACCCCAGCGAGTTTGGTTAATTTGTTGTTTTGGTGTTTGATAAAATATATAATTCAGCTTTTCAAAAAGCAGCCTCCGAAGCGAGATTTTATCAGGATTAGGTAACTCAAAACTAACTTGAATAATCTTTTCTAAATATGCTTCTTCAGATATTTCTTTAGTATCTGCAATTTTTCTGATTACAACTTCTTTATCAAAAACCATAAGATAGACAAGATTAGTAAAATTCCGCATTGCTTTGAAAATACGAAATAACTGCTTAATATCTTCCGCAGCCAACCGATCGATATCGTCAATTGTTACAACTATTCGCCGTTGTTGCTGTACTAATGTGTTTTCTACTTCTTCTTTTAATTCACCAGCTTCCTTGTCCTTCTCATCCAATAATGCCGCTAATGCTTTGCCTGTTTGAGCATAAGGTAAAGGAATGTCTGAAATAACAGCGGCAAAATCAGCTAGTCTCTCTTTCAAACCTTTTGGTACGGATGACTGTTGACTTAAAACGTTTTTTAATTGATCAAAAAAGCGCCTTGTGATATTTTGATGCCCAGAGAATAACCAAGGATTAAAAGGAACGATGATTGGTTTCTCCTCCTCTGGCTTTTGCTGAAGATAGTGAACTACAAAGTTTAATAGTGTAGATTTGCCAGAGTTCCAAGAACCGTAAACTGCAATAACGAAACCTTCAGGATAGGTCATTCTGCAAATACTTTCCGCTAAATACTTGGCAAAGTTCGCATGTCCTAAAAGGTCTTTTTCTGGATCGACTAAGGAGCTATCTGCCGATATGTCGTTAATTTCTGTCTGTGCCATAAAAAAATTTGACTAATGTTGCGATCCTGGCACATTTATAAGGATGAGCAGTCATACCTCACGATAGAAATTTCCAGTGAAATAATTTTATCAAGACTTATGTAATTGGTCATAGATTAGATATTTAGTATCGCTGGGGTGAGGAGATGAAATAGATATAAGATATAGCAATTCTCCTTTGAATGAGGTACATGGGTAGGAGCGCACAGATATAAACCCCTACAAGGATATATTTTCATCTGTAGTTAATTATTTTTTCTATACCTTATCTGGCTGGAAACTGCTATAAATAGCATATCTGGTAAATTTTTTCTATACATCATTTAAGAACGTGACTCAAAGAAGTTCAATTTAAATTCAACTATTAGCTATATAAATGCAGCATGATTTCTATCTATGTGTACTAGTAGAAGCTAAATCTTAGGATTTCTATATAAAGGTATTAATTCTCAAGAATGATTTTGAAAAAATCCTATTATTTTATATTCGGAGAATATTAATTAACTGCTAAATTTATTTTATCTGAAAGCTTCTAGCGAAATCTGTAAGCGATACGTTAAAGAACTGACTTATTTTATAGAAGCCAAACCGCAGTTATATGTTAGTGATTTCTGTTAAAGCAATTTATAGTCAATACTTACTATGAACTATAGCAATCCGCTTTGATTTCTGTTCGCGGAGCGTGGTGTAGGCATACTGATTTGCGTAGACAGGGAATAGGCAATAGGCACTCTTGCAAGGGGAAAGAAGGCTTCATAGTTCTACTGAGCTTTTTCAGAAATCAAATATGAGTCCTATAGCCTTCTGGACAAGTAAGCAATTGCAATGCCTTAGACTTATTGACGAAATCATATATAAGTTTTACTAATTTTGGTTAATCAGAGCTATAACAATTTAAATCTTTAAATATTAACTAGATAATATGGTTCAGCCCCAAGAAGATGACATTTCAGTAGAAGCTAGTTCTCTTCCCCCTGTCCCTATTCAAGAAATCTCAGAGGATAGGGCATTAACAGAGACGGTACTTTTCCCAACTCCAAAACTGTTTCTAAAAATTCCTAAGCCAGAAATTCGCCAAAGTCTCAGGGCGTTAACTTTTGAAAGTGTCTTTGCTGCGGTTCTTTATAGTATCATCGGCGGCGCGTTGCTCAGTAATTTCTTGCTAGAGTTAGGCGCTGGGGCAGCCGAAATTGGTCTACTCGCCGCCATCCCTCAGATGGTGAATCTGCTCCAACCACTGGGAGCGTATTTGGTAAATCGAAGTACCAGCTTCCGTTGGTATTTTATGTGTATTTTCATCCCGTCGCGGCTGCTATGGTTGGTTCTTCTGCCAGCGATTTGGTTGGTTACTTCATCTCGTATTACTGGATACCAAGTAGTACAGTTGACATTGGCAATTCTCTTAGTAGCTAATATCATCGAAGCTTTTGGTCGTGCGCCTTGGCTTGGGTGGTCAGCTGTGTTAGTACCTCAACGGTTACGGGGGCGATATTTCGGCTTTCGCAATAGTATTCTCGGCTTGACTAACCTTGTTGGTGTGCCTCTACTAGGTTTAGCGGTATCAGCTTGGCCTGGTGGAACCCTTCAAGGTTATGGCACTGTCTTGGTTATAGGAATCATATTAGGGCTAATCAGTGTGGGCTGTCAGTTCTGGATGACTGATATAAACCCGCAGCTTTTAAAAGTTGGGGATTCAGACACATCACACTCACAGCCCCAAGGAATAGATTTGAGCTTGTTTAAAGATGCTAATTTTTTGAAGTTTGTGCTTTACCTGAGCATTTGGTGCTTTGCTGTTAACATCAGCAATCCTTTCTTTAACCTCTATATGCTGGATAACCTGGATATAGATATTAGTGTAGTAACGATTTATCACGGCTTAGGAACTGGTGCAAATATGCTAATGCTGCTTTTGTGGGGCAAACTGGCCGACCGAATTGGGAATCGCCCACTACTACTATTAGTGGGAGTCTTGGTGGCGGTGACACCTCTGCTGTGGCTTTTGGTTGGAAGCGATCGCATTTCTTTTTGGATCTGGCTACCCTTGTTGCACATACTAGCTGGCGCAACGTGGGCAGCAATTGATTTGTGTACCAACAATTTGATGATGGGAATAGCACCGTTGGGGTCATCAGTCGAGTTATTTTGCGATCGCAGCTGCAATTGCTGGTATCACTGGAGCAATGGGTATTACTGTCGGTAGCTTTCTAGCAACTCTGTCCGGTGTTGCGGGTTTGCTGGGGTTGTTTGTTATCTCAGGCTTACTACGCATGGCTGCACTTGTACCCTTAGTTTTTGTTCAGGAGCAACGCTCTATACCACTAGGCCAGCTAATGCGATTCTTATTCCCAATGAAGCAGTCAACCGATCTGATAGAAGTGGAATAATCAGTTTTCAATTATGTATTTCAACAACATCCCAGCAAACTATAGAGTCGTTGAGCATCACGAATAGCGTTTCCATCGGGGTCGTTGTTGAAATACACGTAAACGTCAATTTCTTGGATTAGAAATGAACGGATACGTTCAACCCATGTAGATAATTCTTCATCGGTATAACCTACGTTCCATTGCCCACTGTGCATACGGATATAAGTCCAAGGGGCAGTCAAACAGATATCAAGAGGAACTGTTGGGCTGACAGGTAGACAAAGAGCTACACCTGCACTTTCTAGTAGTTGATAAATTTGTGGAATCAGCCAACTTGAATGACGAAATTCAACTGTAAATCTTTGTTGAGGGTAGGTTTGCAGTAATTCTAAAAAGGGCTGAAGACGTTCAATATTAATCTGCCAAGTATGAGGAAATTGAAATAAAATAGGGCCGAGCTTTTCTTGCAATCCAGATGCGCGTTCCATTAGGCGAGATAGCGGCTCTATCGGGTCTTTTAATTTCTTCATGTGGGTGAGATAGCGGCTACCTTTAACAGCAAAAATAAAGTTAGATGGTGTTTGCCTACACCAAGTTTCAAAGACAGACCGTTCTGGCAAACGATAAAAGGAAAAGTTAATTTCTACAGTAGCAAAATGTTGGGCGTAAAATGATAGTTGCTGGTCACTAGCCAAATGTGGTGGATAGAAAATATCCATCCAATGCTTATAAACCCAACCACTAGTACCGATTTGTAGTTTACTCATTTAGTTATCTCAGTTATATTATTCTCCTAATGTTATTGAATGTAAAATTAATTAAATTTGCTTGTAGTAAGCGACTATAGCCCTATTTTAAAGGCTACAGCCGCTTACTACCAACCTTTAATATCCTTAAAATAATTTTCAAGCTAGTAGTTTCTGGCTGAATTTTTGGAGTTGACATTTAACCCAATTACCGCCCTGAGCTATACATTGATGGCATATATCTCCATAGCTTTCGCCTTGGTCATTGCATACAATTAACCTAGCTTCATCTGCTTGAGAGGTTTGCTGACAAATTAAACATCTTTTGCTAATTTTGCCTGTATTACATTCTATTTGAAATTTCATGTCTCGCCTCCTGTTTAAGGATTCGCTCGCAATCCCTTATCCTGTAATTTCTGCTCGATATGCTGCATTTCCTGGATAGTTTCTCCAGCCACGATCGCATATATTTCGGTGTAAATTTTTCCGTATTTGACCCTCTCTAAAGCCGACAGAACGATTAAGTCCTTGCGATCTAGTTCTGGTTTTAAGGTGACTAAAATTGAATCTAATGTACCTTCCATGCGGTAGCTACTAGAATATTTAGCAACTTCCTTTCCCAGTCCCAGTAGGGTGTGACGCTGTAAGCACAACGGAGTCGAGCCATTAACTCGGAAATTGGCATCGATCGCATAAAATTGTCCGTCTCGATCTTCTAGCACATCGAACCCAATCACGCCGAAATAACCATGTTTGTAAGCATACTGACCAATGGCGGCAATCATTTCAAAGAATTTGCTCGTGTCAGTGTTGCGGTAGTCAATTAGTCCGCCTAAATAGTTACCTTCTGGAGTGACGAGTTGGCTGGTAGTGCCGATGAGGGTTATCTCTCCCGTTTTGTTGACATAAAACTGTACGCAGTAATTCTGCACCTCATTTTTGACGAACTCCGAGACAATAATCCAATCGAGCGACTTAATATTGAGGTATTTCCTGATTTCCTCAAAGCAGTAGTTCAGATCGTTAAGGCTTTTGATGATATAAGTGCCTTCCCCTGAGAGGCCGTGGGACGTTTTAATTAAGTAGGGAAATTGTGGTAATTGAATCTCTTCGAGATTGACTTCATGTAAATTGTAGCTTTCGTATTTTGGACATTGCACCCCCAGTTCGGCTAAAGTTACTTTGCTGAGTAAGCGGTAATGAGTGTCTGAATCAACAGCGTGTTTTTCAGGTTTTAGGCAATCAAAAGGAAATAACGCGATCAGTTTGTCAAAGCGTTCGCTGTGGCTGAGGTCATCCAAATAAGTTGAGCAATCCATCATCGATCGATTGGAGTCGCTGAAGCCAAAATGCTCTTGCCAGTATTCAAGCAGAGATTTTGGTGGTGGAATAATCACAATTCCAGGAATGCGATCGCCTAATACAGCCAGATTTTTCCACGGTTCCTTCTGACAAATCTTGTCGAAGGAGGTTTTGGTGGCTTCACTACTGCCATCTTGAAGAAAATATTTTTTTCGGTTGGGATAAGCAGCCCAACTGGCAGTTGCAGGGTAATTCAGGATAAACCCATAAGATGCATCTGTGATATCTTCAGCAAACAAGTCAGAAAGAGAATTCCCTTGAAAGTATTGAAAGTTATATTTTGAATTCATCTAGTCCTCCGAGAAACCGCATTCATCGAGGGATGCGGTTGTTGATAGCAAACAAGTCTCCTTTTTTTTTATGAGTAACATCAATTTCAAAAAATAAAGCTACACATTCAAACTTTAAAATCTAGATCAAATGTTACTTTCTGAATTACGGATTACGTTAGCATTAACCTTGCTCAGGCTATTACAAATTACCAATTACGAATTACGTTAGCGATGCAGGAGCGTCATTACGAATTACGAATTGGTAGGAGTTATTTCTTAGTAAATGCAGCCACCTTGTCTTGTCCTGCGGTCATATAAGCACAAGCCATGTGTGATGAGTTATACGCCCAGCCAACGCGTCCTTGACGGTCTATGAGGATGCACCCAGCTTCACCTTTAACCTTAGAAACCAAAGCGTCAATTGCCATTTGTGCGGCTTCATCTGGATGCCGATCGCCACTCAAAAAGTCGATCGCAGTTTTAGCCAAAACCACCGGGATAATCGACTCGCCATCGCCTGTTGTTGAGCAAGCGCCGAATTTATTATCAGCGTACAAGCCACAGCCAACAAGCGCAGTGTCACCGACGCGACCTTGCTGCTGCTTCGTAGTCCCGCCAGTTGAAGTACCAGCAGCTAAGACGCCGCTAGTATCCAAAGCTACACAACCTATGGTGTTGGGGCGATCGATAACTTCCCGATCTTCCTTCCACTGCTGCCATTGTTCTTCGGCTATTAAGTCTTCTTTTTTACACATTTCAGCACCACAATCTATGGCGAAACGTTCTCCACCCCGCGCTACTAGCAGCCTGGGTTTTTCATCCATAATTTTTCGGGCAACCGAGATGGGATGACGTATACCTTGAACTGCTGCAACTGCTCCCCAACTTAAAGAGCCTTCCATAATTGCCGCGTCTAACTCCACTTCTCCGTCGCTGTTGAGAGTTGCGCCAAGACCAGCGTTAAATGTCGGGGTCAGCTTCCAAAACACGAGTAGCTGCTTCCACAGCTTCGGCGGCAGTACCCCCACTAATTAGCACAGCCCAACCAGCCTCTACTGCTGCTGTACAGCCTGCATTATTGGCTGCAACTTTGTCGTCTGTGATGGTTTTTGCTCCACCGTGGACAATGATGGTCGGTGTCATATAATTTCTTCTTGTTAGTATGAATTTTGTGGGACTGCAATCGCTTTAACAGGTTCGTCAATTAGTTGTAGCGATCGCAAATTTACATACAATTATTGTTCGTTAGCCACCCAGAACGCAAAAGTGCGATCGCTTCTTCTTTTTGTTTGGCTTCGACTTCAATCCACGGTGCTTGATAGTAGACGTGAGGCATATCGGTAATCAAGTCGCTGTGTTTTCGGTCATTGAAAGCTTGCTCACCATTGGAAATATGGACTAATTGCCAATCTGGATTTTTCCAAGTTTCTCGCGCTGCGTAAAACATGGATGCTACACTCGGACGATCGTAGCTATCCAAATTTTCGTGGCAAATATGGTGATGGGCATCAAATACCATCGGCACATCAGCTTGCTGACATACTGCTAAAATTTCATCGGCACTATAGGCGTATTCATCGTTTTCTAAAGTCAAGCGACTTTTGATGTTTTCTGGTAGTTCGGAAATTACTTTTACTAGTTGTTCAGCCCGTTGAGATTTGCCACCATGAATATTCATCAATGACCAAGGCGATCGCGGTAATCCCAGTAAGTCAAGTATACGTGCATGTCCTGCTAAATTATTGATACTTGCCTGTACCACTTCGGGGGAATCAGAACTCAGCACTACATATTGATCTGGATGCAATACCATTCTGATGTTCAATGCATTCGCTCGTTGACCAATTGCTGCTAAATCAGTACTCATTGCTTCTAATATATTTGCGCCGATTTCGTCTTCTAAGTCACTTAGGGGAAATAAATTAGAAGACATCCGATAAAGTTGAATTTTATTCTGCTGACAAAAGGAGAGAGCATCATGTAAGCGTTGTAAATTATGGCGATACAGTTCACTCAGGGCACTTTCGCGATCGCTAAGGGAAAGTTTTAAGTATCGGGTGCGCGTCATTGTCCGAAAGCGCACTTGTTTGTCCGAGGTGATGCAAACTAGCCCTAAAGAGGGCAGTATACTTTTTTGACACTGCTGTGCATTAGGTAAATTTTGAAACTCGATTGCGCTCATTAACTAATACTAACTGATACTTGTTTTAAGCCATTCTTTAATTTAAACAAGTTCTACCATTGGTTTACGAGTACCGAAAGAATGAATTCCTAAGCCTTACAGGATGTTTTAAAATGTCTTTATTTATGTCGTTGTTGATGCCATTGCCAAGCATGGGCGATAATTTCGTTCAAATTAGGATACTCTGGATGCCAACCCAATATTTTAGTTGCTTTGTCGCTGCTGCCAACTAAAATAGGAGGGTCCCCTGGCCTGCGATCGCGTTCTTCTATTTTAATTTCTTTGCCTGTTATCTCTTTAGCAGTTTCTATCACTTCTCTGACTGAAAAACCACTACCATTTCCTAGATTAAATACTTCGCTTTCTCCACCTTTGAGTAGATATTCCAAACCTAAAATATGGGCTTGTGCCAAGTCAGTCACATGAATATAATCGCGGATACAAGTTCCGTCTGGGGTAGGGTAATCTGTACCGAAAATCAAAATAGATTCGCGCTTACCAAAAGCAGTTAGTAGTACTAATGGTATGAGATGAGTTTCAGGTTCGTGGTCTTCACCCAGCAACCCATTAGGGTCAGCACCGGCGGCGTTAAAGTAACGGAAACGTACAGACTTTAAATTGTAGGCGGTATCAAAATCAGATAAAATTCTTTCTACCATCCACTTGCTAGTAGCATAAGGACTAATGGGATCTTGCGGATGGTCTTCGGTAAGAGGAACAAACTTTGGTACACCATAAAGAGCGCAAGTAGAAGAAAAGATAAATTTGTTAACAGATGCAGCAATCATTGCTTCTAAAAGCGTTAGAGTACCTGCAACATTATTATGGTAATATTTGGCTGGATGGATGACAGATTCACCGACTGCGATATAAGCAGCAAAATGCATAACCGCAGTTATATTGTGAGTTGAAAATATGTCATCAAGAAGAGAGCGATCGCTCATATCTCCAACAATCAATTTTACCTGCAAAACTTCTTCTACAAGTTCTCGATGCCCGTTCGACAGATTATCTAAAACAATTACTTTATAACCTGCATTTTTTAGAGCTAATACAGCATGGGAGCCAATATATCCGGCTCCTCCCGTGACTAAAATAGTTGACATAATTTGGCGATGGCGAATAGGGAATGGGGAATGGGGAATGGGGAAGAGACAAGGTAGACAAGGGAGAGACTTCGTTCAATAATTCTCCCTTGTCCCCCTTGTCCCCCTTGTCCCCTTGTCTCCCCTTAAAATTAGATTGCTAACCAGACCACTAATTTCTTTCTTCCAAGTAGCGAGAAATTGCACTGTCAAGGTGTGGCATTAATTCACCTCGATTGCTACCGAGAACGCTGTAAGCTGGGCGGGGAGCAATCCAACCAAGTTCTTGCGTAGGAAGAGCAATTAGATTGCTGACACTCACACCTGCTTTTTTCGCCGCTAATCGGGCTAAGTCAGACCAAGCTATAGCACTTTTGTTAGCCAAATGCCACAAACCTTTCTCGCCATCAATCAATAAATCAAGACTGGCATGAACAAGATCGGGTACATAAGTAGGCGAAACGATCGCATCTTCGGCTGCGACAAAAGTATTTCCAGCAGCTAGTTGCCGCAGGGCGATCGTCACAAAGTTGTAATCATCCCACGGGCCAAAAAATGCGCTGGTGCGAATCATTAGTGATGCCGGATGAGCCTGTAATACTAGCTTTTCTGCCAAAACTTTGCTGCATCCATATACATTGAGGGGCGCAACGGTATCAGTTTCGACATAAGGATTAGACTCAGCACCATCGAATACCAAATCTGAAGAGAAAGTTAGCAGCGCCACATTATGTTGAGCGCAAGCAGCAGCTAAAATCGCTGCCCCTTCAGCGTTTACCTTTAAACAAACATCGGGTTCGCGTTCGGCATCGTCTACCCGCACGTATCCGGCAGCGTTCACAACTGCCCACGGTTGCAATTCGGTAAGTACTTGATTGACGGAAGTAGGATTGGCAATATCCATATCTTGGCGTCTTAGCAGACAATATGAAATTCCTCGCACTTCACACAACCGAGCAAAAGCTTTGCCTAGAGTTCCTGTGGCTCCGACGATCGCCAAGGGACGAAGAGAAGCAGGGGAAGAAAACGGGAGAGATGGGGGAGATATGCGACAACTGACGGCTGGGTATAATAGGCGCTCTTCTCGATGCCACCATCCTGGTGTATCAAGTAATGGATGATTGGGTTTATGCCCAGTGGCTAAATCCTGCACCATCTTAGCGATCGCTGTTTGTCTAGGCTGGGGAGAGCGCAAATCGAACACGCCTGACTCGTAGTATCCTGCGGAGCGAGTCACTAAACTATTCCAATCGTAGCTGCCTAAAAGTGCCCAAACAGTTACAGCACGAATATCTGCACCTTGGTCTCGTAATTCTTGAGCTGCATTCCACACTTCATTGAGCCAGCGTAGTTGTTCCTCACGGGTGCAACTCAGGTGAACTTCAGTGACAGCAAAGGGTAGTTTGTAACGTTCCCATGTCTCTTTGAGCAATGTCTGCGGCCCTGCCAAACCCTCAGCGCAAACTCGCACTGCCTCTACATCTGCATACTTATCTCGACCATTACCACCATGCGTCCAAGCTGGATAGTTTTCTAGGTTTTCATCTAAAAAGCGTTCGCTTGTCAGGTAATGGTTAATGCCGATAATGTCGGGTGGACAGATATATTGCAAAAATTCTTCAAGTTCAGTCTCGCTGATGCCACAGTCGCGCAAGTAACTCCACATCGGATGAGTTGGGTTGATTCGACCGCATAATAAATCCAAACTCAACCAGCGACGTTCATTCTCAAATTCTGCTTGATAAGCCAGCTTTGGCGTACTATGAGTTTTACCCAAATCCTCAGTTTGTAGGAGTTGGGCATTGGGATTGACTTCTCTGATTGCCTGCATCGAAACAGCGATCGCTTTGCACTCTCCTAACAAAGCACGGGCAAAAGTTAAATCGTCCTTTCCGTGAGGATACCAGTGACCATACATCCCACTAAATCGTGCTGTTGTCAGTGGCTCGTTGATGGGTGTGTAATGTGTTACCCAAGGATAGCGTTCTGCAACCGCACGAGCAAACAGCGCTAGTTTCTCAGAAAATTCTGGATCTACCAAGCTGGTATCACGCGGCCCACTGCCATGATGCACTAGCCCCACAATCGGACGGATGCCGAGTTCGCGCAAGCGTCCCAGCCGTTCATCCGCCCACGACCAATCAGCATTCTCTAAACCATTGGGCGCTATCCTCTCCCAAAGCACTGGATAACGGATAGCGTGTATGCCAAGTTGGGCGAATAAATCTAGGTCATCCAAGCGGGTTGCATGGCCATTGCGTTCTAACTGATCGAAATACTCTTCACCCACACGATTAACCGTACACTCGACACCAGCCCAAACTTCTAGAGCAAGTTTTGATTTAGGAGTGTTGAGTGTCTTGAAAGCAGAAGTCATAATTTACAACTCAAGCTGATATTTTATTTGATGCGTTCTTTTCAACTTTTGTAGTGGCGGCACTAAGAAAAGCTGAAAGTCTTATTTAACCTCGTTCCCAGTCTGAAGACTGGGAACGAGTTCCAAGAGGCTCTGCCTCTGGTCAAGAAAGAAGAGGCGGAGCCTCGCAAAATGGGTTCCCAGCCTCCAGGCTGGGAACGACGCAACACAAGACTTTGGATTTATCTTAGTGCTATTCCCCCCTGCACCTCCTCTCCCTGCTCCCCTGCCTCTTTTCAAGCCTTAACCGCAATTTGTTTGTATACAGACAAAGCTTGAGCAACACATTGATCCATGTTGTAGTACTTGTAAGTCCCTAGCCGCCCCACAAAATAGATCCCTGGAGTTTCATCTGCCAGCACCTTGTATTTCTTGTAAATTTCCTGATTTTCAGAACGCGGTACAGGATAATAAGGGTCTCCTTCAGCTTTGGGAAACTCATAAACAATACTTGTTTTAGAGTGTTCCTGACCAGTTAAGTATTTAAACTCTGTCACCCGCGTATAAAGCTGTTCATTGGGATAGTTGATGACCGGCGCTGATTGAAACACTGAGGTATTATGCGTCTCATGCTTGAAATCAAGCGAACGATATGGTAGTTTGCCGTAGCGATAATCAAAGAATTCGTCAACTGGCCCGGAATATACCATCTCCCGGCAAGGTATAGCTTTTTGAATTTCCTGATAATCAGTGTTAAGCATTACCTTGATGTTCGGATGATTTAGCATATTGTCAAACATCCGGGTAAAGCCGTGTAGCGGCATCGCTTGGTAGCTATCGGTAAAATAGCGATCGTCACGATTGGTACGGGTGGGAATTCTGGCAATTACTGATTTGTCAAGTTCCGATGGGTCGAGTCCCCATTGTTTGCGCGTATAATTTCGGAAAAACTTTTCATACAGTTCTCGCCCAACTTTGCTCACCACCACATCCTCACTAGTGCGGATGTATTCCATTGGTTCAGCAAGCGATTTGTAAAACTCTTCCACCTCAAATGAATTGAGATTCATGCCATACAGCTTGTTGATGGTGTCGAGGTTGATCGGAATCGGAACAAGTTGCCCGTCTACACTGGCAAGGACGCGATGCTCGTAAGACCGCCACTTAGTAAACCGAGAGAGGTATTCAAAAACTTCGCGGGAGTTGGTGTGAAAGATGTGGGGGCCGTATTTGTGTACGAGAACGCCATGATCGTCATAATGATCGTAGGCATTGCCGCCTATGTGATTGCGCTTGTCTACAACCAGCACTTTTTTACCTTGAGTTGCCAAACGTTCAGCAATGACGCTACCAGAAAAACCAGCACCGACAACCAAGTAATCGAAGACAAAATCTCTGGTAATGACATTTGGTGCTTGTTTACCAGCCGCACCTGTGGAGTTAGCTTTGTCTTCACCATTACGCGCTGCGATCGCAGAGTCAATCAGCTTCATCATTGATGCCCAAGTGCGATCCCAAGAAATCTTTTCTAAAAAGGCATCTACTCGACTCAACCATTCTGAGGCTGGGGTATCCTCTTGCATTGCAAGTTCTGCGGCGGTAACGAACTCAGAAACTGTGTCTGCAATTCGCACCAGTTTTGACTCTCCATAAGGACGCACTACATCACGAATTGAGGTAGATACTACAGGCCTACCTGCGGCAAGATACTCTGGAGTTTTGGTAGGGCTAATAAAACGTGTTGACTCATTACGCGCAAACGGCAACATTGCCAAGTCCCACCCTGCTAAATAGGCAGGTAGCTGTTTATAGTCTCTGCCACCGAGATAATGGATATTTTCATGCTGTGGCAGAGTTGCGGGATCGATTTTGACAACTGGCCCAATAATTACTAGATGCCAGTCAGGACGGGCTTCGGCAATACCAGCAAGCAGTTCAATATCCATCCGTTCGTCAATTACGCCAAAGAATCCAAGGCGAGGATGGGGAATATGAGCTTGATCTTCTGGTTCTTGAAGATTTCTCGCCTGACCAAAGTGGGGGACATCTACACTGCTGGGAAAGGCATAAACGTTGGGATGCTGGTTCACCTTACTTTCGTAAAGGCTTTGTCCCCCTGTAAATACTAAGTCTGCACGCTTGAATAGTTCGGCTTCGTAATTCTTTAAAGTGGGTGATGCGCCGTGGAATGCAGACAATTCATCCATGCAATCATACACCACGGCTTGGGGTTGCAAGTGGCGCGTGAAAGCGATCGCCATTGGTGTGTAATACCAACAAATGTATTTGTTGATATTATGCTCTGCAAATAAATTATTAATTAGTGCTTGTAAATTTGCGTTGATTGCTTCTTCGCTTAAACCTTGTTGCAGCTGTGGTACAACCACAACTACTCCATGAGAATCTTGGTTTACATCTAACCTTGCCAACGGTTCTTCAGAGAAAATTGGTTCCTCAATAAAGAACACTCGCTTTCCTTGGGCGCAGCGACTAAGAAGATGTTGTGGTCTTTGATAGACGAAATTCCAACGCAAATGAGATAAACAAACTATATCAGGCGTGTCTTTAAAGGTTTCTGTTGATTGAACTTTTTTGTTAGACGAAGTTAAATTCAGCAGTGATGTACTCGATGATTGCGTTTGGGCTAGCTGCGATCGCTTTGTTTTACGCTGCTTCGACGAAATAACATTGCTGACACCGTTGTTTTTGACTTGAGATTTTTCACTTGCCATAGTTCGTCTCATTATTTAAATTATTAATTCTGACTAGCTAAACGCTAATACCTTTTCTATGTAAAGCAACACCAAGCTTACTTCCAGGCAAAAGCTTGCAACATATTTTGCTGCTTTTCAATATTGAATCGGTCTCATCAATACTTTGTTGCACCAAGAATAAAATACTGTTTTATATCTAATTGTTTCATCTATCCAAATAAATATAAAATTACTTTCTTGATTAAGTCTTAAGCACTATATCTTGAGCTGAAATTCATTGATTATTGATTTATGTAACGTTTTTTTAGTTATAAACCTATGCAAATATAATTATGTTTGTCTGTTCGGTTTCGTACACAACATCATGAAAATAATTATTTCTAGTATTAAAATTAATAATCTCTGGTTATTTATTAATTTGCTTTGTTATTCATATTAATTTGGATAATATGACAGTATATACGAACTAGCTATTTTTTAAACATAAAAAAATATTTATTTACAATATCTACATTATTTTGTCATTTAGGATACATATTGTTGTAACAATTATTTTATAACCTATAGTAAATGAAGTAATTTCTTTTATTGTTGGTTTCTGAAAAACAAGTATTATAAATTTCACCCTGATGATATATATATTCTCTCAGCCTTGGGTAGGTTAAAAGCTTTTTGGCTATATGTACAATTGCTCGTAATTCAATTCATAAACCTCACGCGATCGCTTCCAATGATGCCAATCCGTGAAGCGATCGCTTTTATCTAAATATTTCTCTAAGAAAATAGGTAATGCAGCAAGTATAAGCATTGATATTCAAAACTCATAATGTTGCTTTTTAGTAGCATTCAAGATTAATAAATTAACTAGCAAATTTTCTGGATTGAAAAGTTGAGCGCTTCTTTATTAATGATGTAATTATATTTTTAATTAAAATTATTAATTGAGATGTAAAATCTCAAACTCAATCTTAAATCTACTGACAGAGAATACATTGAAACCTGTGACAGATAATTGCAAGTTTCATATTAGCTAAAACTTTAGTTATCACTCCATTAGTCAAAGGAATTACGAGTAATGAATGCAAGTATCTGCGGGTTTTGGTTATATCTTTGGTGCAATTCCTACCAACTTTTTGCATAACATTGTACGTTGCGCCGTAGGATTGTTAGGAATTACTTCTTACAAGAATACTACCACTGCGCGTCTATTCAATCGTGGTTTTGCAGTTTCTTATGCCTTGCTGGCAATCGTTGGATTGTTGCCTTTGGGTAAGACATTTTTTGGCTTAATGCCATTGTTCGGTGCTAATGTTTTGCTTAATGCATTAGCAGCGATCGCAGCTGGCTACTATAGCGTTGTTATACCAGCCAAAGTTAGCGGTGTTAATGTATCGCAAAATCCTCAATAGTTGCTGATAGTCTGCGGTGTCCAGGTAGGGCCATTACAAGATGGTCCTTCTGGTTTCCATATCAGCATATCTAAGCAGATTTGCCGCATATCCATGTTTTTCGTCCAAGCATGGTAGACAACATACTCAGTCTTACCATCTGGCCCAAGAACAATAGAATTATGTCCCGGCCCGATGACAAAATTAGGAACAGACTTTAGCACCCGTGGCCCGGTTTCGTTACCTGCATCAGAGTAAGGGCCCATCACGTTGTCAGCAACGCCATAATCTACGCCGTAGTTCTCAGTTTCCCAGCGTCCACCACTATAAAAGCAGTAGTATTTACCTTCATGCTTACGAACGCAGGGACCTTCTAAAGTATGCCAATCATAGATTTCACCATACATCAAACGGTTAGCTAAAAAACGTTGCCAATCGGATCGCGCCCGTAAAACCACTTTCCCTTCACCAGCAAGTTTAGTCATGGTTTGGAGTTTGTCTACAACTAATGCTGTGCCAGCACGCACTCCATCGGATGTATCCAGAAAATCACGGGCGTAAAACAAATACCACTGTCCATCGTCATCCTGAAATGGGTGCGGATCGATCGCAAAAGGACAAGATTTTGGATCTACGACTGGCTCACCAACATCTTGATATGGCCCTAACGGAGTATCGCTTGTAGCTACACGTAACTGATGATTTTTATCTTCATGCCCTACAGAATAGTAGAGATAAAATTGGCGATCGCAGTAAGCAACTTCGGGGGCCCAAAAATTATCGCCAAGGGCGGGATCTGGCCGCTGTAGCGCGTTCCCAACATAATCCCAATTCACAAAGTCGAAAGAGCGTAACAGAGGAAAGACACAGGATTTTTTATTGGAGTTAACATTTGGTGCGTCCACTATTTCATCTACCGTTCCTTCTGCTTCTGCTGCGCCAGTGCCGATCGCATAATATACGCCTTCGTGTTGCCAAACAAAAGGATCGGCAAAATAACCTTTGTAGACTGGATTAGTATAGGTTTGCATCTTAAATTATCTATGGAATAATGACAAAAATCTTTCTTCCACTAGTAGTCTGGCAACCCAAAAATGCTGGGTGAGGGCTGGGGAAAGGGAAAAGGGTAAAGGGTAAGGGATTTAAACTCTTTCCCCCTTTACCCCGCCAAGTTTGCTTGGCGAACTACTAGTATTTGAAATTCACGTAAGTTTCGACTTTGTTCTTAGGTAAGCTTTCTACTAGCTGACACCGTAGCATCTGCTTTAGTTTTTCTGGGAGGCTTTGATAATAGTCTTGTGGGAGAGTCAAATCTACCTTTGGTGTGTGCAACCAATGCATAGCATAGCCCATGACTACCATCGGTCTTGGGTGGTTTGTCCGATTTGGGGAACCCCGATGTAGTGCTAAAGGCGATCGCACCATTACGTCACCTGGCTGCATATAAAAAGATTCCATCGGAATTTCACCACTGGCAACCTTTTCTAATCCCTCTTCACGCGGTATAACATGGGTTCCACGCGCCATTTGGAACGGGCCGTTGTCTGCGGTTACTTCTACAAGGGGAAAGTTAACTGCGAGGGCGTACAGTGGTGTAACTATGCGATCGCTAAACAACGGGCGAAAATCCCGATGGGTTTCCTGATAATCTGAACCTTGGAATGGAACATCAACTCCCATCTGAACCATTACGTACTCTTGGTAAAACACGCGATCTAAAATACCCATAATCACTGGGTTAGCAAAAACTAACTCATTAGCAAATGGGTAAATCCAAGGCAAGGTTAGATAGTAGCGGGAAACTTCACGAGGAGCCAACCCACCCGGTTGATTTTGACGCTCGTGAAATAATTTTTCAAAAGCTTGTGCCCACTCGTCAATTAATTTTTGCTCAAAAACACCGGGAATCACACAAATTCCGTCTTGATTCAGTTGTTGAGCAAATCGGTCTAGGTCGGTAGCTGAATATTTCGCTATACCGCCTATACTTTGAACCATCTTTTTTATCCTCTTCAACTTATAACTAGAGGCGTATTAATATCAGACCTCTAGGAGATTTTTTATTGCTTGTCGATAGTAGCGCACTATTTTTAAAATTGGTGGCTTATGCCAATCCTCTGTAACAATTAATTTATATTAATTATAACGAATTACTTAACATAACTAAACTCTTTGACACTCCAGACAATGCAACGCGATCGCCTGCCGTTTAAAAGGCATCTAATAGTCAAAAGAGTGCAGTTGGACTCACCAAACCACCAATCTACACACCTGCATACATCAGCACATCGGCAGCTTTACGGGCGAAGGGAAGTGCGACTGCTAGCCCAATTCCAGAGTTACCACTTGTTTGTATGGTGTTTTGCTTTGCAGTTTTCCAGAATTGCGATCGGAATTTTTGCTATAGCTGTTAGTTATTGTCAAAAAATTGTCATCAATTTTCTCGATCTGTACTTGAGTGAATAGCTTTGTTCAAATCCCGCAGCAATTCTTCTTCTGCATCCCGCTCTTGCTTAAGTTCTCGAATCATTTCTTGACTAGAACCAATCAGCAAGCCTGCGACTGCACCAACGATCGCATATTTTTGCTCTAAATCTTTATACATTTGACTTGTGTAAGGGCAAGGAAGTAAATTAGCAATAATAAAGCCAATTCCTGCACCTACAAATGCTGTCACAAAGCCAGAAAAAACGATTAATTTAGCGTTCATTTGCTTTGCTCCAATGCTTATAGCTTTGCTAAATTATCAGGAGATACTCTACATTGTGTCAGTGGTTCCCAAAGTTACAGCTTAATCTTTACCTCTTGTAATAATACCGATTCTGGGTTGAGTTGGTACTGAACCCCTCAGCACCAGCGAGGAGGCAGGGTGGTTTCATACAAGCAGAAAAAAAATGAAACTAGCTTTCTAAGTACAGCTTTGCGTAAAAGCGTAGCGTTTTTAATGCAAGTCGATGCATTAACATTGCAAGTCGATGCATTAACATTGCAAGTCGATGCATTAACATTGCAAGTCGATGCATTAACATTGCAAGTCGATGCATTAGCATTGCAAGTCGATGCATTAGCATTGCAAGTCGATGCATTAACATTGCAAGTCGATGCATTAGCATTGCAAGTCGATGCATTAACATTGCAAGCCCATGCATTACGAATTAATGAAATGCTGTACTAAGCCTCTCTCCGCTTGCCTAACGGCAGGCTGACGCCCAATACGGTTTGATTAAACTTTTTTAATGAAAATTTTAGATCGCTAAAGATACGATAATCGATCGCAAAGACGCGATAAATCGCCGTCTCTACAATAACCAGTCTTTTGTCTTGACGGCGATTCATCGCGTTTCTTGCCTTAACCCTATTCCTTTTTTACTTACTCGAATCATTACGTTTGTTATCATCAGCATTCTGCCTGATAATTACAGATGAATGTTGATGAGCGTTCGTCGCTGGCGCAGCGTCTCCAACTGGAGTTGGCATCGCTCTTGATTGTCCATCTTGGTTTCCATCTGGGGATGGCGGCTGGGTGGGATTAGCAGGTTTTTTCTTCAAGAAGCGTTCTTCCAAAGTCTTGATGATTACGTACAGGGGACTGGAACAATCAGCAAACTCAAAATCGTTGCTACGAGTAACCCGCCAAATAAGGCTGTTCCTAACGACCAGCGCGAGGCAGAACCGGCGCCGGTGGCAATTACCAGGGGGAAAAATCCTAGCAAGGAGGCGCTTGAAGTCATCACAATCGGTCGGAACCTTTCTTGCGCTGCGGTTACGGCTGCTTGTCGAATTGTCGCGCCTTCTTCCAAGGCTTGATTGGCAAACTCGACGATCAAAATCGCGTTCTTTGACGCTAATCCAATCAGCATCACTAACGCCACGTTTGCGTAGACATCATTAACCAAACCGCGCAATGACAAGGCACTCAATGCGCCTAACAACGCTAACGGTACAGTTAAGAGAATTATCGCCGGATCGATATAACTTTCATACTGAGCAGCCAGCGTCAGAAATACCATAATGATCCCGAAGCCAAAAATCAAAATCCCCAAGTTACCTGCACTTAATTCTTCGCGGGCAGTGCCAATCCAATCACTGCCAACACCTGGCGTTGCTGCTTCAGTCACCGCTTGCTGCATTGCTTGAATTGCCTGTCCACTACTGTAGCCCGATGCTTCTCTACCTTGTAAATCGATCGCGCGGAAGCCGTTGTAATGGGAAATTACAGATGGGCCTGTAGTGGGTGTGATTTTTGCAACTTCACTCAATGGAACCATTTGGTTATTTGCCGATCGCACATAAAGCCGCCGAATATCATCTGGCGATCGCCGATAGTTAGCATCTGCCTGAACATATACGCGGTAGCTACGCTGTCCCAAGGTAAAATCGTTGACATACTGGGAGCCGATCGCAGTTCCAAGTGTGGTGACAGCTTGTTGAAAATCGATGTTAAGTGCTTCTAAACGAGTGCGATCGAAGTCTATTTGAAACTGTGGTGTACTAGCAGTAAACTGGGTGAAAACGCCGCCTTTGAGCGCTGGTTTTTGATTGGCTTGGGCGATTACCGCTTGAGCATTCGCATAAAAATCATTGATTGTTAATCTTCCGTTGGTTCGGTCTTCTAGCTGTAGCTCAAATCCCCCTAACGTACTAAAGCCTTGAATCGGTGGGGGACTGACTGCGGTAATAATAGCTTCTGGAATCGTTGCAAATTCTTTATTGATTCGGGCTAAAATTCCAGAGGCAGTTTGATTGGGTTGAGTGCGCTCCTCCCACGGCTTGAGTTTTGCAAAGAAGACACCGCGATTTGAACCACTACCTGCAAAGCCAAATCCCGAAGTGGCGAAAACGTTACTCACCTCTGGTTCTTTTTCGAGAATTTGTTCGAGTTTTGTAATTACTTGGTCGGTATAGTTGAGGGCAACTCCATCTGGCCCTTGAATAATACCTAAGACAATTCCCTGGTCTTCACTCGGAACAAATCCGGTGGGAACATGGGTAAACATAAAATAAGTGGCAGCTAAACCAACCACAAATAATCCAATTACCACATAACGAAGGCGGATCAGAAAATTCACCGTCGCTAAATACTTGTCAATAATCCATTGTAAAATTTGATTGAAACGAACAAAAAACCAACCAAGCGGGCCGCGTGCAGGGCGAGGCGGGCGGAGCAAAATTGCCGATATACTCGGACTAAAGGAAAGAGCATTAAACGTTGAGATGGCGATTGAAAAAGCAATAATCAACGCGAACTGTTGATACATTTTTCCTGTCGAACCGGGAAAAAATGCCACTGGAATAAAAACCGCCATCAATACCAACGACGTTGAAACTACCGCTCCGGTAAGTTCATCCATTGCCTCGACTGATGCTTGCAGTGGTCGCATTCCCTGTTCAACTTTGCGGGCGATCGCTTCCACAACGATAATCGCATCATCTACCACTAATCCTGTTGCCAAAATTAAGCCAAATAACGTTAAATTATTCAACGAGAATCTAAACACATAAGCAAATGCCAACGCCCCAATCAGTGAAACGGGAATGGCAACCAAGGGAATAATTGTGGCTCGCCAGTTTTGCAGAAACAGAAAAATCACCAGTACGACAAGAGCGATCGCTTCAACTAGTGTTTTCAATACTTCTTCGAGTGACGCTTGCACAAATCCAACGGTATCGTAGACAATCTCAGCTTTTAAGCCCGGTGGAAAGTCTTTCATCAACTCATTCATCTGAGCCTGAACGTTTTTCGAGACATCCAGGGCGTTACTACCAGGTAATTGATAAATTGCGATCCCAATCGACGGCTTACCATTATTTCTCGCATTGCTGCTGTAAGTCTCCGAGCCAAGTTCTGCACGACCTACATCTTGGAGTTTAATTAAACTGCCATTACTTCCGGCTTGAATAACTAGATTTTCAAACTCTGACGCATCTTTAAATTGCCCATTGACTCGCAACGGAATTTCATAACTTTGACCTGGAGGGATAGGCGATTGACCTAACGTTCCGGCTCCGGCGAGAATGTTTTGCGATCGCAATGCTGTAGAGACATCTGCTACAGTTAAGCCTCGACTTGCCAGCGCATTCGGATCGAGCCACAACCGCATTGCATATTGCTTTTCACCAAAAATTGTTAAATCTCCAACTCCCGGCGTTCTCAGCAGTTGATCTCGCAAATTCAGATCGATATAGTTACTAATAAACAGCGCGTCATACTCATTATTTTCGGGGTAAAGAGCATAAACTAACAAAATACTTGTAGAAGATGTTTGTGCTGTCACGCCGAATTGTTGCACCGTTGTCGGTAGGCGAGGTGTAGCACGGGCGAGACGATTTTGGACGTTAACTTGAGCAATATTTTTATCTATCTGCGACCCAAAATATACCGAAATTTGACTACTACCTGCGGAACTGTTCGAGGTCATGTACTGCATTCCCTCTACACCGTTAATTTGTCGCTCCAGCGTAGTTGTCACCGCAGTTTCGACAGTTTCCACATCCGCCCCAGTATAAGAAGCTGAGACTTGAACGCGAATCGGTGCAATATCTGGCAAGTAATTAAGCGGCAGCAACGGAATACACACGCCACCGACAATCAAAATCAGTAGAGTGCAAACGGTAGTTAATACCGGGCGTTTAATGAAGGTATTGGCGATCGAAAAAATCATAAATTATCCTTCCTGGATTTATAGACCTCTTGCAAAAGTAATTTTTGCAAGAGGAGGGAAAAGGAAAATTTAATCCCTTTCCCCCTTTCCCATTACCCCTTTCCCGACTTCTGCAAGAAGTCTTATGATATTGGTTGGATTGGTGCGCCTTCTCTAAGTTTGAGAATGCCAGAAGTTACAATCGTTTCGCCGGATTTAAGCCCATCGATAACTTGATAATTGGACCCTTGAATATCTCCCAGGCGCACTAAACGCTGATGCACAACTTGCTGCTGTTGTCCATTGACGGTTTTGTTTTCGGTGACAAACACAAAACTTTGTCCACCAACGCGAGAAATTGCAACGGTGGGAATCAAAATACCTGGTTGTCGATTCCAAATCACGCGAGCTCTAACGTATTGTCCATCGCGCAATCGCCCTTGTGAATTCCGAAAGCGGGCTTTGCTCAAAACAGACTGTTGATTAGAACTTACATTTGGAGAAATGTAGCTAATCGCACCTGTACCAATTACTTGCTGGGTGGTGGGATCGATTAACTGCACGGGTAAGTTCGTTCGTAATTGGCGCAACCGATTTGAGGGTATAGAAAGATTGAGATCCAGTGAATCGTTTTGTGTGAGTGTGGTGATTGTTTGTCCGATGTTGACATAATCTCCAACCTTGACCGGAAATTCACCGACTACGCCAGTAATGGGTGCTACCACCTGCTTAAAATTGAGGCTGACTCGCGCCGCAGCCGTGCTTGCTTGAGCTTGGCGGATATTTGCCTGTGCTTGGCGGACGGCTGCTCTAGCTGCTGCGACTTGCTTTTCGGATGTTTGCAGGTCTGCTTGAGCAGTTTGTAAATTATTTCTAGCAATGTCTAACTCTTGTCTTGCTATGGCTCCTTCGTTGACCAACTGTTGGCTACGATTGAATTGTGTGCGTTGCAGTTGAACATTTGCAGCTGCTTTGGTGCGTTGGGCTTCGGCTTGTTGTTGCTCTGCTTGAGCAGTAGCCAATGCTGCTTGCACCGAATTAGCAGCTGCGATCGAACTGGTGACATTGGCCTGAGCCTGATCTAAACTCAAAGATGCGATCGGCGTACCCTGTTGCACTCGCTGACCGCTCGACACCAAAATCGATTCGATTCGTCCTTGAATTTGTGGCTGTAATATGACCTTTTGCTGCGCCTCCAACGACCCGACAAACTCGGAACTTTCTTCGATTGTGCCTGCGTCAATTCTCTGAAGTTTTACTGGCAATGCTGGCGGGCTTTGAGCATTAGCTGCCGGATCGTTTTTTTGACAACCACTCGTCAATGTTGTAAGCATTAGTACGATAACTAATACTGGATTTGCGAGTAAAAAGTTTAAGTATTTAAGTAGATAATCACGTTTTAGCATGAAACAAAATGCTGATTAGTTAAATCTATACACTGTATAATTTTTTCGTCTCAATCCAAGGGATTAAGAAAGCGTAATGACTCCAGCTTTGCTGCAAGACAGCAGAATTCAGCAGTCAAAATTCAGAATTTAGAAGTAATATGATGTCCCTTTGATTACTTATTAAACCCGAATCACCCCACCCCCAACCCCTCCTCGCTTGCGGGGAACTCGGGGCCCCCTCTGGGGATTAGGGGCAGGGAGACAAAGCACAGCTTTGGCGGGGTGGGGTTCTTTTATTACGGATAATTTGGCGGACATGATATAAAACAGGTTTTATACCTGGCTTTGAGACTTAGCTTGTGTACTTCACTAACTTGAAATCCGCAATAAACTTTCTATCTATATGTCTAGATATTTTATCGATCGCATTAGATGCATCTTTCATCGCATCACGGCTTTACGTCAAACAAACTTATCTCCAAAAAATCTTTAGATTAATACTACGTGAGTTCGACGGATTAAAAAAAATACCAAAGATAGAGATAATTAAGTTTGTAGGGTAGATATCAAAGATTTTTGAAAATGATAAGTAAGTCGGTACAATAAAAGCAAACTATGTAAAGAAAAGTAAAGAAGGCTTAAACTCTTTTTCCTTCTGCTTCTGCCCGATCGCAACGATAATTATTTAAGCCAACCTACTTAAGTATCTGACTTTGTATCTTAAATCTGATATTGACAAGCAAAGTAGTCCTAACAAATAAACGAGCATCGAACCTAATTAAAATTAATTATGCTCAATTACTTAACAAACTAACTCTTTGACGCTTCAGCCAATGCAACACTATCACCTGGCTTTGAAGGCCATCTGACAGTCAAAATAGTGCAGTCGGACTCAGCAACCCACCAATGGGACACACCCGCACACCAAAGAACATAATCACCTTCACGAGATAATAAAATTTCTCTATCTTCAAATTCCAGGCGAAATTCTCCGTGAATGAGAATTGAAAGCGTCGCAGCTTGGTTATTTACTGCCCATTCAGTTCTACTGTCACCTGCTTTGTGAACAGCCCATTTTACTTCTAGCATTTCCGTGGAACGCGGATCGTCTTCAGGGGTGATAAAGTGACCCATGAACCATCCCCAACGATTTACACCTTCAACGCCTGCGTTTCCATAAACAACTTTAGGCTGCATCACTTAACTCCAAAGAAGGAACCAAAATTTGCCCGTTGTAACCGACTTGCTTATATTGTTCAAGGATATGGGTTGCAATACTTCTGGCTTCACCAGCCACAACTAAAGCGACACAAGCACCACCAAATCCAGCACCTGTCAGTCTTGCACCAAACACTCCCGGAGTTTTTTGCAATAATTCGACTAGAGTATCTAGTGCAGGTACAGACACTTCGTAATCGTCTCTCAAACTGGCGTGGGATGCGTTCATCAATTCGCCAAATCGCTCAGATGTTACTCCCTGTAATACTTCCAAGACGCGGTTATCTTCTGTAACCACATGACGGGCACGCCGCCGTAGAGGTTCGGGTAGTTTTTCTGTTACCTTAACATCAGTAATATCTCGTAGTGCTTTCACTCCTAGCGATCGCGCTGCTTCTTCACACTCAGCCCGACGCTGGTTATAACCGCTACTTGCCAGGGTGCGAGGTACGCCGCTATCAATAACCAAAATCTCCGCATTCTCAGGCAAAGGCATGACGCGGCGTTCTAAAGTCCGAGTATCTAAAAACAAGATATGCTCGGTATCAGCCAAGCTAGAAGCCATCTGATCCATGATGCCGCATTGTACGCTAGCATAATGAATTTCTGCTTGCTGGGCGAATTGGGCAATTTCAACGTCATCAATAGGAAGCTTCAGAAGTTGGCGTAATGCCCGCAGCGTTGCTACTTCCAAAGCCGCGCTACTAGACAAACCCGAACCCATCGGAACCGATGATTGGACGTACACAGAAAGCGATGGTATATTGTGTCCGGCTTTTTGCAAAACCTCAATACAGCCAAAAATATAACTGGCAAATCCAGACGGGGAATGGTTTATATCTAAAATGTTCACTTGCTCGTTGAGATTTTCCGAGTAAAAGTGATGATGACCATCGCTACTAAAACTTAGCTGTACCGTCGTAGATTGAGGAATCGCAGTTGGCAGAACAAAGCCATCGTTATAGTCAGTATGTTCGCCGAGTAAATTTACTCTTCCTGGCGCACTGGCTTGAGTTTCAGGTGGTTTACCGAATACTTGTTGAAAATCCATAATTTTTAATTGTACAAAGGTACAGGGCGTAACCTTCCTTCTACTTCAACATTAGGAAAATTTGGATCGAAAGTCAGATTTTCTAACTTTCCATCCTTGAGAATCACAAAAGTATCTTCAATCTTTGCCCCTGGTAAACTGGGATTCCAAGCGACAGCAATACCTTCTGTCAAAGCATCAGTAGTAGTTGGATTGGCAACGATTTCTCGCGCTAAATATCCAGTGGTTCCTCCCTGGTGGTGTTCGCGGATAGCATTGGGAAATCCATGCTGCTCATAAGCCTGAGCTAGCGCGTGATAAACTGCATCGAGAGTGGTTCCGGGTTGGCACAAATTCAAAATTACTGCTTCTATTTCGCGCACATGGGAATGCAATTCGGCCCGTTCGTCTGAAAGCTTACCAAAACAAACAAATCGAGTCAGATTTGCATACAAACCGTAACCTCTCGCGCAAAACACCAGCATTGCTTGCTGTCCAATCTGTTCTCCCGTGGCTGTGGCATGACGGTATAGCGGTAAACGCCTCTCACCCGCTACCAGTGTCAGCGCTGGATGTAACCCTTTCGCCCATAAAGCCTCTGCACCCGCACCCGCTAATTGATATTCTGTCCAAGTTGGCTTGGCGGCTTTGAGTACCTCTGTCATTGCCTGACTAGCTTTTTGCCCGACTTGACGATATCGCTCTAATTCACTTGACATCATTACCCGTTTATGATTTTGCAGAGTTGGGGGTAACGGTTTTTCTAAATTGGAGATGGGGCGATCGCTAACTACTTTCCCGCCGCCAGTTACATCACGGACAAAAGACTCACGGGCAGCATAATCAGCCCAAGGGTTCACATATACCTTAAAATTAGCAGGCAGTTCTTCATCCTTAAGACGCTGGGCTTCAATTTCATCCGTCAATACCCAAGCCTCGTCAGTAGTAACTAATACTTCAGCTACGCCAGTTTCAGCAGTCAGCAGCACGGTATTAGAAGCACCAGCTGTCACCCAAGCAAACCAGTCTGTACCACGCAAACGCAGGCCTTGCACTTCTGATTCATGCAAGGTTTGCCTGATTAACTCTAGCTTTTTGGAGACTTCCTCATTCATAGGGAAAATACAGATAGATAGAGATAATTATCAAGTTTATCTAGGTCTGTCTGCGTCTGTCTGAGGTTGGTATTCCAAATGGTACACTAGCGATCGCTATTACCGTCGGATTACTCAACAATCCTGATATGGCAGTGTATTAATTGTATTAATCTATATCTGATTTTCTAACCAGTTCTCTAATTGTAAGTTATCAATTTTACTAAAATAATTGATATTAGCACCTTCAATTAACGGTACATTAACCTACTGCATAACATACCCTACATCTACTAATAGATTCTGAATTCTTCTTTCTTTGCTGTGTATTGACAATTACAGATCGACTTTACATCGACTAACTCCTTTAGGCGAACCGCACATCAAGCCAAGGTAATTCTCAAGAACGATGTAAGTGTTAGTAAATTTTTGAAATTATAAAAGCGCAATAGCTACAAAGACATCAAAAAAAGCCCATGAAATCCCAAGAGACTCAAAACAAGATAACAGAAAATAATGTTCCTCTGTCAGAGAACCCACCTAACGACATAAATGCTCAAAAACCTGATAAATCTAAGCCTATGACTCAGGTACAAAAGGATAATGTAATCACCAATCAGGACTTACCCAATCCACTAGCTCGCTATGGGTTTACCGTGGTTATATTGGCTACTTTCTTATTTGTTGTCGCCCTTTACTACGGAATTATTAACCCCTAAGTAATTTACCTAACTTAGGTTTCAAAAAAAGTAGAAATACTTGGCATTTTAGCTTACCAATATTTACTTAAACTTGAGCTTGATTTTTTGTTTTATTTTGCTAAAAAACTATCATTATGTCACGTGTATACAAAATTTTAAGCTCATTTTAATAAAAAAATTATTAAAATTTCCAGCTTTGAGACTGTATTTAAGACTACAAATTCATTTAATACAAATATCGTCCGATAGTTAGATGGAAATGGTAGTCATTAATTAGTTTATTACTTCTATGGAAATGAATTGCATCATCTTGCCTAATGATGTGAGTCTAAGAATTAAGCCTGTTTTATCCTCAATACTCATCAGCTTTTGCTATTTAGATTGACCTCCAATCCAAGGCTGAAAGAGTGCTGATTCAATTGTAAAAAGTTGCTGAATCGTTAGAACTAGCAACTTGGATTAGCGTTTAAGGAGATGTAATTAAATTGCATGGCCACAAAATATCCTAAATTTAACCAGGATCTCGCACAAGACCCAACTACGCGTCGGATCTGGTACGCGATCGCTACGGGAAATGATTTTGAAAGCCATGATGGGATGACCGAGGAAAATCTTTACCAAAAGATTTTCGCTACTCACTTCGGTCACGTGGCAATCATATTTCTGTGGGCATCTAGTCTATTGTTCCACGTAGCTTGGCAAGGTAATTTTGAACAGTGGATTAAAGATCCTCTGCATATTCGCCCAATCGCTCACGCAATTTGGGACCCTCATTTTGGTAAACCAGCAATAGAAGCTTTTACTCAAGGGGGTGCTACTAATCCTGTTAACATTGCTTACTCTGGTGTTTACCACTGGTGGTACACCATTGGGATGCGGACGAATAATGACCTCTATCAAGGTTCAGTGTTCTTGTTGCTGTTAGCAGCATTGTTCTTGTTTGCTGGTTGGCTACACTTGCAACCTAAGTATCGTCCTAGCTTGGCTTGGTTCAAGAGTGCTGAACCTCGCCTAAATCACCACTTGGCAGGTTTGTTTGGTGTTAGCTCTCTGGCTTGGGCTGGACATCTTATTCACGTTGCCATTCCCGAATCTCGCGGTCAGCACGTTGGTTGGAATAATTTTCTGACTACCTTGCCACACCCAGCAGGTTTAGCACCTTTCTGGAGGGGTGATTGGGGTGTATATGCCCAGAATCCTGATACACCAGGGCATTTGTTTGGCACATCTCAAGGCGCAGGGACAGCTATTCTGACTTTTTTGGGTGGCTTCCATCCCCAGACTGAATCGCTATGGCTGACTGATATGGCTCATCACCATTTAGCGATCGCAGTTATATTTATCGTTGCCGGTCATCAGTATCGGACTAACTTCGGGATTGGGCACAGCATCAAAGAGATGCTCAACGCTAGAAAATTCTTTGGTATTCAAACCGAAGGTCAGTTCAACTTACCGCACCAAGGACTGTACGACACCTATAACAACTCGCTGCACTTCCAGTTATCTATACACTTGGCAGCACTGGGTACTGCCTTGTCGTTAGTGGCACAGCATATGTACTCGATGCCTCCTTACGCCTTCATTGGTAAGGACTACACAACACAGGCGGCACTGTATACTCATCACCAGTACATCGCTGGGTTCTTGATGATTGGTGCATTCGCCCATGCTGGTATTTTCTGGGTTCGGGATTACGACCCAGAACAAAACAAAGGTAACGTTCTTGAGCGCGTACTTCAGCACAAAGAAGCGATTATCTCTCACCTGAGTTGGGTATCGTTATTCTTAGGCTTCCACACTCTGGGGTTATACGTCCACAATGATGTTGTAGTTGCTTTTGGCACTCCTGAAAAGCAAATTTTGATTGAGCCAGTGTTTGCTCAATTCATCCAATCTGCTCACGGGAAACTACTGTATGGCATGGATGCTTTACTATCTAACCCAGATAGCATTGCCTATACAGCTTGGCCTAACTACGCTAACGTCTGGTTGCCAGGCTGGACAGATGCGATCAACGCCGGCACTAACTCCTTGTTCTTGACCATTGGGCCTGGCGATTTCTTGGTTCACCATGCGATCGCTTTAGGTTTGCACACCACCACCTTGATTTGTGTCAAGGGCGCATTGGATGCTCGTGGTACTAAATTGATGCCTGATAAAAAGGACTTCGGCTTTACCTTCCCCTGCGATGGGCCAGGTCGGGGCGGTACTTGCCAAACTTCCTCTTGGGAACAGTCTTTCTATCTCGCTATGTTCTGGATGCTGAATCTCCTTGGTTGGGTGACTTTCTATTGGCACTGGAAGCATCTCGGTGTTTGGCAAGGTAACGTTGCTCAGTTCAATGAGAACTCTACATATCTGATGGGTTGGTTCCGTGATTACCTCTGGGCTAACTCCGCTCAGTTGATTAACGGTTATAACCCCTACGGCGTCAATAACCTGTCTGTCTGGGCTTGGATGTTCCTCTTTGGACACTTGGTTTGGGCAACCGGTTTCATGTTCTTGATTAGCTGGCGTGGGTACTGGCAAGAGTTAATTGAAACTCTAGTCTGGGCACACGAACGTACTCCGCTGGCTAACTTAGCTCGCTGGAAAGATAAACCTGTTGCTCTGTCCATTGTCCAAGGTTGGTTAGTAGGTCTAGCTCACTTCACAGTTGGCTACATCCTTACATACGGAGCATTCCTCATAGCTTCAACCGCCGGTAAATTCGGTTGAAACCCATAAAAAGCTTCTGACCTTAGCCATCTCCCCCTTTATCCTGTCCGGTTAAAGGGGGATTTTTGTATATTCAATACCTTCGCCAAAAAAGAGATTGATTATATGAGGTGCGCTAAAAGCGTAATACCAATTCACTAAAATTATGAAACAGATGTAAACCCTGAAACACTTGATATCTCTAAGTTTTTTAATTGCGTTAGCGTAGCGGGGCAAAGTTAGACGTAGTAGCGTGACATGCTTAAAATGTTGGGTTTAAAAAACTCACAAAAACTAAAATCTAATCATTAACAGAATTATTCAACCCAACCTACAATTTTTTTGTAATATTTTAACCTTGCCATGCCACTACGCGTATTTCAAAAATCAAATATGAGTACTATAGTTACTTCAGGTACTAGTATTTGATTTTTCACTTGGACGTTCGGTAGCAGGAGGAAACTTAACACTTTCTTCGACTCTATGGACTTCTGTGTTAGTTTGCTCTTCCGACAGGAGATCGTCAGGGTTTAATGATTTATCAGCAGCATCATCAATTACTCCATTGGCATTAACATTGGGTTTATCAGAAGTTCCTTTATGGTTAGCATGTCCACTAGGCATAACTATTACCTCTCATTTTTATAACTAAACATTCCCAGACTAAACTTTTTTGTTTAGAGAAATACACTATCAGAAGGCTTATAGCAAAATTATCAGAATCCAGTCTGGAGTGATATAGATTTCTCGTTAGGGTAGACAATACTCATTGGTGTCAACATTTCTACAGAAATGGTGTTTCGCGGTTTATACCATTTTCCCAAGTCGTCCTACGTGGTAATACTACTGACGCTTACACCCAACAAATTTGGGCTTCATCTTCTTAAGTTGACACCAATGAGCAATACTGTGCCCTGAACACGTAGTATCATTAATAGTTGAGAATGAGCGATCGCATCTCTTTTTTTTTCACTATCTGTAGTCGTATACGTCTAACGTCTCAAAGAGTTGCAGCTTGTAGTCACACTTCGCTTATCCTTCAGAACGCCTTGCAAACAAGAAATGTTAGATTTATTTATTTCTACTTACCTAATTTTTGTAAAACAAGATACATTAAATGGTAGTTTAATCGCAAAGGAACCAAAAAGCATGGCCGTTAGTAGCCCTGAAGTTATCCGTCATATATTGATCGGATTGGGATATTTAGCTCCTGAGATCGATCCTAAGCCGGATCTGACTAAATTTGCTCCCTGGAAGCGGAATAACAACTCCTTGACAGACGATCCTACTGAAGAAGCGATTAAAAAGTTTCAGAAACAGTACTCACAAAAACTTGTGGTTAATGGTAATGCTGATGCAGAGACTCGAACTGTAATGGAAGAAACAGTCATCGGGCTTCAAAACAGATTGAAGTTTCATGGTTTTGCAACCAATGCTGAAATTCCTCCAAACAAGCCTTTTTATGGCCCGGCTACTTATACAGCAGTCAGAAAATTTCAGAAATCTCAGGGTTTAACTGAAAATGGTATTGCTACTATTGAACAGCGTCAAATTCTACAACAATCTAGTCTCACAGATAAGCCCCAGACTCCGCCTCAGTCACAACTAAAGCTGAGAGATTTATGCTTTCAATTCCAAAAGAATCCTCAAAATCCTTCTTACATCGCAGCCTTAAATAACTTACAACAAAATCTACCCAAGGACGTTTTACACAAAGTTACTAACAAATGGAGGGGGACAAACGATCAAAATCCTGAGATTGTCAAGCTGACAAATCTGTTTACTTATTATGATGACAATAATGCAAATCATCGTGATGCATTAAATCACTTACAAAGTCAGATTACCCCAGCTATCTCTCAAGCATTTTTAAGTCTTTGGAATAAGAAGTAACAAATGGGATTGATAGCAGAAGTCTGAATTCAGAATTCAGAATGGGCTACGCCTGGCTGCGCTAACAGAAGTAAAACACGCTTTCTACCTAGATAACAGATTTAGCTTGTATACCTCATCAACTTGAAATCTGCTTTTTTACATCTGATACCAATTCAAAAAATGTTTGCGACAGATCAGCCCACCCACGCTGACGCGCACTCTTTAGTAAGGGTAGGGTTGGTGATATCTATTATCTATGTGTTGCATTCTTTTTTCAAATTGGTATGACATATGAAAATTAAAAACCAGGTTTCTAATCTCTGGGGAGTAGGAAACCTGTTTTTTAACAATTCTGAATTCTGATTTAATACTCAATTCCCGGTTGTGCTTTTACACCTTGATCGCGGAAAGGGTGCTTAACTAGAGTCATTTCAGTTACTAAATCAGCACGCTCAATTAAAGCAGGTGGTGCGCCTCTACCTGTGAGAATAACGTGTTTGTTAGCGGGTTTTTGCGCCAAACCTGCTAAAACGTCTTCTACTGGTAAGTAAGCCATTTTGAGGGCGATATTGATTTCGTCTAACAACACTAGATGAAAGTCTGGGTTGCGAATGTATTCTAAGGATTTTTCCCAGGCGGCGCTAGCTTTGTCAAGATCGCGATCGCGGTCTTGAGTTTCCCAGGTAAAGCCTTCGCCCATTGCGTGAAATTCTATCTGGTCTTCCCAATAGCTGAAAACCCTTTTTTCGGAAGGTTCCCAGCTACCTTTGATGAATTGGACGATCGCTACTTTATACCCATGACCGAGCGATCGCAACACCATCCCCAAAGCCGCAGTGGTTTTACCCTTACCGTTACCAGTATTTACAATAATTAATCCTTTTTCTGGTACAGCTTCTGCTATGCGCTTGTCTTGCACTTCTTTGCGTCGCTGCATTTTTTTCCGGTACTGTTCATCAGTCAGAGATGAAGACATTACCTCATCAATTAAGCGCCCAATTTCTTGGTCTGGGTTCAATTCTGGTGGTGTATCGTGTTTCATTAAGCTTGTCTAGAAATAACTGTTAAAAGTGTTGAAAATGAACCAAAATCGCCTTAGTTATCCAATTTTACCTACATTACTTGATTGGAAATGTCCAGTAAGCTTTCATGTTAAATATTAATAGTGCGTTAGCTTTATTAATGTTTTACAGACACGTGAAACTATATATGATACACAAGCTGAACTTATAATTTGAGTTTACTATTACTGTTTTAAATAATCTAATATGTTCATTAAAGCATTTTACCAGTAAAATTTTATTATCTTTTTTGGTACAGTCATGAGTTAGATACTTTAAGTATCAGGAGTATGATGTCTATCTAGTATCATAAGTTTTGCAATTATGGATGTTGTTGTTTCCATTTTTCCCATAAAGCCTGCGTATCCTCTGGTTGCCCGTCATAGTTGAGCAATTGGTCTGAAATTATCACCCATGACTGGGCACTGCGTGTCCAAATGTTACCCACTGGGCGCAACCAACTTGTATCATCTAAGGTTCCAGCTTTGACATTGATAGTATTTGCATTGTAAGTCCTTTCGTGAAACAATCGCGTTCCGCAGTCGCCACAAAACAGGTTATTTACTTCACGCCCGCTATCATTTTTCCGAGTCCAAGCTTTCGGTTTCCCCTGAACAATTACAACAGCATCTCGTAATACTGTAAGAGACATTCCAAAAGCACTAGACGATTGTTTTTGACACTCCTTACAGTGACATAGATAAAGTGTTAAAGGTTGGGCATGAATTTCATAACGAATCTGTCCACATTGACAACCTCCAGTATATGGAAGATTCACAGGTTTTACCTCCTAACAATTTGTATTGCTTTATTGTAACTAAAACTACTTTAATATGAAAGCAGGTTTTATTAAACAAAAATATAAAATATGTGGATATGAATATATTTTCATTCTCTGCACTTTCCTAAATCCTTTTCATCCTTCATCTTCATCCGATTCATCATCCTCACTCCAATATTGTTGAGGTGCATTTTTGCAAACTTCTAAAATCTTCGGTTTTTTGATTTTATTATCAGGTGGATTAATTGCTTCTAACTGCACATCAAATTTCCAGTTGTCACCAAAATCATAAAGATAGGTCATTTTACCACCTGGTTCTAGAGACAAATCACCAACCTGCACTTGGTCTGCAAATGGGGGTATTTCCATATAAGCATGACCAATTTTTATGATGCGCCCAAAACTTCATTATTTCCCCAAATCAATCAAGCTTCTAATAAATTGAAATAGCGTTCTGTTAAATTGAGGCTTGACCATGATTGTAAAGTTGCGGCGTCTAAAGCTAAAACCTGCTTCTTTCCTTGGGATTTAATTTGGGCTATTCCAGAACTGCGTAATAACAGATATAGTCCATTAATGTAGGGGTATGATTTCTGTACGGGGCGTTTGAGTTTAGTTTCAATTGGGTAACTTAACTGAGAATTAACTTCTGATATGACTTTTAGCGGTAGAAGATTATTAATACTACTAACTTCCACTCCATTTGGTTGTAAGAAATCTATCAGAGTTTGAAAGTCATGCAGAATCGTACCGGGTTGATTTTCATCAATACTGAGTTCTTGGAGGAGTTTTTGTTGTGACTCTGTTAAGGAAGGCAGTTCAGGATTGAGTGTGCGTTCTAGTCGCGCAAATAAATCTTCCATAAAGAAAAATTCTAAATTCTAAATTCACAATTTAACCTTTTGTTCAACCTGTTTTCTTTATACTATGACTACAGAAGTTATCCTGATAAACATTGGCCTGCAAAGTGTCACAACAGGACTATCAATACCGTAAATTTAATGAAATGCGAATGATAATATTTTCATCTTCTACTTGACAATCCCAGGAATTTGATATGAATAGTAACACTCGCCTACAGATGATTTTAGCTGATACACGTATTAATACAGTATTACCTGCGATCGCTCAACTAAATCTACCTAACTGGTGGTTAGCAGGGGGTGCAGTCCCGAAACACCGTTTGGTCTTCAATTTTTGGCAATGGCTGTGGGTTAGGTATTAAAGATTTTGATATTGCATTCTTTGATATAGAAGGGAACCGTTCCCAGGAACTAGCAGCAAAAGCGACTCTCACAGAACAATTTCCTGATGACGAGTTTGATGTCAAAAATCAAGCCAGTTTTGCTCGTTGGCGTCTTGGTAGCAAACTTTATACTAGTACAGAGGATGGCATCACAGATTGGCTGCACACCGCTACCGCTGTAGGAGTTCGACTAAATGCTCAAAGACAATGGCAATTTTTTACACCTTACGGGTTGGATGACCTATTTGCTGGCATTATTCGACCTACACCAACGCATACTCATAATTTAGATGCCCATAATAAGGCATCTGGATTTTTACAGAAGTGTCCTTATCTGCGGTTGGCGTAAAAGTTACAGTCAGATTTTAGCCGTTAGTTTCCGTGACCAGGAAATAATCGCTTTTTGATTTACAACCCTTGGATACCGAAGCGCAATGTTAATAATTTTCTACGTACTGGGAATAATTAAACTAGAACCCCTTTCACAATAGAACAGGGATGATGCTAATTTTATAACTTTATAGGCAAAAATCAATGCCAAATCGTACTGGATACCAAATTAACTCCACTCTCCACGAAGGAATCCAAACAATTATTTATCAAGCACAAACTCCAAAGACGCAACAGCGAGTTATCCTCAAGCTGCTTAAAAATGAATATCCGACCCTTGAAGCCTTTACTCGCCTTAAAAATGAGTATCAAATTCAGCAAGGTTTAGACCATCCAAATATAATTAAAGCTATCAGTCTTGAAACCTTTGAAAACCGTGTGGGATTATTGTTAGAAGACTTTGGTGGTCAGTCTTTATCTCAACTGCTCCAAATAAAAAAGCTTGACTTAATTAACCATTTAAAGATTGCTATTCAACTGACTAAAGCTTTAGATTATTTGCATAATAATCAGATTATTCATAAAGATATCAAACCTAATAATATCATAATTAACTCCCAAACAGGTATTGTTAAACTCGCTGACTTTGGTATAGCCTCCCGTCTCAATAAAGAAAATCCCCAATTTAATAACCCTAACTGCGTTGAAGGCACACTTGCCTATATGTCTCCTGAACAAACTGGGAGAATGAATCGCATTCTTGATTATCGTACTGACTTTTATTCCCTTGGTGTGACTTTATATGAAATGCTCACCGAGAAAACACCATTTGTTAGCCAAGATCCCCTAGAAGTAGTTTATAGTCACATTGCAGTTAAAGCGAGAAACCCGCAATCATTAAATTCACAAATTCCTACTGCTATCTCTGAAATTGTGATGAAGCTGATGGCAAAAAATGCGGAAGACAGATATCAAAGTGCTACAGGATTATTAGCAGATTTAGAATCATGTCTCAAGCAGTTAGAAACAAAGGGAATCATTACTGATTTTGTGCCAGGTCGTTTAGATATATTGAGTCAGTTATTAATTCCTCAAAAATTATATGGTCGTGAAGAACAAGTTAATGAACTTTTAGCTGCATTTGAGCGAGTTACATCTGGAAGTAGTGAAATGATGCTAGTTTCTGGTTATTCTGGAATTGGCAAATCAGTTCTAGTCAACGAAGTTAATAAACCAATTACTCGCAGACAAGGGTACTTTATCTCTGGGAAATTCGATCAGTTAAAACGCAATATACCTTATGCTTCTTTAATTCAAGCCTTTGCATATTTAATGCGGTATTTGCTGACCGAGAATAATGAAAAAATAGAAATATGGCGTAATAAAATTTTATCAGCTTTAGGGACAAATGGAAAAGTTATTACTGACGTAATTCCAGAAGTAGAATTAATCATCGGGACACAGCCGGAAGTTGCCCAAATTGGGGCAACAGAATCACAAAATCGTTTCAATCATGTTTTTAAAGAATTTATCCAAGTTTTTACTCAAAAAGAGCACCCATTAGTTCTATTTTTAGATGATTTACAATGGGCAGATTCAGCTACTTTAAATCTAATTCAACTGCTCATAACTGATATAGACAGCAAATATTTTTTATTTATTGGGGCATACAGGGATAATGAAGTTAGTTCAGCACATCCTTTAATCCAAAAGATAGAAGAAATTAAAAATAGCGGCACTGTTGTTAATAATATTGTATTGCAACCTTTAAATTTAGATAATGTAACTCAATTAGTTGCCGAAACTCTTCAAGAAATAGAAGTTAAGCAGGATGAAGAAACAGAAATCTTTCAAAAAGAAATTATTAAGCTAGCTGATTTAATTTATAATAAAACAGGTGGGAATCCATTTTTCATAACGCAACTAATTCAGGCACTTCATCAAGAGAAACTGTTAAAGTTTGACTTTAATAATGCTAAATGGCAATGGAGTTTAAAAGATATTCAAGCAGTTGGAATTACCGAGAAAAATGTAGTTGAATTAGTTGCTAGCCGAGTTGAAAAACTACCACAGTTTACCCAAGATGTTTTAAAATTAGCAGCTTGTGTGGGTGACAGATTTAGTTTGGATGTTTTATCAATAGTCAATGAAAAATCACCTTCTTTGACAGCAAATGATTTACACTCAGCTTTGCAAGCGGGATTAATTCTGCCTTTAAGTGAAGCTTACCGTATCCCTTTAGTTTTTAATCAAGAAGAAGCGGTTAATTTAAAATTTGATACTTCACGAGTGGGTTACAAGTTCTTGCATGACAGAGTACAACAAGCAGCATATTCGTTGATTCCAGAAGAACTGAAAAAATCTACTCACCTAAGAATTGGGCAATTGCTTCTTCAAAATATACCTAAAGAAGAAATAGAAGCTAATATTTTTGATATCGTCAATCAGTTAAATGTAGGTATTGTTAACCTGATAGAGCAATCTGAAAAAACTGAATTGGCACGATTAAATTTAATTGCAGGACGAAAAGCTAAAGCTTCTACAGCTTACGAAGCTGCTCTGAAATACTTCACAAATGGAATAGAACTTTTAAATATAGATGCTTGGCAAACGGAATATACTTTAACCATCGGTTTATATGAAGGAGCCGCAGAAGCAGCTTATTTGGCTGGTGATTTTGAGCAGATGCAAAAATGGGCTGAGGTGGTGCAACAAAAAGCCAAAATTCTTTTAGATAAAGTGAAAGTCTATGAAGTACAGATTATCGCTTCTATCATTCAAAGCAAGCAATTAGAAGCTATTCAAACCGCAGTATCAATTCTACAATTGTTAGGAATAAATTTTCCAGACGAACCGACATCAACTGATATTCAACAGGGGATGGATGAAATTGCTGTTTCTTTGAAAGGGAAAGCGATCGCAGATTTAATTAATTTACCATTAATGACCGATCCTAACAAGATTGCAGCTATGAGAATCTTAATGGGAGTTCTACCTGCGGCTTTTCAAACTGCTCCAGCAATGATGCCAATTATTGTCTGTAAAATGGTCAATTTGTCCTTAAGGTATGGAAATACAGCTGTATCTGCTTATGGTTATAGTCTTTATGGATTACTTCTTTGTGGAATTCAAGGAGAAATTGATTCTGGCTATGAATTTGGGAAATTAGCTTCACATTTGGTGTCACAATTTAATGCTGAAGAACTCAAGGCGAAAATTCTGACGGTTGTTAGTGCCCATGTTATGCATTGGAAAGAGCATATTAGAGAGACATTAACATCATCAATGTCAGGATATTCTAGTGGTCTGGAGACTGGAGATTTAGAATATGCTGGTTACTGTGGTTATATTTATCCCTATCATTCATTTTGGCTGGGTAAAGAACTTTGGGTTCTAGAAAAAGAACTGATAGCTTATTGTGATTCGCTGAAAAAAATCAAGCAGCAAGTAGCTTTTACTTGGAACTCAGTGTATTTGCAAACAGTTTTGAATTTGAAGGGAAGTTTTGAAAATGCGGACTGTTTAATTGGAGAAGCCTACAACGAGCAAAGTATGCTACCAATTCATCAGCAAGTAAATGACCTTTACACAATTAATCATTTATTTGTGAATAAACTAATGCTCTCTTACATATTTGGAGAGTATTTTCAAGCTGTAGAAAATGCTGCGATCGCAGAAAACTCTTTAGGTGGTGTTACAGGGTTGTTTGTTGTCCCAGTGTTTTATTTCTACGATTCTTTAGCTCACTTGGCAATATATCATACTGCTAAAGAGTCTGAGAAGCAAGCAATTCTAGAAAAAGTCCAAGCTAATCAGCAAAAGATGGAACTCTGGGCTACTCATGCTCCTACAAATCACTTACATAGATTTTATCTCGTGGAGGCAGAACGGTATCAGGTTTTGGGTCAAAAGCTAGAAGCAATGGACTATTATGAAAACTCGATTGCCAAATCTCAAGCAAACGGTTTTCTCCAAGAAGAAGCTTTAGCCTATGAGTTAGCAGGAAAATTCTATCAATCTTTAGGTAAAGAATTAATTCATCAAACTTATATAACTAAAGCTTATTATGCCTATATTCGTTGGGGTGCGATCGCTAAAGTTAAACACTTAGAATCAAAGTATGTTTTTCTAGTAGGACAAACTATTAGTATAGAAAACACTAGTTCAAAACTTGATACAACTCATATTACCACTAACACTACTACCAATAGCAGCTTAAGCGATTTTCTAGATTTTAATGCATTCATCAAGTTTTCACAAGCGATTACTAATGAAATTGTTTTAGAAAATTTATTGGGTAAGCTGATCCAAATTTTACTAGAAAATGCTGCCGCACAAAAAGCAGCACTACTCCTACTTAAAGATAATCACCTGTATATTGAAGCTTCTGGAAATGCTACTGACGATGTAGTGACGGTTTTACGTTCTATTCCGGTTGAGACCCTATCAAGATTTACCGCTGTCTGTAATTAATTATGTTCTCCGAACTCAGCAATATATTGTATTAAATGATGCGGTAAATACGGAACCTTTTAATTTTGATATCTATATCCAAAAATCTCAAACAAAATCAATCTTTTGTTTGCCGATTATGTACCAATCACAGCTAACTGGTATTATTTATTTAGAAAACCAGTTATCATCAGGAGCTTTTGTTCTAGAAAGGGTAGAAGTATTAAAAGTCTTAGTTTCTCAAATGGCTATTGCCATAGAAAATGCCAGTTTGTACGCAAGAGCACAAGAAAAATCTAAAGAATTAGAACAATCGATAAAAGATTTACAAGAGGCACAACTACAACTTATCCAAAGTGAAAAAATGTCTTCTCTGGGTAATTTAGTTGCAGGCGTAGCACACGAAATAAATAACCCTATTGGTTTTATTACAGGTAGTATTACCCAAGCAAAAGATATTGTTAAAGATTTAATAGACTATCTGCAACTGTACCGAGAAAAATTCCCCAATCCTGGTGTTGAAATTGAAGAAAAAGCCGAAGAGATAGATATAGATTTCCTGTTAAAAGATTTACCAAAAATGATTGATGGGATGACAGTAGGGACACAGCGCATTCGTAATATTAGTACCTCTCTCCGTACTTTCTCTCGTGGTGATACTACCTCTAAAGTATTAGCTAACATCCATGAAGGTATTGATAGTACTTTGATGATTTTACAACATCGTCTGAAAGCCGATCGTAATCGTCCAGCAATTAAGATTATTAAGCACTATGCAGATATTCCATCAGTAAAATGCTATTTGGGACAATTGAATCAAGTGTTTATGAATATTATTGCAAATGCAATTGATGCTTTAGAAGAAGCAAATATCGGTCGTGATTTTTTAGAAATTCAAGAAAAGTATCCTAATATTATTACTATTGAGACTTATTTACAAGTAGATACTGACAAGGTGGTAATTAAGATTCAAGATAATGCTAAAGGAATGCCTGAAGCAGTTAAAGAGCGCATTTTTGAAAACCTATTTACTACCAAAGATGTCGGAAAAGGTACGGGATTAGGATTATCTATTAGTCGGCAAATTATAGTTGAAAATCATGGTGGAAATTTGATTTGTGAATCAGTTTTGGGACAAGGAACACAATTTATAATTTCTATTCCAATTTTGGGAGAATAAGGAATTTTTGATAGTTTTAGCTTAACACTCTCGATCGCTCTAAGTATAGGTTGTGAGGTGCTTAAAAGAGCACCTCGGATTCGATTCATCAATCTATTTATTTAGTGTTAATCGAGAATATGTGTTGGGTTTTGTTCCTCAACTTTTGGTATGGGTGCGGACGGTTTGCAGTATTCTTGATTAAATTGGTTTATATCTGCATTGTCAATTTTGAGCAAGTGAATTTTCGATAAATTTACTGTTCCTCAAGGGTGAGGGTTGCGTAAGTCTTGTATGTAAGTAGTTACTTTATTACTTAATCAAATCAACACATAGTAAGTCACAATTAACACTTGTAACTTACTAATTAACTGTTATAACTAATTGTATACATCAACTCTTGTATGTACTAGCTTTATCATTTACTAGAAAAAAGATTTTCTAGCAGATATAAAAGTCAATTACTAGTGAAGTCTACAAGCAAATTAGACAGTTTTGATGGGCTAAAATTATTAGCCCAAACTTTAGTTTGTAGTCAAGTACAAGATGCAAAAATCGTAAATAATTAAGGGAGTCATCTAGTGGACAAAAGAAGAGAAAATGGGGGAATAGTTTCAAAAGCTATTTCGTTTTTGTTAAATCGTATAACTTTGATTGCGCTTGCAGTTACTCTTGTGCTGTTTGTTGGAGGTAAGTTTGAGGTAGCAAGTGCAACTCAACCTAATGCAGAATTAGAAATTCAAAAATTAACATCCTGTTACGCCCTGGGAACTGACGCTATTGGTAGAGGAAATCTCCAAGAAGGAAAGAATATTTATCGGGATTGTTTTACTCAAGATTCAGTCCTCACCGCCATTTTTCCTGATGGGGCAACTCAAACAAATTATGGGACAGATTCTTGGGCAGATTTTGTCTATTCAGTATTTCAAGGAAATGGTTATACAGCTACTCAACACTTGATGGGTACAATAAACATTTCAATTCAAAATAATCAAGCAACGATGACTTCTTATCTTCATGCAACTCATAAACGCTCGGAAACCAGCATTGATGTTGCTAATGGCACTTATGAAGATCAAGTCGTCAATAGAAATGGACGCTGGAAAATTCGTAATCGTACTCTCAAACTCATCGATTTCTTGAATCTCAGTTCGCCAACTACTGCTTCTTCAAGCACTAATGCTCGAAGTGCTAATTCCTCAGCTACCTTTGTCAGACCAAATATACCTCGTTTAAAAGAATAATTCTTTAGATTGGAATAACACTAATACGGGTTGGATAAGTATTCTTTACCTTCCTGATGACTGAAAAAAGGGGTGAATTAAAACATTCACCCCCTTTTTTATTTGCTACTTGAGCCAAATTCAGTATTACAATCTAGGGGTTCCCACTCGCTGGGGAAACTATATGGAATTAAAACATGACTAAGCTGATCGAATACGAAGAAGCCAGCGACGAAGTACGTGCAGTGTATGACGACATCCGCGTTACACGTCAAAATGACTACATCAATAACTTTTGGAAAGCCATAGCCAACCATCCTCCCACCCTGCAACGAACGTGGCAAGCGTTAAAGGAAGTGATGGTTAGCCCTGGTGAGATCGATCCACTGATGCGCGAACTGATTTACATTGCTGTGAGTGCAACGAATGGCTGTGAGTATTGCATCGCCTCGCACACGGCGGCAGCGCGTGCCAAGGGTATGAATGATACTATGTTCGGGGAACTAATGGCGATCGCAGCTACTGCTAATATGACCAATCGCCTCGCCAATGGCTATCAGATTCCGGTGGACGAGAAATTTAAAATGTAGGAGTTTAGTTTTGTCTATCCCTACTAAAAATAAGGTTTAGCAGAATTATTTACTATGCCCAAGGTTCAGATTAACGGGATTGATTTGTTCTACGACATTAAGGGAACGGGTGAGCCTTTGCTATTAATAGCTGGCTTTCTTTGCGATCATGCCTATTGGTCGCTGATTATGCCATCGCTGGTTTCGCAGTATCAAGTCATTCGCTTGGATAACCGAGGTATGGGGAGAAGTTCTGCTCCCAAAAACCCCTATAGTCTGAAGCAGATGGCTGGTGACGTTGCAGCATTGCTCGATCGCATCGGCATCGATTGGGTGCATTTGGCAGGTCATTCAATGGGTAGTCAGATAGCTCAAGAGCTAGTGTTAGCACACCCTAAAAAGGTAAAAAGTCTGATGCTACTCTCATCTTTGGCAAAAGGTGATGCATTATTCAACAGCATCATTGAGACTTGGGGCGAACTTCCTAGTCATGTAGACCTAAAACTTTATGAAAAAGTCATATTGCCCTGGATATTTACAGATGCCTTCTACTCAATTCCTGACACGATCGAAGGTCTGATTGAATTTGCGATCAGATATCCTTTCCCGCCTGCAACTCATTCACTTTATCATCACAGCCAAGCCATCCTTAACAGTGACACAATAGACCCGCCTCCAAGAAATTCATTGTCCTACCTTAGTTATGGTTGGTAAACAAGATATTCTCACTCCGCTAAAGTTTTCTCAACAACTTGTTCAAGGTATTCCCAATGCTGAACTTGTAGTCATCGAACGTGGTGGTCACGGCTTCTTGATTGAGTCGCCGGATGCTGTAGTTTCAGCTATGCTCAATTTTCTGGGGAAGTTGAAGCCAACTTATAGCAATTTTGGATTTTAGATTTTGGATTTTAGATTACTTCCTAAAACCTTGTTTCGAGAATCTCAAATAATACTAACTAAGAGATTTTACCAAATCCACCACCGCCAGGAGTTTCTATTACAAAAACATCCCCAGTTTTCATTTCTACTGTTGCTGTGCTGTCTAAATTCTCTTCAATTCCATTCTGACGTTGTATCCAGTTTCGTCCTACTTTTCCTGCCTCCCCATCATTTAATCCAAAGGGGGGAATAACTCGATGACCAGAGAGAATATTAGCTGTCATCGGCTCAAGAAATCGAATGCGGCGGACAACTCCATTACCACCCGAATATTTTCCTTTGCCACCGCTATCGGGACGAAGACTAAAGCTTTCTAAAAGTACAGGATAACGAGTTTCTAGAACTTCTGGATCGGTCAAACGAGAGTTAGTCATGTGAGAATGAACACCATCAGTGCCATCAAAATTAATCCCCGCGCCAGAGCCGCCGCAGATAGTTTCATAATATTGATATTGCTCATTACCAAAAGTAAAATTATTCATCGTTCCTTGAGAAGCAGCCATAACACCCAAAGCACCATATAAAGCATCCACAATAGTTTGAGAAGTTTCGACATTACCCGCGACTACTGCGGCTGGATAGGTTGGGTTGAGCATACAGCCAACCGGGATAATAATTTCTAAAGGATTAAGACACCCGGCATTGAGAGGAATATTATCATCAACTAAAGTACGAAAGACATATAATACTGCTGCTTGAGTTACAGCTTTAGGAGCATTAAAATTACTATTTATTTGCCAAGAAGTTCCGGTAAAATCGATGGTAGCACTGCGGTTTTCTGGGTGGATAGTTACTTTAACTTTAATTTGCGCTCCATCATCCATTTTATAAGTAAATGAGCCATCCTTGAGAACTGCGATCGCACGCCTAACAGACTCTTCAGCATTAGCTTGCACAAATGTCATATAAGCCTGAACAGTATCAATCCCGTATTGTAAAACCATTTTACAAAGTTCTTGAACTCCCCGTTCATTTGCAGCAATTTGAGCTTTAAAATCAGCGATATTTTGATCGGGGTTACGAGCAGGATAAGTATGATTTGCAAGGTGCTGTCTGACTGCGGTTTCTCGAAAACTTCCCTCTTCAACTAAAAGAAAATTATCAAAAAGAATTCCTTCTTCTTCTACTGTGGTACTGTGTGGAGGCATAGAACCGGGAGTAATTCCACCAATATCTGCTTGATGTCCGCGAGAAGCAACAAAAAATAGGGGGGTAGGGAATAAAGTATTTTCACTACTTTCTAAAAAAACAGGGGTAATTGCAGTTACATCAGGAAGGTGGGTTCCGCCGTTATAGGGGTTATTAGATAGATAAACATTTCCCGGTTTTAGGGTGTCGCCTTTATCGTTAATTAAACTACGAACACTTTCACTCATTGAACCTAAATGTACAGGAATATGGGGGGCATTTGCTACTAATAATCCCAATGAGTCAAAAATTGCGCAGGAGAAATCCAGCCTTTCTTTAATATTCACTGATGTGGCGGTATTTTGCAACACAATTCCCATTTGTTCGGCGATAAATTGATAGAGATTTTTAAAGATCTCTAAGCGAACTGGATCGGGTTGAGATGTTATGTGCATTTTTAATTCCTATTTGTTGAAATTCAATGAATTAACGTGAGTTCGACGAGTGCTATTTTGACCTCTCCCCCAGCCCCTCTCCTACCAGGAGAGGGGAGCAAAAACCCTCCTTACTGGTTACTCCTCCCTCTCCTTACCCAGACGCACCCGCGTTCGCCTTTTAGAAGAGGGAGGCTGTCCGGGAGAAGTCTGTCGAACTCACGTTGATGTAAGTTGAGTTAAGCAAAGTGCAACCCAACACAAAACTTAATTGATGTTGGGTGTCACTTCACACATTATGTTCTCGACCTATAAACCTCATACATTAAGAGGCTACCTGCTACAGCAAGATTGAGAGAGTCAACCGCACCTACCATCGGAATCCGAACAAGATGCTGGCATAAGTCTCGCTGTTCTGGGGTTAGACCTTGGCGCTCCTCACCCAGGAAAAGAAGAGTAGAATTGGGGTAATTAAATTGATGAAATTCAGACATTCCATCTGGTGAAGCACCAATAACAAGACAGCGGTGGTTCTGTACCCAGTGACGGAGCGCAGAAAAGCTTGTACGTACAAACTTTTGGTTAAAAAGCGAACCCATAGATGCGCGAATAACATCGGGAGCATAGGGATCTACGCTATCTTTGATAAAAATAAACCCAGCACCGCCAACTGCTTCTGATGTGCGAATCAAGGTTCCGAGGTTTCCTGGTGAGCGAACAGTTTCAAGAGCCACCCAGCACAAATTAGGTTGTGGCGAGATATCACGGAGCTTGAACCAGCGCTGACGAACAATTGCACCAACTCCAGAAGCGCGTTCACTCTGAGAAATACGTCGAAACTGTTCGGGTGTCAGGCTGATGCAAGGAACACCAGAACGCCGAGATTGCCTAACTAACTTCCTTGCTAGAGGTGCTGTTAGCAGTTTCTCACTAAACGCGATCGCTGAAATATCAAAACTGTTGTCAATTACCTTTACAAAGTTACGCACACCTTCGATATAGAATAATCCAGAGGCGTCACGATGTGCGCGGTCAAATTGGAGCCTTTTAATTTCAGTTAGCGTAGCCTCAACGTCTAACCGTTCCTGGCTGGAACTATTAACACCAGCCATCCTCCTTGAGCAGAGCTACTTGGCTCTCTACATACAAAACTTGAATTAGCATGAAATATTGCGGAAACTTTACCGCAGACATCAACTTCACTGCGATCTATATTACCATGTATTCTTTATATTTTTAACATTCCCAGTCATAGATAATATCGCTAAAGTCTAATTTTTTAAGGTCATCTTTTAAAATGTGAAAATTACATACATCGGCTATCCAGTTAATACTTAACACCTCATTAGATTCCCTAATCATTTGAAACAAAAGAATTTCTGTGTCTTGCTCAATTGCATATCGTAAAAATTCTGTCGTTTTTTCTTCCGGATGAACAGTATAAATTAATTTTGTTCTAATAGAATCTGGATAACCACCTATCTTACTACGCCAAGAATATGATAGATTTATATACTCGTCCAATATTCCTTCATTCGTATTTAATAGTTCAAAATAATCATCCCCAACAATTTCATTGATGCCACTGTGACTTATTGGTGCATATTTTTGAGTAAAATTTAAACTACAACAACCATCAATAAGATTTGTTTCTCTTTTAGGCAAAAAATCAAAGTTTGTGATTATATTTTCTACATTCAAGTCTGGTTCTTGAAAATATAAAACTCTAAATCCAGATTGGTCTGTTTGATTGTCATAGTTCAAACCATACGGAAATTCATAACTGATATAAAACTGTACGATACCCTCATTTGGGAAACCTTCCAATAGAGGTACTTCGGCAAAATTAATCTGTGCAATAAAAAATAAATAGTCACCTTCGGAACTTTTTGGATAATCAAAACCTTTTGGTAAATAAGGCAAACCACCAAATTTACTTTGCCACCAATCTACCCGGTCATTATTTTCAATTGTGATTTCAATAAAAGGCCGTATCGTCGCTTCAATTCTGTCCCGATAAGGTTCTAGTTCTAGAGGAATGGGAATGTACGGTTTATAATTCATATACTATTCATCAATATCAATATTTGACCAACTTTTGCTATGAGAATGTATACAAAAATTTTGAAATGCTAATTTATCGCAGTATAGCATCATTCCTATTTTAGATTTACTTGCCGCCCTCATTCCTTACCTTCTAGATAACATTAAATGATTGCGTTCAGTGAGTATTGCTTTCCAATTAGGTTCAACTACAATCGTGCTAATTTTTTCGACAATAATCGCAGGCCCATTAATAGTATCTTCTGGTTGTAAATCTTCCCGTCGATAAACAGGAGCATTATGCCATCTATCAGCAGTAAACATCCTGATTGTCTCAACACATACGGGGGCTTCATCTAAAGAACGAGTACGAATAATTAAAGGTTCTTCAGGAGTATCCATTTTCTGAATTACTTCCACTGAAGCAGATTCGACAATTAAGTTTTTATCTAATTGAATGAAACCATAGCGTAATTTATGTTCACTCTCAAATTCTTGTCTCATATCTACCACATCATTGGCAAAATTAACAGTCAAGATAGAGTTAGTACCTTCGTATTTTAAGTTAGCTTTTCGGATTACTTCTACTTGAATTGGTATTTCATCTATTTCACTTCTAGCTTGAGTTTCTAAATATTCCATTAACTGCTGTAATTTAGGGATTAATGCTTGAGTTAAAGGTTGTTCAACTCCTCCTTCTCTGATTGCTCGCACATCAGCTAATCCCATTCCATAAGCAGAAAGAACTCCTGCATAAGGATGAAGAAATATCTGTTTCATTCCTAAAGTATCGGCAATTAAGCAAGCAACTTGCCCACCTGCACCGCCAAAACAACAAAGCACATATTGGCTGACATCATAACCCCGTTGCAGACTGATTTTTTTAATTGCATTCGCCATATTTTCCACTGCGATCGCCATAAATCCAGCAGCTACTTGTTCGGGAGTACAATCATTTAATGTAGCAGCTTGAATGTCTTGGGTTAATTGGGTAAATTTTTGAATAACAATATCTTTATCTAAAGGTAAATTGCCATCAATGCCAAAAACTGAAGGAAAATATTGTGGATGAATTTTACCTAACATCACATTGGCATCAGTAACCGCTAATGGCCCGCCACGCCGATAACAAGCAGGGCCAGGATTTGAACCAGCAGATTTAGGGCCGACACGATAACTAGAACCATCAAAAAAGAGAACTGAACCACCACCAGCAGCAATGGTATTAATTGCTAATACAGGAACTCGCATCCGCGCCCCAGCAATTTCTGAATCTAGTTGTCGTTCATACTCTCCTTTAAAGTGAGCAACATCTGTACTTGTCCCTCCCATATCAAAGGTAATAACTAACTCAAAACCTGCTCTTTTACTAGTTTGAACTGCACCAACAATTCCGCCAGCCGGGCCGCTTAAAATACTATCTTTGCCTTGGAATTGTTCGGCTGCGACTAAACCGCCATCAGATTTCATAAACATTAATTTGACGCTGGGTAACTGATTCGCGACTTGATTAACGTAGCGGCGCAGAATAGGAGTTAGATAAGCATCGACTACTGTTGTATCTCCTCGGCTAACCAACTTCATTAAAGGACTAACTTGATGGGATACGGATATTTGAGTAAAGCCGATTGTTTGGGCAAACTGGGCTATTTGTTGTTCGTGTTCGGGATAGCGAGCGCTGTGCATAAAAATAATAGCGCAACTCCGAATTCCTGTATGATAAACTGCTTGCAAGTCAAAAGTGACTTGTTCAATATTTATAGGTATTAATTCATTTCCATTAGCATCATAGCGTTCGTCTATTTCAATTACCTGTTCGTAAAGCATCGTTGGTAAAATTATCTGGCGCGCGAAGATGTTAGGACGGTTTTGGTAGCCAATTCGCAGCGCATCTTTAAATCCTTTGGTGATCAGAAGAACAACCCTGTCTCCCTTTCTTTCTAACAGAGCATTTGTTGCTACTGTTGTCCCCATTTTTACTACTTCTATGGCTTCAGTAGGAATGAGTTCGTTGCTAGCAATACCCATGATATCTCGAATACCTTGGATGGCTGCATCTTCATATTGTTCGGGATTTTCTGAAAGTAGTTTGTAGACTATAATCCATTGCTGATTAGGCAGAGTCACAATTAAAAAACGTTTGGGATGTTTTGAAAGTCTATCGATAATTAGTTGATTATTAGTAACAGCAACAATATCTGTGAATGTACCACCTCGGTCAGCAAAAACCTTTAACATTACTCTGTTTCCTGTACGATCGTGAGAAATTACGTAATAGCTCTAAGAGGATGTTTGAAAAGTTGTGATTGATGTATCAAATATTTTTTACCCCTCCCTAACCCTCCTTTCTGGGGCAGGTTTTTTTGATTAGACAAATTTTTGGGATTTTAAAACCAAAACCATTGTCTGAGAACTTAAAACTACGTTCAATAATTGAGAACATTCTCAACTATTTATCGAAAGCCTAAAAGCCTGCCCTTGAAAGCCCTAACCCTCCCCCCTTCGACAAGCTCAGGGCATCGCTTGTAAAGGGGAGGGGACTGGATTTTCGGTTTCCCTCCTTTACAAGGGGGGACTAAGGGGGGTAACAACGCAATTAAAATCACAGTCAAACACTTTTCAAACATCCTTTAATATCCGTTGTCAATTAATATTCATCTACAAATTGAGGATGAATCCAGAGAAATTCACGGCGTTTGTTTTGCACCCGCACTAGACCACCAAAACTAGGATCTTTTTCTTTCAAAAGGGCGTGTAATTCTCGCAAAATCGAGCCTTGAGCGCGGATTGCATCGCCTTCCAAGAACGAGGCATCGCTCTTGGACTTTCCAGCCAAAGCCATATCACTTCCTTTTAAAGTAGATTCGATGCTTTTCTGTCCTAAATCGAGTTGTTCTTCAATGGCTTTGTAGGTGGTATCATCCAGTATAAATTTAGTTGCCGAACCTGCTACAGGTAAGACTAGGCTTAGGGTTCCGGTCAAAATTCTGAGATAGGGGACTGCCTTAGTGAACCACTCACGCGGCAAGTCTAATTCATAGACTCCCTTTTTCTGATCGTTGGGATTTAAGGCTGGAAGTGGTTGACGTGCGTGTTCGCACCAGAGGGTGAGTTGAAACTTGGCACTAATCCATTTGGGGCGATCGAAAAATTTCGGATCGATAGGCTTAAAGCTGAACAGACGCGGGCCATCTTTTGCTTCATCGGTGAGCATCTGCATTAGTTCTGCAAACTGCTGATCGACTTGGCTTAAAATGGTACGTTGCTCCTGAGATAATACCTGAAAGCGTGCTTGATCTAGGCGATCGTACATAACCAAATCTTTGCGGATGACGTTTAACTCGTCTTTCACAATGTATCGGAACTGCTCAATGCCAATTTCTTGGGATGGGGGTTGAGCAGTCGGCGCGTTATTTAGCAGTCGGTCTATGTTTTGCCATTCACCACACCCGGAAATAGGACACGGGAACTCATGGCGATTTTTCTTTTTACTTTCAATTAATTTTTGTACCTCAAACAGTCCGTTTCCAGGCGCATTTATACCGCAAGGTGCAATGCAGGGAACCATCACATTACAACGCAATCCTTCCCAGAAATTCTCGACTAGCCATTTAATCTCTTCCGTGAGATAGGATAGGAACCTTTCTGGATAAGCTGCCCGCACCGTGATTTTTACATCAGTGCCAACATATTCCAGCAATGCCCGACCGTTGTAATCATTGTCAAGCATTAAGCCGCGTTGCCAGTGAATGCTGTTTTCGTAATTAGTCCGCCCCAGTGAGTATTTGTGCAACCGGACAATCAATTGATAAAATAACCCTTCTGCTACTGCAAACTGTCCGCGACTGTCCACAATGCGGCAGATTTGCACCTGTTGTCTATCTCCGGCTTCCGGTTGCTCTCCCCAATTGGGTAATGTCTCCGGGCGTGTGTCGGGAACGAGTTGAGCAATTAGGCTGGTATTACTAGGTTCTGCCGAATCGAAAACTACTTTGTAGGATAGATCAAAGCGTTCCATCAGCCGCAGAAAGATTGGATGCAATTCTTTCGGGTAGCCTTGTTCGCCTGCAAATGGCGGATGGCTCCACAACTGGCTGAGATGCTGAAATTCTACTAAACCGTTGCGTTTGCGTGTCGTTTCATCATCTAGCACGAAACTAATCGCCTTTGCCAGCCAGTCGGGTTTGAGGATGACGATATCGCGTAGTGTTGGGTCGTAATGGTAATGGATGAAATGCCCTAATATATGGGAGATGCGAAGGAACAGTTCTGCTTGCTCCTCATCGATTCCCTCTTTAGCGCAGATGACAATAACATCATTGTAGGGGAGATAGGCTTTGTCACTTGTCTGTAAGGTTTCCCGCACCCGTTGCCACTTTGCTGGAACAGAACGCCCCATTTCGGGAAGAGATGCAGCGATACGAGCAATAGTATCTTTTAATTCTGCGATCCCGGTGCAATGCGTCGTATCTTGGTTTGGTTTACTATCTATATGGCAGAAATCGATTACCGTATGTTTGCCGAATTGATCGAGAATTTCTTGTCTGTCAATGTCTGGTTGTCGCTGTCCGGGGCCGCCGTGCGTTGCAACTACCAACACCTTTGCATCTGGTTCTCGATTTTTGATCAGCGTAATCCACTCTTTGACAAAGCCCTGCTGGGGACCTTCCCGTGGTTTCCAGATAACTAGATAGACGGCTGGCGCACTGAAAAACAACTGGTGCGTTGGTCGATAAACCCGTTGACCGCCAAAATCCCAACCATTGAGTGATATCTTTGTGTCACTGTCGGGATCGGTGACGATTACAGATTTAATTTCAATCCCGTGAGTCGTGGGGCGACCATCTACCCATTCATCTCCCCGCAACGCTCCTAACAGACAACTTTTGCCCACCTCACCCTCGCCAACTAGGATCAGTTTGGCTTCATTCAGGGTTATCTTTTCTTGTGCCTGTGCCCGCAGGTATTGCAAAACAGTTTTTGTGCCTTGTTCGTAAGCGGCTGCAAGGTCAGGGTTAAGAGGGTTGTTGTCGAGGTAAAGGTGTTGCAACAACTGAGTCAGGGATGCAATTGCTTCTGGCAGTTCGGTCAGTTGGTTGTTGTCGAGGTAAAGGTGTTGCAACTGAGTCAGGGATGCAATTGCTTCTGGCAATTGGTCAGTTGGTTGTTGTCGAGGTAAGGGACTTCCAAAAAATAAAACATCCCATTTAAGATAATGATAATCATTTTAGGGGGGGAGAAAGCGGCAGCCATCGGCTGCCGCTTTCTCCCCTCCTTTTTGTAGTAAATTCAGTAATGATGAATTTTTGGGTGCAGCAGAGGTGTCTATAGTATTAACTTCTTCACTGAAACAACTATTAAAACAAACAGCATCTCAATTAAAAGGTGCTGCAAAACGTAAGTTTATAGCGTCAACAGTCCAAGGTTTGGGTGTAGGTGGACAGAGACTTGCAGAATCGGAATTAGGATGGAATCGAGGTACTATCCGTAAAGGGATGAAAGAATTAACTAGTGGTGTTACCTGTATTGACAATATGAGCGCAAAAGGTCGCTATAAAGCAGAATTACATTTACCAAATCTCCTAGAAGATATCAAAAATTTAGTAGATTCCCAAAGCCAGACAGACCCAACTTTTAAAAGTCAAAGACTATATACTCGTCTCTGTGCTACCGAAGTGAGAAAGCAATTAATAGAAAAGTATGATTATAGGAATGAAGATTTACCTACGTCAGAAACGATTCGTCTGAAACTGAACCTCTTAGGCTATAACTTGAGACGAGTAGCTAAAGTTCAACCTCAAAAAAAATTCCCCAAACCGACGCAATCTTTGAGCAACTAGATATAGTAAATCAAAATGCATCTTCTGACGGAAGTGTCTTGCGTCTGTCGCTGGATGGAAAAGCTCGCGTCAAAATTGGCTCATTTGACCGAGGAGGTAAAAGCCGGGCTAAGGTCGAAGCTGATGACCATGATTATCATCCTAAAACAACCGTAACTCCTTATGGGATATTCCTTCCAGAGCTTGATGAACTTTTTTTATATTTTACGGAATCGAAAGTTACAAGCGATTTTATAGTTGATATTTTAGAGGATTTTTGGATGAGTGAGAAACATCGTTTTTCTCACGTTGAAACATTACTGCTCAATCAAGATAATGGGCCAGAGAATAGTTCTCGACGCACCCAGTTTATGAAACGTATAGTAGAGTTTGCCCAGAAATACTCATTGAATATACGTTTAGCTTACTATCCGCCTTACCATAGCAAATATAATCCCATAGAAAGAACATGGGCAGTATTAGAAAATCATTGGAACGGCAGCATCTTAGATGAAATAGAAACGGCTTTAAACTTGGCTGCTAGTATGACATGGAAGGGTAAACATCCAATTGTTAAGTTAGTTACTCAAACTTACGCCACCGGAGTGAAACTCACAAAAAAAGCTATGTCGGAAATTGAGAAACAAATTGAGGTTTGACTCATTCTCAAAACGAATTTTTTCCCAATCTGGGTAATTGGTTTATTGATATTAATTTTGCCAAAACGTAAGTTATAAATAGTAATTTACAGCTTTATAGTCTTAAATAAACATAACTTCACTTTGCGGCTTGCTCGTGCGAGTGTAGATTTTTTCATGCTTACAAAGGGGGGAAGAGAGCGGCAGCCGACGGCTGCCGCTCTCTTCCCCTTAATAATGATTATCATTATTGAGTAACTGCCAAAAGATTAATTTTTGGGACAATTTATTCTTTGGAAGTCCCTTAAAGCTGTTGCAACTGAGTCAGGGATGCGATTGCTTCTGGCAGTTCGGTCAGTTGATTGTTGCCGAGGTAAAGCTGGTGCAACTGAGTCAGAGATGCGATCGCTTCTGGCAGTTCGGTCAGTTGGTTGTTGCGGAGGTCAAGTAGTTGCAACTGAGTCAGGGATGCGATCGCTTCTGGCAGTTCGATCAGTTGGTTGTTGGAAAGGATAAGCTGTTGCAACTGAGTCAGGGATGCGATTGCTTCTGGCAGTTCGGTCAGTTGGTTGTTGTCGAGGATAAGCTGTTGCAACTGAGTCAGGGATGCGATTGCTTCTGGCAGTTCGGTCAGTTGGTTGTTGAAAAGGAAAAGCTGGTGCAACTGAGTCAGGGATGCGATCGCTTCTGGCAGTTCGGTCAGTTGGTTGTTGAAAAGGAAAAGCTGTTGCAACTGAGTCAGGGATGCGATCGCTTCTGGTATCTCAGTGAGTTCCATATTCTTGAGATTGAGTTTTATTGCTCCCTCTTGCCGTGCCTTTTCAATGCGCTGCTCTGCTTCTTGATAAGCTTTATCTCTTGCCATGAGCAAATCCTTTCTTTCACTACCAAAATCGGAGTAATAGCCACATTTTTCTGGGTAACAGCCCATACAGGTGCTTTAGCCAGAAAATCTCAGCCTAACACTGTAATAAACAGCAAGCAACGCTAAGGTAAAAAGTTAACCACGTCAAATAATATTGACAATTAGATAGCTTGCTGATTTAGCGGAATTACAATTATAAATTCTGTTCCCTTTCCAGGAGCAGAAATACATTCTAATTTTCCCTGATGTTTTTGGGTGATAATCTGATGACTAATAGATAAACCTAACCCAGTACCTTTATTGACTGGTTTTGTCGTAAAAAATGGTTCAAATAATTGTTTTTGTACCTTTTCTGGAATGCCTATACCATTGTCACCAATACTAATAACTATCTGATTTTCGCTCGTGAGTTGAGTCTGAATGCGTATCTGGGGAGTAGAAAGCGCTTTTTCTCCTACTTCCCACTCCCGTTCGGCTTCGCTCACGGCAAGCCCATTTTCCACTGCCTCTTCTAAAGCATCGATCGCATTTGCCAGAAGATTCATAAATACTTGATTCAGTTGTCCAGCATAACATTCTACTAATGGCAAGTCACCATACTCTTTAATCACCTCAATTGCTAGATTGTTAGATTTAGATTTGAGGCGATGTTCCAAAATCATTAACGTATTATCTAAACCTTCATGGATATCCACAGCTTTCATTTCTGCATCATCTAACCGAGAAAAGTTTCGCAGAGATAAGACAATTTCTGTGATTCTTTCGGCACCAACTGTCATCGAAGTTAGCAAATTAGGCAAGTCTGCAATCAGAAAATCTAAGTCGATCGCTTCTATTTCTTGTTGAATTTCCTTTGGTGGATTAGGATAGTTTTTCTGATATAATTGCAGCAATCTTAATAAATCTTGAATATATTGATTGGCATAGCCGACATTGCCAGAAATAAAATTGATTGGGTTATTGATTTCGTGCGCTACACCTGCTACTAACTGCCCCAAACTGGACATTTTTTCACTATGCACCAGTTGAGATACTAGCTGCTTTGCCTCTTGGCGCAATTGTGCTTCTGAGTATCGCAATATCTGTTCTGCTTGTTTGCGCTGGGTAATGTCGTGGAGAATCACAACATATTCCTGAAAATCCCGATGGGGTCGGTCTGAGACGGAAACTTCTAGAGTTCTGTTTTTCCCATTGCCGGTTAGAATTTGTTCGCTACGCTTTGTCCACTGCTCTGGATAGTAGACTAATGCGGGTAGCCATTTGTTCAAGTGATTTCCTCGCAACTCTGATGGGTTGACACCAAAGAATGATTTGGTGGCTGGGTTTGCTTGCTGGATAATACCTCGATTATCAACGACTAAAATACCATCCTGGGCGACAGTAAACAGGTGTTCGGCAGCAACTCTGGCTTCTGCGATCGCTACCACTTGCGGTAAACTTGTCCAACAAGCGATCGCTACTCCTACAAATGCCACGCTCATCAGTAGCACCACAAATATATTCTCACCGCCCGCAGTCGCTACTTTATTGAGTTTAACGCCAAATAACCAGCCAACTGCCACGGCGCTGCACAGTAAAAAAATCAGGATACTCACCTGAAGAATTACTGAATCTTTGATAATTACTACAGGGCGGGTGCGATATCGCTGCATCCACCAATCAGGATGGAAAGCCGGAAAGTTCACCCGGCGAATTACTGCATCTATGCCCATGACACCAATGGGAAATAATAGCCCAATCAACAAGTTGAGCCAACCCCAGGCAAATCCGCCCACGAACAGCACCACAACTTCTAACAGTAGAATGGCCAGAGATATGCGAGGAAATAAAACTTCCGGGCGATCGCGCCGAAGCCAAAGCCCCAGATGCAGTAACATAAAGGAGACAAACCAACCGATGTTGCCAACAGCGACGATTCGCGCCACATCTCCCCAAATCAGATAGATTAAGCACAATACCAGTGTCAATGTCAATGCTGGGACAAACACACCCCGACGTGAAACAACAGAAAATACTGGTGAAATGTGATTATCTAACGCCAATTGATACAAAATTCGCGGGCAATTAGAAACCACCGTTGCCGAACCGAGTAGACAAGCAGCTACTAACAAAAAAGAAATACTTACACCAGCTAATTTTCCCCAAAAGGGCTGGGAAGCCGCCACCAGATTCAGAAAAGCATTATCTTTGAGGTTGGGATTTGTTGCCAACCGCATGACTACCCAAGACCCCTCCCAAAAAGATGGGTGGCATCATCCAGGCGGCAACGTTTAGAAACCGTAGCGTCTGGGTGGGGTGGCGGCTATCGGCGACAAAGGAAGAAGCCGTTTCACAACTGTAGGTTGCATAAGTGACGAAAAAGAACCACTTTGCCCAATCTACAAAACTCAAAGATGACCAACTGCTAGGAAAAAACCCCGGACTAACGGGAGAAAACGCTAACCAGCCAAGACCTTGGACGCAGAAGGTCATTAGCAGTGCAAAGGCTGGAATGACAAAAAACAAATGTAAAATACTCAGGGCGCGAGTCCCACTAAAAGCCACAACAAAAGGCAAGAGTGTAAAGCTAATATCCAGAAATATGTCTGGACAAGCAATACCCAACGCCTCTAAATTTACTTTAATTAAATCTTTGAGTACGATTGTATTCACTGATAGGTAAGAAACCCAGTTGAGAAGGTATCCAATTGCTGCATAGCGAGCAAGTGCTGGGTAGTTTTGCAGTAGCTTGGTAGCATAGTTGGGTGTTCCTCCTGCTACATTGATGAAATGCATACCCAAGCGTTTTACTTGATAGTTGAGCAGCATTCCAAAAATTACCGCAGGTATCCAGACAAAAATAGCTTGGGAACCTAAAGCAGCATGAATCGCTGGAACTAATGCTGTCCAAGAAATATGAGCTGTCAAACCAAAGCCCCAACTTTCAACAGCACTCAAGCTTCTAGTTAAGCGAGGGGAAGAAGATTGGCCCAATGTGGAATGAGCAAAATGGGACATGATTAGCGGTGTTCAATGGGATACTCTAATTAAGCTTATTAGCTAGAGTTCCCATCTCGTAAATCTTCTGAATAAAAACTTTCTGTCAGGAATAATACTTAAGATGTTAAACCTCGTCTACCTTGAGAACCGTAGTTTTGTAGGTTGGGTGCAGCGATAGCGTAACCCAACATAAAATTTGGTGATAATGTTGGGTTGCGTTTCACTCCACCCAACCTACAAAAATATATGTTTAAAAAAACTCTAGGTTTCAACGTAGATGAGGTTTAATACATCTATACATCAGATAAAATTCACTTTACAACAGCAGTATTTATTGCCCTCATCCCCCCACCCCTTCTCTTAAATTGGGAGAAGGAAAGCTAATTTCAAAGTCTCTCTCCCAAGGTTGGGAGAGGGATTTAGGGTGAAAGCTCATTGATTCACGCAAGAAGTCTATTAGATAAATTTCGAGCGTGTATCTGCCAAGGCGGGAACTTTGACTTCTGTTTCGGCTTGTAAGTCAAAGTCATACCACTCGTTACGCCATTGCAGGCGAAACTTCAAACGCGTCCAGTTGGGTGGTAGATTGGGACAGGCAACGGGGCCAAATTGAGTCATCCGAATGCCGCCAAATCCAAAAACTACTGCTTGCCATACTCCTCCAGCACTGGCAGCGTGAATTCCTTCGGCGGCGTTCAGTCTCACATCCTCTAAGTCTACCAAGGCCGATCGCAGAAAGTGTGTATAAGCTTCAGTTGGTTGATTGAGGTCGCAAGCTAAGATAGCATGAATGGCTGGGCCTAGTGAAGAACCATAACTGTGGTCGGTGCGTTGGGTGTAATAGTTCCAGTTGGTGGCGAGAGTTTGATAGTCATAACGTTCGCGCAGTAAATACAAGAGCATCAAAACATCTGGCTGCTTGAGAATCTGCTTTTGGTTTGTAGCTTCAACTCCCAACAAACTTTGCAGAGATTTGCTGCGCGGTTCGTAATCAGCGAGGTTAACGTCTTCTAGCTGGAAAAAGCCTTCAAATTGCTCAATTAAACCTGTTTGAGCATCTTCATTGACAAATAGACGTTCTTGGATTTCCGCCCAATGGTGCAGACGCTCTGTAGTTAAGTTGAGTTTTTGCACTAGTTGTGCTGAGGTTTCAGGATAAGCTTGTTTGAGCCAATCCCACAGCGCTAAAGCTGACTGCAAATGCCACTGTACCATCAGATTGGTGAAGGCATTATTATCGACGCGATCGTGATATTCATCCGGGCCAATTACATCTAAAATGTCATAGCTGTGGCGCTCTTGGTTCCACTGCACTCGACTTTCCCAGAAAACAGCCGTATCAAGGATAATTTCTGCGCCATAATCGCGCATCCAGTCATCATCGTTGGTAGTCTGCCAGTAGTGCAAAATTGCATAAGCGATATCTGCGGTGATATGCACTTCAATGTCCCCGCACCAGATACGCATTAATTCACCATTGGGAGCCGGAACCCAACGCGGAGTGACTTCATCGCCAGTAGTAGCACTTTCCCAAGCATACATCGCTCCTTGATAACCAGCTTCTTGAGCTTTGCGTCTGGCTCCTGGTAGGGTGTGGTAGCGGTAAGTGAGCAAGTTACGCGCTAGGGCTGGTTGAGTTAAGGTGAGGAAAGGTACGATGAATATTTCTGTATCCCAAAAGATATGTCCGCTATAGGCAAAACCAGAAAGAGTTTTGGCAGGAATGCTTACTCGGCTGTCGTGACGCGGTGTTACAGCTAGTAATTGAAAGAGATTGTAACGGACGCTCAATTGAGCCAAGCGATCGCCTTCTATTATAATGTCACTGTCTTGCCACACTTGCTCCCATGCAGTAATGTGAGCTGCCAATAGCGTAGTATATCTCGGTTCCTCAGCGAGTCTTTGTAAGGCGGTGGCAATGGGGATTTCTGTCTCTCGTGAAGTAAACAGGGTGACAATTTTTTCTACTGTCACCGTTTTTCCGGGATATAACTCTAAGGTGGTTGTCAAAGTGGGAGAAGTAGAAGCATTTTCGACGCTCACGAGTGCAGTCTCATCATCATCTACCACTAACTTAGCTGCCATCCCAAGTTGAATATTTGAGTAAAGAGTTGTACTGTTTAACCAGATAATTCGATCTATGCCACCTTGGTTTAAGGTTCGCCAATGTTTAACGCCTTGGGTATGGGGTTCGCTGTCAAATCCAGCTTCAACAGTAACTTCACCCTCAAAGTCTACCGATGTAATTTGAGCGCGAATCGCCAAAACGTGCTGGTCTGCTAAACTAATGAAACGCTCGAAGTGAAAATCTAAGGTATGACCATTAGGACTACGCCACCGCACATCGCGGCTAACTAAACCTAAGCGTAAATCGAGCCGACGTTCGTAGTTGAGAATCTCACCACTGTCCATACTAAAGCGATCGCCTGCTACTTTCACCACCAATGGCAGCCAGTTGGGACAGTTTACCAATTCGGTATGAGTAATTGTCACATCATCATAAACACCGTGGATGAGTACGCCTGGAAAATCTTGGGGATATCCTTCCTCAAATGTACCCCGCACTCCTAACAACCCATTACCAAGAGTGAAAACAGTTTCTTTGTGATGTAACTGCGTCGGGTTAAACTCCGTTTCAATAACGTTCCAGTCGGTATTGTCAATTAATTGCTGATTTTGCTGAGAATTGGAAGTGGACACGTTGAGCATGAGTGATAAAACCTATGTCTTGGGGGTTGCTGTGGGCAGGATGAAGTAAAATTAGGAAGCGAATTTTTAAATGATTAGACTTCTTGCAGAAGTGGGGAAAAGGGTAAGGGGTAAAGGGGAAAGGGCTAATAAAAACCCTTTCCCCCCTCTTGCAAAAGTTACTTTTGCAAGAGGTTTATTAACTCTTTTTCTTTAGCGCCTAGACTAGAAGATAATCTGAACGCTAAAAAACACGCTTCTGATAACAGTAGCGTTTCAAATTTCATCTGTCTACAGTTAGATTTCTTTAAAACTGCCAGTTATAACTCATAAATCTCAACTAGCTACGAATTGATTCGGCTTTTCATCAATTTGTTTCATATTTACAATTAACGCAAGGCGCGATGAATCCTGAAGGCAAGACGCGATGAATCGCCGTCTCTACAATAATCAGTCTTTGTGATGAACGTTAGTCATATTTTGGCTGGTAAAATCTACAGGTGCAGTTAAGTAACGTTTTGTTGTTTTAACAGAAGTGGTATATTGGCACTTGACCTGACCGAGTACAAACTATGCATAAGCCCACAGGAGAGCAAACTCGAAGTGTTGTACTCAGTAATATAGGACAGGAAGGGGGAGTGGGCAGATGAACAAAAATACTGGACAAGGTAATGTTTTTTCCCTGTTTAAAGGCGTACCTCTAAGTCGCATTTTGGTAGCGTTGTTTGTGCTGCAAATCTTGCTAGCCGTGGGATTGACTGCATACTTATCAATCGGAAACGGGCAAAAGGCAGTCAATGAGGTTGTTAACGAATTACGTCATGAAGTTGCCAATCGAGTCGAGCAGAATTTACAAACTTACTTAGCAACTGGGCGTCAGGTACTAAGCAGTAATCAAAATGCGATCGATATGGGGTTGCTGAAGATAGAAAATCTGGCAAACTGGGAGTCATACTTAATAGAGCAGTTAAAGATTTTTCCAGATGCGTTGGCAATAACTGCAAGCAATGAGCAAGAATATTTAGCGGTGGAGAAGTTCAACGATCGCCAATTTTTACTCAGAAAAGCCGATAAGTCAACTGGGTACGACCTCTACACCTACACAATTGACTCTCAAGGTGAACGTACTCAATTACCAGAGGTGATTAAAAACTATGATGCGCGATCGCGTGCTGATTATCAAACAGCAGTTACCGCCAAAAAATTCAGTTTTAGTCAGATTTTTACACCCCGCACTGAACCAACACTCTTAATTAGTGCTTCTCTTCCTATTTATAACTCCCAAGGCGAACTACTCGGAGTCAACAGCACTCTCACTCACCTATCACAAATTGGGGATTTGCTGCAAAACATCAAAGTTGGCAAGTCTGGGCAAATTTTTATTATCGAGCGATCGGGGCTATTAGTTGCAAGTTCTACAAACGAAGAACCATTCCGCTTCCAAAATGGTAAAACCATTAGATTAACAGCTTCCCAAAGCAGCAATTCTTTGACTCAAGCAACCGCTAAATACTTAGCAACTAAATTTAGTAACTTTGATCGAATTCAAGGTTTACAGCAACTAGATTTTTCCTGGGACGGCAAACGGCAATTTTTAGAAGTTAGACCTTTCGAGGGCGAACCAAATGTCAATTGGTTGATCGTAGTGGCTGTCCCAGAAGCAGACTTTATGGGACAAATTAATCGCAACATTCAAACTACAATTTTTCTTGGTTTAGGAGCGTTGGTGCTAGCTATTATCTTGGGGATTGTCACCGCCAGGTGGGTTACTGTGCCCATTTTGCACTTCAGTAAGGCGACAAAAGATTTAACTGATTTTACCAACAGTGAAAACTCAGTGGTGAAAGTACAAGGAATTCAAGAACTAGAGGTACTGGGTGGATCTTTAAATGAGGTAGCGCAGGATTTACGCAAAACCTTTACTGCATTGATGAGTAAAAATGAGGATTTAGAACTGCAAGTTAAACAGCGAACTCAAGAATTACAGCACGAGGTTGAAGAACGCATTAACAGCGAGCGAAAACAGGAACAGCATCATCAAGTACTTACAGAATTAACAAATCATAAAGCGATTTTTGAAGGAAATTTAGAAACAGCATTCAAAGCGATCGCTCAAAAAGCAGCCAATGCCTTAGAAGTAGAACGAGTCAGTGTGTGGTTATTCAATAGCGAGCGCACTAAGCTACAATGCATAAGTCTTTATGAACGTAGCAATCACAAATATTCGGCAGGTTTAGAACGCAACCTTACAGATTATTTCATCTACTTTAAAGCCCTATTAGCTTCTGGTACTATTGCCGTCTCTGACACTCGTACCGATCCACGGGTACAAGAATTATCGGATAAATTGCTCGAACCAAATAATATCGTATCCCTAATTGATACCATTCTTTGGGTTGGGGGCAAAATGGTAGGAACAGTATTGTACGAGCAAGTCGATCTTCCCCGGAAATGGGAACTGAGCGAGCAAAACTTCGTTAGAGCAATCGCGGAAATTGTCGCTCTAACTTTAGAAGTAGGCGATCGTAAACGCGCAGAATCGGCTCTACGTGAGGCTAAAGAAATCGCCGAAGTCGCAAATCGTGCTAGAAGCACCTTTTTAAGAAACATTAACCACGATCTGAGGACTCCTTTAAACTCAATTATGGGAATCACAGAGGCACTCAAAGAGCAAGTGTACGGCCCTGTAAATGAAGAACAGCGCCAGTCTTTAAATATGCTCGAATCTAGCAGTAAGAACTTACTAGAATTAATTAACCAAATCCTTGAGTTTACCGACACCGAATCCAGCAAGATCGAACTGCAACTAGCTACTACTTCGATTCAGGAAATATGTGACTTCTGCTTGAGTTTTGTCAAACATTTAGCCTTCCAGAAAAATATCCGGCTGACGGCACAAATACCTGAAGAACTCGAACCCATCCAAGTTGATGAACGCCGCATTCGCCAAGTATTTATCAACTTATTAACTAACGCGATTAAGTTTACTAAAGAAGGAGGCGAAGTCTGGATTGAGGTCCAGCCAAGTTCCACCAATGAATATATCTTTATCAGCGTGGTAGATACTGGTATTGGGATGCTTTCCGATGACCTTTTTAAATTATTTCAACCTTTTGTCCAAGTTGAAACTGTTCCCGATCGTAGTTCTTCAGGCACAGGTTTAGGATTAGTTATGGTGCAAAAAATTGTCGAGTTGCATGGTGGAACTGTCCACGCCGAAAGTCAGTTAGGCAAAGGTAGTCGATTTACTGTGAAGCTTCCTTGGAAAAAGGCCAAGGAGTGGGGAGTCTAAGCGATGTGACGATAAGTATTAAACGGTAATCCAGTGCGCTGCTTGACATCAATCAACGATTTATACTCACCTCTTTGCTGCCTTTCGACAACAATTTGCTCTGCGATCGCTCTATCTAATCCACAGGTAATCAATTCATCAGTTGAATATGTGTTTAATCGTTTCCAAGAACAATCAGCTTCTTTTTTGTAGTTGTAGCTAAAAGTAATCAGTGGTGTAATTCGATCTACTTGCTTTTCGGGAATTCCGGCTATTTCGATTAACTCTTCTACATGAGTAAAAACATATCCCTCATTCATCAATGATTCGATGTTATTTGCATAAACTATCGGTAGTCCTAAGTAGTTAACTAGTTCATGTTTTGAGCATTCATTAATATCTACTTTTTCACGAGTATTCGCAACTAATTTTGCTAACTCTTGTTCTTCGGGAATTGGTAAATTCTTTGGATAAGTTTTGATTAAATAAAATTTCTTGAGATAAAACGCAACGCCAATCTGAGCTATCCAGGGCGCAAATGCTAAACTATTAGCTGATAAAGCTAAAGCTAATATAGAGATACTAATCCCTAGAACAACCCAAGTTTTAGTCTTGGATTTATAACCTGCATAGACAATCGCAAATCCCCCTAATGTTGGAATTAATGATAACCACACCCAAGCAGGAGTTTGTTGAAACCAAGATTTAGATTGTGACATCATAAATCGACTAATAGTTTTAATTTACAAAGATTTCAGAAGCTTTTGGCGTTTTTCTTCATACTCTTCTGCGGTAATTATCCCAGAATCAAAAAGATTTTTTAAATCAGCTAGCGCACTGGTTGCATCTTTTGCGGAGACGGCTCCACCTGAGCTTGCGATAACTTGATTATATTTTGTGTTAAATTCGGTATCTGACATCAAAACTAAGACGAAGAATTCAACAAAGGCTATTAAAGATGGTATACAAGTCCAAAAAAACAATAAGTACAAAATACCTGCTACATTTTCTCCTAAATAAAATTTGTGGATTCCCAACCACCCGCCAAAAAAGCAAAGTATAATTGCTGTAGATTTAGTCTTCATAACATTTACTTCCTGAATTAACTCTAATAAATATCTATTGGTATATAATACAACTAAAGTTTTTGAGATTTTTTGATTATTTCTGTGCTTTGTTAGTGAATTTTGCCGTCAAAAAATAAATAACGATTATACCTAGCTGAGATTCCATTAAGACTAAATATCCTTTAACTATGTAGTTTAAATCTAGGTTGGAATTGAAATAAAAAATCAAAGAACCAATTGCTAAATATGGAATTAAACGCAACTGATGAAGTTTAAGTTTTAGTCTTTCGTTATTCAAATCGCTCATCAGTAGATAAAGTTATATTGAACAACAGTTGCTTATTAACAATTAAGCAATTATTACAAATTTGCTTGGTTTAACAGATATTGACTGCTATTCAAAGCTAATCTTAGTTAATTTCTATCTGTTAAACCTCACGAATTTTACCGAGTTTGCTTATAGTTACATCAATAGACTTACGTAAAGTTTCTGATGACTAAAGTAAAATGCACAGCATAAAAATCACTGAAGTTTTGTTTTGCTTTCTTTGCTTTTTGAGACAACAAAACAATGCAACATTCAAGCATGACAGATCGGAAGTTCTTGTTCATGCTAAAATCTTGCTAAAAACAAGCTTTGTTTCAGTAGCAGCAGACTTTAATCTCAGGGCGCTTTTATACAGCCGTAGCATCCTTAATAACTGCTTCCTCTGAAGCCGATTTCAAGCGGGTTGCTCTACTTTTACGGATGCGATCGCTTTTGCGAACACCACCCGCCATCTGATATTCATGGCTATCTTTGCCGTACTTAAAAGCAACTCCCAGGAGCATTTTTTCACTCAAATCGCTCAAAGTTTTTTCCAACTCTTTCATCTCACTTTTATAAGAGTCAATCACAGCCAGAGTCGTATTATAAGCATCTATTTTACTGCGGTACTGTTGAATAACTTGTGCGACATTTTGCAAGTTACGAGTATCCCCAAAATCCATAGTGGGATCGATTGCTTTGAGTCCAGCGATTCTCAATTCAGCTTTTTCTAGAACGCGATATGTACGCTTTTGACGAGGCATAATGATGTTCTTTTGATGGTGTTCTAGAGCTAGCTTGCCTTACTAAAGCCTAATTTTGGTTGAGTATAATCCACAGTATTTGGTGTTTATTACAACAATCTACTCAGCAATGTTAACTAAAGCTATGATGTTTGTAACAAAAATCGTAGTCAGAGTAACTAAATTTGTAAAATTGTAACGAAAATCGTAGTGATGGTAACTAAACTCGTTATTTTAGTAACAAATTTGTCAGATTGTAACAAAAATTGTAGTGGTTGGTAATTAAACACAGCTTCAGCCAAGCGATCGCTCTTGTGCCACTGTTAAACATCCTTAATCTCATCCTGGCATATCTCAACGAACTTAACTGCGATCGCTCATAAACTTAACCAGATAATCCAACTTATCAAGAGATATCAAAGCGATAACTTATTAATCCCTAAAATAGCAAAAATCATTGACACGCTAAGTATATACGCAATAAAATTATTTTAGTAGAACCTAACAATAGAGTTAATCAAAATATTTTTCCCAGAGAATAATAGACGAGCAATATTAAAAATAATTTGGATCGAGCAAATGAACGCCAAAATTATTGCTTTCTTGGGGATTACGGCAGCCTTTGTAAGCTTAGGAAGCCAAGTCTACGCTCAATCACCAGCATCAAACTCAAATCCCGGACAATATCGATTAAGTGGTGATTCTCTACTTGGAATCGATCGGAAAACAGCCCAAGATGACTTTAGAAGTTTTTTTGAGCAAACTAATCCAGCAAGCCTTTCCAACAATAATAGAAGAGAAAATAAAACTCCAGCCCAAATTCGCTTTAACGAATCATTATCACAGCCAGACACCTCAGTTTTCTTAACACCGGCTCAGTCAGGCAGTGACAATGATGGATTGCAAGTACAGTTAGATATCGGGAGAAAATAAGCAGGGATAAAAGCTGACGGTGTAGTTTTAATTAATTATGCGTTGGCCAAAATCCTTGCTAATAGTCTGTTAAGTTTAAATTAGTAAGGTCAACAAGTTCGTAGTAAGCACTTTAGTGCTTACTACGAACTTTTCATTACTAGGTTAGACATTGTACTAAGCACAACTTAAAAATTATTTCCAGATTATTTTCACTCTTACTATTTTTACTTAAATCAAAAGAGTTTTATTAGAAAATATCGTTCAGACAATCGCAATTTTAACCGCTCTTACAGCCTCCTCTAGCAGAATAAAGTTTTGCACCTGACTCAATCCGCCTTCCTGAGTCGATAATTATGCAATCGTTTTGCAGTAAAATTAATCGTCAAGATAAGAGGAGAGCTTTGCGATGACTCGTGTCATCATGGTGTGACACGTTTACAGATGAGATCCGGCTCATGTTGTTTTGTCATGTAACCTTGTAATAATGGACAAATTGTGATTTTTACTCTCTTTTAGTTGTAATTTGGCACAAAAGCAAACGCTCTAGCTGTTGACAGTATAAAATAAACGGCAAATTAAGCGTGGACGCGTTGGCGTAGCGCACCCTATCCCTACAGGGAAGCAAGCTACGCAAAGCGTCTTGCAGAGAATGTATCGCCACTTCCAGATTTTAATTGTCACAGTTACTCCCAGATTCTGCTAATTATTGTTAACTTAAAAGGATGATAATTAATGCTGAACTCCTACTGCAATATCAACGCTGTAAACGCCGACCTTTTCTAGATATCCACGGTGACACAAGTCAGCGCGATGCTCCCAATGAGTTGCTACAGAAACTGCAACAGGATAAAATCGCTCATCAGTTGAGTGCTTTAGCACAGATGACTTATTATCAACCAGATTATGCTTATGGAAACTGGGAAAAGGGAGAGAAAGCAACTTTAGAATTGATGCAGCGTGGGGTTGAGTACATCTATAAAGGAGTACTGTTAGCAAATTATTCGCAAGCACACACCCTGCTAAGTCGTCCAGATTTACTTGTGAAACAGCCGGGGGACAATCAAATTTTGGAGATTGGATCTACGTCCCAGCTAGTATTGAACTGGGTAAGCGCCCTAAGCAAGAATATCAAGTTGTTGCTGCATTTCATGCCCAAGTATTGGCAACAGTGCAGGGAGTTGCACCTGAAACAGCTTTGCTCATATTGCGAACCAAAAATACAAATTATGCAGTGGATCTGTGCAAATGGACAATACGGATGCAGCAGATTTTGGAAGAGTTTATTCAAGTATTAAAGTTACCGAATCCGCCAGAGGTATTTATTTCTCGCCAAAAGTGCAATTTTTGCCATTGGTATAGTGAATGTTATGCGATCGCTCAATCTGAAAAACATCTCTCACTGCTACCAGGTGTAACACCGCTGCGCTATACTCAACTCCAAGCCTTAGACATTACCACACTGGAGTCTCTTGCTAACACCAGTCCCAGCAGCTTAGAAAAGCTACTTGGTTTTGACACCGAAGTAGCGCCCAAATTGGTAGTACAAGCTCAATCTGCACTAGAAAAACGGCCGTTGATTCTACCATATCCGCTACCAACAGAAGATATTACATTTACAGCGCCCATAGAGCTTTATTTTGATATTGAAGCCCAGCCAGACTTAGATTTAGATTATCTTTTAGGGGTTTTGGTTGTTAATAGACAAACTAATACAGAACAATTTTATTCTTTTTTAGCAGATAAACCAGAAGACGAAGAATTAGTTTGGCAGCAATTTTTGGATTTGGTTTGGCAATATCCCGAAGCGCCAATTTATCATTTTTGTGTCTACGAGTTTGATACAGTCAAACGGTTGGCAAAACTTTACGGCACTCCACATTCCTTAGTGCGTCCTGTACTGAATCGATTTGTGGATGTGTATGAGCAATTAACCCAAAGTGTAGCATTGCCCGTAGAAAGCTATGCCTTGAAAGCGATCGCTCGTTGGTTAGGATTTGAGTGGCGCGATAAAGAAGCCAGTGGTGCCAAGTGTATTTACTGGTACGATCGATGGTTAGAAACAGGCGATCGCACTTTACTAGAAATTATCCAACGCTACAACGAAGATGACTGCCGCGCCACCCATAAAGTAAAAAATTGGCTTGTCAACTTTTTCCAAGATGAATATGACTTACGATTAGCTTAAGTAATTTATTATTTTTTAAAGGTTTTCAAATTAAAAAATACGTTTTGAAAAGTCTCAGTAAAAAAACATCTGCTCAGACTTGTCACCAATTTAAAAAAAATGATTAGCGGGATTTTCAGGCTTGTATCTATTAAATTATTTATTTAATTGATATTATTTGAAGGGATGTATAAGTGTTTGTTCCTAAAAATATTTATTTGATAAAAATTATGCAGATATTTAAAAAAATCTTCGTATTTCCACGAATTATTTACTTGTTGATTGCAATTATAATTATTAGCTTTGTATTCACAAATTTTCCTTCAAATAGTGTTGAAATTAGTAGTATAAATTTTATTGGAGAAGCAACCTTAGAAAAAGGTTTAATATTTAAAGAAACTGAAATAGGAGGTTTATCTGGAATTACATATAATGCCAAAAACAACCTGTATTATGCTATTTCAGATGACCGGGGACAAAAAGCTGCCGCTCGTTTCTACACGTTAAAAATCGATTTGAGCAAAGGTTTACTAGAAAAAGATGGAATTATTCCAGTCAGCGTTACTACATTATTAAATGAAAATGGTCAAAGATTTCGCCCTGGTGAAACTGATACAGAAGGTATTGCATTAACTAATAAAGCGACTGTGTTTGTTTCTTCTGAAGGCGATGCTGCAAAATTAATTAATCCTTTTATTAAAGAGTTCTCACTATCTTCTGGTAGAGAAATTGCAACACTCCCTATACCAAACAAATTTTTACCAGATAAAACTAATCAAAAAGGTATCCGCAACAATTTAGCTTTTGAAAGCCTCACCATCACACCCGATAATAAGCATCTATTCACAGCCACCGAAAATGCTCTAATTCAAGATGGTGTCGCAGCGAAACCTAATATTGGTAGTCCTTGCAGAATTTTACAATACAACTTGCTCAACAACCAGTCAGAAAAGGAATTTCTTTACCAAACTGAACCAGTTGCACCATTTTTGAATCTGATTGGCAAATTCGCTAGTGGATTACCCGATTTACTCGCTCTCGATAATCAAGGACACTTCTTAAGTTTAGAAAGGTCTTTTACAGGTTTAGGATTTGCTATTTCCTTATTTCAGGTTTCTTTAGAAGAAGCCGATGATATTCATAATATTGATAGCCTTTTAGCCGTTGACTCCAAAAATATTAAACCAGTTAAGAAAAAACTGTTGTTAGATTTGAGAAAACTAGATGTACTGCTAGACAACATCGAAGGCTTAACTCTTGGCCCAAAACTACCAAATGGTCAACAATCATTAATTCTCATCAGTGATAATAATTTTAACTCCCTACAACGCACCCAGATACTAGCCTTTAAACTTAAAGTTGAAAATCCCTTAATTAGATTATTACGCCGGGTACTCCCAAATTTTAAGCTTTAATTGCACAGAGATAAAGGTGCTTAGGCGCAGCCCGTCATAAACATTGCAACTTAACTGCTATTTAGTTATTTCTGATTATTCCTGTGTATTTACTGAATATACTAAGTAATTTTATCTAGCTTATTTATAGTTTACGTGTAATTTCTCAACCGTACTCCTTAATAAATATGTTACACAATGTTTAGTAGCTTTTGCAGAAGGCTTAAGCATATTTACAGCATATAATTAATTTTCTCAAAATTCGGACATCTCTTAGATTTAAATTTAATAATTAGCTAGACTTATTAAAGTATTTTGCCAATAACATTTTTTATAAATGATTTTTATGCCAGAAAATAAAATTGAGAGTATGGTAGGGCAAAAGGCAGAATTAGACGATTACATCGGACATTTTTTAAACAATCGCTATTTAATCAGAGATTTGATTGGCAAAGGGGGGATGGGTAGAGTTTATCTAGCAGAGGATACTGCTAAAGACGGTATGCCGATCGCAATCAAAATCTTATCACTTAGTTTGTCAAACCAACAAATGTCCCAACGTTTTGCCAGAGAGATTTTTATTGGCGCTCAATTGGGTCGCAAAAGTAAACATATTGTTCGCATTTTAAGTTATGGAGTTACTGAGGATAAAACTCCATTTTATGTAATGGAATACCTCCAAGGAAAAAATCTTAAACAAATTCTGAAAATTCAGCCCTTAACAATATCGAAGTTTCTAGAAATTTGCAATCAAATTTGTTTAGGCTTACAATGTGCCCACCAAGGTATTAGTCTTAAAGGAGAGATTTACCCTATTGTTCACAGAGATATTAAACCAGAAAATATATTTATTGCTGAAGATAGTAAAAAAGGTGAAATTGTTAAAATTCTAGATTTTGGTATTGCTAAGTTTTTAACAGAGCGAAGTGGAATGACCCTAACAGATTCTTTTATTGGCAGTTTGCCTTACTGTTCTCCGGAACACATGGAAGGGCGTAAACTGCTAGATATCCGCTCTGATATTTATAGTTTGGGAGTATTAATGTTTGAGATGCTGACAGGTAAACACCCATTTCAAACAAAAAGTAACTCCTTTGGTACTTGGTATCAAGCCCATCGCTTTCAAATGCCACCTACAGTTGAAGAAGTAAATCCGCAAGTTAAAATACCAGAAATATTAGAAAAAATATTAATGACTTGTTTAGCTAAAGAAGTAAGCGATCGCCCTCAGAATATTAACCAAATATTAGAAGATTTAGAAAAAGTTAGTCTTCAAGTTAATAATGTTATTTTTAGTAATAGTACAGACATTATTAAAGTTTCGCTCCCAGTTCAATTAGTACCCGCAACTTTACTATCAGAAAAAGAGTGCTTGCAAAAAAATTGGCCTAAAAATAAACCAATTGCACCAATTGGTTTTCCCCATTTATTACAGACTTCTCAAAGACCTATACCAACTTTTTGGGCAATGTTGCCCAAACAAGAGATTGCAAAATTTTTGGATAAAATACATAGCACTGAATTTATTAGTAAAATGAATGTATATCCGATGCTAATGTGGTTAACAGTGTTATATGACGCCCAACCTTCTACGACTAAGTGGCTACCTTATTATCTGGATTTAAAAGATAACAAGAGTCAAAATATAGCACGTAGTTTAGCAGAAGTAGGCTACTATCATTTACTATTTTTCCCCTTAGAAGAGCCAACTCATTGCTCTCATGTAACGACTTTAAATCTCACGGCTAAACAGCGTCAGCAACTTTTAGATTGGTTAGATATGAGTCAACAGTCAAATGAATTGATTTTGCCTGGTCAAGCCAAAAATATTCTAAAAGCAGAGTACGAAAAGCTGAAGTTAGACATATTACGAAACTTAGCCACACATCAAAAATCTGAGACAGAAGTTTTAAAAACTTGGATAAATAAATTTTTGGAAATGTTTTTAAAAATGCTATTACGTCGTTGAAATTCTGCTAGTAAAATCAAAATGCTTGCCACCATTAACTAAGAATATTTTTATGTATTTATTGCTAACTTTCAATGGACTCAGCATCAGAGGTGAACAAAGTGAATCAGAGCTTATCTACATCTCCCAGTAGTACGGGCTTGCTTGCCAATCGTTATCAACTCAAGCAATTAATTGGCAGCGGTGGCATGGGTGAAGTTTTTTTAGCAAATGATGTTTTGTTAGGAGGTATACCAGTTGCTATCAAGTTTTTGACTCAAACTGTTGTTAATACCAAAATGCAACAAGACTTTGCTCGTGAAGCTTTAATGAGTGCAGCCTTGAGTCAAAAGAGCGTACATATAGTGCGGGCCTATGATTATGGTGTGAATGAGAAAGGAAAACCATACTACGTCATGGAATATTTATGTGGTAAGAGTTTAAAGGATTTAATTCCGCTATCTCTGCCCATGTTTTTGACTCTCTCTCGCCAAATTTGTTTGGGCTTACAGTGTGCTCATCAAGGAATTAACATTGATGGCAAAATTTGTCCGTTGGTTCATCGAGATATCAAGCCCGCTAATATATTAGTTATTCCCGATCCGATATTGGGCCAGTTAGTTAAAATTCTTGATTTTGGTATTGCTAGATTTTTGAATTATGCATCAACAGCTAGTACAAGTAGCGGATTTAATGGCACTTTACCCTACTGTTCTCCAGAACAGCTAGATGGAGAAAAATTAGATAGTCGCTCTGATATTTATAGTCTGGGTGTGATGATGTTTGAGATGCTCACAGGCAAAAAACCTTGGCAAACAGAAACTGATTACTTTGGCGCTTGGTATAAAGCACATCATTTTGAAGCACCAAACACGATCGCAGATGTTAAACCTACTATTAAAATACCTCAGAAGTTAAATAATTTAATTATGGCTTGTCTGGCTAAAAAAGCAAGCGATCGCCCTCAAAATATCGCTGAAATTTTACAAGTTTTAAACAGTCTAGAACAGTCTAATTGTCCCACTTTACCTACAAACTTCACCTTTAAGTCTCCCTTAAATTCTGCATTACCAATCACTGTAGAACAAAGCTATCGGCAACTTTTGTGGCCTCAAAATAAACCAATTCAAGAAATTGTTTTTCCCCAGCTTCTAGACACTCCCCAAGGATCTATAACAGCGCTATGGTTGATGTTGTCTAAACAAGAAATTAAAAACTATGCGGTTTCTACCCGTTATAACCAGTTTGTCTTTGTGACATCCCCTCATCCAATGTTGTTGTGGGTAACTGTACTCTATAATCAGCAATTCGCTCCTAAGTGGCTACCGTGCTACTTAGATATGCAAAATCCCCAAAATCTGAAGATGGTAAGTTTCCTGGCTGAAAATGAACAATATCCTTTGATTTTCTTTACTCTAGAAGCACCACATTCCTGCATCAAGGTTCTCAGCAGTCGCATTGAGTCAACTCAGCGGCAAATGTTAAAAACTTGGGTGCAACAAAGCCATAGTCTACCACCCACTTCTCAACCCCAATTGAGCAAACAGCTATTGAAACAGCAGTATAAACAAATGCAATCCCGAATATTGCAGCATCTGGAATCAGAGCCACAGGTTGTGTTATCACGGTCTCTTTAACGTATAATTTGCATCTTGGAGATACGTGACAAAAATCATTACTAATTCCTGACTCCGAAACACTTGACAAGTAGAAAAAAAATAGTGATAATAGCAAAGTTGCCAAACAAGGGACTGTAGTTCAATTGGTTAGAGCACCGCCCTGTCACGGCGGAAGTTGCGGGTTCGAGCCCCGTCAGTCCCGTTCTAAATTTATGAGTAGCGAATAACTTAAACTTAGGTGATATTAGATTCTGAATTACCCAAAGAGGTTGACTCAGGATTCAAGATTTAAATATAAGCTACATTTATCATGCTTTGCGAAAGAGAGAATTAACTGTGACTGTTAGAGTCCGTATTGCGCCGAGTCCAACCGGAAATTTACATATTGGTACAGCTAGAACTGCTGTATTCAACTGGTTATTTGCCCGTCACCACGGCGGTAAATTTATACTGCGAATAGAAGATACAGATTTAGAGCGATCGCGTCCCGAATACACAGACAATATTCTGGAAGGACTGCGTTGGCTAGGACTGAACTGGGATGAAGGGCCATTTTTCCAATCCCAACGCCTGGATCTTTATAAAGAAGCAGTGCAAAAATTGCTAGAGCAAGGATTAGCTTATCGCTGCTACACTACTTCCGAAGAACTAGAGGCGCTCCGAGAAGCTCAAAAAGCTAGAGGCGAAGCACCTCGCTATGACAACCGTCATCGCAACCTCACCCCAGAACAACGTGCCGCCTTTGAAGCCGAAGGTCGTTCTTTTGTGATTCGGTTCAAAATCGAAGACGATCGCGAAATTGTCTGGAACGACCTAGTCAGGGGAAAAATGTCTTGGCGAGGTAGCGATTTAGGTGGTGATATGGTCATCGCCCGCGCCTCAGAAGAGAGTAGCGGTCAACCTTTATACAACTTTGTCGTTGTAGTGGATGACATTGATATGCAAATCACCCACGTCATCAGGGGAGAAGACCACATCGCCAACACTGCCAAACAAATTCTGCTGTATGAAGCGATGGGTGCAAAAATTCCAGAGTTTTCCCATACACCGCTAATTTTGAACAGGCGAGGGCAGAAGCTTTCTAAGCGGGATGGAGTTACTTCTATTTCTGAATTTCAGAAAATGGGCTTTACTGCTGAAGGCTTGGTGAATTACATGACATTGTTGGGTTGGTCGCCACCAGACTCTACGCAAGAAATATTTACCTTAGAAACAGCAGCCAAAGAATTTGGTTTTGAGCGTGTAAATAAAGCGGGTGCAAAGTTTGACTGGGACAAGCTGGATTGGTTGAACAGTCAGTATATCCACAACACGCCAGTAGATAAACTCACAGATTTGCTCATCCCCTATTGGCAAGCGGCTGGCTATAAATTTGATGGTGGAAGAGAACGCCCCTGGTTAGAACAGCTAGTAACTTTAATTAGTCAGAGTTTGACTCGCCTGGTAGATGCAGTACCTCAAAGCCAACTGTTTTTTAGCGATACAGTTGAATTTAGCGATGAAGGCAGTACACAACTGAAACAAGAAGGTTCTACTGCTGTTCTGGAAGCGATTATCACAGCTTTAGAAAATCAGCTGCAACTCTCGGAAGCCGCCGCCCAGGAGATTATTAAACAAGTTGTCAAAGAGCAGAAAGTCAAAAAAGGTTTAGTGATGCGATCGCTCCGAGCAGCTTTAACTGGAGATGTTCATGGCCCCGACTTAATCCAATCTTGGTTACTACTAAATCAGATTGGTTTAGATAAGCCCCGCTTGAGTCGAGCGATAACGGAAGCTAAGTAGCGATTACTTGCAGATTTTAGAAATATTTGAGATTTTAGGGGCGCACAAACGTGTGCCCCTATCCATAAGAGACCTCTTGGCATTTGTGCCAAATGCCAAGAGATCGGGAAATGGGTGCATGTTAAAGGGGAATGTTAATTCTATCCCTTTTCCCTTTAACCCTTACCCTTTACCCGACAAATGCCAAGAAGTCTAAGGTAAAGCAATTATGGAAACAAGAAATCATTGACTAATTACTAATGAATTATCCCCCATTTCACATCTAAAATAGTTAGTCAATTCTCCTCATGTTGGGAACTTGGTGTGTAAAATTCATGTCTTCAAAAACACTTAGAAGCGAACGTAATTACAATGCCGACAAAAGCGCTCAATAGAGGGATGAGATTATCGTTCATGATAGTTACGCTCTTCATCATATCGACAGTTAACGCTGCGGTTGATGCTCAGGAAGCGCCAACGATATTTGGAGATGTCACCCTTAGCCCTCAGTTTTCCCCAGACCCTCTGACAGTTCGCGGGATGAGTGGTGGCTCAATATCTGGGAGTCAAGTAGGTGGAAGAAGCGAAACAGCCACTGGCCCTTGTACCGGATTTGTGGATGAAACACCAGACCACACATTAGCGTTAACAAGTAAATTTGACTACCTGAAGTTGCAAGTGCAAAGTCCTGAAGACACCACCATGATTATCAAAGGGCCCGGTGGTACTTGGTGTAATGACGATTTTGATGGCAAAAATGCTGGCATTGTTGGTGAATGGCTAGCTGGAAGTTACCAAATTTGGGTTGGTTCCTACGAAAAAGGCAAGTATCTCCCTTACACTCTAAAAATTACAGAAGTAAAGTAGGGTATTGGGCATTGGGCGTTAGGAGTGCTGTTAGCGATAGCGGGGCGTTTAGTCCGTGCTGAGTTAAGAGTTAGGAGTTTTGTTTATCTCCTTGTCCCCTTACTTCCTCACTCCCTCAGGGTGGTTTCATACAACGAGAGAAAAACTAAAAATAGATTTCAAAGCCTCTCTCCGCTTCGGGGAGAGGTTTGGAGAGGGGTCAAAATCTATGGTTATATATGAGAAATCAAGACTTATGTATTTTTCTTTTTTCGTATGAAACCACCCTGCCTTACTTCCTCACTCCCTCATCTCCCTGCTCCCCTGCTCCCTCATTTCGCCCACTCTTGTACAGACGCGATTCATCGCGTCTCCCTAAATAGAATCATGATTTAGAGCGGCTTGAACGATACAAGGAGCATTCTGGAGAAATTCTCTCTGTCTTTGCATACCGTTGCGCTCCCTTTTCTCGTGCGATATTGTATTAAAATTAAGTTAACTTTGATTAAGATTCTTGTTGGCATCGCCATAATGCTCTAATCGCCTTATGGCAGTGCATCTAAGAGATCAAATTAAACAAAATGGATTTATAAACATCCGTTTAACAGCTTAAAGTGACAGAGTGATGAACATTCGGTTACTAGAGCTAACGAGTTGTATAGGCATCTAGAGGCAAATTAAAATGAAATTCTCTTGGAAAGTCGTAGCACTCTGGACGTTGCCGGCTTTGGTAATTGGCTTTTTCTTCTGGCAAGGGGCGTTTGCAGGCGCACCTGCTGACATGAGTAAGAATGCAGCCAATACCCGCATGACTTACGGTCGCTTTCTAGAATACTTGGACAGCGATCGCGTCACCAGCGTGGATCTGTACGAAGGCGGTAGGACAGCAATTATAGAAGCCCGCGATCCAGACCTGGAAAATCGTGTCCAAAGGTGGCGTGTGGATTTGCCTGTTAACGCTCCTGAGTTAATTAGCAAGCTCAAAGAGAAAGCCATTAGTTTTGATGCTCACCCCATGCGGAATGATGGCGCAATTTGGGGATTGTTGGGCAATCTCATCTTTCCAGTTTTATTGATTACTGGGCTGTTCTTTTTGTTCCGGCGTTCTAGTAACCTCCCTGGTGGCCCAGGTCAAGCAATGAACTTTGGCAAATCTAAAGCGCGTTTCCAAATGGAGGCGAAAACCGGAGTCAAATTTGACGACGTAGCCGGAATCGAAGAAGCTAAAGAAGAACTACAAGAAGTCGTCACCTTCCTGAAGCAGCCAGAAAGATTTACGGCTGTGGGCGCACGGATTCCCAAGGGAGTGCTATTAGTTGGACCTCCTGGAACTGGTAAAACTTTATTAGCAAAAGCGATCGCAGGGGAAGCAGGCGTACCTTTCTTCAGTATTTCCGGTTCGGAATTTGTGGAAATGTTCGTTGGTGTGGGTGCATCCCGCGTCCGCGACTTGTTCAAGAAAGCTAAAGACAACGCCCCCTGTATTATCTTCATCGATGAAATCGACGCCGTAGGACGGCAACGGGGCGCTGGTATCGGTGGCGGTAATGACGAGAGAGAGCAAACCCTCAACCAATTGCTCACCGAAATGGACGGGTTTGAAGGTAACACAGGCATCATTATTATTGCTGCTACCAACCGCCCCGACGTACTAGACTCAGCATTGTTGCGTCCTGGTCGCTTTGACCGCCAAGTAACAGTCGATGCACCCGATATCAAAGGGCGTTTGGAAATCTTGCAAGTCCATGCGCGAAATAAGAAACTAGACCCTAGCGTATCTTTGGATGCGATCGCTCGCCGCACTCCTGGATTCACTGGTGCTGACTTAGCCAACTTACTCAACGAAGCAGCAATTCTCACTGCTAGAAGACGCAAAGAAGCCATCACCCTCCGCGAAATTGATGATGCGGTGGATCGGGTAGTTGCAGGGATGGAAGGCACTCCCTTGGTAGACAGCAAGAGCAAGCGCTTAATTGCTTACCACGAAATTGGACACGCCTTAGTGGGGACTTTGTTAAAAGACCATGACCCAGTACAGAAAGTTACCTTAATCCCACGGGGACAAGCACAGGGTTTAACTTGGTTTACACCCAACGAAGAACAGGGGTTAATTTCCCGTTCCCAGTTGAAAGCTAGAATTACTGGTGCTTTGGGTGGTCGCGCCGCTGAAGAGGTGATTTTTGGCGCTGCGGAAGTTACCACTGGCGCTGGTGGAGACTTGCAGCAGTTATCGGGAATGGCGCGGCAAATGGTAACTCGTTTCGGGATGTCCGACTTAGGTCCATTGTCCTTAGAAAGCCAGCAGGGAGAAGTATTCTTGGGTCGTGACTGGACAACCCGATCTGAGTATTCTGAATCTATTGCTTCCCGCATCGATGGACAAGTCAAGGAAATTGTTGAGCAGTGCTACGACAATGCTAAGAAGATCATCCGTGACCCATCGCACTGTCACCGATCGCTTAGTAGATTTGCTCATTGAAAAAGAAACCATTGATGGCGAAGAATTCCGCCAGATTGTAGCTGAGTACACTGAAGTACCTGAGAAGCAACAGTACGTACCGCAACTGTAATAGTTGACTCTTTTCTGATACCATCAGGAAAAAAGTAAAGTAACAAAAAGTAAAATGAGGATGGCGTATACCATCCTCATTTTTTTGCAATTTTTTAGTGTTAGGAAGATTCTAATTTGAAAATTCTCATAATTTATAAACCCCTAAACTCTACAACCAACCTTGTTTTTTCAACTTAGCTAGCGCATCTTCCGCAGCAGCTTTTTCTGCATCTTTTTTATTGCGTCCCTTACCTTCTCCATAAATTTTTTCATCCACCAATACTTTGGCTATAAATTCTGGCGCATGAGAAGGGCCTCCTATTTGGTCTGTGAAATATTTGGGGGGATTTGGAGTAACATTGCGTTGCACCCATTCTTGAAAGCGATTTTTTGAGTCTACATTAGAACGAGATACAATTATATGCTTAGGATCTACAGAATCAAATAGTGGTTCTATAATTTCGCGAACTGTTTCGATATTGGAATCACGATCCAAATAGTAAGCACCAAGAACTGCTTCAAAGGTGCTACTGAGCAAATTAGGATTTTGGTAGCCTCCGTCTCGAATTGCGCCTTTTCCTAACCGCATCCTAAAGTCTAAACCTACCTCTTCAGCGAACTTTGCCAGTTGCTTTTCATCTACAAGCGCCGAACGGCGCCGGGTTAATTCATCTTCTCCCATTTCTGCATGACGACTATAGAGATATTCACCACTTAAGAAATTCAGCAAAGCATCACCAAGAAACTCTAGGCGTTCGTTGTGTTCGCCTTCTCCGGGATTTTCATGCACATAAGAACGGTGGGTAAGCGCACGGCGTAAAAGTTTTTCATCATGGAATATTAGAAGTTTGTGCATTTTGATTTTTTCCTCTTTTTGGTAGTTAATTCAATGGAAAAGGCGGACAAGATGCCCACCTTCTAAGATCAGAGCCTTAATAAAATTAAGATGCTACCTAGAAACAGTTATTCTCTCTCCGGAGAGGCGGATAGAGACTGTTTCCGCGAGAATTGTTACATTGAAAGCAAGAAAGTCGTAAGTTTTCAAAAGAATTAGAACCGCCACGACTCTTAGGTAAAAGGTGATCAAATGTCAGATTTGCTTGTGGGATATTTTGACGACACCACCAACAGCAAGAACCATAAAAATCAATGAGTTGCTGCTTCTTATTACGTTTTTGTTTGGGATTCATTTTTTCGATGTTCCATTTCGCTTATTGTTTGGAACAGCATTGAAATATTAGGCATCTACAAGTAACGAATTTCTGTAGAGAGAATTAAGAAAAAATTAATTTGTCTATACAAAAAATTTGCTATGTACGCTTTCGTTTGGTTCAAGTCTCAGCCGTAGAACTCCTGGCTTCCTACCAAGTTTCGCGTCATCCTTTCCCCTGAACATTCATCCAAACATCTTGTCTTACCGTTGAAAGTCTAGTCAATCAGTTGACCTGACATTGGACTGAATACTCAGCCGAAGGGATGACACGAAGCTCGGCAGGAAACTAGGAATTCTGCTGCTGAGACAACACCAAAAACTTGCGCTTTAAAATGCGGTTATTTTGCTGTCTTATATACATAATCATATAACTAAATGCTGGATGTCAATAATTTATTTATGAAGATTTCGTAAAAGCATAGAAGTGTAACGGTTTGTCGTAAGATATCGCTTGCCATTCATCAGTTTTAAAAATCATCTATAGTATTCTTTCAAAACTACCATTTATTTAAAAAATATCTTATTTAATCAGGACTTACGCGAAAAATAGCCAAAAAGCTTAATTTATCGAACCGCCAAGAAATCAAAAACGCCAAGAGTTCGTAGAGTTTGTGTAGGTCCTATTAATAAATAATTTACAGTTGACTTTGCGCGATCGCACTATACAAAATACCTAAAATTTTCTTAATATCCTTAATATAATATTCACTCAAGTCAATCGAAACTACATTACCTTCAAGCTTGAGAAATTGCCAGATAGTACCGATAGTAACAGCACCATATATAGCTTTTATTTGATTTCCACCTCTCTCGTTAAATAACTGAGCAGCTACCATTTCGGCAATACATTGCGCTAAACCAGACCTCAAATTTTCATTTTTACTTTCTACTAGGACAATCACCGGACTTCGTACAAGCAACTGCTCCGAAGAAAGACTCAAAATAAAATCACAAAATCCGTTTAATCCTCGCTGGCTATCAACAGTAAAATCAACTCCAGAAAAAAAGCTTATTTCATAATTAAATTTGCGTCTAATTTCTAATAATATTGGACTAATTATCATTTCACTACGAGCCTTTTCCGAGCTTATTGCTACTGCTAAATCAATATTTTCACTCAGAATAGTAGATAATAAATCACTACATTCTTGCTCCGGTACATTTGCGAATAGCCCAGATGACTCGTGGATAACTAACCCAAAAAAATCAATAACTTCAATAAGTTTAAAATCGCTATAAGCCATAAAACTTACTCCTTTGTCTTATGATTGAATCCTATAACAAAGTTTAAAAATTCAGCTTTGGCGGAAACACCTTAGCTAAATCAAGAGCTAAATCAGTGAAACAGGGGAAATTTATTACTTCATTTAACAAGAAAATTCGCTTATTTGAATAACCATATCTGCCTTGATTATCCTGATATTGTTTACTGTAAACTTCCAAATAATGATCGAATAAATTGAATATCCAATAATAAGTAATACCCGCTTTAGCATAGAGAGGTATTTTAACATCTTGGTCATAAGCTAAAGAAGAATCTGAAACCTCCATTACCAAAAACACATCAGCAGGTTTAGGATGACCAGATAGATAATTATCATCTCGGTTTTGAAGAATAGCAAAATCCGTTTCAGGTTCACTATTCGGTGGCAAAGCAATCGGAGCTTGAGATTGCAAAGTTGCCCTATCACCTACAATTTTCGGAAGTTCTCGTAACAAGTTTCGCAAACAAGTTTCATCAGCCGTACCCTTGGATGCCATTTCAATAATTTCCCCATTAATTAATTCAATATGGTCATCTTCATGGAAAAGCCCAATTCTCCAAGCTTGTGGTATTCATCCAGTATGAAGCGTTTAGCCTGAGCAATACTCATAACCTTACCTTTGATCTCATTGCCATAATCCTTATTCTAAATGTGTCAGAAATTGGTATGCTAAAGGCCGAGACTCGCTATTGAAAAAACAATGCCTGCGCCTACTATCAATCCCACCATCACTGCCTTTCCCTTGACTGCCGTAGTCGGTCAAGAAGCAATTAAATTAGCCTTGCTTTTAGCAGCAGTCGATCCTGGTTTGGGAGGAGTAGCGATCGCAGGTCGTCGCGGTACGGCAAAATCTGTAATGGCTCGTGCTATCCACGCTCTACTACCGCCGATTGAAGTTGTCAAAGGTTCAATTAGTAATTGTGACCCCAACTACCCAGAAGAATGGGACGATCAACTTTTGGCGGAGTACGCAGACAAAGATATTCAAGATGTTCCCGTCGAAATTATCCCCGCGCCTTTTTTGCAAATTCCTCTAGGTATCACCGAAGACCGACTCCTCGGTTCAGTAGATGTTGAAAAGTCGGTAAAGCAAGGTGATACTATTTTTCAGCCTGGATTACTCGCTACAGCAAACCGGGGTGTACTGTACGTAGACGAAATTAATTTATTAGATGACCAAATATCAAATCAGCTTTTAACAGTATTATCTGAGGGACGCAACCAGATCGAACGAGAAGGGATTAGTTTTCAGCATCCGTGTAAATCCCTGTTTATTGCTACCTATAATCCAGAAGAAGGTGGATTACGAGAGCATTTGCTAGATAGAATTGCGATCGCCCTCTCTGCTGACGGTGTACTCGGCTTAGATCAAAGAGTAGAAGCAGTGGATCAAGCGATCGCTTATTCTAAATCTCCTCAAGACTTCCTCCAACAGTACAACGAAGATTTAGACTCACTCAAAACCCAAATCATCTTGGCGCGGGAATGGCTCAAAGAAGTAATCATCACCCACGAACAAATTGCCTATTTAGTGGATGAGTCCATTCGCGGCGGAGTTCAAGGACATCGCGCCGAGTTATTCGCCACGCGGGTTGCCAAGGCCGCCGCAGCTTTGGAGGGACGAACAACAGTTAATGCCGAAGATTTGCGCCGTGCGGTGGAACTGGTAATTGTACCACGCGCTACAGTTGTGCAGACACCACCACCAGATCAAGCACCACCTCCGCCTCCGCCTCCACCACAGAATCAAGAAGAACCTCCAGACGAATCTGAAGAGGAAGAACAAGAAGAACAGGAAGAAAATCAAGAGCAAGAACCTCCCAGCATCCCGGAAGAGTTTATCTTCGATCCGGAAGGGGTAATTCTTGATGACAGCGTGCTTTACTTTACTCAAATGGCGAAGCGGCAAGGTAAATCTGGTAGTCGCAGTGTCATTTTTTCTGATGACAGGGGACGCTACATTAAGCCGATGTTACCCAAGGGGAAAGCGCGACGCATTGCAGTAGATGCTACCTTGAGAGCAGCGTCTCCTTATCAAAAAGCGCGAAGAGAAAGACAACCAGATAGAAAAGTTATTGTCGAACAAGCTGATATTCGTTCAAAACGCCTGGTACGTAAAGCTGGGGCGTTGGTAGTATTTGTGGTAGATGCTTCTGGCTCAATGGCACTGAATCGAATGCAATCAGCTAAAGGTGCGGTAATGCAACTGTTGACAGAAGCTTATCAAAACCGCGACCAAATAGCATTAATTCCCTTCCGAGGAGAACAGGCCGAGGTATTATTGCCTCCAACACGTTCTATTGCTTTGGCGCGTAACCGTTTGGAAAGGTTGCCCTGTGGCGGGGGTTCGCCCTTAGCACATGGTTTAACTCAGGCTGTGCGCGTCGGCTTAAATGCTCAGATAAGTGGAGATATTGGGCAAGTTGTCCTTGTAGCAATCACCGATGGGCGAGGTAATATTCCTTTAGCGCGTTCTTTGGGCGAACAGCTAGAACCAGGAGAAAAGCCAGATATCAAAGGAGAATTATTAGAAATTGCTGCGAGAATCCGTGCTTTGGGAATGCAACTATTAGTAATTGATACAGAAAGTAAATTTGTGTCTACTGGGTTTGCTAAAGAATTATCGCAAACAGCAGGCGGTAAATATTATCATTTGCCGAAAGCGACAGATCGAGCTATTGCTGCTATGACCAAAGGTGCGATCGCTGATTTAAAATCTAGATAATTTGTCATTTGTCATTAGTCATTAGTCATTGGATTTTTGACTTAGCTATGACTACGATCCAGTGGGCATTACTTGTGGTTGTAAATAGCAAATCAAATCTTGAATTCCCTTTTGCAGATAGCGCGTTACTGTCATTGGACTAGTACCAATGTTCTTAGCAGCATCCTTGCGAGAAAGTTCCTTCAAAAATACCATTTCAACTGCCATGCGGGGCTTTTCTTCCAACATATTGATTGCGCCTTGCAGCTGTTGGCGTTCTTCTTCTTGTTGCAGAAGCACATGAGAACGAGGACAAGGAAGTGCCTCACCCAAGGTTATTTGACAATCAACATAGTTAACTGCGGTTGCATCTAAACTCAAAGGCATCCGGTTTTGAGCAGCTAATTTGGTTTCTTGCCACTCTTGTACAGATACCCGAAGTTGGCTGGCAATTTCAGCATCCTTGGGCGGGCGACCTAAAGACATTGACAAATCCTTGCGAATCTTTTGTCCTTCATTGTATAATTCTTGCCAACGACGGGGAATTTTTAATAAAGTACTGCGATCGCGCAAAAAGTGTAGCATCTCACCGCGAATATATGGCACTGCAAAGGAACTAAAAGCATATCCTTGGCTAGGATCGAAACGCTCAATAGCTCTAATCAAACCAAAATACCCAATTTGTTCTAAATCTTCATAAGGTTCATTGCATTGATGGCTGAATTTATGAGCCATTTTCCGTACTAAGCCAGTATGTAACTGTACAAGTTTATTACGAAGTTTAATAGAAGGATTCTGGTGGTACAAGTGCAATAATTCTATACCATCAGTTCGTAAAGAGGACTCACTTGTTGCCATATAAATTACCTTTGTTGTAACTCCTATTCCTGAGAAAATGGAGCTGCGTATATTTTCTTCTAAGCTGTTATTATTTTGCTGAATCAGGGAAGAATAAGCCATCGTCGTTTCACTGAACTTGTTAGGGGTCTAACTCTACAATTCAGTATTTGTACGCATGATTTTGCGAACCCCTCTATTACAGGTGATTTTTGCTTTTATATAACTGTTGAATGGTAAATAATCTTTAGCTTTTGCAACAAAAACTAGCTATTTATGCTGAACAATGCATTCCTGACCTCATATCTATCAGTCATACTGAGTGCAAGTATAGGAATCCGCTTTGATTCGGAGAAATTATTTGCGTAAGGAGGGAACAGGGAAGAGGGAATAAAAGTATACTGAGTTTTTTCACGCAATCAAATACGCTTCAGATTTGACAACTATATTAAATCCTTGGCTGTTAACCACAAAGATTGGTAACAATAGGAATAAGCAGAACGTTTTCCTAAAAAACAGTTTTTCAATATGAGCAATACCAGTAATTTTCGTGAAGCTATCCGTGAGGCTAAATCTCACGCTCTCGTTGGCCCAAACGTGATTGCCAACGCCCTCCCCTACGTCGGTGGTGGATTGCTGCTAACCGCATTAGGAACCTACGGCGGTTTGGGAATTATCCGTACTAACCCCGAAATATTCTTTCCCACCTTCATTGGTGCGGTGATTTTGGAGTTAATATTGTTTTTTGTTGCCCAAAATGTTGCCCAAAAAGGTAATAAAGGTCTTGCACTACCCCTGTTGGCAACCTACAGCCTGTTGTCTGGATATACTCTCAGTGGCTTGGTATTTGTCGCCTTGAGATCCCAAGGTGTTGGCATTCAAGGCATTGGTTTGGCTGCCCTTGGTTGTGGTGTCACCTTTATTGCTGCCCGTCAGATTGGTTCTAATCTTTCTGAACAAGACGGCATGGCTTTGACGAAAACCATCAATCTTGGTGTCATTGCCTTGGTGGTTGTGTGCCTTGCCCAATTCGGATTTGCTATGTTTGGTGTTTACACGCCAAATTGGTTAGAAATCGCCATCTCCGGTTTAGGAGTATTTCTGTTTGTTGGGGTTTCTGTTGTCGATTTTTACATCTTGCCCCGCACTTACAACGATGACCAATATCTGCCTGCTGCTTTGTCGATGTACCTTACTTACATCAACTTGTTTGTCTTTATCTTGCGGTTGCTAATTGCCATCAATGGTCGTGATTAATTACCTGTAGGCACTAACAAAAGTAAAGTTCTATAAAGCAAAAACCGTGGTTAAATTTTTAGCAACCACGGTTTTTTCATCGTTTTAATTTCCAACCGCCCTTTTAACCTTAGGTTGACACCATTAACACATGTGCAGACCTACAGGGAATTGTGGTTCGAATAGATAAAAAAGGTTGTAGTGAAAATTTGTGGAATAATTTATCATATATAAAATTTGCATTCAATTAATTCTTTTTCCAAAGGATATAGATTTTTTAAAACCAGGATAAAAGTAGTATTTTATCCAAATGTTATTAAGTTTTTATAAAATTATATGGCTGAGGCGTTTGTTTCTTACTCCCGCAAGGATAAAGAGTTCGTCAAAAGGCTTTATGAAGCACTCAAGCAACATAAGCGAGATGTCTGGGTGGACTGGGAGGATATTCCGTTCACGGCAGATTGGCGGAAAGAAATTTATGAAGGAATTGAAGGCGCTGATAATTTTATCTTTATTATTAGTCTGAATTCAGTCACTTCTAAAGTCTGCGGTGAAGAGATTGCATATGCCCTCAAGCATAATAAACGTTTAGTGCCAATTGTGTTGCAGGATGTTAAGGGCGTTCATCCCGAATTAGCCAAAATTAACTATATTTTCTTCCAAGAAAGTAATAATTTTGAGCAAGCCTTGCAATCATTACTCAAAGCACTCGATACTGATCTAGTTTATGTTAAACAGCATACCCGCTTACTCGTGCAAGCCTTGGAGTGGGATCGGAAAAAACGCAACAGTAGTTACTTACTACAAGGTAGTGAACTAGAAGAAGCAGAGCAATGGTTCACCCAAGGAGCAGGGAAAGAACCCTCGATCGCACCACTCCAACAAGAGTACATCGGCGAAAGTCGTAAAGCCCAGAGGGTACGTCACAGAACAAGATTTATTGCTCTGACATCAGGATTTGTAGTTTCAACAGGATTGGCTATTGTTGCTGGAATAGGGTGGAATGTAGCTATTAATCAACGGATAGCAGCACAAAAATCGGAACTCCGAGCCTTGATTTCAGCATCAGACGCACGTTTTACCTCGAATAGAAATACGATTGATGCCCTGATAGAAGGTTTAAAAGCCGGCAAGCAACTCAAAGAACTAGATACAGCCAAAGTCAACATTCCAAATCAAGAACGGGCGGAAGTTATGACTGTGCTAGGGCAGGCTCTTTACTGGGTAAGAGAGCGCTCACGCCTTCAAGGACACAGCGATTATATCAAAAGCGTTAGTTTTAGTCCCGATGGAGAAGCGATCGCTACCGCTAGTGGAGACAAAACAGTGAAACTTTGGAACAAACAGGGTCGTTTGCTGAATACTTTAAAAGGGCATCAAGATCAAGTTGTCAGTACAAGTTTCAGCCCCGACAGTCAAATCCTTGCTTCTGCCAGTTTAGACGGAATAGTGAAACTCTGGAAAGATGGCAAGGAACTTAAAACCTTTAAAAAGCTGAATACTAGAATTCGGGCTGTGAGTTTCAGTCATGATGGCAAGACCCTTGCTTCTGGTGGTGACGACAACATCGTGAGACTTTGGAACATACAGGGTCAGGAACTCAAAATGCTCAACAGGCATACAGGCCCAGTCTATAGTTTGAGTTTCAGCCGTGACGATCGGATACTAGCCTCTGCCAGTTTTGATAGAACGGTGAAACTGTGGAACAAAGACGGTAGGGAATTTAAGACCTTAGAAGGACATAACGATACAGTCACTAGCGTGAGTTTCAGTTCTGACAATACCCTCGCCTCTGCTGGTTATGACGGAACGGTGAAACTTTGGAATACTGATGGAAAAATGCTTTCACCTATTAACACGTCAAAAGTACAAAGTAGTCCCATCAACAGCATCAGTTTCAGTCCTGATGGTCAGACCCTTGCCACGGCTAATGAGGATAACAGCGTGACGCTGTGGCAGAGAAATGGCCAGAAACTTACTACTTTTACAGGACATAGTGGTGAAGTTAAGAGCGTGAGTTTCAGTCTGGATGGTCGTACTCTTGCATCTGCTAGTCAAGATCGGACAGTGAAACTATGGCAAATTGACAGCCCTTGGCAAACTATTCTTATTGGGCATCAGGCTGGTGTCAATCGCGTCAACTTCTCACTCGACGGGAAAGCGATCGCTACCGCCAGTGATGACGGAACGGTGAAACTCTGGAATCAGCAAGGTAAGCAGATTAAATCGCTGAAGATTAATGAATACAACATCTGGGATGTGAATTTTAGCCCAGATGGTCAAATAATTGCTGCTGTCAGTTCTGACGAAGGGGTGGTAAGACTGTGGAATCGGCAGGGTAAACTGCTTAAGACTTTAAAGCATAGCGATCGCATTCGCATTCATAGCGTGAGTTTCAGCCCAGACGGCAAAACAATTGCCACTGCTGGTCAAGATAGAACAGTAAAACTCTGGAATCGCCAGGGTCAGTTAATTAACACCCTAAACCATAGCGCTACTGTCTATAACGTCACTTTTAGTCCAGACGGCAAAATAATTGCCACTGGTAGTAATGACGGGATAGTGAAACTCTGGAATCGGCAAGGTCAGCCGTTTAACACCATCAACCATAATGCTGCTGTCTACAGCGTCAGTTTTAGCCCTGATAGTCAGACCCCTTGCCAGTGCTGGTGCAGATAATAAAGTAAAACTTTGGCAGCTTAACGGTCGGGCGATCCGCAGTCTTGATGGGCATAGTGCAGCTATCTGGCAAGTAACTTTCAGTCCTGACGGTCAGATGATTGCCACTGCTAGTGATGACAAAACAGTGAAACTTTGGCACAGAGACGGGACTTTGATTATTACTCTTACTGGTCATAGTGGTGAGGTGAATGGGATCAGTTTCAGCCCTGATGGTAAGACTCTCGTTTCTGGCAGTAAAGATGGTACAGCTATTTTGTGGAATGTAGAAAATCTCACCCTAGATAATTTGATCGGGCGTGGGTGCAATTGGCTGCATGATTATCTAGCGAATAATTCTCAGGGTCAAAGCGATCGCTATCTTTGTGATGGAGTTAAAACTCCGAATAAATCCTGATTTTGCCAATTTTCACTATTATTTCACGTGGTTAAATACTTCAAGAAAAGTAATAAAATTTAAATATTTTTTTGCATAAAAAGAACTAGGACGATAGATAACCATAACAGCAGAAATCTGAGAGGAAATCACCGTGGATAAAAAAGCAACAGGCTGGATACCAGACTACCCCGATTTTAGAGACTACGGCATAGACGAAATCAATCAGAAGTTAATTGTGAATGTTCAAAATATACAGATAAGTAATGATAATGATTTACAAACTAATCTAGAAGAATTATTTAAACTATTCTTAGATTCAATAAAAAATGAATTAAAGGAACCTTCCACAAAAACACTTGTTCCCAAGCTGAAAAACTTTGAGAAAAAAATAAGTAAAGGTTTAAAATTAGTCAACGCCAAGGCTATTAAAGAACAAATATTTTTAGCTCCTGGTTGTGCAGGTCAAGAAGTCTACAATCTTCAACAGAAGTTACTGAAATTTAGTAAACATCAGGATAAATTTGGAGCTGTGTGGCAAGAGAATATTGCTCAGTTTCAAGAAGCTGTTTCAGAATCAGAATATATGGAATATGGTTACTTTGGTAAAAATACAGAGAAGGCAGTAAAACTACTCAAGATGATTTTTGGACTCTCAAGTGTCTCAGATAAGAGTGTTGATAGTGTTGTCTCAAATGACAGTACTGACAGTGTTGTAGATCAAGTAACACTCTATACTTTAAACCAAACTTTGGAAATACTAGAAAGTCTAGAAGCAGAAAAAACTTCTCAATATGAAGGCACGGAAAAAACAATTAAAAAGTTGGGAATGTTTGATCCAGAAATTAAAGCCATTCAAATCAAACTGAATAAACTGGGTTATCTGAAAAATTTAGGAGAAAATAACGGGGCAATAATAGGATTCTTTGATTATCTCACACAGGATGCGGTTCAAGAATTCCAAACACAATATCATTGGCATGATGCTTCAAACTTTGATGGTATTTATGGAATAGTTTGCGAACATACAAGCAAAGCTTTAAATGATCTATTTCAGAGATATAATGCACAACAGCAAAAATCTGACGGTGACGATCGAGTTAAAAAACTACAAAAGCTTTTACGTGAGTTAGGAGAATTTGATGGACAAGTAACAGGGTATTTTGGATTACAGACACAGACAGCAGTCAAATCATTTCAGGCTAAATATGGACTAGCAGTAGATGGTCTAGATAATTGGAAAAAAACCTTAGAAGTATTATGTGAGCTAGTTGCGCTCAAAAAACAACAGCGGCGAGAAGTTTTACCTGTATCCTTAGCAATACCCATAAACCTTTATGAAATCATTTTAAGAGTTTTTGAAGTTTCTGAATTTCAAGCTGAAGATTTTGTTAATGAAAAAGGATTGCAACCAACTACAGAGACTAATGCTGAAAAAGAATTACAACCAGCTACAAAGACTAATAAGTCTGATATTGCTGAACACAAAAATGCATTGAAGCGATCAATTGATATGATAGTTAAATTGGTTGCTCAACTAATTTCTCCTTTAGCTCAACATAGAAATCTTGAAAAAGCAGTAAGAGAGGTATTAAATAAGCTAGATCAATGGTTTGATAAATCAGAATACGTTAACGTTCTTCGTAAAGAAAATAATTCACAAGAGAATCAGCAATTAATTAATGATGCTGTCAAAAATGAAGCTTTTCAGCAAAAGTTATGGAAAAAATCTAGTATTTTTTCTCAAGCAGGACAGGAAAGAAACTTATTTAAAGAATGGGATTTAAATCCAGTATCTTCATATATAGCTTTTTCAGCAATTTTAAATTTCCAAAGCTCCCTGAAAAATATCTGTCAAATAATTTCTGCTGAATCAAATAATGATAAAAATGAAAATGAGAGATTAGCTACTTCTTTAAAAAAGTCTTTAGAGAAGATAGATGAGATATTTCAGTCCATCAAAAATTTAGAAGTAAATATCAGAAATTTAGAAGTTAGTCTTAATTATAATCCTCAACTTCAGGAAGAAAATTATTTAAAAAATCAACAAAAAAATCTGAAAACAGTCATCCAAATACTTCCAGAACTCCAAGATGAACTAAAATATTTGGATAAAAACCCAGAATTTCAAAGTGATTTACTACTTCCGGTAGAAGGTAATTTACAGGAATCTATCAGAGAAAAACAAGAAGATGGCAAGAAGGTAACTGTATATTTATTAATGCCAGAATTTGTAGATTTAAGCTTTTGGTGTTCTCCAATTGAAGACCAAGGCTCATTGGATTCATGTACGGCACATGCTGGTGTTGCTTTAATGGAATACTTTGAGAAAAGAAGTTTTGATAGGTATGTCGATGCTTCTCGGCTTTTCCTTTATAAAGCGACACGTAATCTCATGCATCGTCAAGGTGATGTAGGAGCATCTCTTCGGCAAACTATGCAGGCAATGGCGTTATTTGGCGTACCCCCAGAAGAGTACTGGCCTTATATAGAAGATAAGTTTGATGAGGAACCAACCCCTTTTTGCTACTCTTTTGGTCAAAGTTATCAAGCGCTGAAATATTTCCGCCTAAATCCTCCAGGCACTACAGAATATATACTATTATTGCGAATTAAAGCAGCTTTAGCCGCTGGTTTTCCCTGCGCGTTTGGGTTTACTATGTATTATTCCATTGAGGATTTAAACCCAAGTGGTTATATTCCATATCCAGTTAAAAACGATAAGGTAAAAGGAGGTCACGCTGTTGTTGCAGTTGGCTACGATGACCATAAGATAATAGAGAATGCTGATGCTAGTAGACGGTCACAAGGAGCATTGCTAATTAGAAACTCTTGGGGAACCGATTGGGGTGAAGGGGGCTATGGTTGGCTTCCTTATGATTACGTATTGGAAGGGTTGACAAATGATTGGTGGGTCGCTGCTCAAGTCTAAGTGGTTTGAGACAGGACACTTTGGATTAGCAGCAAACAATTTGGGGGGAGGATCTACAGATGACAAACCGCTACACAACCCTAAGCCGCCTAAAAACCCACATTCCGCAACAGAAACATAGGTAAAGATGGTTCACATTCCTGCTGGAATTAGTGTATTTTGTAATCAAGAGCGCAGTCAGATGCGAAACAAAGAGAAAGCCTTGACTATTCTTAAGAGTAAATTGTTTGCGATGCCTACGGCTGGCTACGCCTACGCACTAGCCCAAGGTGTCTGTTAAATTTTCAGCAACTACGGTTTTTTATCGTTTTAATAGTATAATACGTAGACAAGTTCAGCCTAAAGTGAGTAAAACTATGCTAGAACTCTCAAATATCAAAATCGAAGTAGAAAGGTTGTCTAATATCTTGACCAAAGCTGAAGGCTGTCTTTGACCTGCAAGAACTCAGTGCAAGAATCGAGGACTTGAATCAATTAATTGCTCAACTTACTTTTTGGAATAATTCTGTCACTTTCTATCAAAAACTTCAAGAAATTGAATTCCTCAACGCTAAAAAGAAACAATATCAGCGATCGCACTTCATTCTAGAAGATATCAAGGCTGCACTAGAATTACTAGAATTATCTGCTGATGAGGAATTGTTGCAAGAGGCACAAAGCAACCTTACCCAACTTCAACAAGAACTTGAAACAGTAGAAATAGAACAATTTCTGTCCGATCCCTGCGACCAAAAGGGGGCATTCTTGGCAATTACGGCTGAGGTTGGAAGTATAGATGCTCAAGACTGGGCAGCTATGTTATTACAGCTATATCATCGTTGGGCAGTAAATCATAATCATAAAGTATATCTAGTGCAAGAGTCAGCAGGTGATTTAGGAGGGTTCAAACATGCCACCCTAGAAATTACAGGGCGTTATGCTTACGGCTGACTAAAATCGTAACAAGGAACTCATGCAAGAATAGAGCGAATTTCTCCTGTTCATGGCAATGGCAAACGGCATACTTGCCTAGCCAGCGTAGAAGTCAGCCCGATTTTAGATGAGTCTGTTGATTTTGAGATTCCAGAAAAGCATTTAGAAATTACTTTGCCCCGGCATCAGGGGAATGTTAACCGCCCAGAAACATGGGCACAGGTGTTTCATATTCCTACCGGGATTAGTGTATTTTCTAATAATGAGCGCAGTCAGATGCAAAACAAAGAGAAAGCCTTAGCTATTCTCAAGAGTAAACTGTTTGCTATCGCACTATCCCAAGGTGTCCAGATTGACAAAATTCAACCTCGGCTAATAAAGTCTCTATCCAGCAAGCTCATCCGTGAATATATCTTGCATCCTTACACCAAGGTGAAAGATTTACGTACCAATGTAGAAACACTTGCTGCGGCAGAGGTATTAGACGGGAAAATTGATTTGTTTATCAAAGCCTATCTGCAACAGCTAAATCACGCTACTTCAGTGAGTAAAGAAGCGCTTGATAATTTCAAGTAACTTTTGTAACTTATACAAGTAGTGCAGAAAAAATTTACCCAACTACAGCTAAAATCAAGAAACACAAGTAGAATAAAGAGCAATTTCTTAATCCAAAGCGCTCTATCTATCATTCAGCAAGCACTATGGAAGTTTTAGAACTCAAACGCGAAATCGAAACGTTGTCTAACCGCCTGGGTAAAACCCAGGACTATCTTTGACGTACCTGCACTGACAGCTAAAATTCAAGACCTCGAAAAAATATCTGCACAGCCAGAATTTTGGGATAACCAAACCCAAGCCCAGCAAACGCTACAAGAACTCAACGATCTGAAAGCCCATCTTCAGCAATACGATCGCTGGTACGCCAATCTCGAAGATACTAAGGCAGTTGTTGAATTGTTGGAGTTAGAAACTGATGAGGCACTACTCCAAGAAGCCGAATCTACCATCACCAAACTCAATCGTGACCTAGATCAATGGGAGTTACAACAGTTACTTTCTGGTCATTATGATGCGGAAGGTGCTGTACTGACGATTACTGCTGGTGCTGGTGGCACAGATGCTCAAGACTGGGCATTTATGCTAATGCGGATGTACACCCGTTGGGGCGAAGCTCACGGCTATAAGGTAACTTTAGCTGAAGAGTCGGAGGGTGATGAAGCCGGAATAAAATCGGCAACCCTAGAAATTACCGGTCGCTATGCTTATGGTTATTTGCGATCGGAAATGGGTACACATCGTTTAGTGCGAATTTCACCTTTTAATGCTAACGGCAAGCGCCAAACCAGTTTTGCCGGGGTGGAAGTGATGCCACAGATTGACAACTCTGTGCAATTGGATATTCCAGACAAAGATTTGGAAATCACCACAACTCGCTCTGGTGGTAAAGGTGGGCAAAATGTCAACAAAGTAGAAACTGCGGTGCGGATTGTTCACCTACCCACGGGTATAGCCGTGCGCTGTACAGAAGAGCGATCGCAGCTGCAAAATAAAGAAAAAGCCTTAAATCGCCTCAAAGCAAAGCTGTTGGTCATAGCCAAAGAGCAACGCGCCCAAGAAATTGCTGAAATTCGTGGCGATATGGTAGAAGCCTCTTGGGGAAACCAAATCCGTAACTATGTGTTTCACCCTTACCAAATGGTGAAAGATTTACGTACAAATACGGAAACGACAGCGATTGGCGATGTGATGAATGGCGAACTTGATACATTCATCCAAGCTTATCTGCGCCAAGAAAATAAACTAGTAGAAAATACTTCGGCATAGAGGCGCTCATTGCATAACATCCAATACGGTTCGGTTAAAGGGGAAAGGGTAAAGGGGAAAGGGGAATAAAAAACCTTTAACCGCAAACCCATTTCCCTTTTCCCCAAACCCTATTTTGAGTTCAAAATGCTTATCCAACCGTATTGGCATAACATCCCGATTACTAAGGCGTTTCATACAGAAACGCCTTAGCAATATATGGGCGATCGCAATTCTATCCCAGACCAACTGTTACAGTTATAAAAGAGTCTGTAGGCAAATAATTATGAGCAACTCACCTTCAACAGAACCTCAACCTAGCTACGTCAAACTCGCCATGCGAAACATGGTGCGCAAGGGTGGAACTTCCCTAAAGCATTTTGGATTGACTGCTGTAGGGCTTTTAGCTCTGCTTGTTGGTCTTGCTTACCTCACTCACTAAGCATTACGCAACTGGTGAGGATTTTTATTAGTCATTAGTCATTTATATTTCAAAGAACAGATGACCAATTGACTTAGGACAGTTTTAACAACAAATCGTAAACCTCAGACAAGGAGACTGTGTGCCCCTGAGAGTTGAACTATATGTGGAGGAGTATTTTTATGAGTTGTCCCCGACAACATCTGTAAAAATTGACGAGACTGATGCCCGAATTACCCCTGAAACTTGGGAAAACTGGTTTAATCACTGGTTGGAAATACTTCACCCTCAGATTCCACCAGCGCCAAGTTATGAAATTGGGCTGCGTTTGACAGATGACTTGCAAATTCAAGAACTGAATGCTCAATATCGTCAGCAAAATAAGCCGACAGACGTTTTAGCCTTTGCTGCTTTGGAGGTGAATTTTCCTCAAAGCAAAGAAATGCTTGCCTCTGTCCCATTATACTTAGGTGATATTATTGTGTCTGTAGATACAGCACAACGCCAAGCTCAACAACAGGAACATAGCTTATCAACTGAGCTAGCTTGGTTAGCTGCTCACGGTTTATTGCATCTGTTGGGCTGGGATCATCCTGATGAAAAAAGTTTGGAGCGAATGTTAAAACAGCAAGTGGGATTGCTGAATGCAATAGGTATTGCTATTGACATTGAATAGCAGTAATTGAAGTATCTCTTAATGTTAATTTTGGGTAATACTTTTATAATACTTCTGTGGAAAATTGCTTAAAGATTGCCTCAAAGTTAATTCTGCCATTAAGATCGGCGAATATTCCCACTGTAGCAACTCTGTTCTTGTGTTTTTAAGTCTATGTCCCAAAAAATTTCTCCATCACCAACGCCTACCTCGTTACAAACACTGGTGTCTAACGAACGGGAATTCTCCTGGAAAGTAGCCTCTAATTTATTTATTAGTTTTAAATATGCTTGGGCTGGAATCAGCTATAGTTTTCAAACTCAACGTAATTTTCGCATCCACGTAAGTGTTTGTGCAATGGCGATCGCTTTAAGCGTTTTTTTGCATCTGCAAGCGGTGGAAATAGCGGTAATTGGTATAACTAGTGGTTTAGTTTTAGCATTAGAGTTACTAAATACAGCACTTGAGTCTGTTGTGGACTTAACCGTTAAGCAGACATACCATGATTTGGCAAAAATTGCTAAAGATTGTGCGGCTGGTGCAGTACTTGTCTCTGCTTTCGTAGCGATGCTAGTAGCAGGTACGCTATTGCTCCCTCCTCTAGTAAGGTTAATTATATCGGCTTTGTAGACGTAATTTAGGCATCGCTAAGTGACTCATTAAGAGAATCACACTCTGTCCGAATTCCCTTTGCAGAATATATTCAAAATTTAAATCGTGCGATGTCTACAATGGTCACTGAAGCTCACTCGAAGTGCGGTCTACGCCAACGCGCCAAGCATCCTGGCTAAAGGATTTGGATAATCTTTAGAAAGTAGCCGTAGAGTAGCCGCTTTATACTTACACGTCTACGTCAGCATTATTTTTACACCTAATGAACAAATAGCATGAGATACTTATCTATGCTTTTTACAACTGATGAGTGGTAAAACCAGGAGTGATAAGCTTTGATTATAGTTATCGACAATTACGATAGTTTTACATATAATTTAGTGCAGTACTTGGGAGAATTAGCATCAGAGTTCCCAGTGGCAGATGACATTAAAGTTTTTCGTAACGACAAGATATCCATAGACGAAATTCAGGCATTAAAACCAGAAGCTGTAGTTATTTCTCCTGGGCCTGGGTCGCCCGGAAGATGCCGGCATTTCTTTAGAATTGATTGAACAGCTAGGACAAGAATTACCAATTTTGGGTGTCTGTTTGGGACATCAAGGCATTGGTCAAGTATTCGGTGGTAAAATAATTCCTGCTCCAGAGTTGATGCATGGCAAAACCTCTCAGGTGTCTCACACTGGAGTGGGGGTTTTCCGGGGATTAGAAAATCCTCTGACCGCCACCAGGTATCATAGTTTGGTAATCGAACGTGAGACTTGCCCAGATGTGTTAGAAATCACCGCTTGGGTTGAAGATAACACCATTATGGGAGTGCGACACCGGAACTATCCTCACATTCAGGGCGTCCAGTTTCACCCAGAGAGTGTCCTGACATCTTCAGGAAAACAGTTATTGCGAAATTTTCTGGAACAGTTACACTCAAGAGCATAATTAATGAAACGACGACAGTTGATGGGCTATGCTGGGGCGGGGTTGGTAACAGCTTTAGTTACTACCTTGGGTTCTGAATCTCAAGCTGACGCACAATCTAGCGGTTTATCAGTTCAGTGGTTGGGTCATACTTGCTTTCTTTTTACTGGTGGTGGTGCGAAAGTTCTCGTCAATCCATTTCGGTCAATCGGTTGCACAGCTGGGTATCGTCCCCCAAAAGTTGCAGCAGATTTGGTTCTGATTAGCAGCCAACTGTTAGATGAAGGTGCTGTGGATGTATTACCGGGAAATGCAAAACTCATCTACGAACCAGGAGTTTATGAGTTTAAAGGCATTAAATTCCAAGGAATTGCCATAGACCACGATCGCAAAGGTGGTAAGCAGTTTGGCTCAAATACTGCTTGGAGTTGGAAGCAAGGCGGAATTAATATCCTACACTTAGGCGGGGCTGCTGCACCCATTTCTATTGAGCAAAAAATCCTGATGGGGCGTCCCGATGTGGCATTTATTCCAGTGGGAGGCAGTGCAAAAGCCTACAATGCTGAAGAAGCAAAGCAGGCTGTTCAAGTATTAAATCCCAAGTTAGTGATTCCGACTCATTACCGGACACAGGCTGCTGATGCTGCTAAATGCGATCTTTCACCACTAGATAATTTTCTGACCTTGATGCAAGGTATGAAAGTGCGGCGTAGCAATGGAGATAGTATTTCTATTAGCCCTAAAGATTTGCCGGAGAATAGCGAGATTCAAGTTTTAAGTTACAAATTTTGAATAAAGGGAACTGGGAAAAAAGCAGGGGAAGCAGGGATAAAATCATGACTCCTGCCTCCATCTCCTGAATTCAGAATTCAGAATTCTGAATTCTGATTTTAGAACGTATACCACTCTCCGGTCAGCTTATCTGCGTCGCTGATGGGATTATCAACTGCTGTCGTTTCATTTATAGTCCAAATGGTGTCTGTACCTGCTGTCTGATCGCGCCAGTAGATATCAGTCTTGCCATCGCCGTTGAAATCGCCAAGTGATGGTGTCAAGGCTGCGTTATTAGCTGGTAAGAAAGCTTCAGTTGCAACTGTTGTGCCATCCATCAACCAAGCAGTATTCTCACCTGTGGTTCCATTGTGCCAGAAGATATCAGTCTTGCCATCACCGTTGAAATCGCCAATTTTGGAAGTCCAGGCTGGGTCAAGTGTCTTTAAAGCACCTTCTGTGACTAAAATGCCATTCATCGTCCAAACCTTGTTCTCACCAGTTTGAGCGTTTCTCCACAGAATGTCTGTCTTAAAGTCACCATTGAAATCACCAAGGCTAGGAGTCCAGGCGGCATCTTGTGATTGTAGAGCAAAGTCAGTCTTTTGCGTACCATCCATAAACCAAGCGACGTTATCGCCAGTTGTCTGATTGCGCCAGAAGATGTCACTCTTACCATTGCCGTCGAAATCAACAATGGTAGGAGTATACGCTGCGTCTGTAGTGTCTAAAACAGTTGCATTCAGAACTGTAGTGCCATCCATCTCCCAAATAGCATTCTCGCCAGTTGTGGTATTATGCCAGAAGATATCGGTTTTGCGATCGCCATTGAAATCGCCAATCTGAGGAGTCCAAGCTGGATCGACGCTACTTAAAGCAGCCGCACTACCAACTTTGGTGCCATCCATCAGGACAACGCTATTCTCACCGGTTGTCTTATTGCGTAATAAGAAGTCGGTTTTGCCATCACCATTGAAGTCAGCAATTTTGTAATCATAGGCGGATAGGTCAAATTGACCCAAAGAACCCTGTTCGATAACTTTTGTGCCATCCATCAACCGAATGATAATCTCACCTGTTGAAGAATTGACCCAAACTTTGTCTGTTTTACCATCACCGTTAAAGTCAGGAGTAATCGCCGCACTAGTTAAGTAAGGATTAGGATTGGGATTTGCTGATGTTTTAACAGGCACAGTTATCGGTTGACTTTCTAGTGCTAGCGAAGAACTCTTATTTCCAAACCCTAAATCATAATTTAAACTCTTCAGAGAAGTTGTCAAGATTTCTGATTTTGCAAAAGACTCTGATGCTAATCGAGATGTATTCAAAGCTAAGGGTGAGGAATTTTGATTTACAGGCATGGTGAATTTTTATTATTGGCTGTCATATTTTTTTAACTTTTTTTGCCAATCTCTTTCTGTAACGAAATAACATTTACCTGGTTTTCAAACTTTTTTTATAACTATTTTTTATTTATTAATGTCACTCTTTGAAGATAAATCTTTGTTTGTTTTAAACTATTATTCTAAAATTTTCAAGTTCTATATAAGCATTTGCAAAATATATTTTGTAATTAATATATGATTATTTATATATAAAAATGATTGTTTTATCTACTTTCTTTGACATTTGAAGGTTGTATAAAAAATCTATCTACGAATTTGATCTATAATTAGATAGGCTTAATTAAGATAGAAGCGATCGCTACATTATTCCTAACATATTTTGTATAATCTTAATTTGTTTCATTGACACTTTCTTAAGTAATAACTGAATCCTGACTAGTTTTTATTTTGTGAACAAGCTTAGATAAAAAATAACCTTGACCACCGGCTAGTCTTAAATCTGAGCTATCTAATTTAACCCAAGAAAAATCAAAGGCTATAGGGTTTTTGCTCGTACTTGGATGTATTTCCCAATGCCGCCAAGTAGATGGTGTAGGCTGAATTAATTCGAGATGATAAACATAACGTTCTTGAATTTCATTACGATAGGGAGTCATATTGTATTGATAAATACCTAATAACTCAATAATGCGAACTCCCTTAATACCAGATTCTTCATAAATTTCCCGCAGTACAGCTTCAGATGGCTCTTCACTTTCTTCAACTGTACCAGCAGGTACTTGCACACCAGCTTCAGGAAAGTCAGTATGTGTAAACACCATTAATTCATCTTTGTTGGTTACGTAAGCGATCGCTTTTTTTATTAAGGGTTGAGTAGACATATTTTTTACTGTGTGTTGCTAAATTTATAAAATACCAAAGTTTGTATAAAATCAACGTTTAAAACTTATTTAACTTCATAAATATCCTAAAATCTTCGATAACAACAAGATACCCGACTTCTTTTAGAAGTCGGGTATCTGAGTCTTTCGAGATAATTGATTATTCTCCACTGATTTATCAGTTGAGTGGAAACAAATATTGGTTAGAATAACTTAGATTAGCAGCTATTAAGAGGCATCATCTGTGCATTTGTTAGTCGCTAAAAGTGTCAAATACTACAATACTTTTTAAAAGTACATCAACTATGCAAGCAGAATATCGGCAGCGTCGCGAGCAATTAATGGCAAAAATTGGTGATGGAACAGCCATTTTTTGCAGTGCGCCAATGGCAGTGATGCACAACGATGTCGAGTATGTTTATCGCCAAGAAAGTGATTTTTTTTACTTGACTGGTTTCAATGAACCACAAGCAGTAGCAGTGTTAGCGCCGCATCATGCAGAACATCGGTTTGTGCTGTTTGTCCAACCGAAGGATCGCGAAAAAGAAGTATGGACTGGTTATCTTTGTGGGGTAGATGCAGCCAAGGAAATTTATGGTGCTGATGAAGCGTATCCCATTAAAGAATTAGATGAAAAGTTACCGCAGTATTTAGAAAAAGCCAGCCGGATTTACTATCACTTAGGACGCGATCGCAATTTTAACGATCAAATCCTGAAACATTATCAAAGTTTACTGCGGACTTATCCGAAGCGCGGTACTGGGCCGATCGCTATTGAAGATACTGGCCCTGTTCTCAACAGCATGAGATTGCTCAAAAGCGAAGCTGAGTTGGAATTGATGCGTCAAGCAGCTGCGATCGCCACCGAAGCACACAATTACGCCCAAGAAATCGCCGCGCCGGGACGTTATGAGTACGAAATCCAAGCGGAGATGGAACGCATCTTTCGAGTCCCGGGGTGGAATGGGACCTGCTTATCCTTCGATTGTGGCATCTGGTGTCAATGCTTGCGTACTCCATTACATTGAAAATAATCGTCAAATGCAGGATGGAGAATTACTGCTAATTGATGCCGGTTGTGCTTACGGTTATTACAACTCGGATATTACCCGGACATTTCCGGTTGGAGGTAAGTTTACGCCAGAACAAAAGACATTGTATGAGATTGTTTTGGAGGCGCAAAAACAAGCGATCGCTCAAGTCCAACCAGGTAATCCTTTCAAGTTAGTTCACGATACAGCAGTGCGCGTTCTCACAGAAGGTTTAGTCGAACTTGGCATCCTCAAAGGTGAAATTGATAAGTTAATTGAAGAAGAGAAATATAAACCATATTATATGCATCGCACCAGTCATTGGTTAGGTTTGGATGTTCATGATGTCGGTGTTTATCAGCATGGTGAAGACAAACCACAGATTTTACAACCAGGTCAAATTTTGACAGTGGAACCAGGATTATATATTGTGCCAGATACCAAACTAGCAGAAGACCAGCCACAGACCGATCCTCAATGGGTTGGGATTGGCATTCGGATTGAAGATGATGTGTTAGTTACACCTGGAGGACATGAGGTGTTAACTGCGGGGGTTCCCAAAGAAATAGATGAAATAGAAAAATAAAAAATGGAGATGATGCCAACCATCTGTAAGATACGTTTGTAAAGCACCGACGATTGTAAATCGCTGTTAATACGGACAAAACCCACAGAGGTGGATTTGAAATCCTTAATTTAGTATTAGTCCACGTAGGTGGACTTTGCTTTGTGTAGCCGCGACTTCCAGTCGCTTTTAAAGCTCCACTTCTAAAGGAAAAATCGCGGTGAAAGTAGAGCCAACGCCTACCTGGGAGGCTAGGTTAATTTGACCTTGCAATAGTTTTACTAAACGTGAGACGATCGCTAATCCCAATCCTGTACTATCAGGAAGATAGGGGCGATCGCTAGAACTGACGCGAAAGTAGGGTTCAAATATCTGGGCTTGGTTTTCGGGTGCAATGCCAATTCCAGTGTCAGAAACTGCGATCGCCCATCTCTGCTTCTCCAACACCTGACACATGATGATAATAGTCCCCGACTCTGTATAACGAATCGCATTACTAAGAAGATTTGTAACAATTTGTTGCAACTGAAAAGAATCTGTGATTAATTTTTCAGGGATGCGATCGCAATCGACTACAATTTGTAAATTTTTTCCCGCAGCTAAAGGTTCCAACATTTGACAGATATTATCGATTAATTCCCGCACATCGGTAGGCGCTAATTGGATTTTTATCTGTCCTGCCTCATAACGCGAAAGTTCTAGTACATCATTGATTAAATGGAGTAACTGTCTACCATTGCGTAGTACCCGCTCAATATGTTCTAAATTAGTATAGTTGTCTTTTATATCAGCCTTTCGTCGTTGTTGGCGTAAAAACAGATCCGAATAACCAATAATAGAAGTTAGAGGATGTTTTAATTCGTGGGCTAGTTGAGAAAGATACTCTTGATTGGCGCTAATTAACCGCGTGAGTTCCTCATTATGGAGCGTTAGTGATACTTGCAACTGCTGTAATTCCCGCAAGCGTTCTTCAACATAACTCTTGAAACATCGAGCGATCGCTTCGTCTAGGATAGCGTCAATCAAACGCATAGAACGAATTATCTCTACAGGTGTTCCCTCTAATAAATCTGCTTGTAGAGTATCAAGTATTATTGTTCGCAGCAGATGATATTCTCTAGCGATTTCTGCTGGATCAAAGCCTTGTTCGGCACGAATAGCTCCATGCTGAAAACTGGCAGTAACTATTGACTGAATATCATTATCCTGAAATTTTGAAAGCACTGTCACCATAGCTTTCAAAACATCAGGGACGTGATCCTTTACCGCTGTATAAGATAGATCGTCAGCACTTTCAATCCGTCTATCCTTGCGAACCGCTAAAATCCATTTATCGACGATGCTATCCGTTTTCTCAGCCAGTACTTGACTAAAATCCATTATGTTAAATTCAGCTAAAAGATAGATGAGTAAACTTCCATATCCAATTAGTTTAGCGAGTGCAGTGGATTTTTACCAAATTTAACAATTTAGTTCACCTATCAAAAGGAATAGATTATATATGTTATTTTATTTGCTAATTAAGTAGCCGTATATAAAATTTTATCAGTATCTTTTGTTTTCTATTAAAAAATATTAATTAAGCACGTAATATTCTTGATACTGGACTTGAATATATTGTTTAGCTGGCTGTGCAAGGAGTTCACTCACAACCAAACTAGAAACTTGAGTATTATTTAATACTGATAACTAATTATTAATGCTTAATTTAAGTATTAAAATAAACAATATTTTTCATAAGATAGATGGCTTTTACTGAGGATCGATGTTATATTGTGCATAATTTAGTATCCATTAGAGTAAGTCAGCCTAATTCGGCGTGTCACAGTGCATAACGCTGGAGCGGAGGAACCAAATTGTGGGGCGTATCTCATAGAAAGTGAGGAGTTGGAAGTAAGGAGTTAGAAGTTAGTTTACTAAATACTTAAATTTGTAACTCATAACTTATAACTCATAACTCATAACTTTCTTGTGAAGGGCATCTCTCAGCCCTAGCCCGTCAGCTAACTTCGTAGGCATTGAGAGGAGACTGAAGAGACGGCATTATTTATGATGTTCCGATCTCATCGGTGTCCCCCAAGGCTGGTACTGCTCGGATTTTTTGTACCTGCACTTAAATCTGTTGAGGTCGTAAATGATATTTCAACTAAATTTGGCTGCGATCGCCGCGATCGCTGGACAAGCTGCTTGGAAAAAAACAAAACCTGTTATTGTTAGGGATGTTTTCTTTCTACCTATATTGGGTTTCTTGGGAATAATTGTGTTGTGGTGGATTGTTGCACTTGCCAACCATGAATTGATGCCCACCCCACCAGAAGCTTTAATCGCTAATCTCGACTACATTTTAAATCCCTTCTATGAGCGAGGCCCAGGCAACTTAGGAATTGGTTGGTTGTTAATAGCAAGTCTGCGCCGGGTATTAATAGGCTTTTTGTTGGGTGCGGTAGTAGCGATTCCTCTGGGGTTTCTAATTGGCATGTCCAAATCGGCAATGCTAGCGCTCAATCCGATCGTGCAAATTTTTAAACCTGTATCGCCCCTAGCTTGGCTACCCATCGCCTTAGCAATTTTCAATTTAGCAGATCCTTCAGCCATTTTTGTCATCTTTATTACCTCTTTATGGCCAACAATTATTAATACCGCCTTAGGAGTTTCTAGCGTTCCCCAAGATTATTTAGATGTAGCACGAGTCATCGAAATGCCCCGTTGGCGACGGATTACAAAAATAATTTGGCCTGCAAGCTTGCCGTATATTTTTACAGGTTTACGAATTAGTTTAGGGATAGCTTGGTTAGTAATTGTTGCCGTAGAAATGCTTACAGGCGGTATTGGTATCGGCTTCTTTGTTTGGGATGAATGGAGTCGCTTAAACTTAAGCTCAGTCTTTTTAGCTGTGTTCATAATTGGCTTAACTGGATTAATTCTGGATTATGCCGTGGGCAAAATCCAAGGATTAGTAACCCATCGTCCTAAAACTTCCAACTAACAAAATTAGCCTGCTATCAAAACAGCAAGATTTAACGAGACTCTGCGCCTGAAGCGTGAGCAATTAATCACCAATGGAGCTACAAGAATGGGTGATATTAACTGGACTCGACGAGATTTTATCAAGGGAATAGGAGCAACAACGGCGGGAATGACGCTGTCTTCCTGTGGCATTTCAGGAGATAGATCGGCCAAAGGATTGACCGAAGAAGCCTTAGCTGTGCAACCAGTAGTTAAAAGCAGCGACCTAGAAAAACCCGATCTTACAGTTGGTTACGTTCCCGTTAATGATTGTGCGCCATTTGCGATCGCCTGGAAAAAAGGCTTCTTCCGCAAATATGGTTTGAACGTTACACTCAACCGCGAAGCCAGTTGGGCCACCTCCCGCGACGGTGTAATTTTTGGTCGCCTGGATGCTTCGCCCGTGGTATCTGGTGCCGTCACCAACGCCAGAATTGGTGCTGAAGGCGCACGCCACGCTCCCTTGTGTGCAGCCATGACCATCCATCGCCACGGTAATGCCATGACAATGGACAAAGCCATGTGGGATTTTGGGCTGCGTCCGTGGTACGAATACCAAGAACAATATGGTGATGGCGCGCTAGAAGCCTTTGGGCGCGATTTTCGAGGCTACTTTGACAAGCAACCGCCAGAAGGAAAAGTTTGGGCAGTAGTGCTGAGTTCGGCTATTTATGAATACTTTGTCCGCTACCTATCCGCTGCTGCTGGTGTCGATCCGCTTAAGGAGTTTCGGATCATCATCGTTCCGCCACCCCAAATGGTAACAAACGTGCGGATTGGTGCCATGCAAGCTTACATGGTTGCAGAACCTTGGAATACACGAGCAATAACAGGTAACGAAAACATCGGCTTTACCTTTGCACAAGGTAAAGAAGTCTGGTTGGGACACCCAGATCGTTTGTTGGGCGTGATGGAATCTTTCATTGACAAATATCCCAAAACCTATCGTTCTCTAGTCAAGGCAATGATTGAAGCTTGCCAATATTGCAGCAAAGTAGAAAACCGTCAAGAAGTAGCCGAACTGCTTACAGAACGTTCCTTTACAGGTGCAAGACCCAAAAAGAAAGATGCCCCTATCGCAAAATTTACAAGTCCGGGAATTCTCGGCAACTATAACTATGGCGGCTTTGACGGCAAAGACCGCACCATCGAAGCCGCTGACACCACGATTTTCTTCGATATTCCTGACAACCTTCCAAAACAGCCAGGAGAACACTCCACATTCTTATGGAGATCGAGAAGTATCTGGTTGATGACACAAGCAGCGCGGTGGGGACAAATCAAGCAATTCCCCAAAAATGCCGAGAAACTAGCAGAACTTGGCTGGAGAGCAGATTTATATCGGGAGATAGCATCGGAAATGGGCATCCAATGTCCCAAGGATGATTACAAGGTCGAACCACCAGAGGTATTTATAGATAAGAAAGGCTTCGACCCCAGCGATCCGGTGGGTTATCTGAATAGTTTTGCCATCAGGGCTAACGCTCCCACTCGTTTTTTCATGTCTTAATTCCCAAGTTCAAATATTGATTGACTAAATTATTTCCGGAGCCTTTGATGATGGAATATACCTCATTACCTATTAATACCCAGACCGAAGTTATACCCCGCGCTGGATTTTTAGAAATTGAAAATTTAGTCAAGTCTTATCCGACACCTGATAAAGATAACTTTGTCGTTTTAGATAAAGTCAATTTAACGATTGATGAAGATGAATTTATTTCTGTAATTGGTCACTCAGGTTGTGGGAAATCAACTCTCATAAAGATAGTAGCTGGTTTAGAAAAAGCAACTTCCGGTTCAGTCAGGCTAGATGGAAAAGAAATTCGTGAGCCAGGAGCCGAAAGGATGATGGTATTTCAGAACTATTCGCTGTTACCTTGGTTAACAGTGCGAGAAAATGTCCGTTTAGCCGTAGATGAAGTGCTAAAAAATGCTAATCGTGCCGAGAAAATTAGCATTGTAAATGAACACTTGGCAATGGTAAACTTGACGGCGGCGGCTGACAAATATCCTGATGAAATTTCTGGAGGTATGAAACAAAGAGTAGGTATTGCCAGAGCCTTAGCGATTCGTCCCAAAATGTTGCTGATGGATGAACCTTTTGGGGCACTAGATGCACTAACTCGTGGGAAATTACAGCGGCAGGTATTGGATATTTGGGAAAATAATCGTCAAGCAGTGATGATGATTACCCACGATGTAGAGGAAGCAATTTATATGTCCGATCGCATCGTTTTGATGACCAATGGGCCAGCTGCTAATATCGGGGAGATTTTAGAAGTTCCTTTTGAGCATCCACGCGATCGCGCCGCTATGCGAAACTCAAAAGAGTATTTTGAACTCCGCAACCACGCCTTAAATTTCCTCGATCGATATTTTGCCCAAGACGAGTAAATTAGATTATCATTTTTTTAGCGGGTAGCCTAATTCAAATCCATGAAAGCTGCATTTGGAACGGAGGAACCATATTGTGTGTGGGGCGTATCTCATAGAAAATGAGGAGTTAAGAGTCAGAAGTTAATAATTATTAATATTAACTCAGCACTCAGCACTCAGCACTCTTAAGAGAGAGACACCTTCCAGTCTTAGCCCGTCAGCTAACTCCGTAGGCAATGGAAGGAACCCCCAAGACCTTGGCTGTAATACAGTTATTATTGGGGTTTCCTTGACTAATTTAAGATTTGAAATTTTGGTTATCGTCACTCAATCTAAAATCCTTCGATGGTTCCTGAGCGAAGTCGTACCCCTCTGGGGAAGCAAGGCTACGCGTAGCGTCCCGCAGGGAAGGACTGAGCCTAGCCGAAATTCAAAATATAAAATTGGTCGCCCTGCTTCTCATTGCTAATTCATTTCATTAGGAGAAGTAAAGCTGTGCAAATTAAGCCAATGTTAGCACGTCTGCAAAGTGCCACAGGCCGAGATGACTTAATTGAACAAATGGTACTGTTGCCACAACCAAACAAACCTTTTTCTAAAAAACCTCAAAAGGCGAAAGCAATTAATCTAATTGTTGCTTATGATGCATCTCCCAACAGTCATACGGCATTAGATATTGCCTTTTGGATTGCCCATCAAACACGTTTGGCCACCAATACAGAAGTTACAGTTCAAGCCGTTTATGTAGTGGAAAATAATCAAAGCAATCAGTATCCAAATATCTTGAGTTTTCCCCAACAACAATCTTCATTAGAATGTGAAGTTAGTGAAGTATCAAAGTCTGTCACACAGGTATTGACTCAACCTAAATTACAGACAGCGATCGCTCCTCTACAACAAGCAGATATAATTCTCTGGCAAGCCCGGAGTTTGGCTGAAGAATGGCAGGGTTCTTTCAAATCTCATTTGCGGTTTGGCTGCATTTCTACAGAACTTAGCAAAGTTGTTGAATCAGAAGCGGCTGATATTCTGTTTCTAGGTTGTAACTCTGTCAATCATCCAATGATTGAAGCTCTAGGTTCTAATTTTCCCTGTGCTGTTTTGGGTATTCCCAGTAGTATTGATGAATAATCACTCTTTAAAATTTCAGTAATTTTTGTCAAATTTTGATCGTAGAAAAGTCACCTAGTTGTAAGTGACTTTTTTGCTACTCAATAAATAAACTTCCATAAGTAGTATGTGGAAAACTGGCAAGCATTTATAGAAGCCAATGCAATACTGCTAAGGCTAAAAAATAAAAACCTGTAGGTTGGGTTGAAGAACAAAACCCAACCTACGAATTAACAATCTTGGTAAATTTGCCAAATTGGTGCAATCTTGTACCGTCTCTGAATGGGAAGCGCTATAAGCACTTAAGTGCTTACTACAAACATATCTTAACCTGTGATAATGTTTGTGGCAGACGACTAGCAGTCTGGCAACCCAAAAATGCTGGGTGAGTGCTGGGGAAAGGGAAAAGGGTAAAGGGTAAGGGATTTAAACCCTTTCCTCCTTCCCCCTTCCCCTTTACCCCGCTTGCGTTCGCTTGGCGAACTACTAGTAGCTAATCAGATGTAAAACGTCGCGCAGGACACTATAACCAGCCAAATCCCAAAGCAAATAGGCTAGAAAGCCAATTGCTGCCAAACGACCCATTCCAAATTTCTGCTTGAGGAGTCCAACCAAACAAAAATGCATTCCGGTCTATGCCGTTGTATTCCGGTGCTACAACTGGTAAATCAGTAGAAGGACGAGTTTCTTGAGTTGCCATTTTTTTCTCCAATATCTAATAGGTTTTTAGGTGTTTAGTTTCTAGTAGCCAATCAGATGTAAAACGTCACGCAAGACGCTATAACCAGCTAAATCCCAAAGCAAATAGGCAACAAAGCCAATAGCCGCCAAGCGACCATTCCAAATTTCTGCTTGAGGAGTCCAACCAAACAAAAATGCATTCCGGTCTATGCCGTTGTATTCCGGTGCAACAACTGGTAAATCAGTAGAAGGACGAGTTTCTTGAGTTGCCATTTTTTTCTCCAAAATCTAATAGGTTTTTAGGTGTTTAGTTTCTAGTAGCCAATCAGATGTAAAACGTCACGCAAGACGCTATAACCAGCTAAATCCCAAAGCAAATAGGCAACAAAGCCAATAGCCGCCAAGCGACCATTCCAAATTTCGGCTTGAGGAGTCCAACCAAACAAAAATGCATTCCGGTCTATGCCGTTGTATTCCGGTGCTACAGCTGGTAAATCAGTAGAGGAACGAGTTTTCATTGTTTTTTCCTTCCTAATCAAGTTGGTTTTTATTCTTTAAATGCTCTCGTAACCAATCAAGTGCAAAACTCTATAGCTAACTAAATCCCAAATTAAATAGGCAAGAAAGCCAATCATTGCAAAACGACTGTTTAAAATTTAGGCTTGAGGAGTCTAATCAAACAGAAAATGATTGCGATCGCAACTATTATATTCTGTTGATATTATTGGCAAATCTTTAAAAAAAGGAGTTGCCATTTCCTTGCCTCAACAATTCGTTTGTTAACTTTAATGTAGCTATTAATAACTAGAATGCTTTCTGTCTATAGGCATAAAAGACAAGCACTTCTGTTGACCGATGCTCAAACGTATTATTATAAATAAATCCACCTAGAGAGGGTGATAAAAACAGATATTTAAATAAATCTAAACTCTTTAAAAGTAAACTATTTTGAAAATAGAGTTACTCACTATCAGTTAAACAATTAAAATTAAAATTAGCAGTAAAGTAAGTAAAATTGCTTGCCATTTAATTATGTTTTTTATCAAGAGATAGCAAAAGTTATATCTTCCGCTGGATGAGGGTTTCAGCCTTTGGAGAGATGCTTTCAAGAGGTAAATTCTACGATTGTGATCTAAAGAATTAGGTATTGCCATAAGTACAAACATAATAAATACTAAGAGTTGCTTCTCAAAAAATTCTTAATTCCCCCAAATTTAAACTTAGTAGGTAGAAGGAAATCCAATGTTCCAAAGTACGGAAATCATGGTGGGACTCTATAAACCACTATTGTGGTTAGCACAGGTTCCAGTAGAACGCTCAAACGTCACACCAGAACAAGCATCGGTTCTCTTTTCGGGCCCACGCTTTTTTGTGGCTTTAATCTCCGGTGTGATTCTTGCCTTTGCTTTCCAATTAGTTCTAACTAATCTCTCCCTTGCAGCCGGTATTTCCTACCTGGGGCACTCATCTGACTCAGATTCAGATAATGGAGAAGTCGGAAGTTTGGGCGGCAATATTCGCAAAATCGGCACAGCAGTGGGAATTTGGACATTAGTCACTGTGACTGTCGCCTTATTAATCGCTTCTTACCTAGCAGTAAAATTGAGCCTTGTCATCTCAGACCGAGGATTGGGAGCGACTCTCGGCTTAGTAATTTGGGGTGCCTACTTTTTGCTCCTAGTTTGGGTAAGTTCCACCACCGTAGGCTCCTTAATTGGCTCAGTTGTGAATACGGCAACATCTGGGTTTCAAGCGATTATGGGGACTGCTACCGCCGCACTAGGTGCGAAAGCTGTAAATAACCAAGTGGTAGCCACAGCTGAAGCCGCCGCCGCCGCTGTCCGTCGAGAACTAGGAAGCGCCATCGACCCCGTAAGTATCCGAGAAAACATTGAAGAGTACTTAGATAAGATACGTCCTCCAGAACTCGATGTGTCAAAGATTCGGAGTGATTTTGAAAATTTACTCAACGATCCGCAATTCAAAGCGATCGCTGGGACTCCAGATATCCGCAACATCGACCGCCAAAAGTTTATCGAGTTAGTCAGCAGCCGCACCGATCTTTCCAAAAAAGACGTTAGCCGCATTGCTGATACCTTGTATAAAGTTTGGCAGCAAGTGGTAAGTCAGCAACCAGCCACCCAAGACCGTTTGGGTGAGTTGATCGATTATCTGAAATCACTCCCAGCAGGACAAAGCAAGACAGATGAACTCAACGCCAAGTTGGAACGGTTACTAGCAGAAAAGGGTGGTTCCAAAGAATCTGACCAAAAAGCAGCTAGCGGGCCAATTCAAAGTACACTCCAGCAAGGATTATCTGCCTTAACCGGCATTGTGTTGGGACGTGCAGATTTGTCTGATTTGGATGTAGAAAAAATCTTAGGTAGTCTTACTAGCGCTAAAGATAAAGTCACCGAACAAGCAGATAAGTTAGGCTTGTCAACACCATCACAACCCTATAGCCCAATTCGGGCTGATGTCGAAAATTACTTATACAATACTTATGCTTGGCAACTGAGTCCAGAAAGAATTGCCCAGGAATTTCATGATGTCATTTACGATCCAGCAGCCGATCCTGGAATCGTCCGTAGGGAACTAGAACGACTATCCCGCAATGATTTCGTCAAAATTTTGCAACAACGGGGATTGCTGACTCAAGGTCAAATTCAACGCATTGCTAATCAGCTAGAAACTGTCCGCCAAGAAGTGCTAGTAACAGTCAGAGCTATTGAAGAAAGAGATATAGTCCAAGACTTGCAACGCGCAGTAGAAAGTTATCTGCTCGTGACTCCCAAGGCAGATTTGACACTCGAAGGCATCGAGCAGAATTTTAAACCACTGTTGGAAGACTCAGAGGCAGATTATGAAACCCTGACATTGCGGCTAGCTCACCTTGACCGTCAAGAAATTCGGCAGATATTGCTACAACGTAATGATGTCCAGTTATATGAAGTAGATAGCATTGTCGATGAGTTGGAAAAACAACGCGATCGCGTTTTGGTAGAATCCAAAGGACTAGCAGAACAGGCACAATATCAAGCAGAAACGCTGTGGTTAAATGTAGAATCATATCTGCGTAACACCGGCAAATCAGAACTGAATCCGGATGGCATCCGCGCCGACTTCAAAAAGCTACTTGAAGATCCGCAAGCTGGAATTAGCTCAATTCGGGCACGCTTGTCTCGCTTTGACCGCGATACCTTAGTACAATTGTTGAGTCAACGGCAAGATTTGAGTGAAGATCAAGTTAATCAAATCATCAATGCTACTGAGGAATCATGGTATAATATTCGCCACACACCTCAAATTGTAGCCGATAAAGCTAAAGAGCAATACGACTCTGTGACAACAACGATCGCAGATTATCTCCGAAATACTGGCAAACAAGAACTCAATCCTGAAGGTATTCAGCGAGATTTGACCAGATTGTTTGAAAATCCCAAAGAAGGAGCCGTCGCATTGCGCCGTCGGTTGTCACAGGTAGACCGGGATACACTGGTGAAATTGCTCAGTCAACGCCAAGACTTGAGTGAAGAACAAGTCAATGAAATCATTGATTCCATCCAAACTTCAATTCGTAACTTTGTGCGCGCGCCTCGTCGCCTAGCTAGCCGTACACAGCAAAGAGTAGAATCATTCAAAGGTTATCTAGAAGAGTATCTGCGCCAAACTGGTAAAGAAGAACTCAATCCTGAAGGTATCAAACGCGACTTGCAATTATTGTTGCACGATCCGCGAGTCGGCGTAGAAAGTTTTGGCGATCGCCTTTCCCAGTTTGACCGTGATACCATCATTGCCCTGCTGAAAATTCGGGAAGATATTTCTGATGAAGAAGCAGCACGGATTGCCGATAATATAGTGTCCGTAAGGGATCAATTTGTCGAACAAGTGCGCAGCATCCAACGCGGCATTCAAGATGCAATTGATGGGGTTTTTGCTCGCATTCGCAACTATCTCAACTCCCTGGATCGCCCAGAACTTAACTATGATAGTATTAAGCGCGATATTCGCACAGTTTTTGACGATCCCCAAGCAGGTTTCGATGCCCTGCGCGATCGCTTGTCCTCCTTTGACCGTGATACCCTAGTGGCAATCATGAGTTCTCGTGAGGATATCTCCGAAGAAGATGCCAATCGGATCATCGACCAAATTGAACGGGCACGCAACACAGTATTGCAACGTGCAGAACGCATACAGCATGAAGCCCAACGCCGTCTAGAACAGGTAAAGCATCAAGCACAGCGGCAAGCAGAAGAAACCCGCAAAGCCGCAGCTACAGCAGCGTGGTGGCTGTTTGCCACGGCATTCGTCTCCGCCATTTTCTCTGCATTAGGAGGAGCGATCGCTGTAGTTTAATAAGTTGTCTCCGCTAACTTTTCAGCCTCCCATAATGGGAGGCTTTTCTATTTTAAGGACGAAGAGAATAAAGTAAAAAAATACGTATTGGCATTTGTGTAATACCAATTGGAAAGAAGAATGCAACAAATAGACCATTTGTAGAGACGCGATGAATCGCGTCTTTACCCCGATTCATCGCATCTTTACCCAAGGATGTGTTGCAATCGTTAATTGAATTGCTACAAGTATGTCTTTCAATATAGTCATATATGAATATCCTTTACTGCTCTAATCTCAGCAATTAGATGGGTGAAAATAGAATTGGTTTAATGTTTTAATTTTATTAAATGACTTGCAATAAAATCTCAGCCTATCATCAATAAATTACTCCGTAATTTTTGCAAGTTAATAATTTTACCTAAGTAGTAATTTCAAACAATGGAAAACACGTTAGTTGATAAAACCTTCCGTGACAGCAGTGGCAAAATTGTTGTGGCTCAAATGCCAAACCCACCACTTATTCTTTGGATAGTAGCTAGTTTACTCACTCTGGTTTTTACAACTGGTAAAATCAATACAGTGTTAGACTTTGTGGCAAATGGCGCCTTGTTTACTTGGGCGTGGATGGAGCTATTTCAAGGCGTTAATTATTTTCGCAGAGCGCTAGGTCTTGCCGTATTGATTGGAATGATTGCATACAGAATCCTGTAAATATACATAATTAAGTAAAAAATAATACTAAAAAGGAGTAATTTTAAACTCCTTTTTTTTGTCCAAAGTTTAAAATGTGAATAAAGTCATACTGACATTATGACTTTATTACACTGTGTTTTCTTATTCAGCATTTTAAACTGAGAGCAATACAGCAAATCAATTAAGTCGTGTAACAAACAAAACTTACTGTAAAGCTAATGAGTAAGAATATCTGTTCACAACTTATTGATAAATGCTGTATAAAACTCAAACAAATTAATTGATGGAGATTTGAATATGAAACGTATTCTATTAGGTACATTACTTGCTCTCCCATTTGCAATTTCCTCCTTACCGTCACAAGCATCAGCAGCAGAAATCATTGTCAGACCCAATGTTCATAGAACTGCTATTGTGCGTAAACCTATTGTTGCCCGATATCAACGGAAGTTAATTCCTGCACATTGGGAAACAGTACGACGCGGTAACAGGTGGGTTAAAGTTAGAGTTCCTGCTCGTTATGTAAATGTCAGAGTTTAATATCTAAATAGAGGCTAACAACTAAAGTTGTTAGCCTCTATTAGTTAAAAAATTGGTTTATAAATAATACCAATTTAACAAAAGAATGCGACAAATAGACCATTTGTAGAGACGCGATGAATCGCGTCTTCACCCAAGGATGTGTTGCAATCATCAATTGAACTGGTATAAAATTTGAAAGTAAACAAAAATAGCTATTACCAGTCAATTTAATTTAATCAATATGAATATATATAAAAACTCTCAGCTTTGGCAAAAGCTTTTGATATTTATACTAGGAATTAGTTTCGTAACAGCCTGCGATTCCATTCAGGCTGACGAAAAAAATATAACTAAAGAAAAAATCTTGATTGGTGATAATTATGGAGAACTACACGATCAAGGTAAATTACGTACTTACTATTTTTACACTCCAAAATCTTATAACCTACACCGCCCGATGCCATTAGTTTTAGTGTTTCATGGAGATGAGGGTAATGGTCGGTCTATCAGTAACGTGACTCGCTTCAATAAATTAGCAGAGCAAAAAGGATTTATTGTTGTTTATCCAGATGGAATTGACCAAAAATGGAGCCTTAGAGGTAACGGTCAAGGAAAAGTAGATGATGTTTTGTTTGTCAGTGCTTTGATTAATCATCTTCAGCAGCAACTTAATATTGATAGTCATAAAGTTTATGCCACTGGTTTTTCTAGAGGTGGTATACTTACCCAAGCACTAGCTTGTAAGTTACCTGATAAAATTGCTGGCTTTGCATCAGTAGCTGGTTCGCTCCCAGTTAGACTTAAACCTAGTTGCCAGCCTCAAACTCCCATATCGATGTTAACGATCAACGGTACAAACGATCGCGATGTCCTTTATGAAGGTGATGATCACACTCGAAGAGGAGCGCTGGTTTCGATCTCAGACATGGTAGAGTTTTGGCGATCGCACGATCGATGTACCTTATCAAATGCATCTCCAAATTTTCCTGAAGATAAAGTGAAAACCGCTATCTACACAGGTTGCAGTGGCAATTCCGAAGTCTGGCAGCTAGCGGTAGTCAACGGTGGACATTTCTGGCCTGGTGGTTCTTCAACTGACGAGAACCTAAACAAATTCAATGCCAAGCTAGGGTTGAACGCCAGTGAAACAATTTGGGACTTTTTTCAGCGTCACAGTTCATAAGTAGCTAATTTTTTAAACACCATTTTCCTTAAACCATGCCAACAGCCGTTTCCAACCATCCTGAGCTTCTTGTTCGCGGTAGGAGGGGCGATAATCGGCAAAAAATGCGTGGGGTGCATTGGGATAGACGATAATTTCAGATTTGCTACTGCTGGACTTTAAGCGATCGCGCATCTGCTCTACTGTATCAACAGGAATACCTGTATCCTTGCCACCATAAAGTCCGAGAATCGGGACTGTCAGTTTTGATGCAATATCGACGGGATACTGGGGCTGAAGTTCGGTAGCATCGCCCACAAGTCGCCCATACCAAGCTACACCAGCCTTCACCTGGGGATTATGTGCAGCATATAACCAAGTAATACGACCGCCCCAACAGAAGCCTGTAATTCCCAACTTCGCGCCATTACCCTTAGCTGATTTCTTTGCCCACTCTACTGTGGCATCAAGATCGGATAATACTTGGTTATCTGGTACTTTGGCGACAATTGGACGAATTTCGTCTATGTTGCTTAACTTCGAGACATCGCCTTGACGGATAAATAATTCGGGTGCGATCGCTAAATATCCCAACCGAGCAAAGCGACGAGTGATATCCTGGATATGCTCGTGTACGCCAAAAATTTCCTGGATTACCAGAACAATTGGGAAATTATCACCACTAGCCGGTGCTGCTCTATAGGCAGGAATTTCGCCATCTTTGACAGGAATTTTCACTGCACCAGCTACTAACCCCTTGGCATCAGTAGTGATGACTCCGGCAGAAATGGGTTGTACTGCAAGGGCAAAACCTGTCGCCACTGTCGCTGTTGCAATAAATTTGCGGCGCGTTAGTTCTTTCATCATCTCTACGTTGAATTACTAAGTTCCTTTATATTTAGATTACTGTATGGTCAAATGCGCGTAAGGGTAGGTGTACAAATTTCACACCCGAAAAAAAGTGCTTCTATCTCAACACCAGCAAGCGTTTCACCCCACCAATTGTCCAAATTCATCCGCGCAATCTCTGAAATGCTTACAATAATTGAGTTTCAGCCTTCAACCTTTCCTGACACTCTTCCCAAAGAAATTCTCTAATGCTATGATTGCTCTAGAATCGCGCAACCGCACCTTGAAAACTAAATATAGCTTGGCTTTCAGGCTCCCGCTATTGCAATTAATCAAAATCCCTATTAGGGATTGAAACGTAGGTGTTGGTGGTGATTTTGACGCAATTAACCGATTGCAATTAATCAAAATCCCTATTAGGGATTGAAACTGGTTGTTGTGCATACTGATTTACTCAACTGTAAATTGCAATTAATCAAAATCCCTATTAGGGATTGAAACGCTGAATTCATTTCGCTTGCACCAGCTGCGGAGATTGCAATTAATCAAAATCCCTATTAGGGATTGAAACAAAACTCCCTTACCCTTGAAATGATACTTTCCGTCATTGCAATTAATCAAAATCCCTATTAGGGATTGAAACAAGGATATTCCTTTGCCTGTTCAGGCTAAATTAATTGCAATTAATCAAAATCCCTATTAGGGATTGAAACTTGACTATCATCCAACTTTGGAAAATACCACAATCATTGCAATTAATCAAAATCCCTATTAGGGATTGAAACTACTCAGATGCGACAGCATGACTAACTACCATTAAATTGCAATTAATCAAAATCCCTATTAGGGATTGAAACGCCGCCGCCAGAGTGTCTTAAAATCCTGGTTCTCTGGCTTATTACAATTTCTCAAAATCTCTATTAGAGATTGAAATATAGTAATGGGTGGAAAAGAATCATAATGATGACAAAATTGTAATTCATCAAAATTCCTATTAAGAATTAAAATATTTTTTTATCGCTTACCTGTTTTCCAATCTTCTCCACCGGATAACTGAGTTAAATTTTCAGCTAAAACTGCGGGTAACTCCTTAGCTGAATAGGAATAAGTTAGCGCCAAAAACTTCAACGCAGTCTGAAGAATTTGTTTTCTATCTACTATTTCAGATAGTTGAAATTGATTATATACTCCATTCATTACTTCATCACTCGCATCAGCGATCGCATCTTCAATCACTTCCTCTTCTATCAAACTCTCCCACTCACCTAAATTAATATAGTAAGATTTTTTATTATCTTTGATATTAAGACTTTTAATTTCTCGGATTGAATTACGAATAGAATTTGCCCATGAACCAGTTAATCGTTGTTCTACTTGGTTTTTAATCAGATGAATCAGCAGAATCCTTAAATAAGCTCGGATATTCCGCAGAATAGCTTGTTTACTCATGCCTTCTAATTCGTCTACAATTGCTAAAGCATCTGCATAACGTCCTTCCAAAATACTCTTTTTGAGGTCTATTAGTTCCTGCGTCATTTTTTCTTTGCCTACCTGCTTAAGTACTATATAAAAACAACCTATACTTTATTAATAGCAAAGTCTCTTCGCTGCCATTAATAAAGTAGTATTGTTCACTTATTCGCCTGTATCACTTGCAAACTCCCACCTGCATATAAAGTTGACTTACTCACTTCAAAGCCAGTCTTAGCTAACAACTCAGCTAAATCAGTTTTCAGTAATTCCCAAGCCGTTTCCGTCTCAAACAACAACAAAAACACTGATATCCCAGGCCAAAATATCGGATTTGTCGGAGCGTGAAAATCCACCAGCGTAAACACTCCTCCCGGCTTCAGCACCCGATAAACTTCATTAATAATTTTTCGTAATTGCTGAGGCTGCATCTCGTGTAAGGCAACGCTGGTATGTACCACATCAAACAAATTATCTGCAAATGGCATCTCTTCAGCAAAAGCTTCTACATAAGAAGCTTCCGGTACATTTAGCCGCGCCCGTTGCAAAGACTTGGGTGAAGCGTCCAATCCTGTTACGTTTTGTGAATTTTTTACTAAAAACTCTGTTGTTTGACCACTACCACAACATAAATCTAAAACTTGAGAATCTGAGTGAATTGTTAAGCCTTGCAAAGCAAGTTGCCGAAAACGTGCTTCACCACCTACACTTAAGGCTGCTAAACGAGAGATACCATCATATAACCACTGATAGCGGTAACTCCAATCCCTTAAAATTGTTGCCATTGCATATTTCCTTGCTATTAAGCTTTATATTTAATAAAGATATATTGTTAACATTAGTAAAAAACCTGAAAAGATTGGGGGAAAGTAACTGCTATGGGTCGTGTAGGCGTCTTATTACTCAATCTCGGTGGCCCTGATAAGCTAGAAGATGTCGGGCCCTTTTTGTACAATCTATTTTCCGATCCGGAAATTATTCGCCTACCATTTCGCTGGTTGCAAAAGCCCCTAGCCTGGTTTATTGCCACGCGGCGAACCAGAACATCTCAAGAAAATTATAAGCAAATCGGTGGTGGTTCCCCATTGCGGCAGATTACAGAAGCCCAAGGGGAAGCTCTAAAAGAACAGTTAGGTTCTTTGGGGCAAGAAGTTAATATTTACGTGGGAATGCGTTATTGGCATCCCTATACAGAAGAGGCGATCGCACAAATTACCCAAGATCGGGTAGAACACCTAGTAATATTACCACTATATCCCCAGTTTTCTATCAGCACTAGTGGTTCCAGCTTCCGGCTTTTAGACAAGCTTTGGCGAGAAGATCCAAAACTTCAACCGATTGATTACACCGTTATTCCTTCTTGGTACAAACAACCAGGCTATCTTCAAGCAATGGCGCAACTCATAGCCCAGGAACTTGAGCAATTTCCCAACCCGGATGAAGTTCATATATTCTTCAGCGCTCATGGCGTTCCGAAAAGCTACGTTGAAGAAGCAGGCGATCCTTACCAGGTGGAAATTGAAGAATGCACTGCGTTGATTATGCAGACTCTCAATCGACCCAATGCCCACACCTTAGCTTACCAAAGTCGTGTCGGGCCAGTAGAATGGCTTCAACCCTATACTGAAGATGCCCTCAAAGAACTAGGCGCGCAAGGCGTGAAAGATTTGGTTGTCGTGCCAATCAGTTTTGTCTCAGAGCATATCGAGACACTACAAGAAATTGATATTGAGTATCGAGAAGTAGCCGAAGAATCAGGAATTCACAATTTCCGCCGCGTACCGGCTCCCAATACCCATCCAGTATTTATTAATGCACTAGCCGAATTAGTGATTGATGCACTGAAAAACCCCAGTTTCAAGCTTTCGCAAGCTGCTCAAATGAAGAAAATGGTCAAAATGTACCCTCAAGAGCGTTGGGAATGGGGTCTGACAACTAGTGCTGAAGTATGGAATGGTCGGATTGCGATGCTGGGTTTTATTGCCTTAATCGTAGAGTTGATTACCGGTCACGGCTTCTTGCACATGATTGGGCTTTTGCAGTAAATGAAAAGAGTTAGGAGTTAGGAGTTGGGAGTTGGGAGTTTTTAATTTTTCTCGCTAACTCTTCACTTTTAACTTCTATCTTCATTCCTAACCCTTCTCTACGAGACGCTCCGCGAACGGCAGGCTCAGGGCATCGCTTCTCACTTTTAACTCCTAACTTTTTAGCCGATACCAGTCATACCACTGTTTAGCACTACGAACTGCAAACCAAAGCAGTATTAAAGCAATTAGTCCTCCTTGCCAAGGAGCATCAAAGGCAAATAGTACTAGAGCAATGCACAAGGTATCTTGAAGGAAGACTGCCCACAACGGTAAGCCACGTAACCGATAGAACCAACCAATTTGGACGAGCTGGAGTACCAAAGCTAATAAACCTCCAATTATGGCAATCAACCAGTTTGGGGTTGCTGTTGCTGTCGCTACTCCTAACCCCATAATCGCCCCTACAAGGGGAGACATGAATAACTGAACCACTTGGAGCAATCTTTGCCCCCAAAGCTTTTTTGAGGCTAATAATTCAATTAATGACCAACTGGTGAGGCAAAATAATAATATTGGTGGAGAAATGTGAGATAAGATTGGAACTTGTGACCACAAGCTGCTACCCTGCAATAATCCAATAATTAGCAAAGGTATGCCTATTCTCATTCCTGCTGCCGCAGAGGCAGAAAGTGTGGCTAGGATTTCAATCATCAAAGCACTCGTAGTATTAATAAATAACTAAGTATTTGTAATGTATACTACCCAGTGCTAGCAAGAATTCGAGCATCCAACAGATTGCAATATTAAATATTGTTGGTACCTTTATATAACAGAATTCAGGCGCAGTTTTTTTAACAGGCTCATCCTAAACATTAGACCTCTTGCAAAAGTAACTTTTGCACTCTTGCGGGAAAAAGGACTCATCTTGATTGGGAAAAGGTTTTTTTTATTCCTTTTCCCTTTCCCCTTTACCCCGACAAATGCCAAGAAGTCTATTATCCACAGTTCTTCTCAAACTCCTCGTACTCCAAAGGCAGCATGATGCCGAAATGGTAACAGAGCGCCTTAACATCGCGGTAATCGTTTTCATCAAACGCGTATCCAGTATGGAACCTCACCATCCACTTAGGCGATATACATCTTACGGGATATCCAGCTATCAAGCCATGTCCGGATAGTGAGTCATAAGGATATTCAATGCCATAAACATGATTACCCGTTGAATCAAATGTATACGAATGAATATCGATTTCATTCCCTTGGTGATTTACCAAAACAAAGTTGCAATCGCGTGTATCGTCGCAAAGCTTATCCTGATAGCCTCTAGTTTCAAGCAAAACTCTTATTTGAGCCACATCTTTGTGCTGAACAGCTATATCTAAGTCAGTATGGCTTCGAGTTTGCTTTCCAAGCAAAGCATCAACTCCCCATCCCCCATCAATGTAAACTTCAATTGCATTCTCCTCAAAAAGCTGCACTATCTTAATCACTTCCTGTGCAGTCATTTCAGGCTCATATTCTTGCATCTGAGCACTCTCTCCAATACTAAATCACCATTAAAACTTGGTCTTCAATAATTAATCTAGGACGACCTGTTTTCTTTTTCTTTTGAGCATCAGCTTTAACTACATCCACCATTAACTCAAAGGTTTGACAGCTTACTCCAGTCATAGGCTTAAATTTTCTTGAAGTAAGGTGTTTAGCTTTCTCTATTTTCACTGCTAATCAAATTTCCTAATCGCAAATTGCCAAATTTTTAATTATACGACAAAACATTTTTGCAAGAGATTCTATGAGCTGCGCTTACAAGGAACAATGAAAATGTCTTTTCCTCCTGCCTCCTGCCTGGTTGTTGAGCGTAGTCGAAACACTGCCTCCTGCCTTATTTTCAAGGCAGTTCTTGAGTATAAACAAGCTTGAAATCAAGGCTTTTAGCAATCAACATTGTCCTAGCCTATGTAGCTACGGCTATATATCTTTTTTGATGATATCTGCATATTTTTGGGGTAATTTACTTATAGTAAGTGCCTAAACTCCTACTACAAGTAAATTAATCTTAAATACCTAATCGTTGGTAAACTTCTTCTAAATGCCGCAGATGTTGCTGGGGATCAAAACAAAGCTCTAGTTCTGCTGGAGACAACTTTTGGGTAACACGCGGATCTTTGCTAATCAAGTCTTGGAAGTTTCCTTCTGGCTGATTCCAAGCGGCGTGAGCGCTTTCTTGAACGATCGCATAAGCCTCTTCTCGGCTGCTTCCCTTGTCTATCAAAGCCAGTAACACTTTTTGGCTAAACACAACGCCGCCGTAACAGTTGAGATTGCGTTTCATGTTCTCAGGATAGACCAATAAGTTTTTCACCAAATCGGTTATTTCTGACAACATAAAATGCGTCAAAGTACAAGCATCTGGCAAAATTACCCGTTCTACAGAACTGTGAGAAATGTCTCGCTCATGCCATAAAGCAACGTTTTCTAAAGCTGCACCGGCATGACTTCTGACGAGTCGTGCCATTCCCGTCAGTCGTTCCGAACGGATGGGGTTGCGCTTGTGTGGCATAGCTGAGGAGCCTTTTTGACCTTTGGCGAAAAATTCTTCAACTTCTAAAACGTCTGTTTTTTGGAGATTGCGAATTTCTACAGCAAAGCGTTCAATGGTTGCGGCTACCAAAGCTAATTGTTGCACGTAGTCAGCGTGGCGATCGCGGGAAATAACTTGAGTTGAGGCCGTATCAGGTTCGAGTCCGAGTTTTTGACAAGCGATCGCTTCTACACGCGGTTCAATATTCGCGTATGTTCCGACTGCACCAGAAATTTTACCGACAGCGATCGTTTGGCGGAGTATTCTCAGACGTTCTTGGTGTCGCAACACTTCTGCTAACCAACCAGCTAGTTTAAAACCAAAAGTAATCGGTTCAGCATGAATACCGTGCGATCGGCCAGCCATCACTGTCTGACGATGTTCCCGTGCTTTTTGGCGAATTACCTGAATCAAATCTTCCAGACGTTGCAATAATATATCCAGACTGGCAACTAATTGCAGTGCTAAAGCTGTATCCAAAACATCCGAACTAGTTAAACCCAGGTGAATGTAGCGTCCGGCATCACCAACATATTCATTGACATTTGTCAAAAAAGCAATGACATCATGGCGGACTACAGCCTCAATTTCCAACACCCGCTTTGGATCGAAATCTGCCTTGGCCTTAATTTCCTCAACCGCCTCAGATGGAATGTAACCAAGTTCAGCTTGAGCCTCACAAACAGCAATTTCGACTTGCAGCCAAGTTTTTAGTTTATAGGCTTCACTCCACAGATTAGCCATTTCGGGCAAAGTATAACGCTCAATCACAGTTCGGCACAGAATACAACCGTCATATTTTACAGTCTAATTAATGTACATCGCTTTTTAACGCTACTTTTTGCTCAGAGACGGAAGCAGTTTTTGAATCCGACATGATAATACTAATCCTGCCATCAGCTTCCATATACGCGAACTTCACATCAGCTAAAAATTCCACACCTTGCTGACGTAACTTGCTCATCAACTCATCATCTGTAATTAACTCTCGTTGCAGATGGCGTTCAATCATCCGACCGTTTTTTACCAATAGCAGCGGTGGCGGATTCATGAAACGTTGGAACTGGGGAAGTTTGTAACCCAACCAGTTCAGCAAGTAACTCCAAAAAATCACTGTTCCTACCAGGATAGCGCCTTCAGTAATTGATGTGTAATTACTTGCCATAGCATTTTGAGCAGCTTCTGCAAATAATACAACTACGAGTAAATCAGTAATTCCTAGTGTTCCTAATTGTCGGCTAGGAAGTAGGCGTAGCACTGAGAACAGCGATAAATAGACTAGCGATCCGCGGATAATCAACTCAAAGATGCTGATGCTAGGAATAAAAATTGCTTGCCAATTGATAAAAAACCATTTTTCCATTAGCACTGATTTTCTTCCTTGTTCAATGGGCTTCTGGAAAAAATCCAGTATAAAAAAAGTCAGAATTCAGAATTGCTGAATACTTTATTTATAACCTATGGCAAGAATAATTAATTACTTTGATGTGATATTAGATACAATATCTATTAGATTTATAAATATAAATCTCCAGTAATTAAAGATTAAAAACGCTGATTTCTTCTCTTTTTTAAGCGTTTAGGCTTCCTAAAATACTGAAAAAAGCGATTAATAAAGCGAGAAGATGGCTTTTTCTGACTCGATGCTTGTTCTCTTGGAGCCTTGCCATTATAGTTTGTGTTATCAGATATATGTACAGCATTTTTAGTTGGAACTATGCCGCTGCCATACCTTCGGGAATAAACTTGAGTGAATTCTGCACCGAAGAAAAGAATTTGTGCGGCATAGTTAACCCAAGCTAAAATCACCACTAGTGAACCAGCAGCACCATAGGTCGATCCAAAACTGCCATTACCTAAATATTGTCCTAATAAAAATTTCCCAATAGAGAACAAAACTGAGGTGAGAGCCGCTCCAATTAAAACATCACTCCATGCAATTTTGACATCTGGTAGAACTTTAAAAATTAGTCCAAACAGTACTGTAGTTATTGCAAAAGAGATGACTAAATTAGCAATCTGCCAGATGAAATCGAAACCTGGCAATAAGTTACTAAAGTATGTTACTAAGGTTGTTAATATCGTACTAATTACTAGAGAAACTAAAAGTAAAAAGCCAATTCCAATCACCATTGCAAAGGACAAAACGCGGAGGCGAATCATGTTATTTATGCCACGTCCAGGTTTGGGTTTCACTTCCCAAATCGTGTTCATCGCATCTTGCAACTCAGTAAATAAGCCTGTAGCGCCCAATAACAAAACTAAGACACTAATAATCGAAGCGATCGCTCCTGTTTTTGGTTGGTTAGCATTTTGGATGGCTGTTTCGAGAAACTTGGCGCCATCTACCCCGACTAAACCTTGAATTTGTCCGACAATTTGACCTCTTGCCGCTTCCTCTCCAAATACTGCACCTGCGATCGCAATTACAATAATTAGTAATGGTGCAATGGAAAAAATCGTGTAATAAGCTAACGCCGCCGCTAACCGTGAGGCTTTATCGTCACTCCATTCTTTGAATGTCTCTTGTAATAACTTCCAAACTTCTTGCAAATTCATCCAATCAGTCTCCTTGTAAGGGATGTTGCTTAGTCCCTGCTATATTGGATACTGATTTGTTGAGTTGCGGCATCCTCCCAAGGGTGTTTGTGAAGCGTTCTTAGGGAGGAATTTAGAATTTTATAGTCACATAACAATGCGATGTCTAGGGCAGGCGTAGCTGCGGCGCTAATTAGCGATAATTAAAGATGCGCTGATGTTGATCGAAGCAATGACACAGACCACAGCAATTACCACTCTTCAGGATGCAGAAAATCGATTTGGTTTTGTCCGTGTTGAAAACGAGCGATTTTTCCTAGAGTGGTATGAGGGGTTGTCTGAAATTACAGAAGCGGAAAAAGCTTCTGTGGATGTCGTGCGGCGCAGATATCTTTATCACCGTGCCGGAGGTGATTTACTAGAAGGGACAGTCATATTGTTGTTGGTGTCACCAATACTTGCATTTTCTGGATTTTACGATCCTCCTTTCAGAATTAAGGCTGAATCATCCGTGGAAGTAATGCTGAATGATGGCGAGGAGATACTGCGCGGACGAATTGATGTTTTAGTCTTACAAGATCGGTTGTGGGTGATGGTGTTGGAGTCGAAAAAAACCACACTCTCAGTTTGGTCGGCTGTACCGCAAGCTTTAGCTTATATGATGGCTAACCCCAATCCCAGTAAACCTGTGTTTGGAATGATGACGAATGGAGACGATATTTTATTTGTCAAAGTGACGCAAACAAATACACCATAGTACGATTTGCCAGGAGTTTTTGCTCCCTTTGTATCCGTGAGAGAACTGTACGCGGTTTTGCAAATTCTCAAGCGTATTGGTCAGTTAATTTCTTCTGCGTCTTAGCGTTCCTTTTTATTGCATTCTATCTATCGTGCGATATTGAATCGCTTCCGCTACATGATTGGTTTTTAGCTGATCTTCTCCTGCCAAATCTGCAATAGTCCGTGCTACTTTGAGAATGCGATCGCTTGCTCTTGCCGATAAACCTAATTTTCTAATTGCTGCTTCTAATAAATTGCGACTTCCATCATCTAACTTGCACCATTTTTGCAGATGACTGCTCTGCATTTGGGCATTGCAACGCAGATTTGCTTCTCCTTGAAAACGAGTAATTGCGCGATCGCGTGCTTCTTGTACTCGTTGACGCACCGATGTTGATGCTTCCCCCGTCGGTTGTTGAGTAATTTCTTCTGGTTTTAAGCGATTCACCGCCACTTGTAAATCAATCCGATCCATCAACGGCCCGGAAAGTTTTGCCCAATATTGCTCGCGTTGCCGAGGAGAACAAGTACACTGTTGGATAGTATCGCCATAGTAACCGCAAGGACAGGGGTTGGTACTCGCTACCAAAGTAAACTGTGCGGGAAAAACAACTGATAATTTGGTGCGGGAAATCGTCACAAAACCATCTTCTAAAGGTTGACGCAGAAACTCTAAAACATCACGTTTAAATTCTGTCAATTCGTCCATGAATAAGATCCCATTGTGGGATAATGATATTTCGCCAGGACGAGGGAAACTACCGCCACCCACCAGAGAAGGCCCGGATGCTGAGTGGTGGGGACTGCGAAAAGGGCGATCGCGTACCAATGTACCACGATTTTTCAATAAACCAGCTACCGAATGAATGCGAGTCACTTCCAAAGATTCGGCAAAGCTCAACGGCGGTAAAATTCCTGGTAAGCGCCTTGCTAGCATCGTTTTCCCACTACCAGGCGGCCCGACAAAAATTAAATTATGCCCACCAGCCGCAGCAATTTCTAAAGCACGACGCCCATGAGCTTGTCCTTTCACATCATGTAAATCTGCGCCAGGATAGGATACTGTTGCTATCTTTGTTGTACTATCGATCTGCACAGGTTTGTAACGCCCCGGATTATTTAAAAAATCCACCACCTCAGACAGATGTTTGCAGCCGTAAACAGCTAAATCTTCAACCACTGCTGCTTCTTGGGCATTATCAGCAGGGAGAACTAAACCTGCAATTCCCATCTTTGGCGCTGCTGCTGCGATCGGTAATACACCAGCCACAGGACGTAAACTGCCATCCAAAGAGACTTCGCCCAAAAATAGATAATCCCCCAACAAATCAGCGCTAACTTGCTCAGAAGCCGCCAAAATTCCTACACTGATAGGCAAATCGAAACAGGGGCCTTCTTTGCGTAAATCTGCCGGAGTTAAATTAATTACTATCTTTCGCATCGGAAAGGCAAAGCCAGTATTTTTTAAAGTTGCTTTGACTCTTTCTCTGGACTCTTGAATCGCTGAATCTGGAAGTCCCAAGACAACAATTCCCGGTAATCCCCCTGACACATCGACTTCCACGCCGACTTTGACGGCATCGATGCCCACAATTGATGCACTCCAGACTCTAGCAAGCATTGCTTATATAACAGTAAACCTTTAAAATCTCTAGCAGATGAGTTGGTGGATTGGCATTAGTAAAACCACATAGACAATTTTTTGGCATTGCTACGCCCACAGAAGCGGGTGCAGTGAGTTGTGGTGGTGCGATCGCACAATATCAAGAAACGCGATAATAATGTTTAAAAAGTCAGATCCCTCAACAGTATCAAAGCTGAACTCACTCGCGCAAAGATACTCTACGCTAAGGTAGACACGCTCTCAGTTTGCGTCGGGTGTAGTGACTTGTTAGACTGACGTTTGATCGGAAGTTTTACAACTTTACGCCCATGAGCAATCTGTTTCTTTCGTAGATCGTTAAAGATTGCGTTCAGGTCATAGTTAAATGAGCTAGCATATTCCTCTCTGTACTTATGAATTTCCTCTAAAATTTCATTTTTATACATAGATTATTCTCCTGTAAAATCGTATCCCATTAACTCATAGGGTGTACAGATGACTGGTAATTCATATCCAAGTTTAGAGCTAATTTGTGATAGCTTTCTCTGGATTTGGGCGTTTGCCATATGCTTACAGTTCCATGTTAACAGGTAGTCTAAACCGTAAACTGTTGCTAATGACATATGCAAAGCATCATTAGAGGCTTTTGGTGGTAGGTTGCTTTGTTGCAAAAACTCTTGTGCAAGCTCTATCGCTTCTTCTGTGAGATCGAGAAACGTTAAAGACTCTAACAAATTCAGCCTTTGATCCGCGATCGCTGCATCTCCCCTAGCCGCTTCATCTTCTACAATCTCAGAAGCATAAAGGACAAAAGAACCGCGACGAATATTCCACCAATCTTGCGTGATTTTCATGTTTGCTGCCAAAATCAAATTTTCTGTCGATCTGGCAGTCAAGTATCCCAAAATACTAGTTTCAATATAGACGGTTTCGCTCACAGAAATCTCTAGAATTTATTTATCCCTCATCCTACAGCGTTTAATTCTCCTTCTGAGGGTCTTGGATTTTCTTATGTCAACCCAATCTATAAGATCGGCGATCGCTCAGTCGCAAAACTACCATAACCTTATAATAAGGAGGGAATTAGCGGTCTGACGACCAAATTCACCGAGTTTTTGCAATTCAACCGACAATGACGATCGCAACTAATTAAAAACCTCTCGGCGTTTCATAATTATTAGTGATTAAAATTGCGTCAAATTTAGACTGATAGAGAATATTTATCAGGTTTTTGGGAATTTTTTAGTTTTGGGTACTAAATTAAACACGATAGGGACGCATAGTTATACCTCCCTATCGTGTAATCAAGTTTTAGATGCTGAAAATTTACCTTGTTATTACCGCCAGTGTTGAGGTATTTTCAGATTTTCCGGTAGGATAGTTGTGCGATCGCCAATTGCTTGTTCAATCTGCTGTGATTCTACATTTTCCGAGCCGCTCAAGTTGGCTCCACAGAGGTTAGCTTCTTGGAAATTAGCTTCTTGGAGGTTAGCTGTACTCAGTAATGCACTTTCTAGATTAGCACCAGCCAGTTTTGCCCTTTGCAAGTTACTGCCAATCAAGTTTGTATCTTGGAGATTGCTACCCTCGAAGTTGACTTCTTCTAAATTGGCATCACAAAGGATTGCTCCTTCTAAGTTGGCATCGCAAAGAACTGCTCCTTCCAAGTTGGCATCGCACAGAACTGTGCCTTCCAAGTTGGCATCGTAAAGAATGGCTTGGGAAAGGTTCGCTTTTCTAAGAACTGCGCCTTGGAGATTGGCTTCTGGGAGGATTGCTTTTTGCAGGTTGGCTTCATAAAAGATTGAGCCACAAAGACAGGTAACAGATAAGTCTGCTTCAGAAAGGTTTACTTTGGTAAAATTGATCCATTGCAAGTTAGCTCCGACAAAAATTGCTCTAGAGAGATTAGCTTCTGTTAAGTCTGCATTGCTAAGGTCTGTATTGCGTAAATCAAGTTTTTGATTGACTGGATCTTTAGATGAATCGCGTCTGCCAATGACAGTTAAGGCTGTTTGAATATCTGTAGGAAGTTTTGATGATTGTAGTGACTCATTCTCATATTCTCTATTCACCGGGGCATTCTCGCGGATAAAAGCAGCGAGGATTTCCATAATTGTCCAATGATCTTTCGGGGAATCTTTGGCAATTCGTTCTAAAGCATAAATTGCAGCAAATCGCGTTTCAATTTTTTCATTTCCCAGCTGTTCAATCGCTTTAGAAAAGCGTTCGGAAACAATTTCTTGGGGAGTTAGTTGTGTCTGATTGAGACAATTTCCGATATTGTTATCCCAAGCTAGTGTTTCAGTTAGTAGTTGCGTTAACAAGCTGTGATTCTCTTCTAGAGAGAGTCTAGAGGTATAGTAAGCATTAAGAATTAATGCCAATCCCCCAATAATTATGGCAATCGTTGTTAATGCTTGAGTAATGTATTCAATTTTTTCTTGATTTGAAAATCCTTGAATATTTTCAAAAAATAATATAATTAAAGTGAATGATAAAATAAATATAACTGAGACAAATGCCAACAAAGTCGTGAGTCCATTGGTTTTTATGAAAGACATGTCATAAGTCTTCATATCCGACTCCTTACGGAAATAAATTTAGGTTGATTCTAAGAGTATCCGTAAAGTTATGATAGAGTACAAACACGGAGAAAATTGGCGAACTATTAAATCTATTAGATAAAAATTATCTATATACCAATCCTGAATCATTCACGATCGACAAGATTATCGACTTTTTAGAGAAGTCAGGGATCTGATTATTCACGAATGATTAGACATCTAGTGAAGTTAAATATGCTATATCCAGAAACCTTGTAGAGACTTAGTACTGCTACATCTCTACACTCTTTTTCACTCAGATTGATTTGATAAAATTTTCAGGTATTTAGTCCACAATCCAGACGGAGAATGAAAAGTAGTGTAGTTCAATTACTTGAAAGGTACTGTCAATAAGGTGATATAAATTTTTGACAAGAGAATAAACTTTTTATATCAACACGCTGTTGGAGCACAACATTTTTCTGGATTACCAGGAGTATTCCAGGCAATTAAAAAGACCATATTACTTGTGAAGAATAGTTTCAAATCTGTAACCTTAAGCCAGTTCAATTACTCAGATCGATCGCAAACCCTAACCTAAGTAGATTGGACTAAGTTAGAAATCGCCACGAGCAATTCCTCTGGTGCTACAGGCTTAACAATGTGCTGTTGAAATCCTGCTTTTAGTGCGTATTGCTGATTGATTTCACCTGCATAAGCAGTCAGAGCGATCGCAGGCATCTTTTTTGCCCCAATTTTTGCTTCCAAATTCCGCACTTGTTGCATCAGCATATAGCCGTTCATTTCTGGCATTCCAATATCGCTGAGTAAGATATCTGGCTTTGACTGGGTTAGCGCTTGTAATGCTTCATCTCCTGATGCTACTGCGGTGACGATCGCGCCAAACTGTTCCAGCACAAAGCTGAAAAAGTCGCGGGTATCATCATTGTCATCCACAACCAGCACTTGTAAACCCATGAGGGGAGAGGAGGAAAAAGCGGCAGTTGAGGAATCAGTATTTGTGTCATCCTCGCTTGTCGTACTGTCTTCGATTAGCGGCAACCTGACTGTAAAAATCGCTCCTTGCTCCTCACCAGGACTTTCCGCCCAAACTGTTCCGCCGTGCATCTCGATCAAGTGACGAGCGATCGCTAAACCTAACCCTAATCCACCAAACCTTCTAGTTGTTGTACTGTCACCTTGACGGAAATAATCAAATACATGAGATAAAAAGTCAGGGTGAATGCCTTTACCTGTATCGCTGATAGTAATCTGCGCCTGAGCGTCGATGCGCTCCAATCGCACATTTACTTTTCCCTTAGTCTCAGTAAACTTGACGGCATTCGATAGAAGGTTCCAGAAAACTTGCTGTAAGCGGGCTGGATCGCCCAAAACTTTGCCCACATTTGGATCGAGCATCGTCTCAATCTGAATAGTTTTAGCCTCTGCTGCTAAATGCACTGTTTCCATTGCGGCTTCAATGGTGGATACCAGATCGACTGGGATCGTGTTGAGGCTGAGTTTGCCTTGGAGGATGCGAGAAACATCTAGTAAGTCTTCAATTAATTGAGCTTGTAATTTGGCATTGCGCTCAATAGTTTTCAGTGCTTTGTCGAGTCCTGCCTCATCAAACTTCCGGCTCTGCAATAGTTTTGCCCAACCGAGAATCGGATTCAAGGGCGATCGCAATTCATGAGAAAGTACCGCGAGAAACTCATCTTTGATTCGGTTAGCAGCCTCAGCTTCCGCCCTAGCTATTTGCTCAAGCTGCAAAAGGCGATCGCGTTCTGATTCGCTGCGTTTGCGATCGGTGATATCAGTTAGCATGGCGATCGCACCTAAACACTCACCTTGTTCGTTCAAAATCGTTCTTGCAGAAATCAGCGTCCAGATGTACGAACCATCCTGGCAACGCAATCGCCCTTCTTTGAGATCGCTTCCTTCTCCTTTGAACCACTCCAGTTTTGCTTCATCGGCGATCTCATCAGCCACCATAAAATCAAATATAGAACGACCGAGTATTTCTGCTGCCGGATAACCCAACATCTGAGATATCCGCTGATTCACAAACTCGGTTCGGGTTTTGGAGTCAATCATCCAAATTCCCTCATAAGAGGTATCAACAATTTGGCGATACTTGGCTTCACTTTTTTGTAAAGACTCCTCTGCTTGCTTGCGCTTACGCCGCTCCTTAGCTTCCCGCAATGCGCGTTGCACCGAGGGAACTAACCGCCCTAATCGTTGCTTTAATACATAATCGGTTGCACCATTCTTCAAAGCTTCGATCGCTAATTCTTCACCTAGTACGGCTGAGACAAAGATAAAAGGAACCTCTGGATAGTGATTTCGGGCAATTTCCAAGGCAGAAATTCCATCAAAAGATGGTAAGGCATAATCGGCAAGAATTAAATCGAAAGTTTCTGTTTCCAAAGCAGCTAGGAAATCAGCACCGGTTTCGACTCGGATCAGTTCGCAATTAATTCCCCCTTCAGTTAATATCATTTGGGCAAGCTCTGTATCTAACAGGCTATCTTCCAAGAGGAGGAAACGCAGGACATTCATCAGTTGCTCTCCTTTTGAGGATGAGGAGCCGGAGGTAAAGCACCAACTGGAGGCTGATTGATCACTGCCCAAAACAAGCCAACACCTTTAATAGAATCGGCAAAATCACGGTAATCTACTGGCTTGACAATATAAGCATTCACCCCTAGCTCGTAGCAGCGAACTAGGGTCAGGCTCCTCGCGAGAAGAGGTCAGTACCACCACTGGAATTACTCGCATTACTGGGTCAGATTTGAGTTGCGCCAGCACTTCTAGTCCATCAACTTTAGGCAGTTTCAAATCGAGCAACACTACAACAGGATACCCTTCCATTCGCAACCGGAACAACCCCCGGCGATAAAGATAATCTAATGCTTCTTCGCCATCACGTACCACCACTACTTCATTGGCGAGATGGTTTTCTGACAAGGCGGCTAGGATTAACTCTGCATCGTTGGAACTGTCTTCAATTAGCAAAATTCGCTTCAGTTCTTTCATTCACTCTCCTCTTTGGACAATTTAGGCAGCGAGAAATAAAAGGTGGCGCCACTGTCAACTACAGCCTCTGCCCAAACTCGACCATTATGCCGATGAATAATGCGTTGCACGTTTGCCAATCCAACACCAGTGCCTTCAAATTGTGGGTCGCTATGCAGACGTTGAAATACTCCGAATAGCTTGTGGACATATTGCATATTAAAGCCTACGCCGTTATCTTGTACAAAAAAGATAACTTCGTTTTCATTGTCAATACTGCCAACAGTAATTTCTGCTGGGTTTCGAGTCTGGCTATATTTTACGGCATTGCCTATCAAGTTGCGAAGCACCAGTCGCAGCATGGAGGGATCGCCCTGCGCTTCTGGTAGTGGCTCGATGTGCCAATAGATTATCTGTCCTGGGGTTTCTGCGATCGAGTCGCGTTTTACTTCTTGTACCAATTCCTCCATATTCAAGTTGATGTAGCGCATTTCGGTGCGCCCCATCCGAGAAAATGTCAGCAATTCATCGATCAGTATCCCTGCTTGTTTGGCAGTGTCGGCAATTATTTTCAAATAGCGCTGACTTGTTCGATCTAAACTTGTTGAGGTCTGGCGTTTCTGAAGCAATTCGACAAATCCGGCGATGTGGCGCAGTGGTGCCCGCAAGTCGTGAGAAACTGAGTAAGAGAAAGATTCGAGTTCTTTATTAGCGGCTTCGAGTTGGGCAGTGCGCTCTTGAATCCGTTGCTCTAGCATTTCGTTGAGTTGTTGCAGGGCGGCTTCGGCAACTTTGCGATCGTGAATGTCGCTGGCGATGCCCACCCATTTGATAATCTGTCCGTTTGCATCTCGAAATGGTAAACCCCGGACAATATGCCAACGATAGCTACCATCAGAAACTTGACGAAAGCGAACTTCTATTTCGTAGTTGGTGGCGTTAGCAACAGCCTGCATCGAACTTTTAAAGACGCGATCGCGATCGTCGGGGTGAATGACATAAATCCAGCCATACCCAGCGGTCTGCTCCATTGTCAGTCCGGTGAAATCTAACCAGTGTTGATTGCAATAAGTAATACCACCATCGCTACTGCCCATCCAAATGGCCTGTGGTGAGACTTCCGTTAAAATTCGGTATCGCTCCTCGCTGTCACGTAGCGCTTCTTCTGCCAACTTGCGATCGTGGATATCAACACAGGAGCCGATATAGCCAAGAAATTCCCCGGTTGGTGCAAACCGAGGCACACCAGTATCAAAAACCCAACGGTATTCGCCATCACAGTGTTTGAGACGATATTCGATTTGAAAATTTTGTCGGGCATCAAAGGCATGGGTGTATGTATCTAAGGAACGCTGAAAATCATCAGGATGAATACCTTCAGTCCACCCTTTGCCCATCTCTTGCTCCAGAGTCCGCCCGGTAAAATCTAGCCAGGGTTTATTAAAGTAGTTACAAAGTTTGTCAGTGCCGGACATCCAAATTAGTACGGGAGCAGTGTCTGCCATTTGGCGAAAGCGAGCTTCACTTTCGCGCAACGCAGCTTCTGCCCGATCGCGTTCGCGTAGCGCAGCTTGCTGTTCGCTGATGTCAGTGACTAATGCCGCATACCCTTCAACGATTCCCTGTCTATTAAACTGGGGAACGTAAATGGCATTAATGTAACGTGTGCCACCATCTTTATAAGGAACTTGACTTTCAAATGTTACCTGCTCTCCTGCTAGTACTTGTTCCACATAAGGACGAAGCACTTCATAAGCGGATTCACCCAAAACTTGCCAAAGATGCTTTCCATAAACTTCTGCCGTTGAATGCCCAAACCAATCTTGATAGGCTCGATTGTTGAAGCGGTAGCGTTGTTCTGAATCTACAAAAGTAATCAGAACTGGCAGCGTATCTGTAATTAAACGAAGTTCTGTTTCTCGTTGCCGCAGTGCTTCTTCTATGAGCTTACGGTTGGTGATATCGCGCCAGCAATCTATTGCACCAATAATCTCACCTTGGGAATCTCGAATTGGTACGACATTGGCGATCGCTGTAATTGTAGTACCATCTGGACGTTCAATGATGCATTCTTCATCGCGGATGATTTCACCATAGCGCGTAGCACGGTATAAAGGTAGTTGCTCTAAAGTGAGGGGCGTTACACCATCAGTCAAGAACAGATTGTAAAGCTGAACATAAGATTCAGAAGACATACCAACGAGAGATTCATTCGGTCTGCCCAAAAGTTTTTGCGCGAGTTTACTGTTAGCGATGATTGGAAAATCAGGGGGGCCGCCAGCGATCGTAATTCCCTCTGGGACGTGTTCTAGGAGCATTTGCAAAATGCTCTGGGCTTCTTTTGCTTGGCGGGAGAGATGCTGGGCTTCTGCTTGGGCTTGTTTGCGTTCGCTTAAGTCAAGTACAAAACCAATGATTGTCCGATCTCCCTGTTTAGCAAAACCAAGTAGAACGGGAACTAAAGAGCCGTCTTTGCGGATGTATTCCTGCTCAAAGGGCTTACAACTCCCAGTCATTGTCAGTTCTTGAATCGCTCGCTCGCTTACCTCAATATATTCGAGTGGAACAATATCGCCCCAGCGGATTCGACCAGAGCGCAAATCCTCGCGTGTATAATTGAGCATTTTGAGAAAGGCATCATTGGCTTCAACGATTAAGCCGTTCAGATTAGCCACAATCATCCCAATAATATTGGACTCGGTTAAGCGACTAAACCGTGCCTCACTTTCGCGTAGTGACTTCAGGCTCGCCTCTGCTTGCCGTTGGGCTGTGCGGCGTGATTCGTTAAGCCAGCTGATTAACCCTGCTGTCAGCATGAACACTACTAAGGGAACTACAATATTCAAATTTGTAATGTTCTGCCCGTGAAGTGGCTTAAAAAAGAAGTAATTGACTGCAAAAGTAGACAAAAGGGTAGCAAGTAACCCTGGCCCCAAGCCACCATACCAAGCACTCACCATCACCGCAGCAAAAAACAGTGCCGCAGGCGTTGAAGTGAGATATGGATTGAGTAGCAGAGTTGCCCATAGTGCTAAGGCAACGGATAGGGAAGCAACACCATAATGCAGCAGTTTCTCCCGGATGAATGCGCCCTTGTCTCTACTGCCAGTAAAGATTATTTGCGATTCAGATACCCTTGCCTTACGACTCATAACCCTACTCTGCTTCTGGAAAATACTGATTTAGCAGTCTTTTGCCAGGTTCACCCATCTTCCGTAACATTTCTTCTATTAGTTTTAGCGCTATGCGTGAAGGGACTGTATGCCCATTCTCCCAACGGTTGACTGTTTTGAAAGAAACTCCTACTTTAGCAGCAAACTGTTTCTGAGAAAGATTGAGCTGCTGACGAAGTTTCCGAATTAAATCTAAAATTTCCAGGCCGCTTTGTTAGAGACATCTCTGTGTTTTATCCCCATAGGATAATTAGCGTAGGACAGATGTCTTATTCATTGTCTCTTACTCAGGGAATATTTTAAAAGTGAATGGCTGTAATTTTAGGCACTTATCGATCCCTCCTAACCCCCCTTAAAAAAGCTACAGTGTACACACAAGTCAAACTCCGTATAAACGGTCATTAGTCATTAGTCATTTGTGTTTTGTGTTTCTAAGGACAAAGAACATAATGACAAAGGACAACCCTCATTAGTTAATGTGCAATTTTAATGCGTAACAGCTTACAATATTGCACAACTTCGTTGATGAATTGACTGCGATCGCTTACCCTTTTAGTACTCTTTTCGTATTTAAGCATTTGCACCCAGAATCGAAGAGTCATAGTGCTGTAGTAAATCTTCTGGCTCGTTGTCAATTGCGATCGCAAGCGATAGTTGTTCATCGCTAAAACTACCGCAGCGTAAAGCAATTACATTTATTCCGGCTTTATCGGCAGACTCAATATCGTAGGGAGAATCTCCTAGCAGCACGACTTTTTCAGGTGTCATTTGCCCTTTGTTCAAGGCAGCTTCTACAATTTCAGGAGCAAGTTTAGATACTTCGGCATCATTGGATGTAGTTACTTCCGATAGCAAATCATCTACTTGAGTAATTTTTAACGCGATCTCAAGTTCTTCAGAACTTGCTGAACTAGCGACAACCAGATGCAATCCCGATTTTTGCATCTTTAATATTAAGTTTCTGCCACCATTGGCAGCAGTAATCTGCGGTATATATTTGTCAAATAATAGTTTTTTGCGTAGTTGAGCGATCGCTTTGCCAGTTCCTTCTTCACCATTTAATTCTGGCACTACTTTGGGAATCAGATAATTCTAGAAGGTGCAGATAGCTTGAGCAAAACTGAGAAACCTTTGGAGCGATCGCATGAGACAATTCGAGTAGAGTGCGATCGCCTAGCGTCTCCAAAGGAGAATCGCCAGACTTTTGCCAATTATTTATATCATGTCCTTTGAAGTAACCATAATATCCGCATTACCCCACCCCGCCAAAGCTGCACTTTTGCTCCCCTCCCCTTACCAAGGGGAGGGGCTGGGGGTGGGGTGCAATGACTGTGGTAATCATAACCAATTAACCGACATCATATTACTTAATATCATCACAAAGACGCTTGTCACTCTCACTCAAATTCGGGTTATTCTGCAAATAATCATGCAGCCAATTGCAACCCCGCACTAGCAAGTGGTCTAAATTCTCCACAGGCCACAACCGCGCTGTGTTGTCAGATGATGCCGTGGCGATGGTTTTGCCGTCCGGGCTGAAACTCACACTTAAGACACTGCCTTGATGCCCTTGGAATTCTTGCAGCAGTTGCCCTTGCAGGTTCCACAACCGCGCTGTCTTGTCATCTGATGCCGTGACAATGGTTTTGCCGTCCGGGCTGAAACTCACACTTAAGACACTGCCTTGATGCCCTTGGAATTCTTGCAGTAGTTGCCCTTGCAGGTTCCACAACCGCGCTGTGTTGTCAGATGATGCCGTGGCGATGGTTTTGCCGTCCGGGCTGAAACTCACACTTAAGACACTGCCTTGATGCCCTTGGAATTCTTGCAGCAGTTGCCCTTGCAGGTTCCACAACCGCGCTGTCTTGTCATCTGATGCCGTGACAATGGTTTTGCCGTCCGGGCTGAAACTCACACTTAAGACACTGCCTTGATGCCCTTGGAATTCTTGCAGTAGTTGCCCTTGCAGGTTCCACAACCGCGCTGTGTTGTCAGATGATGCCGTGGCGATGGTTTTGCCGTCCGGGCTGAAACTCACACTATTGACAATGCCTTGATGCCCTTTGAATTCTTGCAGCAGTTGCCCTTGCAGGTTCCACAACCGCGCTGTGTTGTCATAAGATGCCGTGGCGATGGTTTTGCCGTCCGGGCTGAAACTCACACTTAAGACACTGCCTTGATGCCCTTGGCATTCTTGGATCTGTTGCCCTTGCAGGTTCCACAACCGCGCTGTGTTGTCATAAGATGCCGTGGCGATGGTTTTGCCGTCCGGGCTGAAACTCACACTATTGACTAAGCCTTGATGCCCTTTGAATTCTTGGATCTGTTGCCCTTGCAGGTTCCACAACCGCGCTGTGTTGTCAAATGATGCCGTGGCGATGGTTTTGCCGTCCGGGCTGAAACTCACACTTAAGACACTGCCTTGATGCCCTTGGAATTCTTGCAGTAGTTGCCCTTGCAGGTTCCACAACCGCGCTGTGTTGTCATAAGATGCCGTGGCGATGGTTTTGCCGTCCGGGCTGAAACTCACACTATTGACTAAGCCTTGATGCCCTTGGAATTCTTGCAGTAGTTGCCCTTGCAGGTTCCACAACCGCGCTGTGTTGTCATAAGATGCCGTGGCGATGGTTTTGCCGTCCGGGCTGAAACTCACACTACCGACACTGCCTTGATGCCCTTTGAATTCTTGCAGCAGTTGCCCTTGCAGGTTCCACAACCGCGCTGTGTTGTCATAAGATGCCGTGGCGATGGTTTTGCCGTCCGGGCTGAAACTCACACTTAAGACACTGCCTTGATGCCCTTTGAATTCTTGCAGCAGTTGCCCTTGCAGGTTCCACAACCGCGCTGTACCGTCAAGTGATGCCGTGGCGATGGTTTTGCCGTCCGGGCTGAAACTCACACTTAAGACACTGCCTTGATGCCCTTGGAATTCTTGCAGTAGTTGCCCTTGCAGGTTCCACAACCGCGCTGTACCGTCAAGTGATGCCGTGGCGATGGTTTTGCCGTCCGGGCTGAAACTCACACTATTGACTTCGCCTTGATGCCCTTTGAATTCTTGGATCTGTTGCCCTTGCAGGTTCCACAACCGCGCTGTTCCGTCAAATGATGCCGTGGCGATGGTTTTGCCGTCCGGGCTGAAACTCACACTATTGACACTGCCTTGATGCCCTTGAAACTGGTTGCGTTCTTTAATTTTATTGAGAATATTATCCAAAGCAAAAATAGGGCTGATAGCTGGATATTTTTCTAAAGGGCGACCATCTTTGACCAAAGTTTTTAATTCTTTACCACTCTGCACTGCTGCCAATAGCGATTCTAACTCTGCATATTCAAACTGTCTTAAAGCATTAACTCCAGCTCGTTCTAATTCGGTTCCCTTTTGTGCTTCTTTACGTGCTGCTTCTGCTGCTTCTGTTGCTTTCTGTGCTTCTGTAAGTTTTGCTTCCGCTTGTTCGAGAGTGGTTTGGACTTGTTGTAATTTTACCTCAACAGTTTTTATTTCTTCCCTTACAGTTTCAATTCTTTCCTCTGCTTGCAGGCGTTTTTCTCGCTCTCTAGTTAATTCTGCTAATATTTCATTGCCCTGTTGTTGGCGAATAAACGACACGAGATAATCATGTACCAATTGATAGCGGTCAGCAGGTGATTCTGGTAACAGCAATACTAACCTTGATGCCACAAAAATTTCTAACACCAAATCTAATTTATCAACTTCTGCCACCAAATCTGCGGCTAACTCAGCACGAGTTTTTAAAGGACGAGTGCCATTTTCATCTGTGAGTAAATATAAAACCAGTCGTGCAACCTGTTCATTTTCAAAACCACAATCATGAATAACTTCTTCTAAAAATCGCTCGACCAGTTTTTCTTTAGTACCAAACTGACGATACTTTTCTAAAGTTGTAATTTTCTCAGTTTGCAATTGCGTCCCCACAATTTGCAATTCAATCGGGCGCACCTCACCCAAATCACCTGCTAAATCCCGCACCAATTCATCAATTAGCGTAGGTTCTAGATAAAATTGCGAACGTGCTGTTAAACTCTCTACAACTGCCTTGGCATCGGCTGGGGAAAAGTTACCCAAATAATAGCGAATATTTTTATCGAGAATATTATTATTAATTACCGTCAAATCAAACAAACGGTCTAACTCTAATAAATAATGTAAATAATCTTCCCGTAATGATAAAACAACCTTTATAAAAGGAATATCTAAACAGACTCGCAAAAAATCATAAAACACTCGCCTTTGATGTTGGTCGGGATAAACAAAGAAAAACTCTTCAAACTGGTCAAACATTAAAACCGTCAACAAATTTCTATCGCCATTTTTGCGTAATTGTTCTAAAATAGCTGCTGAAGAATCAAAATTAACAGATAATTTCTTACCTCTAACTTCCTCAAAAGCCTTAGTTAAACTTTGCTCCAACATTCCCACCCAATCTGTATAAACTCGCAACAAAATAGGTAAAGCATCTCGTTCGCCAATAGCTTGCTGTTGCAACGCCGGGATTAATCCACCCTGCAAAATTGAACTTTTACCCACTCCCGACTGACCATGAATTACAGTCAATCTATGCTCAGTCCCACTAATTCTTTCTCGCAACCGCTTCACATCTTGTCCCCGTCCAGAAGCAGCGATTTCTTGAGCAATGGTTTCTGCATTTTCTACTTGCAGTGCAGAATTAATTGCTTGTCGTTGCGGGTTGAGGTAAGATGCACCAACAAAGGCGCGGAAACCATATTGTTGTTCGATTTGTAGTTGCTCTTGCTTAATATAAAAAGCTTTGAGATATTCACCTTGCTCAAAGTAGAGCAAGCGTAACCTTTCTAATATAGATATATATAATTGTGGGTTATATTGATGATTACTTTCAACTTTTGCAGTTTCTAAATTAGTAATTGCTGCTTGAACTAGACCTAAACCCTGTTGTGATTTGGCTAAAATAAATCGATATAATCCAAATTCATCTGATTGAATATTAGGTATATCAGCTAATATTTGTAATGCTTGCCCCGCCAGTTGATGAGCTTCATCCCAGCGTGACTGTTCTAGTGCTACCTCTGCCAAAAAACCATAATCTTTAGCCAATTGCAACGACGTGCCATAATTTTGATGTAGCGGCAGAGATTTTTCCACAAGGCTTTGCAACTCTGACCATGCTTGCAAACCTCGTAGTACTTCACCTAGTTTAGTAATATGTTTTGCGACTAAATCAGAACGTTGTGCTTGTTCAAAAATCTCAATAGCTTGCTGAAGGTAATTTCTAGACTCTTGCCAATAGTGTTGATTTTCTGTCTGATTTTTTTCAGCTTGGCGGTTATAAGCTAAAGCAATATTAGCGAGTAATATACCTTGTCGTTCTAAATAATTACTTCGTTGCCAGAACTGCAAACTTGGTTGATAATGTGCTAAAGCTGAATCTATTTGATCGTGTAGATAATCATTCAAGCCAAGCGAAAACTCTAAACTTGCTTGAAGTGCTGCTTCTAATACTTCTCCTCGATTTTGCAAATCCTGACGAGCAGTTTCTAATTCCCGGCACATTTGGGGATTAGGCGTTACCTCACCAGCAAAGATTTCATCACTTTTTTGCTGGAGAAAGTTGACTAACTCATCCGTAGGGTTTTCAAACTCAATGATAGTTGCCCAATTCTCTAAATCAGTTGCTAATCGAATAAATTTTTGCAGAACTGAATCATTAACCCATAACAATATCGGAAACGGGAAGTTTTTTCTAAACTCCTCCCGCACTTGGTTAGCTGAAGTCAGAACTGTATCAATATCTTTAACCGACTCCAAACCAAAAACCATCAATGCAGGTGGCTGTTCATCTCCCAACTGTTCGCGTATATTTGTGTAAAGCGTTTTGACAGATGCAGGTAAAGTAATTTCATGAATGCGTACAGGAGATAATTGGTGCAGGCGTTCTACCATGCGCTGACGTAAAGCAGCATAGTTACAGCGCAGCAAAATCAGCGAAAATGTTTCCTGAGAAAGGGTAATTGTTCGCACCAGAGTTTGCAATGAATGCTCATTGTCAAAGGCTAAATTTTCTGGCTCTTGCTGATTACTCATAACATACAGCAGTTTTCTTTTGCATAAAGTACAAAGTTACGGGTTTTGAGCCAGGAGGTGGGAGGCAGGGGGCAGAAAGGATGACGGACGATTTCTGCTAGTTGTAAAAGCTGTAGTTGTGAAGATGACAACTGACACGGCTCCCGCACTTGTTGAAACGGCTCCCGCACTTGTTGATCTAGCTCCCGCACTTGTTGATCTAGCTCCCGCACTTGTTGAAACGGCTCCCGCACTTGTTGATCTAGCTCCCGCACTTTTTGATTTAGCTCCTGCACTTGTTGATCTAGCTCCCGCACTTGTTGATCTAGCTCCTGCACTTGTTGAAACGGCTCCCGCACTTGTTGATCTAGCTAACGTTATTATCTCGTTCCCATGCTCTGCATGGGAATGCTCCTCGTTGAGGCTCTGCCTCTAATCTGGCATTGAGTCAGAGACTCAATGAATGCATTCCCAGTCGGAGACTGGGAACGAGGAAAGTCTTATCGAGCTAGGTTTTTAGGAAATAACTGAAAAACCCAAGGTTTTACCCCACCCTAACCCTCCCCTTATAAAGGGGAGGGAACTAGATTTCTTGTTTCCCCCTTCTCTTTTCCCTTTACCCTTTAACCTTTCCCCCTTATAAAGGCTACGGTGTACACACAAGTCTTTTACCCCACCCTAACCCTCCCCTTATAAAGGGGAGGGAACTAGATTTCTTGTTTCCCCCTTCCCTTTCCCCTTTACCCTTTAACCTTTCCCCCTTATAAAGGCGAGGGAACTAGATTTCTTGTTTCTCCCCAATATATCGGGGGGATTAAAGGGGGTAATTGTTCATATATGCCGATTTATAACCTAAATTCTTTGGCTTCTGCCAAAATCGGATTGATATCAAACCACGAACCATCCTCATTCCGGTATTCAAATACAAACATACTGCGGAGCAAAAGTTCGTATCTTTCATGACCTCTCAAGCTTTTCTTTTGCGCTACCTCACGCAGTACTTCCCATTCATCAGGCGTAATTGCTAAAGTTAGCTCATTGCGGCGTTGTTTAATCACCCTGTCTACGCACTCCCGCGACAAAGGCGGGTCTTCTTGCTGAAGACAGCGAAACAATAACATCAACAAGTTACGCAAATGACCGCCGCTAACTCGGCAAAGTCGCTCTAAAGTATCAGAATTATCAAAAACCTCGGTAATTAAATTCCGGCTTTGTTCCCAACTCACATCAGGAAAAGCCCTCGCCATCACCATCTGTTGCAGCAGCATGATTCCTTGTGAGAATTGCGAACCATCTTGTAATTGCACAGGAACCATCGGCAAAACCTTGGGGGTCTACGCCAAAGCGATTTGTTAGCCTTCCTAAAGCGTTGGAAAAAATCAACACTAACGGAATGGTATAAACAACATGACAATTTAGCTGGTTTAACTGTTCGCCCCGTTCCACAAAGAGATATTCTGGCTGGTAATGACCGGAAGGTTTCTGAGAATTATCCACTCTGTCGAGATTATCTATAATTACCACCAGTCCTTTTTTACCCTGCTGCTTGAGTTTTTCTCTAGCAGGCTTGAGCAATTCTTTGTTAATTGATTCCAAAATGCCATTGGTGCGCGGTTCTAAATATTGGCGTAACTGACTGCGAAGTTTGGGACTATCTTTCGTTTTGGCAGTAATTTTGGCAATACCAACAGATAATTCCGCCTCAACGCCTATATCTAGCGGCGTTTGCAAAAACTCAGAAATTTCGGTAAACAGATTTTTAAAGTATCCTGGTTTGAGGTTAATTTTGATTGCTTCCAGACTTTGACTCACCTCACGAGCTACTGCTAATAAAATATCTGTAACATCAATATCAGCCATATCCAGGCTTTGGCTAGACTCGAAATAAACCACATGAAATCCCTCCCGCTCTAAGTCTGCCTTTAGCCACAGTAATTCAGTGGATTTGCCACAACCGATATGTCCGGTAAACAATTGACAAGTGGGTTCTTCAGGTGCAAGGCGGGTGATAGTTCGCCCAAGTTCCTCAATAATTTTGGCACCACGCACTTTAGAGAAATCAATATAATATTGTTTATCTTCCGGTTTGCTCACGACCAGAGTTTTACTGGGGTTGCAAGCTTGAAAAAACCTGACTAAATCTAGTTTCATCACAAATTACCTGAAATCAGCCTAACGCTCTTGCCCATTACAGTGATTATACAGACGATAAAGCGGCTATTTCGGAAAAAACTTTTTCAAATTGAGCGATTATTTTTGTCTGTTTAATTAAACTTAAGTGAAAACTGTAAAATATAGAGCCACTTCTTGGAAGTATTAGCCACTCTCATCTATTTCTTGTTTTTCGCTAAATGAATAAACAATCCAATAAATAAAATTAGAACTATAAACAAATTTCTCGGTGTGTCTGTCTTGTTATCAGACATAGTTTTCATTTCGTTCATCTCCTGAATTGTTAGGGAGACTTTTTGGAAAAACTATAGCATTAAGTGAAAACGGTAGAATACGCCCAAATAACGAATGATGCTGCGATCGCTTAACCCGATTGCCGCCAATGTGTAGGTGCTTCGATATAATCAGGTAAGCGAGTGGTGCGATCGCCAACTGCCTCTCTAATCTGATCCAACTCTAAATTTTTCGCTCCTGTCAAAATAGTCCCTTCCAGTTTGACATCATTGAGGTTAGCTTGGGAAAAGTTAGCTCCCATTAGGTTTGCCTGAGTCAGGTTAGCTTGATAAAAGGTTGCCCTATAAAGGTTTGCTCCAATTAGATTAGCCTGATATAGGTCAGCTTCCGTTAAGCTAGCTTCTGAGAGGTTGGCAAAATAGACTTCTGTTTGGTGGAGTTTGGCTGCATTTAAGTTAGCGCCAGAAAGGTTAGCTCCATTTAAGTTAGCCCCACAGAGGTTAGCACCAATCAAACCCGTTTGCTGCAAGTTGGCTTTACCCAATTTTGCTCCTTGCAAGTTAGCTAAAAACAACTTTGCTCCAGAGAGGTTAGCAACTTTTAAGGTCGCTTGTTGTAAGTTAGCTTTATAAAGGTTCGCTCCCTGTAAATTAGCAGCCCGCAGACTTGCACCAGATAGGTTGGCTGAACGCAGGTTTGCTCCAGAGAGGTTAGTACGATTCAGGTTAGCCCAACAAAGGTTGGCTCCATATAAACTAGCTTTTAGTAATTTGGTTTCATAAAGAATCGACCTCATAAGTTTAGCGCCACTAAGGTCACATCCACTCAAGTCAGCCCCACGCAGGTCTGCCCCACTCAAGTCAGCCCCACGCAGGTCAGCTTGTTGCAGGTTAGTTTTTAGTAGGTCTGCTTGTCTAATATCGGTGTTACGTAAATCAAGTTTTTGATCTTTTGGGTCTTCGAGTAAATTACGCCTGCCGATAACAGTCAGGGCTGCTTGAATATCGGTGCGTATTTTAGGGAATTCTTCATGGAGATTTTGCTCCAACTGCGGCGTTGGACGCGACCCACTTCTACGCCGACTTGAGTAAACTGCTCCTTGATATTCCGGCTTTTGTTGCTCGCCTTTTACGTGCTGGATGGGTGCATTCTCTCGCACAAAAGCAGTGAGAATTTCCATAATTGTCCAGTGTTCTTGAGGAAAATCCTGAGCAACCCTTTCTAAAGCATAAATTGCGCCTGTCCGGGTTTCCACCTTTTCATGGCCAAGCTGGGCAATTGCGCCCATAAAGCGCTCTGCAATCAATCTGTCTTGATTGAGTTTGGCATTTTGCAGGCCAATTTCTAAGTTTTTCTCAGATGCGATCGCACTCTTCTGCATCGCTTGGGCACGCCTTGCTGCATAATAAGTATTAAACATTGCTGCCGATGCCAGAAAAACTATTGCAGTAGTTGTTAAAGCTTGGTTTCTATACTGAATTTTTTCTTGAATTGACAATTCTTTAATATTGGACAAGACAAAGAAAATTACAGTCAACGAGCAGCCAAATATCGCTGTTAAAGTTATCAACCAATTCAAAAGAGCGTCTGTCTTTTTAGAAGACATGGTAAAAATTTTCCTTACAACCTAGAATTATTACTTAGATGTTAAGGAAAAATAGTATAGCATTTAGCAGAAATTTATAATAGGTGTCAAAACACTCATTGAACTAAGGAATTATATCTAATATAATTTTACGTCACACATTAAGAAACGCTTGCGCTACAAAAATTACGAATTACGCTGAAAATAGAGAATGAGGAGAGAGGCAAGGCAGTTAGTTGCGTCTCTACTAAAGAGTCGGGAAAAATTTTTCAATCAGCAATCAAGCGAATATGATATTACTCAGAGAATTTGGTTTCTCTAAGGTTTGCTTCATCAAGTATGGTGTCATAGAGAATTGCTCCATGCAAGCTAGCTAGATATAAACTGGCACGATGCAGGTTAGCTTCAGAAAGGTTAGCTTTCTCTAGATTAGCTGCACTAAGGATTGCTCCTTCTAAGTTCGCTAGATATAAATTAGCTCCTTCTAGATTAGCTGCACTAAGTATTGCCCCCGCTAGATTAGCTTCTCTAAGATTAGCCCCAGCTAGATTAGCTTGATAGAGATTTATCTGTTGTAGATTCGCCCCTTTCAAGTTTGCTCCTCTGATATCCGTGAAGCTCAAATCAAGTTGCTCATTTACTGGGTCTTTGTTTGCATTTCTTCTAGCAATAACAGTCAGCGCGGCTTGAATATCTAAACGAATTTTTGTTGACAGGTGACTCGTTACTTCCTCTTGGGGCATATAAGGAGCATTTTTTCGTACAAAACTAGTAAGAATATCTACGATCGTCCAATGGTACTGTGGATAGCTATAAGCAATTTGTTCTAAATCATTAATTACAGCTAGACTGATTTCTATAGTGTTATTTTCTAGCTGTTCGCTTGCTATTCTTAAACGTCGTTTTAGCGAATGATGCTGATTTTGTTTAACTTGTTGCTGGAAAACAGGTATCCGCAGGAATATTTGGGATAGCTGGATGTGACTTTTTGATAAAATGTTTTTCATGGGATTAAAGACATTAATAATTAATGGAAATGAATGTCAATATCTACTTTTTATTGAATAAATTATTTACGTCTGCTATTGTTTCATACATATTTAGTACCGAAATTTCTTTATGTAATTAACAAAATTGAAAATATAACTTCTGAGTAAGTAAACATAAGCATACCTACTCTTGCCATTCTAATAATCAGTTGTATTCACTAGTCTTTAGTCTTCACGGACAATTAACTCTCATCATGACAATTTTGATTTGTTTATAATCATTGATTAACTAAAGATGACTATTAAAACTCAGCAAACTATACAACCAATAGTTAAAAATCTGGTGTTAATTGGTGGCGGTCACAGCCATGCTATTGTTATAAAAATGTTCGGTATCAAACCGTCAACAGGAGTACGTTTAATACTGATTACCACAGCATCAGAGACAGCCTACTCTGGGATGTTACCAGGACATATTGCCGGATTTTACAGCCACAATGAATGCCATATTGACTTGCAACCCTTGGCGAACTTTGCTCAAGTACAATTGTATATTGACACGGTAGTTGCCCTTGACTTAAAAAACAACAAAGTTCTTTGTGATAACGGACTGGCGGTAGATTTTGATGTGCTGTCTATTGATATTGGCAGCACTCCAGCCATACTGTCTGTATCAGGTGCGGCAGAATATGCGATCGCAGCTAAACCAGTATCGCAGTTATTAGAGCATTGGTATGAATTAATTGAAGCTGTAAGTAAAAATCCTCAAGAACCAATTAGGATTGCGATCGTAGGTGGTGGCGCGGGCGGTGTAGAATTAGCGCTATCGATGCAATCTCGTTTACATCGGATTTTGGATGAAACTCAACAACCCATTCAAAACCTAGAAATTCATTTATTCCAACGCGGACAAGAACTGATGCCTAATTACCATCAATCAGTGCGGCATCAACTTCAGCAAATTTTAACTGACCGAGGTATTAAGTTACATCTGGGAGAATCTGTGTGTAAAATTGCACCTAAAACCCAGAATGAAGCTAAAGAAATATTTGAAATTAAATGTGAATCTGGTTTGACAGTAGAGTGCAATAAGATTTTTTGGGTAACACAAGCATCAGCACCCGAATGGTTAAAAAACGCTGGACTAGCAACTGATGAGCAAGGTTTTATTTTAGTAGAAGACACGTTGCAATCTCAAACGCACCCGCAGGTATTTGCATCTGGTGATATTGCCACAATGGTAAATCATCCGCGTCCGAAAGCTGGGGTATTTGCTGTTAGACAAGGTAAACCTTTGTTTGAGAATTTACAGCGAATTTTATTAGGTAAGTCACTCAAACCTTATAAGCCACAGAAACAATATTTGAGTTTAATTGGTACAGGAGACAAACGAGCGATCGCAACCAGAGGCACTTTTACTTTACCACCCCACAAACTCTTGTGGCATTACAAAGATTGGATTGACCGCCGCTTCATAGAACGCTTTCGCTTTGAAGAAACAAAGGAGTAGGAAGAGACGACGCAATACTGTTCGGTTAAGACAAGAGACGCCGATTTATCGCGTCTTTGTCATGATTTATCTTGTCTTGCGACTCCCTTATTTCTTCATTGAAGCTGTTCAATAAGCTCAACAATTTGTTGATAATACTGGATATTTCCTTCTTGGTAATACAAGTCTGCGGATTTCTGAAAATCTTTAATTGCTCGCTGAGAGTCTCCCAAATTCCGGTAGACATCTGCTCGCAGGATGTAAGCTGAAGCCCAATTAGGCTGACGCTGTAAAGCTTGGTTTAAGTCTGCAAGCGCTCCTTGTAAGTCTCCCAACAGAGAACGGCTACGACCCCGATTGTACCAGTCTTCGGCAAAGCTGGGGTCAAGCGCGATCGCTCGGCTGTAATCTTCTATTGCCCCTTGATAATCTTCTAAGGCATAGCGAGCATTGGCGCGATCGCTGTAAAATGCAGCAGATTGGGGATTTATTTGCAAAGCTTGGGTGTAATCTGCGATCGCACTTTCATATTCTTCTAAAGCATAATGAGTGGAACCTCGGTTGTAATATGCTTCAATTAAATCAGGATTAATTTTTAATGCTTGATTATAATCTGCGATCGCTCCTTGTTCATCCCCTAAAAGACGACGAGCATTTCCCCGATTGCAATACGCTTGAGAAAAGTCAGGAACAAGCTCTATGGCTTGAGTGTTATCATCAATTGCACCCTGTAAATCGTGCAGAGCTTCACGGGCAATACTCCGACCATAATAAGCTGCGGCTAAGTTATCATTAATTTGCAATGCTCGATCGTAATCTTTAATTGCGCCTTTATGATCTCCTATAGAACGACGAGCCGCCGCGCGATCGCAATATCCTTCTGCTAAATTAGGATTGAGTTGTAATAGGCGATTGCTATCTTCAATTGCACCTTGATAATCTCCCAATCGCCGACGAGCATTTGCGCGAAAGCCATATACTAAAGCAAGAGTCGGGTTTTCTTGTAATGCTCGATCGTAATCTGCGATCGCACCTTGATAGTCTTCAAGAGTACTACGAACTAGACCTCGCTCACAATAAGCTTGCACATCATCAGGATTCAGCTTTAATGCTTGGTTAAAATCTTCGATTGCTTCATGATAATTTTTGAGGTGAGCAAGCACTAGACCCCGATTATAGTACGCTCCGGCAAAGCTGGGGTTGATTTTTAGAGCCTGGTTGAAATTAGCGATCGCACTTTGATAATCTGCTAAAGCGTAGTAGGCATTACCTCGGTTATGATAAGCCTCTGCCAAGTTAGGATCTAATTGTAATGCTTGGTTATGGTCAGCGATCGCTTCCTGATAATTGCCTAAAATATGGTGAATATTGCCGCGATTGCTGTAAGCTGCGGCAAAATGGGGATGCCATTGTAAAGCTTGCTGAAAATCTGCGATTGCCCCTTGACGATCGCCACGTTCAAAACGAGTTACGCCCCGATTATGATAAGCATTGGCAATATCAATATTGATATTATCAGCTAATTGGGTACTCATTTCGATAGTTTGGATATAATCTGCGATCGCTTTGTCGTAGTTTTCCAAAGCAAAGTAAGCATTGCCGCGGCTGTGGTAAGATTGCGCTAAATTTGGATCGATTTGTAATGCTACGTTATGATCTGCGATCGCTCCTTCATAATCGGCTAAAAAGTAACGAGCATTAGCGCGGTTATAATAGGCTGTGGCAAAATTAGGATTAATTTCGATAGCGCGATTGAAGTTAGCGATCGCACTGCGATAATCTTTGAGCTGACCACTTAAAATCAGCCCTAGATTATGGTAAGCTTCGGCATAGTCAGGATTTAGCTTGATTGCTTGGGTGTAAGCTGCGATCGCTGCTTGATAGTCTCCTTGCAAATTGTGGTTTAATCCTTGTTTAAAAAAATCTTCAGCATTCATATAGTTTTTTTGCCTTTTGACATTCTCTAGCCTAAAGCATCGGGATTCTTAACGATATATTTTCAAAATTATTCCAATTAGGCAAAGACCAATGCCCAAAACCCAGTTGTAGAGACGCGATTTATCGCGTCTTGAAATACCACTCATCTACACTACACTGTGCAATTATCACAAAAATTCAGGATTGCTATATTGTTGATAACGGAAGAGTAGGCATAGAAACCATCTGGTTCGCTTTCTCAGACTTCGTTTGCATAATTTCAAATTTCCAGTCTGAAGAGTAATCAGGCAACTCATAACCAACACTCTTAACATGAGCCAACATCACCTCATCTCGTTGATGCCAAACAGCAAATATTTTTTCTCTGCCATCATATAGCGTTTCTAAATCAATTTGATAAACCTGATTCACTCGTTTCAGCTTCAAACCCAACAAATTTAATAGTCTACCGAGTATTTTGATTGCTGATACTTGCTCTTTCTCGCCGACTAAATTAATACCAAGCGCTCTTTTAATATGCTTACTATGCTGAAAAGCAATATTTTTCAGCAATATCAAATCTGTATCGTTTTCAGTAAATTCGCGTTTTTCTTCGAGAAACTGAAGCATTCCTAAAGCTCTCATAGCTTCAACTTTGAGCGTGTAAGTTTTTAAATCTGGGAGAAAAACTTTTCCTTCACCCCAAGATAATTGCTGATGCCATTCTTGTTCATCCCTAACGTGAAAATACTCGCTTTCGTGAGTTAAATAATAGTGGATTAACAACTGACGATAATATCCGTGTTCATCTTGCAATTTCAGCCAAGGAGTAATTTCTACACCATATCTTTGCCTGAGAATATATTTGTTAATTTGGTTGCGTTCTCCATCCGTTAGGGAATGCTTGACTAACATTTGCTCATATTCTACATAATCTATATCTTTAGCATTAGCGACAGCAGTTGCTACCGATAGTTGGTTTTGCTGCTTAATTTCTTTAATTTTGCGTTTAATTTCTTTAGCTTTTTGACGACTTTGTGCCCAATCTTTTTGAACTTTAACAATTTCTACAATTAACCTTTTGCGGGTAGCTAAATCATCGGCATCGGTTGCCAAAAATGCCAGACGTAAATCTCGAATAATATTATTATGGACTGCATTACTCCGCACTTGAATTTGATGCCCATCAGCAATTAAACCATCTTGCATCGATTGCCGATAGAGACGAATAGAAGCATTTACCCTTGCAGATAACTTTGCCCAAGTTCGCAAATGAATCGGGTCATAAACTAAGGGTAAATCCACATCTATTTTATGTAGAGGACTCAACAAAGCTAAGTTTTCTTTTTGATTTTCTTGATACCAATCAGATAACAAGCGATAATTTGTACTCCCACTACCAATCAAACCAATACCTCGTTTAGCACACCAGACAACACGCGGTACATCATCCCGGACTCTTGCTAGCGCTTGTCTTGCTTCCGAGTCAGGAATTACCCCTTGAAAAATGCCATAAACACGGTCGAAATGTTGGACATCAATACTAATTCCCGTACCAAGGCTAGGAGTAACAAAAACGCCGTCATATTCCGATATTTTTTGATTAATCGCTGCAATAAAATCAACTGCTGCGTGACCTGGTGTATTTGTAGTGTGACTACTAACTACCAAAGTTTTAGGAAATTGCCGCCGTAATTTTTGTAGCCTTTCTTTCAAATAACGTTCAATTGTTTCACAACTATAACGCCCAGCGCGACTATCGGTAGTAACATAACATTTACGTCCAGCAAGTAAATCTAATTCTAATTGGTGAATTAGCGGTGTTGGGTTTGGTGAATCATAAAAAGTTACGTCCCAACCTTGTTGAGGCTTCCACTGGTTGAGAACTACCCAAGGTGTTAATTTAATTCCTGCCAATCCCTGCAAATATTCTAGTGAGACATCTGACAAATCAGCATCTTGAGCAATTACTAATCCTCCAGTTGTTAAAACTGTAGCTATTAATTGTTGGAATAATTTTAATATTTTTACCCGCTTGTGCTTACAAGTGTTACTATTTAAAAGATGCCATAAAGATTGCTCCACTTCATCTAAAATTATTATTGCTCCCCGCCAATGTTCTGGGTTAAGTTTCCAAATCGAATCAACGCATAAGCCGAGAGATTGCTGAGGGAATAGAGAGCGTAGGATAGGAGGAGCGGGGGTAAGTGTTTTATTAATCTTTTTCTCTGCATCGTCTTTATGTGTTCCCCATTGAATACCAATTTTTTCACACAAGAATCGTCCAAGTATGATTCTGTGAGTAATTAACAAAACGGGTTGGTTTCGACTTTTTGCTTCTCGAACAACGCCTTGCAATGCCGTAGTTTTCCCCGTTCCTTTCGCTGATTTGACTCCTACTAATCCAGAGGTGGGGAAAGGTATTTCACCTATATAAGGACGGTTAAAGGTAAGTGCAGCAGGAATACTTAACTCGGTGTGGGGTTTGGTTTGAGCAAGATAGATTTCTAAATCAACACTTTGGCGATAAACTTTCTCAAAATTATTTACACCCTTAGCAACAATAAACTCATCAACCCCTTTTTCTATTCCTGGAAGTTCGATGACTTTTACAGGACAATTTTTTTGCTGAAATAAACAGCCAAGTTGAGAAATAGCATTGTTTACAGCAGCAATTGTCTTGGGTTGAGTTTCAAAATCAAAGCAAATGTAAAAGCTGCGCTTTGTAATCGCAAACGCGGCCAAATCGGGAATTAGCTGACGACGGGTAACTTTACCAAATTCATCTTTCACAACCCGATAACCACTGGTAATTCCGGGAATGGCAATGGCTACATATCCTTGCGTCAACAACGTGGCTGCTTTCTTTACACCCTCGCAGATGATGAGAGGAATGTTCTGTTGCATCACCCATTGCCAAAAGCCTCCAGCTTCGCCATCAGGAGTAATAGTGATATTTTCAGGCATGACCAGATTGTAACGCCCAGCGACTTGCTGCCACACTTGCAACGTTACCCGCAAACAAAACACCCGCGTTGGTGTGCTGGGGGGATGCTCGTACTTGATGGACTTGCCATTGTGATTTTGTCGGGGTTGGTTTGGCTTAAAGCATCCCCATTCCATCATTTGCCAATTATTCAGAGGGGTCTAGTCCCGAACACCACCAACCACCTTCTGTGATGTGAGCGTAACGCTGCAACCAACTACTTTTCACCATTCCGGTATTGGTGCGGGGGAGTAGCTCAGAAATCAACAGGTACTCATAAGCTGTTACACCTTGGAGCGACCTAAAATTGAGATGCACTAAGTGTAAGTCTATACCACTACTCTTGACTAATTCTTCAAGGTGTTGGGGGTGTAAATAGTGCAGATGCATAGGTAAAGGCGCGAAGGGAAGACAATGAGATTAAAACCTTAACATGCATCTGCTTTTTTTTAATACGCGAGATTGCGATGCTTTTATGATAATTTTGTTACTTCGTTGTTAGAGACACATCGGTTAGAACTATAGTGGGTTATTCTGCTTATTAGATCCCCGAAGTAATAATTTTGTATTGTGATATTTGTTCGCTTTTAATTTTTATTTATCAGTAAATTTCTACGTTAAGGAATGCGATCGCTACATGACATCGCTATAAGGTAATATTTTCATATACTTCAGCAAAGGCTTTACACTGAGCATCCACTCTAGATCGCGCCTGTAACCTCTCTGAATCCAAAACGCTCACTCTACATAGCCTTTAAACCTCGCTCCAAAGGTTTGAGATAGTCTTGAGTATTAATTTTTCTTTGCGATCGCAGCTAATACAGATACCTCAACGTAAAACTTTTACTCCAGTAGTACGGTAACTTCTCAAGCTGATTGGAGGTAAAATAAACTACAACTTTTAAAATAAGTTTAATCTGCTTTATAAACCCTTTGCTTTTAGTTGCGAATGTAGGAAATATGGCTTTGTACTTTTTCATTTTTCCGTGTGTTTGTTTCATCACTGGCTATTTTTTATTTAAAAATAGAAATAATGAAATCTCACATTTAGTAACTGTATTTGCAGCTATCAGCCTGATTTTGGGTTTAATGTTAGCTCCTTGGCAGATTTTACTTCTACTATTAATTCTTATTATTATCAGTGCAAGCTATGAGTATTATACAAACAAAATAGTCAACAGAGAAACACAATTTACACAACAGCCAGTACTCAAATCAGAACCAGATTATCACTTAATCTACCGTGGAGCTTCCTATCATCATGACCTCAACCCCAAATTAGATGGGGAAACCACAGCATCAGTAACCCATAAGTTGAGCTTTCGAGGATGTACTTATGTTGTTGGCGCCGATTTGAATACCCAATCGACTGGAATCATTACACCACAAGCAACTCATAAGTTGAGCTTTCGGGGAAGCACCTATTCTATAAATAGAACTACGCACAGAGAAATTAAAGAGCAAGGTAGTTAGAAACTTGGTGCAAGCCTTTGAAAGTTTACATTTTATTGGCTCATACTTTCCAAATCCAAGAGGCGATGTCTACAATGGGCTATGACGATCGCAAACACTACACTACCGATGAGATACTAGTGCTATTTATGTCAATTTCTGCTGTAGCACCTGCAATTTAATGTCATTATAGACTTTATGCCCAGCAATATGCGATACCAGTACAGAGCTTATAGCGATCGCACATCCTCGACTATTGCCTACTGAACTCTATGCTGCAAGATTTGCGCGATCGCTATAAATCACAACCATTTAACGAAATAACTCATACAGATACTTTGAGAAATGGTATATAATCTACGGCTTTGTCAAAAATCCTAGACAAACAAATAATGTTAAAAAATAAGAAAATATTGTGGAAACTACTGTTGAGAAAGTTTATTTTTTATATAAGTGAAGTGGAACTTCTTTAGTAAAAGAGATATCTAGTTAATTTGATTATTAACTATTCACTCCTTGAGGAGGCGGTTAGTCTCCAGAAATAGACAACATATTTTTAAGCTGTAAAATTATGTGGAAATCAAAGTTAGTATTTAGATTGATACTGTCGGCTGCGGCGATCGCCACTAGCGTGCAGCTAAGTTCAGTGAGTAACTATGCTATTGCTGAAAGTACATCTTCTAATGCGACTGTTGAATCTGGGCAACAAAATCAAAGTTTAGAAGATGCTAAAGTTGCTCTGGCAGGAGTTGGCATAGGAGCGATCGCAGGCTTACTCATTTCTGGTTTATGGTATCAGAAACGTCGTTACCACAAAATCCAGTCACGTGCCAAAATAAACCGCTTTCGTGAAGAGTTTCTCTGTGGCTCTTTAGCAGATTATTATTTATCTAATTATAAAGCAAATTCTTCACCTACAAATTCTCGGAAAACTTTACCAACACCCACTAAAGAAGAATCCCCTACTTCTGAGGAAACTTTCGTAACGCCAACTAAAGAAGAAATATCCGATCCATCTACTTCTGAAACAAATAATCTAGCAGCAGAACCTATGCTAACCGCACTATCTGACTGCTACCACAAGTTGATTGAGGAAATTATTAATACTGACCTCAAAGATAAAATCAGTTCTAAAGACTATATATATCGTCAATTAGTAGAAAATGTGAGTAGTGATAATGGTGAAATCTTTGAACGCTGTTTGAGCGATCGCTTGCATTCCATTCAATCTGAACTACATAAAGTAATCAATTCTCCAAGTTTATTCCAAAAAGAGACTCCTGAGTTAAAGAAAGCCCGTTTAAATCGCACCTTGAAGACATTACAAAGTATTCAAGGAGAATGGGAACAAGTTCAAAAACAAACACTAAATTAAGCTTCAGTTAACCCAACTGTGCAATAAATTCTCACAGACTGAAAAGCAAAAAACTTTTCAGTCTTGTTACCAAACATAACTAGCATTTTCAGTAATGATATCGAGCTTGAAGAAAATCAATTCAGTCATCACTTACTAGATAAACAATCCGGTGTTCTTGAGTAAGTCGCCGCGACCAAGCATCTGAATCTAAGTATTTCAATGGTTCAGGTTTACCAATACCTGTAAAAGGATCTCGCATAATCGCTTCAACCGAGTTAAAAATACGAAGCGCAGTTTTGCGGTTTGTCTCTACCCAATATACGAGGTCTTCCCGAAATTCTGGATGAAATACAGCATCTCGAACTTTATTTTCTTGGGGTTGGGTTTCATCCTTCTTCTTCGTCAATTCCCAACTTCTGACGCAACCCTATTCTGAAAAATAGGGGCTATGAGTTACACTGTTCAGTAAAGATTGTGGTTGCAAGCATGGATTCTCTTAAAGAAAAGATTTTGGATAAACTAGAACGCCTTCCAGAAAATGCACAGCAGCAAGTTCTAGATTTTGTTGAGTTTTTAGAATGGCGAAAGAAAAATCGTCAACAAACTCGGCTATCTGTAATCAGTGAAGAATTAGATGAAGAATCTGATATGGGATGGCTAGAAACTGACTTATCAAATTTGGGTAGCTATGAACCTTATGATTGGCAACCCGGCGAACTAGATAAAGGTTTACCTGTTAAGTATGTTCCTGGGATGGGAGTAGTAATTGTTGAATAATGACAACTCGTTCTTTACAGTTTGGGGATGTTGTAACAGCACGTTTTCCTCAACAAAACCCTCAAGGTCGTGAGCAAGAGGGTTATAGACCTGCAATTGTTGTAGGGTTCCCAAACCGCTTGGGGATACCTCGCTTTTCGTTAATAGTTGTAATTCCCATGACTACTGATAGAGGGCAAACGTGGGCAATCGCTTCACCAGATTTATATCCACGTTTTGCAGCAGGAGTTGCTGGATTAAATTCACCATCTATTGCTTTATTAGATCAAATCAGAGTTTTAGATGTTAACCGTATTGTTGATTATCGAGGGAGTTTGACACCTGACGATTATGAACTTATTTCGATTGGACTTCAGCGTATGATTAATCCTTGAACTATAGATTAAAGCAACTCAGTAATATGTAAATATTTTATTTTACATCGTTTAAGCAATCTACTTAATAATACCAATTTGAAAAAAGAATGCGACAGATACATACGGACAAACCTTTGTTTTGTCTGGCTTTCTTAATGCATGAATTTTGAATTGGTATAAATTATTCATATTAATTTTTGATACAAGAATAATTTAATCAATAAAAAACATATTAGGAATGTAATTTAAATTTATGGAGTACTAAAAATATCGAAATTTTTACTTTATTATGTTTATATGCCTAACTAGAGAAGTGGTGAGAAGCAGATATTACCACTCACCACTCACTCTAATCAAATATTCCCAATCTACGCCCCGACAGCTTCCTTCGCGGCGTACAATACCTCAGCGTTGATTTCTTTAAAACCGCGATCGCGGGCAAATTTCTCAGTATTACGCTTCACTTTGCCGCGCACAAATCCCGGAATTTTATTCAATTCTGCTTGACCATCTTTTGTCCAATTCAAATCAGAATCAGCAGAAATTCCCCTAGTAATAACTTCTTTGGTATCGTGACCGCCAAAGATTTCTAACAGGTGATCTTCCATTCCCAAAGTGAAGGAATTGTAGATCAAATCTGTAATTTGATTCGTGCCTTCGTAACCCATAAATGGTTTGTAACCAATGGGGAAGTTTTGGACGTGGATTGGTGCAGCAATTACACCGCAGGGAATATCCAAACGCTTACCAACGTGGCGTTCCATTTGCGTACCGAAAATGGCAGAGGGTTCGACACGAGCGATCGCATCCCCAATTTCACCATGATCTTCGGAAATTAGCACTTCATCGCAATACTCGCTCACCTGTTCGCGGAACCAATCTGCATCATATTTGCAGTAGGTTCCAGCCCAAACAACATGAATCCCCATTTCTCGCGCCAGAATCTTGGTAATGGCGGCGGCGTGGGTATTATCACCAAAGACCACAGCTTTTTTGCCAGTCAAGTTTTGACAGTCAATCGAACGGGAGAACCAAGCAGCCTGAGATACATGCAGGGTTTGCTCATTGATGAAGTCTTCATAGTCAACTTCTGCACCTTGAGCGTTAATTATCTGCTGAATCTTGCGAATACAACGGGCAGTTTCCACTACACCCATTGGAGTAATGTCTATATAAGGTGTGCCAAATTGTTCTTCCAAGTAACGAGCTGTAGTTAAACCAAGTTCGCGGTAAGGCACTAGGTTAAACCAGGCTTGGGGCATCTTTTTCAAGTCATTCACCGAAGCACCTTCAGGAATTAAGGTATTTACCTCAATTCCCAAGTCAGCCATTAGCCGTTTCAGTTCGGTGCAGTCGTGATTGTTGTGGAAACCAAGGGTAGTAGTACCGATAATGTTCACCGAGGGCTTTGCAGTTTTGCCCTCTGCCAATTCGCCCCGCTTCCGGGCTTTTTCGATGTAATATTGGACAATTTGATCCAAAGTGCGATCGGCGGCTTGCAGTTCGTTGTAGCGGTAGTGGTTCACATCCGCCAGCATTACGTCTCCTTTTGCTTCCAACTGCGCCCGTTCGACAAAGTTGTGCAAATCCTCTTGCAAAATGCTGGAGGTGCAGGTGGGAGTTAACACAATCAAATCTGGGTGTTCCTCAGCATCCTTGCGGGTGATGTTATCTACCACCTTTTCTTGGGAGCCGCGGGCCAAAACGTTGCGATCGACGACACTGGTTGTCACCGGAGTAAAATCCCTTTCCCGCGATAGCATGGAGCGCATGACGTTAAAGTAGTCATCACCAAGTGGGGCGTGCATAATCGCATGAACATTTTTAAAAGAGCTAGCGATTCGCAGAGTGCCGATGTGGGCTGGGCCAGCATACATCCAGTAAGCCAATTTCATGTTTGTGTCTCCCTTTTAAACTCAAATAACTAAGTAAGTGGGCGTAAAAATATAAGATGAGAGCTTACCACCAACCCCTTCGTGCGTAGTTTACCGCCGTAGGCATCGCCCAGCGTGCCGTTGCTAGAGAAGGGGAGAGGTTTGGAGAGAGGTATTATCTTTGAATTCAGCCCATTTACTTATAAGTACTTGATTATTAAATCGTTTCTGATTTTCTCAAACCTGCTGGCTGAAAAAAAATAAGGTTTGTTGCGGGTTTTAGGTGAGGCGATATAGCTGAAACCTATTTAATGCTTGGGATGCAGCTATCAATTTAAACAACATTGCTGATGATTTTGTAAAAAAATCTTAATGTTTCAGTAAATTAGACCTAACAAGAACAGCCCCTTCCCTACTAGCCTTGGAGAGTAAAATTCAAAGCCTCACTCTAAAAGGAGTGAGGAATGGAAGTGAGGTCAGAAGTCCTTCATTCTCTAGTAGGTTGTGTTTTTACCTAATTCGCTAAGATGTACACAAGCTCATTTTCACAACAATTACGGTGAAGACACCCTCCCAACTTTGGACAATTCCTCCTTTGGAAAATGGCGACAAACTCACCCGCTACGAATTTGAGCGTCGCTACAATGCCACCCCTAACCTGAAAAAAGCTGAATTAATCGAAGGAATTGTCTATATTATGCCTGCTGCTTTGCGTTTCCGAAGTCACGGTCAACCGCATGGTTGGATTTTGACATGCCTTGGTACTTACGAAGCTGCAACTCCTGGTGTAGCTTTGGGAATTGAACCTACCGTCCGCTTAGACTTAGATAACGAACCTCAACCCGATGTTGTTCTGTTGATTGAACCGGAAGCAGGTGGTCAAACGCGGCTGAGTGAAGATGATTATATTGAAGGTGCGCCAGAGTTAGTTGTGGAAATTGCTGCTAGTAGTGCGGCTATCGATCTTCATGGCAAAAAACAGGCTTATCGTCGCAACGGTGTCAAAGAATATATTGTTTGGCAAGTTTTAGACCAAAAGTTGACTTGGTTTTCTCTGGAACAGGGTGAATATTTGGAGTTAGTACCTGACAATGAAGGCATTTTGCGAAGTCGGGTATTTCCAGGCTTGTGGTTAGCGGCGACGGAGTTATTAGCAGGTAATATGCAGGGTGTGTTGAAGGTTTTACAAGCAGGTTTGCAGTCTGCTGAACATGAGGATTTTATCAATAAATTGGGTAGGATTAACCCCCTATAAATAGGAAAAATATCTTAACCAATTATGTTTGCACACCAAATTCTTCTGCTTTAGTATGTATAGTTAATTCAGCAGAAATTTCCGGATTTTTGGCAGCCGTCATCATAATTAATGACTTTCGTGATTACATCTAGTGTAATAGCCAGAATTCAGTCCTAATTTTGTTTGCGTAGCATTTCGTCAGAGAAGACTAAAGTCCTCACTACAAACCATGAAGATTTTGATGGTAATTATATTATTTGAATCATCCACTTTTTCAAGAGGAAAAATGCTGTTTCACCACATCTAAGCGGGAACAGTTCCAATAATCGATATGGGAAATAATCAAACCATCAGAGTTAAGACCTAATTCACTCCAACCAGGAATAGAGATCCGTGGTTTCCAGGGGAGAGGAGTATTCCAACTAAGTGTCCACTCAGTTTTGATTGTGTCTCCTAAACGTTGAATATTATGTAAGTCCATCTTGGGATTTAAAAACCAAGTTTCGATAAAATTAATCATCGCTTTGTAACGTTTAACACCACGGAATTTATTCATCGGGTCTTGAAAATAAACCTCTGGGGCATAAATGCTGTAAGTTTGATTGACTGGGAATCTTTGATAGTCTTCTTTGAGGATTTCAACGAGATTCATGATAGATAAATATATTTGTAAATTAGTTGAATATGAAAACTGAAAAACTGAAATTAACCCTCATTCCATAAACGTTCTAACTGACGCCGCCAAGCAGTTAAGACTTCTTCTTGCGCTTGTGAAGTTTGATTTATTTCGCCCATCATTCCTTCAGCGTAAAAGCGTTCTAAACTTTGCATAGTAGCTTGCAGAGATTGTCCTTGCTGTTTTGCTACTTGAATAATTTGCCGGATGCGGCTTTCAACTAGTTGATTAAAGACATTATCCAATCTAGTCTGATGGAGAGATAAAAGTCGGTTAATTGCATTGGATAAATCTGCACTCACTAAAGTTTTGCTGTGATGTTGAAATACCGCCCAAATTACTCTTTCATGCAAAGCGTAACGTACTTCTTGAGTGTCATCAAAGTTGGCTTCTAGGAACTGTTCTAAAAATGGTTGGGCTTCTTGGATGGGCAGAATAGGCAGTAAAACTCGCAGCCAAGTATTATCTTCGGAAAGCAGCACCAACAGCCGAAAAGTAGGAGTGTCTACTTGCCACGATCCAGGAGCAGTCGTAGTAACAGCCGATGTGTCAAATAATTCTGTAAGCGTAGCCGCAATTTCTTCAGGTGTCATAACTTTTGATTTATATATAGCCTCTAGATTAGCGCAGAGGTGCATCAACATATTCACTAGAAAGCTCGATCCAGTTTAAAAACGCAGTGGGGGCGCACAGCTAGGTGTACGCCCCCACGAATGAATGTATTCCACTGAATTGAAATATCTGATTTAAATTTTAAATAAGCGAATTGCTCAAAAACACGATACCGATCGCACACAAAGCGAAACCAGCAAGGCTGATTTTCCAGGGTAAAATTCGGTTTATCTCTCCCATACCCATTCCAACACCAATTTCTCTAGCACTCATGGCAACGGCAAACAGAGTTAAGGTAATGCCTAGTATATAGGCAACGACTGATATTGTTCCTGCGCCAATAATAGATTCAGCATTAGCATAACCCTGAAATAAACCAGCACTGATGCTCATCAGCGCAAGCACCAGAAAGTTTAGTTGATTTGGCATCATCAGCATAGTACCAAAAACGATGGTAGAAATGGCGATGGCTATTTCTGTGCCTAGTAAATTTAGCTGAAATATATGAATTACAATGCCTAAAACTGTTGCCAAGACAAAACATCCAGCGATCGCAGCGCCACGAACAAACACAGATGAGAGTAAGCCAATCGCAACAATACCAACTAAACAATTTAAACTAATTACTGGATCTGCCAATCCCCAGACAAAGGCTTCCCAGCCGTTGGAGATGTTATGGTCAAATGGTGTTCCACTCAATGAACTCAGTAAGCTAATTAAAATTAAAGCTGCGATCGCCCCAATATGGCGAGGCATTAACTTTGAGGTATAAAATTCTGGTGAATCACGGAATTCTGATAATTTAGTTTTGAACATCACTATATGCCAAATTAGTTTTTTCGGTAATTTATACTACCCAGCTTTCAAAAAAAACTAACAGTTATGTAAAGCCGCAGTTGTAGGAACAGCCCTGATAATCAACTGTATTAATAATCACCAGCAATTTAAATTTAAGATGCGATCGTTGATTAGCGATCGTTTCAAATGACAATACAACTAAAGTATAATAATGAATCTAAAGTACGGTGAATTCGATATATTAGAGCGAGAACTAGAAGCTCTTCCACCGATGCATCGAGTGGCGTTTGCAGCAGCTTGTTGCGAGAGATTGTATCCACACTATGATATTTACTTGCGAGCAGCTAGAGAAGATGATTGGGATGGAGAAGATTTATTTAGAGTAGCACTCGATGAAATCTGGCAATTTTTGGCAGGAAAAAAGGTTGATGTGGCAATATTTCGTCAACTTTATTCTGATTCGGACGAAAGCTACCCCGATTATGAAAACGTAGAAACTCCAGAAGCACAGAGAGCCGCAAGTGCAATTCTCTATATTTTGGAACTTTGTTTAGATCCAAGCGTACAACAGACTATTTCAGTAGTAGAAGAAATACATGAAACTCTTTTTGAGTATATAGATTATTTATGCCAGTGTGAAGACGGATATTCAGAAGATATGTCCCACGAAGAACTAGTAGAAATAGTTTCCAACCATCCGTTTACAGTGCGAGAAATGACAAAACAAAGCGAAGATTTGCGGCGTTTGCGAGAAACTCTCACCTTAACTGGTGAGTTTTTACAATGGCTGCGTACTTCTTCTGAAAATGGTGGTAAAAGTCTGCTAGATTTAAGTTGAGAAAACAATCGTGAAGGGTAGGAGTATAGAATTCAAAAAAACATAGCAGAAAATTCTCACATCAATTAATAATTGTTTCAATAACTGCTGACATACAACTAAATTGAAAATCATCTAAATTAAATAATCAAATCAAATAAAACTCTTGTGGGGTCGGCATCTTGCCCGCCCTAATTATACAACTTAAATGCAGAGCAGCTTAAATTATAAAAATGAATTTAAAGTACCGTCAATTCCATATAGTGGAGCGAGAACTAGAAGCTTTTACACCTATGCATCGAGTGGCATTTGCGGCAGCTTGTTGCGAGAGATTGTATCCACACTATGATATTTACTTGCGAGCAGCTAGAGAAGATGATTGGGATGGAGAAGATTTATTTAGAGTAGCACTCGATGAAATCTGGGAATTTTTGGTAGGAAAAAAGGTTGATGCGGCAAGATTTCGTCAACTGTATTCTGATTGTGACCAAAGCTACCCCGACTATGAAAACGTAGACACTCCAGAAGCACAGATGGCAGCAAGTGCAATTCTCTATATTTTGGAACTTTGTTTAGATCCAAGCGTACAACAGACTATTTCAGTAGTAGAAGAAATACATGAAACTCTTTTTATCTATATAGATTATTTATGCCAGTGTGAAGACGGATATTCAGAAGATATGTCTCACGAAGAACTAGTAGAAATAGTTTCCAACCATCCGTTTACAGTACGAGAAATGACAAAACAAAGCGAAGACTTGCGGCGCTTGCGAGAAACTCCCACATTAACTGCTGAGTTTTTACAATGGTTGCGTACTTCTTCTCAGAATGGTGGTAAAAGTCTGCTAGATTTAAGTTGAGAAAACAGTCGTGAAGAGTGCTACTAAAGAACCTCAAGAAAACGCAGCGTCAAATTTGGATGCTGTAAAAATTAAATGGTTTCGCCACCATCTCTCTATATGGGGAACGCAAAACTTACGCGATTTTCCTTGGCGGCAGACTTGCGACTCTTACGCAATTCTCGTTGCAGAATATCTGCTACAAAAAACAGACGCAGCTACGGTTGTTCCTATCTACAAAGCATTTCTCTTTAAATATCCTACGCTCGAAAACTTAGCCAAGGCAAGCATTGATGAATTGAGCGAATTGCTTGAGCCTTTAGGTCTTTACTTCAGAGCAAAAAGACTGTACCAATGCGCTCGCATCATCTTAGAGCAGTATGGAGGAAAAATCCCCGATTCAGAAAAGCAGTTGCTTGAATTACCTGGAATTGGTAAATATACAGCTCGTGCTATTTGTTCTCAAGCCTTCAGTCAACCGCTAGCCGTACTCGATACTAATGTCGCTCGCATCCTCGAACGCTTCTTTGGCTTGCAAGGAGAAAGAGTGAAATCGCGCTGTAAAATTCTTTGGGGTGCAGCAGAAATAATTGCTCCTAATAAAGAAGTTGGCAAATGGAATCTAACCTTGCTAGACTTTGGAGCGATAATTTGCAGGGCAAAAAATCCTCTTTGTAATGATTGCCCTCTTTCAGCAAAGTGCAATTATGTCCAAACGCAACGTAACTTAGAGAGTCTTAATAAAACATAGCATCAAGTTTATCAGAACACAAAATTATCAAGGCTTTTTTGGGATTTTTTGTTACTCAACCAAACCTACTATTCTAAATTTATTTCTGTATAGCACTGTTTTTACTTTTTAATTTTCGTTGATTGATTCTGACTGCTGAATACTGACTTCTGAATTCTTTATGACGATGTACTCAACTAATTGTTGAATCATTTTGGCATCTGTTTCACTTAAACTTTCTAACTCAATTCTATTGTTTTCTTGTGGCGTACTAGAGTCGCTACTATATATACGACGAGTCAAGCCTACAGGACTATTACCATAAAATGTTGTATAGAATACACACGCTGCTACATACGATCCAATCGGACTAGGGTGGCTTCGATCCGAACTGTAAAGGTTTAATTTCAGATTCGCTTCTTGGATTTTTTGCCAAGCTATTCCCACAGGTGCAACTTTAGCTTTCAGTTCTTGAGCAATGTTCGTGTAAGCATCAGTCAATATCTGTTGCGTTTCTGGTTGATTTTGCTTTGCCCAAGTCAAGTAAAATAGTGTTTGGGAATTGACTCGCTTAATCTCGGCATCAAACAGAGTAGCGTACTTGTACATTTCCTGGGGATTGGTAATTGGTAAAGTACTTTGCTCTTGCAGTACTACGTAATCCCAGCGTTTCGCTTTCAAAAGCCTGAGTGCTTTGCCACGTTTCCAGTGGTTTTGAAGTGTAGCTCCACCAACCACAACCATTTCAGTTTCTAACTTTTTAGTTTCTTTTGCCGAGGCAGCTAACTGTTGTGTCAACCAAGGAAGATCGTTGAAATATGTATAACTGTTACCAATAAATAAAACTCTGATTACCTGTTGTTCAGCTACGGGAAAAGAATTTCTCTGAATCTGCCTTGCTAGCATATTAAACAAGACAATTATCAGAAAGAGGAATAAACATACATATACTATCTTGGTATTGCTCATCTTCCCTGAAATCTTTGAAGTATAACTTATTCTTAGACAGGATTTTTTTGGAAATAGTTCTGACTATTGATGAGTGGATGAAAATTTTTCCCAAGAGATTGCAAATTTTACCTAACCTAAAACTCCGTAAGTTATTTTGCAATCATATTGCCTCAATTATCCAAAATTACTTTAGTTGATGAACTAGATACACTCCTCCATCCCCGTTGCCTCTTAATCGTTTTTTGATAGGGGAGAGCGAACAACTACGGTTGGCTGACTAATTTGATTTGGGTCTTTGATTTTGACGCTACCCGTAATTTCTGTAATTTTGGCAGACTATGAACTTTTATAAAAAATTGGCTGGTTCTGCATAAAACTTGTGCGTCCAACGTAAAGTAAACAGGTACTAGCTTGATGAAGATGAATTGTCATGTACTCGATCTGTTATTGCCTAACCCTTGTTTAGAAACTACTGCTTATAAACTTAGAAAATTCTTCTTCAAAGAGCAAGACTTTCACAGGTTAAAACTTCAACACACACAATTGCGGAAATTTGTATTATGCCTAGACTAATTGTTTCTTTACCCCCATTCATAGGCACTTCTGGTTCCGATCTAGTGGTGGGACAAGAAGATAATGCATTATTGCCAACAATTCCAGCAATTGGAATTGAAGTTCTAAAAAACGGAGTCATTGATACTCAAGCAGGTAAGGATACGATCTCTGGCACAGGCACTGGTGGCGGTGACGGCTTTGACGCAAGCACAGGCACTGGTATTGCTAACAGTGGCATTATCAATGCAGGGAGTGGAGACGATACGATCTCTGGCACAGGCAGTGGTGGTTCTGGGTATAGAAGCAATGAACCTGGTACAGGTATCTCTAACACTCAGAGTGGTTACATTAATGGAGGAGACGGGAAAGATTTGATCGAGGGAACCGGAACCGGAGGTGACGGAAATATCGGAGCCATCACTATAGGCATCCAAAACACTCAGAAGAGCCGCATTGATGGAGGATTTGGGGATGACTCTATCTTTGGAACTGGATCGGGAACGAATGCTATAGGAATCTCTAACACTGAGGGCAGCAACATTAATGGAGGAGAAGGGAACGATTCTATCAAGGGAACTGGAACTGGTGGAATTAGTAGTACTGGAGGAGAAGGTACAGGTATCTTCAACAGTGGTGGTAGCAACATTAGTGGAGAGAAAGGAAACGATTCTATTGTTGGTATTGGCAAGGGCAGTGATGCAATGGAAGAACCTTTTAGATCGTACGATGCGGGTAGGGGTGTAGGCATCTCCAACAGCAAGGGTAGCACGATCGCTCTTGGGCAGGGAAACGACTATCTCTCTGGCACAGGTACAGGGGGTGCAGGGTTCTACGCTGATGACCCTTTTGGGCAAGGGCCAGTGGAGCTTGCACCTGGTGTAGGTATAGGCATTGTTAACAGTGGCACAATCAATTTAGGCGATGGCAACGATACTCTCATTGGCACTGGCATTAGTCAAGGCACAGGTATTCTTAATACTGATGGCATTATTTATCAAGGGGCAGGAGCTGATATCCTTACCGGTTATGGCACCAGCATTGGCATTCAAGGCGGCACCATTGATGGCGGAAACGGTAACGATAAATTCAAAGCCCGTCGAATTGATGCTAACGGTAATACTGTTTCCGATCAAGGGGGTGCTATTGCCAATGTCTTGATTAAGGGTGGAGGTGGAAATGACATATTTGATGTTGGTTACGGTAATGCCACGATCGATGGTGGATCGGGATCGGATAAGCTAATTCTGTCCGATCTCAAAAGTGATTACATTATTACAGGTACAGGCAGCCCGAACAATTACACCATTAAGCGTGATGAGTTCACCTTGAATGTCTTGAATGTTGAGGAAATTGCCTTTAGTGGCGTTCCTTTACAGCAAAGTGTGCTTGGGACTGTGAATTAACGTGAGTCTCCAACGGAGGCGCACCTGCGGGAAGGGCGAAAGAAACAAGTCAAATCCTCTTCCCCTCTGCCTTCTGCCTCCTGCCTCCTGCCTTGTTTCTTAGGAGTTCGATGAACCTCTCCCGGACAACCTCGCTCTCCCACGGAGAAAGGGAGGAGCAACGAGAAATTAGGGTTTTGACTCCCCTCTTTGACACGGAGAGGGGTTAAGGGAGAGGTCAAAAAAGGGCTTGCCGAACTCACGTTGAATTAGGAATTTCCAACAAATAAATTATCCAATTTTGTGGATTGGGATGAGGTCTTGATAACCGCAGCAGTCGGTTATCTGAAGCGCAACAAGAACACTTTACTTTTTGTAGTGTTAAAAATCACCCAAAGTTATACCATTTTAGATTTTGGATTTTAGACTTCGGCTCCTTTCGGCTCCGCTCAAGGCAAGTCGCTCAGTCGAACGATTTTGGATTGGGAATTAACTTGGTGCGTCTGGCTTGGTGTGAATCCATCTGTCGTAATTATTTTTCAAATTGGTATTAGCGCACAAGAAGTAACTCTCAAGCCTTGTAACAACTAGTGTCTAGAAGTATAGATATTTGCCATCAGAGTAAAAAATCTAATTGCCAGTAAACAGCCCCGATCGCAATTTTTAAGTAATTAAACCATAGTGCATGGTAGCACAACTGTCCTGCCCTACGGGGGATTGAAACAAAATCCCTCAATACTTTAGAGTTAATAATAAACTCAACTTCAAAGCGCGATCGCAATGACTGATAAAGAACTCAAACATCTAATTGAGAGTAATGCTAAAACAGTCCAAGCTATGTTAGATGAAATGGCGGAAGCACGACAAGAACGCCAAGAACTCCGAGAAGGAATGCTCCAAATTCAGAATGCAGTCGCACAGTTAACGAATATACAAGAGAGAATAACCAATTTACTAATTTCTATTGATGGCGATCGCCCCACAATTCTTAAAAAACTCTCAGCACTGGAAACTAAGCTTGACCAGTTATTGCAGCAAAACCTAACGGATGAGTTAGGGTGAATACTCATAATAATGCCTAGACGTGTTGAAACAACATTTATTTTCCTTAAACAGTCGATAATGTAAATAAATGTAAAAAATTCTCAGGCAGGATAAAAGCATCTATGCGTGTAAATTTTAATGACTGGATAAACTGCTAAAATGCTTTTATCTCAGTCATTAAAAGACTGATATCCACATTTTGAGCATGGAATGAGCATTTATGGTTAGCAGCGTTAAAACTGCCACTGGTAAGGCTAGGAAGGGTGAAGTATCAGTCAGGTTAGACTCTGGGAATGTTAAGGCTTGTTTCCCGCGTCCTTACTTCCCAGGTGAACCTCACCAAGTGAAGAAAGCAACAGGTATTTCAAAAATAGAGGGATGGGAAGACAAGGCAGGAATACTGAAACGTAGGTTACAGCTAGAGGTAGAGGAGGGAAAGCTTACAAACCCAGATGGAACATTTAACGAAAATAGATTTCGTGAAATTCTTGTAGAGCAAAGACTTAAACCAAATTTAAAAATAGTAGAGAATGCCACAACGTCAGACGGTCAACTCCCACCTAAACCAGAGTTATCTATTCTTGAGGTTTGGGATATGTATTGTGAGTACAAAAAACCATCTTTGAAAGAAACAGTCTACAAGCTTGACTACTGTAAACGTTACCCAAATTTAATTAAATCAGCAATTAAAGCAGTAGGAGATAAAGACGGTGAAAAAATTAGAAACTGGTTGATAGAAAATCGAAGTCTTGAAACAGTTAAAAATCTTTTGTCTTATTTATCAAAAGCATACGATAGAGCGATAAAATCTAAGCTTGTTGATTACAATCCTTTTGAGAATATGGCTCAAGATTTACAGCAATTAGGCTCAAAAGGGAAAAAACATAGTGAAGTAGAAATAGAAAATGATAAAGATGTTTTAGACAAGACAAAAGCTTATACCTGGAAAGAAGCTAAAGACGTACTTTTTTACATAAAGAATAATCCTTATGTTTGTCATTGGTATTTTTTTGTAAAATTTAAATTCTTGACTGGATGTAGAACAGGTGAAGCAATTGCCTTCATGTGGGGAGATGTACTATGGGATAAAAAACAAATTGTTTTTAGGCGAACATACAATGAACGCATTAAAAAGTTTCTTCCCACGAAGAATGAAACTATAAGATTTTTCCCCATGCCTGAAAACGGTGAATTATGGAATCTCTTGAAATCAGTTCCACAAGGTGAGTTAAATGAAATTGTTTTTAAATCCAAAAACAATAGAATTATTTCTGCTAGAACTTTCAACAATACTTGGCATGGTGGCGTTAACGGAACAAAAGGGATTATTCCAAGTTTGATAGAGCTAGGTAAACTATCTAAATACTTGCCACCTTACAACACTAGACACACGTTTATTACTCATCAAGTATTTGATTTAAGTAGGGATGAAAAAATAGTAAATGCATGGTACGAACATTCGGAAAAAGTCAGCAGAAGGCATTATCAAGATATATCAGACAAAGCTTTGCAAATAAACCCTGACTTACTTGACGATCAGCAAAGTTTACAACGATCAGAAATTGATTTACTTAAACAACAGCTAGCCGAACAGCAAGAGTTAATTAATCGACTAATGGAAAGTAAAGGTAAATAGAGAAATATCTTCCAAACTTCTCCAAGTACAGACTCCAAGTAAATTAAAAACCTCTAGGAATAAGCCTTCTAGAGGTTTTTTTGTGTATGCCACCTACACTAAATAGCTGCTCAACAAATAAAATCACACTCACCTTTGAGAGTCTTTTTTCTGAAAGGTATGTGTAGCAAGCATTCTAGACACTGCAAAACTGTAATTTTACTTTTGGTGGCATAACGACGTAGCGCACGTACCTTGTTTTTGACACTGCAATATTGAAAACGGCTCATCAAGTCCTAGCGTGTAGCTTTCGGTATCACTGCTCAGAGAGAAGGTGTGTGTTCCGGTTCTGGGGTCTGGTAACTCTGGTAATTCAATCCCTCGGCTTTGCAATGCTTCAACTATCTGAGATACAGATTTATTTCCCAGATTTTTCAGCGTTCGCAAGCCTGTGACACCATATTTCTTTAAATCTTCTATTGTGTTAACTTGTGCATCGAGAAGCGCCGTATAAGTACTTCTTTTCAAATTCAATGACTCAATACTGTTTTCATCAACAACATTTATTTCCTCTACGGGATGTACATTACTGTTGGCAACCTCTACAAGCTGATTATCCGGCGAGATTGAGTCTACACTTTTAGGGATGCTAATTTTGTCAACACTGCCTACATTAGCATCAACAACGCTTACAAGCTTATTGTCCTCAAGTATCTCTAGAACTCTATCTATTTTTGTTAGTTGCTCATAAACAGTATTTACACTCACGGTTGGTTCTACACCAGCATCAACAGAGGCTAACCAGTCATTTTTGATTAGGTTGGATAACTCTGACTTTATATGGTTAGGCTTCAATCTGCCTTCTGTAATTAACTTCTCGACAACAGAATGTGGCACACGAAAGCTTACAATAGGCGATTCCTTGGTTTTTTTTCCCATATCTCTCCCCACCTTGTCAACAGTGTACACAGTAAACATAGCATTGTGTGTACACTGTTGACAATCATTCATTAACGTCTTTATTCTCAATTCCTAATGCCTTAAAGCTCTGTGTTAATTGCTGCCATAGCAACTCAATTTCCTCATAGCACTCCTCTGAAGAAATTTTACCCAACGTCTCTTGATTAGAGAGATAATAAACACGTTGAGAAAATTCTTGAAGATTAGCATTGAATAAAAAACTTTGAGGCGTGTACTTACCAAGATATCGATAGCGCTGGTATAAAAAATTGTTCTTGTCTATTTGATTGTCGTTATCCATATAAGAATCTCCTTAGTACAAATCTAGACTTAGTTTTTTCACATTGCTTTGACATTTAAATCTACATAAAGTATTAAAATTACCGTGTTTAAATAGCAATCACTTAATTCTACTTCTTACCCTTAGTTTTCCTTGAAAGCAGCACCTTGTTTTGAAGTTCATATTTATCAGTATTTTCCGCAACCGGAGACAGCATAAACAACCTTGCAGCCGCCCCTAACACCTGTTCGTCAGACACTTCCAAATATTCTTGAGTGGAATACCACCATATTTAGTTCTGTTAATCACTTCAAACTTACATCTCATCTCTTCTTTTACTCCTAAGTTCTTAGAGTAGTACTTGGAGAAATCTCAATGTTAGTCTCCTCTATTCCTAATAACAAAATCTTCATGCTTATGTAGGAAACCTTGTACTTCTTTCAACTCCTTTCTTATCTCTTTGACTTCCATTTCTATCCTCACTGATTTGTTATCAATTTTTTCATTTAGCTGTCCGAACAAAAATTGTACAGCTTCCTTCCTATTTTCAAAATTCTGTAAATGAATCCCAAGCATTTTATCGTGAGCATTAAACTCTGATTGCAAAATTCTCACTTGCTGTAACAATCTTTCATGCCCTTCACTGCTTGCATGATTTTTTATATCGTCTTTTAAATCTCTGATATCAGAAGCTACCTTATTAAAAGTACTAACTATTTTTACTAGTGAACCCAATAAAACAGTTAAACTCACGACTATTCCCAGAAAAACACCAGTTGATTCTAATCCAACCGTAATGGTAGGTTGTGAATTTGATGTTACTCCTATTGTCATCATTTTTTTTCACAAAGGTATTACATCTTATAAGCTGAAATTTTATTTACCAAAAACGCATACCCGTTTGACAAAGCATTCTTACCCCATACGGTAAATACAAACTCTTGCAATCCACCTGTAGTAATTGTAATCGTGCGAGTAATGCGCTCATATATCGTAGTGGAATTATACCCATCTAAATCATCAAAAACTTGTACCCCATTGATAGATAATTTAAATTTTCCTTTGTTATTAGCGCGAGTCACTAACATCACTAATGTGTAAGTGCCAGAAGCTAATAACACCGTAAATGAAAAGCTATCATTCAGTGCAGCAGGGTTTTGCTGCCACATAGTAGAATAAAAGCTTGCGGCGACTTGCACGGGGGATAGTGCATTACCGACTAGCACTTTACTTGTATCGTGAAAATGTTGGAACCCTTGAGATAACACTTTTTGCAAAGCAATAACTTGTGTTTGCAAATCTTGGATCTGAACTCTTTGATTAGCATTCTCGTTGTTAACATAAGAAATTATTGAATCTTGGGAATCAACCGCTTGCTTCAATAAATTTACATTTGAAACAAGACCATTAAAATTACTCCAAAGGCTATTTTCGGCTACCTCTATATTACCTAGCCTTGTATTCTGATTAGCTAATTCATTTGCAATGCTTGTGATTGACCCTTCGTTATCTTCTACTGTAGTTTGAAGTGTTGCCAGTGCATTTGTTATTGATGCAATAGCAGCATTCAATTCTGTAGCATTAAAATCAATATTCACACTCGCTGGATATAACGGCATATTGTTTAAGCTTGTTAGACAAGCCGCTAGAAAAACTGGACAATTAAAGTTTACTCTATTGCAAATTCAACACCATCACCTAATCTTAACAAATCACTCTTTTCTCAATCGCTTAATTGCTATTTATTGTCTATGTAGTGAGATAATATCTATTTTACTTAGAGTACTACTTGGAGTATTCCGAGAAACATCTTACTAGAAAGGTATTATGTCATCAGCACTTATCCAAGTTGGAATAAGAATCAAAGAATCTTCTGACAAAGGCAACACTTTAACACTGTTTGAACTTTCATCTATTTCTAATACTTCACCTTCTCCATATATACCTGTTTCAGAGTAATATTCAATTGTTTCTCCAATCGACAAAAAAACCGTAATACTTTCCTCATTTTCCTGTATAAACGACATTTCTTTTCTTTCCTGTTAAATCAACTAAATTAATCGGTGGAACATTTACCCCAACATTTAGATAAGCGTGTTGAAAGGTTACGACTCCTTCTTTTCCTCTAACTGGTAGTTTTTCTACTTTGCCCCTAATAGTTACTTTTTCAGGGGTTGCACTTATCCCATTAATCGGCTTACTTCCTATTCTCAATAAATCATCATCAACCTTGTGCCCTTGGATGTCTAAAACTTGTTCTACTATCCTCCTAGCCTCTGCTTGGGTTGTCACATCTAATTTAAGTTGATATCCTTTTTCAAAATCACAATAAGTATAAACCTGCTTTCCTTTATTTACCTTAAAAGGTGGTGAAGCAAATTTACGATAAATTACATCAGCAAGAGTTTTTAAATAAAAATCATCTGCAAAATCAGTTTTACTTTTATTCATCAATCTGAAAGATATTTGCATTGATAATTTGTCTGTAATTTCTCCTTTTAATGGGTCTTTATTTTGCTTTCTATAAAATTTTAAAACTACCTCTGGCTTATATCTTCTTTCCGGCATATCATCGGCTGGAACTCCATAAACTACCCCTAAATCCCTATCACCTAGTTGGTTGTAAGTAGCAAGAGTTTGGATAATGACAGGTTTTAGAAGTTCTTCACTTCCACCAAGTACAATCTTTTCATCGGGATTATCCCGATTCGGTGTTATTTCTACATATCGTGTGTGCCCTAGTGGAGGTACACTTTGCTTTGCAATCATTTGCGCTGATAAATATGTATCAACTGCATTTGCGACAACATAACCAGCTTCCACACAAGCCTCGTCAGCTTCCTCTAAAAACTCTTCTGCAAACTCACGCATCGCCCCGTCTGTACCAAAGGTATTATCGAGAAAGTCTTCCGTAGCACTTGCAAAAGACCACGGTTTACTATCTTTGCTTCCCCATCCTTTAACAGCTTTTTCAGCATTTGCACCAAACAACTTCTTTACTAAATTACTGTTACTTTTAATAAGCTTTCGGACATTCTTATATGTTTCTGTAAATAATATTTGAGTACCAAGCCTCAATGCGCTGTTAAGCAATGCTCCTAAATTTTCGAGGAATTCCTCTAAAAATTCCTCACCCACTTTTGCTAACACCACCGCTCCGAGTGGTTCATTAAATACTGCGATCGCCGCACCGGGAAGAATACCGCAAGCTATATAACCAAATGCATTGCCAAGTGTTCCACCAAGTTGACCTGCTAGCGCTGTCCATTGAGAATTGATAGATGCTTCCAATTGTTCGTCTGTAGCATTCCAATTAAAATTCCAGATGAATTGTTTTGTTGCAACGAACCACCCCCAAAAAGTAGACCAAGAAAATTTAAAAAAACCAGTAAGCTTACCTACCAAAAACCCAGTAAGTGACCACGATGCATTAAATACCCATCCTACAAAACTGATAACACCGTTGTCTTCTTTCTTCTTAATTCCCTCCTCCATTCCTTTGATGATTCTAGTACCAACTTTACTTCTAACGACCCTTGATGTTAACTCTGATAACTCAAAACTTATAGCCATATATGCTCCCCAGAATATCGCCGTGAATGACATACACGATTGTTATTACAACAAAGCTATTTAGCCGTTTCCTTTCCGTCTTTGTCGTAGCGTCCTTTTTCGCTTCCTATTTCTCGTATTTTTGGGCGCTCTTTGTAAGGTCTACCCCAAGGATTAACAGTATCGGTAATTCCAGATACTTCGATAAAACCACGCTCTGCTTGTTCTGTGAAATCGTTAAAATCGCCTTGTTCCCCATCCTTGTGAACTTCCTTGATAGCATCAGGATTACCAAACAATTTTTGTTTCAAGGCTTCTACTGGATCTCCTGTAATCTGTCTCCAGTTCTGAGCATTCCACCGAGCAGCCATTGTTTTAAGGATTTTTAAATCATCTTGTAAATCATTTTTATCGGTATTTTCATAAGTAACAATCTCTACGTTTTTCTCTTGCAACGTTTTGCTAAGATTTTCACCACCGGGAGTAAACAATGAAGGTACTTCCTTCTTTTTTTGTTCTAGCTTGTACCCCAAAAATTCGGCATTTGCTAAAGCAACATCAAGTGTTTGTACAGCAAGATTTTTTGTCATCCCAGCTTCACCCATAGCCTTGAGTGCTGTAATAAGTGTTGCGTGAGTGTCACGCTTTATTGTAGTTATTAATCCCAAAAGTTCTGCCATTGCTTCTGCTTGATTTGGGAGTGATATTTTTTCGTTTTGATTCCCTTCCTTCACGAGATCAGCATCTTCTATTTCTATTTCAATGGGGTAAGCACCCATAAGAGCATCAAGTTGTTTTGTTTGCCAGAGCATTAATTCTGCTAACGATTCAATATCTATCATCTTGGGATTCTGTTTTGTAAAATTATCAGGAACTTTAGCAGGTAAATCACCAAGTCTTTTTAGTACAAGTTTCAGTAAATCATCATTGCAAGACATACATTCACATTCCTTTTTCGGTGGTAGTGATGGTGGAGGCGGAAGAAAAGAATTACCGCAAATAAAATACCAACGGTTTATAAGTAATTCTGATTTTACGTTAGGGGCTGTAGCGTTATTTGTGAGCCTTGCACGGTTTATTTTCGTACTGTAACTATCTTTATCAATTGGCGTTGCTCTTGGATCTGAAAAATATTTTGGGTAAATAAGTCCTGTAAGTTTTTGTGTTTCTGGGGTTCCTGATGCGTAAGTTGCCCAATAAAAACGATAGTTACTACTACCGTTCAATGTCCATTCAGATGAATCATCGTTTATATCTCCTACGATTCCTCCTCTACCTTCCCAAATTTGTGCCGCGCCGACTAAATCACCATTGCTAAACTCTCTCATGTATCGAGTATTCGTAATCTCATCTAACGTGTAGGTTGCTTCCACCATCAAGTCAGCAAGATTGCCTCTCACATATACTTTATTTTCAAGTACTGGAAACACCCAGTTAGTAACCTTTAAAGTACGAGCATAAGTGTATTCTGCGTCAACACCTGAGTTATAAACTTTTTTTTCTCTTAACGTTTGTTCCGCCCCGTTCACTTGTAACCAAATACCTGAATCACATAGTGCTGGAGGATTGGATATTATTTCTTCACCTGTCCAGGGTGTAGGTTCGACAGCAGTAATTAAAGGACGACAACTAGGATTGCGATAAACAATTTGAAATGGAGGCAGTTTAATAAATCCAAGCGTTCCACTAAATTGAACACCAAAGTTACATTCATCTTGAACAATATTGATATCAAATGAAATAGGATTACTAACATCAAAAGGATTTTTACTACACCAAGGACTATCAGGATATCTATCACAATCCATTGGATCAGCAGGTGTGTTAGGTGTTGCATAAATACCACCAAATACAGGTACTAAACTCTCCTGTGGTTCTTCAGGTTCATAAGTGTAGAAAGGAGTATTTTTCTTTTTTATAGGTGGCTTGTATGCAATTGGTTTATCAGAAAGCATCAAACAAACTCCCTGATATCTATCGCTGTACTTCCACTTTCTACAATTCCATAGTAAGCACCTGTATACAGTGGGCTTGGTGCTTCGTAATAGTCACCTGGTTCTAGTTTTACTAGGTGACTAATAATTGAAACACCTTTAACAGTATCCAGAAAAACATTTTTATTGCTTGAATTGAAAAATGTAATTCCTTTTCTATTCGCATTGCTATTTACAATCGTGCTTGCAATTGCGGTAATGTTATTAACAATTTTTACGCTAGTGTCTACTAGTTTTTCTATAATTACGTGACGAGTTAAATTACCGCAAGCCGTAACTTTATCTTGACCCTTAGCGCTATTTTGTAATAGTCCATGTCCTACGGCTCTTATTTGTAAACCTAACATTGAATTATTACCTAGCGAATGGCTTCCTAGTGAATATTCTCTATATGGATAAGGGTCACTATTTAGTAAAGAGTAAGCCGCTATTCTTTGCCAATTCAAAGTACCGTCAATGCCCACAACTATATCAAGCTGGATTCTCGGAGACTTCCACTCCAAGTTAATCGCTGCTAATAGTTGCTTTGACTCGCTATCTTCTAGCTCGAAAACAGGAAACGGAACCGGAGGCAGCGAGTAAATCCAGCTAGTTGCTCTTAGGTTTTCCACTTCTAAATATTCATCAATCAATCTGTACCCAGTTTTTGAGTACGGCACATAGTTAAAAATCGGGACAACACTAGCCCCGGAATTAGGGTCAAGCGTGATAGCAATTTTTTGCTTGATTGTTAATTCTTGTATCGTCATATAGCGATAATAATTTTCTAACATCTTAACCTATTAGAAAAACATTGTTAAAAAATTATTTTTAAGACACTTGACAAGCCTTTAAAAGCATTGCTAGATATGTCGTGTACCCGTTTTTATAAAAATTAAAAAATATGGCTACTGTTAGCGATTTAACTTTTTCTGAAATCTCCGCTAAAGTCACCGACCCTGCATTAAAAACTTGGTGGGATGGACTTAATCCTCTACCTGCTGGTGTAGACACTGCTGAAATGTTTGCAAAATTATTGCAAGCTGCATACACCGCACAAGTTGCAAAAAACACCGCAGCCGGAACACTTGCAACGGGTGAAGCGTTAAATGCTTATCCTGCTCCAACAACCGGAACAGTCCAAACTGAGCCTACTAGTGGATTGCAATTTTATAACGCCAGTTATGGAGTAAATATTATTGCTGCCGTTGATTTAAACACCACAACTCCAGCGCGAGTTTAATTCTGATAAGTAGGGTGATGTTAAATTATTCCCCTACTTATTAAAAATTATTTGGATGAAATAAGATGACAAAACGTTTATATTTTCCACTCAAAAGAAGTACTAGCAATGATACTCAAAGAGAGAACCCCGACCCTCTCGGCAACTTTTCATGTCTTAGCGTTACTGCAAAATTTCTAGATATAGAGAAGTTTGCAGTACCATTTTTGAAGTCAAAAACTGTTAAGCCGACGAAAGCGAGAACTTTGGTTAGGGCTGATGGTTCTAGTGTCAAGCGTGGAGAAAAAAATGCTGATGGTATTCCTGTAGAACATGAAAGACCCGGCTCTCTCTCAAAAGGGACAAGACGCGTAGTTCTCACCACAGGTAAAAAAATTGGAGACTCATCTACTTATCACACTATTTCCTTTCGATTCCCATCTTTCGCAACGATTATTGTAATTGCTGACGCTCTCGGTACTTTAATTCCTGCGAATAAAATTAAAGCAATTCCGACTGCTAACGATATTTCCCCTTACTTTAAAGTAGTTGGCGGAAGACAATATCCAATCATGCAGAAAGCTGCCGCTGAATCGAGTACTCAAGCACAAGTCCCATTGACTGCTGCTCAGTTAAAACAACTAGCTGGTGCTGGGGTAGAAGTTTATCCCGGATTCAATCTTCCTTAGTAAGTAATTGTGTAATTATCAAAATGTTTAAAGTTGCTAGTGAATGGAAGCAAATCATTAATGAATATCGTTCTAATGAAAAGGCTTCCATTCCTGCAATTGAACCGAAAATAAATTTTACTTCAAACATAATAGGAATTTTTGTAACCTCGCCGTCATCTCCTAGCAATTGGTATTCTGCTGGAGACTTTCTACAAATTTATCAAGTAGGATTTGGTACGGCCGGTTACGCTCAAGGTGAATTTTTAAGGGTAACTTTAAACCGTTATCAGGTTCACCGATTTAACAAGCTTCCATCTGATGAGAATAAATACTTAATATCGTTTATCCCTAAGTTCTACCTGAAAGACATTGATTTAAAGGTTTGGGAGTATATCGGGAATCAAGGAGCAAACCTAGATTCACTTGAGGCAAGCATTAAGGCTGTACACCAGAGAGTGATATCTGAAACCGCAAGTATCAAAGCACTCTTAATGAAATTATAGCAAACACCATAAGTTCTGTTCATAGCAGTATTAATGGGACTTATACCAATTTAATATGAAGCTGCATATAATAGAGGAAACAAACTCGATAAATAAAAAGAACCATGAGCCGCCCTTTTAAGATTGAAATCGCAGAGAGCGAAGAAGAACTTAAAAAACGTTTACAAACAGCGAACTTAGGAACCCAGAAAGAAAAGCTTATTATGCTGTGGTGGATAAAAAGCGGGCAGGTTAAAGAGGAGCAAGATATTGGAAAACGCTTGGCAAGAGATACTTCAACGGTCACGAGATGGTTGCAGAAGTACAAAACTGATGGGATATCAGGCTTATTAGAAATCAAAAAAGCACTCTTGTGCAAAACGGAAAATCGATGATGCTGCGATCGCAGCACTCTCAGAGGAGTTAAAAACAGGAAAAGGCTTTAGTAGCTATGGTGCAATAGTTGAGTGGTTAAAAAAAGAACATGGACAAGATATAGAGTATGCAACGGTTTATGCCTGGGTTCGATATCGATTAGGGGCAAAACTAAAAGTGCCTCGCCCTCAAAGCCATAACCAGGACGAGAAATTAGTATCTGAATTTAAAAAAAACTCGGAATCATTCTTAATTGTCTAGAAAAACATCTTTCCCCCGGCAAGTGTGTTCGTTACTTGTGCCAGGATGAAACTAGGGTTGGACTCAAAACTCTTACAGGAAAAGTGATTACAGCTTCCGGAGTTAAGCCCACTGTTAAGGTGATATGGCCAAGAGATAACTTTTGGATTTATGGTGCAATTGAACCATTGACTGGAGATCATTTCCTTTATGAATATCCAAAACTAGATGGCGAGTGTTTTCAACAGTTTTTGGATTGGCTATCTGTACAATTAGGCTCGGATTATGCAATTTTACAGATTGACCAAGCACCAGCTCATACAAGTTCCACGATTAGCTGGCCAGAGAATATTATTCCTCTATTTCAACCACCATTGGCTCCTGAACTCAATCCTATCGAAAGGCTTTGGCAAGCTCTCAAGAAACCTCTCAAAAATCAACTTTTCTCTTCTCTACAAGCTTTACGCGATCGCATCCAAGAAATATTCGATCAACTTACACTTGAACAGGTAATATCTATCTCTTCTTATAACTTTATTCTCGAAGCTTTATTCTATGCAGCTTCACATTAAATCGGTATAAGGTAGTTCCCTTGAGCTTTCCAGATAAGTTGAAAACTCTGTATCTCCTAATGCTGCAATAGATAGGTTACATTGAGGATCGAAGTCAATAAGTAGCACCCTTTTACCTAGATGTGCTAGTGATGTCCCCAAATTCCAAATTGTGGTTGTTTTCCCAACACCGCCTTTGTTGTTAAACAATGCAATTACTTTTACCATAGATCCTTCCTTTTTTCTAAGCCAGTAAAGAATTTGTCGTTGTTGAAATAGGATGAAAATCAATAGGCGCAGACGCACCAAAGTTTTAACCCAGTCAGAGATACAGCTAATCTTCAGTTACGGCTTAGACGATAATCGCAACGCAGAATCTAACCGCGTAGCTTGCCTCTTAATACATTTGGTATTGCGGGAAAGGGAAGGGCGATCGCGCCTGGGGACGTATGCTGCTACAACCTGTATATACGCCTGTTTTAGCTTGGCTAAGTGCTGGGGAGAATGATATTTATACTTATTTTTGGCAAAGATATTATTGTAAAACTATAAATTTAAGGCTAGAGTCAATTTCCTAACCCTAGCCTTAAATCTGTTATATGTATTGCTTTTCAACTATCTGTAATTTAGACAGAATGTTAGAAATAAAGCTCTAATTACTGTTGCCTTCCTTTCTTTTCATCCAGTGCTTTTTGAATAGCTTCTCTACAAAATTCAGGAGGGTCATCTTGTGCTTTGACCGCTTCTTTCATGGATTCTGATACTCGAAAACTGAGGTTAGCCGTTAACGGTTCCTCTCCTTTACGTTGACCAGGTTCTAAATTTTCAGGAGTTCCTCTAGGGTTAGGCATTTATGTAGAAACGTAAATGTAGCTTGAATCGATTGCGCGCAACCAAATAGAGTATTAAATCGGTAGGTAATTCACCGTGGAAAGTTGTTACCTACCGATACCACTTTTAGAAAATGGCTACTCTATGTTTACACGATCGGAACTCGAAATCAAAACTATCCAGGAGTTAAAAGATTTGTGTCGCCGCTACGGTCTTAAGCCTACTGGGAACGCTGGATATAAAACTAGCTACGTTACTTCACTTATAGCCTTCCCTGCGATCGCACTTAACCAGATGCAAGAAGGTAGGGGATTAAGACGATTAAGTTTTGAAGCTTTCCAAAATATCGGTGCTGCACTCGATCAAATGAATTCTCCAACTGACGAACAAGCAGCGCTTATCAAAATCACGATGGAAAGACGTTCACTTCATCCGCCTCAATCATGGGAACAGCAAAAGCTTCTCAATCTCTACATAGCTAAACAAAAGCTAGAAGAGGTTATGTATTTACTTGGTGAGTAGATAGGTTAAGAATTTCAAGCTAATAGCAAAAGACCTCATGGGAGGTCTTTTTTTGTTTGTGTCCGAAGTTCTCCAAGTAGTTCTTAGAGAAACTAGAACATAATCAACGTATAGATAATATTTTTGTACTACTTTCTCTCTTATTCTCAATAGTGAATGATAATGACTCTCGCTGTGATCTGAGTTATGCCTAAAATGCCCTAGAACTTAGTACTAGTAAGGGAATGATGGAATGTAGAGAGAATTACGAATAGATGCCCTAGTGGCAAAAACGGCTGTAACCCTTGTGTGGTGGGGAGTGAGTTAGACTTAAAGTATTACTTGGAGTTTTTTTGAGGTTAAAAGTGTGTGAGCATATATTGAGCATCAACAATGAGTATTAATTCATACTTATTCTTGATGTTTAATTACTTAAGTTATGGTGTTTGAGCATTAACTGAGCATTTTCTGAAAAATAAACTCTCAAAGCATAGGTTTTTCGTTTATATGCGTGTAATTTTAATGACTGGTAAAGGCGGCGTGGGCAAAACTTCTGTCGCGGCTGCAACTGGACTCCGTTGTGCGGAACTAGGTTATCAGACGTTGGTTTTAAGTACAGATCCCGCCCACTCTCTTGCAGACAGTTTTGATATGGAATTGGGACACGCACCCCAAAAAATTCGCCCAAATCTCTGGGGTGCTGAACTGGATGCGCTGCAAGAACTGGAGGGAAACTGGGGTGCTGTGAAACGTTATATTACCCAAGTTTTACAGGCAAGGGGTTTAGATGGCGTACAGGCGGAGGAATTGGCAATTTTACCAGGCATGGATGAGATTTTTGGCTTGGTAAGGATGAAGCGCCATTACGATGAAGGTGAGTTTGATGTCTTAATTATCGACTCAGCCCCCACCGGCACAGCACTGCGTTTGCTGAGTTTACCTGAAGTCGGTGGCTGGTATATGCGCCGTTTTTACAAACCATTTCAAAACATCTCGGTAGCACTTCGACCTCTGGTTGAACCTTTTTTTAAACCAATTGCTGGTTTTTCGCTACCTGATAAAGAAGTAATGGATGCACCTTATGAGTTTTACGAACAAATTGAAGCTCTGGAAAAAGTATTAACAGATAACACTCAAACCTCAGTGCGTCTAGTAACAAATCCCGAAAAAATGGTGATTAAAGAGTCTCTCCGTGCCCATGCTTATCTGAGTTTATATAACGTTGCAACAGATTTAGTCGTGGCTAATCGCATTATACCGAGCGAAGTCCAAGATCCATTTTTCCAACGTTGGAAGGAAAGTCAGGAGCAATATCGCCGAGAAATTCACGATGATTTTCACCCTCTACCTGTAAAAGAAGTTCCCCTATTTTCTGAGGAAATGTGTGGATTAGCTTCATTAGAACGCCTGAAAGAAACTCTTTATAAAGATGAAGATCCAACTCAGGTTTATTACAAAGAAACAACTCTTAGAGTAGTGCAAGAGGAAAATCAATACAGCTTAGAACTTTACTTACCTGGTATTCCTAAAGACCAAGTTCAACTCAGTAAAACTGGAGACGAATTAAACATTACTATTGGCAACCATCGTCGTAACTTAGTTTTGCCACAAGCCTTAGCAGCACTACAACCAGGGGGAGCAAAGATGGAAAATGACTATCTAAAAATCCGCTTTGCTTAGAACACAAGAGTTGAATTTTGTTGAACGTTACTTTGTCAACAAAAAGTTAAAACTAAAATGCAAGAAATTTCTCTTGTAGCTAGTACAGACGCAATCTTTTTAGCGTCTGTTTTTATGATTTTTTGGTGAATTTTAATCAAAGCCAAAAAAATATTTTTATTAATGATTTGACCGTAGTTTTACTGAAGACAAAATGATGAAATAAATTTCACAATGTCTTTAGATTTAATTATGCCAGTTTTCAAATTATTAATTTATTTTGCTATAACAATGACCTCCAATCCCGAACAAGATTTGCCCTTATGTCGCAATGAAGAAAGTTTACTACGCCGCATTACAAACCGTATCCGACGAAGCTTAGAGTTAGAAGAAATTATCACAGTGACAACGACAGAAGTGCGATCGCTATTAAAAACCGATCGAGTGATGATTTACAAATTTCATCCTGATGGTAGTGGTCAAGTGATTGCTGAATCAACTAATAAAAATTGTTTGCCGTCGCTACTAGGGCTAAATTTTCCTTGCGATGACATCCCATCTTATGCCCGCGAACTATTTATCAAATCACGGGTGCGTTCTGTTGTGAATGTTGAGACTAAAGAGATTGGTCAAATTCACCTGCATGACTTGGATAATGGAGATATCTCAGAAGAGATCCGTTACCGCCCTGTAGACCCCTGTCATATTGAATATTTGACGGCAATGGGGGTAAAATCCTCTGTAGTAGCGCCTATTCTCTATCAAGACCGACTTTGGGGGCTGCTGGTTTCTCATAATTCTGAAGCGCGTTCGATTTCAAAATATGAGCTAGAAGCAATACAAATAGTAGTCGAGCAGCTGTCAATGGCGATCGCTCAAAGTACCCTTCACACTCAAGTTCGCAAAACAGCCGAACGAGAAGCGATCGTTAACCGCATTGCTACCCTATTACATTCACTGCCGACGATTGTCTTACAGCCAGCCCTAGAAGCTGCTGTTGCTGCCTTTAATGGTGTTGGTGGCAGGCTTTGTATTAGAAATGAAGCTCTTGATTTCCACAATGGCAACGTCACCAGCTTAACAGAATGCTTAATACCAGGAAATAGCTGTATCAAGCTTTATATCTGTGGAGAACAACCTGTAATGCCAGAACAAACTATATATCCACTAATCGAGCAATATAGTCTCTGGCAGGAACACTACAAGTTTACTAACTACGATGTTTGGGCGATTTCAGATATATATAACACTCCTGGGTTGCGAAGTTTGCAAGTTGCTTTTCAACCAACTAAAATTCGCAGCATATTGATGATCCCACTCCAGTATCGTCAGCAGTTGTTGGGCTACTTAAGTATTTTCCGCAATGAAGTAGATACAGAAACTTTATGGGCGGGACAGCATGAGTGCGATCAAAGGCAACAGTATCCCCGGCGATCCTTTGAGGTTTGGCGCGAATCTAAAACAGCACAAGCTCAAAAATGGACAATTGACGAGATTGAACTGGCTAGAAACCTCAGTAAACATTTTGCTTCCGCAGTTCAGCAGTATGAACTACACCAACAAGTACAAGTTTTTAATGAAAATTTAGAAAAACAGGTTAGAAGACGCACTGTTGAGTTACAACGGACAGCTGAACAAGAACAGGCTGTGTTTAAAGTTATTGCCGAGATTCGAGAATCTTTGGACACAAATACGATTTTTCAGACCACAACTAAAGAAGTTTGTCAATTAATCAAAGCCGATCGCGTTTCTGTTTATCGTTTCGATGCTAATTGGGGTGGTGAATTTGTCGGAGATTTCGAGGCTGCTAGTCCATACTGGTCGAATGAGTCCGAACTAGGTATTAATACTATTTGGAATGATACCTACTTACAAGATACAGAAGGAGGACGTTACCGCCACAATGAAACATTTGCAGTCGATGACATCTACAAAATGGGGTTTACTCAGTGTCATATCGACAATCTAGAGCAGTTTCAAATTTACGCTTTTGTGCTTGCGCCGATTTTTGTTGGACAAAAACTTTGGGGTTTGTTGGCAACTTATCAACACACTGGCCCTCGGCAATGGAAAACTTCTGAAGTTAACTTCCTCAGTCAGATTGCTGCCCAAATGGGCGTAGCACTCCAGCAAGCTGATTTACTATCTCAGACACGACAACAGACATTAGATTTGCAACAAGCAGCAGAACAACAACGGGTATTGTTTGAAGTTGTGGCGAAAGTTAGAGAATCTCTCGATCTAGATGCGATTTTTCAGGCAACTACCCAAGAAATTTGTAAATCACTACAAGCGGATCGAGTTGCAGTCTACCGCTTCCAGGCTGATTGGAGTGGTGAATATATTGCTGAGTTTGTAGGCGATAACTGGTTAAAGTTAGTAAGTTCAGATACCAAGACAGTTTGGCAAGATAGCTATTTGCAGGAAACCCAAGGTGGGCGATATCGTCACAATGAAACTTTTGCTGTTAATGATATCTATGAAGTTGGCCACTCTCAATGCCACATTGCAGTTCTAGAGCAAATTCAAGCAAGAGCTTATACGATCGCACCTATATTTATCGGGCAACAGCTATGGGGCTTATTAGCAGCTTACCAAAATTCTGCACCCCGCCATTGGGAAGCCTCAGAAATTAAATTTATTACTCAAATTGCCAATCAGCTTGGAGTTGCACTCCAACAAGCGCAATTACATAATCAAACCAAAGAGCAGACGCAAAAGCTAGCTCAAGCTTTGCATGATTTACAGCAAACTCAAACCCAACTGATCCAAACTGAGAAAATGTCCTCATTAGGGCAATTGGTAGCTGGTGTGGCTCACGAAATTAATAACCCCGTGAACTTCATTTATGGCAACATCAATCATGTCAACGATTACACCCAAGATTTACTCAGTATTCTAGACCTTTATTTGCAAAATACTTCCAACCCTAGTCCTGAAATTAGCGATCGCGCCTTCGAGATCGACTTAGAATTTATCATCGAGGATTTGCCCAAAACTCTATCTTCCATGAAAATTGGGGTCGATCGCATCCGGCAGATTGTCTTGGGTTTACGGAATTTCTCTCGTCTTGACGAAGCAGAAAAAAAACCAGTTGATATTCATGAGGGCATTGATAGCACCTTGCTAATTTTGCAACATCGCTTGAAAGCAAAACCAGAAAGTCCGGCGATTAAATTAGTCAAAGAATACAGCAACCTTCCCTTAGTAGAGTGCTATGCCGGGCCGCTAAATCAAGTATTCATGAATGTTTTAAGCAATGCGATCGATGCTTTAGAAGATTACACGCAATCTCAATCAAAATCTCATAGTAGTCAAATTACTATCCGTACTCATTTTGGAGAACTTGAAGGCAAAATCAAGAGTGTAGTAATTCGCATTGCAGACAATGGCCCAGGAATACCCGAAGCTATGAAGGCAAGAATTTGCGATCCATTTTTCACAACTAAGCCAGTGGGAAAAGGCACTGGCTTGGGGTTATCGATTAGTTACCAGATTATTGTAGATAAACATGGTGGTGTGTTGAAATGTGATTCTCAGCCGGGGTTAGGTACAGAATTTTGGATTGAAATTCCGATTAAACAAATTCGTCATTAGTCATTGGTCATTTGTCATTTGTCATTGGCAAAAACTTTTACCTTTAACTAAAGCGTATTACCGATCTCCAAATTTTTGAAGAACTTGGGGTTCTAAATCAAGGTTAAATGATATTTCATACTACAGTAATTGGATTTTGATGACAAGCAATAATTGTATTGTTAAACAACACATTATCATACTAACCTTGCTAAAGCTGCCAAGTTTAAGCTATTTAAAATAGTAGACTTAATTGGACGTTTTTCATCCCAAAATATTAGAGATAAATAAAAATCTTTTGCTAATGAAGAAGTTAAAAGCTTATATGATTCGTATGCACTTTTCTCATCAACAAAGCTGAAAAAGTAAACAGTATCATCAAAAATAGGAGGCTTTTCATTTATTTGACCAATTAATCTAAAACTTAATTTTTTATAAAGTCCACAGATTGCTATTTTCCAAGGTGCAAAAGTATATGAGCCAACACCAAAAATAGAGAATCTAGGGCTATTTTGATAAATTTTACTTTTCCTATTATTTAAAAAACTTTCATGCTTTTCTAAATATGCCCATGTTTTAGGTGCTAAATCTTTTATAAATTCAGTAGACTCGCCAACAAAACTTTGAGTAACTAAAATATATCGATCGGTCGCTTTTGTTTTATTTTGGGCAACAGAAGAACCTTTAACTAAAGGGAAAATATAAGTTTCTTCGAGTTCATAAGATTCTCCTAGCCCGTTTATAAAATAGTCATTATTTTTGCGAAATTCCATGACTTTAGCGCAATCATGCTTAATACCAGAACGCCATTTTGTTTTTGATTGCTTATTGTATAAGCTTTCTACTTTTTTAAATGTAATCAAATCCCTAACAAGAATATTATTTAAATAGCCTATACGAGAGCAAACTGAGCTTTCAAGACTATCAAATACATCACAATAATATTTTTGTGAGTTGGAATCAAATTTACAGAAAAATAAGCAAGCTTCAACAGCAGCATCAAAATATTTCTTAGAATCTATCTTATAAACTGCACAGTAAGCAAGATTTAGCTTTTCCGAATAGATATAATTTAAAATTTTTCTAGAAACCGAAGTTTTACAAAGCACCGCTAGATAACTGTTATGCTTCTGTAAGTATTGTACAAACTGTATGAGCATCCATTCTGATATATCAAAATTACTTTTTCCCGTAATTGCATCTAAACCAGTATGATTTTGAAAATTGCTCTTTTTAGGCAAATTTACGCCCCCAATACTACCCTGTTGTGAGTTTGTTACCCAAGGTAAATTACCAAGCACTAATATTTCTTCATTTGATTCACTTATTAGTGATAACCAATCTACTTGAAAAAAATCCTCACATTTAATTTCAATCCTTTGGTCATGTAAAAACTTTTCTTCTTCTATAATCTGTCTAAAGTAATCAAGGTTTAATTCAATTCCTAAAATTTTTTTTGCTGAGTCAAAACAAGATGAAGCAGCTTCAACAAAATTTCCTATTCCACAAGTAGGCTCAATTATAATATGTGGCTTAACACCAAGCTCTACTAACTTTTTACATACCCGATAGGCTAATTCTATCGGCGTTTGAAAATCGCCGTATTCTACTTTAAGTTTTTGAACAGTACGCATCAGGGATTAGCTCTATAAACGGTAATTATACCTTTTTCTTGACCAGCACGTTCTATCACTCTCCCATACTGAAGTCGCCATTTAAAGCATTGGAAATCGTTAAAAATCCCTGTAAAGGTGGATTTCTCAATATTTCATCCGCGATGTTACTTGCTTCAAGTTCGTCAACAGGCAAATTGCGGTCGAGCATAAAAGCAATTAGGTCATCTTTATTACCTTCGTTCTCTAAAATACTAGAAATTCCACGTGTCATCTGGAAATCTGCGGTTTTTTCAGCACTTACGTAAATCGTATGCAAAATATTCAGAGTAGCCGTGCGGTTTATACTATTATCTGCCTTATCGTAGACAAAGATAAGCAACGAATAGCCAAGCCCAAAAATTTTTTGGCGTGCAGATTTGAATGGGCATGATGATTGTGGTTGTCTAACACTTGTTACCTTCATATCTATAAGCAACCCCGGAAAATCAATACCACTCGCAGAGTTACCTTGTATGAAATCGTACTTAGCTTTTAAGTAAAGTCGAAATTTCTGTTCCAGGTAAGTTCCGACAGCTTTTCCATCAGTAACACCATACAGCAGAGGTTCTGGATGCTGAGACTCGGCTAATGAAAATATTTCAGCTTCTAAACAGAGGATTTCTGCTGTCAAAATCGGCATAGGTAAAGGAAAACACAGGGTTAAACACCATATTTTATATTATTGACAAACTTCTCACTCTTGTGGAATGAATCAGCCCTGCCGCAAGCAAAGAGCAGGGCTGTTTCATCCGAAATTTCAGGGATTTTGTCAAGAGTATGAGTCAGAAATTTGCTTGAGTGGGAAAAACAAAAACTACCACCTCAACCAGTAAATTTAAGTGCAATCGTCATTTTTCTGCCCAATCAGATTTTTAAGTCACCTGATTTTTTTGCTTGGAACGCTTGTAAATCAGTGCCTTTTAGGGAATGAATCAGCCCTGCTTGCGGGGAGGGGATTAAGGGGTGGGGTGCAATGACGTGGGAATCATAACTAATTATGCGGACATGATATCACCTCTAACTTCTAAGTTGCACCGGCATAGCTAAATAGGTCATTTTCAAACCACCCAATGGTGTAAAAATCACTGGAGTTAGGCTTTGATTTAAATGCATTTGAATTTCTGAAGATGGTAACTCTTTCAAGCCTTCCATTAAATATTTAATGTTAAAGGCAATCTCAATATTTTCCCCAGAAATTTGTGCAGGCATCGACTCTCTACCACTGCCTACATCTTGAGCTTCACAAGATAAGGTAATTTCTTGAGCTTCGTTATCAATACTGAGTTTAACAATATTATTTTTCTGATCGGCTAACACAGCAATCCGCTCCAAAGTGCTGACAAATTGTCGCCGTTCGATAGTTACTTGTCGCTCAAATTGGCGGGGAATTAATTGTCGATAAGCAGGATATTGCCCTTCTAATGTGCGACTAGTCAAGCGTTGATTTTGCCATGCAAACACAACTTGACCTCGATCGAAATACAAAGCTACAGGTTCATCTGATGAGGCGCTATGAGCTAACATTCGTTGAAGTTCGCGTAATGCTCTAGCTGGTACTGTCACTTCTACTTGACTAGTTCCGCCTAGAGGACGCTCGTTGCTAGTTTCTACGACTGCGAGGCGATGTCCGTCTGTAGCTGCAAATTCTAGGATGTCTTGTTTAACTGTTAAATGCACTCCCGTGAGTACTTGCTTGGTTTCATCACCACTGGTAGCAAACAATGAACCGCGTAATCCTTCAATTAATGCAGTGATCGTGAGATGAATTACTTCTGTATTTTCAATTATAGGTAGTTCGGGAAATTCTTCCGGCCCCATTGCTCGGACTTGGTAATGTCCGCTTTTGGGTGTGAGTGTGACAATTAAACCTTCTCCACCAGATGTTGCACCTGTCAAGGCTGATTCATCGTCTAAAGTGATTTCGCCTTCTGGAAGACGAGAGGTGATGTCTACAAGTAACTTAGCAGGAAGTGCGATCGCCCCACTTTCCCATACCTCTGCGTTAAAGCTGGTGCGGATTCCCAAGCTAAGATCGAAGGCTGTTAAGCTTACTTGGTTAGTTTCAGCATCCGCTTGTAACAGCACATTGGCAAGTACTGGATGAGTTGGTCGTGAGGGGACTGCACGACTAACGAGTGAGAGGTTTGTACTGAGATCGCTTTGGGAGCAAACTAATTTCATAAGTCAGATACAGCTTGTGAAAGATATCGTAACATCCTTATGTTTATAGGCGATCGCTATTTGTTTGATTAGCATGTAAGTATAATCCGCCATCAGTATTGCTTCTTAACTGCAAACTGTAACAATTTAAACATCTGCAACACATATTCTTCCATGTATAAGAAACCCTTAAGTATTTCCATGAAAGTGCGATCGTCAGCTAGCTAAAATCTATTTGATGAGTGAATAAGTTTGTAGTAAGGACTTTAGTCCTTGATTTGAGCGCTAAAGCGCTGACTACAAACTCAGCAAACTTAACAGATTACTAGAAAACTCCACAATTTCTATTGCAATTATAGTTAGGCAAGTTTACCTTGTGGAAAACTTGTGGAAAAGTACTTGAGTTTTTCCACAAGGTAATTATACTCAATTAAATTTTCACTGTAAAATATCAAGTTTTCCCCAGTTTTTTGCACAATATAAGTTAAATTTAATCAATTTTTAGACGTTACTTAATATTCTTGACCCGTCAAAGCTCATAATTCAGACTCCTGCTTGTGGAAAACTTAAAATAAATCTTCAGGATGGTTTTTGAGAACGGCTAGTCATATTGATGCGATCGCTCAATTCACGTAGAGTTTGTACTAAGGTGCGATCGCTCTGCTGAAGTTGAGTAATTTTATCGCAACTATAGATTACCGTTGTATGGTCTTTACCACCAAACTCCTCGCCTATTCTCGGCAAACTCAAGGTCGTGTGTTGGCGCATGAGATACATTCCTAATTGACGCGCCCAGCTTATCTCTCTTCGTCGCGAGTTACCTTTGAGGTCATCTATTGAAACATCAAAATTATCCGCCACCACCTTTAAAATTGCTTCTGGGGTAGCTGCCATTTTTTCATTAGGCGGTTCTAAAACTGGCGTGATATTGTCCACCGTCATCGGTAAACCCCAAATAGAAATATAAGCTACCGCCCGAATTAAAGCTCCTTCTAATTCTCGAATATTAGAAGTATAGTTAGAAGCAATGTACTCTATCACATCGCGGGGAAGACTAATATTTTCATCCTCAGCTTTTTTCTGTAAAATTGCCATTCTCGTTTCTAAATCGGGCTTTTGGATATCTGCAATTAAACCCATAGAAAACCGAGAACAAAGACGTTCTTGCAAGCTGGGAATTTGGTTGGGCGGACGGTCGGAAGCAATGACAACTTGTTTACCAGCTTCATGTAAAGTATTAAAAGTATAGAAAAATTCCTCTTGGGTATATTCCTTTCCTTCCAGAAACTGAATATCATCAACTAATAAAACATCAGCCGCTCGGTAATGCTCTCGGAAACTTTGCATACTATCCTTACGGATAGCTGTAATTAAATCATTAGTAAATTGCTCAGTAGAAACATAAAATATTTTACAATTAGGAAAAATTGCATAGCGATAATGACCAATAGCTTGCATTAGATGAGTTTTACCCAAGCCGACACCACCGCATAAAAATAAAGGATTAAATTCTTTACCTGGAGATTCTGCAACTGCCAAAGAAGCAGCATGAGCCATACGATTGTTAGCACCAACTACAAACCGCGAAAAGACATATTTAGAGTTTAAGTCAGTAGTTTGATGATTATGATTAGGAACAGCTTCAGAAATACTGCTGGAATTTGGTGATTCCCAAGCAACCTCTCGTTCACTAAAATGAGAAACTTGATCGCCTTGATCAACGGTAATGTAAATTCCCACGGGATGACCGAGAATATCTTGGACTACATGAGCAATAGTATTGATGTAATACTTCTGTAACCAATTACGAGCAAATGGGTTAGGAGTGCGGATAATCAAACAATTATTTTCTAATCGCTCTGCACTAGCAGTTTTGATCCAAGTTTCAAAGGTAGGTCGGGATAGTTCAAGCTTTAGGCGCTCTAGTACCTGAATCCACAGACTTTCTATGGGAATTTCCATTATCCACCACCTTTGCTGCTAATCGTCACAATAGAAGAGAAAGCACTAATTTAGCATTGAGACACGCTAGACCTAAAATAAGCTTTTAAGTTGTAACCATTTTGGGATCTACCCAGTAGGCAAGATCCTAACACCCACTGACCAAACCGAGTGCTGAGTGCTAAGTGGTGAGTAAAATAAAATTTCTCAGAGCTTTTGTACCCAGTATATGCATCGTCCCTAATGAGCGGTTTTAACTCAGCACTTTGCACTTTTAACTCAGCACTCTCATTGACACGGAGAAGCAACGACACATGAAGATAACAAACCATCACTCAGCACCCAAAAAGATTGAAACCAGGGGTTTACCCCAGAGGTTGTGGATGCTCTCATATGGGGTAGCAGTGGTGTTTTTGGGGAGCTGCTCTCTTTTACCTGCTAAGACCATTGATAATCAGCAAAGCGATACTCAAGCCCAAAACACACCAGTACCGAATCCGGTAATTGTCCCCCCACAGATTTTCTCTTCGTCTGGAGATCCTAATTTTGTTGTGAAAGTAGTGCAACAGGTGGGGCCTGCGGTAGTTCGGATTGATTCTTCCCGAACAATCACTTCTCGCGTACCAGACGAATTTAACAACGATCCATTTTTCCGGCGGTTTTTTGGAGAAGGAGCGCCACAGCCTAGACAACGGGTAGAACGCGGTAGTGGCTCTGGATTTATTATTAATTCTTCCGGTCAAATTGTTACCAATGCCCATGTGGTAGATGGTGCTGATAGAGTGACTGTTATACTCAAAGATGGCCGGACTTTTGATGGGAAAGTTTTGGGTGAAGACCCAGTAACGGATGTGGCAACGATCAAAATTAATGCTAACAATCTGCCAACTCTAGCTGTGGGTAACTCCGATGCCTTACAACCAGGAGAAGCTGTAATTGCCATTGGTAATCCCTTAGGCTTGAATAATACCGTCACATCTGGGATTATTAGTGCTACAGGGCGTTCTAGTAGCGATATCGGTGCAAGTGACAAGCGGGTTGATTACATCCAAACGGATGCTGCAATTAACCCTGGTAATTCCGGTGGCCCATTGCTCAATGCTCGTGGTCAAGTGATTGCAATGAATACAGCGATTATTCGAGGCGCTCAAGGCTTGGGATTTGCTATACCCATTAACACCGTGCAAAGGATTGCCCAAGAATTAATCGCTAAAGGCAGGGTGGATCATCCTTATTTGGGTGTGCAGATGGTGACATTGACACCAGAAAATAAAGAAAGAATCAAAAATGTTGCAGGCGATCGCTTAAATCTTACAGCAGATGAAGGCGTTTTGCTGGTTGAGATTGTGCCGCGATCGCCTGCATCTGTAGCTGGTCTACGAGTCGGTGATGTGATTAAAAGCATTAACAGCCAGCCTGTTACTAAAATTGAAGAAGTACAAAAGCTAGTAGAAAAGAGCAAAATCGGTACTAAATTACCCATAGAAGTGGAACGCAATGGGCAAATTGTCCAAGTAGCAGTTCAACCTGCTCCTTTGCCAGTCAGACGTGAAGGATGATGTTTGTCATTTGTCATTTGTCATTTGTCATTTGTCATTGGTCATTTGTCATTTGTCATTTGTCATTGGTTATTTGAAAAATAACTGACATACTTCACTCTCTCCATGCCCCATGCCCCATGCCCCATGCCCCATTACCTAAAGGAGTTTTATCGTGACTGAATTAGCGCCAATAATTCAATTAGGCAATCCAACATTGCGCCAAAAAGCTGCTTGGGTTGAAAATATTCAAGATGAGCAGATTCAAAAATTAATTGAAGATTTAATCGCCACTGTTGCCAAGGCTAACGGCGTGGGAATTGCTGCGCCTCAAGTAGCACAATCCTATCGTTTATTTATTGTGGCTTCCCGTCCCAATGCCAGGTATCCCAACGCGCCGGAAATGGAACCTACTGCCATGATTAATCCCAAAATCATTACTCATTCAACTGAAGTTGTCAAAGATTGGGAAGGTTGTTTAAGTGTTCCAGGAATTCGGGGGTTAGTTCCTCGCTATAAATCTATTGAAGTAGAATACACTGACTCTGAAGGCAATTTACAAAAACAAGAATTAACCGATTTTATCGCTCGGATTTTTCAACACGAGTACGATCATCTCGACGGTATTGTATTTGTAGATCGCCTAGAGAACACTCTTGATATGATTACTGAGCAGGAATACCAACAACGAGTAGTTAACAAATAAATGGGAGTGGGGAGTGGTGGTGAAAAAGCAAACGATTAACCTAACCCCCTAACCCCCTTCCCGACCTTTACGGAAAATTATGTACAAATGTTAAATAGCTAAGGGCAACACCAAGTTAAACGCGAAGTAGCAAGAGTCCATTTTTTAAAGTTTGATTCCACAGAGATGATTTTTGAGCTTCTGGCAAAGAAAGAGGCTGATTTACTGATAACGGTGGTTCTTGTTGCAGAGATAGTTGCCACCAGCCAACATCGTGCCACTTACTAAATTTATATCCAACTCTGTAAAAAACACCTAGAGGCAAAAAACCGACAGCCTCATGCATAGCTACACTTGCTGGGTTGGGTAAAGCGATCGCAGCAAAAACGTTATAAAATCCTTGGAGTTGCAGCAAGCCAAAAAGAGAAGTGTATAAAGCTTTAGCAACTCCTTTTCTGCGATATTCAACATTTACATACACGGATGATTCTACAGACCATTGGTAAGCAGCACGAGTCCGATAGGGAGTAGCATAGGCATAACCTAGAATCTCACCGTTAATTTCACACACTAGCCAAGGCATCTGCTGTTGATAGTTATTGATGCGTTTTTCAAATTCTGTTTTGCTGGGAGGCTCTATCTCAAAGGAAATTGAAGTTTCCCACACAACAGGCGCATAAATTGCCAGCATTTTTAAAGCATCACTTTCGTTAGCTAGTCTAATTGCAGCTTTCACAACAGATCCTTTTTGGATTTTAATAATTGGCTAGAAACTAGGTTTGAAAAGGCTTTTGGCTTAAGTTTACATCAATGTCACGCATGAGGGTGCAATGACTCTGGGAATTGTCTTAAGCGTGTGCTTCACAAACTTGCTCGCCCCGCCACAATTGATACAACCGTGTAGCTGGCATAGTCATATATAAAACATCGCCATCACTGAGGTTTGTTTCTAATAAATCCCAGCCGTGAAGAGTTTGGTGATTTGTTTCTACGTACAAAGGTACACAGTCAGCAGACATTGCTACATCTTTCACCCACTGACCGCAAAAGACGTGTGAAGCTGTAATTACAGTGGCAAAAGCTACCCAAAGACTATCGGCTGTGATGCCATTGCCCAGGATACGTCCCCCTAGTGCAGCGGCGGCAAAAGCTGGTGCTGCTAATTCAGCCGGACTCAGCACTGCATCGAAGCCAAATAGCTGTTGGGCTATGCCAGCAAAATCAGGATCGCCATAATGAACAATCACCGGAATACTGGGTGCCAAACCTTTGGCTTTAAGGGCAATTTCCAAATTGGTAGCATCATTGCTAGTAACAGTAATCACTGCGGCGGCAGAGTTTATATTGCTAGCTTTGAGTATTGTGCGGAAGCTGGCATCACCCTGAATCACAGGGATACCGAGTTCGCGGGCGGTGTTGATATATTTACTGTTGGAGTCGGGTTCAACAACGACAACTTCATGTCCGCTGGCGTGGAGTTGCTGAACAATTCTCACCCCAATACCACTCAAGCCACAGACAATGTAGTGCGATCGCTGGGGAATTCGGGCTGCATCCCAAAATTGCTTAAAGCGGCTTCCTAAGACAAAATCGGTGAGCATGGCATACCAAATACCAATCACCACTGCTCCAACCAGCATCATAATAACAGTAAATAACTTAATACTGTTAGGAGCATTTTCTACTACTTTGTCATTGCCACCCGCTCCCGTAATCATGCCGACAGAAAAATATAGAGCATCCACAGGAGACAAACTCAACTCAGCCGACATATAGGTAAATGTAGCGATCGCAATAACCGTCAATAGTGCAATAGCTCCCACCACTACCGAACGCCCGTGTTCCTGAAACTGCCTAAGATTAGTCATAACTTTCAGCAGTTTTCTAATCAACGATCTCCGGGGAGAACGGATGCGGGGTTGTGTACCAATAATTATGCGATCGCCTACTTGAATCTCTTGGCCAGCTATGACAGCTGATACTAAATCCATCTCACCTTTGACTGGTAAGTAATAAATTAGCATCCGCGATCGGTCTGACCACAATTCACTCAGCTTTCGACCTTTCCAGAAGTGGTTTTGATCGATGTATTCTTCGTGAATTGGCCAAGTTTGCTGAAATAATTTAATTTGTCCGATCGCTCGGTTTCCCAGCGCTGCAAAGGTGAATACGGGTGCTGCTAATCCGACAACACTCATACTCAAATGGTCTGGCAAACTTTGATCTAGGCGCTCACCCAAATTTGTATTATAAAAACGGTTAATAATCCGAATCTGGGGATTTAGCACCCGCGCTTGCATCATAATAGACAAATTCAGAGCATCTTTAGATCCAGCGATGACTAAAGTGTGTGCCTGTTGAATTCCTGCTGCTGTCAGGGTAGAAGCTGCTTGTAAATCTCCAACAATCACATCTCCTGCGGTTTCGCCAGGGATAGATTGATGATGAATGCCAACAACGAAGGCTCCCTGATGTCTCAGCAGACGAAAGGTTTTATATCCGGTACGTCCTAAGCCACAAACAATAATTCTGGGTTTCATGAAACGGCAGCATCTTTTACAGGTAGGGCTGCATTTCTAGTTAGTTATCAATATTGATTGTTGCCCATTTTTCTGGAATATTACTGTAGCTGACAACACGATTGTTTTAATTGGAGGCAGGGGGCAGGGGGCAGGGGGCAGGGGGCAGGGGGCAGGGGGCAGGGGGCAGAGGGCAGGGGGCAGAGGGCAGGGGGCAGGGGGCAGGAGGCAGGAGGCAGGGGGCAGGGGGCAGGTTTTTTTGATTAGACAAATTTTTGGGATTTTAAAACCAAAACCATTGTCTGAGAACTTAAAACTACGTTCAATAATTGAGAACATTCTCAACTATTTATCGAAAGCCTAAAAGCCTGTCCTTGAAAGGCAGGGGGCAGGGGGCTGAGAAGCAGAGGGGAAAAACTTACTGCAACTTCTCCCCTGCTCCCCCTGCCTTCCTCGATAAAATAATCTAGAAAAATATGGCAATTTTTGTAGGTTGTGATACGCTATCTGCTTGAGAAGTGTGGAGGAGCCGAAAATGACTAAGCTGCGGGTGGGGTTACTGTTTGGCGGTCGTTCGGGAGAACATGAAGTTTCGATCAAATCAGCACGGGCGATCGCTAACGCCTTGAGTGCTGGGGAAAATGCTAGTAAGTACGAAATATTGCCTTTTTACATCCAAAAAGATGGCCGCTGGCTAGCAGGAGAACCACCCGAAAAGGTTTTAGCAACCGGCAGTCCGTTACTGGAATCGGCATCAACTTCTGAGGGAAATCTGACATCCAACCCTCAAGCCCAAACTCTGAGCAATTGGCAATCTCCCTCTCAAGTTGCCCAAGTAGATGTTTGGTTTCCCATTCTCCACGGCCCTAACGGTGAAGATGGAACGATTCAAGGCTTACTCACCTTGATGCAAGTCCCTTTTGTCGGTTCTGGGGTGTTAGGTTCGGCAATGGGAATGGATAAAATTGCCATGAAAATGGCTTTTGAGCAAGCAGGATTAGCACAGGTAAAATACAAGGCGGTAACTAGATCGCAGGTTTGGTCTAATCCGTGCGTATTTCCGAAACTGTGTGATGAAATTGAGGCAACATTAGGTTATCCTGCTTTTGTCAAGCCTGCTAATTTGGGTTCATCAGTGGGTATTGCCAAAGTGCGATCGCGCCCAGAATTAGAAGCTGCTTTAGATAGTGCTGCCAGTTACGATCGCCGACTAGTTGTAGAAGCTGGGGTAGTCGCTAGAGAAGTTGAGTGTGCCGTTTTAGGTAACGAGCAACCCCAAGCCTCTGTCATTGGAGAGATTACTTATGACAGCGATTTTTATGATTATGAAACTAAATATACTGAGGGTCGGGCAGATTTACTGATCCCAGCCCAGCTTCCAGAGGCGATCGCTCGTCAAATTCAGGACATGGCTTTGCAAGCTTTTGCTGCTGTTGACGCTGCTGGGTTAGCAAGGGTAGATTTTTTCTATGTGGAAGCAACACAAGAAGTATTTATTAACGAAATCAATACCTTACCAGGCTTTACTGCAACGAGTATGTATCCTCAACTCTGGGCACAGAGTGGAGTCTCCTTTCCAGAATTAGTCGATCGGTTAATTCAACTTGCTCTTGAAAGGCATTCTCCTAGCTGACAGAACAAAGAAGCAAACTGATTTCCGATTATTACGGTAAAAAGCCACAATAAATACAGAACTTTGGCAAAATTTAGCCAGATTTGGTAGCTTATGTCTTACAAAAAAGCTACTTAAATCTAAATTTTGTTACGGATACCTGATGCTTGACTCCTCCAGTACAATTTATTCACTAGAGGGGTACAAATCTGAAAGTAATCATGGAAAAAAGTCAGAGTGTACAGCGCGAGCGAACCCAATTAAAAAGGGCTACTCCAGAGCTGACAAACAGGAAATCGAGACTAAAAAACAGCTCGAATGTTCTGATATATCTGGTTGCACATCATCCTTGGCTATTGTTAACCGGGTGTTTAGCCATGTTTATGGGAGGTGGTGCCTTTGCTTTATATAGCTTAGGTAATGCTGGCCCCGTGCCACAAGAAGAACCAGAAAAAATCCCAGTTATAGTTGAAGAACCAATCAGTCCGCCTTCTGAGAATAGCAATCCTACACCTTTATGGATGGTTGCTGCGATCGTTCTCAGCTGTGGCGGTGGTTCTTTGCTGATTTTCCGAGTGCTTAACCGCACCAAGCAACCGCAAAAAGTTCAAAAACAGGTTAATCGCCATCAGGTACGCTTGGCACAGAAGCATTACCAAAAATTGGAACCAAATCTTCCCAAGAGTCAGCCAATTTTTGTGCCACAGCCACAACTAATGCCCCTGATGCAGATGCAACCAAAAACAAAGCATCTGGTAACTGTTCTCCCAGCAGAACACAAGCACCACCTGGATACGCGCACAGAACCCTTAGCAGAATTGATGGATCTTCGTAAAAATAGTTCATTGTCTGCTATTTTACGCCAGTATTAATACTACCGTAAAGTAAAACCCCGTTAAATTAACACTTTTTGCCAATTAGCTTGGCTTAGATTCCCGACTTTCTTTAAGAAGTCGGGAATCTTGTTATAGCGTTTTCCATTCAGATGTGGTACGAGGTCATATCGCAAGGTGTAGGCAATACTTTTCGGTTAAGGGGGAAAGGGGAAAGGGAAAGGGTTTGAATTTACCTTTTCCCCTTTGCCCTTTAACCTTTTCCCAGACCAAAAGAGAGATTATTAGGCTTATCCGAAAAGTATTGAAGGTGTAGGGGCACGGTATGCCAAAAATCTCGTTTCTAGCCTCTGGCTAGAAATGCTGCTCTTGGTGGCTCTGCCGCGAGTTCGGGAGGTAGATCCTCTCATTAAGCATTCCCAATCTGAAACTAGGAACGAGATAATGTACGAATAATTAATTTGCTATATAGCGGTTTAACTGCTTTTAAAAAGTTAGATATGAGCAATTAGGATATTTAAAAACTTGCCAAAATGGCAACCAGCTTTTGACGATTCAAGTTAAATTGTATGAAGATAAACGACTTCAAGGGTTTGATTATCAGGGGCTACCACCTAAGAGGATTCCTTTTGTAAAACACTATTTACTAAGTGATTTACAAAAACAAAAAGCTATCTATAACAATTATTTGCAGAGGATTTATCTCAGTAAATAAGTTCAATAATTAGGTTTGGCATTTGCTGCAACAGGAATATTAAATGCGTGCAGGCGTTGTTGAACTACGCATTAGCCCCCAATAGGGGTAACGTCTGTATACATTCCTGTTCGCTTCAGCAGCAAATGATAGAGTGGGAGTTTGAAAGCTGACTGATATGCTTCCTCCCACTCTCTTTTTATCAAAACAAAATTCAGGAGTCAGGATTCAGGAGTCAGAATGAATTTTGTGCAACTGGTATATAGCGCAACAGTAGCACTCCTGCACAAAAGCAAGCTACGCGCATCGTCTATCTGCAACACGCTGCGCGAAGTAGAGAGCGTCTGAATCACCGGATTAATATTACTGAATTCTGGCGTATCTGTTTTCTTCTTTAAAAATTAGTATCTTGTAAAAACTTAAGAATCGTTTTATTCAACACCGCAGAAGCCCCTGTTGAGGCATCATGACAACAGTTAGATAAAATCTGTAATTTGGAATTGGGGATATGTTGATGTAATTTTTGACCATGACTAGCAGGAAACCAACTATCTTGCTCACCCCACAAAACTAGTGTGGGACACTTAATTGCACTCAGGTTATTTTGAATTTTGGTGAGCATATTGGGCTTATTTGCTTGCCAATTCTCAATTTCTCGCGCGGCTATTTGTAACTCTTCGGCAACTTTTGCGATCGTACCAGGCAATTCAGTAAACGGGTAAGTTATCCAATAGATATCTTCCTGCGTTAATATTGAGGGATCGAATAATACCCTACGTCTTTCTATTGCCATAACTTCTTTAAATAGAGGTGCAAACAAATATGCCAGACGTAAGGAGTCAATTGTTTGCATTATTTCTAAGGGCGTTTGGGCAAGCAACCACATAGACCAATGAGGTAGCTGTTCGGCAAAAACAGGTACATTTACTACTATAAGCCGTCCGATTAACTGCGGGTTTTCTTGAGCAAGAGCAAGGGCAACTAATCCCCCTAAAGATTCTGCCACAATGACTGCGGGTTCATCACATAATGCCTGAATAATTCTTTGAAATTCAATAACTTGATGACCGTTGTGTTCTTTACGAGACAATGGTTTTTCGGAAAAACCAAAACCTTTGGCATCAAAACAAATTACTCGGTAATATTTAGATAATGCTGCTACGCTGTGCCGCCAATTGTAGCTCCAACTCCCCATACCATGTAATAAAATGAGCGGTTTACCTCTACCTCTTTCGCCATAAGCAATTTGTACAGGATACCCTTTAGCGTCACTAATAACTAAACTTTGCCGCCCTTTGGGAAAAGTAGCTTGCCACCAATCTTTCATTCTTTTATCAATAAACAATTTAACCGCCTGTAAAGGCGTTCCACAGGATTCTAATTAGGATCACAGGCAATGCTACTAAGACAATGGAGATGAGCAATAATCCAGCCAAAACGGCAAAGATAAACCATCTGTCTGCACTCTTTTGCTCGCTAGGAAACTTTAAGTATTCTTCCAAGAGCTTGATATTATTAGTGTTAGCTCTCCAGGCAACATCAAAAAAGTCTCCTAAAACTGGGACAGCGCCTACCAAGCCATCAATGATTACGTTCAAAACCATTTTACCTAGAGTGGCTCTAGATACGCCTAGCCGTGCTGCTTCTAGAATAATGTAGCTAGAAAACATTATTCCCAAAAAATCACCACCAATCGGTATGAGTCCTAAAATTGGATCTAAACCAAAACCAATCTTTGTGCCAGGAATGGTAATAATATTATCCAGCAGCCGACTTAGCTGACGCAGGCGCTTCAAGGTGGGTGCTTTGGCATCAGGTTCAATCATCGGAAATCGAGGAGGAGAATCAGTCATAGAGGCGATCGCTAACTTTGTATTGAATCGTTAGATATTTTACTCCCCTACTGAGCTTTTGCAATCATTTTCTCAAGGATTTACGAATTAATATTTGACTTGCGATTGTGGCTGGGCTTTTAAGCGCATATCTTCGCCGACAGTCACGTTCAACTGATCGCCGATTAACAGAACAGCAGCGCTCATTGACAGCCAGAGCATTAAAACTATCACTGCTCCTACAGCACCATATACTTTATTATAATTGCCAAAATTCGCCACATACAGCCGAAATAGGGCAGACAATATTGCCCAAAAAACAGCTGCTAAAATTGCTCCAGGCATCATTGGCGTGCCTGAGTTCCACTTGCTTGGGCCATAGCGATAGACAAAGCCAAAAGCGACAGCGACAATACTTAAAGCTAAAGGCCAGCGTAACAGTAGCCAAAGATGCAACAAAAAGATTAAAGAACTATTTTCGCGCACTACTATTCCCAAAAGCCAGTCGCTAGTAAACACTGAGAAAGAAGCCAATACTAAAAGCAACATAGTACCGACTGTTAATCCCAGAGAGACAAGCTTGGCCTTCCAAAAGGGGCGGATATTTTCTGGAGGAATTTGATGGATTTGATCGAGGGCTGTCATTGCGGTACTCACCGCTCCAGAAGCAGTCCAAATTGCTAATACAAAGCTTAGAGAAAATAAACCACTGTTTTTGGAGTTAGTAATTTCTGTGGTAGCAAAATCACGAATTAGCTCCAGAGCTTGTTCGGGTAGGATTTGACTTAGTTGTGCCGCCAGCTGTTTAAAGGTGTTTTGTAAAGATTCTGCCAATAAGCCAATGGCTGTGATGATAGCAAGAATTGCTGGAAACAGCGATAGCATGGCATTAAAGGCGATTTCCGAGGCGAGTCCAAAAAGTCGCCTTTCGATTGTTCTGGAAAAAGTTTTTTTAATCGTGCGCCAATTGAGGTGGCGAAAGAAGCGAAAAAAACGAAGCTTTGGCATAATTTAGAGTTAAAACTGGTTGGGTTTATTAACTACTGTGCTAAATTTTGCGTAGCGATCGCATCTATACTTTCTACCGCAAGAATACTGAGTCAAGAGTTTCTAATTAATGACCATTGAGCAATGACTAATGACTATTAATGTATGAATCAAGATTTAACACAACAGTGGTTGACAGAAATCCAGGTAATCAAAGAGCAGATGGCACAGCTTCAACACGAGCGCGATACAGCTTGGGAAAGTGCCCAAAAATGGCGTCAGCTTTACAACACAGAAGCAGAACAACGCCGTACAGATACTCAACTTTCCCAACAGACGATCGCTTCTCTCAAAGCAGAACTGCATAAACTCCAAGGTCTTGAAATAGACACACTAGCTGCTGGGACACCAGCAACTATCCAACAAGAAATAGAACAGCTAAAATCTGTGGAAGACTTGCAAGCTAAACTGATCGCCGCAATTAAAGAACGCGATCGCCTCTTGCAAGCTTTGAAAACTGAGCAGGACAATCATGCCCAAACCCGCAATAGCCTTACTACTGCATTGGGTGATGCTATTGATAGCCTGACGCGCGAACGAGCAGGAGCAGGGAGCAGGGGAGCAGGGAGATGAGGGAGTGAGGGAGATGGGGGACAAGGGAGACAAGGGAGACAAGGAGATAAATAAAACTCCTAACTCTTAACTCCTAACTCCTAACTCAGCACTCTTAACGCCCAATCCTCTAAAATCCCATTGCCTTGGCTACTGCGCCCAGTTCTGCGGCGATACCTTGTTTAAATTGACTGTGATTGTGTTTAATAGCTGTATCTGGGTCTTTTAAACCATTGCCTGTGAGGACACAAACCACTGTCGCTCCTGTAGGAATTTGGTCTTTCACCTGCAACAACCCAGCGACAGAAGCGGCGCTAGCAGGTTCGCAGAAGATACCTTCTGATGCTGCCAAAAGTCGATAGGCGTCGAGAATTTCGGCATCGCTAACGGCGTGGAAATTTCCCTGACTGGCGGTTTGGGCTGCGATCGCTAACTCCCAACTTGCAGGGTTGCCAATCCGAATTGCTGTCGCTAGGGTTTCGGGATGCGCCACTGGCTGACCGTGGACTAAAGGGGCTGCACCTGCGGCTTGGAATCCCATCATCTTGGGTAAGCGATCGCACTTTCTGGCTTGATGATATTGACAAAATCCCATCCAATATGCTGTGATATTTCCCGCATTGCCCACGGGAATACACAACCAGTCTGGTGCATCACCCAATGCATCGACAATTTCAAAGGCTGCTGTTTTCTGTCCTTCTAGTCTGTAGGGATTAACTGAATTCACCAAAGTGATCGGATAGCTTTCGGCCATGTCGCGGACAATTTCTAAAGCTTGGTCAAAATTACCTTTAATTGCCAATACTTCTGCACCGTACAACAATGCTTGAGCTAATTTGCCCAGTGCTACATAACCGTCGGGAATCAGTACAAAAGCATTCATACCTCCGCGTCTGGCATAAGCGGCGGCGGCGGCTGAGGTGTTGCCCGTGCTGGCACAAATGACTGCTTTTGCCCCTGCTTCCTTGGCCTTGGAAATTGCCATAGTCATCCCTCGGGTCTTTGAAGCTGCCGGTGGGATTAAGACCGTCATATTTTACAAAAACCCGTACTTGTCTGCCAATGCGTTCTGCGATCGCTGGCGCTGGTATTAGAGGCGTGTTACCCTCCAACAGAGTCACAATCGGTGTTTTTTCGCTGACAGGCAAGTATTCGCGATAGGCTTCTATCAGTCCAGGCCAGGGTTGGCGATGAGATGTAGCAACAGACAGGCTCAAAGTCACGGGATTTAAAATTTCTTAATGTAAGGATTGGATATTTAGAAAGTGTGGGAGCGGGAAGCGCAAAATGGGAAACAGGAAGAAAGTAGATTTTTCGTTACCAGCTGGCTGTTCAGAGTTTCCTAATCCCAAAGAATCTTGTTAAGAATATTATTTTTTGTGGTGCAAGCGTTTCACTGACTATTTTATTTAGAACGTTAATTTATCATAAACTGCCACGGCGACTTCGGTTCAACAAATTACCTCAGAGGAGACTGACAAGGTAAAAAATCATCTGTAAATCTATAGGACTCTTATTTGATTTTTGAACAAGACTGAGTACGTGCTTATCCTATTTTTTATTTTGTGTTCCCTGTCTATAGAAATAAATTCTCCGAATTAAACCTGATTTCTATATCAGACTTACGTCATAACTCTCTAAAGCTCTTCTTTATCCGTGGTTTTAGTCGCGTTTACTGAATCATTTTATTCAATTATATCTATGTATTTTCCTACTCTATGTGTTTTAGTGAAGATAGGAAAATACTTAAGAGGCTGTCTCTTTTTGATGTTAGCCTTCCACCTCCCTTTCTACGAGAGACTGCACCAAGTGCCAGTGCTTCGCCCTACATTTTTTCATGATTTAGGATAATTCTTGATATAGTCTACATATAATTTCTTGCGTAAATTCCTCAAAAACAGCGATAATCATTTGTACAACCATAATTGACAGAGTATAAATTAACTATTCTTAAGTACCTTCCCGTGGAAGGATGCTTTACACACTTGAGTCAGTGTTTTTTTGGAACACAGCCATTATAATCACCGTCTTTTATGATTGAACCCAAAATCCATTAGAGTAATTGATTGAAAATATACAATTATTTAATAAAGCTTAAAAGAGCATTATTATAATATTTCTAATGGTGTGAGTTAAATAGTGGATTTAATTAACGATGCCTACTTATTTATCTAGTGTTTCCGATCGCGAGTCCCAGACTGCCTGGGTCAGTAAGTTAACCAAGTCTTATTATCAAGACGATCAGCAAGCTAAATTGATGAATTTACAAGCGGAGGTAGACTCTTTGTTGCAGCAGTTGGAAAACCTGAAGCACCAACGTCTAGCCGAAACCAACCAAAAAGAAGAATAAGTCAGTCTTCTAGATAGCGATGTCTACGACGGGTGGTTCCTAAGCGCAACCGTACCACTTCGTGGAAGCAAGCTAGCAAGAGCGTCTCCGACAGGAGAAGGGCTACGCCTACGCTTTTCCCCTCTTTAATTTAAATTTGAGTAAAGGGGAAATTGGAGTCAGGGGTGCGTTATTCAAAGCGCTGATTTTTCTCTGACCAGCGCCTCAAACTGTAGTTATGAGCATTTTCTACCAGTAAAGCTAAGGATTGCACCCCTGAAATCTTGGCGATCGCAGAGAGTCTTTGTAAGTAATTTCCTGTAAAATCAGTGTAAATAACTTTATTTGCATCAGACAAAATTATAGTGCGATCGCGGCGCTGCTCTGTGTTTTCTCCCTGAATTTCAGGTGTCGGCTGATTCAAGGATGCTATGGCTTCTGGTGAGATAGTCAAGATTATTTCTGGTTGAGCGTTATTTGTTAAATCAATCACTTGAACGGGCCAATCACCCAATTTTTCCTGCATCTGTTCAAAGCTAGGAATAGCACTAACCGGAAATTCACCGGATTTTTGTAAAGATTGCCACAGACTCGATAGCATTACCTTCACCCCTTGGGGATTTTGTTGATGCATTTCTCGTAAAGTAATAGGAGATGGTTGCACCCATTCCAATGCGGCATTTGTCAAAGCTAAAGGTTTGGGTTGGAGAACATCATTTTGATTATCTGGAATTTTTGGCCCAGCAGCTAATAGGCGCAAAACTTTACCCCGTAGTTGCACCGCTTTGATAGCGGCTATAGTAATTTTTTGCTCTCCATTTGGCAACCAAACTACAATCTGGATTTCCGGGTCAGAACTGATTCCCAAAGTTTTCCAGAAAAATTTGGCGGCGTCAGTTTTTGGTGGGTTGAAATTCTCAAAAGGAAAATTTAGCCAGCGTTTCCCGTCATTAAATGCACTTACCTCCACCTGATACCAAACTTGGTTATCCGTAAGTTTCAAATCTGCTGGGGAATTTGGTTGCAGCCATTCGGTGTTGGTAACTTGAGTAATTGGTTGCACCGTACCAACAATCTGACTAGGGTGAGTCGAGGATATTTGCGATGTTCCCTTACCATTGAGTCTTGATAATAGACCTTGAATATAGGCAAGATTCTCTTTTGTAATTTTTGGTTGCGCTTTTAACCAAGAATTAGCGTGTTCTTCTCCTCGCTGAACTGCTAAAATTAACGCGAACCAAGCTTGCACCTTTCGTCTATTTGGGTTCACCTGCAACGCCGCCACTGTGCGATTCCATAACCGTTTTTCATCAGCTTTGAGTAGAGTAGCAATTTCTTGGGCATTATGTGGCGAGGTTTCAAATACCTGTAACGCTTTCTCCCAACGACCATCAATCAAATCTGCTAGCACTTCTTGACTAGGACTTGCCCAAATTTTCTGGGCTTGGGTTTTAGTAAATTGAGAATGCAAGCGAATCAAATCCATTTGTGCTTGCGCCGCTTCTGGTAAAACTCCTTTGCGCTGTTTCTTGATGAATTTCAACCATTCAAAGGCTGGTGTCCACAATCCGCTACGAGCAATTGACAAGGCACTTTGGTATCCAAAATCCTTGAAGGTCGATGATTGGAGGCTAATCGCCTCCAATTGAATTGGTTTGAGGAATAACTTCAAAGGCTTGACTTGGTAAACCTGTAAGTGCGGTTCTAAACCTACTGTTTGATCGATAACTAACTCTTTTGTACCATCACCAGTTACCTGCTGCCATTTCGGCAATTGTCCATTAGGACTAGTCCAAGACAACATTTGTAGTAAATTGGTGCGTTCTGGATTGTAGTATACGACATAACCGTAGCGGATCGTATCAGTTGCTTGTTGGCGTTTACCCCGCAAATCAAACCAAACCCCTGATGATGGTGTCTTACCTTCAAAGCGTTGCACTTCAGTTAAAGGTAGGGGAATACTGATATCCTGGGGTTCTGAAGTTCCATCAAGCAAAGAAGAAATCACAAAGGATTCATCTGGGCCAGTTACAGATAATTGAGTCGCTAAATAGTAGTAATTTTCTGACTGAGATTTAAACTCTAACTCTTCTGAGCGCTCGTAAACCCTGAGTTCCACAAGTTCTTCACAATCAGATTGACAATTAGCACGTTGTTGAAAAACTGGTAGTAAAAATGAAGTTTTCACATCCTGATTTAAAGGCAGGGTTTTCCCAAATATTTGGTTTTTTTTACTCAAATCGAGTTTAATTTGTTTGAGAGTTTGGGGGCGTTCGTGCTTACCAAGGGGGATTTGTGCCCATGCAGGTAAAATTTTATTTAGCCAGCTTACCTCGTCTGGATTGAAAATGAAGAGAACACTAATCCAGGCAAAAGCCATAATTAGACTAGCACTACTTAAGATAATTGCGTAGCTTGCCGCCGTAGGCATCGCTAATATTGATGACAACCAACTTCCTCGTTTTAGCTTTTTCTGGGGTTTTTTAGCGACGCGTTTCATCGCACCAGCATGAGGTTGATTTGGTTTAGAGGCTTTTGGCTTCAGCTTGCGTGAACGATTTGCCATAGATTCGGGATTAGAGAATTGAGGATTAGGGATTGAGAAACTTTTTCCTAGTCCCCAGTCCCGAATACCCAATACCCTGTTATACTCGCCCTTGCAAAAGTTGCCCAGAAGCATTAAGTCTAATTTGGGGCAAAATCCGTAAATGTCCCCATGTGAACTCTAAACGATCGCGAATACACTCTTCACTTAAGTATGTGAGCAGAGTGTAAAAAATTGAAAGGTAGACTTATTAGCCGCAGTCATCGCAAAACCTGGATGCTCGCATGGTTACTAATTGTGGGAGTAAATGGAGTTGCACAAAAAGCATTAGCACAAGAATACATCAATCCAGAAACCACTCAGGAAATAGGAGTTCAGGGCGATAATATTATTCCCTCATCCTCCTCCATTTCCCCAGAAGAACCGATGGCCCAAGTTACATCGGTATCTCAACTCAAGGATATACAACCCAACGATTGGGCATTCCAAGCCTTACAGTCTTTGGTGGAACGCTATGGTTGTATAGCCGGCTATCCAGATAGCAGCTATCGCGGTAATCGCGCCTTAACTCGGTATGAATTTGCTGCGGGTGTAAACGCTTGTTTAGATAGAGTCAACGAATTAATCACTACAGCCACCAACGATTTAGTCACTCGCGAAGATTTAGCAATATTACAAAAATTACAGTCAGAATTTGCCCCTGAATTAGCAACTTTGCGGAGTCGTGTTGATAATTTAGAAGCCAAAACTGCTGAAATTGAAGCCAACCAATTCTCAACAACAACTAAACTCAGTGGATTACTGATAGTTGGTATTCAAGGACGAACTAACAATCGTGGTGATGTTAATCCTAGAGATGGACAAAAGGATACAGATGATGCAGGGACAAATATTAATGTTATTTCCCTGGCGCAGCTGTATTTAACTAGTCAAATCACTCCCAGTAGTTACTTGTTTACAGGTCTTTTAGATGGTAACGGAACAACTGCGCCTAGATTTACCAATAGTGTTTCTCGGAATGATGTTTTACTTGGCTACGAATTTCCTACAGATAGCTTAATTGTAAGTGACCTAAATTTTCATTGGCTGGTGACAAATAAATTAGCAGTAATGGTAGGAACAGAAGGCGTAAGTATGCCAGCTGCTTTCCGAGGCCCCAATCGGGTAGAAAGCGCTGCAACAGGGCCATTATCTTATTTTGCCCAAAGAAACCCAATTTTAAATATGGGATATGGTCACGGCGGTATAGCTATTGATTGGCAATTTGCTAAACGCGCTAGTTTGCAGGCAATTTATACTAGTTATCAACCAGGAAATCCCGGTAAAGGTAGCGGTTTATTTGATGGAACCACCACTACAGGTGTGCAATTACTGCTGACACCAACTGATACTCTAGATTTAAGTTTATATTACGTTAACAATTACGCTTCCGATGGTTGTTTGCTAACCTTTGTTGGTGATGAATGCTTAACTACAGTTAATACCACTACCGGAAAATCAGCACCGCTACAAACTAACGCCGTGGGTGCAACTCTTACTTGGCAAATTTCTCCCCGCATTAGCGCAGGTGCGTGGGGTGGTTATACTAAATCTTATATTCCTGGGCAGTCGGGAAGTGTAGAAACAACAAATTATATGCTGTTTCTGAATTTCCCTGATTTATTGAAGAAAGGAAATTTAGGAGGAATTTATGTTGGTCAACCTCCTAAAATCACTCGTAGTGACTTACCTGTAGGAAATAATGTCCCTGATTTTATCAATACAGGCTTAGGACGAGCAGGTGGACAACCAGGCACGACCACTCAAATTGAGGCATTTTATCGTATTCAGTTAACAGATAATATTAGCATTACACCAGGAATAATTCATCTTATCCAGCCTGGTAACACACCAGATAGTGACTCAGTTACTATCGGCATTCTGCGGAGTACTTTTAGTTTTTAATCCTGCTTGCAAATCAATATTATATAATTTAAGTCTTGATAGCACTTAAATTAAAAATTCAATTGGTCTTAATCAATTATTAAATATATCTTTTTTAATGCTATATACCTAATTTTCAAGAGATACAAAAAAGCGTTTGATTCACCGCCAAATCTCGATATCAATCCAGTATATAACAACATCTCAAATTAATTTATTCACGATTATATTCATCAGACATCTTCCTATAGGTTGTTTGCAAATATGCTGAAACTTGATAAATTCAGCTTTGATATGACCAAATATGTAATAATAGAAAATTAATCTGCCATAAGCTATAATTTTTATCAGTATCTTTACAGCTATAAGGAATAATTTTTGCACTTGCTAATGCCTAGCAAATACTGTTTATAATTGGACTTTTGTGGGTAATACTAGACAAAAATTACTGACGAAAAAGTTCATCATGAACCTAAGTATAGTTGATGATAAATTGCAGATAGAATTTACGTTTAAAGAGCAACTGCTAGCTGTTCGTTTGAATAAGCTTTGGCAAATATCACTAGCTCATATTGAACGAGTTACAACAGCCGAACCCCAAAGTAATTGGCGAGAATTGCGCGCCCCTGGTAGTTTTATTCCTGGAGTGATTAAAGCTGGAACTTATTACACTAACCGAGGTAAAGAGTTTTGGTATGTGAATCGAGAAACAAATTATTTAACCATTGAATTGCGAGATGAATCTTACAAGCGGATTATCTTAACTATTGATAACAATGAGTCTTGGCAACAAAGACTTGTTCAGATCATTGCTGTATAGTTAGTCAAGTAAAATCAGTCCCACAAGATTAAGTTGTGCGGTATTGCTTATTAGTGTCAACATAAGCCATATGGGTGAAATTCTTGTTTTCACCTAACAATCGCCTGGAAATGCTGGCTGCATTGTTTGTACCGCGAGTAAGAGAGGCGGCAGCCCTCTTAATAAGTATTCCCAGTCGGGAACTGGGAACAAGTCAATGTTGCAAAGCTTTGTCTAATTAGGCTTCTACCTTATTTGGTGTTTTGTGTATTAACCACCGGCGACAGCTGGGACAATACTTACTTCATCGCCATCTTTAAGTGTTGTATTAATACCATCTAAATGGCGAATATCTTCGCTATCAACGTAAAAATTTACAAATCGACGTAGCTTGCCTTCTTCATCGCACAACCGGGATTTAATACCAGGAAAGCTTTGTTCTAAGGAGTCCAACAATTCAGCAATGGTGCTACCGTTGGATTCTAGACTAGCTTGATTATTAGTCAAATTCTGAAGAGTTGTAGGAACTAAAACTGTTACAGCCATACTAAGTACAAAGTGAAGAGTTAAAAGTGAAAAATACAATTTAAGAGTTAGGAGTTATGAATAAAAAACTCATAACTCATAACTCCTAACTAAACGAGGACTTGTTGCCATTCCAAGCGATCTAGAGTACGCGATCGCTCTAGCGCACGTTCAAAACTATCGAGTTTTGCATCAATAGTCAAGGGTTCACCAATGTAGCCTTGGATTGCTTCTTGGGTTTTCAAACCATTTCCTGTGATGTAAATCACGGTGGTTTCATCTGGATCGATTTTGCCAGCTTCTACCAGTTTTTTCAGCACGGCCACGGTTGTACCACCAGCCGTTTCTGTGAAGATGCCTTCGGTTTCTGCCAGCAACTTGATGCCATCAATAATTTCTGCATCATTGACTGATTCAATGTTACCACCAGTTTTCTGAGCTAGCTCCACAGCATAAATACCGTCTGCTGGATTGCCGATCGCTAGCGATTTCGCAATTGTATTCGGTTTAACTGGTTTAATAAAGTCGCGTCCTTCTTTGAAGGCTTGGGCAATGGGCGAACAACCTTCAGCTTGAGCGCCACTGAAACGGACGCTCTTATTTTCTACTAAACCAACTTCAACAAATTCTTGGAACCCTTTATAAATTTTTGTAAAGAGCGAACCAGATGCTAAAGGAGCAACAACACGATCGGGTAGTTCCCAGCCTAGTTGTTCTGCAACTTCAAAACCTAGTGTCTTAGAACCTTCAGAGTAATAAGGACGCAGATTAATGTTGACAAAACCCCAGCCATGTGTATTTGCAACTTCCGAACAAAGACGATTGACTTGATCGTAGTTGCCTTTGACGGTCATGAGGGTGGGACTGTAGATCAAGCTACCGAGAATTTTACCAGCTTCTAAATCTGCGGGGATGAACACACAGCAGTCTAAACCGGCATGAGCTGCGATCGCCGCTGTAGAATTTGCTAAATTACCAGTGCTAGCACAAGAAACAGTAGTGAAACCTAACTCCCGCGCTCTGGATAGAGCGACTGACACCACCCGATCCTTAAAACTCAGGGTGGGCATATTCACGGCATCATTTTTTATATAAAGCTTATTTAGACCCAGGCGACGGGCAAGACGGTGGGAACGAACCAAGGGAGTCATCCCCGTTCCCACATCTATAACATTGTCGGTTGCAACGGGCAAAAAGGGACGGTAGCGCCAAATTGAATTGGGCCCAGCTTGAATTGTTTCACGAGTGACAGTCAGACGTAGGGCACTGTAGTCATATTTGACTTCTAACGGGCCAAAACATAACTCACAAACATTACTGGCTTTGAGTTCGTATTCCGCACCACATTCTTTACACTTCAAGGATTGAAAGTAGGCAGTGCTGGTTTGGGTTGGGGTTTGGGTTTTGATTGCCTGAGTCATAAAACTAGCTTTCCCTGTTTGTCTGTCACTTGTCGCCTGATACTAACACGAGCAAAAATACCAGTCAAACATACCCGACATTTTTAGTCGGGTATGTTTGGTATTGATAGGAATGATTATTGTAAAATTTTAATACTAGTAATCTCTATTTTTAGTATTTATACGTATATTGTTAATGTTATGAAAAAATAAAATAGCTTTTATTATTCAGCATTAACACTGGAAAGTGCTATGATTAAATCGCATTTTTTTATGACTAAATTGCATTTGTTGAAATTGCTATCCTATTTAAGCGAGCTAGATTGCCTAGTTAATTTTCAATTTTTTTGATCTAAATGACTTTCCAGGGCAGTATATATTTCTGATAATAAAGACTCAAAAACATTTATATATATAAGTTTTAGTGTGTTTAGCATCTGAATCAACCCACTCAAATTGCTATGTGTGTTGCCACAATAAAGTTAATTTTTCAGCTTTGATTCACTCATTGATAGCTATAGAAATTACTTATTTATACGGAAGATTTTTTTTGCTTTAAAAGCTACATTGCTATTTACATCTCTAACTAAGCAAAATACAGTAATAAATTACACATATTTGCGATTGCCAGCTTTGATTCTCAAGGGTAAGCGTAAAACCACTATAGGACTCATATTTGATTGGGTGAAAAAACTCAGTACACTTTTATTCCTTTTTACCTGTTCCCTGTTCCCTGTTCCCTGTCCCCTGTCTCTACGAGTGATTCAGGAATCCGATTTGATTCCTATAGACAAGTTATTTCTGGTTATTGTCTCAATATAATTTCCCAGGAGTGTCAATAATTTAACTCCTTAAATATGTATTCCCAAAACTTCAACGTTTTGGGCAGCCATAATCGGTAATTCCTTAAAGGGAATTGCCGAACCTTATCCTGTCTCAAAATCCGAGATACAAGTTCAGCAAACAAACTACTTATATGGTAAATAGAAATCAATCCGTAAATAAGCAGCGTCAACTTTACCAATTTCTAGTAGCAACAGCATTATTAACTGGTAGCCTTTTTCAATTTCTCGCACCCGTATTAGCTGACGGAACGACTGCGGGTACATCTATTAGTAACACTGCAACAGCAACCTACGAAGATCCCAACAGTCCAGGGACAACTATAAATGCCACTTCTAACACTGTCGTTGTCACTGTAGCAGAGGTTGCTGGAATCACCGTTACAGGGTCTGGAGTTACAGATAACAATGGCGGAACTGTTGGAGTTGGCGACTTACTAACCTACACCTACACCTTGACCAATGTAGGTAATGACCCCCACCAAATTCCACATTCCCAACCAAGCGACAACAACTGGGCCGGGTACAGTTTCTGGCACATTACCAGGTGGTACAGCTAATAGCCTGCAATATAGCACCGATGGTGGTCTAAATTGGATAAACGTCCCTCAAGGTGGCGTAGACACACCTTCTGTTCCGGTTAACGGTACTGTGTTAGTACGTGTGCCAGTAACTGTACAAGCTGGCGCTCAAACCAATGATGTCATTACTGTTACTCTTGGTAATACTCCTGGTGATGCTCAAAACCAACTGCGGAGTCCTGATGGTGGTGACATATTTACTGTAGATAACCCCGATGGTAGTGCTGGTGAGGTATCTGGCACACCAGTTAATGGTACGCGGGAAGCTAGCGCTACCGAGCAAATTAAGGTTGGTTTAACGGTGAAGACCTATGCTTTAGCCACCATTCTCAAGACTCGCAGTGGCTATAACAATGCTGGCACAACTGCAATTACAGATGATAAATTGACCTACGATTTGAGTTTGCGAGTTGAGTCCAACGATCCCACAGGACAGGGAATTACACCAGCAGCTTTGACGGGTACAAGCATCAATGTTAATGGTGTTGCTGGCACTTATATCTTGGTTTCTGATGCGATTCCTGCGGGTACAGATTTAGCAGTAGCACCAACTGCACCTCCTGGTTGGCAAACAGTTTATACAACTACCGCAGTTGGAACTAATGCTAATACAGCTAGTTGGACTACGACAGCACCACCCTTGGCCTCAGTCACTCGCGTTGGTTTTATCAATAATCCAGCGACTATTACTTCCATCGCTCCTGGGACAACAGTGAATGGCTTCTCGATTCAGCTAGCCGTTGAATCAACTGCAACTTCACCCTTAATCGTCGCTAATATCGCTCAATTGTTTGGTCAAACACCCAGTAGCAATTTCCCAGTATACGACGAATCTGGCGACCAAAACCCTAGCAACTATGACGGTTCCCCAGGTAGTATGACACCTCCTACGGGTACAGATACCAATGGTGATGGTATTCCCGATACTTTACCGTCTGGCAACGTTGATGATGGCTATATTAATACTCCAGCATCTCCAGAAACTGGAACTGACACGGGTAATAACAACAGCGGTACTGGTACAGGCGGTGAGGCGAACGTCTTCACAGTGCAAGCGCCTATTGCTTCAGCGTTACTCAACGGGCCGCAAAATGCCCCAGATGCTACTGGGCCATCAGGTGGAACCAACGATGATTTCACTAACAAATCTTCTCTCGTTCCTGCTGGTACAGCACCAGGCAGTACACTTGACCCACAATCAGTTGGCTTCACCAACACTATTAAGAATAGTGGTACTGATGCAGGTGTCTTGAAGATAGAGCCGACGCCACCAACAATTCCAGGAGATTTACCAAATAATACAAAGGTGACTATTACCTATAATAGTCAGTCTGCTGTCTATACCTACAATAATGGAGTTTTCAGCACAACTGGTACAGTAATTACAATCCCCAACGTTGCTCCTGGTGCAAGTATCAACTATGGTGTGGAAGTTGATTTACCTCCAGGCACGCAGTTATCTACTGATATTAGTAAAGGCTTCCCAGTACCCATAATTGCTTCGATTGACAACTATACGACAGATACCAACGGTGATGGAATTAAGGATACTGGCAACGATAATACCTTTGATTCATCCAACATCACTATCGATCGCGTCTACACTGGTTTCCTGAAACTGCTGAAAATGTCACGAGTCTTACAAGGTACTGGGCCTGTAGTCCAGGGGAATGATAGCACATTCAGTATCGATCCGAAGAAGCCTTCACCAGGAAACATTATTGAGTACCAAATTCAATACACAAATATTTCCGATCCTCAATCTGGAACTGGGAATGTGATTTTGAATGCTAATAAAGTTGTGATTACTGAAGATGGTACGAAAAGCCCCAATAACTGGGCATTAGACAACGATGCTAGCGGTCAAATTGATACTAGCAACATTGTTGGTTCAGCTAAGGATTCCGGGAGTGCAACCATCCAATTTTTCAGCGGTAATCCAGCTACTAACTCTGGTATCGACCAAACTGGAACTACGGCAAACACTGATGTTGCTAAGTACATAGATACTGTCACTGGCACGATCGCACCGGGTATTCAAAGAACATTTACCTTCCAACGCAAGGTGAACTAATTCCTTGGGATTGGGGACTTTGAAGTTTGCACACTCTGGTACAGAAGAGTCTGCGAAGCATTTGACCCGATCCCAACCCCAAACAGCAAGCAAATAGGAGAGTGACTTTTTCTGAGCAAAAGCTGGGAAAGATAAGTCAACAATTCACATTCTGGAAGTTTTTTGAGGTGATTTATATGAAGCGTGTTTCTTTTGCAGGTTTAGGAGCATTTGCTCTCATTGCCACAGTTCCATTTATCGGTCAAATTCCGGGAATCGCAAATGTATGGCATTCAGAAAGTGCTGTTGCTCAGAATATCAAAACTCAAGGGCAAATTCAATTGCGCTTAGAAGCAGAAAAGCAAGTGGTGGCTCAGGATCGACAAGGTAAGCAAAGCCAAAAATGGGAACCTTTAAAAGGTCAAGTTGTGGTGCGACCAGGAGATGTATTGCGATATACCTTGATTGGCGAAAATCAGAGCGATCGCCCAGTGAAGAATTTGACTTTCAATCAACCTATTCCTAAAGGAATGGTCTACGTGCTTAATTCTACCAATGTCGCCAAAAATGCCAAAATAACTTACAGCATTGATGGTGGGCGTAGCTTCGTCGAAAATCCCACTGTTAAAGTTACTCTTCCTGGCGGCAAAGTGGAAACCAAACCAGCCCCAGCCATTGCTTACACTCATATTCGTTTCCAGATTCCGTCACTTGCTGCGAAAACAACAGTCAAGGCGACTTATCAAACCCAAGTGCGCTGATTAACACGCCGCCTTACTAACTCCCAAAAGAACCGCAATCAAAAATATTTTCAGATTTTTATCTGGAAACGAGATTTTTAAAGGATTTTAGCTTAACTGGATTTCCCCAAATAAATAAGTGCTTTTATTAACAACAAACTTGACATTTCAGAGGAGATGTGTTAAGTGAGCCGTCCTCAAAACCATAAGCAAATTACTTCTAGCGGTAGCTGGTGGCGACGGTTAACAGCTACTGTTCTTCTGGGAAGTTTTTTGCATACTACTATATCTATGCCAGCGATCGCGCAACAGACTAACAATCTGGTTGCGTCTTTGCCATTAATAAATCAAGCTACTTATACTTATACAGATTCTGCTAGCAATTATCAATATCAAGGAAGTTCTGAGCAAATTAATGTTAGTCCTATCCCCTTACTCGATCCATTAGGACGGATTTTAGGTTGCGCTGGGACAATTTTACCTGACTATACAGGTTTTTCAGTTGGGGTATACGAACCTAACTCTAGCGACCCAACGGGGACAGAATTGAGCAACTTAGTTTCTCTGACTAGAACAGAGTTACCAGATATTCCCAATAACAACGTTCCTGGTGGTAAATCTCCAAATACTGAGAATAGTAATCCCTACTTCGTTACGAATAACCCTGCGGGTGTCTACAATTTCCTACTCGATCCGAATAAAGGTCAAACCGCTCCAGGTAGAACCTACATTTTTGTAGTTAATCCACCACCAAATTCTATCTATAAACAGCGACGGGTCAAGATTGAAATCCTTGCTAACACTGGAACACAAGGTAATGGTGTTGTGCGATATGTGGCCAGTTCTCTAGATGGTCAACCAATCAGTCTTACAGGTGAAACCAGAGTAGAGCAAACAGTGGTTTTAGTTCCCAATGCAGAAACGGTGGGACTGGATTTATTAGCCTTTGAATTCACTACAAATTTGTGTCAAGCCAATCAGTTACAGATTATTAAAACAGGCGATCGCGCTACTGCTGAACCTGGAGATACGGTAATCTATCGCCTGTCAGTAAAAAATCTTGCTGATGCTGGTTTGAATAATATATTTGTCACCGACAACCTACCTTTAGGATTTCAATTCTTGCCGAAATCGGTGCGGGGAGAGTTGGACGGTCAACCAGTTGCGATCGCTTCAGAACGCAATGGTAACACAGTGACATTCCGCACAGACGTAACAATTTCCCCAGAGAAAGTCTTGAATATTGCCTACGCTGCTCAATTAACAGCTGATGCGCTGCGTGGTACTGGTCGCAACAGTGCGATCGTTAATGGTCAACGAACTGATAACCGTTTTAGTACTAAGGATGGTCCAGCAACCCACCAATTAAAAATTCGTCCAGGAATCGTTTCTGACTGTGGCACGATTATCGGTCGGGTGTTTGTTGATAAAAACTTTGACGGAGAACAACAGCGTGGTGAACCTGGAGTAGCCAATGCAGTGATTTTTCTGGAGGACGGAAACCGCATCACTACAGATCCTAATGGTTTGTTCTCCCTAGCTAACGTCTTACCTGGATACCACACAGGTGTACTAGACCTTAGCAGTGTAGCGGGTTACACCCTAGCTCATAACGAAAAATTCCGCGAACGAAATAGCCAATCTCGCTTGGTGCATTTAGAGCCTAGTGGCTTAGTACGCATGAACTTCGCTGTCACCCCAACATTTCAGGAGTCAGTCAAGAAATGAAAATCAGACTGCACTGTATAACTACATTTAACCTGAGATTGATGGGGGCGATGCCAGTAGTAGCTCTCAGTCTTATTTTATACCCTGTAATAGTCAAAGCAGAAATCACTAGTGAAAACCTCATTTTGCCTGATTCCCATTTGCAAGCAGAAAAGAGTGTCGAAGATCCTGACTTTTCAGCGCATCTGGAAAACCTCTCTTCTTCTAAAGGAGAAGCTTTAAATTCTCTACCTCTCGAATTTACCTCAACTTCTTCAGCATCGGCTGCTGATACTTCAATTCCCAATGTCCAGCCGAGTGAAACGGAAATACTACCATTTCAACCAGCAACTTCTGTAGGTTTGCCTAGAGAATTACGCAAAATTGCAGAAGTACAGGACGCGGGGACAAAGGGACAAGGAGTAAATGAAAATCTTCCTGTGTCCCCTACTGTCCCTATCTCTACAGCAATTAAAATCCTGACTCCGACGGCTGACAGTGTTGTAGACGTACAAGCAAGCACGGTGATTGTACAGTTTCCCGCTGGGAGTCAAGTGGAATTGCGGGTAAATGGCGCGTTGGTAGACCCTTCTTTAGTGGGACGGACGGAAACTGATGCTACCACCAATTTAGTAACGCAGACATGGTATGGTGTCTCGTTAAAAGAAGGTACAAACACCATTTCTGCACAGGTTGTTGGAGGAACAGAACCCCCTGTAACAGTGCAAGTTGCAGTGCGAGGAGCGCCGAAGCAATTAACTTTAGAAACAGTTGAGTCTCGTATCCCAGCGGATGGGCGTTCTACGGCGACAATTCGGGGTCAACTCCTTGATGCAACTGGCAATCGCTCGAATCGTGATGCTATTGTCACCTTTATACCTACTGCTGGGGAGTTGGTTGGGAAAGACTTCAAACCCGATGAACCGGGATTTCAAGTGGAGGCGAAAGCGGGGCAATTTACAGCGACGTTGCGATCGCAGCTAAAAGCGGAAACTGTGACAATTCGGGCGATCGCAAATGATTTAGAAGCCTTCACCCAACTGCAATTTGAAACGGCACTGCGTCCGAGTTTAGTTACTGGGGTAATTGATTTACGATTGGGGGCTAGAGGTACAAATTATTACGGCAGTTTCCGTGATTTCCTCCCTCCTGACAAAAACAACGGAACGCAATTAGATTTCCATTCAGCGATATTTGCCACTGGTGCGATCGGAGAATGGTTGTTTACAGGCGCATACAACAGTTCTCGTAACCTCAATGAAGATTGCAACTGCGATAATCGCCTGTTTAGAACTTATCAATTCAGCGAGCAAAACTATCCTGTCTACGGCGATAGCTCGAAAGTTGATGTAGTTGCTCCTTCCATTGATAGTGTATTTTTGCGTTTTGAGCGTTCAGCTCGTACTCCTGGCGCCGATCCTGATTATGCGATGTGGGGTGACTATAACACAGAAGAATTTGCGCGGCGATCGCAGCAATTTACTTCTATCACCCGTCAACTCCACGGTTTTAAAGCTAATTACAACTTAGGAAACCTCCAAATTACAGGTTTCTATGGCGACCACTTAGAAGGGTTTCAACGGGATACGATTGCTCCTGATGGTACTAGTGGTTATTACTTCCTTTCTCGCAGACTACTACAAGCCGGTAGTGAAAATGTCTTTATCGAGTTAGAAGAACTCAATCGTCCTGGGACTGTATTAGAACGCAAACAGCTCAACCGAGGCCCAGACTACGAAATCGACTACGATCGCGGTACTTTATTATTCCGCGAACCGATTCTTCGTACCGATATCGATCGAACCGGACAAGTATTGGTGCGTCGGATTGTTGTTAGCTATCAATATGACACTGAAGACTCTGACGGGAACATCTATGCTGGTCGTTTGCAATATAATCTTTCCCGCAAACTTAATTCCGAAAGTTGGATAGGAGCAACTTACATTCAAGAAAATCACGGAGTGCGCAACTTTCAACTCTACGGTGCAGATGCACTGATTGCTTTGGGTGACAACGGTAGGTTAATCGCAGAATATGCCCATTCCACGAATGATTCTGATGTCGTGGGAAAAGTTAGAGGTGATGCTTACCGTTTAGAAGCTGAAGGAAAGATTGCTAATGGAGTTCAAGGTCGTGCTTATTATCGCTTTGCTGATACAGGTTTTGCCAATAATGCCACTATCAGCTTTGTCCCAGGACAAACCCGTTATGGAGCGCAGGTTACAGCTAAAGTCACCTCAACTACCAACGTCAGAGCGCAATACGACCACGAAGACAATTTTGGGATTGCTCCCCAACCTTTAGACACTTTTGAAGAACTGTTTGCACCGCGTTATGAGGCGATACCTGGTAGTAAGGTTGATAATTCACTGACGACGATTTCTGCTGGAATTCAACAACGCTTGGGTAGCGCCACTATCGATCTGGATTGGATTCACCGTCGTCTGGAAGACCGTATCCCCGACAGTACCCTAAGTAGTAATTCCGATCAACTGCGATCGCGTTTTTCAGTTCCTCTAGCTAAAAACCTGACTTTCCAAGCCCAAAATGAACTGAGCTTATCTTCCCAAAAAAATGCTATTTACCCAGACCGTACCATTTTGGGGTTGAATTGGGCAGTAATTCCTGGTGTCAACGTCAGTTTAGCCCAACAGTATTACAGTAGCGGTCAATATTCGGGTAATTCCATCACCAGCTTGAGTGTCAACGGCGAACACAAACTCGGTTCGGATACTACCTTAACTGGTCGTTACTCAATTTTGGGTGGCGCTAACGAAATGACTACTCAAGGAGCAATTGGTATAAATAACCGTTGGACTATTGCTTCGGGATTGCGGCTGAACGTTGCTTACGAACACGTATTTGGCAACTTCTTCGGACGCACTTTAGCGGGTCAACAATATGCTCAACCCTACGCCTTTGGTCAAGCTGCATCTGCGATCGGATTTGATGGTGGCGATAGCTACAGTGTGGGGCTGGAATACAGTGATAATCCGCAGTTTCAAGCCAGCGCTCGTTACGAACATCGTTCTTCTTCTGGAGGTAGTAATACAGTAATTACCGTAGGTGCTGCGGGTAAAATTTCTCCGGCTCTCACAGCTTTGGTACGTTATCAACAAGCTGGTTCTTCCAATCAAAAGCTTTCAGGATTGGGAGATACTGCTAACCTCAAGCTGGGTTTAGCCTACCGCGATCCCAATAGCGATAAATTTAATGCTTTATTGCGTTATGAATATCGCAAAAATCCATCAACCATCCCTGACACCATTCTCTTAGATAGTGGTACGGGTTCCGAAGACCATACATTTGCTTTAGAGGCGATTTACGCTCCTAACTGGCAATGGGAATTCTACGGTAAGTATGCTCTACGTAACAGTACATCTTACATAGCTAACGATTTAGCGGGTACTAGCACAGCTAATCTGGCCCAAGTACGCGCTACCTATCGTTTGGGATATAGCTGGGATTTGGTGGGTGAAGCTCGTGTAATTAGTCAGTCTAGCTATAGTGAGACAGGCTTTGTTCTTGAAACAGGCTACTACCTCACGCCTAACCTGCGTGTTTCGGCTGGTTACGTCTTTGGTAAAGTTGATGACCGAGATTTCTCAGGAACACGTTCTGCGGGAGGCGCGTATTTAGGCTTTACGGTTAAGCTCAACGAATTGTTTGAAGGCTTTGGACAACAAAAACCTATAGCACGTCAGCCAAAGGAATCAGCGATGAAAACTTTGATCGGTAAACTCAAGGCCGCAATCAGGGGGATGCCAAAACGTGAAATATAAAAGGGTTATTTGATGTAGAGATGTTCATTGCAACCTCTATCTCTATATACGAATTTAACCTTTCCCTGTGGGAATACTATAGGAATCCGGTTTGATTCGGAGAATTTACTTGTGTGGTGCGCATTCGCAAAGCGTCTCGCAGAGAAGCGCAGCGCAAGCGCGATAGGCAGGGAATAGGGAACAGGAAAGAAAGCTTTCTAAGGTGTACTGAGTTTTTTCACCCAATCAAATATGAGTCCTATATTGTCGTAAGATTTTTGATTTGCTTTGAATCTAGTGCAAAAACGTTTCAATTTTCATGTTGGTATTTGTATATTTATAAACTCAATATCATTGCTTACATATTATGTATTTTTATTGGAAATAAATGATGAAATATTTACTTAAGAAATTCAGAGCGATCGCCACAGTAAATATCGATAAAAATGATAAATTTTTTCTGACTGTGGACAATCCAGTTCAAAAAAATATGGGAAAGCGATTAACAATTAGCCGTCAAAAACTATGGCTCAGTAGCGTGGGATTTTTTTTATGTATTTTCGGCAATAGTATCCAACCTAGCTTGGCTGAAGGCAGCAAAGAGTTAATTTCTGATGGCGGATACAGACCTTACCTGGAATGGTCAGATTTATTACTGGCAGGTATTGTTCGGAAAACCATACTCAAAGTTTATGTTCAGCAAGGAGAAACAGTTAATCTTGGCTCTAGTGTGAATACTAGTTTCTCAAACCCACAAGATATTGTTTATCGCAGTCCCTTTGGTGGTCAAAATGGCTCTTGTGATGTTTTGAATACTGGTTTTGGTTTTATTGACACCGTAACCAAAGAAACGGCTGGCCCTTTACCTAATGCTGGTGGCTATACCCCTTGTAGTTTCGTGGCTACAGAAACAGGTATTTACGAAGTTGAATTTCATTCTCCGAATACAGCTGGTGCAAGCAATCCGCCGCCAACAGTTGCAACGGCTGCATTTCCTACAGGTAATAATCAATTTTCAGGAGTGGCGGCTTGGGATATCACAGTTCGAGATAGTAACGGTGTTGCCAAAAAAGGGCGAGTATTTACTAACTATATTGCTATGAATATGGGGGCAAATGCCAGTAGTGGTACTCCTGTAGCACTCAACTCTAAGCTTTATATTCAAACCAAAGATGGATATCGTTACGAAACTGACATGAATGGAGTCGATCCTTTTGGCTTCATCTTTTTTGCTAATAACCGGGGATATATTGACACAACAAATAGCAGCACTCTTTACCATTCTGCTGGCGGTGCTAGTAATAATAGTTTGATCTTTCCAGGCAATGTGCAAGTTCAAAATCCAAATGTTTCTGATACGACAACAGACATTACCCACCTAGTTTTCTTCAATCGGCCAGACACCGCAACCCTTAATTCTTTGAGTATTCCTATTGCAGCAACGATTCCCACAGTACCGACTTCGTTCAAATTCACTGGGGGTAATGGAGGTAGTGGGAACCAAACTTCTGTGGGTGTGGGAGGAAATTTTAGTTTCAATGCTGCCTCAACTGGTAGCTATCAAATAATTATTGACACCAATAATGATGGCATTTTTGACCCTAGTAGCGATAGAGTAATACAAAATGTGCTGTCTGTCGGCTCAAATGTGGTATTTTGGGATGGGAAGAATGCAAGTGGGGTAAATCTCCTACCTCGACCAGGAAATGCAGCATACAATGCCATAATCACAACACGATCGGGTGAATATCACTTTCCCATGTTGGATGCTGAAAATAATCCGCTGGGGTTTAAAATCACGATGGAAAACCCTCCGGCTGCTTTTCCTAACCTTGTAGATCAAAATGGCCAGCAAATTGGATCGACTACCATTTATTACAACGACAACAACTATACTACCGCTAATGGCACGGCGATTAACTTAAATGGTACGGGAGCTACTAACCCACGTAATGCTGCTAGAGGGATCAATAGTGTGTCAGGAGAGCATGAATTTAGTAGTAATTATGGTGACTTTAAGGGAATAGATACTTGGACATATTTCCCAAGTCAAGCAATCACTACTCCCTTGGTAATTACTACTAACACTCAAGCAAATGTCATAGGAACCAAATCTGTTCGCTTCCTTGCAGACAATGATAGTAGCGGAACTGTGACTGTAGGCGATCGCATCGAATATACCATTACTTATTCCAACCTAAATCCAGGTAATAGCGATGCAATTAACTTTGTTATTAACGATTTATTACCCTCACAATTAACCTTTGTGAGTGCAGCAATTACTGCTGCAACTTCAGGAAATAATATCATAATCAATCCCAGTTACAACGGTACTAGTGTTGTTGCTGTAACAAATTCTGGAACTCTGCGCGTAGGTGATACGATTACCATTAAAATTACTGCCACAATTAATAATGCCAATGGCGGTAATCCAATTAGTAATCAAGCAAATGCTACTTTTAACACACCTGATAATCCTACAGGAACTGTTGGTACAGTCTTTACAGATGCAGACTCTGCTGGCGCTACGAATAATCCACCGACTCTTGGTAATTCGTTCTTACAAATTACTGATAATGGTGTAAATATCGGTAATAATCCTGCCAGTACGGCAGATGATGACCCCACTTTATTTACAGTATTAAATACTGTTAGTTCTAACCCGAAATTACTATTAATTAAACGCATCACCCGCCTCAATAACCAAGATTTAACTGATATTGTGGATGGTCGCAGTGATGTTGCGACTAATGCCAGTAACTATGTACCAGAACCTTATGCTACTGATGATAGCGATCCTAAATGGCCTGTTGGCTACTTGCGAGGATTAATTAATGCTGGCACTGTCAAACCTGGAGATGAATTGGAATACACTATATATTTTCTTTCCAATGGTGTTGGTAATGCAACTAATGTGAAATTCTGTGACTTAGTTCCAACTAATGTTAATTTTATTCCTACTGCTTTTAATGGTATGACTCCTAGTGATGGTGGCTTACCAGCAGCAGATCGAGGAATTGCCTTAGCTATTGGTTCTACTACACCTACGCTTTATCTTACTAATGTAGGAGATAGCGATCGCGGGCATTTTTATATAGCTAACGAATCAGGCACACCATCATACTGCGGTACTAACACCAATGGAGCAGTAGTGGTCAATATTACAGTCCCCAGTTTTCCTAATTTACCTGCTGCGACTGGATCGGGTACACCAGCTAATTCTTATGGTTTTGTCCGCTTCCGCGCCAAGGTGAAATAGTTTTAATCACCGCTAACTAGTGTAATTAAGGGCATTAGGAGAGTTCCGGCTGTACGGGAAGAAGCGATCGCAGTTTTGTAAAAATATCTTTTGAATAATCCGAAAAACAATAACTTCAGTTTGGAGATTTAGCATATACCTACAAATAAGTCATAGGAAATATGAATCTAAAACTGAGATTTAAACCAGTTTCTCACAGTTGGGTTGCTTTACATCCAAAGCCTAAAGGAGTAATTCAATTTATTGCTGGGGCTTTCTTTGGTACATTTGGCCCTATGCTTTTTTATCGTTATCTGCTTCAATCTCTATTTGAGCAGGGATATACAATTATTCTTTTGCCGTTTAATTTTACTTTTAACCATTATCTAGAAGCTGGTTTTCTGATGAGAGAACAGTATGAAATTCTGCCAGAGCTTGTGAAAATGGCAAGTGTTGCAGGATATGATTATGAAGCCTATCTAGATGATAAAAACTTTTCTTGGATTGGACATAGCCTTGGCTGTAAATATATCTCGCTGTTAGAAGGATTTACTGCTTTACCTCCAGAGCCTCAAGATAGAGAGCAGTTTATTCGTAACCTGCTATCTAATACTTCCGATGAGTCAGAGATAGAAAGTGTGATTGCAGACATTAATCTTCTCTTTGATGAACTAACGCGAAAAACGGCTGAAGTTAAAAAATTAATTTACACTTATGTGTATAAGAATATCCAAATTAACAGTGTTTTTATTAAAGGACAGGTTTCTATCCTCTTAGCACCTGCTATTGCTGACACAGGGAGCGCAATTCGTCCTCAATTTTTAGCGGATATCATCGACAATCTTGGTTGGGGTGTGAAACCAACTGTTAAAGAAACTCAGTATTTAATCAAGGATAGTGGGCTATTTAATATTATGGGTTTAGTCTGTTTCAAATCAGACAATATTGCCAAATCAACCTGTGAATGGTTTACTAATATTTTGCAAAAGCCACCTCAAAATTTTCGGAAAACTGTAGCAGGTGGACATTTAAGACCTTTAGGTATTCAGCTAGCTAAGTATGTCGTTAATCTTTTTGATAAACCGTCAATTGAATCAGTTCCACAGCGAAACAAAGCATTTGAGCATAATGTAATTAAATTGCTTGAAGAACTCAAAGAAAAATCAAGATGATGGGCATTGGGCATGGGGAAGAGGAGGCAGGAGGCAGGAGGCAGAAGTTCTTTAATTTTGAATTTTGAATTTTGAATTTTGAATTGATTTCTCCCCTGCTCCCCTGCTCCCCTGCTTGCTAACCCTCTTTCATGACAATCCCAACTCTTCTGGAAAACCGAGCATGATGTTTAGGTTTTGGACTGCGGCTCCTGATGCGCCTTTACCCAGGTTGTCAAGACGAGCAACTAGCAAGACTTCTTTAGTGGTATCATTGGCAAATACAAAAACCTGAACAATATTGGTATTATTCAGTGCGATTGCATCTAGAAATGTTCCGTCTCTGAGCAGTGTAGAATCTTGGAATGGAGCAACTTGCACGAACTTTTCACTTTGGTAGTAGTCAGCGATCGCTTCATAGATAACCTTACCTGATGGTGGATTCTCTAAGGTTCCCAGTGGCAAAGGTACTTGTACTAACATCCCCTGCTCAAAATCGCCCACGGCTGGTACGAATAGTGGCGGCAATGCTAACCCTGAGTAATGTTGCATTTCCTTAACGTGCTTGTGCCCAAACTGCAAACCGTAGATGCCATAAGGGTAGAGTGACTCTGCCCCGGCTTGCTGTTCGTGGAAGCTATGATACTGTTTAATGAGATTCTTTCCGCCACCAGAGTAACCTGACACTGCATTAACGGTGATGGGAAAGTTACTGTTCAGGAGTCCTTTGGCAATCAATGGACGGATACAAGCTAAAAATCCTGTGGGATAACAGCCCGGATTACTGACAAATTGGGCGCTGGCGATTTTCTCTCGCTGTCCGGGATTTAGTTCGGGGAAACCATATACCCAGTCCTTAGCGGTGCGATGGGCAGTGCTAGCATCAAGAATCTTAACTGTATTACTACTGACTAAGCTAACAGCTTCACGGGCTGCATCATCAGGTAGGCAGAGAATGACAACATCAACGGCATTGATTAGTTTGGCTCGCTCAGTTGCATCTTTACGTTTAGATGCCTCAATGCTAACCAACTCGATATCGTCGCGTTGGTTGAGGCGTGAGTAAATTTGTAAGCCTGTGGTTCCCGATTCTCCATCAATGAAAATCTTCGGTTTAGTAGTCATAGCCTTCTGATTATATGGAAGTGATATTTGACAAAGTAAGAGTTATTTTAACGAGCAATTTTTGCATGAAATTAGCCTGCTTTCACCATCCACACCAAAAAGCTCAGAATTGGTTCGATAGGAGGAAGCGAATAATCCATTAAATCAATTGTGACTGTTTGTCCCTCTAGTTTCAGAAATCGCCATTGGGTTCCACTGCTTACAGTACCGTAAACTGCTGTTAAAGGTTGTTCTCTGGCTTGGTTGAATCGCTGTGCAGCTACCATTTCTGCAATGCATTGTCCCCAATCCAGATTTTAAATCTGATTTTTTTGCTTCAACAATGACAATTGCAGGTGCTTCCACTGTTAATTGTTCGGGCGAACGGCAAAGTAGGAAGTCACATACACCGTTAAGTCCAATACTCGGATCGACGTTAAACTCTTCCCCTGAAAATACGCTAATTGTAGAATTAAAGATGCGTCGCACTTCCAGTAATATAGGATTAATTATCGCCTCTGAACGAGCTTTTTCTGTATCTACTGCAATCGCCCACGGTAAATCTTCTAAAATACCTTGGAGTCTGAAACTTGGAGTAATGGGTTCAATTGAGTCTGGGAAAAAGCGAACTCCTTCTATAGTATTTAGATGAAAATCTTGTTTTACTCGGTCAATGTTGAATTGACTGTAGGGCATGATAAATCAATACTCCATCCATTTGTTGATTAGACCTCTTGCAAAAGTAACTTTTGCACTCTTGCGGTCAAAGGGGTTCATGTTAAAGGGGAAAGATTTTTTTATTCCTTTTCCCTTTCCCCCAAACCCAATTCCCTACAAATGCCAAGAAATCTATTGTAATAGATTGTTATTTTTTCCTTCGCCTTCCCCCTTTCAGGATCTAAATTTTCGCTTTAACTCGTTTTTGGCTCGGTTACTCCTCCCAAGCTAGAGTACGTTTCACTGCTTTTTGCCAAGTACCAAATTTGGACAAGGGAAAATCACTCTTCGGCTCAAACACACGCTCAATTTGCCGTTGTTTCACCAGTGCTTCATAGCTCTGCCAAAATCCTACAGCTAAACCTGCCGCAAATGCTGCACCCTGAACGGTGGTATCGCGCATTATTGGGCGTTCAACTGGAATACCCAACACATCAGCTTGAAATTGCATCAAAAAATTATTCTCACAAGCACCACCATCTACGGTTAATCGCCCAACTGGAGTACTACTAGATGCATTTATCGCTTGCACCACCTCCAGAACTTGATAAGCGATCGCTTCCAACACGGCGCGAACTAGATGCTCTGGTTGTACACTGGCGGTAATGCCGAAAAAAGCTCCCCTGGCACTCATATCCCAATAAGGTGCGCCCAGTCCACTAAATGCTGGCACAAAATAGACTCCGCCGCTATCTTTTACCTGATTGGCCATTGCTTCAGTTTCAGCAGCAGTTTTAATCAACTTCAGGCGATCGCGCAACCATTGAATACAAGCGCCACTAGTAAACATACTGCCTTCAAGGGCATAGCCGACATCTAAAGTATCCTTGGTATTTGCTTGTGTCCACGCCACTGTCGAAATGAGTTTATGGTGTGAGCGCACAATTCGATCGTCTGTGTGAGCTACTAAAAAGCTACCAGTACCGTAAGTGCATTTTACCAAACCGGGGCGATCGCAGCCATGACCAAATAAAGCCGCTTGCTGATCTCCCAAGATGGCAGTAATGGGAATTTCAGCACCCAACAAAGTTGCATCAGTGACTCCAAATACTCCTAAACTCGGCTGAATCTGGGGCAAAATATGGGCTGGAATTTGCAACAGATCCAATAAAATCTCATCCCACGTACAGGTTTTAAGATTCATCAACATTGTACGGCTGGCGTTGCTGTGGTCAGTAGCATGGACTTTTCCACCTGTGAGATTCCACAACACCCAGCTATCAATAGTACCTGCTAAGACATTGTTCAGGTCAATATCAGTAACATTGTCTAATAGCCATCTGAGCTTGGTAGCAGAAAAGTAGGCATCAATGATTAATCCGGTGCGATCGTAAATTTCATCAGCGTAGCCTTGCTCTTGTAACTGGTGGCAAAGGGGAGCAGTGCGGCGATCTTGCCAGACGATCGCTTTATGGAGTGGTTTACCAGTCGTTTTGTCCCAAATCATACAGGTTTCGCGCTGTACAGTTAGTCCCAAAGCTGCGATCGCTGATGGTACAATCTGGGCATTTGCAATTGCAGTTTGCATTACCCAACAGGTATCCTGCCAGATTTGTTGAGGGGTCATGTTCTAACCATCCTGGCTGAGGATAATACTGAGTTAATTCTTTATATGCCTGTCCAACAATCTTGCCGTCTGCGTTAAATACAAAGGCGCGATTGCCTGTCGTACCTAAATCCAGTGCTAAGATGTAGCCCGATGATAGAGTTTTTTTGCCAAGTGTGTGCATAGCCGCTTTTAATGTTGCGTAGGCGTAGCCCAACCTAGACATCGCGATTTTAGCAATACGCCTTCAATCACATATACATTATTTTGGGTACATTTTGAATTTCCTGTTTGGATAGCGTTACGTCTCTGTAAGTTTAAAAACGCTACAATTTTACGCAAGGGACTTCCAAATAAAAAAATATACAACTTTTCTTGTGGGGTGGACATCTTGTCCGCCCCTGTCAACGGGCGCTCGTGTCGCCCACCCCACAAGAGTGGATAATTTATTTCTTGGAAGTCCCCAAAGTTGTACTTAGCACAATAGGTATTGATGTCCGCCTCAAATCCCAAACCTTGACAACATTGCAAGACGCTGTGTATTGGAATTATGTGTAAGTAAGTATATCGGCACAGGAAATAATTATCAAAATGCTGCGTTCAAAGGAATATTACACACAAATTCATATAAGTTTTAGGATTAAATTTATGTGGCAATATACAAAGTGTCACTTTATTTAAATCTGATGACGATCCTCATGTTTTATAGTTTGCATATAAAAATTAATAGTAACTCAATACAATTCACCAAGATGTGAAAAATCATTATAAAAACACAAATCGCCATTTTCACAAAAGACTAATTCTTGTAGAGACGGCGATTCATCGCGTCTAATTATTGTCGATACGGCGATTTTCGCGTCTAATTATTGTCGATCCGGCGATTCATCGCGTCTAATTATTGTCGATACGGCGATTTTCGCGTCTAATTATTGTCGATCCGGCGATTCATCGCGTCTAATTATTGTCGATACGGTGATTTATCGCGTCTAATTATTGTCGATACGGCGATTTATCGCGTCTCTTACCTTAACCAACAGTATTGATAGTAAACCTCGTTAATATAGATTTTATTACAAGTAATCATCTTAATTTAATCTAAAAACTATAAATTTAAAAATAGATGTATTTGAAAATTCAAAACCATCAAAATATAACAAAGTTTCCCGATGTTAAAAGCTAACCAAAATCAAAATGCACTACTAGCTCTGTTGTTACTTGTGCCAGTTCCGAGCATTGGTATTGCAACTCAGCTATATATACTCCCTGGCTTCCAAGGACATTTAGTAGCTTTATTAGCTAAAATCTGGTTATTGCTAGTACCCATTATTTGGTTATTATTTTTCGAGCAAGAAAATTTAAAATTTGAATATCCTAAAAGCCGTGATTTATTAGCTGGTGTCGGATTAGGGCTATTAATGCTAGGCATCATTTTGATTGTTTATTGGCTGCTGGGCGCAAAATGGATAGATGTTGAATATGTTCGCGATCGAGCAACACAAGTTGGATTGAACAGTTTTATAATTTACTTAGTCGGTGCAGTGTATTGGATATTTGTTAACTCTTTACTTGAGGAATTTGTCTGGCGTTGGTTTGTTTATCGTAAATGTGAAATTTTGGTATCGAGTCCTTTAGCTGTAGTACTGTCTGCACTATTTTTTACGATTCATCATGTTGTTGGTTTAGCAGCTTACTTTGATTGGCGTGCGACAACATTATGCTCATTGGGAGTGTTTCTCGCAGGGGCGGTTTGGTCATGGTGCTACTTAAATTATTGCTCGATTTGGCCTGGATACATCAGCCATATTTTTGCAGATATAGCAATTTTCCTAATTGGCTGGCAACTGATCTTTACTTAAGAAAAATGTCATCAATCAACATTTCTCAAGATAATATGTTTTTTGAAGTCGAAACTGATTATACCTTCTTCTTGCAATTTCCCTATCAATCGTGTAATTGTTACTCTAGTGGTACAACAGGCGCTAGCAATATCTTCGTGAGTAAAGCGAATATTTAGGCGAGTTCCCTCTGGTACAGTTTCACCCACTTCTCGTTTCAAAAGTTGTAATAGATGTTGTAAGCGATCTTGTACTCGCCGTCTACCAGAAATTGCTAAAAAAGATTCTGTTTGCTGTAACCGCTGCTTAATTTTTGGTAGAAGCGTATGGCTCAGTGTTGTAGAAGCTGATATTTCTGTTGCATAAATTGACACTAAGCTAACATCAGCAAGCGCTGTTGCTTGGTAAATGTCTAAAGATGTCAAACTAGAACCAAAAACCATTCCTGGTGTTGCCAATCCAATCAGCACTTCTTCACCCGTTTCACAGTAGGTACTGAGTTTCACCAAACCCTGAGAAACATACCAAATTACTAATGGGTTGAGGGGAATAGTTTCTCCTTTATCATATTTATGTAGGGGGCGATTGTTGAAAATGTCACTCTTGTCTTTAATTGCTGATTCTAATTGCTGACGCTGGGTTATATTACGCACCATCCAGCGCAGAGAAATTGCCTTACCCTGCTGATTGCGGACAACTGTCACTGTCAAAGCTGCATAAAATAGCTCGCCATAACGTTGTTGCAAACGTACCAATAACTCTTTAACTTTGTCTGATTGCGATAGCTGTATCAGTTCGTTGCGAATTTGCTGACGTTCTTCTAGAAGGACAAAGTTAATTATTGGTTTGCCCACTAAAAAATGCTTGGAAACATTCAACAACTTAGCTACGGTGAGGTTAGCTTCTTGGATAATTCCTTCTGTATTAGTCACTAAATAGCCGTCTGGCGCTAACTCGAATAAATCTTGGTAGTGATGGCGCTCTGCTTCTAACCAATTCCGTGTTTTTACTAGTTCCTCGTTTTGCTGATAAAGTTCCTCTGCCGCTAACTGTGCTATTTTTGAGGTGTTATGGAGTTCCTTAAAAGCTTCCGGTAACAAATCAGGCGAAATCCAAGGTAATAAACTAGCAGTTTGGTATAAATCTGCTAAACGCTTGTGCAATATTTCTGTACGTTGGACAAATTTTTCTATGTTCACCTTAAATTCCCGCCATTTGCTTGCAGAAGTTAAGTAAAAAAACTACTAAGTAAACCCTTGAAAAAAATTGCAGTATACTTAATTTTATTGAATTATAAATTTAATAGGTTATAAATTGCAATTTTCATGTAATTGAAGTAATAAAGTTAATTTATTTTGGGTTTTTGACAATTTATATCCTATAGTTGCTACAGATTAGCCAGTTTTTAAATGACACATGTAGCATTCAACCTAGATGCTCAAAGTAAATTGAATCTACAAATTGCAAAGCATCCACAGAGATATTTATTTACTAGAAATTTTACGGAGTTCTGCTAAGTATTACTTCTACCCTTGGTGGTAAAATTATGTAAACTCAGCTAAATACGAGTACCAAATCTGCCATCTAAGATTATGCTAATTTTTGACTAAACTGATAAGTAAGTCAAAATAACGATTAGCAAAGAGCAGATACTACACTCGGAAAACTCTACATCTCAACCTTAATTTCTGAATAGTATTGTTGAATCCGCTTTGTCATTCCTCCTAAGAAATAATTTAGTACTAATAATAATTGTTTCCATCTTTACTAAAAGGATGTTTGGAAAGCTATATTTGTTACCCAAAGTCTCTAATACCCCCCTAACCCCCCCTTGGAAAGGGGAGGAAATAGTCTTTTGAAGCCCTCTTTTATAAGGGGGGTTGGGGGTGTAATGTCACAATTTAATATGCTATACGACACTTTTCAAACACCCTCTAAGAATAACTAATAAGACTTTACCCAACTTCCATCACAAGAATTAAGCAATTACTACCAAAGAGATAGAATCTAAGTTAAGTTTGTTGGTGATTCTGAATACTTTGGCTATTAATAAACTTAATAAACTTTATAAAAAATTCATAACAAGATTCCCAATTTTTTTAAGAAGGTGTTTTAAAAGTTTTATTGCTAACACCAAAAGCTTAGAAATTTCAACCTTACTCCTTTGTAGGGGTTAGATTTCATCTCGACGCTAGGTACTTCTCCTTTAGCGCAGACCTTCCCATTTTCTTTAAGAACTTGGGAATCCAAGCCTTTCCATCTTCAAATTCATTATAAAACTATCTGACACGGGTAAGAGTAAAACTATTAAGAACAAGCAATGGTCTACTATATCTAGAATTGTAAAGATAAATATTAATAAGTTAAAAAGGTTTGTATCGCCAATCACGTATGAACTTAATAATTATCCGTCTCTTTAGTTAGAGGATAAATGAAGTAGTAAGCTGGTGTAATTTAACAATGCGTAACAGCTAATCAACGCGCAAGTTACAAGGAGTGATGAGTGAGGTGTCAAAGTAATAAAATCTCATCACTCCTTTTTACTTAACGTGAGTTTGATAAACCTCTTCCTCCCAACCTCCCTCTCCCACGGGGAAAGCAGGGTAATTTCATACAACCAGAGAAAAACTAAAACTGGGTTTCAAAGCCTATCTACCTTTCGGAAAGAGGTTTAGAGAGGGGTAAAAAGCCATGCTACAAAACAAGAAATCAAGGCTTATGTATTTTTCTTTCTTCGTATGAAACCACCCTGCTCTAATGCACTATTTTTTTGCTTGCCACGCCACTACAATTTTTCTTAACTGAACTGTATTGGTTTATGAGCTACTAACGAATACCATCATTATCAATGGCGCTGTAGCTGTCGCTGGGGAAAAGCCCCAACCAAGGGTCAGAACTAGGAGTTAAAAATAGTTGTCCGTATACTTGTTCATTGAGCGCTTCCACACTCCTTGTTTGCTTACCCTGCATAAACCATTGATGAATTTGGCTGTGCAACATATATTCATTTCTGACTGTATCTAAAGCCATTGTGGCTTCAAAATTTTTCACTATTATCGGCAAATTATCTTTTTGAGTGTTGGCAGATTGAGACTTTTTAGCTCTAATTAGAGAGATGCTGTTTCGATCTAGCTTGACATCGGCGGCATAGAGTTGAGCAATTTTGTCCCAAACTTTCTGGTCAGTAATTTCAGCTAAGGCGTTTTGATTTCGTTCAGCATTAGACTGGAGAGCAGTTAACATTGGCGTTTCAACTCTCATTTTAGAAACTGCTAGAGAGCTTGCTATTTCTGCTGTTGGTGGTTGAGTGGGATTACTGGGAGTTTCTGCCAACTTAGGGGGAGATTGGATACCCAGGCGGGATAAATCTGCAACCCATTGAGCTTGGATAGAATTTAAGCGATCGCTGTGGTATTTTCTTAAATAAGACTCGCGATCGCTTGGTGTAAGTTTACTGTAATTTTTTACTGCTAATTCAGCCTGCTCTAGCTGCTGCAAAAATGCTTTGGGACTATATAACCCTGGAATAGCATCGATTGGCCGACCTGATGCATCTAATACATAATGAATGCTATTGCCTGTAATCGTTCGCTCCAACTTGCGTCCGTCGCCAAAATCAATAGTTACTTTGGGTACAGGGCGCACTGATTGCCAATGCAAAATAAAACGGTCTTGAAGCAGTTTAGAAATTTCTACATTCGGATACAGTGCTACCCTGAAGAATCTACTATTAGCACAACTCAAATCTTGATCCAGCCTACCCAATAACCGCAGAGATAGAATGGGTTTACCACTAGCTCTAGCAGCAGCTTTGGCTTGTTCTATATCAGTATACCAGTACAAACGAGAGGCGTAACAGTCCCGTTGTTGACAAAGTTCATCTAAAGCTAGCCGAAGTGCAGGAGAAGGTAGAACTGCTCCTGAAGAAGCGGTATTTAATGTATTAGCATGGGATTTAAGAAATACTTGTAACCCTTTTGGGCCCTGTTTCCGAAGTACAGAAACTTCTTGAGATAGGTTGGAGATTTCAGCTACAGGAGTTTGAGCATCAGCTATCTGCACAAAACCGAAGCTGACTAGGATGAGTGCGAAAGGATATTTGCAGGTTCTAAATTTCATATATTTTCAGATATTTTCAAGGAAAATAGAGGGTGTGAGTGGGGAGCATCCGGTTTTGGCAATAACGAACAGAAAGAATTTGGTTGATACTCTCAACATTCCACTGTCAGCCAGAAATTTTAATCCTAGTGTTTACAGCAGTTTTGATGGATTTGAACCTTTTCGAGTGGAAGCAATACATTTATTTTGACCCTCTCTCCAAACCTCTCTCCTAAAAGGAGAGAGGCTTTGATGCTCACTCCCCAACGCTAGCTCTTAAGGGGTTGGGGATTAGGTCTGTATTTCGTGCAATTGAGAACCGCTATCTATATAAGATACTGTGGGTAACTTGCTTACCCGTAGAGATAGTTTCTTAATCTTCTTGATTGGGTTGAGGTAAAGAAATATTTCCTAAGTAATTCACTAAATCGGTTTGACTGGAGAAATCTAACAGCGCCTCAGCTAAATCTTCTAGTTGAGTAATGGGTAATGTGCAAATTTGCTGTTCTATCTCTGGCTCAATTGCGCTAACCCGACGTGTTAACTGACGCATAATCAGTTGTAGCGCCTCCTGTTTCTTTCCTCGTTCTTCTCCCTGTTGCAATCCTTTTTGCAGAATGTCTTGGTAAATCACAGATTCTTGCATAATTTCCTCTCTGAAAAGCTGTGTAATCAAACTTTTATCAAACCGCAAACCAGCTAAAACCTGAACACAAGCTGATATGTTCTGTCGTTCGTCTGTTTCTTCAATCATATCGACAGCAGTAGCGACTTGAGTTAATAAGTCTGCGGGTGAGTCGGTTCTGGCTAATGTCGCCAGTGGTAAAAGTGCAGGGTTAGCTAGCAGCGGTGTGGGATCTTCTTCCCATAAACGAATCACTCGATACTCGTGTCTGGTTTTTTTATCTACATACTGGGTATTAAAAACAATTTCTGAGGAGGTGGGTTGTAAAAAAATCAACACCTGCTCAATATCACACCAGTATTCTCGTTTTAATCTGGTGTAGTAATCTAGCATCCGAAAATCAAGCGGGGTTTTGGATTTTGGTGTCGTTTGAAACTCTAAATGTAAGATTTGATTGGCGATTTGCAGGAATGTCACCGAATCAGCACGAATCGGTTCGAGATTGAGTTCGGTTTTAAGTACTTGGATATCTAAGATGTCAGATGCAAGTAGCCATCTGGCAAAGTCACCAGGGTATTTTTCGGCAAGGTATTTGCAGGTGTTATCGTAACTCAAGGGCGTATATTTGATATGTTGTGGTCTAATTGCATATTTGGGTATGGAATTATGAAAAACTCCACCCATAAGTGAATGGAGTTTTTTAATACACAATTTTATGCTTGACAACGCACTAGATTTATGCAAAAAGTGGATTATTGCAGCAAAGGAGTTGTGTTTTTACCGTTAGTTGACGCATCCGCAATTGCAGCTTGAGCCGATTCTGTGGAAAGAACCGCTACAATTGGAGCAACTTTTGAAATAGATTTTTTATTTCTTTTTCCATTAGAGCCGCCAGCTTTGGAATACTGTATACTGTTTCTGCCGTAGATAGTTGCAACTCCACTTAGCATTCGTTCAGACATTTCGGAGAGGGCTTTATCCATCTGGATTATTGTTTTACGCGATTCTTCAAGATTGGATACAAGCGTGTTATGAGCTTCTAACGTCGCACGGGTAGTATTGATGAGGTGGTTGTAGGATTCAATGTTTAATCCATATCCTAAATCCAGATTTTCATCAACGGATTTAAGCAAGGCAAGACGAAGTTGGGCTTTGTCAACAGCAGCAGAACTACGAGTTCTTAAAGACATGAGATATCCTTTTTTTTAAGATTTCCTTTTTCAACATAGTGGAGTATCCTTTTGCCTGAAATGGGTAGTTTTGTGGATTTATTTCATTAAAAGTTCAACGAAATAATTACGAGTTTGTCTGTATTTTTACTCATTTTTCATATCTATTTGTTGTTTGAGAATAAGTGCAATCAGCAATTGCGATCGCTAAATCAACAATTGCGATCGCTAAATCAACAATTGCGATCGCCAAATCAACAATTGCGAACTCCAAATCAGCAATTGCGAACTCCAAATTAGCAATTGCGAACTCCAAATCAGCAATTGCAAACTCCAAATCAGCAATTGCGAACCCCAAATCAACAATTGCGAACTCCAAATCAGCAATTGCGAACTCCAAATCAGCAATTGCGAACTCCAAATCAGCAATTGCGAACTCCAAATCAGCAATTGCGAACTCCAAATCAACAATTGCGAACTCCAAATCAACATTAGAAAGGGGAAAAAAGAAATTTAATCGTATACACAAGTCGAATTACCCCCCTTAATCCCCCCTTCGACAAGCTCAGGGCATCGCTTATAAAGAGGGGAAAAAAGAAATCTATCTAGTTCCCTCCCCTTTATAAGGGGAGGGTTAGGGTGGGGTAAAACCCCGGTTTGTAGGTTACGCAGCGTACACAAGTACTAAAAATCTCATTGCTTAAGGAAACTTAACCGTTTTTATACGCAGATGAATATACTCTCTGCGTATTTTTTACGAAAAAAAGATTCATCCCAATGTATATTTCTGCATTCTTTTGGGAATTATAAATCGAGGAAGCATGATAAATCACAAAATATGACTTCCTGAAATATCACGTAACTTTTAGAGGATAATTATGTCTAAACGCAAGTTGCCCAAAGGTCGTAGTGTTAGTTCAGTTGCTCTAGAACCAGAAGTGGCGATCGCAATTCTTGGGTTATTTTCCGCTGCGGCTGATGGTGAAGGTATTTCTTCCACAGAAGAATATGCTTTGAGTGAATTTCTCGGTCGGGTTGACTTATTTGAAGATTACTCTGAAGAAGACTTTGAAGAATTGACCGAAAAAGTCGTCAGCTTGATTGAAGAAGAAGAACCAGAAGATTTAATCGCTCAGTCTATCGAATCCTTACCCAATAGAGGTTATCGGGAAGCTGCATACATTACAGCTATCTTAGTAGTAGGGATTGACGAAGAAGTACCTGAAAGCGAACAAGATTATATCTCTGAACTTCAAGAAGCCTTAAATATTTCAGACGAACGCGCACAAGAACTTATAGACGCAGTGTTCGGAGAAGAAGACGAAGAAGAGGAAGAAGAGTAATATTTTTTGACTTGCAACCCCATACCATTTTGGATTTTAGATTTTAGACTTCGGCTGCGCTCAGTCGAACGATTTTGGATTGTGAAATCTCCATTAAATAAGTGTTTCAGTTTTCCATCTGTCGCAATCATTTTTCAAATTGGTATCAGTCATCTACCATCTTTAATTTGGGGTTGCTAATTTAGAATATGAAATAATTTTGTTTGAGTTAAGTTGTTCAGATTCCCGGCTTCATGAAGAAGTTGGGAATTTTGCATTGTATCAAAATTAACATTTTTCAGATAAAGGTAAAATATCCTTGAGCGATCGCCATTCAACTTTCACATCACGTTATCATCGGATCTTGTGGAATTTCTGTGCATAACTCGATAGCATCTATGACCGCCTCTCACTCCGAAACTCCATCTACCAAGCCCGATGCAAGTACTTTTATTTCTGACCATCTACAGGTGGATCGCAGTAAGCTAAGTCAAATGTACTTGCATTATGTCGAGACGAAGGATAAATATCCTCACGCGGTATTGCTGTATCGGGTAGGAGATTTCTTTGAATGCTATTTCCAAGATGCTGTCAAACTAGCGCAAGAGTTGGAATTAGTTCTCACTAGTAAGCAAGCTGGGGAACAGGGACGGGTGGCGATGTCTGGTGTTCCGCATCACGCTTGGGAACGCTACGCGACGATGCTGGTGGAAAAAGGCTATGCAGTCGTAATTTGCGACCAAGTGGAAGATGCTTCTGAAGCTGCTGGGAGATTAGTGCGGCGAGAAGTAACGCGCATCCTTACCCCCGGTACTTTGCTAGAAGAAGGAATGCTCAAATCCAGTCGCAATAATTACTTAGCAGCAGTAGTAATTGCCGCAAATCATTGGGGTTTAGCTTATGCAGACATCTCTACAGGAGAATTTCTCACGACTCAAGGTAGCGATTTAGAACATTTGACTCAAGAATTAATGCGCTTACAACCTTCAGAGGTGTTAGTTCCGACAAATGCGCCCGATTTGGGTAGTTTGCTGCGTCCGGGAGAAACTTCGCCACATCTTCCTGAGTGTTTGCCACCATCATTTTGCTATAGTTTGCGATCGCAACTTCCCTTTTCTCAAGGAGAAGCTAAACCGAGATTATTGCAGAAATTTAAAGTGCGATCGCTCGAAGGACTCGGTTGCGATCGTCTTCCTCTCGCTGTTCGTGCAGCCGGTGGTCTTCTGGAATACCTGGAAGATACCCAAAAAGAAAACCCTGTCACTCTTCAAAGACTCCGCAGCTACACTGTCACCGACTATCTAATTGTTGACAATCAAACCCGTCGTAACTTAGAAATTACCCAAACCGTTCGGGATGGCACTTTTCACGGTTCCCTACTTTGGGCATTAGATAAAACTAGTACAGCAATGGGTGGGCGGGCTTTGCGGCGATGGTTGTTGCAACCGCTACTCGATATTAAAGGCATTCGGGCACGTCTTGATACCATCCAAGAATTGATGGAAAATACACCCCTGCGTCAAGATTTGCGGCATTTATTAAGGCAAATTTACGATCTAGAACGCCTCACAGGCAGGGCGGGTTCTGGTACAGCTAATGCTAGAGATTTAGTAGCTTTGGCAGATTCTCTCTCACGCTTACCGGAATTATCCAACTTAGTAGTTGAGACGCGTTCTCCATTTCTCAAAGCTTTGCAGAAAGTCCCAAGTGTGTTGGAAGAATTGGCACAAAAGTTACACGCACATCTTGTAGAGTCGCCACCCATACTAATTAAAGAAGGCGGATTGATTCGCCCCAGTGTGAATCCCCTATTGGATGAAAGAAAAGCAACTGTAGAAGCAGACCCAGCAGTGGATTGCCAACTTGGAAGTTGATGAAAGAGCTAAGACAGGAATTTCCACACTCAAGGTAGGATTTAACAAAACCTTTGGTTATTACATCAGCATTTCTCGCACCAAAGCCGACCAAGTACCCGCTAATTATATCCGCAAGCAAACCCTGACCAATGAGGAACGTTACATCACCCCTGATTTAAAAGAACGAGAAGCCCGGATTTTGACGGCGCGAGAAGATTTAAATCAGTTGGAATATGAGATTTTTACAGCGTTGCGGGAAGAAGTAGCACAAGAGGCGGAAGTAATTCGCAATCTGTCTCGTGCAGTGGCGGCGGCGGATGTATTGTGTGGTTTGGCGGAGTTAGCGGTACATCAAGGTTATTGTCGTCCCGAAATATTGCCAGGAAGAGAGATAAACATTGTTGATGGTCGTCATCCCGTGGTAGAACAGTCTTTACCTGCGGGTTTCTTTGTGCCGAATTCAACGCAATTGGGTCAAGAGTCGTTAGCAGATGACCAAGAACAAATAACAAATACTTCTCTACGAGAGGCTGCGCCAACGACTACGCTCAGTACAAGTGACAAAGGACAAATGACAAATGACAAAGGACAAATGACAAATGACAATCCCGATTTAATTATTCTTACCGGGCCAAACGCCAGTGGCAAAAGTTGTTATTTGCGTCAGGTAGGATTGATTCAGTTAATGGCGCAAATTGGTAGTTTTGTACCAGCTAGATTTGCCAGATTGGGAATATGCGATCGCATTTTCACCCGTGTCGGTGCAGTAGATGATTTAGCAACTGGTCAATCTACCTTCATGGTGGAAATGAATGAAACTGCAAATATTCTCAATCATGCCACATCTAGGTCGCTAGTATTATTAGATGAAATTGGTCGCGGCACAGCAACATTTGATGGTCTTTCCATCGCTTGGGCGGTGGCAGAATATATAGCAGTGGATATTCGATCGCGCACAATTTTTGCCACTCACTACCACGAGTTAAATGAACTGGCTAGCATTATCCCGAATGTGGCTAATTATCAAGTGACAGTGAAAGAATTACCCGACCAAATTATCTTTTTGCACCAAGTTCAACCAGGAGGTGCTGATAAGTCTTATGGAATTGAAGCGGGAAGATTAGCGGGTTTACCAGCCGTAGTTATTAAACGGGCAAAACAAGTGATGGGGCAAATTGAAAAACACAGTAAGATTGCGATGGGGCTGCAAAATCTTGATGGGTAAGCAAGTTTGTAGTAAGGACTTTAGTCCTGATTTTCTAAACACTAAAGTGCTTACTACAAACCGAGGTGTTAATTACTGCCTAAAAATTTCTACTTTTTTTAACACCACTTCTTGATTCGGACGATCTCTAGTTGTAGGCACATTAGCAATCTTGCTAACTATATCTAGACCTTGGACAACTTCACCAAAAACACTGTGATTGTTGTCAAGGTGAGGTGTTGGTGCTTCTGTAATAAACCATTGCGAACCATTAGTACCGCGTCCGGCATTAGCCATCGACAAGATACCTGCACGAGTGTGTCTCAATTCAGGATGAAACTCATCTTCAAATTGATATCCTGGGCCACCAGTACCCCATCGGTTGGCTGTATCTAGATAACGACTCAGAGGATCGCCACACTGAATCATAAAATTAGGGATGACCCGATGAAAGCGAACTCCATCATAAGCTGGAGTTCCCTTACCAGATTGACCAGTTTTAGGGTCTTTCCAGTCGATTGTTCCAGTTGCTAGACCGACAAAATTTTTGACGGTGTTAGGAGTTCGCTCTTCTTCCAAACGAACTACAATTTCACCCAAGGAAGTAATTAAACGAGCGTGCAGTGTTCCATCACCGGGAATATTAATTTCTGGAAAGTTCATTAGATATCCTATTTTAACAAGTGCCAGTGTTTGAACTATATAAGTTTATCAGCATTCAAGTTACCGCCTTTAGACATAACAAAAAACCTGAAGGCAGGAAACTTGAGCCAACAAATATTTTACTCAGGTAAATTTATCGCTGGATTCCGGCTAAAGAATCCTCTAGGGACTAACTTAAAGCCAACTCGGTGAACAGGCATCACAGGCCAATCTTCCGATCGCGGAATATGAGTTACGCCCATTGTGTACCACATTACGATATCTTCACCCATCAAGGCTTCATCGTCTGCAATATATTTTGGCAAACCCTGCCCAGCTTGAGTTTGGTTGGGATAATCGCCGCCAGCATAAAGTTCAGTAGGTTTATATTTTGTTACCCAGAGGTGATGAGTTGCAAATTCTGCCCTTTCCCGGATTTTTGAACCTTCCACAGGGAAAAATATCGAGTTTCCTTCAGGCATCAGCATATATCCAGGTGCAGCACCGAGAGTATTCTTTTTGTCTGCACTGGCAATCATCCATTCCCGACTGCTTTTCATATCCAAATCCCGCACAGCAGCCGTTTCTTTGACTAGTGGAGTTTCTGCAAGTGCGATCGCATTTCCTAAAGGATTTTCCTTATCCATCGGCAAAGCTTTCACATTCATTTCCATCACAGAATTAGCCTGACCATCAACATCGAAATCTAGGCGATAATTGAAAAAGTGCTGATGATTTACTCCAAAGATATTCTTAGCAATTAACCGACCATAAGAATCGTCATCAGATGGCTTTTGGGCAGCCGTTCCCTGCGCCAATACAATACCCGTTAATTCATTTTGGACTTCCAAAGTCCCATCTTGGTGAAAGATCCAATTGATGCTGTAATCATAGTTATCAATGGCTACCGTCATCTTCATCACTAATTCTCGACTGCGACGGACATCATTACGCTGAGTATTATATTCATAGTGTTTCCACAGCATTCCGTTGTCGCGCTCGTAGATACCGATAACCCCTGGTATTTGATAAGGTTCTCCCTGTTCATTAGCAAATACAGCATTTAACAACAAGCCATTTTCAGGAATTTCTTTACCTAATTCCATCGTATTTGCTAGTAAACCTAAGTTATATTCTCCAACATCAAAGGCATTTCTAAATGACCAAGTAGGCTTAGGATCGCCATAAGGTACTACCATTTCTGAAAGGCTAGCACGGTATAAAAGTGGTCGAATGTTTTCCCCGTCTTTGTGTGTCACTTGGTAGAGCATTAATCCATTGCGAGGATGCATTGAATAGCGAAACTTCCAACCTTGCCAGCTAATTTCATTGTCTGCGATCTGGAAACTTCTACCATTAGGTTGGAGTATTTTTAATGCTTTAAGTGGTGAAAGTAATTTACCCAAGGATTTGAGATCGTAATCCCAGTTTTCTTCAGAGAAAGGTATGTTTCCTCTATCAACAAAACTAGCAATTTTACCCGTATTCAAATTGACTGTTGCTAAAACTCCTTCGATGGGACTACCGTAATAATTCCAGCTTTTACCTTTGTAGTAAGATAAGCCGCGACAAAGACGATTACCTGTTGCTTCTTCCTGTTCGCTGAGAATTCCTGGTGCCCACCAACTGATTTTAACTCGATCGAAATCGGTAATTCCCCGCCTTTGCATCGCTTTTTGCCATCGGGGATCGGCTTTAACTACCTGAGTTGCTAGTTCATATTCTGAATTAGCGATCGCAGGTTGAACAGACGGTATTTCTTTCCAAGAACTTAAGGTTTTGCTTGTCAGATCAACAATTCCTTCAAAGGTTTTGTTTTCTGATCGCTCATAGATTACCAAAAAAACTTTTCGCCCAAAAGCTTTACCAGGTGTAAATTTTATAACTTCTTCTTTATCTGGTTCTTGTAAAGCAATAAGTGGAAAAGCTGCCATTTCGCTCAAAGTTTTTTCTCTTTGGATGACAGAAACGGCTGTGTTAATTTCTACCTCAGTTAGCGAAGTGAGAGGATGGGAAATCGAAGGCTGTTGAGCCATCAATTTTTCCATTAATCCGATTGAGATAAAAATGACAACAATGATGGCAATAGCTAGCCACAAAAAACGCTTTAGCCGCTTAATCATCTTTGACGTTTTTACAAAAGACTTATAGTTATCTATTTCCAAGCCTAAGATTCAAACCCGATAAAATATAGAAGCTAAAGCCAAATTAATTTGCCAACAGAGTCCCCGATTGTGAAACCCAATATATTCCTTGATTTAATTGATGTAGCTCATAATTGCTCGAGAGAGGTTAACTGGATCGACATCAGTGAAGAACAGTAATATGGATGACGATCAATTCATACGTGAGGCAGCAGAGCGTTTTACACGCTCTTGGTCTCAAAGGCGGGGTATTCAGTCGATCGATCGAAATGCTGCCGTTGTACTCGTGAAAGTACCATTAAATCAGCTATCTGATGCCCTTGCCGAGAAAGCGATCGAATCTCAACGCAATGTGATGGGAGCGGAAATCGAAGTTTCAGGCACTTGTGTGTTCGCGTATCAACTAGTTGGACACCCTTGGTCGATTATGATTTCTGGCCTAAGCCTACTGTCTCATCCATCAATTTTGGAATCAAGCGAGTTAGCTCAACTTTCAAAACAATTAGGACAAACAGTTATCAGGCTACTTGTAAGCGACGGTGGAGGCGAAGACGGTTATGACTTGTTTGAAGGTGGAGAATTGGTTGAATACTTTAGGGGGGTAGATGGTAAGTTAAGTGATGATTCTAATGAATATGGGATTCAATCGCAGCGATATCTATTGCCGTACCCAGACGATCTCGATGATGACGAGGACTCCGAAGCCCAACCAACAGCATACTTCTGGTCGCGTCGTCGCCAAGTAACAGCCGAAGAGATTGGCAATATTTGGCATTTTATATGTCAGTTTATGTTTGATTATGATGCGTTCGATCCTGCCATTGACTCCAGGTATTTACTAGGAGAATACTTTCTGAGGTGTGGCCGCTATCGAGTTCAAAATCCAGGCTTCACTTTAGTTTTTGGTTATGACGAAGATGGGCGTAGGCAGGAAGTCACTTCTGTACCTGATTTAGCTAGGGTCGATTACTTCAGATTTGGAAATTGATCTGCTATGGAATAAATGTATAAAAATGCAATAGTTTGGCACAACAGGTACTGAAGAACCAAATAAATTATCCAAAATTATTTGTACATTTGTAGGGGCGTATTGCAATACGCCCTGAAAGCCCCCGATCTCGCGTCGCTCAATCTAAAATCCAAAATCCCAAATCAAAAATTATTTGACGCTTCAGCAATTAAGCAGAAACTAAACGGCGTAAAGATTCAGCACGACGTTTAGCAATAGAGTTATTTGGAGCAAATTTAAGTGCTTCTTCGTAACTTTGTAACGCCTGAGTAGTTAATTTTTTCTTTTCGTAGGCATGACCGAGATTATTCAATCCTGTTACGTAGTCTGGTTTAGCTTTTAGGGCTTCTTTGTACTGACGAATTGCTAAGTCATATTGCTCTTGGGTGAAATAAACATAGCCCAGCCCGTTATAGATGGGGGCGATATTTTCTTCTCCCTCTTCTTGGGCAGCTTTGAGAGCTTTTTGAAATAGCGCGATCGCTGGAGAATACATTTTTTTTTCTGAATAAATACTGGCTAACTCATAATATTCTTGAGTCGTACCCTTTTCTTTCTCTAACTTCTTTCGCAATCTTGCAAAAGAGCCTTCAACCTTGCGAGTTTTGAAAATCTGGCGAAAAACACCCACGGCTGCAATTGTGAGTGTAACCACCAAAATTGAGAGATAAACAACGGCTAGACTGTTATCCATTACTGCAAATACAAATATTATAAAGTTTGTTATTTGTCCTTTGTCCTTTGTCCTTGGTTATTTGTTAATGACCAATGACCAATGACTAATGACCAATTTACGGTAAACCCCAATATTGAGAGCGTTGCTGGAGCCAACCTTTTTCTAAATAACGAGCGATCGCTTGATTCACATTTCGTCTAAACTCATCGTACTGCAATCCTTTGGGCATTACTACACATAAGGGTTCAGTTGATAACTTAGTTGGCAGTAACCGATATTGAGGATATTGTTGCACCCAACCGCTTAGAACACTAGCATCTGCGGCGAAGGCGGCGGCGGCATTATTTTCTATTTGCTCTCGCGCTTCTATATATGAATTCACTCCTACTAACTCGGCATTTGGCACATAGTACCGCACTTGAGCAATAGTGCTGGAGTTATTGAGTACGGCAATCTTTTGTTTTGATAGATCGCTCAACTGCTGAATTGAAGTATTTTTTGTAACTAGTCTAGTGCCATCCAAATAGTAGGGAACACTGAAACTAACTATGCGGCTGCGAGATTCGGTTGCTGTGACTCTAGCGATCGCAAAATCAACTTTCTTGTCTAAGACTACAGACAGGCGATCGCGATTCGCTACAGGTTGAAATTTTACAGCTTCGGTTTTACCAACCAAGTCAACTGCCAAACGCTTGGCCAAGTCAATTTCTAAGCCTTGCAAATTCCCGTTGTCATCTTTAAATCCCAAGGGACGCAAGTTATCTTTCACGGCAACATTTAAATAGCCCCGCTGCTGAATTTCTGACATTTCGGCAGCAGATGCAGTTAATCCCGTTCCCACTAGAGAAAAGCAAAAAATCCAAAAGATAGTGATGGATAATACCAGATGTAACCGAGTAATTGTTTGCCGTCTGTTACATCTGTTATACATCCCTCACCACCTTTATCCTTTAGCTTGAAGTGCCAATTGTGCAACTTTGCCGAAACTAGCTGGATCGAGGACTGCCAATTGTGCCAACATCTTGCGATTTAGTTGGATATCAGCTTTTTTCAAGTTACCGATCAACTGGCTGTAACTCAAGCCGTGTTGCCTGGAAGCAGCGTTGATGCGGGTAATCCAGAGGCGGCGAAAATCGCGCTTTTTCTTTTTGCGATCGCGGTAGGCACTCCGTAGCGCCTTCATCACTTGTTGGTTGGCAGTTCTAAACAGAGTTGAATGGGAACCGCGAAAACCTTTAGCTAGTTTGAGAATTTTATTGCGGCGTTTGCGAGCTACATTACCGCGTTTTACCCGAGTCATAATTTATTTCCTAAAATACTTACAAATATGGGAGCATCAAGCGCACGTTAAGTTCATCGCGTTCGTGTACAAGCGCACTCTTACGCATATCACGTTTTTTGTCAGAAGATTTGTGTTCTAAAAGGTGGCTTTTGAAAGCTTTGCGACGGACGATTTTGCCGCTACCGGTGGCACGGAATCGTTTTGCCGCGGCTTTACGAGTCTTTAGTTTAGGCATGGTCTAGCTTTGATTCGACACGATCCATTATTATATACTATTAAAATTGCTATAACTGCAATTAAATAAAGGATTTAAGCAACGGCGATCGCTCTAGATCGAATTAATTTCACCTATGGATGAGGTCAATATAGTTGAATATGACCCACGTTGGGCGACTTTGTTTACAGAAGAAGCCGAACGAATTTGGCAGGCATTAGGCAATGACTTAGTTGTAGAAATTGAACATATTGGTAGTACCGCAGTACCAGGAATGGCAGCTAAACCAGTTATTGACATCATGGTGGGAGTGCGTTCCTCAGTAGATGCAAAATCTGCTATTTTGGCTTTAGAATCTTTGGGATACGTTTATTGGTATGAAGACCCACGTCCTGGACGAATGTTTTTTGTCAAAGGAATGCCACCATACGGAAAGCAACGTACTCATCATATTCACATAGTCGAAATTGACAGCGAATTTTGGGAGCGCAAGCTATTTTGCGACTATTTGAGAAAGCATCCTGAAGAGGCGAAACGCTACGAAGTTCTAAAACGCGACTTGGCTACAAGTTTTCGGAGCGATCGCGAAGCTTATACCAATGGTAAAAATGACTATATCCGTGCTGTGATGGTCAAAGCACGGTGTAAGGAGATGGGGAAAAGTCAAAGCCATTAGACTTCTTGCATGAATCCTTACCCTCACCCTAAATCCCTCTCCCAAGCTTGGGAAAGGGACTTTAAAATTGACTCCCCTTCTCCCAAAATTGGGAGAAAGGGTTGGGGGATGTAGCTCCGCTTTCCGCAGGGTGGGCAAGTTTTGCATTCGTGCAAGAGGTCTATTGATTATTTAACTTTTTTCAGCAGCGTTAGCTTTGGGATCTAAAATTATTTGCGAAGTGGATTTATTCACATGGTAAATCCAAGATTGCCCTTTAACCTTGACAATTACTTCCCAACCTTCCACGGGGTCGTACTGCTGGGTGCAGACTTCGCCAAAGTTGAATTGGCAGAGATTTCCAAAGGTTTTTGGTGTAGCTTGAGTAATTTTTACATCAGTAATTTCCACCCCAGAACGGCTTGAGGCATCGTTCAAAATTGCATCTGCGATCGCCTTGGGCAATGTTTGTGAAGTACTCACTTTCGGATCTAATATTCTTTGCTTTCCAGATTTATCTACATGGTAAGTCCACGAATCTTGGCGGACTTTGACAACTACTTCCCAGCCTTCAATGGGGTTGTATTCCCTAGTACAAACTTCTCCAAATTTAAACTCACAGGGATTACCAAAGGTTTTCGATGTGACTTGGGTAATCTCTAATTCCCGTTTACGTAGACCGGAACGGAAGGATGCATCTCCTAAAATTTTATTAGCGATGGTTTTTGGTAACTCGTTTGCTTGGGATTGGGATATTTGAGTGCCGTCTGGGTAAGGAATAGCCCCAGCAGAATTGTTTTCAATGACTCCGAATCCACAAGATAGCAAGCTTGTCAACACTAGCGTCAAGAAAATTCCTCTGGGTGACTGGAAGGTACTTTTAATTACGGCAGATGCTTGGATGATGGATTTCATATATTATGTATTGATTGTTAAAAATTGAACAGATAATATTGCAATTGCAATCATAGTTTGTTTGACGTTGCACTCTTAATTCAGTTTCCTTATAAGAGGTTGTTTGAAAAGTGGTTGGCTATCTATCCCGCCTCGGAATAAATTCCGAGTCTCGTAACGAAAGGCTTCTTTTAGAGGACTAAAGAAGAAATTTAGTTCAGTCCACTTGAGTGGACTTTAGCTATCAGCCCGGAACTTTAGTTCTGGGCGGGATATTTGCTCAGTGTGCGACTTTCACTTGAACAGATATACTTATTTGCTCATTGCCGCTAAATTCACCACACATTCAGGAAATTGGCGTTTTAATGCTGGAAACACCGGACAAGGCGCTTGTTCTTGTAAATTGTCTGGTTTACTCCAAGTAAAAGGGGCTTTCTGCGCCGCAGACATCCACAACAAAAGCTTGGCCCGTGTCATGGCCACATAGAGTAAACGATACTCTTCAGATGTTTTCAAATTTTTTGCCACCTCCCATGCTTGACTAACATCCGGTATGATGGATTCTTCGTGGAGAGTAGCGCGAATTTGGGCGCGAGCTACTTCTGATAAGGTAAAGTCGCCTAAAAATTGGCTTTGGGGAGGAACCCAAAATCTGCCAGGAATCAAGTTTTCGTGGAGAAAGGGAAGAAACACATAGTCCCAATCTAGCCCTTTAGCTTTATGCATAGTGATAATTGTCAGTTGACCGCGACGGGTATAACGTTCTTCCGAATCCTCGGTTTCCACTGGTTCAAACCGTTCGGAACTAACGATTTCACTTAAAGCTGACAGCATTCCCCCCATCGAACTATTGCCAGCTATCTGCTGGTTTACCCGTTCTGCGAGTTTATCAGCAGTTGCCAATTCTGCTTGGTCATAATTTAAAGTCAAGGCGAGAAAGGAAATTAGCTGGTAAAGAGGCAATTCCAAACGAGCGCGGAGCAAGCTGCGACACAAGCGGGCAGCTTTTTGTACTGTTTCTGGCTGGGGTGCTGCTAGGGGGCCAGGATACAAAAACTCTTCTGGCAGACTAGCAAGGGCATTGAGGTCTTGGGTAGGAATTAATTGGCGCTGTACTAATGCTTCTAGGGCTGCTTTGAGGTAATCGGGGGAGTGGGGGCGATCGCAAAATTGCAATAATGCCAAAATCTCTTGAGGAACATGGGAACGGCGATCGCGTTCTCCCACATCGTAAAGTGTAATTTTATGCTCTTTGCACAGAGGTGTCAAAGCTTCTGCTAACCATCGTCCTTGACGATTTTCTCGGACTAAAATCGCGGCACTATTTTTTGTTGGATCTTCACCAAATAACTCAATTACTCTTTGAGATAACAATTCAACGGTGTGATGAATATCACGCGGGGTATAAAGTTCTAATCCTCGTCCTACGGGTGCGGGGTTAGCGTTAGCTTGCGGATCGCCAACTTCCACAGGGCGAATTGTCTGCAAGCGAAATGGTACTTGTCGGTTGTCAGGAATCTGTTGTTTGTTGTTAGTTTTGGTTGTTGCTAACCACTGATTATTGATCCATTTGAGGGCAAAGTTAGCGGCTTCAATGATAATTCTAGTACTGCGACCAGCTCGATCCATCGTTGCCAATCGTTCGATGCGATCGCACTCTTCGCAAAATTGCCGGAAATAAATCGGATCGGCTGGAGTAAAGGTAGAGTTAATCGCCTGGTTAGGGTCGCCAACTCGCACTAGATTGAGTGTTGACTGATGACTGATGACTGATGATTGAGGAGTTATTATTCTCTCCCTGCCCCCTGCCCCCTGCCCCCTGCCCCCTGCCTCCTCTCCCCCATTACTTGCCAAAATTTCTAATAGCTGCGTCTGAAGAGGGCTAGAATCTTGGGCTTCGTCTTCAAAGACGGCGAATATTTGGTTTTGCTCGATGCGGCGGGCGCTGTCGTTTTCTAAAACGCGCAGTGCGGCTAAAATCATATCGTCGTAATCGATAAAATCACGCGATCGCATCAAGTTTTGATATTGCTCGTACAATCCCGCCGCTACACTCAAAATTGCATATTCGTCTGTGGTTTGCTTACTCCACTCGCGCAACAATTCTGGCGATATCCCAGAACTTTTTGCTTCATGAATTACCGTATTAGCCAATTCTGGTAATACTTCTGTTCGCAATACCGATTGACGACGCAACCTTTCTGTCTCTTCTCCATCAAATTGATGACCTTCCAATAACCGCAAATATACATCTGGATTATTTACAATCCATTGTTCTACAGCAGTTCTGATCAAGCGGTGACTTTGGGTCGGTGTAATTAATATGACATTTTCTAACTCTAAACCTGACAAATCAGAATGGCGGTTGGCAATGTTCAACGCTAGACCGTGTAGGGTATAGACAAAAAATCCTGTTTGAGGTAGAGATAAATCATCTCGTAAAAATTTACGAATCTTCGCTTTAATATTGGCAGCAGCGGAGCGAGTAAAAGTAACCACTACCAACTGACGGCGGGAGGATGAACGCTCATATTGACGAGCGATCGCGATCGCCGCCGCCGCCGCCATTCCAGTAGATTTGCCTGCACCAGGAACGGCTGAAATCGCCAAAGGGCCAGATTGCCAATCAGCCATTTGCTGCTGTCCAGGGCGGAGACTGTTGCGGATGCGTGCTATGGCTTCTGCCCGTAGGGATGACACAGGCAAAAGCCCAGACAATTCTGGGTGGAGTGATTCTGGAGGTAAAGCAGCAGTAAAATTAGTGTCTGACATTATAAAATTTTATATTTTAAATTTAAGATTTAATCCAAAACCGCAGATATCAAAAATCATTGTTGTTTATCTGTAGTGACAAATATTTAATTGCAAACCAATTAGCTAATAGCTATATGAAGATACTAACAACAAAGAAAATTATTTTGATTGGCGGCGGCATCGGTGGCACTGCAACTGCGCTTGCTCTTTACCGGGCTGGATTTGAACCCATTGTTTACGAGCGCACGGCAACATTACGCGAAGTTGGGGCAGGAGTCGCGCTTTGGGCAAACGCTACCCATGTCCTAAAGGAGTTAGGCGTGTTGGACGATGTGTTACGCCAGAGCAATCCAATTACCAATTATCAGTTCTTCTCCCAGATGGGCAAAGAATTAATGAACCTCTGCATCAATCATTTTGAAGTGCCAGCCTTAGCCATCCATCGTGCTGATTTGCTCTCGCTGCTCTGGCGGAAACTGTCGAGTGAGCATTTTGTTTTGGGTCAGACATTTGAGCGTTTCGAGCTAGTTGGAAACAAAGTTCGTGCCTATTTTACTGCTGGTTTAGCAGATGAAGGCGATGTGTTGATTGGAGCTGATGGACTCAGATCAAAGGTGCGATCGCAACTGTTTGGTCAAGTAAAACCGATTTATCGTGGGATGACATCGTACCGAGGGCTGACGAATTACATACCTAACACTTATAAACCTGGATACATTTGTGAATTTCTGGGTTCCGGCAAAGCCTTCGGATTTGTGACGATTGGTAAAGGGCGAATGTATTGGTATGTAGCATCCAAAGCCGCAGAAGGACAATCCGACGCACCTGTTGGTCGCAAGCAAGAACTTCAGGAAATGTTTCAAGATTGGCCTACCCCCATTCCTGAACTCATTGCTGCAACTGATGAAACCAGTATTTTGAAGACTGATCTCTATGACCGTGTACCGATTCCCAAATGGAGCTTTTCAAACATCACGTTACTTGGTGATGCCGCACACCCAACTCTACCAACGATGGGACAAGGGGCGTGCATGGCAATTGAAGATGCGCTGGTCGTTACTCAGTGTTTGCTAGAACATTCAGATCCCGCAGCAGCTTTGCGCCAATACGAATCGCGGCGGCTGGTTCGCACCAAAAAGATTGTTGAACAATCTTTACTAATAGGAAAAGTTGCTCAATTAGAGAATCCTGTTGTTGTGGCAGTAAGAAATACATTAATGAAGTTGTTGTCACAACAGTTTGACAATGACTATAGAGCTATTCATGCTTACAGAGTTAGCTTGAAACTCGATAAATACTGATTTTATATTGGTTCTTAAAGTTGGTTATGAGCAAGAATAATTGGCTAGCGATCGCGCCTGACTACGGTCATTCTTCCGGTTCAGGCGACACACAAAACTAATTAGTGTCTTTGTAAGTGGGAAAACACAAGAATATCCTGGCATTAAAAAGCAATTTCTGGGCGAGCAATTGAACATTCTTTTAATCCCCTGACTGAACAAATAACGCTTGGCTAATTTGTTCAGTCAGGGGATTGTTAAGAAGTCTAAAAATGAAATCTCAAGCGATGCCTACGGCAGGCTGTGGTTTTGATCGGCTGCTGTAAAACCAGAAATATCGCGCCAGATCGTACAGTTGAAAATGACTTTTAGACTAGCTCTTTGACGTTTTGCCGTTCACCTACGGTTGATTCACTAAAGATGGCTACATACAACCATCCTGCTAAAATAGCCCCCAAGATCGGAGCTATCCAAAACAGCCAGACTTGCGAAAAAAGTTCTACACCTGCAAATAGAGCAACTCCCGTACTACGGGCAGGATTAACCGAGGTATTGGTTACAGGAATGCTAATTAGGTGAATTAAGGTGAGTCCAAAACCAATTGCTAGGGGTGCAAATCCCTTAGGAGCGCGGCTATCAGTCACACCCAGAATAATCAGTAGAAACATGAAAGTCATCACAACTTCAGTAATCAAACAAGCAAATAGTGTGTAACTACCTGGAGAATGAGTACCGTAACCGTTGGTAGCTAGTGGGTTGGAACCAGTCAGGGTAAATCCAGCTTTGCCGCTAGCAATTAGGTAGATAATGCCCGCACCAACAACTGCACCGATTACTTGAGAGGCGATATAAGGTAGTAAGTCAGATCCCGGAAAGCGCTTACCTGCCCACAATCCAAAGGAAACAGCTGGATTGAAATGACCACCAGAAATATGACCAAGAGCATAAACCCCTGTGAGGACAGTAAGCCCGAATGCCAAAGATACACCTACTAATCCAATCCCCAACGGAAAAGAAGTATTCTCGCTGATTTTTGCAGCATCTGCTGTGTAGGCTGCGGCTAGAACAGCACTACCACAGCCACCTAAAACAAGCCAAAATGTGCCGATAAATTCTGCCAAACAACGTTTTGTGAGAGACATTTTTGGAAAATTCCTTGTTTCGCTACAAATGAGTAATAGTTACGTTACACAATCTTTAAGTCATTGCTGTCAACAGAAAATCTATTGCCTTTATTTTGTGATGAAACTAAGCTGTCAACAGAAAATCTATTGCTTTTATTTTGTGATGAAACTAAATTGAAAAAAATCGGAATTTTTTTCTCAATAGTTAATTATCGTGATAAAATATGAAAATACAGTAAAATTTCAAATAACCAAAAAAATACTTAATTTTTTAATAATTTTCATTTTATATAGCGGTATGCAGTTGAGTGAAAAACAAAAATTTTCCTGAAATGATTTTACAGTAAGGGCTTTGGTATTCTTATCAAATCGATAACCGCTATAATATAGTTGTTGCAATCCGGTTGGTCTTAGCTTCAAAAACCGTAAACTGCTTAGCTTGCTTATCTAGTAATGGTATCAAGACAAACCCAACAAATGGCCAAAAATGTTGGGTTTAGTTCTTCAACCAACCTCCGATTTTCATTAACTCAAGCGTGTTGAGATTTTTGCTTTAGTTGGTTTCATGTCCAACACTCCCACACCTTCAGGCGTAGGAGTGTTACGCAGTTAGCTCGTCAAAAATTGAATTTATTCGTCAATCTGCCATGAATCCTTAGTTAATTCTTCATCCAGAATTCTCTTAGGACGCACAATGATCGTAATTTGTCCTAGTAGAGGAATTTCTGGCTCAGTTTCAAACCATTGAAAATCTAATTCACCACCATTTTCAACGACAAAATAGCTGGAGGCATCCCATTCTCGTTGGGCACGATCTATGACAACTAAGACTGGCTCTGTTTGGCTTTGGGTTTGGATGGGGAAGCGATCGCTATTTGCTAAAATCACTACTGGATCTTCTGCCGCCAATAGTACTTGCCAACCAGGTAAAGGTACCCAAGCTTGCTCTCCAGAAAACTTGACCATCCGAAAAGGTTCAATTTCTGTCACTATGGGCACAGCTTGCAAGTCTTGGCGTGATAATGGCAACTCTCCTACTACAGGCAAAATTCGGGGTAACTGTTCTTCAAATTCCAGGCGGTAAAACGGTAAAATTGGCGCTGGACGCTGAGGAACAGTAGTAAAATCAGTCAGTAGTTGTTCGATTTTTTGCCTTGCACCTGGCGTATGAGCAAAACGCAAACCTTTGGCAATTAGGCGCGATCGCTGTTGTAAATCTGCATTTTGGCGTGCTAGTTTCCAAACTTGGTGAGCAACCGCATCTCCAGGATGAGCAGAAAACCCTTCTGGCAAAGTGCGAAAATAGGAAAACTCTTTAATTGCTTTTGCTATATCCCGTGCCTCATCAGCATCAACATTGTGGGCAAATATCAGTTCGGCAGCGGCGGCGCGTTCTTCTTGAGTAAGTAAACGTAGCTCGTATAAAACATCGCTGCCACGTGTAGTATAGTGCGATCGCGTTTCTTGCGATACTCCAAACTTTTCCAAAGAATTGTAAACTTGAGAACCAACAACCACTTGGTTTTGTTGAATCGGCTCAAATCCAGTCGCCTCAAAAATTTCTTGGGGGTTGTAACCAATTTTTAGCAACGAGGCGATCGCGGCTCCCCATTCCACCCAGTTGCCTTGTTTTTGCCTCAGTCTTCGCAGTAACTCTTGTGCTACATCATTGTTAGCATTATCTTCGGGATTCTGAGTGTTGGGTGGTAGATCAGTCATAATCGGAGTGCAAGCTTCAACTTGAGAGGTTAATTAACACCTCATGAGCAAGTATTATTCTAATCTATACCCAGACCTACACCTCATCCACGATCAAAACTGCCATAGTTTTGCTGATTTAGTTAGTTTTTCTAGTGGAACATTTTTTCAGATATTTGGGCAGATAAATTTCCTCTGTAGCGCTCACTATTAGCGTTCTCAAATATGCAAAATAACTCCGTATAAACCCTTGGCGATTTTTGGCTATTCTCAACTAAACTTGGTATGGAATATAACAAGAGAGTGAATATTTAAAGGAAAATCTTATGGATAAACCCAATCTCGAAATTGATAAAGTCCAATCTCAAGTTATGACTCTCGAACGACCAAAAAAGCTGAAAATACTGGTAGTTGACGATGAGCCAGATAATCTCGATTTACTTTATCGCACATTTCGACGCGACTTTAATGTTCTAAAAGCTGATAGTGGGGTGAACGCTCTACAAGTTTTGGCGGCAGAAGGGGAGGTAGCGGTGATTATCTCCGATCAACGGATGCCAGAAATGAAAGGTACTGAATTTCTCAGCAAAACTGTACCTCAGTTTCCCGATACAGTAAGAATAATTCTCACTGGATTTACTGATATAGAAGACTTGGTAGAAGCAATTAATGCCGGACAAGTCTACAAATATATTACCAAGCCTTGGGACCCAGGGGAACTGAAGGCAGTAGTGCAAAGAGCAGCCGAAACCTACGACTTGCTTAAGCAACGTACAGAAGAATTACGCCGCGCTCATGCTCAAATGGCGTTACTGAGTGTTTTGGTACAGGTAACTCAAGCCGCTTCTAGCTTAGAAGAAACTCTCGCTCCCATTGCTAGGGCTGTGAGTGAAACTTTTGGGGCAGACGGCTGTATTTTACAACTTACAGATGGAAAAACTCTGGTTGCAACTCAAGGAACTTATAGCTATACAGGTACAATAGAAAATTGGCTATCTCTTGACCCACTAACCAAGGAAGCGATCGCTACAGGACAAATGCAAGTTTCCTTAAATGTACTTAAAGACACTAAATTAGTTGATGCAATTCACTACCAAAATACGGGCGTGCAAGCACACTTAGTCATCCCAATTAGCTACCGCAATCAACTTTTGGGTGTATTGTCGCTACAGTGGAAACAACCTTGCACTTTGCGAGAAGATGAATTGGTGCTAATTAATTTATCAGCGCAACTGGTAGCGATCGCTCTGACTAGTAGTCACTCCCATTAAGGTATTGTGTAGTTGTCATTAGTCATTTGTCCTTTATCCTTGGCAAATGACGAATGACTAACGATCAATGACTTATTGACCAATGACTAACGAAATTCAGTCCATTTTTAACCGTATTGCTCCAGTTTATGACCAGTTGAACGATTGGTTGAGTCTGGGACAGCATCGAATCTGGAAGGAAATGGCAGTAAAATGGAGTGCAGTTAAACCAGGAGATACTGCATTAGATTTGTGTTGCGGTAGTGGTGATTTAGCTTTACGTTTAGCACGGCGTATCGGAGCAACAGGGGGACAGGTGTATGGAGTGGATTTTTCCCAAAACCTGCTAGAAAAAGCTAAAGAACGCTCGTATTGGCAGTACCCGCAACCTGCTATCACCTGGGTAGAAGCTGATGTCCTGAATTTACCCTTTGACGACAACCAATTTGATGCTGCAACAATGGGCTATGGTTTAAGAAATGTTAAAGATATTCCCCGCAGTCTCCAAGAGTTATACCGTGTTTTGAAACCGGGAGCTAAAGCCGCAATTTTAGACTTTCATCGACCGAGTAATCCTCAGCTACGCGCCTTTCAACAGTGGTATTTGGACAATTTTGTGGTACCAGTTGCCAATTATTTAGGCTTAAAAGAAGAATATGCTTACATCAGTCCCAGCTTAGATCGCTTTCCCATCGGTAAAGAGCAAATAGAGTTAGCTCATCAAGTTGGTTTTGCAGTTGCCACACACTACCCCATTGCGAACGGTATGATGGGAGTGCTAGTGCTTAGTAAGTTAGGAGTTATTAGTTAAAAGTTATGAATTATCAGTAGTGATAAATTCTCATTTAAAATTTATCATTTCTAACTCCTAACTCTTCTAAAGACAAGGGTTAATCGCGTCTCTACTGTTAACTCCTAACTCCTAACTCCTAACTCTTAACTCCTAACTTTTAACTCCTGACTCTTGTACAGACAAGGGTTAATCGCGTCTCTCCTAACTCTTAACTTTTTTAATTCTTCCCTTGGACTGGTCTCATCTTTGGCTTTATGTGTCTCCCCCGGTACTGGGTGGAATTATTGGCTATTTCACAAATGATATAGCCATTAAAATGTTGTTCCGTCCTTACCAAGCAATTTATATTGCTGGACGAAGAGTACCCTTCACCCCTGGATTGATTCCCCGCAACCAGGAACGTTTGGCTTTGAACATTTCTAAAACAATCATGGGGTCACTTTTGACACCGCAAGAATTGCAAAATCTGGCGCGGCGTTTGTTGCAAACAGAACGCGTGCAATCAGCGATTCTTTGGTTGTTGCGATTAGCAATTGAACAAATCAAAACAGATAAAAACGAGAAAAGTGCCAAAATTGTAGCGGGAATTTTGCGGGATTTACTAGGGGAATCTTTGCCACGATTGCTTAAGGTTTTAGCGCGGCGTGAAGATTTTTTAGAAGCGCAGATAAATCAAATTTTTGACCAGATATTGCTGGAATTTCAACTGAGTGAAGAACAAGCTACACGGCTTGCTGATTGGTTGTTGCAAGTAGTTTTACCGCCGGATCTTTTACGCCAAACGATAGTTGATTTTTTGACCGATCGCACAATTCAAATTATCGATGAAGGCTTCCGCGAAAAAACCAGTGGAACTTATTGGGTAGTAGCAAATTTGTTTGGCTTACGTAATACTCTTACACGGCTACGAACTTTTTGTTTGGATGAAAAAGAGGTTGCTAATACTCGCTTGCAGGAATTGACTCAAGATTTGCAAATGCGCGATCGCATTCGCAAATTACTGCAAAATTTATCATTACAAAACTTGCCAATGGGTACGGTTCGTCAACTCCGAAAAACCACCCGCGAAAGTGTCCGCCATTACCTGCAAAATAGTGGCAGCGATTTTTTACAAGGATTAACTGATTCTGTTGATTGGGAAAATATTGCTGTAGTCCTGCTGAATCGTGTTAGTACTTCACCAGTTGTCAGTACTTCTTTAGAAGTCATGAGTCAAGAATTGGCTTTAATTTTAGAGAAGTATTTGGAAAAAGATTTAGAAGCAATTGTGGCGCAAGCAATTCCGATTTTGTCAATAGATCAAGTGATAGTCGATCGTGTAAAATCAACTTCACCTGCTGATTTAGAAGCTGCAATTGAGGGAATTGTCAAAAATGAATTGCAAGCAATTGTGACTTTAGGTGGTATTTTGGGTTTGGTTGTGGGGTTATTGCAATCAGTGTTTTTAGTATTAAGTCAATATTAATTTTTCTGTAAATTTGTATTACATTAGAGTTGCAAGTTCTGCCGATTTTGAAATGAGTGAAATTGAGCAATCGCCTTTTGAGAAGAGATGTGAGTAAAAAGCGATCGCCTAACTCAAAATCTGTGCTAAATCCAGCACCAATCCAGGTAATACATCCTCTCCTGATAAGCTAGTAGGCGATCGCAAAATCTCAACTTCCTGTCCTGGACGGTAAATTTCCACCTGTTGGTTTTGCGGATCGATCAGCCATCCTAAACGCACACCGTTGTCAATGTACTCCTGCATTTTTTGTTGCACTGTCTTTAAGCTGTCTGAAGCAGAGCGTAATTCTATCGCAAAATCTGGAGCGAGTGGTAGAAATTTGTCGGGGTCTGGATTCAGGGCTTCTAATCGCTCTCGGCTGACCCCAAGATGCATCTGGAGAGCGATTTGCGCCATTGGGGAGTTTAAAACCCGTTGAAGAATCAAAAGTCAAACCTGTGCCATCAGCGTCAGCCCAATTACCTAAGCGCTGTGTCAGTCTACTATTTCGATTTCCACTTTCCCATCCAGTTGGTGGCATGATAATTAATTCTCCTTCTGCTGTGCGCTCAAGTCGCAAATCTCGATTATTCTGACACAGTTGGAAGAACTGCTCATCTGTTAGTTCAATGGTGGGGCTGAGGTTCAGAATCAGGGCAGTCATAATTGCCTCTCAAGCTTGCTAACTGTAGCGTAGCACTCGGTTGACATAGTAGGTTGACTATCTAATAATTGCCATGCTTACTAGAGAGCTATTTTCAGTCATGTAGAAATTTGTTTCACTGTTGTCTGTCTGATAACAGCAGATGAAAGGTGATGTTTTTTCTCTCAGCTTATACTTGCAAGATGCTGTATTCAATCACACCCTCTTATTGTTCTGTTGACTTAGCCTATTTAGTCTAAATTTCAGAACCTACCCTCGCTCACAAGTAAAACAGAGAAAGCGTTATAGCTCTCCTTCAATGCTTATAGCATCATTTTGCTTTGCTATTAATTTTATAGTATTAAATTTTACATAGAGTTTAAAATTATCTTAGTTCAAGGCTTATATTGTAAATCTGATTAATATTAGAGAGTATATTAAATGAAAGAAAGACAAAAAATCACTAGGTTTAACGGAATATCAAAGTGGTTATCTAACTCAGTTAGTGAATCTGAAGATAAGCAATACACACATCGTCTGCTCAAAGAAGATAAAAACCAACGAGATATAATTCTCAGCGAATTAATATTAATCGTTCAAAAAGCTCATGGTGATGCTCGATCTCGCCTTCGTAAGTTAGCAGGGAATTCTCTTGCTCCATTTGGTGAATTTTCAGAAAGCGATCCCAGCGAAGGGTATCCTGAACGTCTTCACATCCAGACTCTTAAAGGTTTTTTTGGAGAGATATTTGCAGGGATTATTGCTGAAAACTTTTCTCCTTTTGAACATGATGACTGGGAAGTTCCTGCTTTCCTTTTTCGATTTCATCCAGTTGTGTTTCAGCATTTAGAATTTATAAATCAAACTGGAGAAAGTGCAAAGAACCAGCCTGGACGCACAGGTGATGATTGTCTTGCCTTTCGGCGTAATATTAAAGGAGAAATAATTGGTTATTTGGCTTGTGAAGCTAAATGCACAGCGAAACATGATACGGATATGATATCTGAGGCGCATAAAAAGGCAAGTGCTGCAAATATAAAGTCAGTTGATATTTTGCAAATAATAGAAATTCTACTAGATTATAATGATTCTTTTTCATCAGAATGGGTTAATGCTCTAAGACTTTTACGAGAAGAAAAGACTAATCAAATTTATAAACGCTGCGATTTAGTTAGTTATATCTGTGGTCAACATCCTATCAAAAAAGCAGCCTGGATATCTACTGAAACAGCCCACGAAAAATATACAGGAGGAAGAAGACTTGAAGCTGTTGAAATTCACCTGCATGAAGTTGAAAAGCTGATTACAACAGTGTACAGTCAGCGGACAATTGTTGAGGTTTCAACACAGGTTTATAACCCAACAATCCAACAACCACATGATGCAGAGGTTGCAAAAACAAACTCTGATGTCATAGTAGAGGGAGAAGTTCTGCAAAATGAGATGACTCAACCAAGTAACGAAGTCATTGCTTTAGCGACAGAACTACAAAATAGTCTGGCGGGTAGCAAGCTAACTCCAGCAATTGCAAAACTTTATAGCCAACATACCAGACTTCGCGCAGGAGAAAAGGGATTAACTGGGTGGCGAGAAGATGAAGCGGGTGAACGATTAAATGATGCTATGCGCCTTATTGAGGCTGCATTTATCCAGCGAGAAACTGGAGATACTAACTGGCGTAATCGAATGCTAAGGGCTGGTGAGTTATTTGAATGGCTATCTCATCCCCAACTAAACCCAGATATTTTACCAATTCGTTTACTTGCAGCAGCTGTGTATGAACTTGCTGGTTATCCTGCTAGGGCTGCGGGTTTACTCAATGAAGATATAAGTGAGGGAATAGAGTCAGAAATTCTACGTTCGTTGCTAAAAGCTGATTTTCCCATTTTATTGCAACAGCTGACAGAATATTGGGCAACTGCAAGTTCATCAAATTTCCAAACTGAAACAAGTCTTCTTTGGGATGAGACTGATACAACTGCTGACAGATTTAACAAGTTGATTGTTAAAAAAACTGCTAGTTCTTTAGGAATTTTATGTGCAAAAATGCGCTGGGGAAATGAACCAAGATTAGAAAAAGCTATTGAAAAGCTTTCTGATATTGCTAAAGTGCTTCTTCATGGACATGACACTTATTCTTGGCTTTTAGGTAAGTTATGTGCTGAAGTTGCTTATGTATATATAGAAACTTCTCTACGACATCATTTAGAAGCACTTTCTCAGATGATTACCCAAAATGGTAAAACTTTCTTGGAGCGTTATTTACGCCAAAGTTATCAAAAGTGTAAAACTTTAGCATGGCGTTCTCAAATTTGTGGAATTGAACGACTAGCAATAACAGAATCATTTGCGCTTTGTACTCCTACAGGTTCAGGAAAAACAACGATAGCTGAAATTGCTATTTTGCAAAGCTTGTTTTTTGAAACAACAAATTCTAACAACTTAAGTAACTCGGCCCCTTTAGTAATTTACTTAGTGCCAAGCAGAGCGCTTGCTACAGAAGTTGAATCAAGTTTGTCTCGTGTTTTAAAGCGTTCCACTAATAACAATGTTATATAGGAATCATATTTGATTTCTGAAAAAACTAAGAGATAATACTGAGGTGTGTATCTGTCTAAGAACGAACAATGATAAACCAGGATCTACAAGCCGCGATCGCAGAACTACAAGAATTTATAGATGATCGCCCAGATGCGCGTGAGGTAAGGAAAGCTTTGGCAGTTAAACTGGTTTATCAAGGTTACAAGTATGAAGAAATTCAAATAATTTTAGATGTGTCACTTGGTTCGATAACAAGCTGGAAACAAGCCTACGAGGAATATGGAATTTCGGGGCTGCACTTGAACCACAAGGGAAGAAAAGGCTACTTAACTGCTCAACAACGAGAAGAAATCTTAAGTTGGTTGCAAACAAAGGAGTGTTGGGAACTTGGCGAACTCGAATATAAATTGGCTTTTGAATACGATCTAACTTATGAATCAAAACGGAGCTATTACGATTTATTTGATGCGGCAGGAATTAGTTGGAAGAAAACTACTTCTTTGAATCCAAAAGCTGACGAGGATGCTGTTGCTGCAAAAAAAAAAGAGATTGAAACACTGTTGGCAAGGCATCGGGAGGAAATCGAGACAGGAAAGTTAAAAGTATTACTGCTTGATGAATGTCATTTAATGTGGGGAGATTTAAGCGGATATGTTTGGGGAAGAACTGACCAAGAGATAACAGTGAGAGTTGTTAATGTACGAGATAAACAGACATACTACGGGGCAGTTGACTATTTGAAGGGAGGCTTACTGCTCAAAGCATATAACGCAGGTAACTCAGAAAATACGATTGATTATCTACGTTATTTATTAGATCAGTCGCCCAACCAAAGATTACTTCTTTTTTGGGATGGTGCTTCTTACCATCGTTCACATCTGGTTCAAAACTTTTTAGGCGAGATAAACCTTGGTTTGTCTCAAGAACACTGGAAAATTCATTGTGAACGCTAAAGCCCCTAATTGCCCATCACAAAATCCAATTGAGGATATTTGGTTACAAGCTAAAACTTGGGTACGGCGTTTCTGTGCTTTGATTCCTTCGTTCTCTCATCTCAAATGGATGTTTGAGTGGTTTCTCCGAGACACTACCTTTGATTTTGCCACTCTTCAAATGTACGGAGCTTTTTCAGAAATCAAATACTAGTCCTATAGTTACAGGTTTGTATGGTGGAACTGACTGGGGGCCAACAGATGTATGGCTGACATCAGAACAGCCAACAGTTTTAATTTGCACTTATGAAAAAGCAGAAGCTTTAATGAAATTCTTAGGACCTCTATTTATTCGTAGAGTATCGCTTATTGTACTTGATGAAGCCCACGCAGTTCAATTCGATGGTAATAAAGATTCTTTGCAAAAAGCTGAGAATAGATCCTTACGATTAGAGTCATTAAGTGCAAGACTATTTACTTATATAGAACAAAATCATAGCCGAATTATTGCACTATCCGCTGTCGCATCAGAAATAGAAGGTGCTTTAGCAAGCTGGGTAGAGAATTCAACTAACGCTAGCCCAGCAAAGACAAATTACAGAAGTACACGTCAATTAATAGGTCGTCTTGAATGCCTGCCAGGAAGAAGATTTGAAATACGCTATGACTTACTGGATGGAAGAAAATTAGAATTTCAAGAAGGTGGTCAAGCTGACACACCTTTTATTCCAAATCCTTTTCCGACATATCCTCCTGTGCCAAAGGGAAAAAAAGAAGGAGTTGAAAAGAGGTTACGCCCTTATCTTTTTTGGGCAGCTATGCACTTAGCTGCACCAGATGAAAAAGGACAAAGACGTACTGTTCTTATTTCAGTAACACAACAGATTGGTGGTTATGCTGAAGACTTCCTCAAATTATTGAATTCAGCATGGTCAAAAGTAGAAAAGCCTTCATTTTTTAAAGACCCTAGTGTCTTGCAGTTTAATAATGTACTAATTAAATTGTTGAACGGCATTTACCAACTCCCAAACCTCCGAACCGAATTAATGTCAATTTGCTGAAAGATTTTAGCAAGGCTCCAAGTAAAAATTGGAGAGTAGTACCAGTAGAAATTGGGGATGATATTCAATGGTTTGATTTAGCAGGATTTCCACTCGCAATTTGTCAAAAGCCTGAAAAGTGGCAGTCTGATTTTCTAAATACCTACGATTTCATGCTAGATGCAGAAAATCGATTTGTTTCATCAAAGGTTTATGTTTGACTTTTCAAGGGATGCTTTATCAGCAAAGGCTCAATATCTGCTTCTAGAGTATCTTTAACTTTAGAAGGCTGACGAATTGGAGCGATCGCAGAATGATCCGGTTTTACTGTCCAGTCGTAATGGCGAAGCAGTGTGGAAAGCACGATTTTCATTTCCATCTGGGCAAATTCCATGCCTAAACATCTGTGAGAACCATGACCAAAACCCATTAGTGCTAAAGGATGTTTCTTATCTTCTTCACGAGGTGGTGCAAAGCGATCGGGGTCGAAGCGATCAGGATCGGTGTACAGTTCTGGTAAACGGTGAGTCAGCATCGGCGAGATAGTCACAAACCAACCTGCTGGGATGCGATAACCTGCATACTCAATATCCTTGAGAACTCCACGATTATAGGCATACACTGGCGGATAGAGCCTTTCTGCTTCCTTGAGGACGTTGGTTAAATCTGAAAGTTGTTTGAGATGGGACAGGTTAAGAGGATTATTTCCCACAACTGCTAATTGTTCTTTACGCAGTCGCTCTCGCCATTCTGGGTGATTACCTAATTCAAAGATTACCCAAGTCAGCAATGAGGCTGTTGTCTCATGTCCAGCAAATAGTAATAATAGTGCCTCGTTGATTATCTGTGCTTCGCTCAACTTATTGCCGTCTTCATCAACAGCTGCTAGCAGTAATCCCAAAACATCTTTTGATTCTTCTAAGTTACCTTGCTCGATACGCTGTGCGATTTCTTGACGCAAGAAAGCTACTAACTTACCCCTAGCATTTTGACCGCGACCATATAAAGTAAAAGGGACATTCAATTTGAATATCGCCATACTGCTAGAGAGCAGTTGTGTAAACCACTGACTGGTTTGCTCAACTTCGCTCTTATTCTGACTTCCCAAAAACAGACGAGTCGCAACCATTAGGGTAAGCTGACGGAAACTAGAATTTAGAGGAATTGTTCTCTGTCCCCAATCTTTGAGGAAGTCTTGCACAATATTTTCAATAGTATCGAAGTATGTAGCGATCGCTGTGCCGTGAAATGCTGGATACATTAAGCGACGAGTTAGGCGATGTTCTTCCCCATCTTGTAATAAAATATTGTTGCCAAATGTTGATTCTAAGAAATACCACCCGATCCGCGACGACATATTTTCCGCCTGTTCCACCAGCACCAGCCGATTAGCATCAGGGCCAATTAAATAAGCACGTTTACGCCCCATGAGGCTCGTTTTAAAAACTGAACCATGCTGCTGGAATCTTCGCCATAGATACAGTTCTAAATCCCGAAATATTTCTAAAGTCTCCCCCAAGATGGGCAAGCCATAGCTACCAGGCATTGACTCGGCGGATTTTAGCTGCCGCATATTTGAGTACCTCCAGCAGTAATTAGCTACAGTATCTACTTAATTGTAAAGCGCAGTTAGGTTCCCACCAGAGGAAGCTTTGATGAACGGAATATTTGGAACTAAAAAATGGATGGCTGAACTTGCTAGAAAAGGTGAAAGTTCTACTTCTGCTGCAAAATCTGAGACATATCGACTAAATGGTACAAATTGAAACTACGATCGCACCTCAAAAAAAAACCTCTTAACAACATTATTAACAGATGTGCGTAGGCATAGACATCGCATTACGAATTCCGCCCAGTGCTACTAGCCTTTAACTTCGGATAAGCAATGCGTTTGTGATGAAATTGCTCCCAAACATCCACAAATATCTGGGCAATTTGTGACATCTCTTCCCGTTTTAATCCTGAATCTACGAGTTGATTGTCTTGCCACTTGGCACGCAGGATATTATTTAGCATTGCTAAAGCTTGTTCTGTGGAGACATCTTTAACCGATCGCTTTTCTCCCACAGATTTAGCCGATACTTGCAGCGATCGCAGCGCTGCTTCACAAGAATCTGCTAACATGACAATTCCGGTTTCTCGTGACTGGGGAATTGGCCCATCGTAACGAAAGTCTGCGTCATCTACAGTTAAACTTGGATCTTCTTGAGCCATTTGCTGGGCTTGGTGATGGAAATAAGCAATCAGTATCGTTCCCTGATGCTCTGGAATAAAAGCTTGAATCGCCGTAGGTAAGAGGTGTTTACGCGCCATTACCAACCCTTCACTTACGTGCTTTTTGATAATTTCTGCACTCTTCCAAGGATCTTTAATCTCTGTATCGTGTTTATTCGGCCCGCCCATTTGATTTTCAATAAAACCAAGAGGGTCATGCATTTTGCCAATATCGTGATATAGTGTCCCAGCTCTGACTAGTTCAACATTGCATCCTAATTCTTTGGCAGCAGCTTCAGCCAGAGTCGCCACAAGCAACGTATGTTGAAAAGTTCCCGGAGTTTCAGTAGCGAGTCGTTTTAATAAAGGGCGGTTAGGGTTCGCCAGTTCTGCTAGGCGAATTGGGGTAACTAAATCAAAAACTTTTTCTAGATAAGGACTCAAACCCAAGGCGATAACACTCCAGCCTAAGCCGGATAAAGCAAATAATCCCGCTTCTTGGAAGACAATATACCAGGTTGAACCAAATACTTGACCAATTAAAATTTTAACAAGCAGGTAAATGCCACCTTGAGTTAAGGCGATCGCAACGCCTAATAATGCCAACTCTTCACGCGATCGCAATCGGTGAGCAATATAACTACCTAATATTCCTCCTCCGACACCAGCTAAAAGCGCAGCCTTGCTCATATCCAAACTAATGCCTAATATCGGCCACAGCAGGCCGACAACTGTCAACCCCAAAGTGGGGCCGTAAAAGCTTCCCAACAATAAACCAAGGGCGCTCCAAGTGGTATAGGGCAATCCAATGACGATTACTCCTGGCACACTCAGAGTTAGCAATAACACCAACAGGCGATCGCGTTGTCGCAATTCGTAATCAATATGGCGTTCTACCCAGACAAAAATGCCAATCGCGATCGCGATCGCGCCTCCCAACTTCACCAATTCCTGCCACTTTACCTCCCGACGAATCAAATGATAATGCTCCAGTACCTCAAAGTCCCATGCAGTAATCTGCGCTCCTTTTTTGACAATCACCTCACCCTGCCGTACTTTCACCATCACGGGTGGCACTCCAGCCGCCGCCTTTTGAGCATTTTGTCTGGTTTGTTCTTCATCCTTTTGCAGATTCGGCTTGAGTACAGCTAACAACAGATTCTTTGCCAAAGTTTCAGCGGATTCTGGTACAAAAGTCTGTAATTGTAAACTCACCGCATCTTGCAAGATATTTTTTGGCAGTCCCTGTGGAATGCCTTGGGTGAGAATCCGCTCTATACTTTGATGGATTCCTATTTGGGTTTTTTCCCATTCCACATCTGATAAATCCAAAAGTAGAGATTCTTCATATACTGCTTCGGGGGTAACAGTCTCTAACTTTAAAAGTTTGGTAGTGGCTTGGATGTATCTTTGACGTGTTTGGGAAATTTCGGCAATCACTAAGGACAAGCTTTTCTCTGGAGTTGTGAGACGGTAAGATTCTAGTTCTGCTACAGCTTGAGTAAAATCAGTGTTTTGAGAAAAATCTACTGGCTGTGTCTTTTGTAGACTCTGGGAATCAGATTTGGATGTGATGCGTGGTTGCCGTTTCTGATTGGGTGCAGCTGGGGTGGTTTGTCCCCGATTCTTTTCTGCTGCTGATTTTTACTATTTTCTACAGCCGATAGCACTGCTTGCCATTCCGACTCAGAACAAGAGCGGAGGTAACGTTGGGTGGAGATGGATAAAACTACAGGATCGAAAAAAGGAAAAGCTCCAGCAACAGCGCGAATTTCGTTGCCATCATCTAGAAGTTGTTGCAAATTTTCGTTGATTTTTTCGTTGACTCGCGCATCAAGCATCAACACCTGTAAGGAGCTTGTGCTGACGGCTTTGCGCTCGGCTTCGGTTTTTTTCTGATCTTCGATGCTAGCTGTGTAAGGCGCTGTAATCGTTTGGGGTGCAGGATGTCCTACTTGGAGTTGAGTCTGGTTGTATAATTTATGACCAATAATACCTGTAAGGGATACTACAGCGATCGCCAAAATCACCGAGTAACGCTGTTTATATGCCCAATCTAAACAGACTGTACAAATACTACTCTTAATGTTGACAGATTTTGCCTTTGACCTGAGCGCTCTTTCTTGTTTTCGGCGTTCGCTTTTCTTATTGGTTTTTGATAAAAACAGAAATACATTCTTGAGCATAGTCCTTAGAAGTTTCCTTCTATGGGTTTTACCTTTGGGACTTCTCATTAACTTTCCTTTACGGCGTAGTGTTTTGTACTGTCGCCGCCAGTGAGTCAATTGCTGGTTCAAGAACTGCAAAAATTTATGCATTTTCATTATCTCTACCTGCAATTGCCGACTTTGATAGTTCAAAAAAGACAATCATCAGGAAAGTTCGATCTGCGACGGTTGTAACTAGATGGTGCGGCTTTTTTATTGCTGATTTACCACAATAGTTAGCTACAGAATCAGTCCAAGGGTTTACTGAAAAATACTAGTATATGAAATTAATACAACTGTGGCGGAAGTTTGCCTAGCTTTAACCTCTTATCTGGTTAATTTAAGATTAACGCGACCGAATAACGCGAGGAGCTGCGTAAACTGAAAGCAAAGCCATTTCACATCCCTCCTCTGTTAACTCTTTTGGGTTTAAGGTAAGATTATACACTCCTGACCATACCCCTACAAATGCATCGGTCAATTCTAACACTTGAGAAAAGCTAGTTAGTCCCCATACTGGAGAATTCCTCTGCAAGAGCAAGACTTGCCAATTTACGGGAATTCCGCCTATGCCGTTATATGCTCCCGACAAAGCACCAGTAATTGCACCTGTAGCCTGTGAATTTAGAAGCGTAGCATCTTGTTGAGAATTGCGATTGTGAGTAGCCTGTAAAACTGTCAGGCGAAAGTCTTCTAAGGTACTCAAAAAGCAGTAAAATGCCATAGCAATAGTGTTACTAAGTTTTTCTTCCCTAGCAAACTCAGCTTGGGTCGTTGATAATCCGGCTCCTTGCTCTAATAAATTCTGGACTCTTAATAATTTTTTTGGGATTGATGTCGGTGTTTCTCCGATAAAAGAAATTGTTTGTGGGATAAGAGTTAGAGGGTCAAGTTTTTCAGTTAGGGCAAGAGCGATCGCATATCCTACTGCTAGTGTTCCATCCCTGATTACTGGATCATCCTCCCAGATTTTCAGCACACGCAACAAGTTTTGTCGCAGCTTAATCGGATTTTCGTGGAAAAAGAGGGCTACTGGTAATGTGGCAATAATTATTTTTATCGAGATGTCATCAGTTACTACTAAATGAGGAGATTCTTCTTGCTGACGCTCTATCCAATTATCTAAATCTAATCTACCCAAGGCAATCAAACTCTGGATACCCAGAACCGCCATTATACCTAAATCTAGGGAACTCTCAAACTGTACTTTACCACCAGAAGCTAAACTTCCTCCCAGGATTGCTCCGAGTAAAGTTCCTTTAAACCGACTTATAGGAGAGTAACGCATGAATTATATAGTTAAAAGTGAGTAGTGAGGAGTGAGGAGTTAATGAGAGATTGCTAATTCCTAACTCTTGTAGAGACGCGATTAATCGCGTCTCTACTACTAATTCCCAACTCCTAACTCCTGACTCCTAACTCCTAACTCTTAAATGATCTATCAAAGCTTGTAAACCCAATAAGTAACTTTGAACCCCAAAACCACTTATTTGCCCGATCGCAACTGGGGCGATATAAGAATGATGGCGAAATTCTTCCCGACGGTAAATGTTACTCAGATGTACTTCCACTGTGGGCAAGTTAACAGCAGCGATCGCATCTCGCAAGGCCACACTTGTGTGGGTGTATGCTCCTGCATTAATCAGAATTCCCTGATGTTGCCCTAACGCACTATGAATAGTATCTACCAAAATTCCTTCGTGATTTGACTGCAATGGAAAAACTTTCGCCTGTAATTTGAATGCTTCTTCTTCTAACAGGCGATTAATTTCAGCTAGTGTCAGCGAACCATAGATTCCTGGTTCTCGCTGTCCTAGCAAATTTAAGTTTGGCCCATGCAGTGCCAGAATACTTAAGGATTGCAACGCCGATACCACTGTGGGGTTACTGGCGACGCCGAGAGCGATCGTTCACAGGAATCGGAATCAGTTCCGGTTCCGGTTCAGCCTCTGGCCCTAATAGGCTTTCAATTAACCTACGAGCTAATTCCTTAAGCTTTTCCAGCACCTTTTCTATATAGTCCATGAACTGACCGCTCCTGAGATACTACCTCAATTTTTGATTAACAGGTACGCAGAAAAAAACATACTTTCGCACCTCTGGCTTCCAATCGGGCTGATACACAATCCCGCATTTGGGACATAAGCCACTTCTAAAATTTAGCGTTGTGTTTTCCCTTACTTTTTAGAGTATCACACTTGAACCTAATGAACTGTATCCTATCAAGGATGGATATCAAGGGTCAAGAGTTAAAAATCGGACTTTAGATAGACTATTGAGTAGGAATTTTAGATTTTAGATTTTGGATTAAGAGAATTTTGAGATTCATGTCTTGCCCGTTATGGGCGAAATAAATCTCAAAGACACGCCTTTGTGGCTAATGCTACGCTAGCGTAAATCTAAAATCCAAAATTGTTTGACTTACCACTAGTTTTCTGTACCCTTTTTCTTGGCAGCGGTTGTTGATGATTTCGCAGTTGACTTAGATTTGGAAGTCGTTGATTTACTCGTTTTGCGAGTCGATTTTCCGGTCGATGTCTTAGCTGCCAACAAGTTCAGCGCCGCCGCCAGGGTTACATCTTCTACCGTTTGACCTTCTGGGATACTGACATTAGTTTTGCCATGCTTGATGTAAGGGCCATAGGGGCCATCGTAGATGTTAATTGTTTCTCCATCTTCTGGATGCGTACCCAATTCGCGTAAAGCTGCCTTTGACTTGCTGTTGGTGGAACTGCGCCCCTTTTTCGGTTCGGATAACAGTTCTAATGCACGCTCTAGGTTAATTGTCAATACATTGTCAGCAGCTTTCAGGGAGCGATAGTCTTTCCCCTCCTTACCCTGGTCATGAACCACATAAGGGCCAAAGCGTCCCAAACTTGCTTGGATTTTGCCGCCAGTAACTGGATGAACTCCTAATGTCCGGGGTAGTGCCAATAGACCAACAGCCATTTCCAGGGTAACGGTTTCTGGGGTAACACCTTTGGGTAGGGAGGCTTGTTTCGGTTTGGGGTTTTCGTCGGTTTTGTCACCCAATTGCACATAAGGCCCATAAGCACCAATTTTTACATAAATCGGTTCGCCAGTTTCGGGATGGCGGCCTACCTGGTCAGGGCCTGTGATTTTTTGCCGCAGCAATACTTCTACCTGTTTGGGGTCGAGGTCGGCTGGTGTTAGGTCTTTGGGAATGGAGGCGGTGATAACCCCCTCACCGTTTTCGACTTCAATGTAGGGGCCATATTTCCCAATGCGGACTTTGGCATCTAAATTTTCTAGTTCTACAGTCCTAGCTTTGGTGGCATCAATCTGGCTTTCCTGCTCTTTTACCAGTGTTTCCAGTCCTTTGTCTCCCAGATAGAATTGCTGCAAGTAGGGTAGCCATTTCGCTTCACCTGTGGCAATGTCATCCAGGGTTTGCTCCATCTTCGAGGTAAAACTGGGATCGACAACATCCGGGAAATGTTTTTCCAGCAAGTCGGTGACGGCGAAAGCGGTGAAGGTGGGAATGAGAGCGTTAGTCACCAAATGGGCATAACCCTTATCGATGATTGTGCCAATGATGCTAGCGTAGGTACTGGGACGACCGATACCTTCGCTTTCTAATGTTTTCACTAAAGTTGCTTCGGTGTACCTAGCTGGCGGTTGGGTTTCGTGCCCAACTGCTTCTAGCTCTGTACAATCAGGACGATCGCCCACTTTTAGATTTGGTAAAATTACTTCCTGGTCTTCCAGTGCTGCTTCTGGGTCGTCTGAACCTTCGACGTAGGCACGTAAGTATCCGGGAAATTCAATCCGTTTGCCAGAAGAACGGAATCCAGCATCCTCGACTTGCAATTGCACCGTAATTTGAGTTTGCCGGGAATCAGCCATTTGACAAGCAACAGTCCGCTTCCAAATCAAATCGTAAACGGCAAGTTCCCGACCGCCCAAACCAGTTTCTTGGGGGGTGCGGAAGGTGCTACCCGCTGGACGAATTGCTTCGTGTGCCTCTTGTGCGCCTTTGGATTTGGTGGTGTATTGCCGGGGTTGGGGACTGAGGTATTGTTGACCGTAGAGCTTTTCTACACAACTGCGAGCAGCTGCGATCGCTTGATCTGACAAATGCACCGAATCTGTTCGCATATAGGTAATATACCCTTGCTCGTACAAATTCTGGGCAACCCGCATCGTGTCACGGGCTGAGAGACGCAGTTTCCGGTTAGATTCTTGTTGCAGTGTCGAGGTGGTGAACGGTGGCGACGGTTTGCGCGTCACTGGGCGTTCTTCGATGTCGTTAACATTCCAGGTTTTCCCAGTTAAGCGTTCTTTAAGGGCTACCGCTTGTTCTTCGTTGAGCAACAAGACATTACGACCTGCGGTAATTTGTCCGGTTGCGGCATCAAAATCGCTGCCGTTAGCAATTTTGGTTCCTCCCAGTGTTACCAACTGGGCAGCAAAGGGGGTTTTTTCCTTTGACAAACTAGCTTTCAAATCCCAGTACGTACCCTCACGGAAAGCGCGGCGTTGGCGTTCCTTAGTGACTAAAAGTCGCACAGCTACAGATTGTACTCGCCCAGCAGATAATCCCCAGGCGATTTTTTTCCATAGCAAGGGAGATAGGGTATAGCCCACCAGCCGATCTAAAATCCGTCGGGTTTCTTGAGCGCGAACCAACTGCTCATCAATATTGCGGCAGTCTTTCAGAGCTTTTTTGATCGCCTCTTGGGTAATTTCGTGAAACACCATCCGCTTAGTCGGAACTTTCGGCTTCAGCAGTTGGTATAAATGCCAACTAATGCTTTCACCTTCCCGGTCTTCGTCCGTTGCCAGAATCAGTTCATCTACATCCTTGAGGGCATCTTTGAGCTGGGTAACAATTTTCTTTTTGTCTTTCGGGACAACATATACCGGTTCAAAGTCGGCGTCCACATTTACTCCTAGCTGCGCCCATGATTCTCCTTTGACGGCAGGGGGAATTTCACTAGCCGACTGGGGTAGGTCACGCACATGACCCATAGACGCCTCCACCCGATAGCCTGATGGCAGGTAGTTGCGAATGGTACGAGCTTTTGTTGGAGATTCGACGATGACGAGAGTTGACATGGAAATTTCAATAAAAACAAGAGCTACTAAGCTAAACAGTCAAATTGAGGTAACTTTTACAAATTGTCAAGATAAATGGTCACGCTTAGGGCGGTGATTTAATCCTCACATAAACTACCTGTTTGGGAAAAAATCCGCTGAACTTAATGCTCAGTCTGTCCCAGAGAATAAATGAGGATACGCTGGGTTTGAATTTCCAGCTATTTCAATCTTTAACTTATCTAACGCATAATTGGCGACTATAGTTTTCAAAATATCCTTTAATTGGGAATTGGGCATAGGGCATAGGGCATAAAGCATGGGGAATGGGAGATGAGAAAGCAGGGGGAGCAAGGGAAGAATAATTATTATTGAATTTACCAATGCCCAATGCCCAATGACGGCAGTTGCTCCACTTGGGGAGACCCCAAGACCCAACGGGAAAGGCAGTCCCCCAGACGATCAAGGACTCGCTCTAAGCGAAGCCATGCCGAAGGCTTTACGCTGCGCTATCGACGGGAACCGCCAAGACGGGGGCTGCCTCACCGCACTGCCTCCCCAATGCCCCACTCTAATAGAGCTTGTGCCAAAATTAAATCAAACTTGAGAGCAAAAGCGAAATAGCATTTATACTTATGTCAGGAAAGCAAAACCATGCAACCAATTCGTCAGGGTGATGTTATCTTACTACCTGTGCAGCAGGTTGAAGGACAAAAAATACCTCATTTAACTTTGGCAGAAGGCGAAGTTACAGGTCATAAGCATCAGATTACTGAGGGCAAGGCGGAATTATCTGAAAAAGATGGCACACTTTATTTACGTGTTATTTCAGAGTCGGCGTTGCTAGCTCATGAGGAGCATAAAGCTATTTCTATTCCCCAAGGTGACTGGATGGTGAAAATTCAACGGGAATACGAGCCTGAAGGTTGGCGTTATGTCGCTGATTGAAAAGTTAACACCTGAGCAAGAGGCTTTGATTCCAGTTTATCGGGAAAAGTGGCGAGCGATCGCGCTTTCAACTGAGCGGATTGATAAAGAAAAAGCGGCAGAAATTGTAAAAGCTGCTTATATTGCAATTGACTATGAACAACCTGAAATCCTTTTTCACGACAGTCCTTATGCAGCTTGCAACTGGATGCTAAAACTATCACCTCAATTTGTAGACAGTTACCTCAATGAACCAAAGAGTTTAGACAGCTTATTTTCGCCTCATATCTTTCAAGAACTTTCGAGAAAACTTCATGAACAGCTTGGCAAAAAATTATTATATAAACAATTTTATAAATACTTCTCTGGTATGGCAGATACTCTGGTAAATCATGAAATATTTAATGACTTAATTGAAAAATTTTGTACTCAAGTAAACGAGCAACTAGAGGATCATTCGTGGCTAATTGAAGTTTACCTTCATAACTCCTTTAGACTTGAAAATCACGGTAATTGGATGGACGGATATGATTTTTGCATATCTGTTTTGAACATCGATCATCCTCAACAGGAATGGAAAGTATTTCAATCTTTAATTCAAGAATGTGGTTGGTTGTTTGCGTATGATGATATTTGTATAATATGCGATCGCCCCCTTCACCTACGCTTCGATAATCAAAATCGCCTCCACGCTGAAGGCGAACCCGCGATTGAATTTATTGATGGATATAGCCTGTACTCATACCACGGTGTAACCTTGCCTGAAAAATACGGTAAAATCCACCCGCAGCAATGGCAATCTCAATGGATTTTAACAGAAGAAAATGCCGAACTACGACGAGTACTAATTCAGGGTATCGGTTACGCTAGAATTTGCGAAGAATTGCAAGCTATTGAATTAGATAATTGGCAAGAATATACACTATTAAAAATTGATAACAATGTGGATATCGAGCCGATTTATTTATTAAAAATGACTTGCCCTAGCACAAGCTTTATTCATGCCTTGCGAGTTCCACCGAATATGAACTCAGCGCGTGAAGCAATTAGCTGGGTAAATTGGGATGTAGATCCAGAAGAATTTGGTGTACAAACATAATTACTTAAAGGACTTGCCGATTTAGAAATTGTTCAAAAAGGTAATGACAATCTATTCATGCTAGATGTCACCTTAGCAGAAAGGGCATACTGTAATTCTTAAATGCAGTAACTTGAGAGTTAATTATTCATTTTTGAGTAATACAGTGAAGATACTACCATTTGGATAATTATCTTCGATGGTAATCGTACCGGAATGTGCCTCGATCGCCATTTTGCAGAAAGCCAATCCTAAACCAATTTGCGAAACTTCTGGTATGGAAGTTCCAATTTCATACTTCTCGAAAATGATTTGTCGTAACTCCAGACTTACTCCCGAACCAGAATCAGCGACTTGCACTTTTACACCGCCTGCTACTAAATACTCTCCCCGTAGGGTGACTTGAGACTTGTACGGGGAGAACTTAATGGCATTGGAGAGCAAATTATCCAGCACTCGACGAAAGAGAACTGCATCTATTGCAACAATACCACCAGGTTCGGGTAGTTCGCGTATCAGAGTCAGATTCTTTTGATTAGCGATCGCCTCAATATCTGCCAATGCTGACATACACAGCGTACAAAGGTCTACTTCTGTATAATTGAGAACCATTTTCCCCGATTCCAGCTTTGCCACGATCAGCAAGCTATCGATCAACACTTGTAGTTGTTGTCCAGCAACTAAAATTTGATCGACTTTTCTTTGATGCTGTTCAAATGACAAACCTGACAACCGTAGAATTTCTGCGCCTAAAACAATACTGGTAAGTGGATTTCGCAGATCGTGCACAATCATATTTACCATATCTTCTCGCAGTTTTAGCAATACTTGCATATTGTCGTATTGCTGTTTAATCCGCAACATGGAATGAACTCTAGCTCGTAATTCCACACCATTGACAGGTTTACTAATAAAGTCATCTGCACCCGTCGCCAGACATCGAGCCAAATCTTCTTTATCGGTTAATGCTGTCACCATAATAATCGGCACTGCTTGCCATTGGGAATTGGCTTTGATGCATCGGCAAACTTCCATCCCATCCAGATCGGGCATCATCACATCTAATAAAATCAGATCGGGCTGAAAACTGTCGAGGCGGTTTAGAGCTTGTTGACCACTAGGAGCGTAGTATAGCTGGTAGTTTTCACCATCCAGCAAGGTTTCAATTACATCAAAATTATCGGGTTCATCATCGATTACTAAAATAGAGAGTTGACTATCCATCGAGAATTTCCGCTACCTTCCTAAAAGTTGTTGAATTGTAGTTACAAGCTGTTTAAGTTTTACGGGTTTGGTCAAATATTCGTTAGCTCCAGCTGCGAAACTTGTTTCGCGATCGCCGGGCATAGCTAACGCTGTTAGTGCAATTATGGGAATATGCACAAATTGGCGATCGTTACGGATGCGGCGGATTGCTTCTAATCCATCCATTCCTGGCATTTGAATGTCCATCACAATTAAGTCAGGGCGTTGAACTCTCACAAGATCGATAGCTTGTTGTCCATTGTTTGCCAAAATGAGATGATACCCTCGACTTTCAAGATAGGCGGACATCGTATCAATATTTGCTTGATTATCTTCTGCCAACAAAATCAAAGGAGTTTCCAAAAAGACTTCTGGCAATACAATTAAATTTGGCGAGTCAGAACGGGCAGGATGTTGTAGTTTCTCTATAGTTACCTGAAGTTGAGCGCGGGTAATGGGTTTGACCAGATATTCAAACGCTCCTTGAGCTAGTCCTTTGCTATGTTCATCCACAACTGAAATGATGATCGTTGGAATATCTTTAGTTTTTGGGTTGGGTCTTGAGTTGATTTAGCACCTCCCAACCCGATAGGTTCGGTAGTTGCAGATCGAGAATGATTAGAGCAGGTTGAACTCGCACCACCTCTTCTACGGCTCCTTCACCTTGGGGATAGATGATAGATTGCATTCCCATTTCGTTGAAATAACGAGTAATCTGATCGGCCGCGGCCACAGAATCTTCAATAATCACAACTTGAGCATTTTCAGCAATTAAGGGATAGCTGGGTAATGAAGTAGTTACCTGCTTCCTGAGAAAATTATCGCTGGTACGATAGGGAATACGGACGGTAAAACAACTTCCTTTTCCAACTTCACTGCTAACTAAGACTGTTCCTCCATGTAGGGTAATAATCTTTTGTACCAGTGCCAAACCTAGACCAGTGCCACTGTACTGGCGGTTAAGGCTGCTGTCAAGCTGGATAAAAGGCTGAAACAGCTTGCCAATTTCTTCAGGGGCGATACCGATGCCGGTGTCAGTGATATGGAAGCAGAGATTTGGGGAAGATGAGGGGGATGAGGAAGACAAGGAAGACAAGGAAGACAAGGAAGACAAGGAAGACAAGGAAGACAAGGAAGAATTTACTTCCCCTGCTCCCCTGCTCCCCTGCTCCCCTGCTCCCCTGCCCTCCTGCCCCTCTGCCTCCTCCAGCCTGACTTCTAGCGTTACAGATCCCCGTTCTGGCGTAAACTTGACAGCGTTACTTAACAGGTTGATCAGTACTTGACGCAGGCGGCGATCGTCTACTTGGATGCTGTCAATATTGTCAGAAATATAATTACTAAGACGAATATTTTTTTTCAAAGCCATCTGTTTGACAAAAGCAAGGCTGGTATCACACAGGCTCCTAACAGAAACATCACTTAGTTGCAGTTCCAGTTTGCCAGATTCAATTTTAGACAAGTCTAGAATGTCGTTGATTAGTTCTAGTAAGTGTCTGCCACTGCGCTCAATAGTGGCGATCGCTTTTGCTTGTCTTTCATTAATGGAGCCGAATACACTTTCTTGTAAGCCTTCTGACATACCCAAAATCGCATTCAGAGGTGTTCGCAGTTCATGGCTCATGTTGGCGAGAAATTCGTCTTTGAGGCGAGTAGCGCGGGCAAGTTCCATATTGGCGTTAGCAAGCTGCTCATTTGTTTGCCGTAATTGTGCTTCGGCTTGTTTGCGTTCTGTGATATCTTCATGAGATACCAGTACGCCAATCACCTCTTTGGCGCTATTAGTCAGGGGAATTTTATTAGTTCGTAGCCAGAGTTGTTCGCCATTAGCCCCTTCAAATGGCTCCTCATAGCCTAGTTTAGGTGTTTGGGTGTTCATCACCATCGCATCGTCTGCACAGTAGAGGTGTGCTAACTTGGCCCAAGGTAATTCAAAATCGGTCTTGCCGATAATTTCATCAATTGTCAGTTGAGAATGGCGGATAAATGCTGGATTGCAGCCGAGAAAGCGCGATTGGCGGTCTTTCCAGAAAACACGTTGCGGAAATGTATCTAGTACAGTTTGCAGCATTTTACGTGATTCTTCCAGTTCTTGCGCGGTCTGTTTGCGTTCGCGGATATCAAACAGGGTGGTGCGGCTGTATAGATAGTTACCCTCTGCATCCTTGACAGCAGTAGCGCTTACCAGCACTGGGAAAACTGTGCCATCTTTACAAATCATGTCAAGTTCCAAATCCTTCACCGAACCCTGCTTTTTGAAGTGAGGATAGTTTTGCGCAAAGGACAAGCCACTTGCTTGGGTGAAAAAATTCAGCACGGGTTGACCAATCATTTCCTCACGGGTATAACCCAACCATTGCAGTTCAGTCTCGTTTACCTTAAGCAATCGGCCTTCGCTATCGAGGGAATGATAGCCACAGGGAGCATTATTGTATAAATCTTCGACCTCATGGGCATATTTCGCCAATGCCTCTTGTGCTTCTTTCCGTTCGCTGATATCAGTTATCCTAACTAGATTCATGGTGCGTCCGGCTACAGTAATCGGCTTGGCTGCAATGTTTCCCCAGAAAATCTTACCCTGAAGAGTAATATATTCAATCTCTAGGCTCCAGAAACCTTTTGAGTGCATATCTCTGACGATCGCATCCGTTTCGTTGGTAGTGAATGGCCGCAACTGGAGTGTCTGCCCATTGATATCGACCAATTCAGCGTTGTCAACCGCCTCAAACATTTCTACTGCCCGCCGATTGCAATCTAGGGTGAGCAGGGTTTGCGGATCGACTAGAAAGATGGCATCGGCAGATTCGTTAAAAATTGCTTCTCGCAAATCCCGATTGTGGATGAGTTCCTCTTCGGCTTGTTTGCGTTCGCTGATATCATAGTTAACCCCAATCATCTGTACAGGTTCACCCTGTTGGGCACGCTTGAGAATGCCGTAGCCTTTAAGATAACGAATTTCTCCACTTGGTTGAACGATGCGGAACTCGACATTATATTCTTGCTTTCCTTGCAGAACTTGCTCTATAGTTTCCAACATATAAGGGCGATCGTCTGGGTGCAGGCAGTTTAACCAAGCATCAAAAGAACCGTCAAAATCAGTGTTGCTCACTCCATACAGTTCGTACATTCGATCGTCCCAAATCTGCCTTGCTTGGACGAAATCATATTCCCAAATACCAAATCCTCCAGAGCTGATAGCTATGGTTAGCCGTTCGGAGAGGTGATGCAACTGTTCTTCTGCTTGCTTGCGTTCGCGCAGTGCGGCTTGCTGTTCGCTGATATCTGTCAGTGTGCCGATGTAGCCAATAATGGTGTCGTTGGCGTTAATTTCGGGTAGCACTTGGACATAGAACCAGTTAATGCTGCCATCTGGGCGTAGATGTCTGCCCTCACTCTGATAAAATTCCCTTGGGTTAACACGTTCTTGCTCAAATTTCAAAGACCATTCCCTCCCCAAACGCTCGGCATCTTCTGGGTGCAAAGCCTGTAACCAACCTATCCCCAATGCTGCCTGTGTTGGTCTACCAGTCATCTCACTCCAGCGATCGTTAGCATAGATGCAGTTACCAAAGGCATCCAGTCGGAAAATAGCTACAGGAGCCGCTTCTGCCAAATTTGCATAACGGAGTTCGCTGTCTCGAAGGGCTGTCTCTATTTGTTTTTGCTGGGTAATATCTTTGGCAATACCCAAAAATCCGATATTGTTTCCTTTTAGATCCTGGAGAATTTTTACTGACAGAAATACAGGGAATCGAGAGCCATCTTTACGAATGTAAGTCCATTCGTTTTCATAAGTGCTTCCGTCTTGAGTGACGATAGTAAAAAATTCTCTACCAGGTGCAATTTCCCTACCCAATTTCAACGAGAGTTCTGCTGCTCGTTGCTTGAGTTCCTCTGGGTCGTGAAATGTAGTTGGATTTATTTGCCGAACAACTTCATCTGCTGTGTAGCCCAACATTTTCTGAGCAGCTGCGTTAAAGGTTTGGATGCCATTCGAGTTATTAGAAATAATGGCATAGTCAGTACCATCTAAAATGGCTTGTTGCAAATTAGCGATCGCTAACAATTGAGCTTCTGCCTGTTTGCGTTGTGTAATATCAATATGGCAACCAATCATCCGCAGGGGATTGCCGTCTCGATCCCACGCAATGACGCGACCGGAACAAATGACCCCAAACGGTAGAACCATTTTTATGTCGATATCTCACCTCATTGTAAAAGGGGATTTGTCCGCGACTTTGGACGTGTTGCTCAAAAAGTTCTAGAACACCCGGTAAATCCTCTGGAAAAATCAGGTGTTGCCAGCTGTGTGGTGTATTTAGCAATTCCCAATCTTCGTAGCCTAACATCTGCTTGAAGGTTAAGCTCAAGTACTCTTGATTGCCCTGAATATCCCAGTCCCAGTAACCTGCTAGGCCGACTTTGAGAATTTGCTCCAGAAGACGTAATTCAATTCGCAGCATTTGGGCCCGCCGCCGCTCCTTTTCTGAGAACTTGCGTTCTGTAATATCTATCAGCACGCCCAGCATCCGCAGCAGTTTTCCGGTTGCGTCGTAAACTCCGCGTCCTTTTGCCGATACCCAATGAATGCTGCCATCTTGCCAGACAACTCGATATTCCACAGCATAATCGGTTTGGGTAGCGATCGCTTGCCTCAGTTGCGGCTCAACCCATTCTCGATCCTCTGGATGGACTTGACCCCGCCACTTTTCATAAGTCCAGTTCACATCACTCAGATCGGAACCAAAACAGCGAATTGCATTCTCGCTAGCAAATATTTGATTGATGATTGGGTTCCACTCCCAATAGCCAATACCAGCAAAACTCAGAGTAAGCTTGAGTTTCTCTTCGCTAGCTTTTAGCGCTGCTTCTGTCCGTTGGCGTTCTGCTAGTTCTGCCTGTAATTGCTGATATGCACTTCCTTGTTGAATGGCGATCGCTATTTGCACCGCTAGTCGATCCAACAAATCTAGTTCTACTGATTGCCAATGACGAGGCGCACTACATTGGTGAGCAATTAATAATCCCCATAATTGCTCTTTGACCAAAATAGGTACTACCAGATTGGCTTTGACTTCAAATTTTTCTAGAAGCTGCAAATGACAATTTGTTAAACCAGCCTGATGAATATCGTCGATTGCTCGTTTTTTCCCTTGACGATAGTCACTTCTGGCTTTCTTGTGAAAGCAGGTGTCTATAATCTGCTTTCCCAGAGCCACTGTCCAACCAGGAAGCACTGATTCTGCGACAATTGTACCGCTCATATCCGGCTGAAATTGATAGACCACTACTCGGTCTGCTTTGAGAAACTGCCGTACTTCTGTAGCTGTGGTACGCAGAATCTCTTCTAGTTTCAGAGACTGACGAATCCGTAAGGCGATCGCAGCAATCAGTTGTTGTTGTTCCCGACTTTGTTCTAACTGCCGAGCCAAATCCATCCGTTCAATGGCATGATGAATTGCACCTTGAAGAACTTCAAGTGTGAGTTTATTTTTAACCAGATAATCTTGCACACCACTTTTCATCGCACGAACAGCGATGATTTCATCCCCTTGTCCTGTTAGCAGAATCACAGCAGTTTGAGTATTGCTATGACATTCCCAAAACTGCTGAATAAACTTCAGTCCATCCCCATCAGGCAACGCGAAATCTAGCAAAATGATATCTGGAATCTCCTGTTGACACCATTTCAGTGCTGGCGTTAGCGTTTCAAATTCCAAAAAGCGGTAGCTATACAGGCTGTCTTGCTTCAAAAAGCGACGATATACTTCCCGATCTTCAGCGCAATCATCAATCAGCAGGATTGTGAGGCAAGGAGGATAACTCATAAGTTAAAAATACAAACGCGATCGCGTTTCAAAAAATTATAGCTCGATATCATCGTCTTAATTGCTTGATGTAAATCAAATCACGCTTGGACAAGAAAAACATAGAACAGGCAAAATACCTGAGATATTTTTATATTGCCCTTTAGCGCGATATTTTGCCCAAATACCTTAAAATTTTGGCATTTTAATCGCTTTACGATTAGGTGTTATAAACGAATGGCTTCGCAGTTTTACTTAAACACCTCCTCAGAGATTCAGTAAATTTGCGGTCTTCAAAATTCATCAATTAACAGCCGCAAAAGTAACACTCAAACCTCTGTTTTGCAGTGATTTTTACCATCAGCCAGATTGTTTTAAAGTTTCACATCATCGGTTTTATTGGCTTGTTCCTTACCATTCTTCTAGAAAATCTCCTCTATCCTACGGATGAGCTAGAGTTGCGACTCAGTATTTATTCAGGAATCACAAATAGCCATTCAAGTAAATACTCTCAATTTCATTAGAAAAAAAATCCTGTTTTTCCTCGATTACATTTTCATTTAAATTTTGAATACTAAAACTATTACAAACAATAATTACTAGAAAACATTTGTTTGTAACCAGTTCATTCTCTTGAAAATTTCCAGTTTAAGTACAATTCCAAAAGGAGTTTTAACCTAATGTCACTATCAGGTGTAGAGCGTCAGTTACAGCATAAATTAGACCTTAAACAAGCTGTAAATCACAAATTGAATCCTGTTAACATTGTGTTTTTACTAGTAGGTTTAATTATTCTAGGAAGCTCTAGTTTTATTATCACCTCTTATGTATTGTCTTCAATTAGTTTGATAATTTCATCTTCAGATGCTAATCCTACATCAATTCCCTGGATTGAGAATAAGTTTGACTGTCAATTCAGTAGTAGAACCTGGCGAGATAACAAGTGTTGGGATTATGAACATAATCCTATGTTTTAAAGTTGACTTCTAATTACTTGGATTACACTTAAGCTGCATCTACCTTAAAGATCGTTATTTTTTTACATCAAGTAACAATTCATAACTCAACCCAGTAAAAAACCAAAACATCTTTCATAACAAATAAAAACTATTAAAAACAATATAAATTTTTATAGCAATAAAAAAATCATAGAAAACACTGATGTTTTTTCATTAAATATAAGTAAAATATTATTTACCTTTTGATTAAATATAATTCCATTTCAAGCATATATACATAATGTTCATTAACTCTCTCATCTCTGATAATTTACAACAGACTATCATTCGTCATCCGCTTGTTGTTAGCTCTGAAATTATGCTTCCAGATGTGATTGCATTAATCAATCAAGCATCAGCTAATCATGATAGTTTGCCAATCAAGCATAGCAATTATTTACCTAATCCTGGTAAAGATATAGGTAGCAACACATCTCAAGCCACCAGTTGTGTTTTAGTTCTAGAAAACTCGCATTTGGTGGGGATAATTACGCAACGAGATTTAATTAAGCTGACAGCCCAAGGTCAAAATATAGAGGGTATCAGTGTTGCCCAAGTGATGACCAGAGAGTTAATAACATTGAAGCTAAAAGATTTTAAAGATGTTTTTACTGCTTTACATTTGCTAAGAAAAAATCGAATTTGCCACCTGCCTATTATTGGAGATCGAGAAGAGTTAATTGGATTAGTTACTCCCACTAGTCTACTGGCAGTTTCTATTCTACAAGCCGAACTTTACAATCATACACGAGTTAAACTTGTAGAACGCCAAAAAATTGAGGCAGAACTGCGATTGGAGCGTAATTTTGTTTCTACCGTTTTGAATCTAGCAGACGCTTTAGTTATAGTACTAGATTGCCACGGAAAAGTTGTTCGCTTTAATCATACTTGCGAACAAGCTACAGGTTACGCATTCGATGAAGTTAAAGGAAAATGTGTTTGGGATGTGCTGCTGTTACCTGAAACAACAAAATGTATCAAAGATATTTTTCAAAATTTAGCCGAGAGAGAATTCCCTCAACGTTACGAAACTTCTTTAGTTACTAAAGATAGCGATCGCCGCTTAATTTCTTGGTCAAATAAGGTCTTACTTAACTCTAATAATCAAGTTGATTATATTGTTTGTACAGGCATTGACATTACTGAAAGCCGAAAAGCACAAGAGGAACTCCAACAGACTCGCAACTTTTTACAGTCGATGATTAATAATCTGCCTGTAGCCGTCTTTGTTAAAGATGCTAAACCAGAAAGTTTTGGGACAGTCAAGCTCTGGAATCATACCTGCGAAAATATTTTTGGTGTTACAGCAGAACAGGCTATTGGCAAAACAGATTACGAATTCTTCTCGAAAGAACAAGCAGACTTTTTCTATCAAAAAGACCTAGAAAGTTTTGCTAGCGGTGTACTTCAAGATATTTCTGAAGAACCTATTGACAGTCCTAGTTTTGGCAGAAGAATTTTACACATGACTAAAATTCCTTTGTATGACAAAAACCATCAACCCGAATACCTATTGTGTATTTCCGAGGACATTACAGAATATAAACGAGCAGAAAAAAATCTACAACAAGCAAAAGAGCAATTACAAACGGTTTTAGATGCACTACCTGGGTTTGTTTCTTGGGTAAATGATGATGGATATTATTTAGGGGTTAATCGCCATTTAGCTGAAAGTTTTAACTTGACTCCTGATGCTTTTGTTGGTCAAGAATTGGGCTTTATGGAAAATAGCCCACAATTTACAGAATTTATGCATGAATTTTTAAATAGGCAAGATGTAGCAGATTCTAAGGTTATTGATGTCCAAATTAATGGTAAAACATGTAATTATTTGCTCGTAGCTCAAAAATATCAACAAAACACAGCCGCCGTTGCCATCGGAATCGATGTTACAAAACGCAAACAAGCTGAAATAGCCTTACAAAGTTTAATAGAAAGTACAGCTTCTACAACTGGACGTGACTTTTTTCCAGCATTAGTTGAGCATATTTCTTCGACTTTAGATGTCCGTAATACTTTAGTAAGTGAGTTAATTGATGAGCAAGCTCACACTTTAGGATTTTGGTCTGATGGGCAGTTACAACCCAATATTTGCTATGACCCAAAATCAACTATATGTGAAACTTTGCTCAAGCAAGGATTTTACCAGTGTAGTTCGAGAATTCAGCAACTCTTTCCTAATGCGAAAAGATTAGCTGCTATGGAAGCTGAAAGTTCTATGGGAGTTATTTTAAGTGATGATTTTGGTCAACCAATTGGCTCACTATGCATAGTAGATGACAAACCTATACCTGACCAACATAAATTTGAAGGAATTCTCAAAGTATTTGCAGCCAGAGCATCTGCTGAACTGCAAAGACAACGAGCGCAAGAAGCTTTACAAAAACTCAATCAAGATTTAGAAATCAGGGTTAAACAACGCACTTTAGACTTACAACAAAGTGAGGCAGAACTTAGAGCTATTTTTAATCAAGCAGCTGTGGGAATTCAGCTAGAAACTTTAGATGGACATTTTGTTAAAGTTAATCAAAAGTTATGTGAATTTTTAGGCTATAGCCAAGAAGAAATCCTCCAAAAAAACTTTAGAGATATCACACATCCAGAAGATATACAAATCCATCTAAATAAATTGCAACAATTAATAGCAGGAAAAATAGAAACATTTTCCATTGAGAAGCGTTATTTACATAAAAATGCTAATGTAATTTGGATAAATCTAACGGTATCTCTAATTCGAGATCCGATTGGCAAACCAATTTATGCGATCGGTGTAGTTAAAGATATACGCGAGCGCAAACAAGCTGAAGAAAATATTTGTAAAGCTTTAGTAAAAGAAAAAGAACTCAGTGAGTTGAAATCTCGTTTCATTTCTATGACCTCCCACGAGTTCCGAACTCCTTTAGCTGTGATTGCTTCCTCTGCTGGAATCTTAAAAAGCTTTAGCCATAAACTAGATGAAGAACAAAAGCATAAACATCTCCAATGCATTGAGACTTATGTGCAACATACTACTCAACTATTAGATGATATTTTGCTAATTAATAAGGCTGAAGCTGGAAAATTGGCATTTGAACCAACTTGTATTAATTTAATTAATTTCTGTCGTTCTTTGGTAGAAGAAATTCAACTCAATTCTTCAAAACATACCCTAACCTTTTTTCCTCAGTATTTAGGGAACTCATTAATAGACGATCCCTTTATGGCTTGTATAGACAAGAAACTTTTGCGACAAATCTTGAGCAATTTGCTTTCAAATGCTGTCAAATACTCGCCAGATAGTAGCAATGTTCAAATTGATTTATTAGTTCAAGATGAAAGCGCAGTTTTTCTAATTCAAGATGAGGGTATTGGTATTTTACCAGAGGATCAACAGAACTTATTTGAACCATTCTACCGAGCGAGTAATGTTGGTAATACGCCAGGAACTGGATTAGGTTTGGCAATAGTCAACAACTGTATAGACCTTCATAGAGGAAGAATTACTCTCACTAGCCAGGTCGGAGTAGGTACGACTTTTAGGGTAGAACTGCCACTGATTATAAGTGACTTCCTCAATGAAAAATATCGAATGTGTTATTAGTAAATAATTTTAGGGAACAATAAACTGCGGGAGATTGTTTGGAATCTAATGTAAAATCCAAGTTCTCATCTGAATAATTAGTTTTAACAACTGTATTTACTGCGTCTGTAGATATCGCAAAAATGCCTAGTAAAAATCAATATTTGAAGAAGCCAATGAACAAAAAAATATTAATAATTGAAGATGAAGTCCAAATCTGTTCAAATATTCAACAGATTTTAAGTTTTTCTGATTTTAATACTATTACTGCAAATAATGGTTTAGAAGGATTACGACTTGCTAAAACAGAACAACCAGACCTGATATGTTGTGACGTTATGATGCCTGAACTTGACGGTTACGGTGTGCTAACGGCCTTACGCCAAGATCCTGTAACTGAATTTATCCCAGTAATTTTTCTGACTGCAAAAGTAGATCGTGGTGACTTACGCCAAGGTATGGAATTAGGAGCCGATGATTACCTGACGAAACCTTTCTCTATGGACGAACTTTTGAAGGCAATTCAGGTCAGATTAGATCGAGTAGAAAAACCAGCTTTAATCAAACAACAATACGAGCAAGAACATCAAGAAAATACCAAGTTGAAGCAGGAGATAGAGATAAATTCACAAAAACTGCAAGAGAGCCAACACCTAGCAGAAATATGTAACGAGGTTTTACAAAAACTTTTACAAGATTTAGGCAATCCGCTTTCAAATATCAATATGGCAATCTATATGCTGAAAAAAGCTCAATCAGATGTTGAGCGCGATCGCTACTTGAGTATCCTACAACAAGAGTATGCTAGAGAAATGATGTTTTTGAATGAAATGAAGAATTTACAAGCATTATTAACCCCAGAAAATGCCAATATTTTGCAAAATTTTAATTTGCTTAACCATAGCAAATAGTATATCTGCGCAACAAATATATTGAAATAGATCGGCGTTTTTACTTAGATCATTAATATGATTATACGGTATTATTGACAATTAATTTTTCTTGTTTAGCAAGATAAGCTTTGTGTGGATATAGCGTTTCCTAAGCAACTGAAGTATACCAAATCTTGTTAACCAAGGTTAGTAGCTTTGGAAACGTATCTTACTAGGTCGTAAATTGCTATACCAATAATATAAAACTGATACTTTTATTTTTATTAATCATAAATGAACACAATTTTAATTATAGAAGACGAACCCCAAGTCAGGGGAAATATTCAGGAAATTTTACAACTTTCTGATTTTGAAACTTTGATAGCTGCAAACGGTAAGATTGGATTAGAAATTGCTCAAGCAAAATTACCAGATTTAATTATCTGTGACATTATGATGCCTGAACTAGACGGTTATAGCGTACTGTCTGCTTTACGTCAAAATGAAGCAACTATCAATATTCCTTTAATATTTGTTACTGCTAAGGCAGAGCGTTCAGATTTTCGTCAAGGAATGAATTTTGGAGCTGATGATTATTTGACTAAACCATTTACTCCGGAAGAATTACTCAATGCGATCGCTTCTCGTCTTGATAAACACGCTTCGGTTGAGCGCCAAGCTCAAGCCAAACTAGACGAACTGAGAATGAATATTGCTCACTCATTACCTCACGAACTAAATACGCCTTTAAATGGTATTCTCGGTATGTCACAGTTGTTAATACAAAATTGTGAGTTCATGCCTGACTCTGAAGAAGTCGAAATTGCCGAATTAATTTACAAATCCGCCAATCGCTTGAATGTACTAGTTCAAAGATTTTTATTATATAGTAATCTGGAGTTAATAACTAAAAGTCTCGAAAAAACTCGTCAATTCAAAGAAAAAAAAGATAGATGTTTTGCTGAAAAAATTCTTATTGAAATTGCTTTTAAAAAAGCTAAAGAAAACTGTAGACCAAAAGATTTAAAGTTAGATATCGAAGAATCTACAGTACAACTATCAGAAGAAAACTTGAGTATTCTGATTGAAGAATTACTGGATAATTCTTTCAAATTTTCTTTGCCAAGCAGTGAAATTCAAGTTATGAGTAAGATAGAAGGTAGCAAATTTAATTTATATATAATTGACAATGGCAAAGGGATGACAATTGAAGAGATTAACAAAATTGGAGCTTTTGTACAATTTAATCGAAAGTTATGGGAGCAACAAGGCTCTGGCTTAGGACTGGCTATTGTTCAGCATATAGTTAAATTATATGGTGGTGAATTTACAATCGCTAGCATTCCTGAGAAAGGAACTATTGTAAGTGTTAGTTTGCCTTGCTAGGGTGTACTTGCCAATATAACCACAAGAAAATAGCCAAGTTATATTCAGTGGTTTTAAGTGCGCTTTTTAACACCAGGTTTGCACAACATGACCCTTTAACTGTTGTCCTAACCAAGGTGTATTTTGTGAAAGTGTATAAAGACTTTTCCGTTCAACTTTCCAAGTTTGCTGGGGATCAAATAAAGTAAGTTCCGCTGGTTGATGAGGTACGATCGCACTTACTTTTTCTCCCAAACACTCTGCTGGATTGGTACTCAATGCCCGCCATAATTCTAAAGCTGTAAATTCCTCAGTTTCAACCAGATATTGCCATAAAAGAGGTAATGCTAATTCTAAACCAATTGCTCCTGGAGGCGCTTCGGCAAAGGCTTGGACTTTTTCTTCGTAGCTGTAGGGTGTGTGATCGATAGCGATCGCATCGATTACACCCACACGTACCCCTGTACGTAACGCCGCCATATCACTGGGATTACCTAAAGGCGGATCTAAATGCAAGCTGCTGTGATAACTCTTAACTGCTTTAGTATCAAGTAAAAGGTGCATCCAGGTGGTGCTGGCGGTGATGGGTAAACCAGCGGCTTTAGCTGAAGCAATTAATTCCACGCTGCGAGCTGTGGAAACACGCATGATATGAACTGGTGTGCCGATGGTTGCAACCAATTCAAGCATAGCTGCGATCGCAGTTGTTTCAGCGCTGACGGGTATTGGAGGTAAACCAAAACGCAGAGCATTTGTCCCTTCTCTCATGACACCATTGGCTGTTAACTGGCGATCGCTAGGCCAAAATGCTACTGGTTTACCCAATGGCTGGAGATACTCTAACACTCGCCGCACCAGCGCCAAATTTTCTAAAGGTTTACCATCAGTAAAACCAACAACTCCAGCAGACGCTAAATCTGCCAATTCCGTCATCTGTTTCCCAGCAATATCTACAGTGATTGCACCCCAGAGATGAAGCAGGGGAAGAGAAGAAGACAAGGGAGAAAAATCGCCCCCTTGTCCCCCTTGTCCCCCTTGTCCCCCCTCTCCTCTTCTGCAACTGTGCCACAAGCGCAGGGTTATCAATAACTGGGGATGTATCGGGTAAAATGCTAACTCTAGTAAAGCCGCCAGCAGCAGCAGCTTGTAAGAAAGACGAGAGGGTTTCCCGTTCTTCAAAGCCAGGTTCACCAGAGTGGCTGTACAAATCAACTAATCCAGGGCCGAGAACTAATCCCTGACAATCTCTGATTTGAGTATCGGAACTGATGTCAGAAATGTGTGAAGCCACTTCTCGGATATAACCATCAGCAATCAGTACATCAAAGAGTTCATCGATTTCAGAAACAGGGTCAATTACTCGTACTTTTTGCAGCAGTTCAATCATAAAAGTTTTAGTTATGAGTTAGGAGTTAAGTAGGTAGGCATAATTAAACATAAAGTAAAATCCTAGTTCGTAGTGAGTGATTCATCGCTCAAAGAAAGGATTATAGGACTAAAGTCCTTACTACAAACTTTAATTTATTTACGTCTAGCTACTTCTGAGTTATTTGTTTTTCAGTCATTGCTTCTAACTTTATTCCTCACTCCTCACTCCTCACTCCTTCTAACTCCTCACAGGCTAAACGTCCCGCTGACGATAACAGCACTTAGCACTCACAATGCTCCCGCTGCTGTTTTATCTAGTACACCTCCACCAAAGTGATAAGTGATATTCATTGCTTGCAGTACTGGTAAACCATCGATTCCAGCAGGATAGTCAATAACACTGACTGCACCATTACCCTGACGAAAACTCCAGAAGTTTTCCAGCGATAAACCCAGAATGTGACAAAGTAAGGTTTTGTTAGTAGCGTCATGAGCTACTACTAATACAGTTTTGAATTGATTATTTGATGCTGTTTGCAGAATTGATTGCCAAGCTGCAACGCTGCGCTCCCACACCTGTTGTAAATTCTCTCCTTCAGGCATTTGCACTTGCGTTGGTATCAACCGCCATCGCTGCAATTCTCCTGGAAACTCTTGCTCTATCTCTGTTTCTAATTTTCCTTCCCAGAGACCATGACTGATTTCTCTTAAACCATCTTGCAATTCTAATTTTACATTCGGATGTTGTTTTAAGATAATCTCTGCTGTTTCTTTAGGGCGCAGCATTGTGCTACTGCAAGCAAAATCAATTCCTACTTCTTTGAGAAATTCGCTGGCTTTTTGTGACTGTTGTCTACCGTTGTCGTTGAGGGGGACATCAATTTGTCCTTGAAACCTGGTTTGGCGATTCCAGTCGGTTTCACCGTGACGCACTAGTAACAATCGTACTCCTTGATGATCCGGTCGGAATGAAGGTAGAGTTTCTCCGGTGTGTTGCGTCTGATTTAAGGATTCTAGCTGGACTGGTTCGCCTAATCCGCCAGCAAAATTTAATACGGTGATCCCACAGTTAGATTGCTGGATTGAGTGGTAGCGACTAGGAGGGATTCCTAACGCTGTGCTAATCAAAGCGCGATTGATTCCGTTATGTCCCACGATGAGAATGGTTTCGCCTTGATGTTGAGACAAAATTTCTTGCCAAAACTGCCGTGCTTGTTCGTATAAAGCAAGAACGGGAAAATGTTCTCTTGTTCCTTGTGCATCATTAAGCAGCATCCGCAGTTCGTCGGGGTGTTGATGCCAAGTGCGGTAGTCTTCAGCAAATTTTTGCTTGACTTGGGCAGTCAGCAATCCTTCCCATAAAGGTAGGTCGATTTCTAGTAGCAAATCAGAAACTTGAACTACAGCAGATTTTTGAGCATGAGTAGCTAACTCACTATGGATAATATCTGCTGTGTGTTTCGCTCGTTGTAAGGGGCTGCTGTAAATCGTATTAAATAAGATATTGCTGAGGGCTTTGCCTACTAGACTTGCATCCTTACGACCTTTTTCGGTTAATGTTGATGCATCAGTGCGTCCTTGGATGCGCCGCTCGGTGTTATAACCGCTTTGACCGTGGCGCACAATGATGACCTTTAAAGTTTTATTTTTCAAAAGCTTCAGCCTTATTTTTACAAAAAATACTCAATTAATGCTCAAATAATTAATTAAGTGCATAGTTGCACATTAAAAGTATAAATTTATACTCATTTTCAATGCTCAATATATGCTCAGATTTATCTTACTTCCTAATTACTCCAAGTAATACCTGAGTTAAAATGACTCCTTACAGTACAAGCATTCTAGCCGTTTTGACGATCGCGGCATTCATTCTTATCTGTTAATAGTTCCATCCTTTGACTCGAAATGGTAGACTGGAGGCAATTCTAGGCATGAATAGGGATATCGTGAGAGTCATTATCACTCACTATTGATAATAGACTGGGTGCGATCGCCGGAAATACCATCAAAGATGTAATCCATGAGGTCTTGGAACCAGCATTGCCAGTCGAGGGGATGCCGTAACGTCGGCATGAGAAACTGTCAAAATACTTTTGAATATCAATAGCCTGCAAACAGCAGATATCCCTTGTAAATTATGACTAGTATTTCTGCATCACCAATCAAGCTGCATCGTCATCGAGAGCAATTTCCCGCTTTAGGGAATAAGGCTTATTTTAACTATGGAGGACAAGGACCCATGCCCCAAAGGGCAATGGATGCGATCGCCGAAACTCAAGCTTATGTTCAGCAAATAGGCCCCTTTGGCAATGAGGCGTTTAGCTGGATAGCACCTCAAACTCAAGCCGCAAGAGAAGCGATCGCTTTAGAATTAAATGCACCAAGCCAAACAATTACTCTCACTCAAAATGTCACTGTTGGCTGTAATATCGCCATGTGGGGCATTGAATGGCGGGCTGGCGATCATCTACTGCTCTCAGACTGCGAACATCCAGGCGTAATTGCTACAGCAAGAGAAATCTCGCGGAGATTCTCTGTAGAAGTTACCACTTGTCCCCTAAAAGCGACTTTAAATGAGGGCGACCCTGTAACCATCATTGCCCAGCACTTACGCCCCAATACCCGCCTAGTAATATTGAGTCATGTTTTCTGGAATACCGGTCAAGTTTTACCTCTGGACAAAATTGCCGAAGTATGCAGAAATAATCATTCTCCACTATTAATAGATGCTGCCCAGTCTGCTGGTTTATTGCCTTTAAACTTGACTGAATTGGGAGTAGATTTTTATGCTTTCACTGGTCACAAATGGCTATGTGGCCCTGCGGGTGCTGGTGGCTTGTATGTCCGACCAGAAGCACGAGAAAGCCTAAAACCTACGTTTATTGGCTTGAATGGTGTTGTTGTAGATAGTCAATCTCAACCTGTGGATTGGCTTCCCGATGGGCGACGATATGAAGTGTCTACATTAGCTTATCCGTTGTATCTTGGTTTAAAGGAAGCGATCGCAATTCATCAGCAATGGGGAACATCACAGGAACGTTACGAGCAAATTTGTCATAATAGCGAGTACCTCTGGCGACAATTGACGGCGTTACCTGATATTAAATGTTTGCGAACTTCCCCACCTGAAAGCGGTATAGTCTCTTTTCAACTTGCAAATAATCAACCTCAAGCTCATTTGAAGTTGGTGCAATTTTTGGACTCACAAAAAATATTAACTCGGACAATTGCCGATCCTAGCTGTATACGTGCTAGCGTTCATTACTTTACTTTAGAATCGGAAATCGACCAATTGATTGAGGCGATTCAAAATTTTTGCAAAATTAATTAAAAGTTAGGAGTTGTAAGTTAGCGTGTAGAGATTATGATTTTAACTCCTAACTCCTAACTCCTAACTTAAAAATGGAACGCCCAATCTTATACATAACCATAACTAACCACGGCTTTGGTCATGCTACCCGCACGGCTTCTGTAGCTGCAACAATTCAAAAGTTATGTCCAGAAGTTTTACTAATTGTGGTGAGTACTGCCCCACGCTGGTTGCTAGAGTGTTATATAGAAGGCGATTTTATCTATCGTCCTCGTGCATTTGATTTGGGTGTGGTGCAAACAGATAGTTTGACAATGGATAAAGTAGCAACTTTAGAAAAGTTGCTAGATATTAAGAAGCATCAAAATTCGCTGATTGCCTCAGAAGTGAATTTTATCCGCCAAAATCGCGTTAATCTTATCTTGGCAGATATTCCCTTCCTCGCTCCTGGGTTTGCCAAAGCTGCAAATATTCCCTGTTGGATGATGAGTAATTTTGGTTGGGACTTTATCTACCGAGATTGGGGAGGCGAATTTACCGCAGTTGCAGATTGGATTAGTGATTGGTACTCAAAGTGCGATCGCCTGTTTCGTCTTCCTTTCCACGAACCAATGCCAGCTTTTAATAATATCACAGATGTCGGCTTAACAGGCGGTTCTCCCCGTCACTCTGCTGATGATTTACGTTCTCTTTGGGGAATAACTGCACCAGTCGAAAAAACCATTTTGTTGACCTTTGGTGGTTTGGGTTTACAGCAAATCCCTTATGATAACCTAGAGCGATTTCCAGATTGGCAATTTATTGTATTCGATCGCTCTGCCCCTGATTTACCGAATTTAGTGAAAATTAATGACCACAAATACCGCCCTGTAGATTTTATGCCTATTTGTGGGCGAGTCGTTTCTAAACCTGGTTATAGTACTTTTTCGGAAGCCACAATACTAGGAGTACCAATTGTCACCATACCGCGTGAAGACTTTGCCGAAGCAACTTTTATAGTAGAAGGCATAGCTAATTATAATCAGCATCAAATCATCACCCCATCTGAGTTTTTTCAAGGGACTTGGAATTTTCTTTATGAGTTACCCCAACCTCCAAGGCAATCTCAACCAATTGCTAAGGATGGTAATGAAACTATAGCTCAAGCTGTTATCAATTATTACCAAACTAGAGATTGTAGAGCGTATTCCTAATAGTAGATGATATTACGAAATTACTAATATATCTTAATTTTGTAAATGCCGAAATTGCCTTCGCCTCTTGATTGCATACTTAACTGCTAGTTAACTTTGATACGTTATTTTTGCAGAGTGAATGGGGGGCGATCGCTTACTGCCGATCGCTCACAAGGAGAACTACCGTTATGGAAAAATGGAATCCAGAGGATTATTGCAAAAATTCTTCCGACCAACAAAAATGGGCACAAGAGGCAATAGTGAAACTTAACTTAAAAGGAAATGAAAGTATTTTGGACATTGGTTGTGGAGATGGAAAAGTCACTGCTGATATTGCCAGTTATATACCTAATGGTTCAGTTATAGGTATTGACAATTCTTCAGAAATGATTGATTTTGCTCAAAAAACCTTTTCTCCAAGTGATTTTCCTAACCTTAGTTTCCAACTTGCAGATGCAAAAAACTTGAACTTTAACAAAAAATTTGATTTGATTGTTTCGTTTTTTTGTCTTCATTGGATTATCGACCACATTCCGGTTCTTACAGGTATTGAAAGGAGTCTCAAACCAAATGGTAGAGTATTACTGCAATTTACGGGAAAAACAAATAATTCTCATATAGATACTGTTATGAGTAAAGTTATGTCGAGCGCAAGCTGGAGTAAGTATTTTGCTCAATTTACTTGGCCTTGGGGTTTTTATGAACCAAATGAATATAAGAATTGGTTAGAAAGTGTTGGTTTAAAAATCAATCATGTTAAATTACTTTCAACAACAAAAGGAATTTTTGAAGGAAAGGAAAGATTGAATGGATTTATCCGAACAATATTGTTTCCCTTTACCGCCAGAATACCAGAAGCTTTACAGCAAAATTTTGTTGAAGAGATAAGCAAAACATACTTGGAAACTTATCCTTCAGATCGCATGGGTTTTATATATGTTCCACCAGTAGTGAGATTAGAAGTAGACGCGACTAAAATTGCCAATTAACAGATTATTTGTTGTTAGTAAACATTCTTAATTGGCAGGATATTTTGATTAGATGTCAATTTTAATAATAGTTGAGTCGTGTGGCGATCGCCAGAACAAGTTGTTTAATATGCTTATAATACCTTAATTTCAGTATTCCACATGACTCACTATCAAAAGTTACTCAGAATTTCTACTACTGGCAAATCTTTTCAAAACATCACCGCAAAAATTGCAGCTATAGTTGCAGAATCGGGAGTAGAAACTGGCCTTTGTACTTTATTTTTGCGCCACACTTCAGCTAGTTTAGTAATCCAAGAAAATGCCGATCCTGATGTACTTGTAGATTTAGCTAACTTTATGGCAAAACTTGTGCCAGAATCAGGCAAATACATTCATGATGCCGAAGGTTCCGATGATATGCCGGCACACATTCGTACTGCACTTACCCATACTTCTGAACATATACCTATTAATCGCGGTCATTTAGCATTAGGAACTTGGCAGGGAATTTATATTTGGGAACATCGTCAACGCAGTCATTCTAGAGAACTAGTTGTGCACATTTCTGCATAGCAAATTTCTTAAATTTAGAAATCGTAGTTAAATTTTATTAGGACTTACGCAAGTGTCCTATTTTTTTTGTGCAGCTTGTCCAAAGTCAATAATCAATAATCCCAAAACCTTGACTTTAGCCAGATTATGCTAAGTATTTTTACACTCTGGGGATGAGAAAATTCCTTTATTGATAATTAACTAGATATACACTGAGTATTTCATGTCAGTTTGTAAACTTAAAAGTTAAGTTTATTTATATAAGTTTAATAACTTATTTGTTTTAATATAAAATAACACTTAATGTAACCTGCTTGGGCTATTACTATTACTATGAATCAAAAACTAATACCAACTAATACTTTTCAGTTTATTGATGAAATCTTTACCCAGCAGTCTGTTAAATTATTATCACTGAGTCCCAAAAAAACATTAATTACCAGCTTTGCAGAGTTAGGAAATTTGATTGCGGAACAAAATACCGACATTCAAATTATCACAACTATTCAAGAAATTCTCGAAAGCATAGTCCGCACTCAATTGCAAAACTTTCCAGAAAACATCTTTTGGGATTTCGATTTTCTGGTAAGCAGTATGCTTAGGCAGGCTTTAAATGCAGAGGAGGGCGCTATTACATTCTTAAAAGTTTTTGGTGAAAAGATGGTTTGTCTAACAAAGATGTTCGGCAATAAAACAGAAATCCGCTTTCGTTATGTTCATGATTTTATGTATGGGTTTGAGTGGGCTAGATGGGTACAAAAAGAGCCAGAAAAACGCGCACATATAGAGCCTTTTAGTCTGTTATTTTTAGATTATTTACTCATCAAAGGTAAGGAACTTTTACAACGTATTAATCATGGTCAGGTTGTATCTTATAAACTGTGTGAAACGGGCTACCGCAACCCCTTCACTTTTTCTCGCGAACCAGAAGATGAATACCGTCTATTAACTTATCTTGCTGAAGAACAACTTATTCCAGTAACAGTATGGAACTGGAATGCTAGCCCTGTATGGAACAAACCTTTCCAAGAAATGCGCCAGCAATTAGCATTAAAATTAAATATTCAACCACAGAAACGCTGATTAGTAATTAAAAATTACTGAAGAAGATAATTATGAAAATTGCTGATTTAATTACTTGGTTTGAAGCATGGGCGAATCCTGCTTGGTGTGAAAGTTGGGATAATTGTGGCTGGCAAATTGAACCAGGAGTTTTGCAGGAAAAAGCACGGGTTTTGGTCTGTTTGACACCGACTTTGGCGGTAATGCAGGAAGCGATCGCAAAAAATGCTAATCTGATATTTGCCCATCACCCTTTGATTTTTAATCCTCTCAAATCTTTACGTACTGGTGAAGCGATCGCTGAAATGGTACGGTTAGCCTTTACCCATAATATTGGTATTTACACTGCCCACACGAATTTTGACCAAGTGCAAGATGGGACTGCTGACGTGTTAGCTCAGATTTTAGAACTCAAAGAAGTTACCCCCATCGAAGTTACACAACCAGGATTAGGATATGGTCGTGTTGGTTTGCTAGAACCATTTCTGACCTTACAGGAATTACTCACCACCATTCAAACCCGACTTTCTCCCCCTAATTTGATTTTTTCCCCAACTGCTGATTTACAGCAAACAATTTCACGAGTTGCTGTTTTGGGTGGTTCGGGGGCTAGTTACATTTCAGCCGTCGCCAAAACAGGTGCCCAAGCTTATCTAACTTCTGACTGTAAATTCCATCAGTTTCAAGAAAGCCGCGATTGCAATCTTATTTTAATCGATGCTGGACATTACGCTACCGAACGTCCGGCTTGCGATCGCTTAATGCAAAAATTCCAGTCTTTAAACTTAGACTGGGTACAATTAAGTCAAAAAGATGAAGATTTCCGCCAGTTTTTTGCTTGATTGCTGATGTTTAATTGGATTTTGTAGATGCTTCTCGAAAAAATTGTTGTATTTTAATTTTGTTAAGTATCAGCTTTTCAACATTGATGCTGAAAATTTTTTTGCCCTTTTATCTGTGTAATATTAAAGTATCAAAAACTCATATTGTGATGTAAATCACTGGTTGACGTAATACTAATCACACAGTATTAATGTTTCATATCAATTAGCAAGAAAGGAAAATGTTCCACACTAGACCTAATAATTTGCTCACTCTGCCCTAATCAAGATGATTCGCACAATTATTGCATCTGCTTTCCAAACTGGATATCTTAGTGTTGAATCTGAGGGTTTACTCCAGCAGGTGCTAGCCACTAAATGCTATCAGTCAGAGGATTTGCCAGAGCTTGCAGCCCTATACGATGCAGTTCGCGCCGGAAAAATTAAACGAGAAGCATCCTCGTCGAACGTGCTTATAGAATTTCCTTTACCACATAAATCCTCCTAAGACTTCTGGAGTAGAATTTTCTCATGGTGTTTTCCTCTACTCTTCCCTGACGCTGTTGCCTTTTTTCAGGTTTTTGACTGAAAAACTCAAAACTATTTGGGTGTTGTTGTTGAAAAGTATCAAGGTCAGCAAGAGAATGAGTTAAGATCAGATACAAGTGGGTAAAAGTAAAGCCAAGTCCCCGGACTTCCCAGTAATGCCAATGATTAAAAGTAGGCAAATTAAACAACCGCAATCAACGATTGTTTTCGAGTATTCTTTATTACATAATGGTAAGAATGACTCAGCAGCAAATATGAACCTGGTTAGGACAGGTACCGAACTGTTTGACTTCTATAGAAGCAGACATTCCCTAAAATAAGCTGGAGGGAGATTGAGTTCATTGTTAGAGCAACCATTGATTTATGACCCAACATTATCCTGATATTTTGATAAATAGAAGCAAATCTTGGGATTGGGTTATGAAGCGCACTTGTTCTAAACAGTGAAATTAACCTCTTAAAGGTGTAATGTAATGGGGTAGAACCCAGATTTTGACAGGTTTAACTACGTTGTTTAAAAAGGCAGAAACAGTACATGCTACACCGCAAGATTTATCAACTGTGTTGCGATGGGCGCGAGGTATGTGTTTTCTTGCGGGACCAGCAACGCTGGATTGAACGCGCCCGCATCATAGACATAGAGGGAGATTTAGTGACCCTACGCTATGAAACAGAAGAAGAAGACGAAGTTTGTTCTTGGGAAGAAATGGTTCGTCTCGAGAGCATTGGTGCTGTAACGCAAAAATTGGCTTCAGTACCGCGCGGTAATGTAGAACCTCTGATGACTGAAGATTGTCCCGAAGCAGAGCGCATTCACAACCGTTACACTGACTCGAATCCAGAATAATTAGTCATTAGTCATTAGTGATTGGTCATTGGTCATCGGTCATTAGTTATTGGTCAAAAATGACAAAGGACAAAGGACAAAGGCCAAAGGACAAAATAGCTAATGACTATTGGCTATCATTCAAGCCTTCAAAAGCAGGACAGTAACCTTCGAGAGTTACTTTAAAGTTATACAACGGGGAAGCTGGATTCCAACACCGCTGCCCCCTTTGATGTCGGCAAGTACCACAACAGTCTACATCTGTCCAGGTATAGCGATCGCTGTTTTGGTTAAGCAGTTCTCGTTGAGACAATCCCCTTAATACTAATTCTTCCCCTTGCCAACGAGCTTCGATTAAACCAGTATCGGCAAATTGCCGCCAACGCTGATCGGCAGTAATCACATTCGGTAAGGTGATTGTGATTACTGTTCCTAACTCTGTGAGTTCGCCTTCATAGTTAGTCTCTGGTGCTGCCGGTTGTAAAAATGTGTCGCCGATGGGTAGTTCTACTAAAGTATCAGCCGCCGGAGAATGTACGTGGTAGCGGTTTTGCAACTCCTCTAAGCTAGTCAGGTCTGCCAAATAGCCAGGGGAACCATGAACAAAAACCACGTGCTGGGGTCGCAAATTATGAATTAGCTGCGTAGTACCAGGGCCATCGCTATGTTGAGCTAAGAGATAAGTTTCAACAGTGGTGGGTGCTAAATATTCTTTGTTAACTTTTATATCAATTTTTTCCGGTAGGAGAATCAGCCAAGGCCCGGTGTCTAATTGGCAGTGTTCGCCTAAATCAGATGTCGAGTCGGTGAGGACAATACAAGGTGACTTACCGACATTGGGGCGATGTTCTGGTTGGAGACGACGCACGCGGGGACGTACCCGTTCATCCCAAAATAAGGGTTGATGGCGGGCGAAGTTCTGCACCGATGGAGGGAGATGGGGTAGCAGTTCCAGATATGCATCGCATCCAGTGGCGACAGCACCATCTACCCAAATATCTAAATCTCGTCCGGTGAAGTGGTGATGCGATCGCAAGAGCATTAATAATTCTTGACCTAATCCTAAAGCCGGGGTGGGAAGGATTACAGAACAATGGTCGGCGATCGCTCGATTAATTCGCTCGGCTAGTTGATTTTCTTGGTTGCGGCGGTGAGGATGACGGGATGTGCCATAACTACCTTCAATAATTAGCACATCCAAATCTAAACCCCGCAGTTCCTCTAAACGCAAACCTTCTACTAGTCGGGAGTTTGATAAGAAAAAGTCCCCTGTATACAGTAGCTTGTAAGTACGCTGCTGGGTGGTATAGGTAAGGAGAATTGCCACTGCTCCTGGTAAATGCCCTGCGGGAAATAATTCTGCCACCAAACCATCTTGAAATTCCACAGGCGATCGCAATGGCAAGGCATGACAAAATTGGGAAATTTTCTCAGGGTCTTCATCTACCCAATTCAGCGGTAGTAACTTGCTAGTTACCTCACTACCATAAATCGGTAACTTGGGAAAAGCTGTATGCAGCGCCAGTAAGCCTTTAGCATGATCTGGGTGGGCATGACTAATCAAAACTAAATCTGCTGGTAGGGGCGAACTAGTTCCACGTCCCGATTTAGTCAGCCCCTTAGCCAGCGATGAAATATCCTCAAAACCACAGTCCAATAGGATGCGGTGTGGGCCCATTTTCACCAACAAACACACGCCCTCATTGTCATGCTGGACACTATAGGGGAAACATTCTAATTCACTACCTAGTTCCGCAGCATCTACGCGAGAGGATGCCGATAGATTATCCCTCATGCTCTCCTCCCCTCAAACCTCATCATCATGGACATATCCCAAAAGCCAAAAGTTACACAAATTTTGGTTTTGTGACTTAGGGGTAAGTTTTATCGTGCGCCCCTACACCCTGAGAATACAGATTTTTGATTGGGGAGGACGCCTGCACCGAACCCGGACTGATTCGGAAAGGTGGGCTAACCAGAAGCCATCAAACTAGTAGCTCAAGGAGTTTGCCTCTTGTTTGTTTTCCCTTTACAAGTTTTGAGCGCTCTTAGCCAACTCACCCTCCGGGAAGTCGATCGAGCGTCTACAGATTTATCTTAATGTGCGGAGCCATTGCCATGATAATTATCTGAATCATAGAATCCATTCTTCGTGCCAAAAAATAAGCACGAAAGTGTAAATATAACTGTTAATCCAGCTAGAATCAGCTTTACATCCATTTGTCTGCTGCCCTTTACTCAAAGACTTTCCTATATTAATTTAGTGCTTCTGCAATCAAACGGAATCACTAGAAAATCTTTACTATGCTTATATGGATTGGGCAATAGGTAAATTTACCACAATCAGTCAGATTGTAGAACCTTTCGGTCAAGCTGTCTATCTAGATGTAAAGCAATATGACAACGAGCAATCGTTTACAGCCCGTAAAAATCTTCGTTTGAAAATAGCATCTCGCAAACCGTACTGCTTGGTGATTAAAGAGTGCTAAGGGATTTCCAAAAAATAAATTATCCCAATAAACGTAGACGCATACCCCTACGGGGATCTTGCTACGCAAAGCGTCTGTCTGCGACACACTGTTCGCGTTCGTAGGCCACAGGCTACCTATTCCAGGCGCAGAGAACACAGAGAGAATCTTTGCATCAGTTTTGGGATATTTTTTATTTAGAAGTCTCTAATTTCGATTAAACAACCACAAAATTGTTTTCGCTGACTGACAATCCAGTAGATAGTTGTGCAAATTTTACCTGAGTAAACCCAGACGCACTGCCATCAAGGTCAAAGAACAGTCCACCTGTAGCACTGTTATAGATAAATCGTTGATTGCTTGTCGTCACAGATGTTCCGAGGGTAAACTGACTTGTCTTAAGCGAACCTGGTGATAACCCACCGCCAAAGCCAGCAGCCGATACCTGAATCAGTTCATTAGTCGCGTTGAAGTCGTTAATACTGTCAACACCTTTACTGTAACTATTGAAAACAAAGGTATCAGTACCAGTTCCTCCATAAAGGATGTCATTACCAAAACCACCTATAAGGATATCATTCCCACTGCCACCATAGATTGTGTTCTTACCAAAGGCGCTAGAAGCGGAGATATAATCATTGCCAGCGCCACCATCGAGTAAGTTATCACCTTTTGAATTACTAGCATCCAAGTTATCGTCCCCAGTGCCACCGTTAAGAGTGTTTTTTCCAGACGAGCGAGAGTCGTATGTAATGGAGACATCGCGGGGTGAATACGGGTCGCTAGGAGTGTATTTGAAGTAGCCAGAGATGGAGAGATAATCATTGCCATCACCCCCAGAGAGCAAATTATCACCTGTTGAACCGCCAGCACTCAAGGTATCCTTACCTGCACCACCGTTGAGGGTGTTCTTACCAGACGAGCGAGAGTCATAGTCTTGGTAGTTACCTCCTTCGTAGTAGCCAGAGATGGAGAGATTATCATTGCCATCGTCCCCAGAGAGCAAATTATTGCCTGTTGAACCGCTAGCATTCAAGTTATCGTCACCTACGCCACCGTTGAGAGTGTTCTTACCAGACGAGCGAGAGTTGTATTCGTAGTCTGGGTAGCTAAAGCTCTCATAGCCCGAGATCGAGAGATAATCATTGCCATAGCCCCCAGAAAGCAGATTATTGCCAACAAGGGAGTCATTCCCCGTACCACCGATGAGGGTATCATTTCCCGCACCACCAATGAGGGTATCATCACCCGCCCCACCTCTGAGCAAATCGTTTCCACTCAAGCCATCGATGTTGTCATTACCGCCTTGACCATTAACTACATCATTGGAATCCTCTAACCCCGTAATGTTATTGTTGAGGTCATTGAGGAAAGTTACTGTGTTCTTGATGCCCAGGCTAGTATCAGTAGAGTTGGAATCGAGGACATTAAAGCTGTCGGTGATGCTATTTTGCCCGTCAAACAGGATATTACCAATTGCTGGTTTGCCTCCAGAAGCTTTCAGATTCTCTAAATTTTCTAGTTTGAAATTTTGTAGAATAACTACGGTATCAGTATTCCCCTCAAAGGTGATTTCTAGATCGTTGCCATTCTGAATCAGCAGTAAATTTTGAGCAGTTAATCCTGCACCTTGAAATTTGATGGTGTCCACTTCAGCAATAACTGCTGCTGTCGGGTTAGTTCCTTTACCTATGCCACCAAAATCAGTAATTGTATCAGTGCCGTCGCCCAAGTCGTAAACAAATTTATCCTTGCCACCGCCACCAGTTAAAAAATCATTCCCAGTACCACCAATGAGAGTATCATTCCCAGTACCACCCTGTAGTAAGTCGTAGCCGCTGGTTCCAATGATGTTTGCCATAACTTTTGCCTACCTGATTCTATTTTTTCAGTAATTTCAGTTCTCAACTTTGAATTTAATGCTGTTTTCGGGCACAAAATACTCACCGAAGTTGACGTATAACTTAAGAATTAGGAACAGTAATATTCATCAAAGATTCACTCTATGAAAAAGCTTTTCAGTAGCACTGATTTATTCTCAAACTATCTAAGTCAAATGGCACTGTACACACTAATCAGGGTGTAAATTCAAGTCAATAGTTAACTACTGACAAAAAAGGAGATTTTTATACCCTCGTTCCGGTAAATTCTGCGTGCATATCTACTTTGAAATATAGAACATCTAAATAACCCAACACTAACCATATACTACCGCATTTACTTAGATGTTACACACTTTAAATTTAGTTCAAAAATTTAGTTCAAGGTAAGGAGAGATTTGTTGTACTCAGGTTAATTAAAATATTCTCGACTAGCTTTGAGGGTGTTTAAAAAGTATGCCAAGCCTAAATTAACTTTGAGAGCGTGTGTAAGTCTGCGCTCTATCTAGTTCGTTAGGTGTTTTAGCTTACAAGCGATCGCAATTTTTTCGAGAATTTCTAAGCAAAACTTGCGAGTCTCGTCTTGCTTGAGTTAGTAAAAATGGACTTCTTAGGATTGTGGGTAAAAGTTTCTTCTTTAATATTTCCCTTTTCCATTTCTCAGTAATTACCCTGACTTGAATTTACCCAATTAATTACTAAAATCTAATACTAGATTCAATTTAATATTTGTTCGGATATGAGTATGATTTCATTTAAACCTTTGATTTTGATTATAGGCACTAGTATTGTTTTACTGCCTCTGCTGTCCAACTGGTGCGTCCAAGCACAAAATCAATCACAAAATATTGAGCTAAAAGTTTATAGTGAAAACGAGCAAAAACAAAGCTGTCCAGACAAGGTGATTGTCACTGAAAAACCCCATCCTTATCAAGAAGGCAGTTTTGCAACAGATGGCTCTATTAACCTGAGTGCCTATGCCAGTAACATCTCTGTTCAAGCCAGTAATAGCTTTAGTGTTACATGGGTTGGGACACTCAAGCCAAAATATGCTAAATGCTTTGCTTCTGCTGGAATGACTAAGGTTGACGGGCAAGACTACTCTGGAAAAATTAATTATTTACGAATGCACTTTGTTAAAGGTAAAGTTTACTTTATCTTAGATTTGGCTGGTGGCTCTGATGCTAATGATTATCCCCTAGTAGTGCTAAAAAATCGTTTAAAGAATGGCAATCCTACCTGGACTTGGGGTGGAACTGACTAGAGATAATATTGGAGTTCGGCGATTATTGTTGAGCAAAAGCCAAGTCACTTTCAATTAACTTGGCATTTGTTAGGTTGGCCCCACTCAAATTGCACAAGTGAAAATTTGCTCCTCTTAGGGTCTGCTAATGACAGATTAGCTCCTGTTAAATCTGCACCAGTGAGGTTGACTTCACTTAAGTTAGCACTACTGAGGTTAGCCCCTTGAAGTGAAGCTTGTTGCAGGTTTGCCTCACTTAGGTTTGCCCTCATCAAGTATGCTTTACTCAAGTAAGCTCCACTTAAATTAGCTTGACTGAGGTCTGCTGCTGTTAAATCAGCTTTACTTAGATTGGCTTGACTTAAGTCCGCCCAACTCAACGAGGCATAACTTAGGTTAATTTCACTCAGCTTCACTGATGCAAGTACTGCACACCTCAAATTAGCATTAACAAAATTTCTTTCTCCGATTGCATAACGGCGTAAAATTTCATTCGTTGTTACTCTGTCTAAAACAGCTTTTGATGCGCCTTGATAACACCAAGTGGCTTTTAATAGTTTGGCAGCAGTGTTAACAGCTACCTCATCACTAGAAGCTACAATTACACCATTGCAGCCATCCCATTGACCGTTAAGCATCAAGGCAATCTCATTAGCAGCAGCAATTGAGTCAAATAGTAAAACAGATTCTTTGTGCCGTTTTAACCAGTTATTCCAACCAATCGAGATAATATTTTTCATTCCTATAAATTTTGGTCTTTTCAGACAATTACGGCTCTAACTATCTATTCTGACTAATAACAATCAGACTGGTGTGTGTAACAACCGACCATTATTGTGTGTGCTTAACGAACGCTTGCTAAAAGTTTTCTCTTGACCGACGCTGGGCGGGTACGTCATCACACTTAAATATGTTCTTGTTGGGTACGTAAGCTGTTAATCGTAGCGGTTAAAACTAGAATAATTGCCAAAACTAATACGGTATTTCTGAGCATTGAGTTATCAGAATGCTTGAATGCGATCGCTACCAGTGCCCAGATTGTTACTCCTGTATAAGCGATGTCTCGACGCTGGATGACCATAACTGCTGCAACTGCTGTTGCTATTAATACCATAATGAGAGTCCAGATTACAGCAGAAATCCCCCAACCGTTCCACCTGTGAAAATCCAAAGCACACGCTACATTGACAATAGTCGCCACGCTAATCCAACCTAGATAAATGCTAATTGGAAAGTGAATACACCATTTTTTTAGCCAAGGTACACGCGATTTGCCAATTTCTAACTGCACATAAACACCAATTAGGGGCAACAGAATCAAGAGCATTGCAATTACAGAAAGAGCAAAAAGCCTAGACAAAAACAGATACACCCAGATACTTTGAGCAACACAGGCGATCGCCAACAAATAACCTATCTCACGTAAATCAGGCTCATGTCGTTGGTTAGGTAGAGCTTGGTATACCCCAAAAGCAAACAACCCAAGGTAAATCAGCCCCCAGATAGCAAAGGCGTAATTGGCAGGGATAATCAGAACATTTTTAAACAAAGTATTGGAAATTTCCCCGATGCTAAGTCCATTGAGCGGAAAAACATTCGATACTACGTTGATAAAAAAAGCACCAAAGATTGCAGCCAAAGTAACAAGCTGTCGCCAAAGATCCCGGTAATTGTCTCTTGTAGACTGCTGCATAGATGTCAACTCATAATCTTTTGTGCTTTTAGCTTACATCTGAAAAACAGCGATGCATATAAGCCACAGTCATATCTAGCGAGTTAATCAGGAGTTAAACTAATTATTGACCTCACTGCTTTTAAGATACTGTCCATGCAGCTACTTCAAACTACCGACAAAGATTTTTCTGTCAAATTCAAAACCCTTGTAAGCGATCGCCGGGAAGTTACAGTTGATGTTAGTGGGACAGTACGTGAGATTCTAGCTGATGTCAAAGTGCGTGGTGATGCCGCAGTCAAGGACTATACTAGCCGCTTCGATCGCAACAATCTCCAGTCTTTGCATTTAAGCGAAACTTTTATTGCCGAACACGCAGCCCAATGTCCTACTGATGTCTTGGCTGCACTGGAATTTGCTGCTGAGAGGATTGTGGCTTTCCATGAAAAACAACTACCGCAAGATATTGCTTACAGCGATGCAGTCGGGGTAAAACTGGGATTGAATTGGGTAGCACTCTCGCAAGTGGGAATTTATGTACCAGGGGGACGGGCTAGCTATCCAAGTTCTTTGTTGATGAATGCCCTACCAGCTAAAATTGCTGGTGTTGAAAGAATTGTCATGACAGTACCAATGCCTGGCGGTGAGATTAATTCCGTTGTATTGGCTGCTGCTCAAGTTGCCGGTGTTACAGAAATATATGGCATTGGTGGGGCGCAAGCGATCGCAGCATTAGCTTATGGTACAGAAAGCATTGCCCCAGTAGATAAAATAGTTGGCCCTGGTAATGCTTATGTTGCTGAAGCCAAGCGCCAAGTCTTTGGCACTGTTGGCATTGATAGCATCGCTGGACCTTCTGAAATTTTAGTGGTAGCCGACAGCCAGAACAACCCAGATTGGATTGCCTGGGATTTACTATCGCAAGCAGAACACGATCCTAGTGCCCAGTCAATCTTAATTACTGATTCCGAAATCTTCGCGCAACAAGTAATCAAGGCTGTTGAGAAAATTCTCATCGATTTACCCACCAGAGAAGTTGCCAGTGCAAGTTGGCAAAATTATGCAGCCGTGATTCTAGTTAGCGATTTAGCCGAGAGTATACCACTGCTCAATCAACTAGCTCCAGAACATGTGGAATTGTGTGTGGACAACCCGCAACTCCTTGCCAATCAAATTAAGTGCGCCGGCAGCGTGTTTTTAGGACGCTATACTCCAGAAGCGATTGGCGATTATTTAGGAGGCCCTAACCATGTACTGCCAACTGCCCGTTCTGCCCGCTTTGCTTCTGGTTTGAGTGTGTTCGACTTTCTCAAACGAATTACTTTTTTAGAATGTGACAAAGAATCATTGCAGACAATAGGCAAAGCAGCTGTCACCTTAGCAGAGGCAGAAGGTTTGCCAGCCCATGCAGGTAGTGTATCTGTACGCTTGTAATAATAAAAAACTGAGATAAGTAAAACGGCGTAAATCTTTGTAGTTGGGATGAGGCAGGAGGCAGTGTTTCGACTACGCTCAACTGCCGCGTAGTCGAAACTCAACAACCAGGCAGGAGGCAGGTGGTCACTGAGCAAAGCCGAAGTCAGGCAGAAGGCAGGAGAGAGCATCTACATTTGACATTGATTAAAAGGTTCTCGAACAAAATAGAGTGCATCGCGTTTTTGAACTTCCATACCGCCTCTATTCCAGCTTCCCCAACGAGTTATAAATTTTTTCCCACCTTGGGGACGTTCAATCGCAACAGTAAAATTATTACCGAGTTCCCGATAACATCCATCTAAATTCGTTAAAGTCAAATCCAGTGCTGGGATATTAAATTTATTCTCTCCTTTATTGACAACAAAAAATCCTTCACTGCCCCGCTCCATTAGCAATACAGTCGGACTATCAATTGTTGCTAAAACATTTTCTTTGGTATTTTTTCCCTGAGTTCCTCGTTGATGCATAATTTGGCGAAATTTGACACCATATTTGATAAAAGGAACATCTTGATTATCCCAGTTGAGTATTAAAGGAGTGCCACTTTCTCTCGCCAAGATATAGGCTGTTGCGAGGAAAGAGTCAGAAGGATCGCTATAGGGGTTAATGGCATTAAAATTAATCTCGCGGATCGTATCGTGGTTTCTGCCAAAAGTGACGCTACGCGGATCGTTTATGGCTGTGGGAACTCGCAGAGAACGCAAATCTCCACCAAAGCTGAAGGCATTTTTCATTGAATTGTAGAGAACAAAATCTGTGACAGCAGCAATCCAGTTATAATTTTCTGCACTGGTGTCGCTATCTGCAATTACCTCAAGATAATTCTATGCTTTGCCTTTACTTTGTCGATCCACATAGCTGATGTACTCTTTAAGAACATCTGCTGGGATATGTTTGGCAGCATCAAACCGAAATCCATCAATTCCTAAATCTAGTAATTTTTTTAAATGAGCTTTTTGAATTTTTTTAACATTATTGGTAAATCTCAATTCAGGAAGTCCACCTAACCAACAATTAATTTCTGAATCTCTATTGCCATCACTGTAATTAATGCTACAAGATTTTTTTGCTGGACGATTTGAATCCGAATTAAAGTCATTTATAGAAAGACCTGGAAATTTAGTTAAATCTTCAAAATCATCATTGCCATCTAAATTAGCCATGTGATTGAAAACAACATCAGCAATCACTTTGACCTGACAACTGTGGGCTTGATTAATAAGTTCTTTTAAATCTAAGAGTGAACCTCTACCTTCGATAATGCTGTAATCTACAGGTTGATAGCGTGCCCACCATTCTAGAGCAGGATTAGATTTTTGGGCTGGAGAAATTTGAATGTGAGAGTATCCTTGCTTCCCTATTTCACAAACAAACTTTTCAATATCAATGTACTGTTGATCGAATGCATGAAAAATCGCAGAAGGTTTTTCTCCTGCTAATGTCTTAATCGGGTAAATACAAGTTGCGCAGATGACAACTGCACAAATGAAGATATTTATTATCAAAGATATTACTCCTCAACCGTATTGTGTTTTACTATTAGTTTGCCAAAGAAACTTGACTTTTTATTGAGTAATATCATGTCCGCTTGGTTACTTATTAAACCTCAAGAACCCCTCTCCGTATGTATTGAGGCTACGGTGTACACACAAGTCGAATTACCCCCCTTAATCTCCTCTTAAAAAGACGTGAGTTCGACGAGTGCTATTTTGACCTCTCCCCCAGCCCCTCTCCTACCAGGAGAGGGGAGCAAAACAATTACAAATCCAAAATTGATTGGGCATTATTGACGCGATGGTTTCTTACCAAAGCCATAGCGTGTTGTATCCATAATCCAAGTTTGGAAGTTGTCAATGTAACTAAATATCACTGGTACTACTACCAGTGTCAACAGAGTGGAAGTTGTAAAACCGCCCATAATGGCAATTCCCATTGGTTGGCGAACTTCAGAACCCGCGCCGATTCCCAATGCTAAGGGCAGAATCCCGGCGATGGTTGCGAAAGAAGTCATTAAAATTGGGCGCAGACGTGATACGCCTGATTCAACCAGCGCCTGACGTTGGGTTTTGCCTTCTTGCATATTGATGATGGTATAGTCAACTAACAGAATCGAGTTTTTGGTGACAATCCCCAACAGCAACACAATACCAATCAAGGCATATATTCCTAAGGGTTTTTGAGCAACCATCAACGCTACCAATGCCCCACCTAAACAAAAGGGTAAGGCTGCCATAATCGATAATGGATGGAGAAAGTTGTTATACAGCAACACCAGAATTGCATAGATACACATTAATGCCAGCCCCAAAGCACCGCCAAAGCGACCAAAAATGTCTTGCATAATTTTGGCACTACCTGATGGTTGCTGTATTACTCCTGGCGGTAAGTTTTGCATTGCAGGTAGTTTGTTGATTGTCTGGACTGCTTCTCCTAAAGAAAGCCCTTGCAAATTCGCTTCTACAGCTACTTGACGGGCGCGATCGTAACGGTTGATAGTAGCAGGGCCGCTACCAAAGCGGATATCTGCCACTGCTATGAGAGGAACTAATCTGCCATTTTGACTAGGGACTTGCAAATTTGTGATTGTGTTGATATCAGCCCGCGCTTCGGGATCGATTTGGACGCGAATCGGGATTTGACGATCGCTTAAATTAAATTTCGCCAAGTTGGCCTCATTATCGCCGATGGTGGCAAGGGAAGCAGTCCGAGCGATCGCTTGCACTGTCACTCCCAAATCTGCTGCCCGTTGCGGGTTAGGAATTACCAAAATCTCTGGTTTGACTAAACTTGCAGTAGATGCCACTTCTACCAATCCAGCTAACGATCGCATCTGCTTTTCTAGGGCATCAGCAGCTTGATTCAAAGCTTCGGGATTTTCACTTCTGAGGACAATTGATAAACCTTTGCGACTGTCACCCGGTGACTGACTTTGAAAACTAATTCTCGCTCCTGGTATTTGCTCAAAGTTAGGACGTACTTGTTCCTCAAACTGTTTTTGGGAAATATTTCGTTTCTCTCTGGGTTTGAGATTAATCGCAAGGTTGGCAGAATCGATCTCTTCTGTTGCTAGTACGCGTTCAACTACTGGATTTTGGCGGATAATATCAGTTGCTTGTGTAACTACTTTGTTAACGTCTTCTAATGTGGAACCAGGAGGTAATTCTATAGATACGTTGGAAATTCCGAAATCGCCATCATCAACAAAACCCTTGGGAATCAGGGGAACCAGCATCAGACTGGCAATAAAAAAAGCGAAAGCGATCGCCATTGTTGTCAATCTATGGCGTAACGCCCACTGTAAAAGCGATCTATAAGGTTGAAAACCGCGACGCTTTTCATCTCCAAGTTTTCTACTTCCGTTCCCACCACCTGGAAGTGTAAATTTAAAATTAAAAATTTTTATTACTCCCCCTGCCCCCTGCCCCCTGCCCCCTGCCCCCTGCCCCCTGTCCCCTGCCCCCTGCCTCCTTTAACAGATACGCCCCCATCATCGGCGTAACCATCCGCGCGACAAGAGTTGAAAAAATTGTGGAAACGGCAACGGTAACGCCAAATGGTTGAAAAAATTGCCCTGGAATCCCACCCATAAAGGCAACGGGCAGAAACACTGCAATAATCGTTGCTGAACTGGCGATTACCGCTAACCCTACTTCGTCGGAAGAGTCAAAAGCAGCTGACCAAGCTGACTTGCCCATAGCCATGTGGCGTTCCATGTTTTCAATTTCGACAACGGCATCATCTACCAAGTTGCCCACTGCCAGGGCTAATGCCAACAAAGTCATATTGTTGAGGGTGTAACCAAGGGCTTGCTGCACTGCGAAGGTGGGAATTATTGACAAGGGTAAGGTGACAGCCGTAATTAATGTTGCTCGCCAGTCCCGTAAAAACACTAAAATCACGATTACCGCCAGCAGCGAAGCTTGAATCAATTCATCAATGGTGCTTTGGTAAGATTGGCGGACAATATCGGCTCTAGTAAAAATTAAATCCAGTTTGACATCGGGGGGAAGGGTTTTTTCCAGTTGTTTGACTGCTGCTTTCACTCCTTCTTCTACAGTCACCAGAACGCTGCCAGTACTACGTAAGACTTGAAAAGCTACCACAGGTTGATTATTCAAACGGGCGGCTTGGCGCACATCTGCAAATTTATCTTCTACAGTTCCCAGGCTAGATAAAGGTACAGAACCGCCTTGTGGTAAAACGATTTCGTAGGTTTTCAAAATATCCACACTGACGGCACTTCCTAAAGTACGGATACTTTGTTCGCTACCACCAACTTCGGCACGTCCGCCAGGTAAATTAATGTTCAAAGCGCGGATTTGGTCGTTTACCTGAGTAGCAGTGATCGCTAAAGATTGTAAGCGGTCTGGATTAAGATTAATGCGAATTTCTCGGTCAACGCCACCCACACGCTGAATTTGGGCTACACCACGAACTCCCAACAAAGCACGGCTAATAGTTTGGTCTACGAGATTGCTTAATTCTTCTACAGAACGCCGATCTGATTTAACTGCGTAGGTAATCACCGGGCCGCCGGAAAATTCTAGGCGTTCCACAATGGGGTCGTTAATGTCTTGGGGTAAATCTTGGCGAATTTGAGCGATCGCATTTCTAACATCATTGGTGGCGCGATCGCTATCTGTACCTAAAACAAAATTGATTGTTGTCTGAGAATTCCCATCGCTAACGGTAGAAATCATGTAATCGATATTGCCCAACCCCGCCACAGCATCTTCAATTTTTTTCGTCACTTGGGATTCTAGTTCTGCTGGGCCTGCACCCGGTTGGGTAACTTTGATCGAAACTGTTGGTACATCAATATTTGGGTTAATATCAATCCCCAAGGATATGAATGAGAACCAACCGACAACCGTCAAAATTAAAAATAAAACGATCGTGGGAACAGGTTTTTTAATCGACCAGGCTGAGATATTAAAAGACATTGGGAAATTTGAGATTTGGGATTTGTCATTTGTCATTGGTCATTGGTCACTTGTACTGAGTTTCGACACTTCGACTGCGCTCAGTGCATCGCTGCGCGGTAATCGAGCGACTTGTACTGAGTTTCGACTGCGCTCAACTACCGCGTAGTCGAAGTAAGTCGAGATTCAACTACCGCGAAGCCGTTGGCGCAGCCTCTCCAAGAGTTGTATTGGTCATTGGTCATTTTTCCCTATTCCCTTCAATTTGCAACTCGAACCCGATCGCCATCTTTGAGATAGCCTGCACCATCAACGACAACGCGATCGCCTAACTGTAACCCACTCTTGATTTCCACTGTGTCGTTATTGCCAGGATCTCCTAACTCTACTTTCTGGCTGCTGACTGTATTTTCACCCGATAGGATGAATACAATTACACTTGCGTCAGCTTGGGACTGGACTGCTTTTTGTGGCACTACCATTTTCATCCCTGAGTCAGTAGTAATTGCAGCACTAGCAAACATTCCTGGTTTTAGCAAAGTTGTTGGCGGCAAGTCAATTTTCACTGTCGCTTCCCGTCTTTGATCGTTTAGCTGTGGTTGTATGTCTCTGACTCGTCCCTGCGATCGCACCCGCCGATCGACATCAGAAGTAATTTGCACCGATGCGCCAATTTTCACCTGAGTTAGTTGAGTTTCGGGCACCTTCGCCTGAAGTTCTAACTTTTCATCTCGGATAATCGAAAATAGCTTTTGTGTGCCACCAATCACCGTCCCCACTTGGGTTTGCGGCGGCACGCCAGTGACATCACCGACTCTAGCTAATTTCTCGGCAATTACTCCTGAAACCGGCGCACGTACTACAGTTTGTTCCAATTGAGTTTGCAGTTGTTGCACTTTCGCAGCACTGCTTTTAACATCGGCTTTGGCTTTGTTGACGATCGCTTGGGCGTTATTAATGTTAGCTTGGGCACTGCCGATATTAGCCTGGGCACTACGTATATTTTCTTGGGACAGGTTGACAACTTCTATGGCAGTTTTCACAGCGTAAGAACGAGTATCAAGTTCTTGTTTGCTGATCGTTCCAGAGTCAGCGAGTTTTTGATAGCGCTGATAATTTTTGGCTGCTTCCTCCAATCTCGCCTTAGCTTGAGCTAAATCGGCTCGTCTTTGCTGGACTATTGCTTTATTTGATGCCAAATCTGCCTGCTTGGATGCCAAATCGGCTTGTTTCGATTCCACATCTGCTTGTTTCGATTCCACATCTGCTTTTGCTTGACTAATTTGATTTTGCAGTATGGAACCATCTAACACTGCCAACACTTGACCTTGTTTGACAAAAGCTCCTTCTTTGACATTTGCGGGGATGCTTTTAATTTGTAAACCGTTTGTTTGTGGTAGCACCGGAATTAAATCACTCGCGGCTACAGTCCCAGTAGTTTTGAGTGTACGGACAACACGGGCCGTTTCTACTGTGGCGATCGTAACTGTCATCGCTGGGTTAACTTTTTTATCCGCTACCGCGCTTTGTTGACGGGATGGAAAACGATTTAATACACTCATTCCAACCAAGGCGATCGCAATTCCTAAACCAGCACCCAAGAATAATGGCTTCAACCATACCCTGGTTTGCTTTCGATCTGATTTGCTCAAAAAATTCCGCTCTTGGGGGGTTATAGCTTCTTCCACCTCAACTTCTGAAAGACTTTCATCGCTCACAATTTCACCTCTACTTGCTGTTTATACATACCAAACCTTGGTATTTTCTTAAAAAAACTTGAAGTTTATTTACTTCGATATCAACTATGACGTATTTCATAGTGAATGTCTTTTATTTGCAATAGTATATAATATAACTTTTTAGCTAAGAGAAATTACTGTTAAAAATGGTAATAAATTTTATGTAGATTATGATAAAAAAATTCTCTCATCTCATAGAGCTACTCTATGTCACACACCGTCTGTATTGAGATCACTGTCATCCAATGCTTAGATATGAAAAACTAAATATAGCCGATCTAGATTTATCTAATTAGAATCGAAAGTATTTATGTACCTTGGTAGACCAGGAAATTATTTTTTACACGTAATCAATCATTTCTCTAAAGCCTTTGTGTTGCTAGGAAGTTATATATCCAAACATAGATAAAGCTAGCGTCTACAGGTACGCGTGAGTTACAAAGGAGCAAACTCCATTGCCTGAAATTCCAGCAAGGATGGCCTTGATTAGGGAATTTTGAAATCAATCAAAATCAATAAAAAATTGGTATATACCAGAGTCACCAGATATGTTCAATGCCACTGAAATTTTAATTGATGCCTTCGTAAATGAAATTCGAGACGGCTATCGCCGCACTTATGGCTGCTTTAAACATGATTATCAGGATATTATCGCCTGGGCGGGTAACATGGCTTTGGAAAACATTGCCAATAGCGATGCCCTTTACCACAATGTTGAACACACTGTCTTAGTCACCCTGGTGGGACAAGAAATTTTACGTGGCAAACACATCAGGGAAGGCGGTGTTTCTAGTGAAGACTGGTTACATTGTATTATTTCTTTAGTCAGTCATGATATTGGCTATGTTAAAGGAGTTTGCCGACAAGACCGAGAAACAGCAAACTTATATGCCACAGGTAAAAATGGCAAAATGATTTCTGTGGCTGCTGGTGCTTCTGATGCCAGTCTGACACCGTATCATGTTGATAGAGCCAAGCTGTTTATTGATGAGCGGTTTGGAGGTCACAAGTTAATCGATGCTGAGGCAATTAAGAGCAATATTGAATTGACTCGATTTCCCGTACCTGCGGCGGAAGATCATCAAGATACGAAGTGCTTTGCAGGATTAGTTCGTGCTGCTGATTTGATTGGTCAACTAAGCGACCCACGTTACCTGAAGAAAATTACTTCTTTATTTTACGAATTTGAAGAAACTGGTGTAAATAAAGTTTTGGGCTATAATACCCCTGCCGATTTGCGTAACAACTACGCTAAGTTTTACTGGAATGGCGTATATCCTTATATCCAAGAAGGACTGCATTATCTATCATTGACACAACAGGGAAAACAAATTCTCGCGAATCTTTACTCAAACGTGTTTGTTGTAGAACATCAAAAACAACAGGAAGAACAGCAGCGGTATTTGGAGAAGTTAGCAGTTAAAAATTAGGAGTTGGAAGTAGAGACGCGATTAATCGCGTCTGTACAAAATAGGAGTAGAGACAAGGGTTAACCTTTGTCTGTACAAAAGTTGGGAGTTGAAAATTATTAATCATGAGTTATGAATTAAGATAAAAACTTAATAACTCATAACTCCTAACTTATAACTCCTAACTACTATGGATTGGTGGCGACGACTTAAGAAAAATCCTTTGGCACGATTTGGGGTAACTTTGCTGTTAATTTTCTATATAGCAGTAATTGCAGCTGATTTCGTAGCTCCTTATGACCCCTATGCTTCACAGCCTAATGGTTCACTGCTGCCACCAACGAAGATACACTGGGTTTCTCAGTCAGGGCAGTTTATTGGCCCTTATGTTTATCCGACGACTCAAGGAGATACGAATTTAGATACAGGCGATCGCGAACTCATTGTAGACTCGAAAAAGCCTTCGCCTCTGCGTCTATTTGTCTCCGGGTCAGAATACCGATTGTTACAGATGAGTTTGCCATTACCGCCTACGTGGGATGAAGTCACAATCTTTCCTGGTATTCCCTTAAATTGGCATTTATTTGGTACAACAACTGGTGCAAAATTAAATATTTTCGGTACTGATGACCAAGGCCGCGACCAATTTAGTCGCTTGCTGCATGGCGGTCGCATCAGTATGTTTATCGGCATTTTTGGCATTATTATTACCTATCCCCTCGGTTTGCTCATCGGGGGGATTTCTGGCTATTTCGGCGGTGTGACTGATAGCATCATTATGCGTTTGGCAGAAGTGCTAATGACTTTCCCTAGTATTTATCTTTTGGTAACATTGGGCGCAGTCTTACCAGCAGGTTTAAGTAGTACCCAGCGCTTTTTGCTGATTGTGGTGATTACTTCGGTGATTAGCTGGGCTGGTTTAGCACGGGTGATTAGGGGACAGGTACTATCAATTAAAGAGCGAGAATTTGTCCAAGCCGCGCGGGCAATGGGCGCGAACCCAATTTATATCATTATCCGTCATGTTTTACCGCAAACGGCTAGTTATGTAATTATCTCTGCGACTCTTGCAATTCCCAGCTTTATTGGTTCAGAAGCGATATTGAGTCTCATCGGCTTGGGTATTCAACAACCAGACCCCTCTTGGGGCAATATGTTATCTCTGGCTAGCAATGCTTCAATTTTGGTGTTGCAACCTTGGCTAATTTGGCCGCCGGCTGTGCTGATTATCCTCACAGTGTTGGCATTCAACTTACTCGGTGATGGGCTGAGAGATGCCCTCGATCCGCGTAGTTTAAGAAGATAAGCTTTTAGAATAGCAAATGGAGTCGCCGATATAACAAATGCGAACTCCGAAATAGCTTTTGCGAACTCCGAAATAGCTTTTGCGAACTCCGAAATAGCTTTTGCGAACTCCGAAATAGCTTTTGCGAACTCCGAAATAGCTTTTGCGAACTCCAAAATAGCTTTTGCGAACGCCGAAATAACTTTTGCGAACTCCGAAATAGCTTTTGCGAACTCCGAAATAGCTTTTGCGAACTCCGAAATAGCTTTTGCGAACTCCGAAATAACAAATGCGTAGGCGTAGCCAGCCGTAGGCATCGCTCGTACTCTACTGCTGCAAAACCCAACGGCGAAAAAGTTCCACCATAATCCGCCAACTTCCCTGAGTTTCCTCAACGACATCATGACGCTTCAGAGTATTTAGCGCTTCCTGTAAATTGGTGTCGTTCATACCTGTAGAATGAGCTAAGGCATCCAGACTTAGCCCTTCTGGGTGAGGTGCAAGCACTTGTACAATCGCTTGTTGACCCTCAGCACCCCGCGCCGCCTGACCCCAAATCCCATCAAAGTAGTAGCGTCCCCGTTTGAAAAACTCAGGGTTATTGATAACTGCTTCCACGTCTTCTACTGTGAAAACTGGGTCGCGCGATCGCCCTTGCTCAAAAACAAAGTCATTGTAGCGGCGTACTAGCTGAAAACCCAGTAGTTGTACTAAATATGGTTGACCATGTGTCAAAGCATAAATTTCATCTAAAGCTTCCGGGATGTAGTCGAGGGGGAAGTCTTCATTACCTGGGTTAGCAAGAATTTGGCGAGTAGCTGCACGTTTTTGAAAGCCTACATGAATAGGAATGACGCTAGCAAAGAAAGGTTGAAAATAATCTGCTGTCATCTCCTCCAAAGTGTGCAACCCAGCAAAGGCAAAGGCGATTTTAGAACTCATTTGCACCAAACCGCGCAGAAAACCCATAAACTCGATAGGAATTTTTTTCGCTTCTATTAAATCTTCAATTTTCTCAAATTCGTCTAAGGCGATGATTAACCCACCGTTTAGCTTTGCTTCAACCTGTTTCAAATAACGTTCAAAAGTCCGGTAGGGGAGATTTAGTAAATCAGCGTCAGCTGGTGCTGGAAGTTTTACAGTTTGAGAAATTTCATCACAAATTGCCATTAGTACTTCACCCACACCTTGCGGACTATCCCCCAAACGTAGCAAGTTGACGTATGCTAGCTGGATTTGTGAGCCTAGACAGTTAGCAGCGTTAAGCAGAATAGAAGTTTTGCCCATGCGCCTGTGACCGTAGAGAACTACAGACTGGAGTTGATTACCCATGACCCAGAGTTCTTCTAACTGTCTGATGATATCTTCTCGCCCAATAAAGAGATGACCTTGAACGGGGTCGCCTACAACATAAGGATTAACCACAGGCTTGGTGATGGAAATTTCTCCCACTTCACCAGTGATTTGTAAAAGGCTTTTTTGCCAACTTTGAGCGATATCTATTATTAACCCTTGCTCTGCTTGCGGCAAGGTGTCGGCTTGATTTAGGATTTTTGTTAGTTCGCCTAATGCTCGATTAAGAGCTAAAGACCTGGCTGAACGTGAGACACTGCGCTCTACAAACTGGACATCTTCAACAACTAGACGCAGATTAGCAAGGACTTTCCAAGTAATTGGACGTAAAAGCGGTTCCTGTGGAAAAGGAGGAACTTGGATAGCAGCAATAGACGCTGATGTTTGAGCTTTCTGAAACGCTGTTAGAGTTTGGGCAAGGGTAAACATTTCCTCCCCATAGAGAAGAGAACGCACTATTGTAAAAGCCTTTACTGCTTTCGCTGGTTGTTTTTCATGTAGATGCCAAAAACCAGCCGCAGCAACACGAGCAGGAATATATAAGCAAGTATCTGTATTAAGACGAGGCTGTAAACCCTCTTCCCAATTAAGACGACGCTGTAAACCCTCTTCCCAAGAACAAGACAAGAAAAAGAACAAGGAGGAGTGGAAGAAACTTTTGATAAACGTTGATTTTAGGATTTCATCTAGAGAAACTGAGGCAAAATGTACTATATTCCAATCAAAAGGATTTGCCGCCAGTCGAGAGACAGTCCAAATAATTTGGTCTGAGGGAATTTTGGCAAGTACTCTATTGACTGCTTGGACAACAGGAATGAATTGTAAGGTATATGCCAGCAGTTCATTAGTATTATGTAAACCTATTTCCCAATCATTTTGCAGCCAATTTTCCAAGTGCCAGACAAGATTAGGAAGAGGAAGCGGAGTAGTGCGAGAGAATAGCCAACTACCGTTTTGGATGATTCGCAGGTTTAAAAGTGAGCCAATAAGCCAAGTTTCTGGACGTAGTACCGCCACGCCAAACGCCACGTTGAACTTGTTCAACACCACGCTCAACGCGCCGAACGCCACGTTGGACAAGTTGAACACGCCAAACGCCAACATCAACACGCTTAACGGCACGTTTTCCCTCACGCCTGACGCCACCGCCACACCAAACGCCACACCAAACGCCACACCGAACGCAACCCCTAACGCAACCCCTAACGCCACGCCTGACGCCACGCCTGACGCAACCCCGAACGCCACACCAAACGCCACACCGAACGCAACCCCTAACGCAACCCCTAACGCAACCCCTAACGCAACCCCTAACGCAACCCCTAACGCCACGGCGAACCAGTTAACGGAAATATTTAGAGTCTGAAAAATTAAACCTATAGCTACAGGTGTAATTACTGTTAAAACTAATCCTTGAAAAAGTAACTGACATTGGATAGTATTTTGACGCAATAACTCCCATCTCTTCCGCCAATTCATTTCGCTTTTAGGAATATACCCACCCCCGAATCTGTCCACATACCACCGCAAAGCCTGGGGAAAGAAAAAAACCCAATACAAAAGGCGCAGATAATCTAAGGGGTTCCACAGCGAGAGGGGACGCTTCAACTTGGGCGCTAAGTCTAGGCGGGGTACTGGGGTCATTATTCAACCTCCATCATCACCCGTGAAGAACCTAACCCCTCAGCCCCTTTGTCTCTGAGGGAAGGGGAAATATAAGTAATCTTGTTCTCCTTCCCTTGTAGGCTACCGTGTACACATAAATCGGAGTTACTTTGAGATCCCGGTTTTACCCCCCTTAATCCCCCCTTGGAAAGGGGGGAAACAAGAAAATCTAGTTCCCTCCCCTTTCCAAGGGGAGGGTTAGGGTGGGGTAATTCGATAACTTGTGTGTACACCGTAGCTTGTAGGGGAGGGGTTGGGGGAGAGGGTCAAAGCGGTGTCATTCATTGCAAACTCTCCACATACCGCGAATAAGTTTGATAACACGATTGCATCAGTTTGCGAGGATGTCCGCCACTTTGTTGGATGAGTTGGATGATTTCCTCTTCAGTAAAACTCACTGAAGTTTTAGCCAAACGGCTGGTAATAAAATGACGGGCGCTGATTTCATCCCAAGGTTTTATATTTTCCTCTTGGCAAATACCTGCCAGTGGAGATGTTTTGCCATTATCCTGACTGTCGTTAAATAGCTTGTCCAGAGGTTCGCTAGCAGCTAAAATCAACCGCAAAGAAGCATCACGCCCTTCAGCTAAACCGCGCAATTGATCCCTAACTTGGCGAGTAAAGCCGTTTTCAATTAACTTTCCTAAATTATCTATAGCTAATAGCACTTTTTTATTTTGCAAATTGCGAGTTAGTCTATAGCCTTTGCTTTCAGGAATACCAATTTTATCGCACAAAGCAAAGTAGAATTCATCTTCATCATGAACTCCATTATTTAAATCTAAAAAAACTGGCTCGCGTGGTAACTGTAAATAATTTTTTGCCTGTTGGCAAATCACCCATAACAAAGATGACTTGCCGATTCCTTCTTCTCCTATGAGCGCAACACTACTATTACTGTTAAGTACTTCAAATACCCGTGATATTTCGCGCTTCCTGTCAAAAAACTGTTGTGGGTCTTCTATTCTGCCGTGTTGGGGAATAAAAGGATTATGATTTTGCTGTAATGGATTAGCTGAGTGTGATTCATCTTTTAGTGGTGGATTAGTTGGTTCTACAATTGGTTCTTGGGAAAGTGAAGCTTCTTCTAAATACTTTTGATATCCTACTATTATTGAATTTTTAAAAGTTCTTTTTTTAACTTCTATTTCTAGAAGTTGTGTAATTTTTTTGCATAACTTTGCACCCACCTCTCTCACATATTCTTCACTATAGGAGCCATCATTAACAATCTCTGTATACTCCTTCCCTTCCCACATCCCTAAAAAGAGCTTTTGTTCTAAGTCATTTAAGACTTGCTTATCGTTTGCAAGTAGCTTATTAATGAATGTTAATGCTTTTTGTGAGTCCATTAGGTGTAAGTGAATTGGCAGAGCAAAGTTAAAATCAGTCAGTAGTGTAATACTTTACTCTACAAACCTACATTTGCCTACTTTACCTTACAACAATTTAATCACTCAAACTCCCTACTAGCGCCTACCTATAGAGCTTATGTTTCAAGTGATGATGGTGTTATACCAAAAAAAGTCGAGGAGTTTGAAAAATGGCAACTTTTAGACAACAGCTTGTACTTGCTCTCATCGCTGCTACCAGTGCCATACTAGCCACGATAGCGCCTGCATTAATTGAGCGGGATAAAAAATCTGCTTCAGAACCAAAGCCTTTTGTCACCGCCACCTCTGCAATATGTGACAAAGTTCTTGCCGATAAAGTCTGTGTCGCCAATCTTACAGTGCAGGTTAATAGCAACGAACTTCAGCAAGTGACAAATCGCGATCGCATACCTCTAAAAGCTGGAGATACTCTAAGATTATCAAATCTAACTTATTGCATACCATCTAAAGCTCCAGTCAATCGAGTAGAAGTAAAAGTTTATTTGTTTCCAAATGGAGTTGAGAGTTATAAAAATAGATTTTTCACTCCTAGTAACTTCCCAATTAGTGCTGATTGTCATAATATTGGTAACTTTCAAAAAACTTGGAAGCTTGAACCAGGACAGCACCGAGTTAGCATATCTATTGTCAAATATGTTGGCAGCAACAGAATTGTAGACAGTAGTTTCTATTTTAATTTGGATGTTGGGCGGTGATTTCAGTTTTCTATTTCAAAGCGAGAAAGAGTAATAGTTCTATGGCTTACAGCGAGTTTAGTTTAGCTAAAGCAAAACAAGAGTTTAGTTTAACCACGTTAGAAAAACGCGATATTTTCGCTCCCGTTACTGAGTTAACAGCGAGTAATTTACTTGTAGAAACACTCAATTATAACCTGGATATTGCTTTAGGTAGTAATAGTGAAAAAGCGCGTTCTGAGTTAATTATTGCGCCAATTTTAGTTGATTTACGCCGACAATTACACGAACAAATTGGTTTATTTTCTGGAGTAGATTTCACTGTCGATAATGCCAAAGGATTAAATGGTACTTGCGATTTTATTATTACTAAATCTCCAGAAATTCTAATTTTGACAGCACCAGTAATTACAGTTGTAGAAGCTAAAAAAGAAAATATTAATGCGGGTTTGGGTCAGTGTGCAGCCGAAATGGTAGCAGCCCAAATATTTAATGAGCAAGCTGCAAGTGAGATTAAAACAATTTATGGTGCAGTCACAACGGGCAGTATTTGGCAATTCCTGAAACTAGAAGCACAAACATTGAGCATTGATTTAAGCGAATATTATCTCAAAGATGTGAATAAAATTCTGGGGATTTTAGCCAGTGGTATTTCTCAAGAAATTTAATATCGAATTCGCGGGGTCTACATAAGCATTTAAAATGTCAATCAAAATGCTGGCGCTGACAACGATCGCACCAAAAAATACCAATACTCCCTGGACTGTGGGATAATCGCGATCGGCGATCGCTTGATACAGTCGATTAGCCAAACCAGGCCAAGAAAATGTTACCTCTGTCAAAATCGCTCCACCCAATAGAGATGCAAAAGTTAATCCCAAGACTGTAATTACTGGAATTAAGGCATTCTTTAAAGCGTGGGAGGCTAAAATCTTATTTTCACCAATACCTCTAGCTCTAGCCGCTTCTACATAATCGGCTTGCAAGGTTTGCTTTAAATTCACTCGCACAATTCGCTCAAAAATTCCACTGAGCAAAATTCCCAAAGTGAGACTCGGTAGAGCCAGATGGTGCAAAGATGCGAAAAACTGAGTGAAATTTCCACCGAGTAAGCTATCAATTGTATACAATCCAGTCACAGTAGTGGGAGCCGGAAGATTGGGCGGAAAGCGGTTTGAATTGGGAAACCAACCGAGTTGGACTGAGAAAATCAACTGCAAAAGCATTCCCGCCCAAAACATGGGGAGCGCGTAAGTGATGATCCCAAATAAGCGCCCGCCGACATCAAAATATGTCCCAGGACGAGAAGCCGAAAGAGTCCCAACCGCAATGCCGACGATGAGTGCAACCGCCATACTACATACTGCTAACTCCACCGTCGCTGGGAAATATTGCCCAATAATGTCCCAAACATTCTCTCCCCGACTCAACAAAGAACTTCCCAAATCAAAGCGCAACAAATTTCCCAAATAATTGAGGTACTGTAACCACAGCGGAAGGTTTAAACCGAGTTGTTTTCGCAATTCTTCTTTAGCTGCTTCGGGCGCACGTCCACCGAGAATTGCATCTGCTGGATCTCCTGGTGTTGCTCTTAATAAGAGAAATACAATGGTGATAATAGTTAATAGCTGAAGTGGCGCAAGAAGCAACCGAGAAACAATGTAATATTGTAAAGCTTTAGAACGAGACATAAGTAATTTTTAATTCTTAATTCGTAATTCGTAATTCGTAATTTGTGATTCGTAATTCGTAATATTTGGGCTTTTCACCACATTAAATTGTCAAATTTGTGGCTTTTAGCTGTTGGAATTTAAACCTCAAAAAATTAAATTACGAATTACGAATTATCAACTACGAATTATTTTTTAATTGTCTGGTAAACCAAAATTTGGGTAGGGTTAAGTTTTACGCCATTAACACCATTTCGGGCAAATACATAGTCTTTGTTTTGCCATAAGGGAACGTAAGGTACATCAGTAGTTACTTGCGTTTGAATTTCGTTAAAGATTTTCTGGCGCGCTTCGGGGTTTTGTTCTTTGCGTTGCCCATCAATCAGTTTATTTATAGTTTCGTTATAGTAGAACGAACCCTGAGTTTGACTGCCTCCATCTTCGCATCCTTTAACAGTTGAACCTTTGTCACAAGATAAAAATGGCTGGACGTAATTATCTGGATCTAAAAAGTCTGGATACCAATCAAGTAAAGCTGCTGGATACAAACCCTTAGCAATGTCTTTAAAGAAGGCAGGCCCTTCCGCTTGGGTAACTTCAAATTGCAGTATTCCATCCATTTTGACATCCACAAGAGATTTGAGTGTCTGTGCTGCCAAACTACGAGTAGGTGAACTAGAAGGATACCAAACTTGCACTTTTGCAGGATTTTCTTTGGAGAAGCCAGCAGTAGTTAACAATTTTTTAGCTTGATCGAAGTTAGCATCACCATATTTATCTTTGAATAATGGCACAGAAACTTTAAATGTCGTGGGAATCATGCTATAAAGCGGATCTGCTTGACCAAATAATACTCGCTCGTTTAAAAGTGGACGGTCAATTAAGGAGGCGATCGCTTGTCTTACCTCTAATTTATCTAAAGGCTTTTGATTGCGGTTTAATACCAGATAACTTACTACACTACCTTCAGCTGCGATCGCTTGCCAATCCCCTTTTTTACCACCTTCTTCCAAGCTCCGATTTTGATCTGGTTGCAGCGACAGATAAGCTACATCGATTGCACCTGTACGGAAAGCATTAAACAAATTAACCGGACTAGTTTGAATTTGGAGATTAACACCTTTGTTAACTGGTTTTTCTCCCCAATATTTATCAAACACATCAAATCGGATGGAATCAGTACCATACTGTCCTAATTTGTAAGGGCCAGTCCCCACAAAAATATTTGGCTTGAATTTACCAGCGCCGACTTCGTAAGCTTTAGGCGAAACTGCACACACTCCAGGAAAGGCCAGCAGTGAAGGAAAGGCTGCAAATGGCTTTTTCAGCTTGATGGTTAACTCATATTCGCTTGTCGGTTTTACCGAATCTACTATATCCCCTAGTAAGAAAGAAGGTTTTCCTTTATTTTGAATAAAGCGGTTGATGGTAAACGCCATTGCTTGAGCGTTGAAGGGAGTTCCATCGTGAAAAACTACACCTTGGCGTAAAGGGATGGTATAAGTTAAGCCGTCTTGACTGACTTTGGGTAATGCTGTAGCTAGTTGGGGTTTAATTTCGGTGCTTCCTGATTCGTAATTATAGAGGCGATCGCTCATATTAAACACTAAACCCAAAGCTGCTAACTCATAAGCATCAGCCGGATCGAGGGTTCTTGGCTTGGCTGTTGTACCGATAGTAATCCGACCATCACCTGTAGGGGTATTTACAGAACCAGATGGCGGCGTAGTTGACTGCGGACGAGGAGCGCAACTAACAACTAAAAATAAACATAGACAGAACAAAGATAGGAATTGTGTAATTCGACCCCATCGTTTCACGAACAAGGAAAACCAGGTCATAGCAATAATATATTTGATCTCAGCGGTCAGCAATTTTACTACATTTGTGACTCTTATGCTGAATCTTCACAATTTATAGTGGTTCCAATACTTGTCGGGTTTTGGGGAAAAGGGGAAAGAAAAAACCTTTAACCTTTACCCATTAACCTTTTCCCCAAACCCTATGCCGAGTTAAAAATGGTTAACCGAGCAGTATTGGGATACGCCTATGCACTATTTTGTTACAAAAAATCATTAATAAAATATAAAATTTAATATTTAAGATTTGTTAAGTATTGAAAAGTTTTTATGTAATTAAATTTTTTAACAGTTGGTTAAATTTGTCGTAAATTCATATTTACTAAAAAAATGGGTATTTGTTAAGCTTTGACACTTAACCCAAGTAGTGTACGTTGAGATTTTACTTGTTGCTACTTGGGAACAGACACCGACAAAGGGTTTTCTCGTCAAGATCGGCTGTATTCTCAAAAAGAAGTGTGTTTGAACATCAGCGACTAAAGCGATCGCGATATTGTTAACAGCAGATTGAAAGTCGAAATAGTGAGACTAAGACCGTGAAGTATTTCTTTCTATCTGAGGGATGGGCAGTTGCAAGAGTCTGGGCATCTGATGGACTCTGGCAAATAACCGCATGGCGACGCCAACCAGATATTCAGCGAATGAATATTTGTTTAGTCGAAGAAAATGAATTGCTCTGGCTTTATCGAGTTGAAGAAGCCGTTTTAACCGTGGAAGTGAAGCCAACAACACCAGTAATTGGTAGTCAGACCATCGGTCAAGTAGTACTCAAGCGTCTGATGAGCGCCGAACAGGTAATCGAACGCCTGGGTACAGCCGAGGCGAAGTGTCAACTGCAAAATATCCACTTGGTTGTTCAGTAGATAGTGGGCATGGGGTACAAGAGGCAGAGGGGCAGAGGGGCAGAGGGGAAACAACTTACTTACTGCAACTGCTCCCCTGCTCCCCTGCTCCCCTGCCTCCCCTCTCATCGTAAAGAAAAGATAAGCAAATTTCATCCTCGACGGGTATTGGTAGCGAAAAAACTTGGAGATGCTACGCGATCGCATCAATTTACACGCTTGCAAACAATTCCATCAATAGTTACACTTTTTAAAACATTCTCATTTTTGCTTGGCGATGGCTACCCTAACATAGGTAAACCTCCCGAAGCGAGTAAGCATTGCCAAAGCACCCACGCTGTCTGACTTATTAAGACTAAGCTGTGGTGATACTCTGGTGGCAATAACAAAAAACAAGAGAGAGTTTTATGAGTGGCGATTTTCGTCTTTCATAACCTCAGTAAGAAAATTGGTTTGTAAACTAACTCATCGAGGAGGAGCGTAGTCGATGGGACTACCCTGGTACCGAGTACATACAGTCGTTCTGAATGATCCAGGGCGACTGATTTCTGTACACCTAATGCACACAGCCTTAGTAGCTGGCTGGGCTGGTTCGATGGCACTCTACGAACTAGCTGTTTTTGACCCTAGCGATCCAGTTCTTAACCCAATGTGGCGTCAAGGAATGTTCGTCTTGCCGTTCATGTCACGTTTGGGTGTTACTCAATCTTGGGGTGGTTGGAACGTTACTGGTGGGCCATCAACCGATCCTGGCTTTTGGTCATTTGAAGGCGTTGCTGCCGCTCATATTGTTCTTTCCGGTCTGCTATTTCTAGCCGCCGTATGGCACTGGGTTTACTGGGATTTGGAACTTTTTAGAGATCCCCGCACTGGTGAACCCGCTCTCGACTTGCCAAAAATGTTTGGCATTCACCTGTTCTTATCTGGTCTCCTTTGTTTTGGATTTGGTGCTTTTCACGTCACCGGACTATTTGGACCGGGGATATGGGTTTCTGATGCTTATGGTCTAACTGGCGCTGCCCAGGCAGTAGCACCAGAATGGGGCCCAGATGGTTTTAACCCCTATAACCCTGGTGGCATTGCGGCTCACCACATTGCCGCTGGTGTTGTTGGTATTATTGCAGGCTTATTCCACCTGACAGTTAGACCCCCCGAACGGCTCTACAAAGCTCTGCGGATGGGGAACATCGAAACAGTACTTTCTAGCAGTATTGCAGCAGTCTTCTTTGCTGCTTTCGTGGTTGCTGGTACTATGTGGTACGGTAACGCCGCCACTCCCATCGAATTGTTTGGCCCTACCCGCTATCAATGGGATCAAAACTACTTCCGTCAAGAAATTCAGCGCCGCGTCCAAACAAACGTTAGCCAAGGTGCAACCCTTGAGCAAGCTTGGTCGCAGATTCCTGAAAAATTGGCTTTCTATGATTATGTCGGTAATAGCCCCGCCAAAGGCGGTCTATTCCGTACAGGGCCAATGGTAAAGGGTGATGGCATTGCTCAATCTTGGCAAGGTCACGCCGTATTCAAAGATTCCGAAGGACGAGAATTGACCGTGCGTCGTCTCCCCAACTTCTTTGAAACCTTCCCAGTGGTTTTGACTGATGCCGATGGAATTGTCCGCGCTGACATTCCCTTCCGTCGGGCAGAATCTAAGTATAGCTTCGAGCAGTCTGGTGTCACCGTTAGTTTCTACGGTGGCGATCTAAATGGTCAGACCTTTACAGAGCCAGCCGATGTGAAGAAGTACGCTCGTAAGGCTCAAGGCGGTGAAATCTTTGAATTTGACCGGGAAACCCTGAACTCTGATGGTGTATTCCGCACCAGTCCTAGAGGTTGGTTTACCTTTGGACACGCCGTATTTGCTCTGTTGTTCTTCTTTGGTCATCTCTGGCATGGCGCTCGGACAATCTACCGAGACGTATTTGCTGGTGTTGACGCGGATCTGGAAGAGCAAGTTGAGTGGGGGGTCTATTCCAGAAAGTGGGTGACAAATCAACCCGCCGGAAAGAAGCCCTTTAATTTCAGTGCTGAGTAAAGAAGTGCTGAGTTCTGAGTTAAGGCTCTGACTCAGCACTCAGGTGACTCAGCATTAAAAACTTTAACAACTGGCTGGATAAAGAGGAAATCGTAATATGGAAAGCGTTGCGTACATCTTGATTTTTACTCTGTGTATAGGTACTCTCTTCTTTGCGATCGCATTTCGCGAACCCCCTCGCTTTGAGAAACCAAAAGATAAGTAGATCCTATCCACAGACTTTTAAGCGGATTTAATCTTAATATCCGTTGCTACTAAGTATGGTGGCAACGGATATTATTGTGTTTGTCATTTGTCATTTGTCCTTTGTCCTTTATGTTGCTTCTCACTACTAACCAATAACAAATGACCAATACTTCGGCTTCTCTTCGAGACGCTACGCAAACGCTCAGTACAAGTGACCAATGACCAAATATTGTGATATAATTTCCAATCTTGGGAGTAGATATGTGTTAATGCTAGCTTTTCTGCGCTAGGATGAAAAAGGATGTTTTGTGTAAGCTGCCATAGTACTGCTTGCATAACGCATCGCAATTGTCGCACCACCTTTACGGAGACTAGAACCAGGAACAAATCAGCATGGTCAATCAGAATTTAACCGCTACAGAAATTGGATTCACTCACGAAGATTTCGCTGCTCTACTTGACAAATACGATTATCATTTTAGCCCTGGTGATGTTGTCCCAGGAACAGTTTTCAGTATAGAGCCGCGCGGCGCTCTGATTGACATTGGTGCTAAAACCGCAGCATATATACCTATACAAGAAATGTCTATTAACCGGGTGGATAGCCCGGAAGAAGTATTACAGTCAAACGAAACGCGCGAATTTTTCATCCTTACCGATGAAAACGAAGATGGTCAATTAACCCTTTCCATTCGCCGTATTGAATATATGCGGGCTTGGGAACGCGTGCGGCAGTTACAAGCAGAAGATGCGACTGTCCGTTCTGGCGTATTTGCAACCAATCGCGGTGGAGCATTGGTACGAATTGAGGGATTACGTGGCTTTATTCCAGGTTCTCACATCAGTACCCGCAAACCTAAAGAAGAATTGGTCGGCGAGGATCTGCCGTTGAAATTCCTAGAGGTGGACGAAGAACGTAACCGCCTCGTTCTATCTCACCGTCGGGCGTTGGTTGAGCGCAAGATGAACCGCCTAGAAGTCGGCGAAGTAGTAATTGGTACTGTTCGTGGGATCAAGCCCTACGGTGCTTTCATCGACATTGGCGGCGTCAGTGGTCTACTGCATATTTCTGAGATTTCTCACGAACATATTGATACACCTCATAGCGTGTTCAATGTCAATGATGAAGTAAAAGTTATGATCATTGATTTGGATGCAGAAAGGGGTCGCATTTCCCTATCTACCAAGCAGCTAGAACCCGAACCCGGTGACATGATTAAAAACCGAGATTTGGTTTATGATAAGGCGGAAGAAATGGCTGCTAAGTATCGCGAACAGCTATTAGCCAAGCAGCAAGGTGCTACTGCTGCGGCTACACCGGGGGAAGTTCTTGCAGACGAAGATATTCCACCAGCAACAGAACTTGACGAAGATATTCCAGCAGTTGCGGCATTTGAAACAGCAATTCCAGCAGCGACGGAAATTGAAGAGGAAATTCCAGCAGCTATTGAAGAGTAATAGATTTTTTATAGTTTTACTTGTTTTTAAGTAAGAGTATCAAATCATTTTATAAAGAGGGTTTTTCCCTCTTTTTTTATGTCGAGAATCGGTGAAAGTGAAGAGTTGAGAGTAGTTAGAAGTTAAATATTATGGCAACCATTCAATGTAAAAATATCACTTTTGATAATATCCAGGCAATTTTGTTTGACAAAAACGGTACTCTAGAAGATTCAGAAACGTATTTGCGATCGCTAGCACAAAAAGCAGCAAGATTAATAGATGCTAAAATTCCTGGAACTGGGGAACCCCTATTAATGGCATTTGGCATCAATGGCAATTTTCTAGATCCCGCAGGTTTAATATCAGTAGCAAGCCGCCGTGAAACAGAAGTTGCGGCTGCGGCATATATTGCCGAAACAGGAAGAGGATGGTTTGAGTGCTTAAAAATAGCCCGTCAAGCTTTGGATGAAGCGGAAAAATACATTGGAGAAACTCCTTCACCACTGTTTGTAGGTAGCCTAGAAATTTTGAAATACCTGCGGGAGGGTGGTCTAAAACTTGGCATTCTCTCGGCTGCGACAACTGAAGAAGTACGCAATTTTGTAGCCAATCACCAGTTAAGCGATTATATCCAGTTAGAAATGGGCGTAGATGAAGGGCCAAGTAAACCAGATCCAGTGCTATTTTTGCAAGCTTGCCAAGCTTTGGGAGTTGAACCGAGCGCTACCTTGATGGTAGGTGATTCAGTTGGGGATATGCAAATGGCGCGTAATGCTAAAGCCGCAGGTTGTATTGGTATCACTTGGGTAGGTAATTCAGATAACGTCCGAGGTGCAGATGTGGTGATTAATCAACTTGATGAAATCAAGATTTTAAAGGATTAATTTAATGCGAGTTCAATGAACTCAAAAAACGGCATTTGGGGCGTTTTCTGACACATTAGTTTTCAAATGACACAGAAATCATCTATGTCACAGAATATCTGTGTCAAATCAAGTCAGTATACCGTAGTGTCTGTCTATACCTGAGAAGAAGCTTTCTATTTTATTCGCAAAAATCATGTTAAATTAACATATCAATATAATTTTGCAACCTTTCTTTAGATAGATAGTTAAAGAAATCCGTAATATCTCTCATAGAATAAAATAATAAATTTTTTAAAATTAGGGTAAACGCATTTAAATTCTGTTATCCATATCCAACAAGGATTTCAAATTTTTATTTCCAAAAATAAATAATGCTTTAAACCAAGGTTTCAGTAAGCATTATACAAATAAGATGCGTTTACCTTGTTTTTGAGAATAAAGACATTGCGATCCGATCGCAGTCTCAACTAATTTTCGATCATTTTTTATTGGTGTAAGCACATGAATTTTCAAAGCTCTGCTTCACCTGTCATCATTTCTGATTCTAATGATGTCAAAGTTGAAATGTCTTATGTTCAGGGGATAGAGCATTTAATTGAGGTTGTTCAAGCATTGTCACTAGCACGAACGCTAGAGCAAATTATGGAGATTGTACGAAAGTCTGCGCGTGAGTTGACTGGGGCAGATGGGGCTAGTTTTGTGCTACGAGATGGAGATCAATGTTATTACGCAGATGAAGATGCGATCGCTCCTTTATGGAAAGGGCAACGCTTCCCGATGAGTATTTGCATTAGTGGGTATACAATGCAAAACCGCCAATCCGTTGTGATTAGCGATATTTATGGAGATCAACGGATTCCATTTGCAGCTTACCAACCGACTTTTGTAAAAAGCTTGGCAATGGTGCCGATCCGAACGTGTAACCCCATCGGTGCAATTGGAATATATTGGGCAACGTTACATCAGCCAACGGTAGAAAAAGTAAAGCTATTACAGGCATTGGCAGACACAACGGCTGTCGCAATGGAAAACGTGCAGATTTATCATGAATTAGAACAAAGAGTCCATAATCGAACTGCTGCATTAGAAAAAGAAATAGAAGGACATCAAAAAGTTGAGGCAGAAGTTAGGCGCTTATCTCTAACAGATGAATTAACCGGAACGTACAATCGACGAGGCTTTTTTCTATTTGCAGATCGGCAATTAAAATTAGCTAATCATCTACACAAGCCCTGTTGTCTCTTATTTATAGATATAGATGGATTAAAGCAAATCAATGATACGTTTGGACATGAAGTTGGAGATCGTGTAATAGTAGACGCCGCAGACTTACTAAGTCAAACCTATCGAGATTCTGACATCGTTGCCCGATGGGGGGGTGATGAGTTTGTTGTATTCATTCCTAAATGTTCACATCATACGAATGCAATTAGTGTTCGCCTACAAACTAACATTGATTTATTTAATCAGAATCCAAGTAGAAATTATCATCTATCAATGAGTATTGGAGTTCAAGAGTGCGTTATCAACGAAGATGTTTCATTGGAAAAACTCATATTCCAGGCAGATGAGTTAATGTACCAGCAAAAACGTGCCAAGCGAAGTTCTAGCAATAACAATAGCAGCTTTTAATCCCTTAGAAAGCATATCTAGTGTTAATACTCAGCTTTTTTATCTCTTTTTTCATTCCCGACAGTTCTTCCGCTATCTTGACCTAATTCTCAATTTATACTTTTTAGCTTTTTATTCGTTTAAATTACGTTAATTTATTGCAATTTAGATAAAGTCCATCAATAATCAAAACTTCATTATCCCGATTACTATACTGAACTTTATTTATAGCTATTATTATATTTTTATCTAACAGAGAAGAGTTTATTGAATTAATTTTATTCTTCGTCTTTATTCTCTTCTAAATTGGTTATCTTTGTATTTTGCAGAAGGATATCGTCTTCCTGATTAGGTTTTTCTTCTTTCTTTTCTTGTACAACTTGAGTAGCATATATTTCCACATCTCGCTGAATAATATCTTCTACATGACTTGCAAATAGATTAAATGCTTGTTGATGACTTGGATAAATCCGATAAGGGCCTGTCAACTGCGAGAATTGCCACCCTTGGGTTTTCAAAGACTCAACTGTTCGGCGATAGTGTCGCCAGCGTTCCCCATAGTGAAAAAACTCTTCAATGGCAGCACTAATAGCAACTATTTGGCTCAAACCAAAAGTTAACCACATAAGGATATCCCTATCCCGATTGTTAGGTTTGAAATTAGTGTTAATATTTAGACTTACTAATGCCGGGAGAACGACACCACCAATAATAGTTGTTACCCGTAAAAAATAATGGCGATCGCGCGATGTATTCGCCTTCCTTTCCATCCATAGTACTTGCTCTAACCAGCGCGATCGCAAAAAATGTTTTTGCACATCACCTAAGTTAATACCTGCAAATAACTTGTTAAAATCTTCTTTTAAAAATTCATGATAACTATTTTTTTTAGCCATTTTTTACTCCTAATTAGAAAGTAACCCCTTAATTACTTTGCCTAAATTATCAACTCCTTTCTCTATGTCGATTAAGTCGATGTATTGTAATGTACCAGATTTAGCCAGCTTTTTAGCTCGTTCATCAGTAGCTTTTCCACGCAAAGCATCTGCAAGTATATCTGCGGTTCTACCACTACCAGCAATCACAAGAACTATCCTGTCGCTATTAACGCTAAAAAAGGCATCCTTAAAGGTAATTTCACCACCGTTCAAGAGTATTGTCATTGAAGGTGCATCATTGGCCAGCATAGTCGCAACGTCAGATATCCAAGGAGACTCATCGCCCCAATTTTTTCCAGGAACTAGTACAAAATGAGTATGGTTTGGCTCTAACGGTGTTAAATCAGCAACAGTTTCCGAATGATTAGGTAAAGCCACTTTGCCTTCAGGTGTCACACCAACTAAAGCAAACTTAGCACCTATTTGAGTACGAGCCGCACCCATCATTCGCATAATTCCTACATCCGTACCCCCATCGACGACATAAGCCCCCAACGTTTCGGCCATAGGGGCTAAAACTTCCACAAACAACCGTTGAATACGAAGAAAATCAGCTTCACTGATGTTACTTGCACCCCCCACTATTACTAAAACAGGACGCGAACCGCCAAGCCCTATTTCCTCAAGAGCATAAGCCAATTCTTTTGGTTGCTCAACTTGAGTCGCTAGTGCTGTTTTCCCATTGTCAAAGGTAAGTTTTAAACAACTTTTCATTTTTTAAAAATACTGACTGCTTAGGTTTCCCAGCGTAGTGCCTCACAGTCATTTTCTGCAAGTGTTGTATTCCGTTTTCACCTGAAAAATAAAGAATTTTATAATGCTTTTGTCGGCGTTGATCGTTGATTAATGCGCTACCAGATTTCCTTTTATAAGTAAATGTATGTAAATGGCGATGCCTGCTGTGGTAACAGAGCTTTGTCCTTTGCGTAGTGTCTCGTAGACAAGTGCAGACTACACTTACACTCAAGTTTTTTACGATTATTTTGCTTGCTGGAAAACTTTTGATGCACTAATTAATAGCTTCTTATTTTTTTGCATCATAAATTATGATTTTGCACTTTATTTATAGACAAAATCGCCAGTTTTTAAGTTCATCTGAATGATTGGATTTTAACTATAAGTTCCAGCTCTATCAGTTATTACCGTAACAGGTTCGGACTCTATATCCTCTATCTTATTAAACTCTCCAGCTTGCCAGCTATCTGTTGTATCTTTGATAAAGCTGGCAATAGGGATCGCAATTAACAAACCCAGTACTCCTCCCAACTTTGCCCCCAGCAATAAAGAAATCACCACCCACACAGGATTTAAGCCAGTCAAATTGCTGAGAATTCGAGGTGCAATAATATTAGAATTAATTTGATCGATCGCAACAGCTACACCTAAGACTTCCACCCCTAACCAAAAATTTTGCAGCGCTACCAACAAACTTACTATGGCGATACCTACCCCCGTACCAAAGGGGAAGAGTGAAAATAAACCAATACCAATACCAAAAAGTAAAGCTAGGGGAACTTGCAGCGCCAAAAACACCAGAGTAATTGTCACCCCTAACACAGCTCCCAATGTTGCTTGACCGATAAAGTAATTGTGGAAATCTTCTCGCAGTAATTCCCGTACTCTTGGCCCAATATTAGGGGGAAACCACTGAAAAATTCCGTCCCAAAGACGTTCACCATTCAATATTAAGTATATAGTCAGCACTACCGCTAGCAGCACATTGAGGACAATACCAATGGTATCGACAGCAAAACCAAGAATTCTACCAGTGAAGGACTGAAGTTGGTTAGATAATCGTTCCAGAACTTGCGTGAATAAACCACTTAAATTAATCGGAAGTTGCTGTTGACTTAACGCCCAATCTTGAAAAGCTTGCAGCTGCTGAGTACCAGAATCAATCCAACTGGGCAAAATATTAGCCAGTTCAACGAGTTGTTGAATAATCAAGGGAACCAATGTGATGCCTAAAGCTACTAAAATCACCAGAGTCAAAAGCAACACTCCCCCGATCGCTAAGTTGGGTTTCACTCCTTGTTCTTGGAGAAACTGGATTGGATAGTTCAAGACAAAAGCTAGTAGGATGGCGGCGGCGATAACGCTAACTAAGGGTTGAAAATACTGTATAACTTGGAGCAATAGCCAGCCGTTGAGAATAGCAATGGGAAATGCCAATCCTATAGTTAACCATCGCGGCAGTTTGTTTGCTGATTGCATTAGCGATCACCTCATAAGAGTTCTAACTTTATTTTGGCTTCTAGGGATGTGGGGAGTAGGGGAGCAGGGGAGCAGGGGAGCATACTTCGACTACGCTCAGTAACCAGGGGAGCAGGGGAGCAGGAGAGTGAGAGAGTGAGGAGACAAGGGGGACAAGGGGACAAGGGGACAAGGAGATAAACAAAACTCCTAACTCCTAACTCAGCACTGGCTCAACGCCCCGCTATCCATGTACAGCACTCAGCACTCCCAATGACAAATGACTTATGACTTATGACTTATCCCCAAATTATGTTGGATTTTTCTCAATAAAATCCAACATAATTTTCTGATGCATTGTCCCTAAAGGTCGCACTTCGCCAGCATTTTGTGAATAACAGTTACCTTGGCGAATATCTTCTGGTGTAAATAACGCCATATCCCAGCCTTCATTTAGAACCAGTTGATTTAATTCCACTAAGAGTGGTGCATGAAAGACATGACGGACAACTCTTTCGTTGGGATAACAGCCAAATTCAATAAAAGGTGGTAGCTCGTAGCCGATTTCTTCTAAAATTTCTCGTTTTACCGCTACGTCTGGCGTTTCACCAGGTTCGATGTGACCGCCGAACAGCGCCCAATAACCAGGGTAGAGAATACCGGGGATGTTATCACGCAGTTGCATGAGAAACTTGTTTTTTTGGTAGAGAATTGCGATCGCTACGTGCACCTGTTGATTGTTCATATCTTTATTTTTAATTTTTAATTATTCTTCTTCTAAATAAACTTCCCCCAATTCTTTGCCAGCTAAGGGAATACTTCGGTAGCGAACTTTACCCTTAATTACAACTTCTGAACCTTCACCCAGATTTTTTTGATTGGTGACAACCCAAATTTTGCCCGTTGAGTCCTTAATTTTATAAGCCCATTGTTTGATCAGGGGAGCTTGCTTTTCTACCTGACCTTGGATGTAAACTATAGCCTGATTGTCTTGTTTTGGTTTAATTTCTCCAATTGGAGTGACATTTGTACCAATTTTTAAGCCAGCACCACGTAAACCAGGCGATGTCAAGTTACCACAACTACAAAGTCCTGCTATCAGAAAAAAACTTAACCCCAAACGGTAAGGAACAATACTGTGCCCGTACAAGAAAGAAAGAGATAAATTTCTTATTTGTCGCATAAAAGCCACCGATTTATTTATTTTGGGCATTGGGAGTGCTGAGTGCTGAGTGCTGTACATGGATAGCGGGGCGTTGAGCCAGTGCTGAGTTAGGAGTTAGGAGTTTTGTTTATCTCCTTGTCCCCTTGTCCCCTTGTCTCCTCACTCCCTCACTCTCTCACTCTCTCACTCTCCTGCTCCCCTGCTCCTCTGCTCTCCCACTCTCCCACTCTCCCACTCTCCCAATTCTTTATTCTTCAGATGATGCCGTTGATCTGAGAAAATAAACATTATGAATTTACTGTGAGAGAAACGCTACGACATCAAACAGCAACACAATAATAGTCGAAAGTCAAGAGTTAAGAATCAATATTTTCATTTTGGACTTTGGACAAAAAGCGAACATAGCTGGGAATTTTCATGGAAACAAAAACTGCCAAAATCCTTGATGGGAAAGCATTAGCTGCAAAAATTCAGCAAGAACTTTCTGTTGCTATTACACAATTACAACCAAAAATTGGACGACCGCCTGGTTTAGCAGTGTTGATGGTTGGTGATAATCCAGCATCAGCGGCTTATGTACGCAATAAAGAAAAAGCTTGCACTAAAGTCGGGATCGCTTCTTTTGGTAAGCATTTTCCTGCCGAAACTACCCTTGAGGAGTTAGAAGAGGTAATTGCTGCACTCAACCACGACAAAAGAGTGGATGGCATTCTTGTGCAATTGCCCTTACCTAACCACCTGGATGCTGTAACTCTACTACATCAAATCGATCCCGATAAAGATGCTGATGGACTGCATCCAGTTAACTTGGGGCGATTAGTACGGGGAGAAACTGGGTTACGTAGCTGCACCCCGGCTGGTGTGATGCGGCTTCTACAAGAATATGAGATTCCTTTGCAGGGAAAACAAGCAGTAGTGGTAGGGCGCAGTATTTTGGTGGGTAAACCGATGGCGCTGATGCTATTAGAAGCTGATGCCACAGTCACGATCGCTCACTCGCGATCGCATGACCTGAAAACCATCACCCAAAATGCTGATATTCTAATTGCAGCAGTAGGTCGTCCCGGATTGATCTCTGCTGATATGGTGAAACCGGGCGCTGTTGTGGTAGATGTGGGAATGAATCGCGTCACCGATGCTAATGGCAAAAGTCGTCTCATTGGCGATGTCCATTTTGAATCAACCGCTGATGTCGCAGGATTTATCACCCCAGTTCCTGGTGGTGTCGGCCCGATGACTGTTGCCATATTGTTGGAAAATACATTTGCTAGCTATTCTAGAGCGGCAAAAGAAGAAAGAGAGTGAGGAGTCACAAGTGATGAGTTAAAAGTTGAAAGCGATCGATTAAAAGTTAAGAGTTATTAACTCCTAACTCCTAATTCCTAACTCCTAACTCCTAACTCTTCATTTTTTTCAGTCCCCCAGCACCTTAAAATTGTGACGTATAAGGCAAAAATCGCAAAATGTCAGGAATTAAAGAATGGTAGCAACTGATAACGTCCAAAAGACACCACCAGAAGAAGCCAAATTTAACTTAGCAGCTTATTTAAAAGAGCGACAAAAGCTTTGTGATAATGCTTTGGATCGGTCTATCTCGGTCATTTATCCAGAAAAGATTTATGAGGCGATGCGCTACTCATTATTAGCTGGAGGTAAGCGTGTACGTCCCATTCTTTGTCTTGCCACCTGTGAAATGATGGGTGGAACCATTGACATGGCCATGCCAACAGCTTGTGCTGTGGAGATGATCCACACAATGTCGTTGATACATGACGACCTGCCAGCGATGGATAATGACGATTACCGTCGGGGAAAGCTGACGAATCATAAAGTCTATGGTGAAGATGTCGCGATTTTGGCTGGGGATGGCTTGTTGGCTCTTGCTTTTGAGTCTGTTGCCATTGAAACCCCTCAAAGCGTTAAAAGAGAAGTAGTTTTACAGGTTATTGCCCGTCTTGGTCGAGCCTTGGGGGCAGGTGGTTTGGTCGGCGGTCAAGTTGTCGATTTAGAGTCGGAAGGTAAATCTGATATTTCCTTAGAAACCCTAAATTTTATTCATAAACACAAAACAGCCGCCCTGTTGGAAGCTTGCGTAGTTTGTGGCGGGCTGATTGCTAATGCATCACCTGAAGATGTGCAGCGGCTAACCCGTTATGCTCAAAATATTGGGCTAGCATTCCAAATCATCGATGATATTTTGGATATCACTTCTACTCAAGAGCAATTAGGTAAAACAGCTGGCAAAGACCAAAAAGCTCAGAAAGTTACCTATCCTAGCCTTTGGGGACTTGAGGAATCGCGCTTAAAAGCCCAAGAGCTAGTTAAAGAAGCTTGTGTGGAATTAGAACCATTTGGAGACAGAGCTAAACCACTCCAAGCGATCGCTCATTTTATTACCAGCCGTAATAACTAGTAACGCTTTGGGTAATTCCTAATTCGTAATACTCGCCTTCACGCGAGAAGCAAGCTACGTAATTCGTAATTCTTATACCGCAAGCGTTTCATTGATTGGGAATGGGTGGTTTATTTACACCATACTGTACTACTACTGCCCAACGAAATTAAAAATTCACTGATTCAAAATTACAAAAGCTTATCAAATCAGCTTTTAGACTATTTTGAATTGTTGGTCTTTTTCCAACGTGATAGATCGATTTGGAAATTTTGGGTTGAATCTAAATGTTTCCTCAATCAACAACTGCTGCTAATATTTACTAACCTAACCAAAATAACATGCAGGACATAGGCAACATTTTAGACAACCGGGTGCTGCTGGTTGCTCTGGTAGCTTGTTTAATTGCTCAAGCATTAAAGCTCGTAGTTGAGATCGTCAAACATCGCAAACTGAATGTGCGTGTTTTGGTGACAACCGGAGGTATGCCCAGTGCCCATTCGGCTCTGGTTACGGCTCTAGCCGCTGGTGTAGGGCAAACACTGGGTTGGGCATCTCCTGATTTTGCCGTTGCGATCGTTTTTGCCATCATTGTCATGTATGATGCAGCTGGAGTTCGCCAAGCGGCTGGTAAGCAAGCTCGTATTCTCAATCAAATGATTGATGAATTATTTCACGAAAAACCAGACTTTAGCCAAGACCGTCTGAAAGAATTACTCGGACATACACCAGTCCAAGTAATCGCTGGATCGGCTTTGGGTATAACCATCTATTGGTTAGCTAGGTCTGCTTATTAAACTAGAGCAATAAATCTTTGTTTGAGGGGCTATTGATCATTAATAACTGGTAATTTGTCAATCAATTTTGGATTTTGGATTTTAGATTTACCCCGTGAATAAATTTAGGGAATTAAAAATGAAAGGATTTGTTCCAAATAACTTGCTTCACGCAAAGCGAGTATAAATATATTCCCTGGAAACCCTTTGAAATTTTGAATTTAAAATCACAAATTAGGTCAATTGACAAATTACCACGTCTGGTAGATCGCATCAGGATACCAGTGAACTTAAGATAGCTAAAACCGCACAGTCGAGCGCAGCAAAATCACTTTACGACTATCTACTAGGCTGGCAACGAAACCGCCATTGTTTAGCTTTTGCAATGTATTATACGCTTCAGTTTGGTTAGTGGTATAAACTGCTAGCAAGTAAGGGCGTTGTCCATAAGAAACAAAACCGACGTTACCTCCGACCACTTGCTGCACACTATTTACTAGTTCTGGACGGTTGTAATAATCTACCAGTACTGCATAACCTTCTCCTAATGCTTGAGGATTATAGCTGACTGTCTGCTGAGGTGGTTTGGGCTGTGACTGTGGCTGCACATCTGCCGTTGTCGTTGGTCGAGTGGTAATTATGGCAGACAAGCCAACAATATTACTGACATATCTTGCCCAACGATTGGCGTCGTCAATTTTGTTAAAACCCCCGACTCGCGTTACGGTTTCGTTGAGATATTTGCAGGTGATAGTTTTTAGTTCAGGTGGTAAGGCGCTACGTAACTGCTTTTGATTATTTGTTGTGGGACTGACTACTAATAAAAGATACTCACCCGCATTTGGTGGTTGACAAGAGGGAATGGTTTTTTGAGCAAGTACAGAACTCATACCACCAATCAACCCTACAATCGCTAATCCTAAAACACTTGGGAAATTCTGAAATCTATGCACAAAAGTTAGATTATGTAAATTAAGGTGTCTTAGAAGATTTTATAAGAAAAAAGCTGAAAACCTAGCTACTTCAGTATGGTGATGAAATCCGTGTCAAAAAATATATTTTGTTACTCAAAAATCAAATTAGGGAGTGGGGAAGAGGCAGAGGGGTCAGGGGAGACAAGGGGACAAGGGGACAAGGAGGAATTATTGAACAAGTCTCTCCCTTGTCTTTTCTCCATGCCCAATGTCCAATGCCCTATGCCCCAATGCGCTATGCCTAAGATACGGTAGCTAACGATGCCAAAGCATCTGGTATTGCCTCAGAAGGAGCCTGGAATTCTCCAGTAATGACGTACTCTAAACGCAGTTTTAACCAAGTAATAAATTGAGGATTTGTAGAAATAATTGCTACTGCTGGTTGGGGACACTTCGTTTTTAGCTCTGTAAACTGCGGTGTTTCCAAGAAAGCTGGTTGCTCAACTAACCAAAAATCTATTTGTTTTTCTTGTTCGTGGTAGTTACGGGTGCGTTCTTTGAGAACTTCGTGTATCGGTTCTTCTTCGAGAAGAAAGCGGTGACTTGCCAAAACGTAATGGTATGTTTGCATTTTCATCCTTTGGTTGCTATGTGAATAATTTCAGGGCACAGTGACTCTGTACCCTGACAAAACTAACTTTTGTGGGATTTCTTAAACCAAGAACTGAACGGACAAGCACTTTTCTGGTTTTCAGATTTTATCTGTTTGCCACCAGATGTTAGCTTTTCCAAGAACAGATTATTGTCGAAGTAATGTTCTAAGGAAATAATCTTCAAGTCATCGGTAACTTTTGCAATGGTCATGCCGATAATTTCTAGCGTCTCTCCAGTAGGTGCATGGTCTTTGTATTCTCCGTTAAAATGTCCCCAATGCCGCCATTTAAATGTGACATTCGGTGGCCCAGAGAAAACTTCCATTACTTCCCAAGGAAATCCTTGGGGAAATGTTGTGTGGAAGACTTTTGCAGATGATTCAAAACTTTCTTCTGAAGCCTTATAATGCTCTGAATCAGCCATAAATAAATTGTAAGTACCTTGGGCTGATAAATCTGCTGCGGTATACTCTACTCCGCCATTAGTACTGACGCGAAAGTTGTCATTCACAATAGATAACCACTCTTGCGGGTTAGCTTTGAAAGATACCTCCATCTCAAAGGTTCTCACCAAGTTTTGCACGATCGCTTCTAGTGTTCCTTCAAGATGATTATAGATACTTTCTTTAGCAAGATTCTCTTTTGAACGGGAATAATCAGGCGGTGTCTGATAGCGCCACTCGACATCAGTACTTTCTGCTATCACCTTATCCCGATCCTGTACCCAAAGTGGTAGGTTGTTAGATTGTGTTGCGCTCATAGAAGTTTTTGCTGAAGATTCGATCCCAATTTCTAGATTTCGCAGTGACAACCCCTCTTTTAAGATACGGGAGTGAGGAGTGGGGAGAGGGGGGAGATGGGGGAGATGGGGGAGACAAGGGAGACAAGGGGGACAAGGAGGAATTATTGAACAAATCTCTCCCAAGTCTTCCCCCTCTTCCTTGTCTACCTTGTCTCTTTTCCATGCCCAATGCCCAATGCCCAATGCCCAATGCCCTATTCCCCATTCCCTCTTATAGCTTGCTTCATCTCGCGGACTGCCCTTTCCATACCTACTAATGCTGCCCGACTGACGATGGTATGACCAATGTTCAGTTCTTCCATGCCTGGAAGCGCAGCCACCGGATAGACGTTCCAGTAGGTGAGTCCATGACCAGCGTTGACTCGCAATCCAGCTTGAATCGCTTGTTCACACCCTTTAGCTAATATGGCTAATTCTCGGTGGCGATTTGTTTCATCTTTAGCCTCAGCATATTGTCCGGTGTGCAATTCAATAAACTGCGCCTGTATCTTGACAGATGCTTCGATTTGTGCTGTTTCGGCATCGATAAATAAACTAACTGGAATGCTAGCGCTTTGCAATTTATCGACTATTTCACCTATTCTAGCAATTTGCCCGACAATATCTAGTCCGCCTTCTGTTGTGACTTCTTCGCGCTTTTCGGGGACTAAAGTCACGTAATCTGGTTTGATATCGAGAGCGATCGCCAGCATTTCATCTGTAGCGGCCATTTCTAAATTAAGATGCGATCGCACTGTTTGCCGCAATATCCGCACATCCCGATCTTGGATATGTCGCCGATCTTCACGCAAATGCACCGTAATTCCATCAGCACCCGCTAATTCTGCCAGCACCGCCGCCGCTACCGGGGTCTGGTTCCACCGTCCGCCGCGCTTGCCGGATAGTGGCGATGTGGTCAATGTTAACGCCAAGTGTAGGCACCCCAGGTTTCTCCCAAATCCACAGTCCTTAGAACTTGATTTTACCGGAAATAGTGGTAGTTTTGCTGAAAGAGCTACACATAGATTACACGCGTACAATGCAATTGTTTAAAAGAAAACTGAGTTAGCAAAAGCTTATTCTTGGGCAAACTACTTTAAATAAGTAGCTGATTTCACAAGAGTTGATGAAGTATGAATACAGCAGTTGAGCCGATGGACAAGCTTTTGAACTATCAAATTAGCGAACAACTTTATGCAGGCTCTAGAACCGTAGTTTACCGTGCTATTCGAGAGGCGGATCGACTTCCGGTTGCGATCAAACTGCTCCAGCAAGAGTATCCTAGCTTCAATGAACTGCTGCTGTTCCGTAATCAGTACACTATTGCTAAAAATCTTGACCTACCCGGTATTGTTCGTCCCTACAGTCTGGAACCTTACCGCAACAGCTATGCTTTGGTGATGGAGGATTTTGGTGGTATTTCCCTTAGAGATTGGCTCAATCAAAAAATGGAAAGCAACCAATATACTTTGACAGAGTTTTTGGATATTGCGATCGCTTTGAGTAATACTCTTGACGGACTTTATCGCCATCGAATTATCCACAAAGATATCAAGCCAGCCAACATCCTTATCAACCCAGAAACTAAGCAAGTCAAGTTAATTGACTTTAGTATTGCCTCTCTTTTACCCAGAGAAACCCAAGAAATTTACAGTCCTAATGTCTTAGAAGGTACTCTCGCTTACCTTTCTCCAGAACAAACCGGGCGGATGAATCGCGCAATCGACTATCGCAGTGATTACTATTCCCTCGGCGTTACCTTCTATGAATTACTGGCTGGACATCTACCTTTTAAGTCTAACGATCCGATGGAGTTGGTTCACTGTCATATTGCCAAGCAACCAGAGCAATTAGGAGGTAGGGGGCAGGGGGCAGGGGGCAGGGAGGAAGAAATTCCCGAAGTTCTTTGTGAAATTGTGATGAAATTGATGGCGAAAAATGCTGAAGACCGCTATCAGAGTGCATTAGGGCTAAAATTTGATTTAGAAAAATGTTTGTCTCAATTGCAAGAAATTGGCAGGGTTGAATCCTTTCAATTGGGTGAGCGGGATATTTGCGATCGCTTCATCATCCCAGAAAAACTTTACGGTCGCCAAGCCGAAGTTCAAAATTTACTGGATGCCTTTGAGAGAGTCAGCCAGGGAAGCACTGAAATTATGTTGATAGCGGGCTTCTCTGGCATTGGCAAAACTGCTGTGGTAAACGAAGTCCACAAGCCAATTGTACGACAACGGGGTTACTTCATTAAAGGTAAATTCGATCAGTTCCAGCGCAACATCCCTTTCTCTGCCTTTGTGCAAGCTTTTCGAGACTTAATCAGGCAACTGCTGAGTGAAACTGATGCCCAATTTGAGCGGTGGAAGCGCAAAATTCTTTTTGCTTTGGGTGAGCATGGACAAGTAATGATCGAGGTGATTCCAGAACTGGAAAGTATGATTGGTAAACAGCCACCTGCGCCGGAACTCTCTGGAAGTGCGGCACAAAATCGCTTCAATTCGCTGTTTTTGAAATTCACTCAAGTCTTCACTGCATCAGAACATCCATTAGCGATCTTTATTGACGATCTGCAATGGGCAGATGCTGCTTCTTTAAACTTAATGCACTTGTTAATGAGTGAAGCTGACATCGGCTATTTATTGTTAATTGGTGCTTATCGAGATAACGAAGTCAACCCAGTACATCCCCTGATGCTGACTTTAGAAGAGATTGAGAAATTAGATGCCACAGTCAATACGATTACCTTATTACCCCTCGATCGGGTTTCTATCAATCATTTGGTTGCAGATACATTGAGTTGCTCTTTAGCTTTAGCCACACCTTTAACAGAATTAATATTGAGCAAAACTAAAGGGAATCCTTTCTTCAGCACCCAGTTTCTCAAAGCGCTACATCAAGATCGACTAATTACATTTAATTTTGATGGTGGTTATTGGGAATGTGATATTGCTCAGGTGCGATCGCTCGCTCTTACCGATGATGTAGTAGAGTTCATGGCAATTCAGCTTCAGAAATTGTCAGCAAAAACTCAAGAAGTTTTGAAGTTAGCAGCTTGTGTCGGAAACCAATTTGATTTAAAGACATTAGCGATCGTCTATGAAAAATCTCAGTTGGAAACAGCCACAGATTTTTGGAAGGCTGTACAAGATGGGTTGATTATTCCTACCAGTGAGGTTTATAAGTTCTACCATGATGAGTCTGAATTTAGAATTCATACTTCAGAATTTCAGCAACACAATTCTCCTGACTCTTGCTCTTACAGATTTCTTCATGACCGTGTTCAGCAAGCGGCCTACTCTCTTATCCCTGAATCTCAACGAAAAGCTACTCATTTCAAAATTGGGCAATTACTGTTAAACAATACATCACCTGAAGCGCTTGAAACCAGCATTTTTGACATTGTTAATCAGCTAAATGAAGGAATTGACATAATTGATGGACAATCTCAAAAATATGAACTTGCTCAACTGAATCTAATTGCTGGTAAGAAAGCAAAAGCTTCTACTGCTTATAAAGCAGCCCTGAAATATTTTACATTAGGTAGAAGTTTGCTCATAGCAGAAAGTTGGTTAACTAACTATAAAATTACGTTTGAATTATATCGAGAATCCGCAGAATCTGAATATCTAACTGGCAGTTTTAACCAAGCCGAGAAATTATTTGAGATAGCGTTATCTCAAAGTCAAGATAGGTTTGAACAAGTAGAGATTTATAAGATTCAGATGTATCTGAAAATGACTCAGGGGGAAAATATCGCAGCTAGCATTGAAGCTGGAGTAAAAGGTTTGAGCATTATGGAAATGCATCTGCCAGTCACTCCTGAAGAACAGCAAGCTGCTATCGAAACTGAACTTCAAGAATTAAAAGCTAAACTGCAAACGGTTCGTATATCAGATTTATTCGATCTGCCTGAGATGACAGATCCAGAAAAGAAGGTTTGTATGGGTATTTTAGCTGACCTTTGGGCAGCAGCTTATATGGGAGGAGATGAATATTTCACTTGCTTGGTTCCTCTATTAACGATCAATTTATCATTTAAATATGGCAATGCAGAAAGCTCTGGTTTTGCTTACTGTATATATGGGATGAGTCTAGCAAATCAAGGAAATTATCAAACTGCTTATGAGTTCGGTACATTAGCACTAAAACTCGATCGTTACTTTAATAGTACTCAATTTATTTTTAAGACCAATAATATCTTTGCACACACGATTAATCCCTATAATCAGCATTTGAAAACGAATTTGCCACTTTCTCAGGAATCATTCCAAGTCTGTCAAGAAACTGGAAATTTGGTGTTTGGTGTTTGGGCGGTTTCGTTTTTGATTTGGGCAATGTTAATTAAGGGCGATCGCCTCTCAGATGTTTATGCGGAAACTGAAAAATATTTGAGTTATGTGCAACAGGTTAATGATGTCAATATGCTGTATGCGTTTACTTTACAGCGGCAGTTCTTATTGAATTTGCAAGATATATCTAAAAACACCGATTTATTAGATGATCGCAACGACGAAGATATTCCCTACATAGAAGTATGGAGACAGAAGAACAATTTCGATCATGGAATTAATTGGTACTGCTTTCTCAAAATCCAATTATCGTACCTTTATGGTCGTTACACAGATGCTGTGCAAGCAGCAGAAGAAGCTGAAAAAACTCTTGCTTGTAACTCTGGCTTTTTCCCAATTATTCAGTATCATTTCTATTATCCACTCAGCTTGATAGCTCTCTATCCCAATGTGACATTAGAGAAGAAAAAGCAGTATTGGGAAATTATTCGCGAGCATCAACAAATTCAGAAAAATTGGGCGAATAGTTGTCCAGACAACTTTCTACATCGATATCTCTTATTATCTGCGGAAATAGCAAGAATTTCTGGCAAGTATATGGATGCAATCGAGTCATACGATCGCGCCATTGCCAAAGCTAAAGAAAACGAATATGTCAACGAAGAAGCTCTCGCCAACGAGCTTGCAGCCAAGTTCTATTTAGAATGGGGCAAAGAACGCATTGCTCAAGAATATTTGATTAATGCTTACTATTGCTACACCCGTTGGGATGCTAAAGCCAAAGTCGACGATCTAGAACAGCGTTATCCACAACTGCTAGCTCCAATTTTACAACAGAAGCGTTCACTACTCACACCCAATGAGACGTTCGCAAATATTGACAGCATTAGTACCTTCCACCCAAGCATTCATAAATCAGTAACCTCTAGCAGCAATACATCAGTAATGCTAGATTTGGCAACAGTTTTAAAAGCCTCTCAAACTCTCTCCAGTGAAATTGAACTGGATAAATTACTTACGAAGCTGCTACAAGTGGTGATTGAAAATGCTGGAGCAGATAAGTGTGCGTTACTACTCCTTAAAGAAGATAGATTGCTAGTTGAGGCGATGGCTCAAGTTGGGCAGCAATCAACGGTGTTACAGTCCATTTGTGTGGAAGATAGTGCAGATGTTCCTCATAGCCTAATTTACGCCGTCAAACGCAGCCTGGAACCTACCGTTATCCTTGATACAACATTGCATCCGGCGTTGATAGCCGATCCCTATATTATTCGTCAGCAACCTAAAAGCTTGCTGTGTACGCCGATTCTCTATCAAGGGAAACTGTTAGGGATTTTATATTTAGAAAACAATTTAATGACTGGAGCGTTTACTAGCGATCGCGTCGAAATTCTCAATTTATTATGTACTCAAGCTGCAATTTCCCTAGAAAACGCTAGGCTTTATCAGCAAGCACAAAATACTCTAGAAAACCTGGGACAGACTGAACAATTTTTACGATTAATTATTGACAATATCCCCCAGTCTGTTTTCTGGAAAGACTGCAATAGTGTTTATTTAGGCTGTAATCATAAGTTTACGCAAACTTGGGGTCTAGGAGTGCCAGAAAATGTTATTGGTAAAACAGATTATGACCTTGGCTGGACTAGCGAGCAATCAGATTTTTTTGTAGCGCGCGATCGCCGCATCATTGAGTCTGGGGAAGCGGAACTCAACATTATCGAAACCGTGCAACAAGTAGATGAAAAACATAAGTGGTCTAATACAAATAAAATTCCTCTAAAAGATAGAGAAGGAAACGTTTTTGGCATTCTCAGCACATCTGAAGACATTACTGAACGCCAACAAGCACAACAATTGTTACAGCAGCAAAAACAACAGTTGGAACAAGCGTTGCAAGAACTCAAAACGATGCAATTGCAAGTGGTGCAAAATGAAAAAATGTCTGCCCTTGGCAATCTGGTAGCAGGTGTTGCTCATGAAATCAACAATCCTGTGGGCTTTATTGCTGGTAATATTGAACCTGCCAAAGATTATGTTAAAGATTTGTTTGGATTAATTAATCTTTATCAGCAAAATTTTCCCAATCCCGGTTTAGATATTCAAGATGAAATTGATGCCATCGATCTGAATTATTTACGCGAAGATTTGCCTAAATTACTAGACTCGATGAAATTGGGTGTTAACCGGATTCGTAGTATCAGTACCAGTTTGCGAACCTTTTCCAGAGCAGATAAGGACTATAAAGTTCCTTTTGATATTCACGAAGGCATAGACAGTACTATTCTGATTCTCAGACACCGTTTAAAAGCTAATGAAAACCGTCCAGCAATTGAAGTGGTGAAGAATTATGGCAAACTACCCCTAGTGGAATGCTTTGCAGGACAACTTAATCAGGTGTTTATGAACTTGTTAGCAAATGCCATTGATGCGCTTGAACAATACAATACAGAACGCAGTTTGGAAGCGATTCTTGCCAACCCTAATTGCATCACTATTCAAACTCGTGTAGTAGATTCAGGTCAAAATGTTTTGATTAAGATTGCTGATAATGGCGTGGGGATGTCACCAGAGGTTAAACAAAAAGTATTTGACCATTTATTTACTACTAAGCCTGTCGGAAAAGGCACTGGATTAGGATTAGCGATCGCTCATCAAATTGTGGTAGAAGCACATGGCGGTTCGCTCTCTTGTACTTCCGAACTTGGAAAAGGTACAGAGTTTGTCATTCAAATCTCTGCTCAACAACAATAATGAGTGCTGTTAGCGGTAGCGGGGCGTTTAGCCCGTGCTGAGTGTTGAGTGCTGAGTAAACTAGAAATTACTCAGCACTTTTTATTTTTAGTTTTTCAAATGTAACTGGTAGGAAAGCTATAATCATGCTGAAATTGCAGAAAATCTGGTCAAAAATTCATCTCCGATGGAATGCCCAAAGCAACAAAAAATACTACTCATTTCAATGGCGATCGCGGAAGTTTATATTATTATCAATAGTGATAATTCTGTCTATTAGCATTAGTGCCACAGCTATCACTAGTTACAAGATTGTTAAGGGATTGCTACTCACTAGTCTCAAAGAACAAGTACTGTTAAAAACACGGCGAGGTCAGGATGATATCGATAACTGGTTAGCCATTCGGAAGACAGAAATTAAGACTTTGGCAAATACTACTGTAGTGCGATCGCTCGATTGGTCTATAATGGAATCTTACTTACAATCTGAGTTGAAGCGGCTGCAAACGTTTTTGCTCATGGGGTTGGTCACACCGGATGCTGCATTAATTAATACTCATCACGATCGTCTCAATGTTAAAGACCGAGAATTTTTTCAGCGGAGTATAGCGGGTGAAACAGTAGCAACCGATCCAATTATTGGACGCACAACTAAACAGTTACAGATTCAGATTAGTTCGCCGATTCCTGCCAAAACAGGCATAAAGCCAGCAGGTGTTTTAATGGGAGGAATTCCAATTAACCGAGTCGTTGAGGCGATCGGCAATTTACATCAAGGTAAAGTCAGCTATGCCTTTGCGCTGAATTCTCAAGGAGTTCCCATCGCCCATCCCAACAAAGAACTAATTGGTACACCCGAAAAAGCTGCCAAAAGTTTTCTGAACTCGCGCAATCCCAGATTAGTTGAAATTAGCCAGAAAATGTTAGCTAAACGCACAAATATTGAATTGCTTCAACTTGATGGTAAATGGAGTTATGTTGCTTACACTCCCCTCAGAGAAGCAAATTGGTCAGTAGCGTTAATTGTGCCAAAAGAAAATATTGAATCGCCATTACAGGCGTTGAACCTGTTGGCTACAGTTTTGGGAGGATTGCTATTGATTGGGTTGATTAGTGCGTGGCGACAGGTGCAGCTATATGAACAGATTCGCGATCGCGCCTTGATTTCTAGCCAGCAGGCGCAGCAACTCAGCAAAACCCTGAAAGAATTGCAAAATACTCAAGCTCAACTCATCCACACCGAAAAAATGTCTAGTCTGGGACAATTAGTGGCTGGAGTGGCACATGAAATCAATAATCCCGCCAATTTTATCCATGCCAATCTCAACCATGCCAGCGTTTACTGTCAAGATATCCTCGATTTGCTCAAGCTTTATCAACAAACATACCCAAATCCTACCCCTGAAATTAGCGATCGCGTTCAAGACCTTGATATTGAGTTTCTGGCAGAAGATTTACCCAAATTAATGGCATCAATGCAAGTGGGAACCAAACGCATTCGTGAAATTGTACTGTCGCTACGTAATTTCTCGCGCCTCGATGAAGCAGATATGAAATTTGTAGATATTCATGAAGGATTAGATAACACTCTGATGATTTTGAACCGTCGCCTTACAGCCACGCCCAATTTACCAGAAATTCAGATCGTTAAGCAATATAGCGATCTACCGCTAGTAGAATGCTACGCAGGGCAACTCAATCAAGTGTTTATGAATGTTCTCGTGAATGCGATTGATGCACTAGAAGAAGCCAGCCAAAAACGAAGTTTTGAGGAGCTTAAAACTAACCCAAATCAAATTAAGCTCCAAACCCAAATTGACAAATCAAATCATTGCGCGATCGTTCAGATTTCCGATAATGGTATTGGGATGTCAGAGAATGTCAGGCAACGGGTATTTGACCACATGTTTACTACTAAACCTGTGGGTAAAGGAATCGGATTAGGAATGGCGATCGCTTATCAAATTATTGTAGATAAACATCGAGGGACTATTGAAGTTGATTCAACCCCAGGATATGGAACAGAGCTTACCATCCGTATTCCTTTAACAAGTAAAAATTAAAAATTGCTGACAAAATTGAAACAGTCAAAGATTATATCAATGAATTATTTTGGTTAATTTGTACACTAATGGTCATAAGCGATATACTTTAAGAAAGTTGATTTGTAAATTCCATCTAATACATACAATTATTACTATATCAACTCTCTGAGGTAATATGCTTTTAAAACTGCAACAAATTATTGTTAACCCTGGTCAACAAATGTTACTTAAAGATATTAGTTGGCAGCAGTTAGAAGATATTTTAGCAGAAATGGGAGAAAGACGTGCAGCACGTATTTCTTATAGTCATGGTTGGTTAGAAATTATGGTTCCTCTACCAGAACACGAAAAAGATAAAGAATATATTGGTGAATTAGTAAGAGTTTTATTAGACAAACTCCAAATTGATTTTGAGCCTTTTGGTTCCACAACACTAAAAAATGAGCGAATGCGGCAAGCAGTAGAACCAGATACCAGTTTTTATATTCAAAATCAAGCTGCTATAATTGGAAAAAATCGCATAGATTTAAATATAGACCCACCACCAGATTTAGCAATCGAAATAGATATTACCTCTCGCACTCGATTTGAGAATTATGAAATTTTGGGAGTTCCTGAACTTTGGCGACATACACAAAAAGGTTTAGAAATTTGCTTGCTAAAAGAAGGTAAATATATAAAATCTGAATCTAGTCCTAATTTTCCTGACATTCCAATTGTTGAATTAGTTAATAAATATGTGCAGCAGTGTTTAACAATTGGGAGAAGTCAAGCTATGCGTAACTTTCGAGATTGGGTAAAGAATAATTTATGATAAAAATCTAAAGCTTTCTGAGAAAGGCGATCGCTCATGACTACCGAAAACAACCCAAGAGCCATTCTAGATTGGGAACACCCCACACCGCCCACAGATTTAATTTTTGATGGCGGAGAACCCTTGGAATCAAATCGCCACCGTATTGCCATGAATGTGTTGATTCGGTCATTGCAGCAAGCTTGGGCTGACCGGAATGATTTTTTTACTGGTGGCAATATGTTTATTTATTACAGCAGCGCCCAAGTACGTAACCAGGATTTCCGTGGCCCCGATTTCTTTGCTGTCCTGAATGTGGACGGGACTAATTCTCGTCAAGGTTGGGTAGTGTGGGAAGAAAACGGTCGTTATCCTGATGTGATTGTAGAATTAATGTCACCATCCACAGCCAAAATAGATAAGACTGTTAAGAAAGACCTTTACGAACAAACTTTTCATACTTCAGATTATTTTGTCTATGATCCCTTTGACCCGACTTCTTTGCAAGGGTGGCATTTAGATCGTAATCAGCAATATCAATCTTTGACACCAAATGAGCGTAGTTGGTTGTGGTGTCAAAAGTTAGGTTTATGGTTGGGAACCTATGAAGGAACAATAGACAGAGAAACGGCGGTATGGTTGCGGTTTTATGATGTCGCTGGCAATTTAGTTTTATTACCAGACGAAGCTGCTGTCGCACAGGCACAAGCCGCAGTTGCACAAGCCGAAGCCGCAGCTGCAAAAGCGGCTCGTTTAGCAGCTAGATTGAGAGAGTTGGGTGAAAATCCAGATATTTTGTGAGGGATTTTAGCAAAGAAGCTATTTCGCAATACCCAGATCCCCTACTTCTTTGAGAAGTTGGGGATCTAAATTTTCACAAATAATTTAGGAATAGTGTATTTTTTTGAAGTATAAATTAAAAACTAGATGCGATCGCTATTTCCAAATCTCACAACAAATAAGTGCGTAGTTTACCGCCGTAGGCATCGCTATTTTCAAATATATAAATGAGTAAGTGCGATCGCTATTAACTAAAGCTGGAAAACTAAGGTTGAATCGGCACAAATTCATATTGATCAGTGCCAGCTTTTCGTTGAACTTGGACTAAGAATATGGGATTGTCTTTGCGATCGCCTGACTGTGTAAAAAATTGAATCTTTCCTGTTGCACCATTGACTGAAAACCCTGGACTGTGTAGCGCTTTTTGTAGGTCTTCACGGGTCTTGCTTTGCTGCAAACCTTTAACTATTGCTAGAGTTGCATCATAAGATGTCGCTGTTCGCCAAGTTACAGGCGCTTTCCAAAGTTGCATAGCATTTGATGCAAAAGGATTATTAGGAAATGCTGTGGGATGCCAAGGTACGGACGTGGTAATGTCGTTGATATTTTGCCCTTCTTCTAAGGTTTCTTTCGTATACAGTGATGGAGTACCAAATAAAGCTAACTGACCTTGATTAGCTCTTATTAACGCATCACCTCGCCCAGTTTTGTCCCTTGATTTGTCAATGTATAAAGCTAATACTAAGGCATTAGCACCTTTCTTTATAGCTTGAGAAATGACTACTTGTGGGTTAAATTTAGAGTCATCAAGATTACAATCTATAGGATTCATAGTGCCGCCAGCCCTTTTGATCGCTTCTATAAAACTATCCTTAACCGACCCATTATCCGGATTTTTATCGACACAGATGAGAAAGTTAGTCTTTCTCTTCTCAGTGATGGCATAACGAGAAATACTATCTACTATGGAACTAACACTGGGAGCAGTAAGGAAAATATAGTTACCAATATTAGCAATGGAGGTAATGTTCCGGGCATAACTAGTAGGCGATATCATCACTAGCCCAGCGTTTTGATATACTGAAGCTGCGGGGATTGTAGCACGACTAGCATTATGTCCTACTACGGCTAAAATGCTCATATCTTTGACAAACTCAGTGGCAATATTTGAGGCAGTGTTTGGATCATTATCATCGTTTGCGATCGCCACCTCCAAAGCTTTACCATTAATACCGCCACTGTTATTTACTTCATTTTGAACTTGAGCCACACCTTGTAACATCTCTTTTGCTATATTTGGACTTTCGCCAATGGGTACGCTCACGGCAATTTTGATCCAATTTCCTTGTTGACGAGCCTTAGCATTATTCAAATAAATCAATGCTTCTGGATCGCTAAAATTTGCTGCTCGATATGCCTGGAATTTCCTAATAGCACTCAGACAATCACCTTCAGTAAATGCTTTAACTCCAGCTTCTTTATCTGGGTTTGTATCTTGTTTTAATAAAATTTCTTCACCTAAGCTGATTCTGTAATTCAAAATATACTGCTCTTTATTAACACAGGTTTGAGGTGAAGGACGAAAGAAATATACAACACCACCACCAATAACTATTCCAATTATTCCGATAATGCAGACTTCTATATAGTATTTAAAACTGCTATTTTGGGGGCGTGGAGGAGGTAAGCTAGGTGAGTTTTCGGCAATTATTGGAGCTTCGATTAGCGCTATATCTTCATCTCTAAGTCCTAACGCTTGTTGAAGACGTTTCAAATCAGCACGAGTATTTTCACTAACAGTTAATTTATTTTTAGTTGCTTCGATGAAAGCCTTTTGATATTCCTGTAAATTTTCTTTGTAGTCTTGATAAGGTTTTAAAACCTCAGCCTCAATAGTAGAAGCTTCATCAAGTTTAAGTCCTAACTCTTTTTGTCGCTTAGTTAAAGGAATACGACCCATATTAATAATCTCACCGTCTCTTACCCAATAATCAACTTCTCGACGATATATAAGCTTGGGATCATCAATAGGTGCTTTAGCAAGGTTTATTTTATAGCCTTCTTTGATAGCATATATCTCCGGTTTCATTGCAGGAGTAGCTTCTTGTACTGCTTTGGTGGCATATTCATGCAATTCATCAACAGAGATCCAACCATCTTCATCCCGATCTGCTGCACCAGTCTGCAACCCCTCAACTATATAGCGAGTGTAAGTTGAGGTATCTGCCCCTTGCTGTTCAAAAGAATATTGGGTTGAAGTCGAAGATGTGAGAACAGCCCGTCCTTCTCCACCTAATTGGTTCTTGATATCCACAAAACCATTATCTTTAGCTGCCATGCCCTCGGCAAAGGCCCCACTAAAGCAACAATCAAGAATCACTACTTGGTGTTTAGAGCGGCTATTGGTCATGAACTTATGCACAGAACTAGCTGCTACTGCCGTTGTCTCAATAAGTTTCCCCTGTAAATTTTTACGGGTGTTGCGAGTAGCAAAGTAAAGCTTACCGCTCTCATCTTTAATTCCATGACCAGAGAAAAATAACAGCAAGAGGTCATCTTTTTGACGACCATCAAACAAAGTTTCAATAGCTTCGTCCATTGCTTGTCGTTGAGGATTTATCAGTGGTGTTACACGATCAAAACCGCCAATCTCTGGGTTCTGCAAAACTTGCTGCATTGCGTCAACATCTTTTATTGTCGCTGGCAATGAAGTAAGACCAGGCTCATACTCACTAACTCCTATCAGTAGTGCTACTTTCGCCATCTCTTTATTCTTCCTTACTGCTGGGATTTTTTAGTTACCTGCGATGAACTTTTGCGCTTGTTCAATGGCGGCGTTTAACTCTTCCTGACTGCTAGCTTTCACCTTGAGTTTCTTACCGTTAGCCTCAACTTCCAGTTCAATGGTTTTGTTACCCAAGCGATCGCCCAAAAATCCCAGCAATTTCTTAAAATTGGCAAGGCTCACCTCTGCTTGCAACACCCCCACCAGAAAACCACCAACAGATTTGGCTCCTTGAGGTATTTCTGTAGCTGCTACTAGTTCAGCACTTTCAACATCTAAGTCTTTGATCTCTCGCAGCAGATTTCGTGTTTCCCGTTCTTGCTCCTCTGCATCTAAATCTGGATTAGAAACAGCGATCGTCAGTTTGACGTTAGATTCAGAACTCATTTTGTGCCCTTTTAGGTTTTTCAGCAGTTGATGGTCAATAGTATTTCTGTAGTATATCGATTGACATCACTTCTTCTATGTAAATTTCCTGAAACTTTTTCAATATTTTTCCAAAAACTCACGAAAATAAGGTAAAAATCTGGTATAAATACAGAACGTCCCTCTTCAATAGCTTCAAAACTTAGAGGCGATCAATAGTATTTCATCTGACAAATTGTTTCGATACAGCAGTTTGTTTTACCACGCTTGCGATCGCAAAGTAAGTTACTGAGTTTGTCCTTGCAAATTCTTTAGAAGCGATCGCTAGATCAAACGATTACATAACAGCGTAAATCCAGCGATCGTCTCAAATAACTAGACAAGGGGCTTCAGCCCCTTGTTAAAGGTAGGCAAAGCGCCACAGTTGTCAGGTTAACTAAAACAAGTCCAAATCTGTTACAGCACCAATACTGCTAGAAGATACCAATTTGGCATATTTCGCCAACACGCCTTTAGTATAACGCGGAGCCGGAGGTTGCCAGTTGGCACGACGACGAGCCAATTCTTCTTCGGATACGTTCAACTGCAATAAACGAGCGGGTGCATCAATCGTAATACTATCGCCTTCTTCTACAAGCGCGATCGCCCCACCAACTGCTGCTTCTGGTGCAACATGACCAACCACCATACCGTAAGTACCGCCAGAAAAGCGTCCGTCGGTAATTAATCCGACAGCATCACCCAAACCAGCCCCGATAATTGCCGAAGTGGGAGCCAACATTTCGCGCATTCCAGGGCCGCCTTTAGGCCCTTCGTAGCGGATGACGAGAATATCACCAGCTTGAATCTTACCCGCCAAAATTGCATCTAAAGAGGCTTCTTCTGATTCAAATACTCGTGCAGGACCGGTAATTACTGGTTTTTTCACGCCGGTAATTTTGGCGACAGCCCCTTCCGTTGCCAAATTACCTCTGAGGATGGCTAAATGTCCTTGAGGATACATCGGGTTATTCCAAGGGCGAATCACATCTTGATTGGCAGATGGTTCTTCTGGGATGTCTGCTAATATCTCTGCAATGGTTTGACCGCTGATGGTGAGGCAATCACCGTGTAATAAATCATGCACAAGTAACATCTTCATTACTTGCGGAATGCCGCCAGCTTTGTGCAAATCTGTAGCCACATATTTACCACTTGGTTTTAGATCGCACAAAACGGGAACGCGAGCGCGGATAGTTTCAAAGTCGTCTATAGTTAACTCTACATTAGCGGCGCGAGCGATCGCTAAAAAGTGCAGTACTGCATTGGTCGAACCACCCACCGCCATAATTACAGAGATAGCATTCTCTATAGATTTGCGGGTGATAATTTGCCGGGGTAAGATTTGTTTGCGAATCGCTTCGACTAAGACAAATGCTGATTTTTCGGTGCTGTCGGCTTTTTCGGCATCTTCTGCCGCCATTGTCGAAGAATATGGTAAACTCATCCCCAGCGCTTCAAATGCTGAAGACATGGTGTTAGCTGTGAACATTCCCCCACAGGAACCAGCACCCGGACAAGCGCGACTTTCGACTTCTAATAATTCCTTGTCGTCAATTTTTCCCGCACTGTATTGACCAACAGCTTCAAAAGAACTGACAACAGTTAAATCGCGTCCGTTGTAGTGACCGGGTTTTATTGTGCCACCGTAAACGAATATTGCCGGGATATTCATCCGGGCGATCGCTAGCATTGCCCCTGGCATATTTTTATCACAACCGCCAATGGCTAGGACACCATCCATACTTTGTCCAGTACAAGCGGTTTCAATGGAATCGGCAATCACTTCCCGCGACACCAAGGAATATTTCATCCCTTCAGTTCCCATCGAAATCCCATCGCTAATGGTAATCGTACCGAACACTTGCGGCATTGCTCCGGCAGTTTTAATCCCCACTTCTGCCCTTTGTGCCAGTTGATTTATTCCCATATTACAGGGAGTGATCGTACTGTAGCCGTTGGCAATGCCCACAATAGCTTTATTGAAATCTTCATCTTTAAAACCAACTGCACGCAGCATAGCTCGATTAGGCGATCGCTGCACTCCTTGCGTTACAACTTGGCTTCTCAAATTCTCCGACATCTTTTTTCCTTCCGTGCCATCATCGCAACTGTTGCGATTGTATTACCTGATGATTTTCTCATGCCTGGGCAGTGCGATCGAATATGAGTAATTCTCTATGTTTCACTGTGTCTTTTAGTCAGCCCTAATTAGAATAAATCTTCATCTAAGCGTTTGTGTTAAATAGGGATGATTCTTGTGTATGACATTTAGAGTGCCGGAAATACTATGGATAGCAATACGAATTTAAATATGAAAAAAAGTCATTGCCCCAAGGTGAGGCTCTGACTTTCCACATTTATAAGCTTAGTATATTGATATTGATTCCGGTGCACAGATGGAGACACTCTAACTTTGCACTAGAGTTCTTCTTCAAAATTATATCTGCCTTGAAAATAGTGACTAGGGATTGAAGACTGGGAAAGAGATATTTTCATTCTCTAAGGGACTTCCAATTAAAAAAATATTCCGTCGCTTAGAAGGCAGGGGGCAGGGAGCAGGGAGCAGGGGGAGAGAAAGTCGTATTGATAGGGGTGAAATGGGATAATTTATTTTCTGTAAGTCCCTAATGCCTTCTACCTTCTGCCTCCTGCCTTATTTTCAAGGCAGGAATATTAAATTAAAGAATGAGGTCACTTGACACTACTTGTGGTGCTCCTATAAGCCGAATTTGAAAATTAGCCGACAGATTCCCATCGGTGTTACCTTCGAGAACACCTCCTGAATAACGGATTTGGCCGGGTGCGGAGAATTGGGCACTTCCAATGAAAGTGAAAGCTTGATTACCCCCAATAGTGGAGTTGGCATCAATATTAAATAGATCGATGCGATCGCCTGGCAAGCTGCCATTTCCACGAAAGTCAGTGATGATGTCGCGTCCCGAAAGTGGAGTATCAGAAATTGAGTTGTACTTGAAAACATCATTACCCGATCCTCCAGTGAGAATATCCTTTCCACTACCGCCAGTCAGGACATCATCCCCAGTACCACCATTGAGCGTATCGTTACCAGCACCACCGTTAAGAATATCGTTACCAGCGTTACCAAAGAGGTTATCATTGCCACCACCAGCGTTAAGGATACTCTTGCCACTACCACCTATAAGGGTACTGTTGCCACCACTAGTGTTAATGACATCGCTCTGACCATTATTGCTACTACTGCTACTACTACTGCCACTGCCACTACTACTGCTATAACTACTAGAGCTGGCACTAACACTGCCGCTACCAGAGGAGATTGATATTGAACTTGCCATTGATGAGTTTCTCCTAAACTTAGAGGAAAAAAAAATTACCTCTTTACTTCTCCATTATAAAACGGCATTGCTGATTAAGAGTATGAATTTGATTTCCTTCAAATGCATAAAGCAAGCAATTTAAAACATGGAATTTGGGAATTCCATACTTTCATTCAGCAATGCCGACAAAACCAAGTCAAAATATCAATAATTGAAGTATATTGTTGAGCAAACCTGATTAGAACAGTCCTTGACTATTAAGTTTGAATATTTGAGAGTATTTGAGAATATTTAAGAAGTGCTAGATGTATTTGATGATATTTATTTCAAATTTGTACCAAAAATCATCTGATGCCCTTGTACCTTATCTTTTCAGTTGTTTCAGTTGGAAAGTACTCAATAACAAGAGATTTTTCTACGTGATTATATATATTTAAGGACATTAATAATGTATTTATAATAACAGTACTATAGTATTACCCTCCAGCAAACTTTTTTTTAGAAAAAATAATAATTAGCTTTTTTATTCTCTGGTCAGAATAAAATGGAAAACCTTTGTCCAGGTAGAGCTGGTGAGAGCATATTGATATTTGTTTAGTGTTTTCTGTAGTTATATATAACAAATAATTGCCAATAAGTTAAAAGCTTTGTTAGACAGATGACACGAAGAAAAACCTAAAGATTTGTGTAACTTGATAACAAATAATTACCAATAAGTTAAAAGCTTTGTTAGACAGATGACACGAAGAAAAGCCTAAAGGTTTGTGTAACTTGAATTCGTTACCAGTCTTAAGACTTGAAATGTGTTTCGAGAGGGATGCTGCCTCCCACACCTGATTGGAACAAGTCTTTGGTGTTAAGTTTGAGAGCTAATTTGTAAACTCAAGTAAAGTACTTGTCTTGCAAGGATTTCAGGAATTTGAGTCAAAAAAATACTTATTCGCTGAAACTCAGACCTAGTAACGAGTTGAGTATCCTTCAGATTTTCTTTACGAATCAGCTCTGAAGATTTGACAAGCACTAGATGTATTGATGCTCTTGGCATCAAAATTATGCCAAGAGTAATGTCATGTCTTTATATCTTTACTGTTTGCAGTAGTAGGATGGTATGAAACAAGTTGATTTACTCCTACAGAAGCGCATAACTTTTAGAACGTTTTGATGTTATCCACAATCACAACACTATACTATTACTTTCAAGCCTAGTTTTTTCTATCTATAAGAAAGAGTAATTATCCCTTTTTTATTCCTCTCGCGAAAACAAAATCTGAAACCTTTGTTCAGATAGGGTTGGTTTTGCTTTTTGAGATTTATTCGATGATTTATCTAGTTATATATAAGGAAATAATTGCAATAACTTAAAAGCCTTGTTAACCAGCGCAATCGCTACGTCCCTTGTGTCACAACTTGCCTTCTCAAATTATCTGACATTTTTTCATTAAGTGGCATCATTACAACAGTTGCGATTGTATTACCTAATTTTCTGATATATATGCGGCGCAATTTAATAACTATAAACTATAACAGAGGCAAGCTAAACTTATCTCTCTTTGCGACTATTCAATTATCAAAATTCTGCATTCTGCCTTATTTTTAAGGCAGATAATATTAAATTAAAGGATAATGTCGCTTTCTACTAATTGTGGCGCTCTTGTAAGCCGAATTTCAAACTCAGCCGACAGCTCGCCATCAGTACTACCTTGGAGAATACCTCCTGAATAACGGATTTGACCGATTGCAGAGAATGCACGACTCCCGATAAAAGTGAAAGCTTGATTGCCTTCTTTAGTGGAGTTGGCGTCAATAGTAGATAGATCGATTTGATCTCCTGCAAGGATGCCGTTTCCTACAAAATCAGCGATCGCATCCTGTAACAAACCAGGTTGGCTCTCTGAAACGAAGTTGAAATCGAAAACATCGTTACCCAATCCTCCAGTGAGGATATCAGTCCCACCAACACCAATGAGGATACCACCGTTACCAAAATCACCGCTAATCGTATCGTTACCAGATCCGCCAACTAGGCTATCGTTGCCTAATCCACCGATAAGACTATCGTCGCCAGAACTGCCGTCAATCTTATCGTTGCCCGCTCCGCCGTTAATTGTATCGTTGCCCACCCAACCGTTAATTGTATCGTTGCCAGATCCGGCGTTAATCCTATCGTTGTCATATCCACCGTCAATCGTATTATTGCCATCACCAGCGTTAATCGTATCGCTGCCTGTTCCGCCGATTATTGTATCGTTACCAGATCCGGTGTTAATGATATCGTTGCCAGAATCGCCGTCAATCCGATTGTTCCCGGCTCCAGCGTTAATCGTATCGTTGCCAGAACCGCCATTAATCGTATCGTTCCCAGATCCAGCGTCAATCTTATCATCGCCAGATTGGCCGTCAATTCGATTGTTGCCAGAACCGCCGTTAATCGTGTCGTTGCCAGATCCGCTTTGAATTTTATCATTGCCAGATCCGGTGTTAATCGTATCGTTGTCAGATTTGCCGTAAATTGTATTGTTGCCATCACCGGCATTAATCGTATTGTTGCCATTTTTATTACTCTTGCGATAACGAAATATGAAATATTTTTTCAGATAGAGTTTTTTGATATATCATTTAGAGCGAACAAGGCTTTTCCGATTTTTGCACAGATGCGGTAATCATAAGTAATTAACGGGATTTAATCTCACGGTAATTTTTTGATAAATAAAAAAGTGGCATTCATTTGTAAAGACTGAATGCCACTTTGTATTTCTCATAATTCTTGATGACGGAGATATTTTACCCAGGTAGAGTTATCCCAGTCACAGCGATCGCACCTGCGATCGCACTGGCACAAAGAGAAGTAATTGCTGTCCCAAATATCCACCATGCAGCATTTGCAACGGTTTTCTTAGTTTCTTCGGCTTGCTTTTTAGCTTGCTCTTGAATCGCTTTCAGGCGTTTTTGAGTTTCTTTCTGAATGCGTTCGGCTCGATGCAATACGCTATCTCGCGCCGCTTCTATTTGGTTAATAATGCGGTTAGCATCCGCCTCGGAAATATCTTCACGAGAACTCAATACAGCAACTAAGGTATCACGATCGAATTCACTGAGGCGATCGCGCAATGCTTCAAATCCGGCTTGGGGATCGTCGAAGACTTTCGCAAAGTCTTGCTTAATGCCTTCATAGTTGAGTTCAGAACGATTCAGGGAGTTGAGATAGTTGCGAACTTTGGCAAAAACTCCATCTAGCACTGATTGCACTTTCTGCTGTATCTGCTGGAATTGTTCGACAATCGAACTGCGAACAGAATCAATTTGATCGACAATTCGGTTAGCTTCTTCTTCTGAGATATCCTCACGTTGGGATAATAGCGCCACAATTGTCGAACGGTCAAATTTTGCGGCGCGATCGCTTAAACTCTCAATTCCAGCGCGGGGAGAAGACAATAGCAATTGTAAATCGCGTTTGATTCCTTCGGGATTGAGTTCTTCTTTGTTGGTATTACGCAGATATTCTTCGAGATTGGCTTCAAAATCTAAAGCTTGTTGAGTGGTGCGCTTGGCTAAACGTCGTGGCGCTCTCAGGATATCACCAATGGCATCTTGAGCGCGATCGATGATCTGATTAACCTGCTCTTGGCTCAAGTCGCCGCGTTGACTCACGAGTTTTACTAAGGTTTCTCGATCGACATGAGACAAGCGATCGCGCAGTGCTAAGGCTCCAGCTTGAGGATCGTCGAGTAATTTTTCCAAATCGGCTCTGATACCTTCTGGATTAAGTTCTTCCAAGTTGGTATTGCGGAGATATTCAGCGATCGCTTTTGTAGTTTTTTCGTACTGTTCTTTCGCTTGTTGCGGTACTTGTAAAATACTATCTCGGACTGCTTCAAGCTGATCGAGAGTTTCGTTTATCTGTTCTTCGCTCAAATCTTGACGCTGACTGAGCAATTGTACCAAGGTATCGCGGTCAAATTGGGATAGGCGCGATCGTAAAAGGCTAATTCCGGCTTGGGGATCGTCTAGCAAAATTCTAAACTCGCGTTTGATCGCTTCGGGATTGAGTTCGTCTTTGTTAGTATTTCGCAGATATTCTTCAACTCTTTGGCGCAGTTCATCGGCTTTCGCTTTTGCTTGCTCTTGCAATTCCCTAGCACGATTCAAAAGATTATCGCGGTTGCGTTCGAGTTGACTAACAATATTATTAGCTTCCTCTTCGCTGATATCTTGACGCTGACTGAGTAATTGTACAAAAGTATCGCGGTCAAATTGCCCGAAGCGGCTACTTAAATCTTCAAAGCCAGCTTGGGGATCGTCCAGCAACTTGCCAAAGTCCCGTTCAATACCTTCGGGATTAAGTTCGTCTTTACCCGTCGAACGCAGATAATCTTCGATGCGGCTGCGGAAATCTTGCCCTTTTTCTCTTGCTTGAGCCTGTTTGACAGTTTCTAAAACTTCCAGGCGATCGCTTTCCATTTGCTCAGAAATTTCTTTCACCCTAGCTTCGCTAAGATCGCCACGTTGCTTTAGTAAGTTGGTGAAATATTCTTGATTGATTTCTTCCAACTCCCGTCTCACAGTTGTTGAATCTGCATTTACGTCATAGATGACTTCTTTAAATTCATCTATTAGAGTAATTCGGTTAAAGTGCCAAGGGAACGAATGCAATATGTAGTCTTCTACATCTGCCTTAATCGCGTTTTCTAATGATATGGGTAATTTTGTAGATACTTGCTCAGTTGCTTCCTCTCTAAACTTTTGAAATTGTTCTGTGACTTGCTCGACATCGACATCTTGAACTTTTTCTTTCAGTTTTTGCAACTGAGTTGTAATTTTGTTCACATCAATATTAGAAAGGTTTACCCGTTCCAGAACTGCTGGCGCAGCTGCACTTAAACCATACGTAATAGCTTGCTTGATTATACCATTGCCATTACCGCCTCCGATTGTAACCAATTCTTGCAGCCGTTCACCTAATTGCTCAGAATTAAGTTCTTCTGGTGTAGCGGACTTGAGTAAATTAATTACTTGTTCGGTGGGATTTTTGCGATTTAAAGCTTGTTGCCATGCACCTTCAAATTGGTCGGCAATGTTATTGATATCTTCTTGAGATAAATCGCTACGGCTACTGATTAAATCAACGACTTGTTGGCGATCGATATTTTGTAAAAGTTCGCTGTTTTCAACAGATTGCAAATCTGTATCTTTAAGAAGTTGGTCAAATTGACTGCGAATTTGTTTGATATCCAGCTTTGGCAATTGCAGAGAACCTAAAGTACTTTGGAGAGTATTTTTAATACTTTCAGAATCAAAACCTGAAGTTAATTCCCGCCGGACTGCGGCTGTAATATCTTCAGCAGTAGAAACTAACTGTTTTTTTGCAGTATTAGCACTGATGCCAGCAGTTGCCGTACCCATCAGAGTTTGAAAACCAGAAGTAACAGTATTCGATATAGAACCAATTAAAGAACCTACTGCTGATGAACCCAACCAAATTACTAGTGAAAAATAGGTAGACCAAATGACTACACCAATAATTGCTCCTAAAAATGCGCTTTCGATTAGGCTAAGTTTTACTGCTAAAAAACAAGCAATAAATAATGCGATACTAACGGTTATTAACGCCCAAGCACCAATTTTAGCTTGACCTTTACGAATTGTCTTACCCAAACTTTCAGACTGATCGTCAGAATCTGAGCCAATTTCCCAAGATGAAATTCCGACTGCAACTGAAAAGTTTGTTAATAATAATTGAAAGGCAAATGCCATCAAAACCCCAGCTAGCAGTGCTACCAACAATTTAGGTCCAGAAAAAACAACTGATGTTTCTTCTGGAGTTAGTACTTCCTGAGCTAAAGTTATCGGCGCTAATCCCAAAGGTAGCTGATTCCATTCCAAAATACTTAAAACAGCTTGAAACATAGAAATTTCTCACTTTTACTCAATTAAATACCCATTTATAAAATGGCTTATTTATCAGCTTAATTATCATTTATGTAAACTGACACTTTCTTAAGTAATAAGTTGGTTGTCCAAAAGTCGTATAAAAAAATAAATATTTATTTTGTATAAGTTAACTACAATTTATGATTTGATTAATATTTTCTTGAAAAAAATATTGGGCAAAAATGAATTTTGTAAAACTGTATCTACCGATATAGCAAGTTTGGAGTGGGTGAGTTACACTAGCAAACCCTAGAAAAGAATATTTTGTTATCAATTGTATTAAAGAGATTGAAAACAGAGAATAATTGTTATAAAAACTTTAGAAAATAAAACATATTTTCTGATAGAGATTTAATTACTAACTTTAGATAAAACCACCTATATCTAATGATAGAGAGAAAAGTTCTCCCAAGCGATTGATGAAAACTAAATAGAAACATGTATTAATAAGGGTTACTACGAGCTATGAATTAGTAAATAATTGATTTGTTGCTGAGGAGAAAGAATAATGGTAGTCGGTCTACATAAACGTGCTGTAGGTGTATTTTCTCATCGTCGAGATGTTGAACATGCCCTACATGAATTAAAAAAAGTTGGCTTTGACATGAACAGAGTTTCTGTCATTACTCAAGATGGTGACAGAGACGATATTGCTGGTGCGGATGTGAGCGATCGCGTTGGCGATCAATCTGACGAAGGTGCTAAAGTCGGAGCAGCTACAGGCGGTGCTTTGGGCGGATTGACTGGCTTATTAGTTGGTCTTGGCACTTTAGCAATTCCTGGAATTGGGCCAATCATGTTGGCTGGAGCCGCAGCAACTACCCTAGCTACAACTCTCGCTGGCGCTGGTATTGGTGCAGTAGCTGGTAGTTTACTTGGTGCATTAATTGGTTTAGGAATTCCTGAAGAACGAGCTAAAGTTTACGACGAACGTGTTAGACGAGGACACTATTTAGTCATTATTGATGGTACAGATTCAGAAATACTTAGAGCAGAATCAATTTTAAATCATCAGGGTGTAGAAGAGTTTGGCATTTACGACCACCCAGATGCGACAAATCCAGCCACTGGTTATGTGACTCCAGCTGCAACTGCGGGTTATAGTGGTGTTTCCAAACGTGCGATCGGGGTATTTTCTCATCGTCGAGATGCAGAAGCAGCAATTACAGAATTACGAGATGCAGGTTTTTCCTTGAATCAAGTCTCCATCATTGCCAAAGATACAAACGGTCATGGGATCGGTGGTGTAGATGTAGATAGAAACGTTGATACAGGTAATAAAGCAGACGATGGTGCAAAAGCTGGAGCTGCTACAGGCGGTGTTCTAGGCGGCTTGACCGGTTTATTAGTTGGACTTGGAACTCTAGCAATTCCTGGAATCGGGCCTGTAATTGCTGGTGGCGCAGTTGCAACAGCTTTAGCGACAACATTAGCTGGTGGCGCGATCGGTGCAGCAGCCGGTAGTATTGTCGGCGCACTTGTTGGCTTGGGAATTCCTGAAGACAGAGCGCGAGTCTATAGCGATCGCTTTCAAAGAGGCGACTATTTAGTAATTCTCGATGGTACAGAAGCTGAAATTCACCAAGCTGAAGCAATTCTTAAGCGTCGAGGTATTGAAGAATTTGCAATCTATGATGCCACTGAGATTAGTGACTATCGCCCAGGTTCCGACCGAGTAACGCATAGTGACGCCGCAGTAGTCGATCCGATTCGCCCCAATTACTCAACAGAATCTCATAGAAACGATCCTGCTGTAGTTATTGTCGATCGTCGTGATGAAGTACTTTAACCTAAAGTAGTTTTCACTCACACTAATTAGACAAAATTGCAGGAGCAATAATTTGAAAACTTTGCTCCTGACTACCAAAACTTGCTCCTCACTTTTGCCGTAAATATCAATAGATTTCACTTTCTGATTCAGAATTAAACCAATGAAAAAGCTAACCCCCTTCGTAATTAGTTGCCTTTTAGTTTTTGGCGTTGCTGCTTGTGATAACGCTTCTAAAACAAGTGAATCTGCACCCAACAATCCTAATGAGGCTCCCCAAACACCAACTGCAAAAACAACAGAAGCTTCTCAAAAAGATGCACAAAGTGAAGTTCGCAGAAGACAACTCAATGAAGATATTCGTGCCCGCGAACAGCGCAACAATACCACTGGTGGCGATACAAAAAGAGCTAAAGCTGACTTAGAAAGTGAAGTTCGCTCCAAATTAGAGGCTAATATCCCCAAGAGTCAACTAACAGTTAATGCCGCAGATGGTGGTGTTGTGACTGTGGCTGGAACTGTCACCAATCAGCAGGAATTGGCTAAAATTGAAAAATTAGCTAAGGAAATTAAAGGTGTTAATAGTGTAGTTGTGAAAGCAACTGTTGCCAAAGTAACTAACTAAGGCAAATAACAAATCCAAAGGAGCAGTTAGCCGTAAACAAATTTAACTGCTCTTGTTAAACCTGAGTGGTCAGTAAGAAGTTTAACTGACCACTAATAATCGATCGCTGACAACCTTAATAACTATATTTCATTGATGCTCACAGTTATACAAAGTCTTGTAGTTACCAAACAATAAAAACTATGGAAACCGAACAACAGCAACGTGAATCGATCAATGCTTCCTTATCACAAGGTACGCTAGCACTTGAAGGTACTGATACTGCAAACTTGCCAAAGTTACCCCCAGCATCTGAACCTGAATCTCAATTGCAGCAAATTAGCAGACAAGTTTCTCAATTTTTAGAGCAACTGCCCCAATATTTAAGTGACTTTTTTCGGGACTACAAGCAGCCTCTAATAAGCGTTGCTTTAATTTTGGCAGCGATTATTACAGCTAGAGTAGTACTGACAGTGCTAGCGGCAATCAATGATATTCCTCTACTATCACCACTTTTTGAGTTAGTTGGAATTAGTTACACCAGTTGGTTTGTTTTCCGTTATCTACTGAAGGCTTTAACTCGCCAAGAATTAGCCGATGAAATTCAATCACTGAAAAACCAATTCCTGGGCGAGTAAATTTTCTATCCATTAAACAAGAATTTACACGGGCAAATAGAATTTGCAGCTAGACAAACTCTCGTCCGCCTTTGCAGAATTGGATAGGGTCTCTTATAGTTGCAGTTCTAATTGCCCTTTTTATATTTAAGTTGACTTCAACCAAAACCCTTGTTCTACCAATAAATGTCAATTCACAGTATTTAACCGGACTCAATCTTAATCTTTTAGATACATCAAAAGATAGAGAATATAACATTATTTTTAAATTTAAGTCACTTCTCAAGATAGTAGCTTGGAGATCGGAAACAGCCTAATCTAGTTTCTGAAGTTATTTAATAGATTCTTTAACGAGGACATAAATTATGGCTAATGAAGCAGTTAAGAGAGATACAGATTCATCCGATAGAGCGGAAGTCAATAATTACGATCGCGGCATTATCCCTGCTGAAACCGCCGCTAGAATGGAAAGAGAAGGAGATAAATTCAAAACACGTCCCACGGAAGAAAAAGAAGCAGACGCACCTACTGACGATCAAACCGATTCCGAAAGTATACGTACCACTGACGGCTATACCGTAGATAATGAAGGTTTGTCTAATAACTATGCAATTGAACCGGAAATGTATTACGAAGAACCAGGTGATGCACGCCAGCAAGCCGCAGAAGATAAGCAAGAACGTATCGAAGAACTTGGAGAAGTTAATCAGGATGAGGAAGGCAAGTTGACAGATAAGGGCGACAGTCGCGGTAGAGGCCCAGGAATAATTTAATTAACAACTCTTTTGCTGGGTGCAATTACACGTAAGAAGGCTAAATAAGTGGTTTCTAGAGACGCAATAATTGCGTCTCTAATTTTATGGCCGAATAGCAGTGCCATTAAACGGACTTCTTCGCGAATGCTGGATACGGTGCTAGTGGCAATATCTGGTAGTCAACGTAATCAACCTCGATCGGTGTAGCGATCGCCACGTCACTGTAATAATTGGAAGCACCCTTTCTACCTGTCTTCTGTTGGTTACGCCACTGCTCTATGATCTGTTCATTCACCCAGAAAGTTATACTGCCTCGTTGCTTTAGTGCTGGATCATAAGCGTTCCAATTTTTCACTTTGTACTGGGCTTTCGTCTTCATCTTTGAGCTAGGCTGCGAGCGAACATAGGCGATAGGTAAAATTTACCATCTTGTCTATTCACGCAACAACGCCGAGTGGAAATATAGTAAACGTCTTGTCTCAATGGTCACTGGCTCCAGTTCCAATTAACGCACTTTATCCTAGCCGAAAATATATTCCGATGAAAGTCAAGGTCTTTGTAGGTTCCTTGAGCAAAAGATGCGATCGCATGACTTCCAGAAAATAAACTGATACTGTTGGTGAACTTAATAATTCACCCAAAAGTCGGAGAATTGCAGAGTAATGAAACTAAGCCTTTTGCCTAATACTTCTCTTAGCTTAGTACAAATGCCCAATTTCCAATGCCCATTCCTTAAATAATCAGCGGCTCAAGTTCGCGATTATGCCATTGCCGCTGATACCATTCGGCAACCAAAGGACGGACAATAAACTTGGGCTGTTTATCGCCTTTAACATCAATACGTAAACCTGAATAAGGTCGTCGCTTCTGAGAACCTTGACCGTTGCGACCGATGAACAGATGCGATCGCGCCACTAATCTATTCTCCTCCATCAAATCTGCTCCTTCAATTCGCTGGCGTCGCAAACTAAACCCGCTACCGCCACAAACAATCCAGTGGATATGAGAATCAGCGTGTCCCGTATCCATTGTTTCTAAGTGTTCCAAGCAGTGGGCGTGACCATTTATTACTAAATCTACTAAAGGACGACCCTGATTTAAGGAACCGATTTCTTTAGCTACCGCATCCAGTACGCTACGCAGGCGATCGCGAACAATTAGAGTTTGTGCTTGTTGCCACTTCGTCGCCTCAGTTACATAGGGAGGATGATGGAAATAAATTATCCTTCCCCGAACTTCAGAATTATTCCAAGATTCAATTAATCTTTGCTTGAGCCAATCCAGTTGTTCAGTGTCGGTCAGTGTTGTTTTATTAGTGGCTAGTTGCTTATCGATATCAACAATAATTTCTTCAATTTGTGACATCTTGGCATGGAAGTCATCTAATTGATCCGCTTCACTGGGGTTTTCCGGTCGAAGTTTGGCTGAAGTTTCAATAATTTGCAGTTTTTCTTGCTCTAAATCTTCACGACGTTTTTCTAAGAGTTTGCGATCGGCGTTACCTTTTTTTGTTTTCGGTAGCGGTGGTGGATCGTTAAAGGTATTAGAATCTAAAGCAAAGAAATCAATACCGCCATAACGAAAAGTGTAATAGCGATTGGGAAGGCGGGTAAATTGCCCCGGTTGATAGGAAAGACAACGACCTGTGTCTGTCTTGGCTGTGTAATACCGATCTAAGTGACTGGCTAACTCTCCTGGAAGCTGAAACGCCTTTAGATAGTCGAGAAATGCCTTTGCGTAAGCGTCACCGCATCCTGAGCCATGTAAGCCCACATCTAGGTCTAACCGCGATCGCAACAGGTGGCGAATGGGTAATGTTGTTAGAGATGCCAAGCTCAATAAGATTGGCAAGTTATAGTAATCGTGATTTCCCGGCACTGGTAAAATGGGCAGCTTAAAAACCATCTGGTCATAAGCAATCCGTTTGCGATGCTCTATGCCAGAGATAAACTCTCGGTAAGGCTGGATGAAATTTTGCTGGTAATATTCACTCGATCCCACTAAATAAATCACATCCCCCGTATGCAGCATAAAACGGGATTCGTTGTGATGAGGCAGCATAAGTTCAGCTACTTGTCGCTGGGGATTGTGTCCTCTGTGCCTGCCGGAACCACTATCACCGACAACTAAAAATGAGAACTCAGAGTTGTCTGTTTGACCATCTTCCAAAACCAGCCGAGTTTGGTCAATATCCCGTTCCACAATTAACGGATCTTGCCACCGTACCCGCTGATTCATTTTCCGAATTTTCTTAGCGATCGCTGGATCGGATACAAGTTTCAATGCAACCTACTCCTGAGTTTTCAATTGAAGGGGAGCAGGGAGGGCAGGGGAGCAGGGGAGCAGGGGAGCAGGGGAGCAGGGGAGAAGTTGCAGTAAGTCTTTCTCCTCTGCCCCTCTGCCCCTCTGCCCCTCTGCCCCTCTGCCTCTTCCCAATGCCCCATGCCCCATGCTCCATGCCCCATACCCTCATTCTTCTGCTGTATCTTTCATCTCAATAACTAGATTAGGGAGTCCCTCTAGTTTTTCGGTCGGCTCAACTTCTTCTACTAATGGTACGAAAATTCTTAAGCCTGCTGGTACACACTTAATTTCTACAGGTGTTGTGCCTACTATTTCACCATCTAGAACAACTTTTTGTGGTGGCTCAGTGGTAATTTTAAATTGTTTGGCTCGCAGGAAACCAATATCATCTCGTTCAACGGCGTTACCTGTGGAAGCCGTTTGAAATAGATGAAACGTGGCAGCGATCGCTCCTGCTTTGTTAGTTGGAGCTACAATCGTTAAATCTAGTAACCCATCATCATAAACCAGACCTGCTGGGCCTTGAGCCAAAACTGAAGTGGGAGGCGCGGCATTTGCTACCGTTACTGCACAGGCACTAGTTTTAATTATCCTATCTTCAGTTTCAATCTCAACATCAAAGTTTTTTAAATTTCTTAATTGCTGGATTCCTGCCAAAACGTAGGCCATCATCCCAAAGCGATTCTTGGCGTCTCGATCTGCTAATTCTACAGTTTCAGCTTCAAAGCCAATACCCGCCAAAAGTACCATTGGGCGATCGTTGCAATAGGCTACGTCTACATGGGTGGTTGCTCCCTGCAAAATTGTCTGACACGCACCTGCGATCGTGTCAGGAATTCCTAAAGCTGTGGCAAAAGCGTTCGCTGTTCCTCTGGAAATGATCCCAAATGGGATATCAGTTCCCACTACCGCCGCCGCCGCTATTGAGAGAGTACCATCTCCCCCGGAAGCAATGATTGCATCTACCCCTCGCTCTACAGCTTGATATGCCAGTTGGTCAGCATCGATTTCTTCAGTTGTAAAATAAATATCTAGATCGATCTCTGGCTCTAATATTGCCCGAATTTCTGCTAGCTCTGTATCTGGGTCGCCCTGACCCGCAACAGGATTGAAGATCAGACAGGCGGAACGATTCATAAGGTATAATAACTAAACTTGGATAACTAATGAAGATAACAAATTATTCTTAGCATTCCTGTAAATTTTCAACTTCCCTTTTGGGGCTGAGTTTTTTAGAGATATTGACCAAGTTCAGCGCCATCTGCGATCGCATCATACCACCAAGAAAAGGCAAGAACCTTTAATCGTTCTTAAAACCTTCCCAAAGAACTCTATTTTTAGCTGCCTGTTTCAACATCACTCAACTGAAAAGGTGTTTGTTAGTCGGTAGAAAAATTTAAAGCCATCATCAGAATTGTATATAGACAGGTTTTAGGAAATTCCTATATTATGGGAAGTGAGCAAATTACTATTCTTGAGTCGTAGTTTCAGCAAAGTGAAATCAGCGATCGCAAGTTTGTATGTTTAGTAGCGAAGGCAATTTAATTAAACTTTAGGCATCTATTCAGTTGCGCTCCCATCAATGCGTAAATCTAGCTACTATCTCAATTAATCAGACAAGTTGCTTGAGCAACTTATTCAAGGTAGATAAAGTTCCACTACAGCCTATTAGTACAATGTCTAACTTAATCTTGAAGGTTTGTAGTAAGCACTTTAGTGCTTAGAAAATAAGGACTGAAGTCCTTACTACGAAATTCAATTTGGCATACTACTAATCAATTTGGCGGTAATTACAATTCAAAGGGCTAATAACTGGGGATAAGGGAGACAAGAGCAAAATTAAATGCCCTTCAGGAATGCTGAGTTGGGAATCTTCAGAAATCCAAACTGACTCAACGCCTAGCTAACGGAACTGTTTTGGCTCATACATAATTCCCAATCCCTACAAATTTATAGCTCTAATATGCCTATTCCTTTGTTAAGCTATTCCCCCTCATCTCGAAATCATCGTGTATCTGGATATGAGATTCTTGGCGACGAGCAACCTAGAATTTATACAGCCGAATATCTGCAATCATCACTAGAAATGGATGCCTTGATTAAGGCAGCCTATCGCCAGATTTTCCACGAACAACAAATGCTAGATAGCAATCGCCAAATCTGTCTAGAATCCCAACTAAGAACTGGTCAAATTACAGTCAGGGATTTCGTTCGAGGATTAGCAATATCTGATGCATTTCGACGACTCAATTACGAAAGCAACAATAATTACCGCTTTGTGCAGATATGCGTACAGCGCTTATTGGGTCGCGAGGTTTACAATGAACGCGAAAAACTAGCCTGGTCAATTGTGCTAGCTAGTAAAGGACTGCACAGGTTTATCGACGATTTGGTGGATAGTGAGGAGTACATGAGTAACTTTGGTTACAATACAGTCCCCTATCAACGGCGACGGATTTTACAAGGACGCTCTCTAGGGGAATTACCTTTTGCCAGAATGGCTCGTTATGGCGAAGATTATCGCGATAAATTGCCGCTTCCCTTGACGAGAAAGCAGGTTGAGCCTTTTAATTTACAGACCTTCTTACGTAGTTCTGACAGAGATGTGGTGTTATTGCTATTAGCTTCGACACTGGTACTGATTGCCTTGTTTAGTTTGCTGACTACATTCGGTTATTTGCCAAAATTTGGTGGGTACTAGCTGAAACTTGAGATGTAGCGATCGCCATTATGAGCGATCGCCTTCAACAGTCAGAACATTACAAACAGCTACAAACACTCAACCCTGAATTAGAACACTGCGTTCAACAACGAACTCAAGAGTTAGCTAAAGTCCGCTCACAAGGAGCAATGAAAATTCCTTTTCTCCATTCCCGATTCCCGATTCCCCATCCCCTTCTACATATTTGAGATTTCACAAACAAGCTTTTGGTAAAGAATTGTAATCCAAAATCCCAAATCCAAAACCCAAAATTCGCATGAGTCCCTGACTACGGTAGTCTAGATGAGAGTGAATTTATCGCCTCCTTTGATATATTGTTTTATGACTTCAGTTGTTTCTAGTCCCCCACGCACTATTCGGATTGGTTCGCGCAAAAGCCAACTTGCTCTGGTTCAGACCTACTGGGTACAAGAGCAACTCCAGAAAGCCTTTCCCGATCTCACTTTTGAAGTCCACACCATGTCTACCCAAGGCGATAAAATCTTGGATGTAGCATTAGCTAAGATTGGCGATAAAGGACTTTTTACTAAAGAACTTGAACTCGGAATGATCGATCAAGAGATTGACTTTGCGGTTCATTCTCTCAAGGATCTGCCGACTCACTTACCAGAAGGGTTAACGTTAGCAGCAATCACTGAACGAGAAAACCCAGCCGATGCATTAGTGGTGCATGAAAAGCACAAAGATAAACAAATCGATACATTACCAGAAGGTGCGGTAATTGGTACATCTTCGCTGCGGCGTTTAGCACAGTTACGCCATCATTTTCCTCACTTTACCTTTAAGGATGTGCGGGGAAACTTGATTACACGGTTGGCAAAACTGGATGCAGGCGAATATGATGCTTTGATTTTGGCAGCAGCAGGATTAGAGAGATTGGGAATGGGCGATCGCGTTCATCAAATCTTACCTAAAGAAATCTCCCTCCACGCGGTTGGACAAGGAGCTTTGGGGATAGAATGCCGTGCTGATGATAGTGAAGTGTTATCTCTACTCAAAGCAATTGAACATCCCGAAACCCACGATCGCTGTCTTGCCGAACGATCTTTTCTCCGTTCTCTAGAGGGTGGATGTCAAGTACCTATCGGTGTAAATACAGAAATATCTGGTGAGAATTTAACTTTAACCGGGATAGTCGCCAGTGTAGATGGTCAAAAGTTTGTCAAAGATACCGTCACCGGACTTGCCAATAACGCCGAAGCACTAGGCACAGAACTAGCAGAACTGTTGCGGCAACAGGGAGCGCAAGAAATTTTATCAGAAATTTTTGCGGTGATTCAGCGCGGTTCCTAAGCAATTGGGCAAGCCAATGTGATTAGATAAGAATTGATCGCCGTTGCACTAAAGATGTGCCAGACGCGACAATTCGCGTTGAGCGGGATTTCAGAAAGTTAATTTGACAATATCGACTCAGGGAAGCAAAAATTACCATGCGGATTCTATTTGTTGCAGCAGAGGCAGCACCAGTTGCGAAAGTAGGAGGAATGGGTGATGTTGTCGGGGCATTACCCAAAGTCCTGAGAGAAATGGGGCATGATGTGCGGATATTCTTGCCTTACTACGGCTTCCTGCCAGACAAAATGGAAATTCCCTATGAACCCATCTGGTGGGGAGATGCGATGTTCCAGCATTTTGCAGTGTATGAAAGTATTCTGCCTGGTACTGATGTTCCCTTGTACTTATTTGGACATCCGGCCTTCATGCCGCGCCGCATCTATTCTGGAGATGATGAAGATTGGCGGTTTACATTGTTTGCTAATGGTGCAGCAGAGTTCGCCTGGAATTACTGGAAGCCAGATATTATCCATTGTCACGATTGGCATACAGGAATGATTCCCGTATGGATGCACCAAGATCCTGATATCACCACAGTGTTTACCATCCATAATTTGGCTTATCAAGGGCCGTGGCGTTGGTATTTAGAGAAAATTACTTGGTGTCCCTGGTATATGCAAGGACACAACACAATGGCGGCGGCAGTACAATTTGCCAATAAGGTAAATACAGTTTCGCCTACATACGCCGAGCAAATCAAGACACCTACTTACGGTGAAACATTAGAAGGTTTGCTGTCTTTTATTAGCGGTAAATTATCTGGAATTATCAACGGTATTGATACCGAAGTTTATAATCCAGAAAATGACAAATACATTGAGCAAACCTTTACTGCTGATACTTTAGAAAAACGCAAAGCCAATAAAATTGCTTTGCAACAAGAAGTAGGATTAGAAGTTAATTCCAAAGCCTTTTTTATTGGGATTGTTACCCGATTAGTAGAACAAAAAGGCATTGATTTAATATTGCAAATCCTCGATCGCTTTCTATCTTATACAGATGCCCAGTTTGTGCTGTTGGGGACAGGCGATCGCTACTATGAAACTCAGATGTGGCAATTAGCATCCCGCTTTCCCGGACGCATGGCAACTTACTTACTGTATAACGATGCCCTGTCTCGCCGGATCTACGCTGGTACTGATGCTTTCTTGATGCCTAGCCGTTTTGAACCATGCGGTATTAGTCAAATGATGGCTTTGCGTTACGGTTCTGTGCCGATTGTCCGCCGCACAGGTGGATTAGTTGACACCGTAAGCCATCACGACCCTGAAAATGCTGCTGGTACTGGTTATTGCTTCGATCGCTATGAACCGTTAGACCTTTTCACCTCTATGATCCGCGCTTGGGAAGGTTTCCGTTTCAAACCGCAATGGCAAGAACTACAAAAACGTGGCATGAGTCAAGATTTTAGCTGGTATCAATCTGCCAAGCAGTACGTGAAGTTGTACAGATCGATTTACGGTTTGCCAGAAGAAGAAGAGACGCCAAAACCAGAGTTAGTGTTAAACGAAGCAGTCACCAGTAGTAAGTCCTAAACCGCCAGTAGAAGCGTACAAATGTGCGTTAGCTGCCGGCAACCCCTGCCGTGTTATCCGGGAACTAACTCCTAACTCTTGTACAGACGCGATTAATCGCGTCTCTACTCCTAACTCTTGTACAGACGCGATTAATCGCGTCTCTACTCCTAACTATTGCTTACTCGTCGCTTTCGCCCTAATTAACCAATCACGATCGCCAGCGCAAATTTCCCGACCGGACGAGTCTCCTAAGCGGTCTAGCGCTAATAAACAAGCGTATTTCAAATCCCAAATCGGTGTATTCAGGCAAATTTTGATTTCAGGAATTGCTCGCGAATCACCCAATTCACCAAGAGCGATCGCACACGCCGCACGAGATTTTTGAAACTGGGGTTCGCGGTTGTGCAAGTTTTCTATTAATAAATCGTAGGCGGGTGCATATTTCAGCCAGCCGAAAAGTTTCATCACATGATAATGAGCGCCATAGTCGTTATATGCTTTATCGCCATAAGTTGTTAACAATGCTGCTGGTGCTTCTTGTGGATAGATATCTAGTAAGGTTTTTGTCGCTAAATAGCAGCGTCCAAAATCGGTTTCGTAAAGTTCGTTAATCACAAAATCTAGAACAGGGGTGGCGTCATACTCATGTACTAGATCGAGGTCGTTGGGGCGATCGTAGAGTACTTGCTCTAAGTAAGGTTGAATTTCTGTAAAGGTAATTTCACCACTGGGAACGCCTGCATCCAAAAGCATCCGCAATGCTCGTAACCGGAATACCAGAGATACTGGACAACGAGCGATTTCTGGGATGGCTTTATAGTAGCGGGAATCAATCAAATCTTGAATGCAACCGCGTCGTGCATTGACGCTAGAACTTTGCAGTAGCGCCATCACCTCAGTAATTTGGGAGTAGTCACCCGTGAATCGACAAACTGTAGCGATCGCCGCACTACGAGTAGGTTCATCCTCAGATAAAGTAAATTTTCGTACACGTTCAAGGGACGGGTGATAATCAGCGTTAGCTAAAGTGTGAATAATGACTCGATAGATTTGACCTGGTTTATCCAGAAGTTGCGCCACCTCTTCGAGAATTTCTGGATCTTTAGTCCCGATTTCTCCGATCGTCCACACGGTATTTTCAACAGTATAAATATCATCATCTTTAAGACATTGGCGAATTACAGGTAAAGCTGATTGTGCCTGCAATCGCCCCAGACTTTCCACGGCTTTGCGTCGGACAATGCGGTGGTCTAACTCATCAGGGTTACTGTTTTCAATCGCCCGCACCAAAGCCGCGATCGATTGCTCAGTCGGAAAGTTAATCAAATGGGAAACAGCAATATACTTATCAGAAGCGTCTTCGAGTTGTTCTAATGGGGTATCAATAATTGCGATCGCTTCTTCTTGTGTTAGCCCAAACATTTTAAAAAAACGTTTATCCATTGATTTGTAAATTGCTTTTGGATAATTTTAGAGATCGCTTTTACTATCGTACTAGGGACTGGGGACATGGAAATAGCGGTAAATGATGTTTATGCATTAAATTATCAAAAAATGCAGTTGCTCCCTGGAGTTTAGACTAGATGCCAGAGATGAAAAAATAAAGCCTAGAAACTGATGCGATCGCTTAAAAGAGAAGATAAATATTTTTGTAATAGCATAATAAATGTCGTTAACAGGATAATTTTTAAAATTTGTTGAGATAATAATATGAATAACAATCCAAATGACTCGGATTGGGAACAACAACAATCTCAAGGAGCTAATTCTGAAGTTACAGAGTTAGAAGCTTTACGGTCTGAATTACGCGAATTAAAAGAAGAAATTAAGAATAAACAACAGATTACAAGTAGCGACATAGCAAAAGGTGTAGCTGGAGGGATTATGAGGGTAATCATTACTTTTGTTATCCTGTACTTTGCTTTAGCGTTCATTGTTCTCTTCTTTACAGCAGTTACAAATATTTATCAAGAGAATTTGCCTAGTACAACTCGGCATAAATAAGCCACCCATTTGAAAAGTCTAAAATCCTTACGCAATGGGAATTACGAATTACGAACTTGTACTGAGCTTGTCCTGAGCGTAGTCGTACCACTTTGTGGAAGCAAGCTATGCGTAGCGTCTCCGACAGGAGAAGGGCGTAGCCCTAAAGCCTGCGGCATAGCTACGCTTAGCGCGCAGCCTCTCCAAGAGTTGTATTACGAATTAAGAATTACGCCTTACGGTACTAGTGCCCTGTCTATAACAGGTCGTTCAGTGACGCACTTTCAATAAAAAAGCCTAAAAGACTGATTTTAACTGTAGTTGAGTTCAACTTTTGAAGATTTTCCTCAAAAAGCTTTACCAGTAGTAACGCGATCTGAGAAGATCAAAATATATCTACTTGTGAGTTATTAATTTAGTTGCCTCTTGCCAATTGTTCAGTTTTATGTAACAGCTAAGTCCTGGTATTTAGCAAGTCACTAAATACAAACGATAGTCGAACATTCAATGCATATCATTCATATAAACACGCATTTAGGAAACAAAACTTATGGATGAAACTTCAGAACTCACAACAACCGATAACGTAACCGCTCAAGATGTAGCAGAAGTGATTGCAGAACTTGAGCAATATCGGGAACGTCTAGTTCAAGAAACTACGGAAACGGCAAAACGGGCTAAGTTGAAGAAAGTAAGCGTTATGGCAAACCTAGAGCCTGAGCTTGCCAAGATTGATTCTGCCCTCCAAGAACTCCGTAATCAGCAGGCTGCCCTGAGTGGCAGCAACTAGTCATTTGTTTTAATAGTTTAGCTAGAGATTATATGCTCAACTCCGAAACTCAATCCGAGGCAGATTCGTTAAATCTGTCCCATGCAGAAACTGACGCTTTATTTAAAGCGGTGAGTGAGCAATTAAGCTTAAACACCTTCAACTCGGATGACCAAGAGCTACTAAAGCGGATGGTTGAGAGTATGGGAGACTCACGAGGCATGGTGAGGTTGAGTTTTGCAGAGGCTTTGGGTAAAATCGGCAAACCAGCGACCCCTTTATTGATGGAAGCTGTGGCAAATCATCCCAACCCAGTTGTGCGCAGAGCCAGTGCTAAAACCTTGACACTGATTGCTGACCCGATCGCAGTTCCGACTTTGGTCAATGCCCTCTTAAATGATGAAGATATGGTGGTCAAAACCTCGTCGGTGGGGGGGCTTGCCAAAATAGGTAAAGCAGCTGTACCAGCATTGCTGAAAATCTTAGCGTCAACCGAGTATCCAGAAAGTGCCAAAGGTCATGCTGTATGGGCGTTAGGATTTATTGGGTCAGAGGCGAAGGAGCATTTATATCGAGAGATTAACTCCGACTCTGCTGAAGTTCGGGCTGCGGTGGTGGGTGCGATCGCTAAAATTGCTCAAGAAGGCACTCAAGAAGGAGCATTTAATATTTTAATTAACGCCCTCAACGACCCATCTGAAATTGTCAGGTGTGAAGCCGCAGCAGCTTTGGGTAGCCTGACCTATCGTTCGGCAATTCCTAGCCTTGTTGAATTACTATATCATCCCGATTGGGAAACCCGAAAAGCAGCGGCTCTGGCATTGATGAAAATTGGCGATGGTGCTGCTTTAGAACCCCTGCAAGCCGCATTAACTAAGGAAGAAGAAGCGGGGGTTCAGGCGGTGATGAAGTTGGCGATTTCTCAAATTGAGAAGCAGTTAGAGGAAGAAGCTTGGGAATAAGGCGATGGACATTTACACTCCCAAGGTGATTGAGACGAAAGAAGAGTACGATCGCGCCCTAGCAATAGCAGAACGCCTAACATTTTCTCAAAACCGGACTCCAGAAGAGCAAGCTCTGCATCAGCTGATAGTAATGCTGATTCTGGACAACATGTAAGACCGTTTAAAGGCACTGCTTTTAGAGGCAATGTTGGTTGAAAGAAGAATCCTCGCCGTTAAGAAGGCGAATTGTCAAATTTAATCACTTGATCTAATCGGGGTAAAGCGCTAACTGCTGACTCTCGAACATACGGATCGACAGATTCATCATTTGTCAATGCCGTCAGCACTTCCACCCCACGGATATCACCCATCGAACCGAGTGCATTGACGATCGCCACAGCCACCGCAACATTATCTATTGTTTTCAAAGCTTCAGTCAAAATCTCAAAGGCGGGCGATCCAATTTCACCCAGTGCCATTACGGATGCAATATAAACAACTGGATTTGGGTCATTGAGCGCTGTTTGCAATCCCTGTAAACCCTCATTCGGGAAGGGAACATCGGGATGATTAGCAGCAACCTGTGCTAGAGCTTTAGCACAACTACCCCGAATGGTTGCATTATCACTATTTACTAATGACTCTACCAGTAGCGGTACAGCATCTGTACCAATAGCACCCAGTGCTTTTACCGCAGCTCGCCGATAAGTGACATCTTCTTCATCTAAAATACCCATTAGCCGAGGAATGGTATTTTCATCACGGACATCAGCCAGTTCCCACATGGCTCGTTCCCGCAAATTGGGATTGGGGTGTTTTAACTGTGCAAATAGAGAATCTATTGTCATAAAAGAAAATTTCCCTGTTAAAATCCCCCAAATTCAATCATAGGACTTACGCACTTTGCACATTGACCATTATGTAAAGAGTCAGCTTGTTAAACTAAAAGTCTTACCCTGCCTCGTTCCCAGGCTGTGCCTGGGAATGCGATCGAGGTGGGCTGCTGCCTACTTGTTTGACGCTAGGTAGAGCCTCCCATAAGAGGATTACAAGGCAGAGCCTTGTAACGATAAGTAGCGCACACTTAGCTGTCTTTGTCAATGCGTAAGTTCTAATTAATTACGAATTACGAATTACGAATTACGAACTACGAATTATTAACAACAGAGGGACTCTTGGTCAATCACCCAACCTGATACAGGCAAAGCAACAGACTGAGAGTCCCTGAGTTTTAGAGGATGACGATCGCTCGTCTACGTCTAGTCAATCCTTATGACTATGAAAGAGAGTTGATTACGTAGTCGAGGAGATTGCGGAACTCAACCAACGCTTGAGGAGACAAGTCGCGAGGAGAGCAAGCGCGATCGCGAGTATAAGTCAATGCGGTAACGTAGGGAGCGGTGGGCAGATTCAAAGAGCGATAAACTTCGCGAGCACCTGCAATACCCCACTCATCCAGAGGGCCAGTACCGCCCACAACTAAGCTGTAGTTGATCAAGCGTAGGTAGTGCTTGATGTCGCGCAGGCACTTGTCTTTCTTAACTTGAGTATCGCCAGCTTCACCTTCTTGGCTCAGGAAAGGATATTTCTTGAACGCAGCATCATAACCTTCTTTAGCTACGGCATCGATCCCAGAAGCTAGCTTTTCAGCAGCTTCTAGACGAGCATTAGCACGCTGAATACTACCTTGAACGGATTCTAGATCGGAGGTGGTTGGAAAACGACCTGCTGCATCAGCAGATCCAATAACTGTAGTGATAACTGATTTCATTGCTTTTTATACTCCAGATTAGATTTGATCGAGTTTTAATTTCAGTTTGCTTGGCTAATAGCCTTTAGCCATGAGCAATTAGCTCAAAGCAGAAATAACGCGATCGAAGTAGCTAGCAGCTTCAGCAGCTAGAGCAGAGCAGTCGCCTTGAACAACTTCTTGTTTGCGGAATTTTTTACCAGCGTTAGCTTCAGTATTGGTGTTGGTGATGTGAGCGACACTGATAGCCTTCAGGATTTGGAAAGCCCGTACAGAAGAGCCAGTGGGTACGCCCAAAGCTGTGTAGGTTTCTTTCAAACCGTTCAAAGCGCGATCGTCTAATACGGAAGAATCACCGGCCAACAGCGCATAAGTTACATAACGCAGAACGATTTCAGCATCACGCAAGCAAGCAGCCATCCGACGAGTGGGGTACAAGTTACCACCAGATTGAATCAAGCCTGTGTTTTCACAAGCAATTCCAGCAATGGCATCAGAAACCGCACAGCTAGCGTTGCTGGCGATCGCATTCACTGCATCAAGGCGCTTGTTGCCTTCAGCGATGAAAGACTTCAGGGCTGCCAAGTCAGCACCACCGATAGGAGCGGTTTTGGCATCAGCCGCAATTACAGCTCTGGAAAAAGCATCAAGAACCATGAGTTCTCCTTAATATTCACAAATGGCGGATATTATTTTTGGCGTGTTCTCGATCAGGTTAACTGCGAGTAGCCAAACAAAAACATAGGGGATCGATAGTGCCCTAGTCTTTACTATGAGAGACAAAGTAACAATCTGTAATATTTCTCTTGAGTATGGGGAATTGGGCATTGGTGAAGAAGCTTTGTAGGCGGGGTGCTCTTAGCAAAGAGTAAAACTCTTCTCCCTTGCGCTTTGCTTCCTGCTAATTCTCTAGACCCAATGCCCAAAAAATTAAGACTTACGCATTTTGATGGAACTCTCCCATTGCGTAAGTCTTAAGGAAAAAATTTTGTTTTTTAGTCGATCAAGCTTGTTTTAGGAGATGTTTGACCAAATTATCTTTCACCATCATCTGCCGTAAAACTTCTAGTAAAAATTCTTGAGCTTCTTGTTGACTCAGATTTTTTACCTGATCTTTCAAATTTTGTAAGCGAAACTGTTGTTCTAAAGTTAATTCAACTGGAAAGTCCATCATTCACTCCTGTGATTGACTGCATCAAAGGGTATTTGTTGTTAGTAGAAGACGATCGCTTTCTATTAGTCTAGCATGTGGATATTAAAATGTCTACATTGTCAAGCTATAAGAAATCACACTCATAAAAGTTTACAATTGCATAACAACACCTCTACAGATTCCTTTTTAGGGTGTTTATTGAAGCTGGCCGCTAATCGCTGTAATGATTAGAATGTTTATATACCAACTACTCTAAAAAGAAACAACTCGCAAAACATCATCCGCAGGAGCAATAAGTAGGAGTCAGAAGATTGATAGACGCAATGGAATTTTTTCAGCTAAGTGCTGGTAAGTGGCGATCGCAACGTGTAACTCATCATCTGGCGTTCAAGCGCTCAGAGATAGGAGAATCGGATATACAGGTAGAAACTCTCGATGCCAATCATCCCGAAATCATAGAATTGTGCCGCTATCATGAGATTGACCCCAGCCTTTCAGTCGGTGGTTCGCGCGTGCGTTGGCTAGGAACAATGGCTTGGGATCGAGAGGATGAGGAGAATCATCAGGGGAAAACCATATTTGCGATCGTGCCTGATAGCGATAACCCAAGGCAAGGCAAATTACTCCGTGAAAGAGGTTATGCCGAAATAGTGCCTGTAGTTGGTCTTTTTCACATGGATGATGAAGATGGACTAGTGTTGACAACCGAATATGAAACAATGAGTTCCATTGAGCGATTCTGGTTCGCCAGCCCAAATATGCGACTAAGAACCAGTACAGTCAAAAGGTTTGGCGGCTTTAGCACCGCATCGTTTTGTAGCGAAAGCCGCATTGATTCTGTTGAGGCTTCTAGCTCAGAAGAAGTAACACAAAGACAAGAAGCGGATATTTTGGAAAAAACACAGTTTTATTCAGTTTTGGGCTGGTGAATGATTCTCAAGCAGAGCGATGCTTTTACTCGTGGGCAAGATTATCTCCATCGGGTACAGGGACTTGCCCTAGAACCGGGTATGGTGAATGTGTTTGATAACCTCCGCGATCGCATTCCCATTTATACTTGGATCGGTGAAAATATTAACGCTGTGAACGCTCAGATCAACACCTATCTAGAAGTTTGTCATCAGTGTTTTCATCCCCAAGAGCGTCGCCACATCCAAATTTTTGCAGTCCCCATAGCTCAATCTTTTGGCATAGATGGGCTATGCAACATTCTCACAAACCCAATCACTATTTTGATAGATGTTGGTCGAGTTGCACCTAAAGACTGGTTTGGTGTAGTCGTCCATGAATACGCCCATGCCCATCTAGGAGAGTTTGGTCACAATGAGCAATTTGCTGCTATCCTATCTCATCTATGCTTAGGGCTGGGATTGGAACCACCCTACTGGGAGGCAGGAATGGAAGCAACTTTGCGTAGCTGGCCTTACTGTAAATCAACCATAGATCCCCTGGAATTTTGGATAGGGTCGCTGAGTCGCCGAGGGGAGCAGGAGAGTAGCACTTCGACTACGCTCAGTGATCGAGGAGTAGGGAGTGAGGGAGTGAGGGAGTTAGGGGACAAGGAGATAAACAAAACTCTTAACTCAGCACTCAGCACTCAGCACTCAGCACTCAGCACTCAGCACTCAGCACTCCTAACGCCCAATGCCCCATATTTTATTAATTTCTTTTGCTAAATGTTAAAAATTATTGCTTCAGTTCAAAAAGGTGAAACTGAATCTCATAATCTAAAATATGTGAATAAGATTTTTTAGTCATTTACGTAGTCATTAAGCTGGAAGTCTGATTACCTATTTATTGATTAGCTATGGGTTGAATCCAGCAGACTAATCATTTATCCTACGAATACTTAAATTTCCCTTAGTTAAGTTTCGTGAAATTTAATCAGAATCTGAAGTTTTGATACAACTACTCCCTTAATATGTGATTAAAAGTTGTTAACTTTAATTAAGAACATGGAGGCTTTAGAGTGCCACTTCCTCTGTTAGAGTATGAACCTTCAAGTCAAAATCAGCGTGTAGCTGGATACGAAGTGCCGGGTGATGAACAACCCAGGATTTTCACTACCGACAATATACTTTCTCCGTCAGATTTAGGCGATCTGATCGAAGCAGCATATCGTCAAATTTTCTTTTATGCCTTTGCTGCCGATCGCGAAACATATTTAGAGTCTCAACTCCGTAATGGACAAATTACAGTACGGGACTTTATTCGTGGGTTGGTGCTTTCCAATACCTTTAAGAAAAGCTTCTACGACCTCAACAATAATTATCGCTTTGTTGAGCAAGTAATTCAGCGAGTTCTAGGACGCGATCCATACAGCGAGCGGGAAAAAATCGCCTGGTCAATTGTAGTCGCTACCAAGGGGATTGTAGGCTTTATTGATGAAGTGCTTAACACTGAAGAGTACCTGAGCAATTTTGGATACTCCACAGTGCCTTATCAGCGCCGTCGGATACTCCCATCCCAATCTGAGGGTGAGTTGCCATTCAACATCAAATCTCCGCGATACGAAGATTATCACCGTGCCAAACTGGGTTTCCCCCAAATCATTTGGCAGGTCGAAGTACGCAGATTCCTCCCACAAGAGCAAAAGCCGAAAGCTGGCGATCCAGCTTTATTCTTGGGTTTGGCACAAAGTATCAATGCAACTGGCAATCCTCCACAACGGGTTTCGCCATACAACATCGATATCGAAAAGTCTGTACCTTATCGGCAACTCTCAGGAATTAAATAACAACGATTTTTGGTCGGTGGCTGGCTAGTACATCCATTCGATCGCTTTATAGCGTGCATAAGTCTTGGGTTATGTAGGAGTTTTATTTAGATATAACTAAGTGAAACAGACTCTATCCCATGTCTAATGCACGCTAGTTGTTAATGGGCATTGGGCACTTGTACTGAGCGACTCGTACCGAGCGGAGCCGAGGTAAGTCGAAGTATTGCGCATGGTTTTTTTTCTGGATGCTTAATGTCTGTGAAATGGTTCTACTTTGTTCGTCTTTTTAGCATCTCTAAAAGTTTTGTGAAGTGGGCGGGAGGAGTCGCTGTCACCTCAATCAACTCCTCAGATAGGGGATGCTGCAATTTGAGTCGCCAAGCGTGTAGTGCTTGACCAGGTAAATTTACACCCACTGAATGGCCAGAACTATAAACTGGATCGCCGACAATGGGATGACCGATTTTGCTACTGTGGACGCGAATTTGATGGGTGCGTCCAGTTTCTAATTGAAAGTGAATTAAGGTGAAGTTACCAAGGCGTTCTAATATTTTCCAGTGAGTGACGGCGACTCGTCCGCCTTGTTCGACAGGCATAACAGCCATTTTTTTGCGATCTTGGGGATGACGACCAATGGGCAAGTCGATAGTGCCACTTTCAGTTTTTGGCACACCGTAAACTATGCCCAAGTATTCTCGTCGTGCAGTTTTTGCTTTCAGTTGTGCTTGTAAATGATGATGGGCAATATCTGTTTTAGCGATCGCGATCGCACCCGTAGTATCCTTATCCAATCGATGGACAATTCCCGGACGTTGGACTCCGCCAATTCCTGGTAAATTAGGACAGTGAGCCAATAGGGCATTTACTAAAGTACCATCTGGATGACCGGGCGCAGGATGGACAACCAAGCCTGCGGGTTTATTAAGAATAAGTAACTGATCGTCTTCGTAAAGGATATCTAAGGGGATATCTTCGGCTTGCAGTTCTAAAGATTGAACTTCTGCTATTTCGAGAGTGATGCGATCGCCTAGCTTGACATTGATCTTCTTGGATGTGCAAACTCGATCGTTAAGTTGGACATTGCCCTGTTCGATTAACTGTTGGATGCGCGAACGGGATAAATCTGGTAATTCTTGGGAAAGGTAACGGTCAAGGCGATCGCCTTTGGTGTTGGTGCAGTGTATCGTACTCTTTAGGGAAAGCAAGCTAGGTGTAGCATCCTCAAGTGGAGTTGAGAAGCGATCGCCCTTGGCGTTGGCAAAGCCATCGCTATTTTCTTGGATTTGTAAATTAAATTCGGTCACAATTGCTCTAGATTATTAATTCCCCTTCTTTAAGTAAAGCGCGGAATGCTTTAAATGGCTTCTCGTCTTTCCTCTTCAGCATCCTTGGCGTTGGCGCAGCGTGTTGCAGACAAGTCTCTCATAGAGAAGGCGGTTCGTTATTCTAAATCTATAACTTCTTGCGGCAACTCAAATAAACCATCTTCTCCAGTTTCAAAGTCAATCACTTGATACACAGCATCAATATTTAACTCACCATAAATGTGAGGAAATAATTCCCCTATTTCAGCAGGTTCATAGCGAATTTCAGGTCGGACTTTTTCAGAATCAATAAAAAGTAGTACCAATTTTTTTTGATTATCAAAAAATCTTTTTGCAACTTTGAGTATTTGCGTTGATTTTGAACAGTGGATAAAACCTTCACTGTCTAAAGAATCAGCGCGATATGTACCGAGATTTTTTGCTTGTTCCCATTGTTGGCGTTTAGTAATGTGGAGAATAGTGTTCATAGAAAATCTAGGAATTACTGCATATTGTAATATTTTCAATACATCTTCTAAATTTGTAAAGTCTTTAATTACTTTGGTAGCACCTACATTTGTTAATGTAGTATCACCTATTCCAATAAAAGCAATATTCAACCGATAGGCTGCTTTGACATCCCAAACACCATCACCGACAAAAACAATTTTCTGAAATTTTTCAACTTGATAAACATTCTTTGCTTTGATAATAGCTGTTTTAATAATATCTTCTCGTGAAAGTGCATCATTAGCTGAAGCCAATGGAATGCCTTCTATTTGTAAATTAGCTTTTTGAAGTTTTAATTCAGCAGATTCACGCCAACCACCAGTTGCGAGCGCAATACACCAATCAGGGTCTAGCTGTAATTTAACTAATACATTTGCAGCACCAGGAATTTCGCTGAATAAATCTTGTTTATTAATAAATCCTTCCTGGAGTAGGCTAACAAAACGTGTTTTCAGTCTAACTATCTCTTCATCTGAAGGAAGACGTTCTAATTTTTCTTTGAAAATTTGTTGGGTAATTCCAGAATCTGTAGTGTATGCGTATTCAGACCAATTTGTATTTATACCAAAAATGCCAAATTCCAATGCAAAGGCTTGTACAAAACAATTTTCATCAATTTTGTTGGTATTTGTTAGTGTACCATCAATATCAAAAACGACTAATTGCATACGAGCGATCGCTAAATATTATTCTTTAAAATTTCATACCCAGACGACGAAATACAAAGTTTTGATTTCTGCCTTTAAGGAAGATAATTCTATAAATTAGGCGGAATACAAATATCCGGCGCGCATAAACCAGGAAATTTAAGCGTTATTACTTCAAAAGTATTCAAATCTACGCGGCGGATAGCATGATTATTGGTATCAGCAATATATAGATATGAATTCAAAACACTCAATCCCGAAGGTTCAAAAAACCGAGTGTTCTTACCTTGATCATCTTGTAAACCAGCAGAACCATCTCCCAAAACTGTTTGACAATTCCCATTAGGGCTAACTAATTTAATTTTATGATTATAAGTATCTGCCACCCACAAAAAATTCTGCGCGTATTCCACTCCTAAACAGTGTTGTAAACGGACATCTTCACCTTGTCCATCTACATCGCCAAAACCAAATAAACCGCCACTACCGCAAACAGTTCTTACTTGATACGGTTCGACAATTCCTACACTACGAATTGAACTAACTTCACTGTCAGCAATATATAATTCTTGCTCATTATTAGTAATACCGCTAGGTTGAGCAAAGGCAGATTCAGTAAGTGAACCATCAATACACGCTTCTGCACCAGTACCAGCATAAGTTTTGATGATACCAGTTTCTAAATCCATTTGCCAAATTTGATGCGGCCCAGCCATTACAATAAATAGGGTATTTCCTACTTTCACTAAATCCCAAGGAGAATTTAGTGCGGTTTCTAAACCAGCACCGCCATGAGGATGGATATTACGGCTTTGTTCGCCAGTCCCCGCAATAGTTTCGACGATTTGGCGTTTTAAATCAACTCGCCGCAGTGCATGATTTTCTGTATCAGCAACATAAAGAATCTGATTTTCGGCATCATAAGCCATTCCTTGCGGTGCAAAAAATTGTGCTTCGCTAAATGAACCATCGGTTAAGCCAGATTTTCCAGTACCAATTAAATGTAGAATTTCTCCGTCGAAACTACTCATAACTAGGCGGTGATGTCCAGAGTCAGCGATGAATAAACCCATTTGAGTAGCTAGAACTTTACCAGGAAAAGCTAAAGGTGTGATTAATGGTTGGCGCTGTTTTTCTAAAGTTAAGTTGATTTCTTGGAAATTAATTGTGCCTTTGTCTTGGTGTTGCTGAATTAACTTTTGAATCAACTCATCTAAAGTGTCACGATTTCCTTCACCAGAAATCTGGGCGATCGCATAACCTTCTGGATCGATAACTATTAATGTAGGCCAAGCACGCACAGCATACTCTTCCCAAATCCGAAAACCGCTGTCAACTACAATAGGATGTTCAATGTCGTAGCGCAGGATGGCTTGGCGAATATTTTCTGTTTCTTTTTCGTTATCAAATTTGGCAGAGTGAACGCCGATAATAGTAAGACTATCTTTATATTTTTGTTCTAAATATTTCAGGTTTGGCAGAATATGCAGACAATTGATACAGCAGTATGTCCAAAAGTCTAAAATTACGACTCTACCCTTAAGTTGTTTAAGAGACAATGGTTTATCGGTATTGAGCCAAGAGTAATTTTGTGGTAATTCTGGCGCTCTGACACGGGGAATCATACTAATTCGTAATTCGTAATTCGTAAATAATAATTTAACGTGGCTGTATTTGTTGTGAAAGGACTTGAAAAATTAACTACAACGGAGTTATCAGGCTGGGTGCAGCTAGCGAAAACCCAAGTTGAACGAGGACAAGTTGCCGATCGCATTCCGCAATTGGCTAAAGCTAATCCTGATTGGTTTGCAGTTCATATCTGCTGTAAATCTGGACACACCATCAGCTTTGGGGATACAGCTTGTGTGTTCCCGCTAATGAGTGTAATTAAGACATTTTCTCTACTTTATCTGCTAGAACATCTCAGAGCAGAAACTGTTTTCGGCTGGGTTGGGGTGGAACCATCGGATGCACCCTTCAATTCTTTAGAACAATTGATTAGCGATCGCGGCCATCCCCGCAACCCGATGATTAATAGTGGGGCAATTACTTTGTCTGATAAGTTACCAGGAAAGGACGCGAACGAACGCACTTTTTTATTTTGTCAATGGCTCAACCAATTAGCAGGTTGTCAACTAAGCTTAGATGAGGTGATGCTAGCTTCAGTGCGATTAACCCGCTCAAAAGCCAATGAAGCGATCGCAAACTATCTTGCCGAAACAGGTCATCTAAAAAATATTGAAATAGCACTTGACACCTACGAGCAAATATGCTGTATATCTGGGCGAGTTGAAGATTTAGCCGTATTAGGAAAACTGCTAGCTTGTGAAAATAGCTATTTTTCACCACAAAACCGTCGCATTGTCAACGCTGTGATGTTAACTTGTGGACTTTATGAAGCTTCTGCCAAGTTTGCAGTCAGAATTGGTCTACCGATGAAATCAGGAATTGGTGGTGGGCTTGTAGCAATAGTACCAGGAGAGGGGGCGATCGCTTGTTACAGTCCAGCTTTGGATGGTGTAGGAAATCCGGTCGCGGGTCTTGTTTTTGTTGAGGCTTTAGCACAAGAGTTGCAGTTGAGTATTTTTGGCTAAATCCTGTTTTTGAATAGGCAGAGAAATGATAAATTCTCTACCACTACCCACCTCAGATTTACAAATTAGTCGTCCTCCATGTTTTGCGACAACCATCTGATGACTAATTGAACGTGAGTTCGACAGACCTCTGCCTCTCCTAAAAGGCTACGGTGTACACAAAAGTTTTCTAAAGCTGTCCCACGTCTTGAGCTGTAATGTAAATGCATCGACTTGTTATGCCAATACATCGACTTGTTATGTAAATGCATCGACTTGTTATGCCAATACATCGACTTGTTATGTAAATGCATCGACTTGTTATGCCAATACATCGACTTGTTATGCCAATACATCGACTTGTTATGCCAATACATCGACTTGTTATGCCAATACATCGACTTGTTATGTTAATGCATCGACCTGCAAAGATTAGCCCACCCTAAGTTACACCTAACTTTTCTACGTTATGTGGAAAAGCTAACGATTGACCTAACCCCCTAACCCCCTTCCCTGCGAGGGAAGGGGGAAAATTCAAAGTCTCTCTGTTTTTGGAGAGAGAAATAGAAGAAAGGTTTTCCAGATACCATGAAAATTCAGGTTTTTCGGGTAATTCAACAGAAGGAGGTGTTGGCGTTACCTCTGCTTATGGTTCTAGTGTTGGCGTAATAATTTCTGGTGCAGGAGACTCAATAATCTCTGGCAGCGTTGGTGGCAAACTAGGAGATGGGGCAACTGTTACTTGGGGAGTAGGTGTCTTGGTCGTTCGACGGTTAAAAAATCCGCCAAATCTAGATTTTGTTGGTTGAGGCGCAACTTTTTCGGGTAACGGTGTTGATTCGGGAGTTGGCGTTACCTCTGGCTGTGCTTGTGGTGTTGGCGTAATAATTTCTGGTGTTGGAGACTCAATAATCTCTGGCAGTGTCGGTGGCAAACTAGGAGATGGTGCAACTGGTGCTTCTGGGGTAGGAACTTTACCAGCCCCACGGTTAAAAAATCCACCAAATCTAGGTTTTGTTGGCTGAGGCGTTACTTTTTCAGGTAACGGTGTTGATTCGGGAGTTGGTATTACCTCTGGCTGTGGTTCTGGTGCTGGGGACTCAATAATTTCTGGTGGTATTGGAGACAAGCTGGGAGTTGGTGTAGCCGTGGGAACTTCTAATTTTGGTTGTTCTGGCTGTGTTTTGGATTTTTCTGGAATTTCGGTTTCCGGAATCGGCTGTTTTTCTACCTTGGGCTGTGTTGGGGGTGTTTTTTCCACAGAAGGTGTGGGTGTGGGTTTAGGTGCAAGTTTATAATTCGGGTCTACAATAGGGCGCACCTCATCTGCTGTGAGTTCTCCTCTGACAATTCTCGACAAAGTGTCTTTACCCTTTGGCTGGTAGTCAATCAATCTAACTGTAGTATTAAAAGCATTTTTGACAGCATTTCCCTGATTATCGATAAATTCTAGTTTTACCCAGTTTTTCCCTGGACGGAAGCCTTTAAGATAAACTGCCTGCCAGCGATCGAAAATAAAGCTTTCACCATTAATAGTGGAGCGAATGCGCCAATCACTGAACTCGTCGTTGGGGTTTTCCTTACCAACAAGGTGCAGAGGAGCGTTAGTTAGGTAAAAGTCCAGTAAGATTGGTTCTGCCCCGTAGCTACTTTGAGGACGGCTGTAAGTTAGCAGGGGTAATTTAGGATCTGGGGTGTTGTCGTCGGTTTTGGTGAAGACGTGAAATGTTGTTTGGGCATAAGCGCCTTCATTCTTAAAGCTTTCATGCCAAGGACGAGAGGCAAAGACGCGCAGGGTATGACTACCTGGAGACAAGTCTGGCAAAACTAAAGGCTGATTCAGGTCGTAAACAGGTATATAAGGTTGATTATCCAGAATTACGTGTAAATGTGGCCCCAGTTGTAATTGTGGGTCTTTAAATATTGGTAGATCCTTAACCTGAAAACTAACTGTAACTTTGTTGTCTTGAAGAACTTCATCAAATTTTGGAGTAACAATTGTCACTTGTGGCTGATAAACTTCCAAAATTGGACGCAGTTCTTGAATAACAGATGGAGGGGAAACTTCCGAAAATTGCTTTGAAATTTGAGAAATCTTTGGAGAGTTTTCTTTATAGGCAGTAGATACTTCCTGGCTGTCGGCTTTCTCGCCGCAACTGGTCAAGCTTAATACCAGCACTAATATCATTACCCACCTGAGAATCGGGAACCTCTGAGGGAGGAACTTCTCTAACACCCTTTTCTGCCACGAGTTCATGCGCTGCACCCAGTGATAGTCTTTGACAATTGACAGATTATTTTGGCTCAAACTGTCCATCTGGAACTATAGCCCAAAAGGTGAAATCTGCCTTACATCCTATAAGTTTTCCTTTATGTCTCATAAAATTTTAAAATTAAGTCATATTCTTTACAGTGTTTTACTTGCAAAAATTGAAATATGACATAAATGTTCATGAGTAATCGCAGTAAAAGTTGGGACATCCGCTACATACAGCCAAACCATAAATTTTACGAATTGTTATTCTTTGTAAATTAAATAGTTAAACTATTGACTTTTGGACAAAAAGTTTGAAGTTAAAAGCCAGTTAAGGCATGAATTTCAGCAATATTTGAGCAAGTTTGAATTATTGTTAAAATATCTCCAACAATGTACAAGTGAAGACTTTATAATTCAACGAGAAACAACAATCCACATAGGTCTTCATCGCGGCTTCAGTACAATTCTGGAATTTGCGGTAATGGTTAATTTTGTGGTATTCATGATTCCTCATTCCTTATCAAGAGAGGAGGTCGAATGACAATAAGTCCTCCGGAGCGAGAGGAAAAAAAGGCAAGAGTAATCGTCGATAATGACCCAGTTCCAACCTCATTCGAGAGATGGGCGCAACCTGGACACTTTGACAGATCCTTAGCCAGAGGTCCCAAAACCACCACATGGATTTGGAACCTGCACGCACTCGCCCATGATTTTGATACACATACAAGCGATTTAGAAGACATCTCCCGCAAGATATTCTCAGCCCACTTCGGCCACCTGGCTGTAGTGACAATCTGGTTGAGTGGGATGATTTTCCACGGCGCGAAGTTTTCTAACTACGAAGCTTGGCTAAGTGACCCGTTAAACGTTAAGCCTAGCGCTCAAGTCGTTTGGCCCATTGTCGGACAAGACATTTTAAACGGTGATGTTGGCGGTGGTTTCCACGGTATTCAAATCACCTCCGGTTTGTTCCAAGTATGGCGTGGTTGGGGGATTACCAACTCATTCCAGCTTTACTGCACAGCGATCGGTGGATTGGTATTAGCAGGCTTGTTCCTATTTGCCGGCTGGTTCCACTACCACAAACGCGCTCCTAAACTGGAATGGTTCCAGAATGTGGAATCGATGCTAAATCACCACCTGCAAGTACTGCTAGGTTGTGGTTCCTTGGGATGGGCAGGTCACTTAATCCACGTGTCCGCACCGACCAACAAGCTTTTGGATGCAGGCGTTGCTATAAAAGACATACCCTTGCCCCACGAGTTCATCTTGAACAAAGACTTGTTGACCGAACTGTACCCTGGCTTTGCAGCTGGTTTAGCACCTTTCTTCACCTTGAACTGGGGTCAGTATGCTGACTTCCTCACCTTCAAGGGCGGTCTGAACCCGGTAACAGGCGGCTTGTGGTTGACTGATATTTCTCATCACCACTTAGCGATCGCAGTTCTCTTTATCATTGCTGGTCATCAGTACCGAACCAACTGGGGTATTGGTCACAGCATTAAAGAGATCCTAGAAAACCATAAAGGTCCTTTCACCGGTGAAGGTCACAAAGGTCTCTACGAAAACCTGACCTCATCTTGGCACGCTCAGTTGGCAACTAACCTCGCCTTCCTGGGTTCGTTGACCATCATCATCGCGCATCACATGTACGCGATGCCCCCCTATCCATATTTGGCAACTGATTACGCTACACAGTTGTGCATATTCACTCACCATATTTGGATCGGTGGCTTCTTAATCGTTGGTGGAGCAGCTCACGCTGCCATCTTCATGGTGCGCGATTACGATCCAGTTGTGAATCAAAACAACTTGCTCGATCGGGTAATTCGTCACCGGGATGCGATCATTTCTCATCTAAACTGGGTGTCTATATTCCTCGGCTTCCACAGCTTTGGACTGTACATCCACAACGACACGATGCGTGCATTGGGTCGTCCCCAAGACATGTTCTCTGATACGGCAATTCAATTGCAGCCAGTATTTGCCCAGTGGATACAAAATATCCACGCTTTGGCTCCTGGTACAACTGCACCCAATGCCCTAGAACCAGTTAGCTATGTCTTTGGCGGCGGTGTATTGGCTGTTGGCGGGAAAGTGGCAGCTGCACCCATTGCTTTAGGGACAGCGGACTTCCTAATTCACCACATTCACGCTTTCACCATTCACGTCACCGTCCTAATTCTGCTCAAAGGTGTGCTGTTTGCCCGTAGCTCTCGTCTGATTCCAGACAAAGCAAACCTGGGCTTCCGCTTCCCCTGCGACGGGCCTGGTCGTGGCGGTACTTGTCAAGTGTCTGGTTGGGATCACGTATTCCTCGGACTTTTCTGGATGTACAACTCCCTGTCTATTGTAATTTTCCACTTCAGCTGGAAGATGCAATCAGATGTTTGGGGAACCGTAGATGCAGATGGTGTTGTGACTCACATCACTGGTGGTAACTTTGCTCAAAGCGCCATCACGATCAATGGTTGGTTGCGTGATTTCTTGTGGGCACAAGCGACACAAGTCATCAACTCCTACGGCAGTGCGCTATCTGCTTATGGACTTATGTTCTTAGGCGCTCACTTTGTTTGGGCATTCAGCTTGATGTTCCTGTTCAGTGGTCGTGGCTACTGGCAAGAATTAATTGAGTCCATTGTTTGGGCGCATAATAAACTGAAAGTAGCACCATCAATTCAGCCTCGCGCTTTGAGCATTATTCAAGGTCGGGCGGTAGGGGTAGCTCACTACCTATTAGGTGGAATTGCTACTACTTGGGCATTCTTCCATGCACACATCCTTTCAGTAGGGTAGCAATCAGGAAATTTTGGATTTGAAATTTTAGATTTTGGATTGAATCCAAAATCTAAAATCCAAAATCCAAAATTCAACTGGTACTTGATGGCTAAAGGTCAGAGGATTTATTAAACCTATGGCGACAAAATTTCCGAAATTTAGCCAGGATCTCGCACAGGACCCGACGACTCGTCGGATATGGTATGCGATCGCTACAGGCAACGACTTTGAAACCCATGATGGCATGACGGAAGAAAATCTTTACCAAAAGATTTTCGCAACTCACTTCGGTCACTTGGCAATCATCTTCCTGTGGGCATCCAGCCTCCTGTTCCACGTAGCCTGGCAAGGTAACTTTGAACAGTGGATTAAAGATCCCCTTCATATCCGTCCCATCGCCCATGCGATTTGGGACCCCCACTTTGGTAAACCAGCGATCGAAGCTTTTACCCAAGCTGGCGCTAGTAATCCGGTAAACATTACCTACTCTGGTCTCTACCATTGGTGGTATACCATCGGTATGCGGAATAACAGCGAACTGTACAACGGTTCAGTGTTCTTGCTGGTATTTGCTGCTGTATTACTGTTTGCTGGTTGGCTGCACTTGCAACCCAAGTACCGTCCTAGCTTGGCATGGTTTAAGAGCGCTGAACATCGCCTGAACCACCACTTAGCAGGTTTGTTTGGTGTTAGTTCTTTGGCGTGGGCTGGTCACTTAATTCACGTTGCTGTCCCTGAATCTCGCGGTCAGCACGTAGGTTGGGATAACTTCCTGAATACCCCACCCCACCCAGCAGGTTTAACACCATTCTTTACAGGTAACTGGGGTGTTTACTCTCAAAACCCTGACACTCCTGGACATATATTCGGGACATCGCAAGGTGCAGGAACTGCAATTCTGAGTTTTTTGGGTGGTTTCCATCCCCAGACAGAAGCTTTGTGGCTGACTGACATAGCTCATCACCACTTGGCGATCGCAGTTTTATTCATCGTTGCTGGTCACATGTACCGGACAAACTTTGGGATTGGTCACAGTCTCAAAGAAGCCTTGAATGCCAAGAATTTCTTTGGTATTCCTGTTGAAGGGCCGTTCAACCTACCTCACCAAGGTATCTACGACACCTACAACAACTCCCTGCACTTCCAATTGGGATGGCACTTAGCAGCGCTAGGTGTTGTTACTTCCCTAGTAGCGCAGCACATGTACTCCATGCCTTCCTACGCATTTATTGCGAAGGACTACACAACCCAGGCAGCGTTGTACACGCATCACCAGTATATTGCTGGATTCTTGATGCTTGGTGCATTTGCTCACGGAGCAATCTTCTGGGTACGTGATTACGACCCAGAGCAAAACAAAGGCAACGTACTTGAGCGCGTGCTGAAGCACAAAGAAGCGATTATTTCCCACCTCAGCTGGGTATCCCTTTTCTTGGGCTTCCACACCCTTGGTCTGTACGTCCACAACGACGTAGTAGTTGCTTTCGGTACTCCTGAAAAGCAAATCTTGATTGAGCCAGTATTTGCTCAATTCGTCCAAGCTGCTAACGGTAAAGTACTGTACGGTTTAGATACTTTGTTATCTAATCCAGATAGTGTTGCTTACACAGCATGGCCCAACTACGCTAACGTTTGGTTGCCAGGCTGGTTAGATGCCATCAATGCTGGTACTAACTCTCTGTTCTTGACAATTGGGCCTGGCGATTTCTTGGTACACCATGCGATCGCTTTAGGTCTGCACACCACCACCTTGATCTTGGTCAAAGGTGCTTTAGATGCCCGTGGTTCTAAGCTGATGCCCGATAAAAAGGACTTCGGCTATTCCTTCCCTTGCGACGGCCCCGGTCGTGGCGGTACTTGCGACATCTCCGCTTGGGATGCCTTCTACCTAGCTGCGTTCTGGATGCTCAACACCATTGGTTGGTTGACCTTCTACTGGCACTGGAAACATCTCGGTATTTGGCAAGGTAACGTTGCTCAGTTCAATGAGAACTCTACATACCTCATGGGCTGGTTCCGCGATTACCTCTGGGCTAACTCCGCTCAGTTGATTAACGGCTACAACCCATACGGCGTGAATAACCTGTCTGTTTGGGCTTGGATGTTCTTGTTCGGACACCTAGTTTGGGCTACCGGCTTCATGTTCTTGATCTCTTGGAGAGGTTACTGGCAAGAGTTGATCGAAACCCTTGTTTGGGCACACGAACGTACTCCTCTAGCTAACTTAGTTCGCTGGAAAGACAAGCCCGTTGCTCTGTCCATCGTTCAAGCTCGCGTAGTTGGTTTAGCTCACTTTGCAGTTGGTTACGTTGTAACTTACGCTGCATTCTTGATTGCTTCTACTGCTGGTAAGTTCGGTTAATTCGGCTGCTAGTTTTGTAGATAAGTAATCAAAATCCCCTGCCGCAAGGTGGGGGATTTTTTTGTTAAATTGATTAAGTTTAAAATTACAGTAATAGAAGTTAAAAATACTATAAAAATAAGTGGAAATAAAGTGCAATTTCAACAAAAATCTATTCTCAAAGAAAGTTGGTGGCTGATGTGGTGTAGTTTTCCTAACTTAAATTGGGCAAGGTTAAGAACTTACGATGATTTTTCCGCTGAGATATTAGATTGTGATGGTTCTAAATACACATTTTCTAATGAAGAAGAAGCACGTTACTTCTTAATGGAGGATGAATATACACAATTTGAATCACTTGACCAAGAAGATGAACAAGAACTCGGTATCCCGTTGTGTTTCATACAGATACCGGAAGGAAAAAACGAAAATGAATTAATAGAAAAAATGTATGTAAAACAAACCGAAATACGAAATGAACACTAAACTTGTTGAATCATTGTTGCAAGTTATCCTATCTCTTTCAGAGGAAGAGCGATCGCTTTTGAAAGAAAAGCTATTTTTCGATGAATCAGAGCCTTCAACTGATGAGCTAGTGCTACTTGCCCAGAATGGAGGAGCCTTTAACTTTCTTGAAAATGAACCAGATATATACTCACTTGACGACGGAGAACCTATCTAATGTCTCTCCAAAAAGGTGATATCGTCTTAGTTTCATTTCCATTTACAGACTTGAGTGGAACAAAGCTACGCCCTGGTTTAGTTTTATGGATAGACACTATAGGCGATGATGTCACTTTATGTTTTATTTCATCTCAAAACATAAGTAGTTTGAGTCCAGAAGAGTTTATCTTAGAACCTTCAGATCCAGATTTTACTAGTACTGGATTACGGGTTGCTTCTAAAGTTAGGGTGACTCGAATAACTACCATAGAGCGTAGACTAATCACCAGAAGAATAGGTAAATTGGGAACAAGTCAAGTTCAGCAGTTGAACTCAGTGATTCTTCAAGCTCTGAAAATTACATAATTTCAAGTATGTTATGAAGCTAGTGAAAACTGTGTAGTTTACCGCCGTAGTCATCGCCTAAAATTAACTTAGCGATCGCCAGCTATGAGCATAATAATCTACAAGGACTCACTGGAAATCCTGGTTATGGTGAAGTTGCTTGTATTATGAAAAAACGAATTTCAGTAGAAAAATATTCAGCAGTAATCTCAATTATTATCTGTTGTGACAATCGAATTGTTTGGCGGCAAGTTTGTGCTGAGGAACCCCTCAAAGGTTGTCTTGTAGTGGCAGACGAAATACAAACGCGAATCAGGCGATCGCAGTGATAGTATATATGGAAAATCAGGGGAGTTATCAGGTGTCTGTTCCCGAAATTACTGAAAAGCTATTAGCAGCAAAACAAGAGAAAGGATTAAGCTTTGCCGATTTAGAAAAAATTCTCGGACGGGATGAAGTCTGGATTGCTGCTGTCATCTACCGTCAAGCTAGTGCTTCCCCAGAAGAAGCTAAGTTACTAATCGAAGCATTAGGGCTAGGCCCAATTTATATTAATGAGTTGACTGAATATCCTGTCAAAGGATTAGGCCCAGTTGTCCCAACTGACCCCACTGATTTATCGTTTCTACGAAATTATGCAGGTGTACGGATTCCCGCTTAAAGCCGTGATTCACGATAAATTTGGCGATGGAATTATGAGCGCCATTGACTTTACTTTAGATGTAGAGAAAGAAGAAGACCCCAAAGGCGATCGCGTTAAAATCATTATGTCTGGGAAATTTCTACCATACAAAAAATGGTAGTATTTCAATAACATCAAAACAAGTTATAACTATAAAACTGATATTACTTGATAAATCTTGCAAGAACAACCAATAACGCCACCTAAAGAAATAATTATTAATCCCTCTTATACTCAGCAGAACAGAGCCGCATATTTAGGTGATAGTCTGAAACTGATTAAGTTTATTGATGATAATAGTGTTGATTTAATTCTCACCTCACCGCCATTTGCACTCACCCGAAAAAAAGAATACGGTAACGAAACTGCCGAAAAATATATCGAGTGGTTTCTACCTTTTGCATCCGAATTTAAAAGAGTACTGGCAGATAATGGCTCATTCGTACTAGATTTAGGCGGCGCTTACTTACCTGGTAATCCCGTGCGGAGTATTTACCAATACGAACTTTTAGTCAAATTATGCAAAGAAGTAGGTTTCTTTCTTGCTCAAGAATTTTACCACTATAATCCGGCTCGACTGCCAACCCCTGCTGAGTGGGTGACAATCAGGCGGATTCGTGTGAAAGATTCTGTAAATACAGTTTGGTGGTTGTCTAAAACACCCAATCCTAAAGCAGATAACAGAAAAGTATTAAAACCCTATAGCCAAAGTATGAAACAGTTACTCCTCAATGGCTATAAAGCAAAAATACGTCCAAGTGGACATGATATTTCTGATAAATTTCAAAAAGATAATCAAGGTGCAATTTTGCCGAATTTGTTAGAAATTGCTAATACTGAATCGAATAGTGCTTATTTACGACGCTGCAAAACAGCAGAAATTAGACCCCATCCAGCACGCTTTCCTCAAGGGTTCGTCGAGTTCTTCATCAAATTTTTAACTGATGAAGGTGATATGGTATTAGATCCATTTGCAGGTTCTAATACAACTGGCTTTGTTGCTGAAACTCTGCAACGCCGATGGATATCTTTTGAAATTAATGAAAATTATGTAATGGGAAGTCGTTATCGATTTAGCCAATAACCAAATTAAGTAAAGAGTCAGGAGTAAGAAGTTATTAAAATTTATAACTCATAACTCATAACTCATAACTCATAACTCTTAACTTCTAACTACTTACTCAAATTTCTCCATTCACTTGCATTTGATGAACTCGATCGGCTAGCTCTTGACGACCTCGATCATCTAGTTTATCAATAGCTAACATCCCCATCAGAATAACTTCTTTCAGGGTCAAACGTGTGGAATGTGCCTGTTTTTGCACAATCTCTTTAATAATGGGACTGACACCAATCGCTGTACTAGCTCTAGCCACAGAAGAAAAGGAAACACTAATGATTCAGCCTAAATCTTAGCACTTTCAATGAGGTTATTCTCTAGAGCTAAAACTTTATTTAAGTGTGTTTCAACTCATACTTCAAGGAGTAGACATAAATTTGAAATTACGTATAGTGAGTTATCAAATTTTCAGTATGGCAAACCTGATACTTGCTCATTGAGGACACGTTATCGTATGATATCAATATTCTCAAAAGTTAGAATTTTGGCTATTTTTTCCAAAATTTCCACTAAGTTCTCAATTGTCATATTGAAGATACGAGCTAATTTTGATATAGCAGGGAAGTCAACTGTTGTCGTTTTGTGACGACGCGCATAACTTGTAACTCTGCTGCAAATTACCTCACAATGGTCAGAAGCTTCTTTTAGTGACCACACTTTCACTTGTGCTAGTTATCGAAGCTGTAATCTGAACTAATCACATCTTTAATAACTAGCCAACTCTCATGCGATCGCGACTATTAACTGAAATCTAGAAACCTAAAATCTGATGTTTATTTCACATATTAGCAACATCAAAAGCAAAAACCTTTGTTCTGAGATCCTCAAAAATAACTCACTAATCGCCAGTTTGCAAACCTGGTTATATTTGTGATAACTGAGTTAGAAAAAGCGAGCGGCTGATGAGAACAGTGCTTTCAGCAGAAGTATTCGCACAAATAAGACTTGTATACCACCGGGAAAACCCTACTTTAAAGAGATCGTAAATTGTCATATATAATCTCATGAACACGCTTTACAGAAATATACAGCGTAAATAAAAATAATAACTTAACCAAAGTAAAATTTTCCTGAATACAGCCAATTAATGCCGTCATAAGGAAAAGCAGTGAGTAGAGGAGAGAGAAAGCGATGAGGGACCCTTATCTGTTGGCAGCAGGCTTGTTAACAGGATTAGCAATACCAGCATCGGCTCTTCCACATCTGTCAATTGTCCTGCCAGAAAGTTCTAGATTCCTGTGGGATTTAAAACAGGGTTCGCAGACGATAGTCAGTACAAAAATTATCAATAGCGTCGATCTCTCCTTACCCGAACTCAGCTCTCAAGCGTTCCAACCCCTAAAAAGTTCGCAGCCAATAGTAAGTGAGAAAAACGTCCCTAGCGTACCAGAATTCAGCAGTCAGGGATTACCAGTATCAACAGAGTCATCACTCAACCCCAGCACCCAAGCAACTAGCCTCTTATTGACATCTGGAAATCAACTTTACTACCAAAGATTGGCAGCTCTGAAAACAGGTCAGATTTATACACGCGTAGATAGTGATAATTTGCAATCATTGTGGGAGTCGATCAAGAAACGTCAACTAACTTATGACGACTGGAAAAGTTTATTAGCTTTAGAAGCAAGAGCGATCGCTCAAGGTCAAGGTGCCAATCATCTAAGTATTTTAGTTGGTGATTCTTTGAGCATGTGGTTTCCCAGAGAAAAACTGCCTGCTGGTAAATTGTGGCTGAATCAAGGCATATCTGGAGATACTTCTAGTGGCGTTTTAAAAAGATTGGGGGCATTTTCAGCAACGCGGCCAGATGTTATTTACATTATGGCTGGGATTAACGATCTACGAAAAGGCGCTAGTGATGAAACAATTTTGTATAATTATCGCCGGATTGTCCGGCGTTTACGCCAGACTCACCCCAAAGCTCAAATCATTGTCCAATCAATTTTGCCTACTCGTTTACCAAAAATTTCCAATAGCCGTATTCGTCACCTCAACATCCAACTAACCGCGATCGCTAGACAAGAAGGTGCTAATTATCTCAATATTTATAGCTGGTTTACGGATATGGAAGGCAATTTGCGCCCAGAGTTGACCACAGATGGGTTGCACCTGTCTCAAGAGGGATATGATGTGTGGCGAACGGCACTACAGCAGATAGAATACACACTCACTCAGCGTGAGAGTTGAGCGATCGTGCCGACACTAAAAGCGATGTCTACGATGGGCTGCGCCTATGCAATTTTTTAATTTATGGAAGTTACTGAAACTGATGCCATCAACATACGTTCTGTAATTGAATACCAATTAGCAGCCTTTAAAAAAGATGATGCCCAAGGCGCTTTTGCCTTTGCTAGTCCGGCGATTCAGGCGCAATTTGAAACCCCAGAAAATTTTATACAGATGGTAAAGACAAGTTATCCAGCAGTATACCGTCCTCGTTCTGTCTTTTTTGAGAAAATAACAACCATCCAGGGAAACATCACTCAACCAGTGCTGCTACTTGCTCCTGATGGAGTCCCGTTGAGGGCTTTATATTTTATGGAAAAACAGCCGAATAATATCTGGAGAATTAACGGTTGCTTTCTAGTTTCTCTAGATGGTAAATAAACTCTATATTTATAGAACTAAAATCCTATACTTTAACCCCCAAGGCTTCCCTATTTAAAACCTGATTTAACTTACCGCTACGATAACCTTCTAAATCTAAGGTTACGTAGATAAATCCAAAATCTTGAAATGCCGAAACTAGTGTTTGTAAATCGTTAGTTAATACAAACTCTTTGATTTGTTCTGGTGGTAATTCAATACGTGCTGTATCCCCTTCCGATCGCACGCGTAAATTCTGCCAACCTAGCTTTCGCAGATAAATTTCTCCTCTACCAACTCGTTGCAACTTAGCGACAGTAATTTCTTCACCGTAAGGAAACCGGGAACTGAGACAAGGTTGAGCAGGTTTATCCCACCAAGGTAAACCGAGTTGTTGCGAAAGTTGGCGAACTTCAACTTTAGTGACACCCACTTCAGCTAAAGGCGATCGCGCCCCTCTCTCTTTCGCCGCCTGAATTCCTGGGCGATAATCATGCAAATCATCAGCATTTACCCCATCCACCACATAAGGATAACTCAACTCTAAAGCTAAAGGTTTGAGGGTATCGTGCAACTCACTTTTGCAAAAATAACAGCGGTTAACCGGGTTAGAAGTGTAATTGGGATTTTCCATCTCGTGAGTCTGGACGATTTTATGAGGAATCCCAATTGTTGCAGCTTGAATTTTGGCGTCTTCCAATTCTTCTGGTAACAGTGAAGGAGAAACAGCAGTGACAGCCAAAGCGCGATCGCCCAACGCATCATAAGCAATTTTGGCAACCAAAGTGCTATCAACGCCCCCAGAGTAGGCAATCAACGCCTGCTCCATTTCTGTAAATAAGGCTTTTAATTGCTCAAATTTTTCTGTCAGCATCATTTCCCAATCCTGCCAAAACCTTACAGCACCCAATCATTTATATTGTAGTCATTGGTCATTGGTCATTGGTCATTGGGAAAGACTTGTTAAAAGGTTTCCACTCAAATCACCTTGTCCCCTTGTCCCCTTGTCTCCTTCTCCCCTACCCCTCTCTTTCTGGGGCAGGTTTTTTTGATTAGACAAATTTTTGGGATTTTAAAACCAAAACCATTGTCTGAGAACTTAAAACTACGTTCAATAATTGAGAACATTCTCAACTATTTATCGAAAGCCTAAAAGCCTGCCCTTGAAAGCCTACCCCTCTGCCCCCTGCCCCCAGCAAGAACTGCTCCCCTGCCCTATACTGGCGGTTTGCTGTACTTAGCCACCAGACGGGCTAAAAGTGGTAAATCAATTGGTTTAGAAATATAGTCATTTACTCCAGCTGCTAGACAGGTTTCGCGATCGCCTTTCATCGCCATTGCTGTTTGAACAATTACCGGAATCGTCCGATATTGCTCGTGTTCTCGCAGTTGTTGCACCAAGTTAAGACCATTTCCATCTGCCAAACAAACATCCATTAAAATTACCGCTGGATCTAGCTGTGTTAGAGCTTCCCACATCTTGTCAGCATTCTTAACCCAAGCCACTTGATATCCCAATTTATGTAAATAAATTTGTATTAAATTAGCGTTGGGTAAATCATTTTCTACCAGCAAAATTTCTACAGAGGAACTAGGTGTCAAAGGCAGAGGAAATGAGGGAAAATTTGCTTCCTCTGCTTCCTTATCTACCCTGACTCCCATCTCTTGTTTAAGGGGAAGTACAAGGGTAAAACGGGAGCCACGATCTATTTCCGATTCAACTTTCACCGAACCACCGTGAATTTGGGCGAGTTTCTGAGTCACTGTTAAACCTAAACCAGTACCTTCAATGCCATCTGCTACGGCCTTGGCAATTTGGAAATATGGCTGAAACAGTTGAACTTGGTCTTCCTGGGAAATGCCAGTGCCTGTATCCCAAACTGTAAAATGCACAAATCCACCTTTGGAAGCAATGTGTAAGCCAACACTTCCAATACTTGTAAACTTTAGAGCGTTGAAGAGTAAATTCAACAACATTTGCTTGAGTCGTAAGGGGGTCAGCTACTAAGGTTGTAATATCAGGTTCAAGTTCTAGACACAGTTTCAAACCTTTATTAGCAGCTTTCTCTTTCACCAATGCCAAAACATTGCCACACAGTATTGGCACATCTATTGTTTCCCACTGTACTTCTAGCTGATTTGCTTCAATTTTAGAGAGATCCAAAATATCATTAATCAGAGCTAGTAAGTGTTTACCGCTAGACTGAATAATATTTAAATACTCTTGCTGGCGTTCTTTAGTTGGTTCGTACCCTGGGGCTAAAAGCAGATGGGTAAACCCAATAATGGAACCAAGCGGTGTGCGAATTTCGTGGCTGGTGTTTGCCAGGAACTGATTTTTCAGTTGATTGGTGCGCTCCAATTCTTGATTAGAGTTACTTAACTGTTGACACCGTTGCGACCAAGACAGGATGTGTCTAAGTTGTAACAAGGCTGTAGTACAGCATTTGGCAGACCTTGTTATCAATTGCGATCTGAGTTGAGCTTGCGATTCTATGAATGACTCATGATGAGAACTTAGGGGCGCTGTGGCAAGAATTAGCCAGCCCATAACGCTGCCAGAATCATCCGCCAACCGCCAAGCGCTCGGTAGTTGCTGATTCTCAAGCTGTTGCAAATCTTCAATTTTTATGACTTCTTGCAATCTCAACAGCAGCTTTTTTTCTGCTGTCAGCACTTCTAAAAATAAAGGTGGTGAATTTGGGGATGGAGAACGAGAAACATAGCAAACTGTGGCAACAGTTTCTTGTGGTTGACACATAGCGATGCCTACGGCACATTCTGTAAGTGCCAGATTACTGCTGTGAACAGCACTGTTAATCTCGTTAACCACGGTTTGGAAAATTTCTGCTTGTGCTGCTTCTGACTGTGGGACAGTGTTACAAGCAGAAAGCAAGCAATCATTAAGGCGACTTTGCAACTGATTTAAGCTGCTCTCCAGCCACAGCTGCGCGCGAAGTTGCTCAATTGTTGTCAAAAGTTTTGGCGTTGCATCTATCAGTGATTTTTGGTCTGGTAAGCTTGAATACTGCTGCATGGTCAACTAGACCGCTGAACAAGTTTAGCTTCGCATAAAAATCCCAACAGGATTTTATGTATATTAGCCGAGAATTCTTTTTTATTTATAAACGATAACTTATGTTGTTATAAACCATAACTTATGATGTCGAGTTTAGCAGCTACTCCAAAAAAAAATTATTGTATAAACCACCAACCTAAAATTTTTTAAACGCAACTGAAAACTTATGGATGCACAATTCGCTCAACTAATCGTGAATGGGATTGCGGTGGGGAGCATTATTGCTCTAGCCGCAGTCGGACTGACTCTTACTTATGGAATTTTACGGCTATCTAACTTTGCTCATGGTGACTTTCTCACTTTAGGAGCCTATCTAACTTGGCTGATAAATACCATTGGAGTGAATATTTGGCTGTCAATGATTTTGGCGGCGGCGGGAACAGTAGCAGCAATGCTGTTATCGGAAAAGTTACTGTGGTCAAAGATGCGCTCTATCCGTGCTACTTCCACTACGCTAATTATTATTTCTATCGGACTTGCCTTATTTCTTCGGAATGGGATTATTTTTATCTGGGGTGGCAGGAACCAAAATTATAATTTACCTGTTACTCCGGCTTTAGATATTTTGGGTTTAAAGATACCGCAAAATCAATTATTGGTATTAGGGTTAGCGGTACTGGCAATTTTGGCGCTGCATTACCTGTTGCAAAATACCAAAATTGGTAAGGCGATGCGAGCAGTTGCCGACGATCTGGATCTAGCTAGAGTTTCAGGTATCAATGTTGACCGAGTTATTTTTTGGACTTGGGTAATTGCTGGCACGATTACGTCATTGGGCGGCAGTATGTATGGGTTAATTACAGCTGTGCGCCCAAATATGGGTTGGTTTCTAATATTACCATTATTTGCCTCAGTAATACTTGGGGGGATTGGCAACCCCTACGGTGCGATCGCAGCAGCTTTTATCATTGGCATCGTCCAAGAAATCAGCACTCCTTGGCTGGGTTCACAGTATAAACAAGGTGTCGCACTGTTAATCATGATTTTGGTGCTGCTCATTCGTCCCAAAGGTTTATTCAAAGGAACGATTTGAGCAGCACCTATCCACTTCTAACTACTCAATAATGTGGAAATACCAGGCTGCTACCAGGAAATTGATAGCTAACAAGAATATTGCCCAGCCTGTGCGATAGGCGTAGGGAGGTTTAGCTCCACTGTCGGCAACTGGTAAATCTGCAGGATTCTTTGTTGTTTTAGAGGTCATAATCCGATTCTCCTATGTCATGACTTTTTAAGAAATACCAAACTGGCGTACCAAATACCCAAATTCTTTAAGAATATTTGTGTGAATTTGGAAATTGGGCATTGGGCATGGGGCATTGGGCATTGGGCATTGGTTATTTCTTCCCCTGCCCCCCTGCTCCCCCTGCTCCCCCTGCTCCCTCATTCCTCCTCTCCAGCATGATAGGAACTGCGAACCAGAGGCCCAGAACGAACATGGTTGAAGCCCATTTCCCATGCTAATCTGCCAAGCCGATCGAATTCCTCTGGAGTCCAATATTTTTGGACTGGCAAATGTTCTAAAGAAGGACGCATATACTGCCCAATAGTCAAGCGATCGCATCCCACAGCCCTTAAATCAGCCATTGCTTCAATAACTTCATCAACTGTTTCTCCGTGTCCCAGCATCAAACCTGATTTGGTGGGAATTGTCGAATCGATTTCTTTAACCGTAGCCAGCACCAAGAGGGAGCGATCGTATTTGGCTCCCCGGCGCACTGGCCCAGTTAACCGCCGCACTGTCTCAATATTGTGATTGAAACAAGCTGGTTTGGCTTTGACAATCATCGCTATCCGCTGGCGTTGACCTTCTTCCCCAACACCAGCACCACCCCAAAAATCTGGGGTCAGCACTTCTATTTGAGTCTCTGGATTCAATTGGCGGATAGTCGCGATCGTCTCGACAAAATGCCCTGCACCTCGATCGGGCAAGTCATCACGGGCTACAGAAGTCAGCACCACATAACGCAATCCCAAAAGCTGCACCGCCTGGGCAACCTTTTCTGGTTCCTCTAAATCAAGAGGCATTGGTGCATGACCTTTATCTACTTGACAGAAAGCACAAGAGCGTGTGCAAGTAGGCCCCATTAGCAAAAAAGTTGCAGTTTTTTGGGCATAGCACTCTCCACGGTTAGGGCAGCGTCCTTCTTCACAAATCGTGTGAATTTGGCGCTGCTTAATAATGCGTTGTACGGTAGAGATTTCACTGGCTTTACCAATCGAGCGACGTAACCAGCTAGGCATTGCCTTAATTTCGGATTTTAGTTCGGCTTGTTGTGACGAAATCATAAACATCCAAGCAAGATGCGGATATAGATGTAGTGGTCTGTTGATTAAATATCACAATGACACAAATTTAAAAGAGCGCAAGCAAAAGTTTTGCAAAACACTTCTAACAATGTCATTTATACCGAAATATACTATCCCCCAATCCCTAGAAATTATGTATATAGTGGGAGGATTCTCAAGGACAATCGGCAAAGCCGCTATTTACACTTATAGTTTCTGTTAGAGCAAACAGTCGTGGCAAGCAACAAGATTTTAGTTATCGATGACACTACAGTTGTCAGGGTAAAAGTACGAGAAATGTTGCCTCCGGGCAATTTTGAGGTACTGGAAGCAAAAGACGGTGTGGAAGGACTAAATTTCATTCTTCAGGAAAAACTCAGCCTGATTATGCTGGATTTCCTGTTGCCTAAAATGAGTGGCTGGGAGGTTTTCCAGAAAGTTCAAGCCGATCCAGAGTTAAGGAAAATTCCTTTAGTGATCATGTCTGGTCGCAAGGAAGAGGTGACTGAGAAAATCACAGAACCATTTGAATATTTTGAATTTCTGGGCAAACCTTTCGATCAGAAACAACTAATTGGTGCAATTAAGCTAGCTATGGCTAAGGCAAAACAGCCACGCCCAGAACTAGTCTCAGTAGGAGCAGCAATTGGTGTCAAAAATAGCACAATAACAACCTCTGGTGTCGTCAATGGTACGGTAGTAGCTCCTAGCGTTGCAAATAGCGTCACAGCCCCCAGCATCACAACTCCCAGCACTGGAGGAGTCTCCGAGGCAGAACTTAATGCATTGAATGAGAAAATTGTCAAAATGCAAGCAGAAATTGATGGTTTGAAGAAACAGCTAACTCAGGTTGTGACTTTTATTAAACAAAAAATCAAGTAGTATTTGTGCTCGTTATTATTATCGCAGCCAAAAATACACCATCTATACTGGTGTCCGGTTAAAAGCGGATAAAAATAGTTAGTTCAAAAACACTTATGTTGATAAATCATCATTATTTAGTGAGGTACAGCTTGACCTAAGCCCGGTAAAGCTGTACTTTATCTTCCCTCTTAGTAAGTTTAAAGAGAGGTTGTGGTTGAGATTTTGATATGTACTTCACTTAATGAGGGAACGCTACAGTTTAAAATTCAGATATTTAGTAATAAAAATATATTACAAGTCATATTTTATAATACAAATTAAACAAAAAAATCCTCTTTCATGATGAGCATAGTCTTTGCGCGGGAATAATAAGCCATAGAAACAATAATTATGAGTATAGTCTGCAATGTTAGTAGTATCAGATACTTTATATTCGTTTCCTGGCTATCGCATTACTGAACAAATCTACTCAGGCAGTAAAACCCTAGTTTATCGAGGTATTAGAGAAAAAGACCAAAAATCAGTCGTTCTCAAATTGATGCGGAATGAATATCCTACCTTTGCGGAAATAACTCAGTTCCGAAATCAATATATCATCACCAAAAACCTCGATTTTCCTGGCATAGTCAAAACCTATAGCTTAGAAAATTACCGTAACAGCTATGTCTTAGTGATGGAAGATTTTGGCGGTATTTCCCTCCAAAATTGGCAAATAGAGGACAAGGTAAAAAAGGAAAACTGGCTTTCCCTGAACGAGTTTTTCCACATTGCGATTAAAATTGCTTCTACCTTGGAAAGACTCCATCGCGATCGCATCATTCACAAAGATATCAAGCCTGCCAACATCCTCATAAACCCTAGCACAGATGAAATCAAACTCATCGACTTTAGTATTGCCACCCTTCTGCCAAGAGAAATTCAATTTCTCACGAATCCCAACACCTTAGAAGGTACTCTGGCTTACATTTCCCCAGAACAAACTGGAAGGATGAACCGAGGTATTGACTACCGCACTGATTTTTATTCCCTTGGTGTCACCTTCTTTGAGCTCCTCACCGGACAGTTACCCTTTACCAGCAAAGATCCGACGGAGTTAGTTTATTCTCACATTGCCAAACAACCGCTAAGAGCCAGTCAGATTAACTCCAATATTGGGCCAATTTTGTCTGACATCATCAGCAAGCTGATGGCAAAAAATGCCGAAGACCGCTATCAGAGTGCTTTAGGGTTAAAACATGACTTGGAGGCGTGCCAAAGCCAGTGGCAAGAAACAGGAAATATTGCACCCTTTGAACTCGGTGTGAGAGACATCTCAGACCGTTTTATAATCCCCGAAAAACTCTACGGTCGCCAAAGTGAAGTTGAAACCCTACTCGCTGCTTTTAAGCGTGTAACGAGCGGGGCAACAGAAATGATATTAGTCGCAGGTTTCTCTGGCATTGGCAAAACTGCCGTGGTCAATGAAGTCCACAAACCGATTGTGCGGCAGCGTAGTTACTTCATCAAAGGGAAATTTGACCAGTTTCAACGTGACATTCCCTTATCAGGATTAGTGCAAGCCTTTCGGGACTTAATCGGGCAACTGCTCTCAGAAACTGATGCCCAAATTCAACAATGGAAAGTCAAAATTCTGCGGGAATTGGGGACACAAACTCAGGTGATTATTGATGTCATTCCTGAACTCGAACAGATTATTGGTAAGCAACCTCCGGTTACTGAACTCTCTGGCAGCGCTGCCCAAAATCGTTTCAATTTATTGTTTCAAAAATTCATCCAAATCTTCACAACTAAACAACATCCCCTAGTTATCTTTCTCGATGACTTACAATGGGCAGATACGGCTTCCTTAAAATTAATTAAATTATTAATGTGTGAAAGCATGTTATCTTCTTTTTCAGAAGAAACAGAACAAATGCATGAAACCAAAGGAGGGTTTTTATTAATTGGTTCTTATCGAGATAATGAAGTTTTTAAGGCACATCCGCTTTCTTTGACACTACAAGAGATTCAAAAAGCAGGAGCAATCATTAATACAATTACCTTGGCACCTCTAAATCAAGGTGATTTAAATCATCTAATTGCTGATACACTTCATTGTTCTGAATCAGTTGCTTTTTCTCTTACCCAGATGGTGTTTGCTAAAACTAAAGGCAACCCCTTCTTTTCTGTTCAATTTCTCAAATCTTTACATGATGATGGGCTAATTGTATTAAACTTTGATGCAGGTCATTGGCAGTATGATATTTCCAAAATAAAAGATTTAGCTCTGACAGATGATGTAGTAGAATTTATCGCCCTGCAAATAGAAAAATTGCCAATATATACCCAAAAAGTTTTGAAGCTAGCTGCCTGTATTGGGAATCAATTTGACTTAAAAACTCTGGCGATCGTTAATGAAAAATCTGTAGTAGATACAGCATCAGACTTGTGGCAAGCATTACTTGATGGGCTAGTTTTACCACAAGCTGAAAATTACAGCATTTTTTCAAAAGATAATACTAATCAAGAATTCATTGTTGATCGAATAGAATCTACACAATTTTCAAATTCTAATTTACAGCTACCTAAGTATAAATTTGTCCATGACCGAGTGCAGCAAGCAGCTTATTCTTTAATTCCTGAAGAACAAAAAAAGCCAATTCACTTAAAAATTGGGCTACTGTTATTGAACAATATTCCGGTTTTAGAACAGGGAGAAAAGATTTTTGAGCTTGTCAATCAGTTTAATATCGCAGTAGAATTCATCTCTCCTCAAGCTAAACGAGATGAATTGGCCCAGATGAATTTAATTGCTGGACGTAAAGCTTTAGCATCAACAGCTTATCCCGCTGCTGTTAAGTATTTAACTATCGGCATCCAATTACTGGCAAGTGATAGTTGGGAGACTAAATATCAACTAATCCTAGCTTTGTATGAGACAGGAGCAGAGGCTGCGTATCTAGCTGGCGACTTTAGGCAAATGGAGCAATTAGTAGAAGTAGTGTTGGCACGAGCAAAAACACTGCTAGAAAAAGTAAAAGTTTATGAAGTCAAAATTAAAGCTTATGGAGCGCAAAACCAAGCACTAGAATCTGTCAGGACTGCACTAAGTGTTCTAAAATTGTTGGAAGTTGAGTTGCCTGAAAATCCTAGTCAGTCAGATATTCAGCTAGCGATCGCTGAACTAACATTAAATTTAAATGGAAAGCGGATTGAGGATTTAATTGATCTGCCAGAAATGACGGCAGAACAAACATTGGTAGTTATGCGGATTCTATCGAATGCGCTTTTTTTCGCCTATGCAGTTACTCCTGAACTTTTTTTCCTGATTGTTCTTAAACAAATCAACTTATCGCTTAAATATGGCAATGCCCCTTTGTCCGCCTTTGCATACGTTCTTTACGGAACGATCCTCTGTAGTGAAAAGGGAGATATTCAGTCTGGCTATGATTTTGGCAAACTGGCTTTAAGTTTGGTGGCTAAGTACAATGCTAAAGAAGTTGAAGCAAAAGTTATGGAGGTATTTCATGGAGGTATCCGTCATTGGAAGGAGCATCCTAAGGAAACATTAAATACTGTACTAGAAGCTTACTCTCTAGCGATAGAAACAGGAGATTTAGAATTTGCAGCTTTATTTCTTCAGTTTTATTGCTTCTGTTGTTATTCCATTGGTAGAGAACTTACAGGGCTGGAACGCGAGATAGCAAACTACAGCAATGCTCTGAAGCAAATCAAGCAAGAAAGAGCGTTTAACTGGAATTGTATCTATCAACAAAGTGTCTTAAATTTACTGGGGTTTGTAGAAAATCCTTGTCGTTTAATTGGTGCAGCCTATGATGAGGAGAAAATGCTGCCACTGCATTTGGAAGCCAAGGATGGAATCGGACTTTTATATCTATATTTCCATAAACTACATTTATGCTACTTGTTTCAGCAGTTCCCTCAAGCAGCTGAAAATGCCACCCTAGCTGAAAAGTATTTAGATAGTGGTACAGGACAACTAGTTGTTCCTGTTTTCTATTTTTATGATTCTCTGGCCAAACTGGCGGTGTACGCCGATGCACCTGATTCAGAGCAAAAGCGTATTCTCGATCGGGTGCAAGCTAATCAGGAAAAGATGCAATATTGGGCATATCATGCCCCAATGAATAATTGGCATAAATTTTATTTGGTAGAAGCAGAAAGGTATCGAGTTGAAGGTAAATATTTTGAAGCAATGGAAGAATACGACCGTGCTATCTCCCTAGCTGAAGAACATGACTACAAAAATGAAGTAGCTTTAGCTCAGGAACTTGCAGCAAAATTTTATCTAAAATGGGGCAAGCAGAAAATTGCCCAAACCTACTTAATTGATGCCTATTATGGATACGTTAATTGGGGAGCAAAAGCCAAAGTTGACGATTTAGTAAAACGCTATCCCCAATTACTCACTCCTATATCCCAGCAACAAAAACAGAGTATCCCTGCTAGCGAGGAAAGCGCTTCTTTCAATAGCATATCTATATCATCTTTATCTACCCTAAGTAATCAACAAACTGTTATTGGCTCGAAGACAAGTATTTCTGATTCTCTGGATTTAGCCGCATTCATTAAAGCATCTCACGCACTCTCTGGAGAAATCGAGCTTGAGCGACTACTTTCTACTTTAATGGAAGTTGTTATGGAGAATGCAGGAGCTTCTAAATGCGCTTTAATTTTGAGTGAAGGTGATAACTTAGCATTAACTGTCACAGCAGTTTGTTCAAGTTCAAATTTTGAACATACCTATACTGAGTTTCCATCAACTTGCCTTGAATCAAGCTACGATGTTCCCATTACTTTGATTAACTATGTTAAACGCTCTAGAGAAATCTTGGTTATTGATGATCCAATAGCTGTTTCTTTTCTAGCAAGTGATAGTTATATCACTAGTGAAGAACCTAAGAGCTTATTGTCTATACCTCTTCTAAATCAAGGTAAATTAATTGGGATTCTTTACCTAGAAAATCGTCTGACAACAGGAGCATTTACACGCGATCGCATAGAAGTTCTCAAACTTCTCACCACCCAAGCAGCAATATCTCTAGAGAATGCTATTCTTTATAAAAACTTGGCACAAGCTAAAGAAAGTTTGGAGGAATACAATCATACCCTAGAGGGAAAGGTTCAGGAAAGAACTCAAGAACTCAACGACAAAAATCAATGTTTACAACAAACTTTACAAGAATTGCAAAGTACCCAAATCCAATTAATTCAAAGTGAAAAGATGTCTTCTTTGGGACAAATGGTAGCGGGAATTGCTCATGAAATAAATAACCCGATTAACTTTATTCATGGCAATATCAATCATGCTAGCGAGTATGTTCAAGAGTTGCTGGATTTGATAGTTATTTATCAGCAAGAATATCCCCATCCTTCCCCTCTAATTGAAGAGAAATCTGACGAGATTGACATAGATTTTTTATCAAAAGACCTTATCAAGATTTTAGATTCCATGAAAGTAGGGAGTTCGCGTATCCGAAATATTGTTTTGGGCTTACGTAACTTTTCTCGCTTAGATGAAGCTGAAATGAAACCTGTAGATATTCATGAGGGAATAGACAACACCTTAATGATTTTGCAGCACCGACTGAAACCAAATAGCAATTTACTAGAAATTGAAGTCATCAAAAAATATGGACAATTACCAGAAGTTATTTGTTACCCTGGTCAACTAAATCAGGTATTTATGAATATCCTGAGTAATGCAATTGATGCTTTAGAAGAGTTATTTATCATAGATCATCCATCATTAGTAAATAATCGAGAAGAATTAACAAATGATATAAATACGTCACCGACTTTTCATCGTGTACGACAAATTCACATTTTTACTGAACTAACAAATTCTAATACGGCGATAATTCGGATTACTGATAACGGTTCTGGCATGACAAAAGCCGTGCAGCAGAAAATATTTGACCCATTTTTTACCACCAAGTCAGTAGGAAGTGGTACAGGTTTAGGGTTGTCGATTAGCTACCAGATTGTCGTGGAAAAACACAAAGGTAGTTTAACCTGTGATTCTACACCAGGAAAAGGAACTGAGTTTACTATTGAGATACCAATGCAACAGTTAGAGGGCTAGATGAGTAATCGATCGAGTCCAAACCTAAGAGTACTAAAAACGCAGTTTTTGTGAAAAGCTGCGTTTATAATATTTATTAAAATCGCTCTGACAGATTATTAAAAGACAGATGTGGATGTAGTTGTCATATTCACTCTAGGCTCTTCACGCACATGTCGTCCTGTAACTACCATCTTCACCCCATTAGCAGGCGCAAGTGCAAAACCTCGACGTTGAGGATGCTCTGGCCGCTTACCAGCTAGAGCAAGTTGATAGCCTGACAGTACTTTTGCTAATACTAGCTTCATTTCAAACACAGCCAAAGCTTCACCCATACAGCGACGAACTCCACCACCAAAAGGCAAAAATTCATAGGCAGAAAATTCGTGTTCTAGAAAGCGTTCTGGTTTAAATTGCTGAGGCTGCGGATATAAATCCTCGCGCTGATGAGCCAGGTAAATACTGGGAACCAGTAATGTTCCAGAAGCTAAAGGATGTCCTAGTAGTTCACAGGATTCTTGGACTATCCTGGGGAACGCGAACATTGCAATCGGGTAAATTCGCAAAGTTTCATTACAAACAGCCGTGAGATAAGGCAGTTGGAAAATGCTCATGGGATCTGGGGAATCACCGAGGGAATCAAGTTCTTGAAGCAATTTCTCTCGGACTTTCGGTAAATGATGAATCCAATACAATCCCCAAGCCATTGCTGTTGCCACTGTTTCGTGTCCCCTGCTACCATCAGTGTCATCAAATCATCACGCAACTCTCGATCTGTCATCGGATTACCTTCTTCATCCCGCGTTAACATCAGCAAGGATAAAATATCGATGCGATCTGGATTGGGTTCTTCCCGGCGTTGGGCAATTTCAGCGTAAAGCAATTCATAAATTTGCTGCCGTTGACGCAGAAACCATCCCCAAGGACTCCAAACTCCTAAATCTTGTTGCAGGAAGGGGAAAAAAAGGAAGCTAGAAGTAAAGGGTGAGCTAAAGAGATCCAAAAGCAACGCCATTAAGCGCTTGATTTTGTCGTAACGTCCTCCCTTATGCAAGCCAAAGACAGCTTGTAAAATGATTTGCAGAGAAATTTCCTGCATTGCAGTACGAGCTAAGAAGGGCTGATTTAGCGGTAACTGACTAAAAACTTGTTCGGTGAGATTAGAAATCAAAGAGCCGTAGGCTCGCATTCTGTCACCATGAAAGGAAGGCATTGTGAGTTTTCGCCGCCGTTTATGGCGTTCACCGTTCAGCATGAGGAGTGAATATTCCCCGGCTAAGGGTTCAAATATTCTGTTCACTTTACCAACGAATAGAAACTTCTTCCGATCGTTAGTGAAAATTTCCTTGATTGCTTGAGGATGGTTCACAAAAACCACAGTCTCCCCAAAACCAATTACCTCAGCAGTAAAAATGTCAGGATATTGCTGAGCTGCATTTTCCATAAAACTAACGGGGTCTGCAACCCACTGGATTTTCTGGAGCAAAGGGGGAGTTTTTAGTGGATTAGGTAGTTGCATTTGATTTTTCATACTGAAATTGCGTTATTTTTGTATTGTTAGTTATGGGGTAATATTGATTCACTTTGAAGCAGTAAAATTCTAGATGCTCCCAACACCTTTAAAAAAATCGTTGGGAGCATCGTGAAAAATATTCTCTGAGATATTATATTTTTCCTTATGATGGTAGTAAAACTTTCATGTTTGAAAGTACTTGCATATTGCTTTGAGATTTATCTAGCTCTAAAGTTTCTACTAACTCCAGTCTTTCTATAGTTTGATAGCGATCGGAATTAAAGTACCAATCGAGATTGCCGCGTATCCAGGCGTACATTCCTGATATGTATTTTGCAAGTTCAGCATCTAATTCTTCTCCAAAAGATGGCAGACATGCTTCTAATTCGAGCAGTTCTCGTACTTCTCGATCGTGGATGTCGATTGCACGCTTAATCGCTATTTCTAGAGGTAGTTTCTGTTGATAGTGCAATACTAATACTAGATTGTGAACATCACCACTTGCCATTTCTCTAGAATACGAGAAGATATCATTACACCAGGCAAGAATATTAATTGTCTTCTCCTTGAGTTTTTTAAAGATGTCGTGCTGTCGTAAAATATCAGGAATCAGCAATTGCTCGCAAAATTCAATCAATACTACGGTAAGATCCCCCGCCGAACTTAAGTTTCGTATTCTGATATAAGTATCAATATCCGGTATTATTTCCTGTGCGCGATTACTTGCTTCCTGTACACACCCGGCGAAGTATTCCTCAAAGCTAAAAACAAAGTGATGGAACCATTTTATGCTCCCTATTTGGAGCATCCGTTGTCGTAGGTCACTTAAAGCATAGCTAAGGTGTATATCGTTGCTTGTAAGTTCTGCTCCATTTAATATTTCAATAAATCTCTGGTGAAAAAGCTTAAGTGCTTCAGGTTGTTGGCCTAAATCTGACATATCACATTGATCGTCCCAAATAAACAGCCAACTGAACAAGTCACTGGCAATCTTTATTTTTTCCAGATTGCAGTAAGGATAAGCACCTGCTACGAGCTTGAAAAAATTTGACTTGAGGAAACGTCGATAAACTGATTCATTTGCCAGTAAGTTAAAGCAAGTTACCCATTCAAGAGCATACTCTTCTAAAACATCAATATGCTTATTGATATGGGATGAAAATGGACAGTATAAATCGGAGGAAAGTAGTTCCTTCATAAAAATATATTAGTTAGAATTAACTAACATAAAGTACAGGAAAATAAAATCAATAGACTCATAGAAAGCCTATAAAATTTTTTTGAAAATAACTCCCTGTCACACCACATATATACAGTGTGTAAATCATATTTACGTCACTGTATATATGTGGTGTGTAAATCTATATGAGTATTTTCAAACTTAAACAGTATTGTTCTATGTTTTTTTTTTTTTAATAACCGTAAATATACCGTAATTTTCTGGAATGATATTTTTTTATAAAAAAAATTACATCTAAGAATACTCATGATAAACACTGTTGACGAAATGAAAAAATTAACTTATGGCATCAACAATATTATTCTGGGTTAGCGCTACTTTTATAAAAAGGCAAGGGTAATAATGACTAATTTCAGAGCGATCGCCTTTATAAAGGAAGATATTTTTCTCTACTGAAATTAAGATTGGTGGTTAATATTTCTTATGTAGCGATCGCCCCAACGCAAAGCTATAGGCAATTTAGCGTGAAAATGTTGCTGTTATCAGAGTTTTTGGGAACTATAGGGTTGTCAGACGATAAATTGGCAGTCTGTCTACCAAGAAAATAGAGAGGACTTAGCTGCGATCGCAAGGCAAAAGGCAATAACTAACAATGAATAAAATTAATTTAAATATATGAATGAAAAACCAGATATGAAAATGCTTTATACCCCAGAAGATAGTTTAATCTTAGTGGTAGATGATACTACTACTAATTTAGAAATTGTCTTTGATATATTAACTAATGTAGGCTTTAAAGTGATCGCGGAAAATGATGGAGAAAGAGCACTGAAGCAGGTTGAGTATCAACTTCCTGACTTAATTTTATTAGATGTGATGATGCCAGGAATAGATGGATTTGAAACTTGTAAAAGACTGAAAGCAAATTCAGCTACTTGTGATATACCTGTAATTTTTATGACAGCAAATTCTGATACTCATAGTAAGGTAAAGGGTCTAAATATAGGAGCAGTTGATTATATCACAAAACCCTTTCATCAAGAAGAATTATTAGCTAGAATTAAAACCCATCTTCAATTACGAAATCTCACAAAAACTTTAGAAAAACGAGTTTTAGAAAGGACAGCAGCATTATCTAGGGCATTAAAAGACCTACAAGAGTCTCAACTTCAGCTTGTACAGACGGAAAAAATGTCTGCTCTTGGTCAATTAGTAGCAGGAGTTGCTCATGAAATTAATAATCCAGTTGGTTTTATTCATGGCAATCTTGGACACGCTTCAGTATATTTCCAAAACATGATTAACATTATTGACCTTTATCAGGAGCACTATCCTAATCCAGTTCCAGAAATTCAAGAGGAAATTGCAGCCATAGATTTGAAGTATATACTTGCCGATCTACCTAATTTGATTTCCTCAATGAAAGAGGGAGTTCAGCGCATTCGCAACATTAGTACCAGCTTGAGAACCTTTTCTCGAGCAGATAGCGATCGCAAAGTGTATTGCAACATTCATGATGGTATAGACAGTACAATTATGATTCTCAAACACCGTTTAAAAGCATCCGAAGATCGACCCGATATTCAAGTAATTAGAGATTACGATATATTGCCAGAATTAGAATGTTTTATCGGGCAACTCAATCAAGTATTTATGAATTTATTAGCTAATGCTATTGATGCTTTAGAGGAGTCTAATGTAGGACTGACCTATATGGAGATTGAAGCAAATCCTAATCAAATTTTGATTCAAACTACTCTCACTGAAGATAAAAATTATATCTTGATTAGGATTAAAGATAATGGCGTGGGAATGTCGGCTGATGTCCAAAAAAAAATCTTTGACTATTTATTCACTACTAAGCCAGTCGGTCAAGGTACAGGATTAGGCTTATCAATTGCTCGTCAGATTGTTGTCGAAAAACATGGAGGAACTCTAGAGGTAAATTCATCAATAGGGCAAGGTTCAGAATTTATCATTAAACTTCCCATTTAATAATTATAGTAAGTTACGTTTATTAACATAATAAATAAATTTATGTTCAAGGCAGTAGTAGACCACAGTAACGATCCAGATTCTCTTGCAGCAGTTGAAGAAGTTCTTCAGCAATGTGCCAGTTCTCTTGCAAAAGATATACCAAAAGCTGGGATTATTTTTGCTGGCTAACCTTTTAAGACTCGATCTAATTCCCCACTCTTTAAGGAGGGTTATAAAAAATAATGAGGAGTTAACCTAGAAGAAACTATCAAGACCGTAAACTGTCACAACAATAAGGCTCAGAATTTCTTATGAACATTTTTTCCTGATAACCAAAAGCAAACATTAAATTCTCAGAATAAAAAGATTAAGTAGTTACTTTATAGAAATTTTGGGGAACTCTATAAGTGTACTTCCAAGATTGTATTCTCAAAATTTATGATCGATGTACCCAAGGACTCAATAGCTACGCTTAATCTTTCTTTAGAACGCGACATATTTTTACGTACACTAATCAGAGAATTATCTGGTACTTTGCAGGATGTAGTGGGTTTAGAAGAAGCTTCGGGATTTATTAGCGTTGTTGGTGAAAGGATGGGAAGACAGATTAACCAAGATTATAAATCTGCCCTGGAAATCTCTAACCTTTCTCGTAAGCAGGTAGCTGATGTCTTGATTGATTTAAAAAAACGAATCCAGGGCGATTTTTATGTTATTGAGCAGAATGATGAAAAAATCGTCTTTGGCAACCGTGTTTGCCCATTTGGCGACAAAGTACTGAATCGCCCTGCCATGTGTATGATGACTTCAAACGTGTTTGGAACGATCGCAGCTAATAATCTCGGATATGCAAAAGTAGAATTGCAAGAAACAATAGCAGAAGGTAATTCTGGATGTAAAGTTATTGTTTATTTAAAACTTACAGAAGAAGCAGAAGATGCAGAAGGTCGAGAATACTTTAGGGGACTAGAATCTGTGTAAATCCTTTACGATTAAACAAAGTAACTCCAGGATTAAGCTTAGTGCAGATATGTAAAGTAGAGTCAAACCTAAAAGTTGAAGCCCCATGACTCCTGAACAATTTATTGAATTTGCCAGAGTTTTACCAGAACCTTTACTTCTGGTAAGTGCAGAGGGTCAGTTGTTAGCGACGAATCAACCAGTAGCAGATATGCTGGGGTTACGCCGTCAAGAACTGCGGGGAAGAATGCTCTTTGAACTAGTAACTGAGTCTAGCGACGATCTTGTAAAGTATTTACAAGCTTGTTCAAGTAGTAGGGCAATGGTGATTGGCTCTTTGACTTTACGAATGAATGATGGACAAACCTTAATATGTCGTAGTCAAGGAGCAGTTATTCAACCTTGGTCTCCTGAATCTTCAGCTTTAATTCTGTTACGGTTGGAAAATAGAGTTTTAGCCAGTAGTAATTTCGTTCTGTTGAACGAAAAAATTGATGAGTTAGCCAAAGAAGTTCAGAGACGAAAACAAGCAGAAGAAGCGCTCAAGAAAGTGAATCAAGAGCTAGAAATTCGAGTCGAGGAACGTACAACTGCTTTACAAGACACATTAAATGAACTACAACTTACGCAAACTCAGCTTATCCAAGCTGAGAAAATGTCTAGTTTAGGCCAGATGGTCGCTGGTATTGCTCATGAAATTAATAACCCCGTGAGTTTTATTTATGGGAACCTCCACCACGCTCATAAATACACTCAGGATTTACTGAAATTAGTCGAAGCTTATCAACAAGCTTTTCCAAATACTCTTCCAGAAATCCAACAGCAAGTAGAAGAAATAGATTTAGATTTTTTGATTCAAGATATAACCAAACTCTTCCAGTCCATGAAAGTGGGAGCAGAACGCATTCAGGAAATTGTTAAATCACTACGTAATTTTTCCAGGCTGGATGAAGCAGAACTTAAGCAAGTCAATATCCATGAAGGAATTGATAGTACTTTGATGATTTTGGAGCATCGCCTGCAAGCTAGGCATGAGTACCCAGAAATCAAAATCATCAAAAAATATAGTCAGCTACCGAATGTAACTTGCTATCCTGGTCAACTCAATCAAGTGTTTATGAATATTCTTGCTAATGCAATCGATGCACTGGAAGCATCAGCGCTCAACAGTCAGTATTCAGAAGTAAATACACAAAAAACTGAAAGTCAACAACTGATAAATAATAATCCCCAAATTCAAATTAAAACTGAGCTAATCGATGAAAAATGGATAGAAGTTAGTATTGCTGATAATGGTTTGGGGATAAATGAACAAGTTCGCTCAAAACTATTCGATCCGTTTTTTACCACTAAAACTGTGGGTAAAGGTACTGGACTAGGGCTATATATAAGCTATCAAATTATAGTTGAAAAACATAACGGGCAACTTAACTGTTTTTCTGTTCCGGGAAAAGGTGCAGAATTTGTAATTAAAATACCTATTTAATTAGCCTCATAAAATTTCAGTTTAAAGATATAACAACGCCTGTCTGCTCATTAGCAAACAGGCGTGTCTTTGATTACAAAATCTGGTTGAGACTCAATTATATCTTGGCAGTAGAATCAACAGAGGATTCAGACTGACTAACCGAATCTAACTTTGGTAAAAGCAGTGGATTTTCTGCTTTTACATTAGTGTTGATTGTTGCTTGCAAAAATGGGGTATGGGAGATGGAATTGTTAGCCAATGTAAACAGTGGATTTGACAAAATCCCTGCTATGGAAGTGGCAATTAATGTTACCACCAACCCGACCTGCAAAGGTCTTAGCCCAGGCAAATCCCAACGCACTTGTGGATAATTCTTCACCGCGTCGGACATTTCATGGGGTTCTTTAACTACCATCATCTTAACTACGCGAATGTAATAGTAGATGGAGACGACGGTGGTAACTAAGCCCAGCAAAACTAACCAATAAAGTCCTGCTTGCCAACCAGCCCAGAATAAGTAAATCTTGCCGAAAAACCCAGCCAATGGTGGAATACCACCCAAGGAAAGCAGGGAGATACTCAACCCCAGTGTTAGGAGTGGGTCTTTTTGATATAAGCCAGAGTATTCGGCAATCTGGTCAGTTCCCGTCCGCAGTGAGAACAGGATGATGCAGGTAAAGCCGCACAGGTTCATGAACAGGTAAACCAGTAAGTAGAATATCATACTGGCATAGCCTGCCTGAGTACCAGCAATCAAGCCAATCATCACAAACCCAGCTTGAGCAATGGATGAATAAGCTAGCATCCGTTTCATGCTGGTTTGGGCTAGGGCGACTACGTTACCCAAAATCATGCTCAGAACGGCAAGAGCTGTGAAGACAAACCTCCACTCGTCAGCAACAAGGGGGAAGGCTGTTGTTAACAAGCGGATGGCTAAGGCAAAACCAGCTGCTTTGGAACCAACAGATAAAAAGGCGATGACTGGGGTGGGAGCGCCTTCGTAAACGTCTGGTGTCCACTGGTGGAAGGGTGCAGCGGAGATTTTAAAGCCAATACCCGCGATCGCAAAAACCAGGGCAATCACTAAACCTAAAGATTGTCCCACTTTTGCTGTGGCAATGCCATTAGCGATCGCACTTAGTTCAGTTTGTCCTCCAGATAGTCCATACAGCAGGGATACACCGTACAAAAATATTGCTGTACTGGAAGCTCCAATTAACAAGTATTTCAGCGCCGCTTCGTTGGAGCGGGGGTCACGCTTGGTATAACCTGTTAACAGGTAAGAGGAGATACTCAGGGTTTCTAGGGAGATGAAAATCATTACCAACTCACTAGCCCCGGATAAAAACATCCCTCCTAAAGTAGCACTCAGCAAAATAGCGATGAATTCGGCTAAAGCCGTGCCGCTCTGCTCAACGTAGCGAATTGACATTAGTATAGTCACAATCGCAGACAAGGCAATAATACCGCGAAAGACAATACTCAGGTCGTCACCATTAAAGCCACCGCTAAAAGAGATGGGATTAAGAGAGTCCCATTGAAAATATAGGGCGATAATCGAAGCAAATAAACCTGCGATCGTTAGATATCCAATCCAGCGTCCAGATGTACGCCCCAAAATCAAATCAACAATCAAAACCCCCAAGAGGGTGAGAATAACAATCCCCTCTGGTAAAATCGTTCCAGCGTTTAGCTGGGATGCAATATTAGCAAAATCCATGAGATGTATAGGTTTTGGCGATTAGACATTAAGGCTAACTCTGTTCACTCTAGCAAGTTTTCTAATCCCCGGACTAGCTCTTTTAACAAGAGCTTAACAGCTTGGATGCAGATGGCGATTGCACCAACCTTAATACTTTACCAGCAGCTTTCTCAGTATCCAGGGATTCACTTAACAACTTTCCTACTTCGTTTTTCAGGTGTGACCAAATAATTTGTAATTCGTAATACTCGCCTTCATCCGAGAAGCAAGCTACGTCATTCGTAATTAAAAATGGTACAAGTTGTTACTGATAGGAATCAAGAATTACTTATTATCAATTACGAATTATTTTAATTTTTAGTGAATACCTTGATTACATAAATAATTATGTCGCAGTCAGGGCGATCGCGTAGCGTGCCGTAGGCTATCGCCACGGATAAAAAGCTCATAAAATTAATCAGGGCACAGCATTGCTGTGCCCCTACAATATTCATAACTCCTAAATTTATTAAAAATCGGCGGATGGCAGTTTGCCTTGTAAAGACTGAAATTTAGACTGAATACAGTTGGCACAATTGCAACCAACTCGATCGATAATCGGATTAGATGTTTGAGTCAACATTGGTATTACCAGATCGGGAATTTGTTGTGTAGATACAACCGTAACAATTTGTGTAGGGTATAGAGATTTCAGGTTGGATGCGTGTGCTGGATTGACTACCAGCAGCATAGATACCAGAAATGCGGGACAGGCAAGTAAAATCAGTTTGACAATTTTCATAAATCACACAAAGATAGCTTTGCTGATACAGCATAGCTAATAAATTGCCCAGCTTCAATTTTAATTACCAAGTATTGTTTAACTACGCCCAAATCCTTGACCCCGCAAAACCTTTGACCATACAACTAATTCGCCCTGTTCACCGCCTGCGGCCAGTAACTTACCTTGGGGATGCCAAGCTAGGCTAGAAAATCCTGCTGAGACACCTGTGATAATTTGGGATACTTCCTTGGCTTTGTTCCACAAACACAACCAGCCATCAGCAGCAGCAGAAGCCAGAAGGAAGCTTTTGGGTGCAAAGGCGATCGCATTGATTACACCCACATGATTAGTTAATACTCGTGCTTCCCAACCTAAAGAATCATCCTCTAGCTTTTCCCAGACTACAATACCTTCAACGCTAGAAGATGCCAGTATTGGCGCACCTACTTTAGTCATAGCTTCGGACCACGCCAATTGGCGAATTTTACCAGGGAAGCCACGCATCACCCAAGGGTCGGGGTTGTTCCATTCTAAAACGGTGACGCTACGATCCATGTTGCCAGAAGCCAGAAATTTACCATCGGGCGACCAAGCCATCGCTAAACTGACAGTAGTCATATCTAAGCTGTATGGTTCTTCATCCCAGTTTTGACTATGCCAAATCTTCACTCCCTTGTAACCACCGATAGCCAAATACTGCCCATCAATGCGCCAATCTATACCCAATACTGAAGAGTTGTCGAAATTCAGTGTCACGACAATTTCACGAGTATCTGCATCCCAGACTTGGACGTAACGCCCTAAACTAAAAGCCAGTTGGTTACTGGTGTAATTCCAAGCTAGCTTGTCAACCCATGCAGGGGCATTTTCCAAGGTGGCGATTAATTCAGTATCGCGCCAAATTTTCACCTGTCCATCTTGTCCGCCAACAGCTAAAAATTTTCCATCTGGCGAAAAAGCGAGACAGTCTACTGATTTACCGTTACCAGTTTGTAAACTTGTGAGTTCGCCATCATTCCACAAAACTACTTCCCCAGCGGCGGAAGTTGCTGCTAAAGTTTGACCTTGTGGCGACCAAGCGATCGCAGTTACATAATCTGAAAGTGTCCCCGAATAGTGTTGTTCAAATTCCTTAGATTTGGTTGTGGAGTTCATATTTTCTACAGAAGTTAGAAGTTAGGAGTTAGGAGTTAGAAGTTAGGAGTTAGGAATTTTTAACTCATAACTCATCACTCATAACTCCTAACTTTTTTTATGCTAGACAGGCGAGAAAATCTTCCTTGAGTTTGGCTGCATCAAGATTGCGACCGATGAAAACTAGTTCATTTTTGTGGGTTTCGTTTGGTTTCCAAGGGCGATCGGGTTTGCCATCAAAGATCATGTGTACTCCTTGGAATACAAATCGATTATCTTCTCCAGCAATATTTAAAATGCCTTTCATCCGAAAGATATCTGGGCCTTGAGTACGCAGTAACTCGGAAAGCCAAGCGTTTAATTTTTCTCCATCAACTGCACCTGCTTCTACTAGAGCCACAGAATAAACAGTTTCATCGTGTACGTGGGCATCTTCGCCTAAGAAATCTGGATCGATTTCTAATGCGCGTTCTAAATCAAAGGCTTTTACACCTAACAAAGCATCCATTCCGAGTTCAGAATTTTGGGTACGGTAGATTTTTGCGATCGCATTCATTGCCCGAATCCGTTTTTCTAATTCATTCAACTCTTCTGGCGCTACCAAATCTGTTTTATTAAGTAAAATTACATCGGCAAAAGCAATCTGTTCTTGTGCTTCGTCTGCATCCCAATGCTGCCAAATATGTTTGGCATCGACCACTGTCACCACCGCATCTAAAGACAGTTGGCTTTGCAAATCTTCATCAACAAAAAAAGTCTGAATTACTGGTGCTGGATCGGCTAATCCAGTTGTTTCAATTACTAAATGGTCAAATTTATCGCGCCGCTTCATCAAATTGCCAATGATGCGAATTAAATCGCCGCGCACTGTACAACAGATACAGCCATTATTCATTTCAAAAATTTCTTCATCTGCATCGATAATCAATTGATTATCAATACCCACTTCCCCAAATTCATTAACAATCACAGCAACTTTTTTGCCGTGTTCGTAGGTGAGGATGTGATTGAGTAGAGTCGTTTTACCTGCTCCCAAATAGCCTGTAAGAACAGTAACGGGAACTGAATTGTTGATTACGTCAGCCACCATACTCTAAATTCCCCTTATCTCACCTTATGGATAATCATTATCGCCTATGATAAATCTTTTTATATTTTTCTGCGAACTTGCTATTATTTTGGGCTTCATAAAAATAATTACATAATTTAATCAAGAAATATTTTATTTTTATCCATCTATAATATGGCGATTCTCATTTGAATAATTAGGGGCGCACATCTGTACGCCCCTAAAATGGGATCTATGTTCATCTCTGGTTAATTATTTCTGAGATAACAAAAAATCTTGAACTGCTTCTAAAACAACTGCTGGGTATTCTTCATGCAGTCCCAAAGAACCGGGAATGACAACGCTTTTCACTCCTGGTAAGGCTACCAAAGCGTTCATTTCTTCTCGTGATTTTGGGGGGCTAGATTCCCCAATTACTACCATCAAGGGTACGGTTAAAGACTGTACAATTTCTAAAAAATCAGATTGTTCGCGTACAGCATCGAGATTACCAGTTACAAAGGCAGCAGAAGCAAATCGCGCTCCTGGTTGTTGAGTGGTGTGCCACTTTTTCTCAATGAAACTGGGTGTAATTTTAGCCGCGTCAGTAAAGACATGACGGCGGTACATGAAACTTAAGAAAGATTGAGTAGTGTTGAGTTTGTAGAGAGCTTGACCAAGTATAGGCGATCGCACCAATTCTCTCACAACGCCAGCTATCTGTTGACTTGCCCCCATTGTTGGTAAAGGCCCACGCCAAGTAGGAGCCAACAATACAATTTTTGAGAAAGCAGCCTGCTTGACAGCTAATTGTAAAACGTATGTAGCAGCATGACCAGCCGCCACCACAGTAACAGGAGTATTAAAAACAGCTTTGACAAAATCTTCCAGAAATTGCTGATAAATTTCTGGTCGATAATTCAAACTAGGGCGAGAAGATTCACCAAATCCCGGCCAGTCTAAGGCTACAACTTGAAAATTGGGAGCTAGTAACTTGGCAAGTTCGCCGACTTCCAAACGCGTCGAAACACTGCTGAAAGCTGGTAGTAGCAATAGCGGTGAACCTTTCCCGAGGGTTTCATAAACAACGCGCAATTCCTGATTTTCCCAGTTCCAGAGATATTCTTGAACTACTCCACCAAAACCAGTAGCAGCAGAGGTAGATAATAGATTGGTTGACATGACACTAAATTTTGGTAGTTGTACCTTATTTGTCCTTTGTCATTTGTCCTTTGTCCTTTGTCCTTTGTCTTTTGTCCTTTGTTGATAACCAATAACTAATGACTAATGACTAATGACTAATGACCAATGACCAATGACTAATGACTAATGACCAATAACCAAGTTTAGCTAGGCAAATCTAACTTACATTCCAATGCTTTTTTTTGCATGGTTTTAAAAATATTGTAAAATCCATTCGCACGGGAAGGTGTCAGGCTAACATTTAAACCTGTTTCTTGAATAAAATCTGGAGTAAGTTGAACAATCTCAGTTGGCGTTAGTCCATGTAATCCCTCTACCAGAAGCCCGACTAATCCTTTGGTTAACTGAGAATCGGAATCGCCCTGAAATACAACCTTACCATCATCCAAGGCTGCGGTGATATAAACTTGAGACACACAACCAGGAACTTTGTTTTCGGGTAATTTATCAGCTTCTGGGAACTCATTGAGCTTCTGAGCATACCAGATTAGCTGTTCGTAGCGTCGCTTCGGTTCGGAAGCGCGTTGAAAGCGCTGGACAATTTTAGCGAGCGCAGGTGGCAAAGAATCTAGAGTTGAGGACATAACAGAAGCTGAAAACGATCGGTATCTCCTTGAGTGTAGATTATCTTTAGAGCAATCGCGCCTCTGGTTCTCTTGGCATTATCAAGCTTGCCATTACTGACTCTAATTTATCAAATCCAGCTAATTACTGCGTAGTCGCAGCCCAAGCTAGGTATCGCATCCCCATCGTCCAGGTTTTTCAATGCCTCTAATTACAAAAACTTAATTTTATTCTAAATAGAAAACTATATAACTTCGTAGCATATTGTCTGCGAATCTACTGCGCTTACCTTTGCGTCCCTCTGCCTTGAAATTTCAACCCTCAATTCTCCACGATTCGACAATGCTATGCTTACGCACTTACAAAATTAGCTGCAAGTAGATTTAACCAAGCAGCTAGATAACTATCAACAATAATTAAAAATTAAAAACCAAAAAAAATTCTGATTTTTAATTTTTAATTTCTCTCCCTTGAGGATTAATTTGTAGTTTGTGCAGCTAACATCTGCTTCAGCTTTTCTAATTCCGAAGCCCAACGAGGATCTGGACGAATAGCGTCTGAATCGGTGGTTGTAGTGCTGCTTTCGCGAGAACCTCCGCCACCGCCGCCACGACGAGGCTTCTTAGAGCTTTTCTCACGACGGCTACCTTCTCTGTTGGGGCTAGGAGTTGGGGTACTATTACTAGTACTAGCAATAACTGGTTTAGGAGCTTGCTCGTCGCCCTCTTCACCCTTTGTCCGAGGTAATGCCTTCTCTAGCTTAATGGGAGTGTCTTTGAACATCTGACCATTATACTTTTCAATAATTTCGTCAGCTTGTTCGTCATTATTGACTGTAAGAAAACCGAAACCACGGCATTTGCCAGTTTTGCGGTCTTTAATTAATTTAGTAGTTACAGCATCACCTTCTGCTGCAAAAACGGCTTGCAGATCTTGACGATCTATTTCATCTTTAGGCAAATTACCTATATATAGGCGAACGGACATGAACTATACCTCCAGAGTTGAATGAACATGGCAAGGCAAGAAAACAATCATTTAGCTTTGGCTTTTAAATAGATGCTATTGACCAAGACTGCCATAAACCAATTTTTTTGCTCGAAACTGTCAACCTATACAACAATACAGTTTTTCGTCGGGATCAAGCTTGTTTAATCCAAAGGCTCACACTAATGGTGAGCTAATAACACCTTAATTCTAAGAATTGTAAATTTAATAGCCTATTGCCTGCTAAAGTACCCGCTTTCTTCTATGCCCTTTTTCGCAGAATCAAATACCATTCCTTACATTACCACGGTATTTTCTACGTAGCTAGTTTAGCGCCTACATTTTCAGCATTACTATTACTAGATCGTAACATAAAACACATTTTTTTATGCAAGTGAGCATATTTTGAAACAAAAACCAGCCAGTGGCTGGTTAATTTGCTGCTGTGTTGGGAGGATAAAAGGTATAGAGCGGGGAAAAAGCACCTAAATCCACAACTAAGCGGTGATGCTGAGTTATGTCGGTTGCTTTTGTTTGTGTAAATAAATGTAACATTTGTTAAGGAAACCTGCAACTTTTCTTTACATTCCGATTTGTCCTTTGTCCTTTGTCCTTTGTCCTTTGTCAATGCCCAATGACTAACCAGTTAGAAAGACGTATGCGCCCCAAGCCTGTGCTGCAACAGCCAAAAAAGTAGACCAAATGGGATGCGGGCTATGAATGGTTTTACCACTTTGAGTTTCTAGGGTTTGGATATCGATCCAAGGTGTTGCTCCTCGTCTGAACCAACCTGTGACGATAATTTGCCGCCCGATTAGATCCTGATGATTGACTGACTGTCCTAGCCAAGAAATGTGGTGCAATTTCACCAAACCTGCGCTGGATTGCAAGATTAAATCTTGCGCTAGGGTGTTACTAGTACCTTGACGACCTAATAATTTACCTACAAGACGCACGCTGACGCTATCAATAGGTAAGGCAGAAGGGGTCAGCTAACAGGTTGGGTAAGCTGTCGTCAGTTTGTACGGTGGCAGGTTTAATATCGGGGAAGAAAGAATTAATCCGCATCACAGTACCGATGCTAAAGCCAATCAGAAGGCAGCCTGTAATGAAAGACCAATCTTCATATATCCACTTTAGATTTAAAAACTTGAGTGTGAATGCTAGTTGCCAGGTTAGCCAGACGAAAGCTGCAAACAAAAGCCCTAGAGGAATTCCCAACCAGGGAGCGACTTGTAATAGAAAAGACTGACGCTTAACCTTTGATGGAACGCTATCAAAATGTAGTTCGGTGTCTAGATGCCAGTGACGGGCTATTTGGCAGAGGCGTTCGAGGCGATCGCCCATTAAAGGATGGCTATTATTAATCGTAAACCATCGGCGATAAGGATTGGCGGTATCCCACTTCAAAAAGGATTCAAAAGATAGATTACTGGCAATAGTGCCCAAAGATAAACTCTGTTGGTAGCTAACTGGTGTCAGCAGATTTAAGCTTTCTAGTTGCCAACTGGTGTGTTCTTGTTTTTGGATGTCAGCGGCAATGCCAATGGCAATTTTGAGTAAAGCGCGAATCAGAGCATTGGGATTACCAGTAATTTCAGCGGCGACGCGATCGCTATAATAAAGCCGCAACCGCGACAACCACAATGCAGTTCCAGTCAACAAACACCAAATTCCATAAATTAGACTCGCCAGAATTGTCACTGGCCAGCGCCAAATTTTCGCTGATATTTTGTCTCCCAACTCCGACACTTGCTGATATAGCTGATGAGTTGGTAGTGTTACCAGCAGCAACAAAGACATTACAGCAAAATCCCAGTGAGCTATATGCCCGAGCTGCGTGGCGTAAATAATGGCGATTTCATCATCTGCTAACTGCTCTAATAACCCTTGACTCACAACAATCCTGGCATTACGTGGTAAACTACCATAAGTCAGAATAATTGGTGCAGCCGTTGGTAAAATTCGCAGTTTGGGTAACGGCCAGTGCCGCTGTTGGCAACAACGTTGTAGCACCCGAACGGCTTCGCGGCTATGAGTATTCAATACATCTTTCGGAAATTCTCGCTGACCATACAAGTTCGCCAGTAGCAGATCCAGCAACCAAGGTGATACTCCGATTAAAATCACCAATGCGATCAGCAACAGTTGGGTAGGATCTTCGTATAAAAGCTGTATCGGCTCCAGATAAGGTAGTTTGACTAAAGTCTGGTTGATTAATCCCAATGCGAATTTGAGGATTTCTCGGATCGTCCAAAACAGGGCGATGAATGTCCCTGCGGACAGTAGCCGCAAGGGAATTAATTTTGGTTTACGTAGTGGTTGCCATGCTTTGGCGCGTTGTGCTTGCCGCCAATAAATAACGCCGAATAATTTGGCTTGAGTGCGGGTAACAGAACCCATGAAGCCGCTTAGGGGTGTAGCCGATGGTGGCGGTGGTGGCGGTGTCGCTAATGTAGCTTTGAGTCTAGCTAGTGGCACCATCGGCGGGATGTCGTCGCTTCTGGTTTCTATGACTCGATCGTTCGGTTTTTCCTCTGATGTAGGAGTTTCCGGGGGAGTAATGGGGGTTGAATCTGGTGTTGAATTCTCAAAGGGAACAAATCCAGTTTCGACTTTTTTTGATTCTCGATCGGATTTTTTACGTTTTGTCAGGTGTTCGAGAGCGCGTGTTGCCCACTCTTGAACTTGCGGATTGTTACTCTCAATGAGATTCTGGGAAATAGCGATCGCTTTGGAAACTTCGCCAGTGCGAGCATAAGCCATCACTAAACCAACTTGGGCTTGTAAGCTAGCAGTACCGCTTTGACTGGTAGCAATAGGTTCTAGTTGGGCGATCGCTGTTTGGTAATTTCCCTGCTTGAGGGCAACTAAACCAGCCTCCAAAGACGGTTTGGCATGTGAAGGCATACAAATTCTGGCACTCCAATCTCTTCTAAACGATCCACGTTTGGGCAAAAGCGCGAACCTCGGATGCCGTGGAAATCAACCGCGCTCAAGTTTTGCTTGTCAACTAATTTTGGATTTTGGATTTTGGATTTTGGATTGAGCCTGACTACAAGGTTACTTGGCTCAAGGATTTTAAATTAAGGATTTTAGATTTGTTCTACTCACTAGGGGCAAGGCATGAACAAAAAAATCTAAAATTTAAAATCTAAAATCTAAAATTCGTAGTGAATTATTTCTCCACTGGTTGTTGACTAGAAAATACTGGAGCGATCGCGCTTAATTTTAACTCTGGATGGTCGCCCAATAACTGTTGACAATTCCATTCATTACGGAATAGCAACACTGGTCGTCCCATACTGTCTTTAACTGTAGTGGTATTGAATATTCGTCCCACTTTTTCTAATGCTTCCCAACCACCCTCAACCCAACGGGCGACACTGTAGGGCAATAAATCTAATATGGTTTCTACACCATACTCATTTTGTAAGCGAAACTGTACCACCTCGAATTGCAACTGACCCACCGCCGCCAAAATTGGATCGCGCTTGGCTTCATCAGTTGAATACATAATTTGCACAGCACCTTCTTCTCGCAATTCCGCAACGCCTTTTTGGAATTGTTTAGATTTCGAGGGGTTGGGATTCCTCAAAGATGCAAACAGTTCCGGCGAGAAATACGGAATCCCCTCATATTCGAGCTTTTGTCCCGTGTAAATTGTATCCCCGATTGCAAAAACACCAGGATTATTCAAACCGATCACATCGCCAGGATAAGCCACATCAATCGATTCTCGCTCTTGAGCAAAGAGTTTTTGCGGGCGAGATAGACGGATGAGTTTACCAATGCGGGCGTGATTCACCATCATATCTTTTTCAAACTTACCAGTGCAAACCCGGATAAATGCGACGCGATCGCGGTGTTTCGGGTCCATATTCGCTTGCAGTTTGAACACAAACCCCGAAAATTCCGGGTATGTAGGGGGAACTTCGCCAACACTGCTGATATGAGAACCGGGTTTGAGGGCATAGTCGAGGAAATACTTGAGGAATAACTCGACCCCGAAGTTAGTCATGGCGCTACCAAAGAACACAGGCGTCATTTTGCCTTCGTGTATCAACTGTAAATCTAGTTCTGGACCAACTCCTTCTAACAGTTCTAGATCGTTTTTCAGTTGATAGTACAGATTTTGTTCTAGCTGTTTTTCTATTCTCGGATCGCCTAACTCTACTATCGTATCGCGGGCTTCTCGGCTGCCGTGGGCGCTGCGTTCAAACAAGTGAATTTGTTGCTTGTGTCGGTCAAAAACACCTTTAAAGCGATCGCCCATACCAATCGGCCAGTTTACCGCATAGGTTTGCAATCCCAATTCTTGCTCAATTTCATCCAACAATTCCAGAGGTTCCCTTCCTGGGCGATCGAGCTTGTTGATAAATGTAAAAATTGGGATACCCCGCAACTTACACACTTCAAACAATTTACGGGTTTGCGGTTCCAAACCTTTTGCCGCATCAATTAACATCACTGCATTGTCGGCAGCAGCGAGGGTACGATAAGTATCTTCACTGAAATCTTGGTGTCCGGGAGTGTCTAATAAATTGATTTGACAATTCTGGTATTCAAATTGCAACACTGTGGAAGTAATGGAAATACCTCGTTGTTGCTCCATCGCCATCCAGTCAGAAGTAGCCTTTCGCTGTGCCCGTCGTGCCTTAACGGCCCCAGCTTCGTGAATTGCACCCCCGTACAGGAGTAGCTTTTCAGTTAGTGTAGTTTTACCAGCATCCGGGTGAGATATAATCGCAAAGTTGCGGCGAAGTTCGACTGCTTGAATAAGTTCAGACTGAAGTTCAGTAGACATAAATGTATTTGTTTGAAAGCTAGCTTAATTTTTTTTGACTCTGGCAAGTCTTTTAATCTTAAGACAACGATGCTCATGATAGGGTCGTAGTATAACCAACAATCTGACTAAATAGGAGAAAGCAATGTACGACACAGACAAGCGAAAGCTTCTATCTGCCTTGTCTCATGGAGCGATTTTTTTCAGCACAACATTGGTATCTGTAGGCATACCTATCGCCATACTGCTCGTATCTGACGATCCTGTTGTTAAAGAAAACGCCAAAGAATCCATCAATTTCCACTTTAATGTCTGGTTTTATGGTGCAATTCTGGGAGCGCTGTTTTTTCTATTCGGTTGGTTAGTATTACCTCTATTATTGCTGGGGCCACTAGCCGGTCTGGGATATCTATTACATTGGGGATTAACAATTTGGGCGCTCATTAGAGTTTTCAACAATCCTGATATACCCTTCCGTTATCCTTATATTTTCCGAGTTTTTTAGCATAGATTATGGGTATGGGCATTGGGCACTTGTACTGAGCGTAGTCGAAGTATTGGGCATTGGGCATTGTAAATTATTTGTTATCAATTACAACATTTCATTAATTTGTAGCGAATTCTCTGCGTGCCTCTGCGTTTACCTTTGCGTCGGCAGTCACTCATGGAGGAAACCCCCTTTTCTACGAGACGCTTTGCGTTCGCGTAGCGTTCCAAAGGAAAGGCGCTAGCCTCTCACGAATGGGAGAAGACCGCGCTGCCTCCCCTTTGCTTTTAAATCTCAACCCTCAATTCCCCACAATTTTGCCAACAGACAGTCTTATCATTTTAAATTTTGAATTTCTTCATAATGTTGTTTTTTTTCCAGTCCGTCGGATAGGTGCAACCAAGCTGTAGAATACAAAATTGCCCTACAACTTGATTAAGAGTAGGGCCAAGGACGGTTAAGCACTGTTTGTAGTCTGTCTGACGGCAGGAAAATTTTAGCCTGCTTTTGTGACGCTTTGTTTTGTGTCTATTTGGGTTGTTTTTCTTGATAAAATTTTATGTTTCCTATACATCGCCCCCGTCGTCTGCGTACTCATCCTCAACTGCGCCGGATGGTTCGTGAAACTGTTTTAACAACAAGCGATTTAATTTACCCACTATTTGCTGTACCGGGTGAGGCAATCGCTAATGAAGTGAAATCCATGCCCGGAGTCTACCAACTTTCGGTAGATAAAATTATTGAAGAAGCAAAAGAAGTTTACGACTTAGGAATTCCTTCGATTATTCTATTTGGTATTCCGGCTGATAAAGATGTGGATGCCACTGGTGCTTGGCATGATTGCGGTATCGTCCAAAAAGCGGCGACGGCGGTAAAAGAAGCAGTGCCAGATTTGGTTGTAATTGCTGATACTTGTTTATGTGAATATACTAGTCACGGTCATTGTGGTTATTTAGAAACTGGTGATTTAACAGGACGAGTTTTAAATGACCCAACTTTGGAATTGTTGAAGAAAACGGCAGTTTCCCAAGCAAAAGCAGGTGCTGATATCATCGCGCCTTCAGGAATGATGGATGGGTTTGTGCAGGCAATTCGTCAGGGTTTGGATGAAGCCGGATTTCAAGATACGCCGATTTTATCTTATGCTGCTAAGTATGCTTCGGGTTATTATGGCCCATTTCGGGATGCAGCAGACTCGACACCACAATTTGGGGACAGAAGAACTTATCAAATGGACCCAGGTAACGCCCGCGAAGCGATTAAAGAGATTGAATTAGATATCGCTGAAGGTGCTGATATGCTGATGGTTAAGCCAGCCTTGGCATATATGGATATTATTTGGCGCGTCAAAGAAGCAAGTAACTTGCCAGTTGCGGCTTACAATGTTTCTGGTGAGTATGCAATGGTGAAAGCTGCGGCTCTCAATGGTTGGATTGATGAAGAACGGGTGGTTTTGGAAACTTTAACTGGGTTTAAACGCGCTGGTGCAGATTTGATTTTGACTTATCATGCCAAAGATGCGGCGAGATGGTTAAAGTAGGCTAGGCATATTGAATACTAATTTAGTGGGAAATCTCACGCAGAGGCGCGAAGACGCAGAGTTGTGTTTTGGTGTTTGGGCGTGAGATTCTTTATATTTTGGGTTTGGCTGGTGCGAAATTCAAACAAAATTTAACTAATCCACGTTATACTTGTCATACGTGTATTGCAAAGATGATAAAAGTTATGCTCAGTGTCAGGCTGGATGAAGAAACAGAACGGCAGCTAGCCGATATTTTAGCTCACGAGCAAACAGACAAGAGCGAGTTAATCCGACGCTTGATTGCTGAACGCTGGCTAACCTTACAAGCGGGTAAAACTTTGGTAGAGAGGCGGGGTGGGGGACACCCTGAACATCTGCTACAAGATGCACCAACGGATTTATCAGAACGCTCAAACCGTAAAAAAGCGATCGCTCAATATCTCAACAAGCGGCATTCATGACCTATTATCCGCTTATACTCGCGGATAGCGGGTTTTTGTTTGCGTACTACAGCGCCAGAGATCGGTATCACCAACAGGTGCGTCGCTTCTTTGAAAACTGTACTTCTAGGCTGGTAACTACGCCCATTTGTATTGCAGAAGTGGTGTGGTTGCTTAACTTTGATTGGCGTACACAAAACGAGTTTCTTCTAGATGTTGCTAAACAACTCTACGAGTGTGAGCAACTATTACCACAAGATTTTTCGCGCATTGCTGAGTTGAATACTCAGTACAGAGATTTACCAGGGGATTTTGCAGATTTATCCTTGATTGTTATTTCAGAGCGTTTGGATATTGCTGCGATCGCTACTTTGGATAGTGATTTTAATATTTATCGATGTTATCGGAAAAAACCTTTTGAGCGGGTGTTTTAGGGATGCGATGGCTACTTAATTATAATTTTTTCAAAAGTAAAATCACTATATGACATATCAGGAGACACCTTCAGACAACAATGATAAAACTTAATCTAAAAAATAACGACTTAAAAAATCTTGCGGAGTTAAAATTGGAATTCCATTAAATTCTATCAACACCAATAAATCTAAATCACCAGTAACAATTGCTTCAGCATTTGCCGCAACAGCCGCAGCCAAAACTAAATTATCTTTTGGATCGCGTAATTGAGGAGCATCTACAGAGACAGTTGGACAATCATTTGATAAACCCTTGACTACAGAAATCAAATCCTCAACCGTATAACCTCTTTGTTGTAGTCGCAGTTGAAATTTATCACGTTTTAAAGTTGTTTCTAGTTCTAATAATAAAAATTCAGAAGCAAATATATTAATTTGTTAATTTCTTGCTAAACGCAAGGTTTTACCAGGAACACCTCCCCACAACAAAGCTGAAATCCAAACATTTACATCAAGGATAACTCTCATGGGTTAGACCATAACTCTTGTCTGACATCCTTGACAATTTCACTAATTTCTTCCAGCGTGGGTTGATTAGGATCGGGTTCTAAATCTTCTAAGCCTTGCAGAAATTCATCTAAATTTACATTCGGTTTAGTAATTTTTTTCAACACAATTTCATCTTCTGTAACCGAGACTTCATACTCAGTAGAGGGTTGAAGCTGTGCTAACACTTCTGGAGGAATTTCTAGCTTTCCATCAGCCGTTACTTTGGCAATAATAGCTGTGTTCATAATTTTCATATTTGAGTCTAATTCGATTTTATCCTTTTATTTATGGCATTTGGCTGGGGTGTAAATAAAGAATCGCTTGTATTTAGACAATTATAGGTAGACCTTTTTCTCCTTCCTTATCTCCTAATACTGTTCGGTTAAGGCAAGAGACGCGATGAATCGCCGTCTTTACAATAATCAGTCTTTCGTATTGACAGTGATTTATTGCATCTTTAGCGATCTAGAATTTTTATCAAAAAACCTTAACTGAACCGTATTGGGATATAACCAATCTGGCTGTAAAAATCGATTTCTTGGATAAGTTGGCTGCTGGTAATTAATCCTTGGTGATTTGAATTTTGTAGGACACGCATCTTGCGTGTCCTACAAAATGGTTGATTTGTTGAAGTTAGCTATTTACATGATAGGTAAATTGTCAAGTGTGTAGTACATAAATACAGAATTCCCTTCTTTGCCAGAGTGGGAGGCGATCGCTGTTAAAATTTGGTTTGAGGGTTGCGATCGCTCAAGCTTGCTTTCGTAGTCTTTCTAGGTTTTGTTGATGCAATTCTGGGAAGTTTTCTAAATCATCTATTGACTGCGGTGCAGGGAAGATTACAGCGTCTTCAGAGGTGAATCTATCTAGATAAGTTTGAAAAGCTTCATCATCTTCTCTGTGGTCAAGAATATATTGACGCAATTGGACACGGGGCATTGTCATAAAATCTGGCTTACTCATACATATCTCTACTTCCCGTCTAGGTAAATTAGAATTTCATTTTCTTCACCAGCGAGAATCACAAGATTTTTTGTTCGTTCATCGATTCGCACTAAAAACACAGGTAAATACATTTTAGTAGCCCAAAAACTTAAGATAAACAACGTTTTCAATTGTTCTACAGTAGGGATATTTAAATTGTTGCTACAACAAATTTTTTACTCTAACGTGATTAAAGTTAAGTTAGTATATTTCAATCGTGAATATCTGAGTATATTTTAAACATAACTCTACGTTTTATTACATAGAGAAACCAGCCGCATTTGGTAGAGTCAGAGGCGATCGCTGATAAAAGCTCTAAAATCTAAATTAAATAGCTTTGATATAGTTATGGCAATCACTCGCTCTATGCTAGGGGCCGTTTATTTAAAAAACCTAAACTCTAACTAGTGCGATCGCTCACTGTATTTGCGACAGCAGCACGATAAAATTCTAAAACCATAATCGTACTAAAAGGTCTAAATGGCAGAAACACTATTCTTCAACGCCTTACGGGAAGCCATTGATGAAGAAATGGCGCGTGACTCCAGCGTATTCGTTCTCGGTGAAGATGTTGGACACTACGGCGGTTCCTATAAAGTTACCAAAGACCTGTACCAAAAATATGGCGAACTCCGCATTCTAGATACCCCCATCGCTGAAAATAGCTTTACTGGGATGGCTGTGGGAGCCGCAATGACTGGGTTACGTCCGATCATTGAAGGCATGAACATGGGCTTTTTACTGCTTGCCTTCAATCAAATATCCAACAACGCTGGGATGCTGCGCTATACTTCTGGCGGTAACTTTAAAATTCCAATGGTAATTCGCGGCCCTGGAGGTGTAGGGACGGCAGCTAGGTGCAGAACATTCCCAGCGACTAGAAACCTACTTCCAAGCTGTGCCAGGGTTAAAGATTGTTGCCTGCTCCACACCAAGAAACGCCAAAGGACTGCTGAAATCCGCTATCCGCGATGATAATCCGGTGTTGTTCTTTGAACACGTTTTACTTTACAACTTGAAAGAAGATTTACCAGAAGAAGAATACCTCCTCCCCCTAGATAAAGCAGAAATTGTGCGTCCAGGGAATGATGTGACAATTATTACTTATTCACGGATGCGCCATCATGTAGTGCAAGCCGTAAAAACTCTTGAAAAACAAGGATACGATCCAGAAGTTATCGATTTAATATCCCTCAAACCATTAGATTTTGATACCATTGGTGCATCAATACGTAAAACCCATAAAGTCATTGTTGTGGAAGAATCGATGCGCACTGCGGGTATTGGAGCAGAAGTCATCGCCTCAATCAACGATCGCTTATTCGATGAATTGGATGCGCCAGTACTACGGCTTTCTTCCCAAGATATCCCCACACCTTACAACGGCAATCTGGAACGACTAACAATCATTCAACCAGAGCAAATAGTAGAAGCTGTGGAAAAAATGGTGGCGTTGCGAGTATAGAGAAAAGGGAAAAGGGAACAGGGAATAGGGAATAAATTCAACCCCTACTCCCTACTTTGTACAGACGCGATTAATCCCGTCTCTACCCACTCCCCATTTCCCAACTCATAACTCCTCAAAAGAACGCTATTATAGCGTTTGTCAGTTGCGAGTTATGGTATGCAAAGACAGCAATCGCTATTAGTTTTGATTTTAGTCCTGATAATCGCCGCTATTACGGTGATTGCCACAATTCCGATACCTCTAGGGCTGGACTTGCGCGGAGGTTCACAGCTCACAATTCAGGTGAAACCATCAGCGGATATCCCCAAAATCACCGAACGCGAATTGGAAGGTGTGAAGAAAGTTGTCGAAGGCCGGATTAATGGTTTAGGTGTTTCTGAGCCAGTAATCCAAACAGTCGGTACAGATAAAATATTGGTGCAACTACCAGGAGTCAACGATCCAGAACAAGCTGAACGGGTGCTAGGGGGTACAGCACAGTTAGAATTTCGTACCCAAAAGGCGAATACAGAAACTCAACTGCTTGCTTTTCAAGCATCAAGAGCCGAATTGAAATTTAAGCAAGAAGAATTAAGAAAGAGTACCGACAAAGCGGCAATTGTCAAGAATCAAGAAGACTTACAAAAAAATAATCAAGCGATCGCAGAATTGTTTGAAAGCACTAATCCACCGCTAATTGGCAAATACCTCAAGGATGCCTATGGTGAACCCACTCAAGGTAACAACTGGAATGTTGCCATTCGCTTCGACCAAAAGGGTGGTGAACTGTTTGCCAATTTGACAAAAAATCTCGCTGGTACTGGGCGTAGCATTGGTGTTTTTCTAGACAATGAACTAATCAGCGCTCCCACTGTAGGTATAGAATTTGCCGCTACTGGGATTACAGGTGGTTCTGCCGTGATTACAGGACGTTTTACCGCCCAGCAAGCCAATGACTTAGGCGTGCAGTTACGTGGTGGCGCATTACCCGTACCAGTAGAAATCGCAGAAAGGCGGACAGTCGGAGCTACCTTGGGTAAAGATAGCATTCAAAGTAGTATTTATGCTGGAGTCGGTGGTTTGACTTTAGTATTAATATTCATGGTGGTTTACTATCGACTACCAGGATTGATTGCGGATATATCACTAGCGATCTACTCTCTCTTAACTTGGGCAACCTTTGCTTTGTTGGGCGTTACCTTAACTTTGCCGGGAATTGCTGGTTTTATTCTCAGTATTGGGATGGCAGTTGATGCCAATGTGCTAATTTTTGAAAGGACGCGGGAAGAATTGCGGGCAGGTAAATCTCTGTATCGTTCTGTAGAATCGGGTTTTTATCGGGCATTTTCTAGTATTTTAGATAGCAACGTTACTACATGGATTGCTTGCGCTGCCCTATTTTGGCTGGGGTCTGGTTTAGTTAAAGGTTTTGCTCTAACCTTAGCTTTGGGGGTAGCTGTGAGTATGTTTACTGCAATTACCTGTAGTCGGACATTGCTGTTTTTGGCAATTTCAATTCACTCTTTGCGCAAGACAGAACTTTTCTGTCCAAACCTGCCAGCATCGAATAAGGCAGAGGTGACTCAATGAAACTAAGTATTAATAAATCGCGATCGCTTTGGTGGACTATTTCTGCTGCTATCATCATCGCTGGTATCATCTCAATGGTGATTTCTTGGCAACAACCCAGTATTCGCGCACCCTTACGCCCCGGTTTAGATTTTATCGGTGGTACGCGGTTGCAGTTTGTCCGAGATTGCACCAAACCCGGTAACTGCGACAAACCAATCGATATCAACGCTGTCCGAGAAGTAGCAAAAGCGCAGGGACTAGGTGATAGCAGTATCCAACTTGTCTCAGAAAATGGTGTAGAAAATGGTGTACTAATTCGGTCAAAAGATTTGAGTGTCGATCAGCGTACCAAATTACAAAACGCTTTGAGCGAAGAAATCGGCGTTTTTGATCCACAAAAGAACCAGATTGACTCCGTTGGCCCCACTTTGGGAAAAGAACTGTTTACATCTGGGATGTTAGCTCTGATAGTTTCCTTCATCGGTATTACTATTTACATGAGCTTCCGTTTCCAGTTAGATTATGCTGTGTTTGCGATCGTTGCCCTATTCCACGATATCTTGATCACAGTTGGGGCTTTTTCAATTTTGGGTTTGGTGGCAGGCATCGAAGTAGATAGCCTGTTTATCGTCGCTTTACTTACGATCACAGGTTTTTCAGTCAACGATACAGTGGTAATTTACGATCGCATTCGGGAAACCCTGAAAATCCATCCCGAACAGCCAATTGCCCAAATTGTAGATGATGCGGTTAACCAAACATTGACAAGATCGATCAACACTACCTTAACCGTATTACTGACATTATCTGCAATCTTTCTATTTGGCGGAGAAACACTGAAATACTTTTCCCTGGCTTTGATTGTTGGCTTCACAATGGGGGCTTATTCGAGTATTTTCATCGCCAGTACTCTTCTAACTTGGTGGCGAGAGCGTCAAGGGGAATCCCAGGTGTTAGACAACGCTGATTCGATTGATACATCTCCCAGTTCCCAGGATAGTTAAACTTGTGTATATTTCAAAATTGGGTGAAAGCATTTTTAATTGCTCACCCACGCCTTGCAATTTTATTCCCCTATGGATCAACCGGAAGAACGATTAAATACTGTCCCAGACTTTGAGAAATCTGACCCATCGTTTGCTCAACAAGTACAAAGGCTACATCAGCTGACAGTATATGGCAGGTGGCTGTTTGTGGGCTGTTTATGGCTGACTGTTGCGCCTGTCTCCTTGTGGGGTCTACGTGCAGAAATTGCTCTGTGGCAACAATATTTTACCTGGGTAGCAGTGAGATTTGGATTGTTCTACCATCCACTGTCTACCTTCGGTCTCGCTTTTTGTCTGGGGATGACTGCTGCTGTTTTAGTTTGGCAAAGTCGGAATATTCTATTTGGACTGCCACCGCAGGAAAAACAACGTTTAGAAAAACAAGTTTATCGGATACGTCAACAGGGAGCAACTCATCCTCTATGGAAGTGGGTTTGTCATTAAATTTTCTTGCTCTACACGTACAGAAATTTATAGCAAAATATGACTGAAATCAAAGTTTAAATTGATGGGTAAGCAAGTTTGTAGTGAGTTAGCGCGGTCTTCTCCCAAGGGGAGACGCCAAGGGCGATGGGGGTTTCCCCCATGAGCGACTAACTTTCCCGTTGGGGGTCAGGACTTTAGTCCTTAATTTTCTCAGCACTCAAGTGCTTACTACAAACTTTTCATTACTAGCTAGCTTAGACATTGTACGAGACATCTGCTGAAAAAGAATGTAAAGACTTAGTAGTGCTACGTCTCTACAAGACTTCTGAATAATGCATATTTAATTTCATCAAATGTCTGCTCAAAGATACTGCTAAAAGTGGATGCCATACATGAACGATCTTCAGATTAAGTTTAGCGATCGCAAGTCTGAAATTGACCTTTATCAACTCCAAGAACTGTTAAACGTTTCCGCTTTCTGGGCAAAGGGACGCAGTATTGAAGACTTAGGTATCGCTATTGCCAACAGTGAGCCAGTAATTTCCGTCTGGAATAGCAATCGGCTCATTGGCTTTGCCAGAGCAACATCTGATGGCATCTATCGCGCCACAATTTGGGATGTTGTGATTCATCCAGAGTATCAACATAGTGGTTTGGGAAGCAATTTAGTAGAAACCGTTTTAAGACATCCTCGTATGAAGTCGGTTGAGCGAGTTTACCTGATGACTACTTACCAACAGGGTTTCTACGAAAAGATTGGTTTTCAAAGCAACACTACCACTACGATGGTGCTACACAATCAAGCTAACCGTACTTTCCTTGCTGCTACAGAAATTCAGCTTCAAGAATCATCGAAATAGTTCCGAGCAATGAGTGCTGTTAGCAGAAAGCTAGGGTTTAGCCCGTGCTGAGTATAAGAACTGTAGTAGGGTAGTCAAGGCGCAAGATTTCCTATTTACTACTCAGGACTCAGCACTACTCACTAAAGGGATAGATATTTGTATTCTGGTACGCAAGAGTGGTTCCTTGACAATAGTCGAGGGCAAGATTTCTAACTTTCCTCCCATAACTTCCACCAAAGTCTGATTGATTAATAGTCTCATTCCTGGGGAAAGAGTAGCGTTTTTGTGGTCAATCGGAGTCAACCGCTCTTCAAATTTGAGCAAATCAATCGGCTCACTCAAAGGTACAGCATGAGTTGGTAAATCTAGCCAAATGTTTACAAAATTGTTTGTAGGTAGAGTGCTACTGGAAATACAAATGCTGCCTTCCTCCATCTGAGTAATGGCAGTGTCTATTAAACTTATCAATACTTGGCGCAGCCAAAGGTAATCTGTCAAAACATAAATTTCTGAGTCGGCGGGTAATAATTTTAAGGGAAAATTGCGATTTGCCGCCAGCATATAAGTTAAATCATGAACCTCCTCTAAAATTTCGGCTAAGGCTCTGGGCTGAATATCTAATTTATTAGTGCCGTGTTCAGTTCTAGCAACATTGAGAATTTCATCCATTAGCTTCAGCAACTTCAGCGTCCGCTCGTGAGCTTGGGCAATGAATTCTCGCTCTTCAGCCGGATTTTCACACAAATCTGACAAAATTAATTGATGTAAGCCAATCAAACCATTAAAAGGCGATCGCAATTCATGGGTAGTCCGCGCCAAAAAACCAGCTTTAAACTGGCTCATTTCCTTTGCCATCAGATATGCCAGCTGCGTTTGCTGTAGCTGTTGTGATATTAGCGACATATCCTGTTGAGCTAATGGCGCTACTGGGGATGAGCTAGATGAAACATTAGGCGATGCCTGCTTTGGGCGTAGCCATCGCCCAAATAACTGAGGAAAAACCATACCTAGTGCTATTCCTACTCCTAGATATATCCAGTTGCTCCAATTCATATCTGGCAATTATTAACTTGCTAATTAAGTACAACAGCGCCAACTAAAGTTTCAGATTTCTCTGTTGTTAACACCACGAAAACAACATTATAACTACCTATACTTAGTTATCACTCGATAAATCTAACTCGATCGCACCTTGTCGCAAAATCTGCCAATTTATCCCTGTCCATTTCGCAACGGTGGAAGGTATACCCATCCCTGGTATTTCACTCTGGTATTCTGTCGTTGCTAAAGTCAGAACCTGGGGAAACTGAGTCTCAATTTCTGTCATTGTTTGCAAAGGCGGCTGACCAGAAAAATTGGCGCTAGTGGTGGCAAGAGGGCCTGTTTGCGCCAAAATAGTTTGAGCGATCGCACTGTTTGGTACTCGAATCCCAATTGTTGTTGGATCGATGGGATTCATAACTTTTGGTAAGCGTTCGCTCGCTGGCAAAACTAATGTCAGCCCTCCTGGCCAATATTTATCTGCTAATTCTTGCCAAACTTTATATTCATTCTCACTACCTTTGACATACGGCCACAAATCTTCAGCACTAGCCGCCATCAAAATCAAAGGTTTGTCTTGACTGCGTTGTTTCGCCGCAAAAATTAATCCTGCTTTTTCTGGCATCGCTGCAAGTGCCGGAACAGTATCCGTCGGAAAGCTCACCAAAACACCAGCACGTGCGCCAGCTATTAGATTTATTAAAGAAACTTGGGTCATATTTACAAAATGAGGAGTTAGAAGTTAGGAGTGAGGAATTTCATAACTCATCACTCATCACTCCTAACTTTTGTAGGCCAGGGCAAAACGTTCAATTCCAGCTAAATCAGCGTGAATTTGAATCTTACAATAGCTACCTTGATTTTGTAAAAGTTCTCGCACTGCATCCGCTTGTCCCAGCCATCATCTCAATCAGCCACACGCCACCCGATTGCAAATAACTAGGGGAGATTTCGATCAAATGACGAATGCAATCTAAGCCATCAAGGCCACCATCCAAAGCTAGATGTGGTTCGTGGTTAACGACTTCTGGTTGCAAAGTAGGTAAGGTGTTGGTGGGTATGTATGGAGGGTTTGACACCATACCACTGAACTGACCTTTTAAGAATGTCAGTGGCTCCCACCAGGAACCTTGATAAAATTGAATCCGGTCAGCAAGACCCAAATTATCAGCGTTGGATCGGGCGATCGCCAGAGCCTCTAAACTGTAATCAACTGCATGAATTGTTGCTTTTGGCAAGACATCTGCTAATCCCAGTGCGATCGCTCCACTCCCAGTACCCAAATCCGCCCAATGTCCTGATACACCGTTAGCAGCTGCTAAAGCTAAATCGATTAAGTACTCTGTTTCTGGTCTGGGAATCAAAACTGCGCTTGACACCGCAATTTGAAAGTTACGCCAAGGTGTCATACCGGCAATGTACTGCACTGGCAAGCGATCGTTTAATCGTCTCTGCCATAGCTGTTCTAACTCTTCTAGAGGCAATTGCAGCTGAATTTGCGGCCAATTTTTAAAAGACTCCAAACGCAGTGCCAAGCGGTCTAATCCAGCAACTTCAAGAAGCAGCCAATCTACCTCAATTGATGGGACATCAATGGCGATCGCTGCTTTCAAAGCTGCATTCCGCCACTGCCAAAGTTGTAAACCAGAGACTATCAGATGTTTCTCCCCCATACCTCAACTTTGGAGCGCATATCCGTTATTTTTTCGGAGCGGGGGCAGCAGCTGGCTTGGCACCTGGCGATTGATTTGGCGCCAGGGAGCGAATAAAGTTGATCGACTCCCTTGATGGATACAGAACAATTTTATTGATACTAGGATCGCTGCTGCTATTGAGAGCTTCCATAACACCGTACAAATCTACCACCTGAATTTCAGTATTGGCTCCTTCCTTTGGCACGGCTTTTTTGAATTCCTCTAACAGAGCCACTGCTTGTTCTTTCTCAAAAAAGAAAGGGATGTATCGCTCATTACCTTTAGCAAGGGGAATAGTCAGATAGCTATTATCTTTCTTAAATTTGGGTACAAATAAGGGAATACCGTTGAATTGCTCTACCTTTTTACCACTTTGATTGAGCATACTTGTTGCCGAGGCTACTTGCTGTTGCGTCGGAACTAAAGTATAAATCACAGAATCTGATTTCTTTTTGCTTTCTTGAACTATTTTATAGTAGTCTGCCAAGGACAAAGGTCTAACCTGTAGAGTGCTTGCTAACTGAGGATTTTCTTTTTTGAGCCGATTGTCAAGGAATTTTTGAGCATCTTGCTTGCTAATAAAAAATCCTACTTGGGAGATCGGCTTGGATGCGTTGTTTCTTGAAAGAACTACGAATTCGCCTTTAGGATTGGTGAGCGTGAATACTGGTACTTCTTGGAGCTTTTTCACTACCTGATCTTGTGGCAGAGCGATCGCCTCTAGATTGCCCATTCCTGGTAGATTGCCTATCCCTGAAAGCCCTGTTAAAAATACACTGCCAGCTATACCCAATGTTGCGCCTAAGCGAATAAATGATTTCATGACTGCTCCTCGCATCAATAGTCCAATTAAATTAAACAAATGGTTGGATTTGCACAGCACCAACTAGCTTTAGTTATATAGCAATTCATTTTAGTTTTGAAAAATTCATTATGCGCGTTGAGGTTGAGTGTTAAGCGTGAGGCAGCCCGGTCTTGTTGTTCCAACAAAGAGCGACTGCCGTTAGCGCAAGCGGTAGCGACACAGGAGCGTCACCCGGAGTTTCAACGGTCAAAATCCAATGTTCCCTAACTATTTAGAGTTGCTATAGTATCGTTTTCACAAATTGGCTGTGCTAACGTTGTGTTTTTCTAGGTTTCGCTTCGCTATTTACCGCGAAATGCCGTAGATGCTTATTATATGTCTTCTCAAACAGCAAAAAGTTTCTCCATCTCTCCAACCTTGGAGATGATAAATGCTATTTTATCGACTTTTTCTAATATTGGTTGACGCTATTACTTAATCAACGTTCCATCTGCGATTGATTTAATATCTTCTCAAATCTATACAAAGCTCAGTGTTCAGAATATCTTACTACTGAATGACGAAATTTGTCTGTTAGGCTTCAACCACAGAACAGCCTAATTGGTCTTCACCGTAAAAATATCTAATTAAATTGCAGATGTTAGTAAATAAAACTTAACTAACTACTCTAGCTGTTAACTATATTAATTAAATCGGGATGACAGGATTTGAACCTGCGGCATCCTGCTCCCAAAGCAGGCGCGCTACCAAGCTGCGCTACATCCCGTTATACTCATTCGCTTTTTTGGGTTTGCTTTTTAGCTCTCCATCAAAGCGATCGCGCTTTCACAAAAGCGTTAAAGCAATCATATCACATAACACTGCTCATGCCTAATATATTTAACGTGAGTTCGACGAGTGCTATTTTGACCTCTCCCCCAGCCCCTCTCCTGGTAAGCTACGGTCTACACACATCTCTAAAAATCCTACCCACCCAATATTTCTGTTCAAGTGAAAGTCTCACACTGAGCAAATATCTCGCCCAGAACTAAAGTTCCGGGCTGATTAAGCGAAAGGCTTCTTTTAGAGGACTAAACAAGAAATTTAGTTTAGTCCTCTAAAAGAAGCCTTTGGTTATGAGACTCGGAATTTATTCCGAGGCGGGATAGATACACTGCACCAACACTTGTGTGTACACAGTAGCCTGGTAGGAGAGGGAAGCAAAAACCCTCCTTACTCGTTACTCCTCCCTCTCCCAAGGGGAGACGCAACGCGTTCGCCTTTTAGGAGAGGGAGGCTGGGAGGGAGAGGTCTGTCGAACTCACGTTATATTTATATCTTCTGCAAATACTAGCTAGATTAGATATTTGGATTAATAAAGATTAAAGGTTTGTCTGCCGACTTAGTTTTACAAGAGATATTACTACTTGTGCGTTCGTCGGCTAAACCTTGTCAAACCAAATTTCAATAATAGATTTGTACTACTATACCTGATTTTATTGTGCGAATCGGGTTTTATTTGGATTGAGCATTAGTGAGGATACCAGAACATGCCTTTGATGCCTTCTGGATCGGCCATAAACCCCATAGTTCGGTAGAAATCTACAACATGGGGGTCAGCGAAGAGAGTGACATTACTAATTTCTTCACTCCTAAGTTTTTTGAGAACGTATTTCATCAGCGCCTTGCCCAGTCCTTGACTTTGAAAGTCTGGATGAACCACTACATCCCAGATAGTGGCATTAAAGGCGTGATCTGAGGTAGCACGGGCAAAACCAATGAGCCGCTTTTGGTTTCCTCTCACTTGCCACATTGAAGCAACGAGAAAACTATGCTCAATAGCTTTTTTTACTTTTCTTAGAGGACGACGCGACCAACCAACTGCATCACAGAGTTCTTCTAACTCATATAGGTCAATATCTCGTTCCGTGCTGAAGACGATCCGAGCCTCCTTGGAAGCAGCTTCGCTAATACTACTGGGGCTGGAGTTGCCCGCAGTTTCTGCTGTATGCTCTTCAAAGAGATTTGTCCTAGTTGTCCCTACAGATTCAGGAGTACTAAACCAAGTTTTCCAAAAACCCATGCCAACGCGGTTCGGGTAGTATAACTGAATTGGTTTCCACTCTTAGGAGTGTTGATTCACTTTTAACATCGCTAACCCCATTTATACCCTATTACACTCAAAGTTTTTCGGTTGTTTTCGGGATTTGCAATGGTAACAGCCAGTTAGAGCGTGTTTCACACCAATCATTTTCAACTTTAGCATTTTGTTGTAAAGGCTAGGAGAAATTCACCAAAAGGGTAAGGATATAAACAATTCAAAATTCAAAATTCATAATGGAAAACCTAATCTTGGCAATTGCTCCTATAGAGCTTAAATGCACGTTAGCTTAGAAGTGAATTGTATACAAGGGATTGGGCATTAGGTATCGAGAACACTCTTCTGTTGTCTCCTTGTCCTCCCAGTAGTCCCCGACCCCCAACACCCAACCCCCAACACCCAGCCCCCAGATGACGAAAGCAAGCGAGTTTTACCCTTAACAATGGCTTCTGGTTTAAAATCTTCGACACTGGAACTCCTAAAGCGCTTTAATCGAGCGTTTCCCCAGTTTTATGAGCAATTCGTCAGTAGTGAAATTCAACTGCAAAATTTGCGGCTAGCCTACCGTCTCTATAAAAGTAGACGCGCTGTGATTGAACTGAAACCGGAAGGTAGCAAAAGTGCCCTGCATTTTGCTTACCGCAACCAGTCTTTTCTCCTCAGCGATATTTTTGGTGTACTAGCAGCTTATGGGTTGACTATCCACGGTTTAAGTTTATACGGTCAAATCCGTCCGCCAATGTTAGTTTTTATCAAACTGTTGGTATCTCGTGGTAGTAAAGCCTTGACCGAGAAAACCGCAGAAAATGTCTGTCGCGCTATTCGCGAGGCTTTAGGAGGTCGGTTTGAGGTAGAAGAGATGCTGGCGGTAGAATTTAATCTTGACACTGGCTTAGAGCAGGTACAAACTGAGTTTTATGTCGATCCGGTATTTCATCTCCCTGCCTTAGTGATTGAAGCTGATAATCAACCAGGATTATTCTACAAAGTTATGTATGCTATCTGGCAGGAAGACCTTCTGGTAGTCAATGCCAATTTACTGGTTTGGCGCGGACGTACACGGCTAATTCTCTACTTGTTAGGGCCGAATGAAAGTCTCATTCCTGAATATCTGGGTCACAAAATTGCTGAAGGAGTGCGACAGAGGTTGCTGGGTAAATAAAAAAAGTGAGAAGTTATGAGTTATGAGTTATGAGTTAAAAATTCTCCACTCCTAACTTCTAACTCTTTCTACTTTAGTATTTAGTCGCACCCGTCCTTAAGGGTACGATACAAGTATGGCAACTATCGAAATCTTGGGCGTTCCACACGCATACGAGCTAACGGCTCCCACTTCCTGCCCCCATGCTTTAGTATTTATCCACGGTTGGCTCAATAGCCGTGGATATTGGCAACCTGTGATTTCCCGTCTATCAGATGATTTGCAGTGCTTGTCCTATGATTTGCGGGGTTTTGGTGAATCCCAATCCCAAGTAAAAACCGATTTTAGTCGAGCACAAACGTCTTTGAGTATAACGCCCATCTCCAGCAGTACGGCTGACTCATCTTTCGATTCTCTTTATACTCCTGCTGCGTATACTCAAGATTTAGCAGCTCTTTTGAAACAATTGAATATTAAAAGTGCTTGGCTAATTGGTCACTCATTAGGCGGGACGATCGCTCTTTGGGGAGCAGATCAAATGCCTGAGCGTGTTAAGGGAGTTATCTGTATCAACGCTGGCGGTGGTATTTACCTCAAAGAAGCCTTTGAGCAGTTTCGCTCGGCGGGTCAGAAATTTTTGCAAGTCCGTCCGCGCTGGCTGTCCCAAGTGCCTTTGATTGATTTGCTGTTCACCAGAGCTAGTGTGGCTCGTCCTTTAGAGCGCTATTGGGCACGTCAGCGAGTAATAGATTTCGTTGTGGCTGACCCAGAAGCGGCTCTGGGAACTTTGTTAGACTCCACAACTGAAGAAGAAATCAATCGTTTACCTGAGCTAGTATCCCAACTGAAGCAGCCAGTTTATTTTTTGGCTGGCGCGGAAGACAAGGTTATGGAACCCAAGTATGTGCGCCATTTAGCTAGCTTTCACAGGCTTTTTCAATATTGTGGTGACAATGTTCTGGAAATTCCTAATTGCGGACACCTGGCTATGTTGGAACAGCCGGATGCAGTCGCCGATCACATCCGATCAATAGTCATTAGTCATTAGTCATTGGTCATTACAACTAACAAATGACAAAGGACAAAGGACAAATGACAAATGACTACTCAACAGGCTGATACAATTTCATCACCTGAGTAAGCCCTAATCTAGATTCAACGCCTAGTGTCAGGGGAGACGTATGACCACGGGATAGATGGTCAGCGGCGGCACAGCCAATCATGGCGGCGTTATCGGTACAGAATTTTAGAGGTGGGAATAGGACGCGTAGGTTATGTTTAACGGCGGCGGCTTGGAGATTTTTTCTCAAGCCGCTATTAGCTGCTACACCGCCGCCAATGGCAATTGTGTCTAAATTATAGTCAAGGGCACAGGCGATCGCTCTTTTGGTTAGCGATCGCGCGATCGCATCCTGAAAGCTCGCTGCTATATCTGCCACTGGTACTTGTCCAGTATCTTTCTCTAACTGCTGCACTAAACGTAATACAGCCGTTTTTAACCCACTAAAACTTGCATCATAACGATGAAACCCCCCAGCAGGTAAAGAAACTTTTCCTTCCGGTAAAGCAAAGGCTTGAGGATTACCCTGCTGTGCCAACTTGTCGATCGCTGGCCCACCGGGATAACCCAGCTTTAACAATCGCGCCACTTTATCAAAGGCTTCACCCGCAGCATCATCACGGGTTTGTCCCAAAGTTTCGTAGATACCACAATCTTTGACATAAATCAAGCTTGTATGTCCGCCTGAAACCAGTAAGCTAAGAAAAGGGGGATTTAAAGTTGATTCGCTCAAGTAAGTTGCACAGATGTGACCTTCGAGGTGATGAACTCCCAAAAATGGCTTATTATGTACCATCGCTAGAGTTTTGGCAGCAGTTAACCCTACCAATAGCGCTCCTACAAGTCCAGGGGCACAAGTGGCGGCAATTGCGTCAATTTGTTCCCAATTTAGTTGGGCTTGCTCTAAGGCTTGTGCGATCGCAACATTTATCGTTTCCAAGTGCTGGCGAGACGCTACTTCTGGTACTACCCCGCCATACTGCTGATGGACTGGAATTTGCGAGGCTACGATACTGCTGCAAACTTTACGATTGTTAACAATTGCGACGGCTGTTTCATCACAACTGGTTTCTATTGCTAAAACGGTTGTCATTGAGAGTGCTGATTGCTGAGTTTTTGAGTTCTGAGTCCTGAGTCCTAAGTCCTGAATAGTAGAGAAAAAATCTTGCTTCTTTACTACCCTACAACAATTCTTATCCTCGGCACTCGGAACTCAGCACGGGCTAAACGCCCCGCTTCCGCTAACAGCACTAATTTTGGTTGAGAAGCTTTAACTTTTATTTACTTAAACTTTACTCGGTTCCCACCCAAGAGTATGATGACTTCCTAGTTATGCAAATAAACAACTGTACAAGCCGCTTCGTTTTGTACAAAGAACTTCTTGTTTTGTAATAAAAGGAAACAACTCTATGCGACGATTGTTTGCTTTGATGTTAGCGATTAGTCTTTGGTTCAATTTTGCCCCCCCAGCACAAGCTTTAGGGGCTAATTTGACACCGTGCAAAGACAATCCCGCTTTTCAAGAGCTAGCAGCTAATGCCCGTAATACCACCGCCGATCCTGAATCTGGGAGAAAGCGGTTTGAGCGTTATTCTCAGGCGCTGTGCGGTCCTGAAGGATATCCTCACTTGATTGTTGATGGTCGTCTAGATCGTGCTGGTGACTTTTTGATCCCTAGCATTTTGTTTCTATATATTGCTGGTTGGATTGGTTGGGTAGGTCGTGCCTATCTGCAAGCAGTCAAAAAAGACCCGAACACTGAACTAAAAGAAATCCAAATCGATTTTGGTTTGGCACTACCTATCATAGCGTCAGGCTTTACTTGGCCAGTAGCAGCAGTCCAAGAATTTCTCTCTGGAAAATTAGCAGCCAAGGATACAGAAATCCCCATTTCCCCACGCTAAATCAGCTTAACTAATTCATTCGTTTTGGAGACTAAATTCATGGCAGACAAAGGCGATCAATCAGCTTATTTGATTAAATTCATTTCCACAGCGCCCGTGGCCGCTACGATATGGCTGTTCATCACAGCAGGTATCTTGATTGAATTCAACCGCTTTTTCCCCGACCTACTTTTCCACCCACTACCATAAGTGTCAGATAGGATTTAGGACTGGTGAATCAATGTCTTGTTTTTTGCTTAATATTGTGTAGTTGATTTTTTCAGCTTAGTTAGGCAGAATTATCACTAAAATAGCCGGCAAAAATAGTTTTTTGAAACTCGTGATACTGTTTACAGATCGCGAGTTTCACGGTTTTAAAATCAGCTAAATTAATTTTTCTAAACTTCCTAAACAAAATGCTTCTTTAGCGACAATTATTATTAATATAAAAATGCCACCATTTTAATTTAGAGGCGAACATAAAATATGGCACAAGCAGTAGATGCATCAAAGAATCTTCCCAGCGATCCTAGAAATCGGGAAGTTGTTTTTCCCGCATTTGGCGATCCACAGTTAGGCAACTTAGAAACCCCGGTTAATTCTTCTCCTTTGATCAAGGGGTTTATTAATAATTTACCTGCCTATCGCCCAGGTTTGGCTCCTGCTAGACGCGGTTTGGAAGTTGGTATGGCTCATGGTTACTGGCTATTTGGCCCCTTTGCCAAATTAGGCCCACTGCGGGACACAGATAATGCTAACTTAGCTGGGTTACTGTCAGCTATTGGCTTGGTTGTAGTTCTCACAGGCGCTCTATCGCTGTATGCAAATAGCAATCCACCCAAAGCACTTCCTAGTGTTACCGTACCCAAGCCTCCAGCAGATGCTTTTAACTCTAAAGAAAGCTGGAACAACTTCGGCAGTTCTTTCTTAATTGGTGGTATTGGTGGTGCAGTAGTTGCTTACTTTTTGACCAGTAATTTGGCACTAATTCAAGGTCTATTTGGTTAATTACTAGCAGTTAGCAGTAGAAACGCGATTAATCGCGTCTGTACAGGAGTTAAGAATTAGGAGTTTAAATTCATAACTTCTAACTCTTAACTCCTAATTTATTTAAACAAAACTCTTTCAATATCATTTAAAGCAGTTTCAAAATCGTCATTAACGATTTGAATATCAAATTCATCTGCGGCTTGAATTTCTTCTTGGGCGCGAAGCAAACGACGGGCGATCGCTTCTTCAGAATCTTGGGCACGAGAGCGTATTCGTTTCTCTAATTCATCAAAGGAAGGCGGTAAAATAAAAATGCTGAGGGCACTGGGGAAGGAAGCACGAATTTGTCTTGCCCCTTCTAGTTCAATTTCCAGCACCACCAACTTACCGAAATGAATTTGGTTAAGTACTGCTTCACGGGGTGTGCCGTAATAGTTACCAGCAAATTCTGCCCATTCTAAAAATTCGCCTTCAGCAACTAATTGTTCAAACTTACTGCGACTGATGAAGTAATAACTTTTGCCATCGATTTCCCCTGGACGGGGAGAACGAGTTGTTACGGATACAGAATAATAGAGTTCTGGATGACGCTCTAGGAGCGATCGCATTAAAGTGCCTTTACCGACCCCACTAGGGCCAGTTAAAACAATTAATTTGCCTAAATGTAAGCATTCTTCGGTAGTCGCACTACTCTGGATCGGTAAAACTGGCATCATCCCTTCAACCTGTGAATCAATCAATACATATTATTCATTAGTCTTGTATTCCTGGTCTAGTCCACTGGTGACTAAGGAATTTGTAGCAAGAGTGACAAAAAATTTGTCTAATTCACATGGTACTACCGATACGGTGCAAAGAGGAGTAGGAAAAACCCCCTGCTAGTCAATTATCTACAGTTTGATGCTCGCGAGAAATCACAAAGCGATTTGCTACCGTTTCCGGCTGAATCGCTGACAGAATTACGTGGCTGGAATCGGTGATAATTACAGCCCTAGTCCGACGACCGTAAGTTGCATCAATCAGTTGACCTCTGTCTCGTGCATCGGTAATAATCCGCTTAATTGGGGCAGACTCTGGACTGACAATGGCAACTACTCGGTTGGCAGAGACGATGTTACCAAACCCGATGTTAATTAACTGAATGTCCATAAAAAAAACTGACGCTAAAGGCGGTTTGATAAAGCTTGAAATAAACTTCTTTCCATGTTATCGCCAAAAAACGGGAGTTACAACGCTTAAATTTAAGCCAATCTCCGTTTTTAAATAATGTCTGCTTCTTTTAGCTATTTATTAGCTATTTTTCCTAAAAATATTCCTAAAGATACAGGTAAAATCATACTGATACGAGCTAGTTAGCTAATGTAGCTTCTATGAAAATAATTAGTACTGCAAGAGGCGAATTCAAAATTCACAATGACGCTTGCAAACTCGCGAACAAAATTCAAACAGGTATACAGCGTAAGCATTTTACTGATTTGAAATGAGTAGTTTCTTTACGCCATGCTGTAAAAAGTTAGCTTACCTTTAACAAGGGGCTATGCCGTGCCAGAGCATTTCAAAGAAAGTAAATAATTTTCAAACTTGTGTTGTTGTTCATTATTCAATCTTTGAATCTCCTCAATCAAACGATCCTAATCAAGATGTTCTAAATCTTGTTATTGCAATTATTTTAATGTAGTTTCTAACTACAAGTGATAATCCTGTTTATAGAGAATTTGAGTAAGTATTTTTAGATATTACTTAATATTCTTCTAATTTACGAAGATTGGGAATTAGGTTTTATTGACGTAAACTTCCAGCTTCACAATCGCGCAACCAAGCTTTAACCCCTTGGGCAACAGTACCGTTACTACTATCTCGTGGTGGAGATAGTGGTTGCTGTTGTGAATAGGAACCTGCTTGAGAAAACATCATCACTAGTTGCCAACCACTTTTAGTGTTAGTCAATAACAGCCAGTGAAATTCTTGCAATTCTACAACTTTCCGATCTATGTACTGCCGCTCCAAGGTAGTAAAGAAAACTTGCTTAACTCCTGATGCAGCACTTTTAGACACATCTGCACTATATTCTTCCAGGTTAAGGGGCAGAGGATTAAACTCAGGTCTTCCTGCCACTAACATATAACTGTAAACCTGACTGCTTCTACTGAGGCGGCGGGCGCGTTGACTAGCGCGATTGGTATAACTAGGTAATTTTTGCAGTAGCTGTATAGTTAATGTTTCTAAATTTTGCTCAGAACACAAAGACTTCGCACCACTGTTCGCATTTTCCCTTTCTGCAAGCGTCGAGGGTTTAGGGATAGGGTTTATCGAGAAGGCTGGGTAAGCAAAGCTATTTGAAACTACAACCCAGAAGCCACAAGCAAACAGGAAACTATAATGTTTCTGACTGAGTGAAGAGGCAAGATTGTTCTTCTCTACACCCTGCACTCTGAGTTTCTCACTGACTCTTAGCTTCATGCCACCGCGATTAACTCCTCAGAAATTCTCTTCCAGGCTAACTCAGGCTCAGTAGCAGTGGTGATGGGACGACCAATCACTAGATAATCTGCACCGGCAATAATAGCTTGAGCTGGAGTGAGCGATCGCTTTTGATCGCCAATATCAGCCCAAGTTGGTCTAACCCCTGGACAAACTAGCAAAAAGTCATTTCCACAAGTTTGTCGTAGCTGTGCCACCTCTTGAGGCGAACAAACTACCCCATCCAAACCAGATTCTTGAGCGAGTAGGGCCATTTCTAGAGCATATTCTGGCAATTCTAGGGGGATTTTTAAATCAAATGCCAACTGCCGAGCAGAAATGCTTGTTAGCAGGGTAATCGCAATTAACTTTGGTGGTTTTACACCCGCTTGTGCTGCTCCTACTTGTGCCGCTTCTGTTGCAGCCTTGAGAGCTTCTCTACCACACGTAGCATGAATTGTCAATAAATCCACACCATAACGAGCTGCACTACGGCAAGCACCTGCAACAGTGTTGGGGATGTCATCAAACTTTAAATCCAGGAAAATCCGCTTTTGCCTGGATTTTAGCACTTCCAGAATTTTCGGGCCAGTGCTGGTAAACAACTCTAAACCTACTTTGAAGAAAGTAACATCCTCAAGTCGATCTACAAGGGCGATCGCACTTTGTTCATCCGGTACATCCAAAGCCACAATTATTTTGTCATTAGTCATTGGTCACTTGTACTGAGCGTAGTCGTTGGCGTGGTCACTGAGCGTAGTCGAAGTGCAGCCTCTCCAAGAGTTGTATTTGTCATTAGTTTTTTCATTCTTACTCCCAATTTAGGGTACTAAGCGCACAAACTTATTTTTTCCAACTTGTAAAACTTTACCTTGTAATTCACCAAGAGCATCGAAAGTGGTATCAGCATCGGTAATGCGATCGCCATCTAAACGCACTCCACCCTCTTGAATTTTCCGCTTTCCTTCACCTGTACTTTTACACAAGCCAGTGACATTGAGAATATACGCTAACTTCGTAGGGAACTGCGATACCTCAGCTAGAGAAAATTCTGGAACTGCACCTTCTTTACCGCCGCTTTGCGCTGCAACTTTTGCCTCTTGAGCTGCTTGTTCGCCGTGGTACTGTTTAACAACTTCCCATGCTAAGAGTGTTTGGCGATCGCGGGGATTTTCTGGCAGTCGATCCAAAGGTAAATCCGTCAACAGTTCAAAATACTGTTCTAGGAGATGATCGGGAACTCCTTGCAACTTTTGATACTTTTGTCCTGGGTGTTCTGACAATCCGATATAATTACCTAAAGACTTAGACATTTTTTGCACGCCATCTGTGCCAATCAAAATTGGCAGTAGCATTCCAAATTGGGGCTTTTGACCAAAATGGCGCTGCAAATCTCTGCCTACAGCAATATTAAATTTCTGATCGGTGCCGCCTAATTCTACATCTGCCTCAACTGCAACCGAATCAAAACCCTGCATTAACGGGTACAGGAACTCATGGATAAAAATCGGATTCTCTTTTTTATAGCGATCGGCAAATCCTTCCTTCGCTAACATCTGCCCCACCGTCATCGTCGAGAGTAACTCCAAAATTTTCTCTAAGTTGAGCTTAGAGAGCCATTCGGAGTTATAGCGCACCTCTAACCTTCCTGGTGTGTCAAAATCCAAGATAGGACGTACTTGATTTAAATAAGTCTGAGCATTTTGAGCTACATCTGCTTCTGTAAGCTGACGACGCACTTCAGATTTACCAGTTGGATCGCCAATACGCGCTGTAAAATCGCCAATAATTAAAACTGCTGTATGACCTGCATCTTGAAATCCTCGCAGTTTTCGTACTGGTATGCTATGACCAAGATGAATATCAGTACCAGTAGGGTCAATCCCCAATTTGACCCTTAAAGGTTTGTTTGTAGTTTGTAAGAGCCTTTCTAGACTTTCGCTGTTAACATCAACTGATTGTGGGAATACTTCTACTACACCACGACGCAACCAAGCAAAATCTGGCGTCATGCTAAGAGATTCATTATTACCTATGTTTTGCACACTAGAAGTTAAGTTGGTTATAAACACTTGCAATTTATCCACTTTCTCATCCGCCAAACTACTATAATTGCAAAAAACTAACCGCCTTGCTTCACCCAATCAATTACAGTTAAATTTACAAATGAGGAAGTGAAATAGCCGTGTCGTCGTCTAGGACTTTTGAAGATAAACAGCCACAGCGTCGGGCTTCATCAGGTTTTGAGTTTTTGAAAGGAGTCGGTCAGGTAACTGGCGGTACTCTCCTCTCAATCACCATGCTGGCAAGTTCCATTGTAGCCGGAGGACTGGTTGGTTTAGCCATCAGTTTCCGTAATTTGCCAGATGTCAGACAGCTACGTAACTTCTTTCCCTCAGAAACTACTTACATTTATGACGTTAAGGGCAAACTCTTAGCGAGTATTCACGGGGAAGCCAATCGGGAAGTCGTACCCCTAGATAGAATTTCCCCGAACTTAAAACGGGCAGTATTGGCAAGTGAGGATAGCCACTTCTACGATCACCACGGTATTAACCCTACTGGTGTTGGCCGGGCTATAGTAGTTAACGCTGTAGCAGGTGGAGTCAAAGAAGGTGGCTCCACTGTTACTATGCAGTTGGTAAAAAACCTGTTTTTGTCTCAAAAGCGGGCCTTTACCCGTAAGTTAGCAGAGGCTGTGCTAGCAATCCGGTTAGAACAAATTCTCACTAAAGACCAAATATTAGAAATGTACCTCAATCAAGTTTATTGGGGTCATAACAATTATGGTGTACAAACGGCAGCCCGCAGTTACTTTAATAAATCATCAGAATATTTAAGCTTGGGTGAGTCAGCAATGATGGCGGGTTTGATCCAAGCACCAGAAGAATTTAGCCCGTTTGTGAGCATGAAGCTGGCAAAACAGAAACAAAAAGAAGTGCTGGGACGGATGCTGGAATTGAACTGGATTAGCCAGTCAGAATACGATAATGCCCTCAAGCAAGAAATCAAACTTGGTAAAATCAAATCCTTTCAAGGTAGTGCCCTACCTTATGTAACCAATACCGTAGCGCAGGAGTTGGCTAAGAAGTTTGGGCGTGAGACACTACTCAAAGGCGGGATGCGGGTGCAAACTACAGTTGACGCCAACTTCCAAATCATGGCTGAGGAAACTGTTACGAAGTGGCATAAAACACTTTTAGAGCAGGGATTATCTAAGAATCAAATGGCCCTGGTAGCAGTCGATCCACGCACGCATTTTATTAAAGCATTGGTGGGTGGTATAGATCCGAAGATCAGTGAATTCAATCGTGCGACTCAATCTCAGCGCCAGCCCGGATCTTCTTTTAAACCGTTTGTATATTATACTGCTTTCGCTAGTGGGAAATATGCACCAGACTCAACGGTGGATGATTCTCCAGTCAGCTATCGAGATGGTAACGGTTGGTACTTTCCCAGAAATTATGATGGTAGTTTTAGGGGAGCAATGCCAATTCGCACAGCTTTAGCCCAATCGCGAAATATTCCTGTGATCAAGGTTGGTAAGGCTGTGGGGATGAATAGAGTCATAGAAACCTGCCGGACTTTAGGAATTACGAGTCCGATGGAACCTGTGACTTCCTTGCCACTTGGTGCAATTGGTGTCACCCCTCTGGAAATGGCTAGTGCATACGCTACTTTTGCTAATTATGGCTGGCAATCTCCACCAACTGTAATTGCCCGTGTCACCGATAGTAGTGGTAATGTGTTGCTGGATAATACCCCGAAACCGCAACTAGTTCTCGATCCTTGGGCATCAGCTGCAATTATCGATGTGATGCGATCGGTAATCACTGAAGGTACAGGTAAAAGTGCTGCGATCGGTCGCCCAGCCGCAGGGAAAACGGGAACAACATCATCAGAAAAAGATATTTGGTTTGTTGGCACTGTGCCACAGTTGACAACTGCTGTTTGGGTAGGGAGAGATGACAATAGACAATTAGCTGACCATGCCACAGGTGGTGTCATGGTTGCTCCCATTTGGAAAGATTTTATGGAGAAGGCACTTAAAAACGTACCTGTAGAAAACTTCAAGCCACCTTCCCAGTTTTCTCGTCCCAAGTCAAATTAAAGTTAGAAGCGATAAGTTATGAGTTATGAGTTGATTGACAACTCCTAACTCCTGTAGAGACGCGATTAATCGCGTCTGTACTTCTAACTTTTGCTAGGGCTGTTTTTCTAGCTCGGCTTTCATCCGTTCTAAAGTGAGGTGCATTTGGTCAAACATTTGTTGCGGAGTAACACCGAACTGACCCTAATTGGGTTTTCAGTTGTTCTACTGTCATTTGTGCCATGAAATCTTCTGATAGCTCGAAGCGCTTCATAAAGATGCGGTACCGATCCATCATGGTTTCCATTTGCTCAATAAACAGCTTTTTGCCATCGCGGTCAAATTTGCCGTAGCTGTTGCCAAGCTTGATCAGCGCTTGATAATCCTCAAACAGCTGTTTTGCTTCTTGCTGAACTATTTCAGAATCGAAGAATCCCATATTGCTTATACTAAACCGAGCGCCCAGACTCAGTAGCTTAATAGTTTTACTTCTATTTATTATTTTAGTCTAGGGGAGTAATCTAGTCACGAAGCTTCGCTTTTGGTACGGTTTGTTACCGAAATTTCAACACTTGACTTGAGAAGGTTTCCCCTTGTTAAATCGACTTAATAAACTCGCAATACTCAGAGCTTTAGCCATTGATTTCGGATTGGTATTTTCACCCGGTTCAATTTTCAGTCTGGTAGCGTATTTCTGAGCTAGTGAATCTTGCGGGTTAAGTTTTAATGCTTGACGGATATAAACCCTGGCCATCCCGATAAATTTCTGTTTTAGATGTACTAAACCTAATAAAGCATAATAGTCGCTGTTATTTGGCTCTAACTTGATGGCATCGCGCAGTTCTTGTACGGCTAGGGCCCAATTGGCTAGCCTGACGTACTCAATCGCTCGCTGGTAGTGACGTTGGGCGTAATTTGTCAAAACTGGTTTGACATTAGTTTCTTGATTAAATGTCAATTCAATTGGCTTGACTTCTACTTCCGGGATGATGCGAACAGCTTTTTGCGGTAGAAACAAGTCAGGTTTATGCAACTGTAAGTAAACTAAATTCAGTATACTAATTTGTTGTGTAACTTGATAAAACTGATGGAGTGATTTGTATTGAGCTTCTGCATAGGAAGCGATCGCTTCTTCGTAAAACAATTCTGCTTGGGGTGCAGACATTTCTATAATTTCCTGAGCTATGGCACTTTGCCTACACAAATCTTGCTGCTGTAATACTCTTGCGTCCGATCGCAGCATGGCTATAGCAATCAAACGCTTGTGTCGATTTTTGAGTTGTTCGTAAGCTGGATTGATTAAATAGCTAAGTATTGCCGTTGCTAATTCTTGTTCTGGATTGCAACTTTTAGCATAGCGATCGGGATGTAGCAGTTTCGCTAAAGTGTGATAGCGTTTAAAAATCTGGCGATCGTCAGCACTCACAGAAATTCCTAGCACAGCGTAAGGATCGCAAAGCTGTTTAAACCATTCTGGTGGTAGGAAAGTCTGTGACATCGTAGTAATCTAGATCCGTTAAAAACTTAAAATTAGCATCAAAGCTCAATGCACAGTCATGTGAAACTTACTCAAATTTCTTCAAATTGGGGATTGGGAAGATTTAGTTAGGGATGAATTGTTTCTGTGCCTTTTGGCTGTCTTATTGTAGAAATTATGGTATTCGTATATTTATTAGAAATATGTTGACTAAGCGCAAAAGCCGAAGTGTTGCCGCTGTTTTAGCTTTTTCTGGCACGCTGACAATTTCAGGATTACATAAATTCTATCTAGGACAGCCGTTGTGGGGTGTTTTATATGTGTTGCTTTCCTGGACGCCGATCCCCAAGGTAGCTAGTGCGATTGAGGGAGTTTGGTATTTAGCCCAAGACGAAGAAGCTTTCGATCGCAATTTTAATCTAGGCAAGTCAGCAGCAAGGAACTCGCAAAAAGCGATTAATCAGGTGGGAGCGATCGCTGACGCAATGCGAGAATTAGATGCTCTGCGCCAGGATGGACTGATTTCAGAGTATGAATTTGAACAAAAGCGCCGCCAATTGCTAGACCAGATTTCTTAAGGTAAGCAACAATCATGAATAACTGGCTACCTTTAAATTCCAGACTGCAAAAACTCCGCGCCAAGCTCCTCAACGATCCCTACTATCGCCTACAATCTGGGGAAGAAATTCAAATAGCGGCCCAATTAGGTATCCGCATTGATGCTAATCAAGCCACTGTAGATGATTGGTTACGCCTACCAGGTTTGTCAATTCACCAAGCGCGATCGCTTGTGGAACTTTCACATTCAGGTGTGAAATTTTACTGTATTGAAGATATCGCTGCGGCTTTGGGTATGCCAGCGCCGCGCTTAGAGCCATTAAAGCCTCTGCTGAATTTTATTTACTATGACCACGAATCTTTAGAAAATCCTACCCATTTAGTCAACCCGAACACAGCAACCGTTGAAAAATTAGCACAAATTCCATTTGTAGATTTATCTTTGGCGGAAGCAGTGGTGCAAAATCGGCAATCAGCCGGTCCCTACCGTAACCTGGCTGATTTCCAGCGACGGCTGGAGTTAACTGGTGATGCGATCGCCCAGATAATGTATTATTTGAGGTTTTAAGTTAAAAGTTAGAAGTCTTAAAATAACTCCTAACTCTGGCAATTTTGGATTGAAAGAAAAATCTCAAATCCAAAACTGATTAAATAAACCCAATGCGATCGAGAGGCCAAAAGCGAAACGTTGCCCGACCGATGACATTTTTTCTGGGTAAAAAGCCCCAATAGCGAGAGTCATTACTATCATTGCGATTATCTCCCATAACAAAAAACTCGTCTTCTGGGACTTTCACTGCTTGATATGGCTGATTTGGAGGTTCAGCGATGTAGTCTTCTGCCAAGGGTTGACCGTTGAGGTAGACTTTGCCAGAAGCAACACTAATTACCTCACCAGGCTGGCCAATAACTCGCTTGATAAACGCTTGGTCTTTGGGATATCCTCGACGTTGTAGTTCTGCGGGTGGCTGAAAAACAATAATATCGCCAGTTATGGGAGGGTGAAAATGGTAGGAGATTTTTTCAACTACCAAGCGATCGCCAGTATGTAAGGTGGGTAACATCGAGTCAGAAGGTATATAGCGCGGTTCGGCGATAAAAGTCCTGATCAGGAATGCCAAACACAGTGCGATCGCAATTAAAATCAGATTTTCTTGCGAACTACGCCATACTTTTAACGACGCACGCTCTTTTTTTGCATCACTTTCGTGAGGAATCATAAAAGTTTCTAGCCAGTTTCAGAAGTGAGACAAATACCTTGATTATTTTGACTCAAAAGTTATATTAATAGGAAAACAGGGTTTAAGGTCAACCTATACAGACATTAAATAATACACTTACCCATTTGCTAAAGATAAGCAAAAGTACTGTAAAGAAACTATGACTTGTCTAAGGTAATATAAGCTAATAGTTAGGATTGCTAAATAGATAATTAAAAATAAAAAATTCTAATTGCTGTAATTATAAAGCAAGTTATGAGACAATTGTAAGTTTTGTTTCTTCCTGCAAAATAAGCTAGTTACAGACTGCTAAAGCGATACAACCAGTAGGTTTTTTCTTTAAACAGAAAATTGGTCGTATAGTTGCAAAATAATCTACCTGATGTTTGATAGTATCTACCTCACTTTACTGAAAAAAGGCAGATAGCGCAGCGTAAGGCCTTCTCTACGAGAGGCTGCGCCAACGGCATGGCTTCGCTGAGAGCGAGTCCGCGTACTCTTACAGAGAAGCAAGCTACGCGCAGCGTCTCGCAGAGAGCGTCGGGCAGTTTTGCTGGAGGTTGAGTTACAAGAAAATACATTTTTTAAGTAAAATTACATAAACTTAACCAAAATTTAAATGTACTTTTAAATGCATAAATATAGTTCAAAACAGCGTTTTTAGTAAAAAATACTACTTTTAAAGATGAAATATAGACTTTATTACTTCAATGGATAAATGCTATTCTATTGTGATTTTAATCACTTGCCTATATTTACGAAATTAATTTCCGTAATTACACGGTGACAGTGCATATTAAACTGTACTATTAATTAAGATATAAACATACTTAATTATCGAAAAAAACATTCACAGACAGAAGGCTACTAGCAATTTGAGCTAAAGTATCAGCATCCGAAAGAGAAATAAGCTGCTGATAGAATTATTTTTCTTGAATAAGTCAAAGGTAACTAGATTGAAACAATAAATGCCCCTTGCCAATGAGAAACTATATTGAATCAATTTTCGTCTGGTCTATTTCATAGAAAGTACAAGGTAACATTCTGTCAGTTAAAAATTTAACTTTTTCTTAAAAAGGAAACAATGGCAACAGGCAGTAAAATATATCTTATCAAGATAGAACTAATAGTTTACCAGACTCTTATTTTAAAGAGACCGCACCCTTTTAAGTAATTTTGTATGTTAATCAAACAATACACTTAAGTTGTAAACTATGCAGTTTTACAGTGAGAAAGTCTGACTAAAAAAACTTCAGTCTGCGAAAAGTGCAAATTGTAGGTATGACAACTAAGTTCATCTTATTTGAAAAGCTATAAAACTTGAAAGGATAATGCTGCCTTAGCGGTGAAGCGAAAAACAACACTAATTCAGAACTCCTATTTAAAAGGATTTTGGGGTGTGGTTAATTATTTGATTGTGTTCCTCTTCTTCTTCGAGCTAGTGGTGAGAATGTGGAAGCGCAAAGCTTACCTTTTATGACTGGGTTGAAATTAAACAGTAGCAAATATTGTATATTCAACGCTGTCCAAATCGAGAGCGTATAGATTTCAGTTAAAGCAATATAGTCTGTCTTATCAATTCTGAATTCTCGTTAGTACCAATTCTAATTTTCATGATTACCAGAAAGCAGCTGGGATCTAAATATCTAATAAAAATGTGCTATAACGTACCGTCATAACTGTGGTGATGGTTCGATCTTTGAAGGAGCGTTGAGGTGGAAAACAATAAGTCGTTTCTGTGGCCAGAAGGAATATTAATTGCGCTACTTGCTTTAGGTGGTGTTTTTAGTCTTGCTTTTATGATGCTTCTAAGGCCAAATGCTTCGGATGCTCAGAGTAGACCCAAGTATAAATATCAAGGATGTATCTGCAAACGTAGGAACTCAGCAACGCATTGAGAAATTAAAGGCGGCGATGCTTACAAGTTGGCAGCAAGAAGCACAAACAAAGGGTCTAGCCTACCCCATACCATCACGTTTTCAAGGGGCAATAATTAATGCTGCAAAACTCACTCAGGGTGAGAAAGTAATTGCTCTTACCTTTGATGATGGTCCTTGGCCTCAGACTACAGAGCAAGTGCTAAATATTCTGAAATCAAATAATATCAAAGGGACGTTTTTTGTAGTTGGGCAGAACCTCAAAAATTATCCAGAGTTAGGAAAGGAGATTGTCGCTCAAGGTCACGTCATTGCCAACCATACTTGGCATCACTGGTATCACTTCTTTAATCAACAAGCAGCTGCTTTTGAAATTGAGCGCACAACAGACTTAATTTATCAAGTTACAGGTGTCAAAACAAATCTGTTCCGACCGCCTGGTGGTATGCTACACAATGGATTAGCTGGTTATGCAAAAGGACAAAAGTATGCTGTGGTGATGTGGTCGGCTGATTCCACAGACTACAAGTTACCAACTGTACCAAAGTTGATCGATAACGTGATTAAAGATTCAAAACCTGGTGGGATTGTGCTGATGCATGATGGTGGTGGTAATCGTTCTAGAACTGTGCAAGCTTTACCAGAAATTATTAGCAACTTTAAGAAGCAAGGCTATCGCTTTGTGACGATTCCAGAACTTTTAGAAATCGAAGATGCTGACCAAAAGTTGCTTGCTACCAAAAAGTAATAATGATTAATTTAGATTATCTAGGAACCAGACGATCTAACATTATCAATGCTTATCATAATATTTTTTGCATCACCTTTTCCTGAGCCACCAAGCACTCTAGAGTTCTTAATAATTCTGGCAATAATATTTGGGCTACCCTTTTTTGGAGGAGCATTTATAGGAATAGCTACTCTACTTATCACAAGGAAAACCAATTTTTTTATTGAAATATTTAGACTATTAATTGCTGCTATTGGAGGATATGAATGTCTAGTAATTGGGTATATTATTCTTAATAAAGATTCATTTAAAAATTCAAATGAAATACTTAAAGTAATTATTAATTTTCCTCTTGATTTTAGATTTTTTATTCCGAGTATGTTGGGGGCAATAGGTGCAAGTATAGCTATATTTATGATGAGAAAAGTATTTCGCTAGCGTTCATAAATTCCTAAACTATAAATGTAACCTTTTTCTGTTTTTTGTTTTAGAAGTATTTGTTTTTAGATTATTCTTGGGGATGTTCGACGGAGTTATTACACGAGTGTTTTAATTAAACGTGAATTCGACAGACCTCACCCACCCAGCCTCCCTCTCCTGCGTTCGCGCAGCGTCTCGTTCGCGTTAGCGTCTCTGAAAGAGAAGAGAAAAGAGGGAGGAGCAACGAAAAATTAGGCTTTTTGCTCCCCTCTCCTGTTGGGAGAGGGGCTGGGGGTGAGGTCAAAATCCTGTGCATCGAACTCACGTTAATTAAAATTATCAAGCATACGCTGCCGTAAATTCTTATTAGGCACAATTCATGAATTGTGCCTACTTCATTTTTTAATTCCGATGTCTAATGACTAGTCACTAAACTGAACTCAGTTGTTTTTTCAGGATTAGCTTCTGGACTATCAGCTTCAGAAGGCGGAACTAACTGCCAGAATTTCGGCAAAAATTCTTGCCAGTTTTGCAGAATTTTCTTCGCCTTTGGTGAACCAGTGCGTTCTGCATGATTTTGGATTAATTCTTGCAGTTGCTTTGCACCTACTTCGGTAATCACCCGCTGTATTTTGACAATTTCCGGGTTGACTAACTCACGAAATGAGTCGTCTTCATCCAAGAAGTATGCGAGTCCACCAGTCATTCCAGCAGCTACGTTTCGTCCTACTTTGCCAAGGACGACAATCACACCACCTGTCATGTATTCACAACAGTGATCTCCAGCACCTTCAATTACTGCTACGCCTTTGGAGTTTCTCACAGCAAAGCGCTCTCCTGCTAGACCGTTGGCAAATAATATGCCGCCAGTAGCACCATAGAGACAGGTATTGCCAACTATCACGTTTTGTGATGCGTTATAGGTAGCATCTGTTGGAGGTTTGATGATGATTTCACCACCATGCATCCCTTTACCTACATAGTCGTTTGCTTCTCCTTCCAAGTTCAGAATTATGCCTGGGAGGTTGAAAGCACCAAAGCTTTGTCCAACACTACCTGTAAAGTTGAGATTAATTTGTCCTTCGAAGCCACTATCACCGTATTGAGAAGCGATCGCACCCGCTAATCTTGTGCCCACTGTTCTGTCAGTATTGATAATTGGGTAAGTCTTGGTGACAGTAGACTGATCCCTAATAGCAGCTTGAATGTCAGGATCGGCAAGGAACTTGTCATCCAAAACTACGCCGTTGCTGTGAACTTCTTCATGTACCAACCAACTGCGATTGTCTTTGCTATTTGGTAGCTGAAGTAAACAGTCGAGATTCAACGATCGCGTTTTGGTGAGATTTACTTCTTCGCGCAGTTTTAATAAATCTGCACGTCCAACGATTTCTGACAAAGAACGATAGCCAAGTCGGGCTAACAAACTGCGTACTTCTTCCGCAATGAAGTAAAAGAAGTTGACAACTTGTTCCGGCATTCCCGTAAACCGCTTGCGGAGTTCTTCTTTTTGAGTAGCAACACCCACAGGACAGGTATTCATGTGGCAAACTCTCGCCATAACACAGCCTTCAGCAATCATGGCAATGGAACCGAAACCGAATTCTTCACCGCCCATTAATGCACCCATTACCACATCCCAACCACTCTTGAGTCCGCCATCTACGCGTAAAATCACGCGATCGCGCAGGCCATTTTCCATCAAGACGCGATGCACTTCACTTAAACCCAGTTCCCAAGGGGAACCAGCATGTTTAATCGAACTGAGTGGCGATGCACCTGTACCACCATCATGTCCAGAAATCTGAATAATATCAGCGTTTGCTTTGGCTACACCAGCTGCGATCGTGCCAATGCCAACTTCTGCAACTAGCTTCACCGACACCTTTGCTTTGGGGTTAATTTGGTGCAGGTCAAAAATCAGTTGTGCTAGGGTCTTCAATGGAATAGATATCGTGGTGTGGTGGTGGCGAAATCAGCGTAACACCTGGTTTGGAGCGCCTTAACATTGCAATGTATTGGCTCACCTTGGGCCCTGGGAGTTGTCCACCTTCACCAGGCTTGGCACCTTGGGCAATTTTGATTTCAATTTGTTTGGCGTTGACTAAGTACTCTGGGGTGACACCAAAGCGTCCCGATGCAACTTGCTTAATGGCACTATAAGCTCGATCGCCATTCCGTAAACCTTTTAAATGAGGTAGGGTTGGCGAGTAACCAGATTCGTCTACATCATCTAAAACTGTGTAGCGCACTGGATCTTCGCCACCTTCTCCAGAATTGGATTTACCGCCAATGCGGTTCATAGCGATCGCTAAAGTTTCATGAGCTTCTCTTGACAAAGCGCCTAAAGACATCCCACCTGTGCAGAAGCGTTTGACTATTTCATATACTGATTCCACTTCTTCTAGAGGAACCGACGGGCGATCGCCTTGAAAGTCTAGTAAATCTCGCAAGGCTGTTACTGGTCTGCCTTGGAGGTGCTTTTTATAAACTTCGTAGTGGTCATAGTTTTTGTCATCTAGAGCCTTATGCAGCGCCTTAACCATTTCGGGGCTATTCATGTGGTACTCGCCGCCAGGACGGTACTGCACAAAGCCCAGGTTTTGTAACTTACTAGCCGTCAGTTCTGGGAAAGCTTTGCAGTGGAAGGAAAGCACTTCATCAGCAAGTTCGGTAACACTCAAACCACCGATGCGGGAAGTCGTCCCACGGAATCCCAGTTCAATTAAATCTCCACCAATGCCAATAGCTTCAAAGATTTGGGCTGCTTGATAGCTGGAGAGCAGAGAAATTCCCATCTTGGAGAGAATTTTTAACAAACCTGATTCTACTGCTTTGCGATAGTTTCCTAAAGCTTGTTCTAGGGTGAGGGTGGGAATTTTTTGCACACCCATTAACTTTTGAGTTTTGGGATCAGACCACCAATCACGCACCGTATCTAAAGCCATGTACGGGCAAACTGCACCAGCACCATAACCAATCAGACAAGCAAAGTGATGGGTACTCCAGCATTGAGCAGTATTCACAATCAGGGATGTTTTCATTCGCAACCCCTCACGAATCAGATGGTGATGCACCGCACCTACTGCTAATAGGGGAGGAATGTAGGTATATTCTGTGTTGAGACTGTCATTAGCTTGATCGCTTAATATTAAAATCTTTGCACCTGCCCGGACTGACTCAGCTGCTTGTGCTTGTAAAGATTGCACAGCAGCTTTCAATCCTTCAGGGCCAGTGGCGATCGCAAATAGGGTTGACAACTCAGCCGTGGCAAATCCTGACAGCTTAATTGCCTCTAATTCACTATCAGTTAAAACTGGCGATTCGAGTTTTAATCTCCGAGCATATTCTGGCTTAGGTTCTAATAAGTTACCCCGTTCACCCAGTTCAACTTTTAGAGACATCACTAGCTTTTCTCGCAGGGGATCGATCGCTGGGTTCGTCACCTGAGCAAAGCGCTGTTTGAAATAGTCATAAAGCAGGTGGGGCTTTTGCGACAGCACCGCTAAGGGAATATCATCACCCATGCAGAAAGTCGGTTCTGAACCTGCGATCGCCATTGGATGAATCACCATATCTACATCTTCTGTGGTGTAGCCAAAGGCAGTTTGACGCTGAAGTAAGGTTTGCTTGTCAATTGTCACTTGTGCTTGGTCATTTGTCATTTGTCCATTGCCATTTGCTGGTGACGGATGACTAATGACTAATGACTTTAATTCTTGACGATGCTGTTGTAGCCATTCTCCATAAGGATGCTGCTTGGCGATGCGCCTCTTTATATCCCAATTCTTCAGCACTTCATGATTTTCTAAATCCACAGCAATCATTTGCCCTGGGCCAAGTCTACCTTTCTCGACAATATCGGCTTCTGGGAAATCCACCACACCAGCTTCCGAAGCTACAACAATGTAATCATCTTTGGTGATCGCGTAACGAGCTGGTCTTAAACCATTACGATCTAGTGTTGCACCAACTTTTTTGCCATCGCTGAATACTAAAAGTGCTGGCCCGTCCCAAGCTTCTTGCAAACCACTGTAATATTCGTAGAAATCAACAATTTCTGGAGATTGACGTAAAGAAGGCTGATTTTGGTAAGCTTCTGGAACCATAATCATTAAAGCTTCCAAGGGGCTGCGTCCAGAGCAAACCAGCAATTCCACTACGTTGTCTAGGGTAGCTGAGTCGCTATTATCAATGTGAACTAATGGCTTGAGTTCCTCGATGCGATCGCCCCATACAGGATGATTCAGGCTAGCCTCTCGTGCCATCATCCAGTTGATGTTACCCAATAAGGTATTGATTTCGCCGTTATGACCCAAAAGCCGCATCGGTTGGGCTAGGGGCCACTTGGGCATGGTATTGGTACTAAAGCGGCGGTGATAAACAGCAAAGGCGCTTTTATAAGCTGGATTTTTTAAATCGTCATAAAAACTGCCCAAGACAGCGGAACGCACCATGCCTTTATAGACAATTGTGCGACTTGACAACGAACAAATATAAAATTCTTCTGAGATGTTAGTTGCAGCTTTACTAATTCGGCGGCGGGTAATGTACAACTGCCGTTCTAATTCATCACCGCTTTTATCAACGGAAGCTAAAAAAACTTGTTCAATCTGGGGCTGATTTTCTCTTGCTTGTACCCCCAGCAAATCAGATTGCACTGGTACTACTCGCCAACCCAATACAATTAATTTCTCTTCAGCAGCTACTTGCTCAACAGTCGCCCTAGCTTTTTGTGCAACTTGCTGGTCTTGTGGTAGAAATATCATCCCCACAGCTATGCGATCGCTAGATGGAAATTCCTTCCCCCTTTGGGCAAAGTCTTGTTGGAACAACTCCCAAGGGATAGCTGTCAATACTCCAGCACCATCACCAGAGTCGCGATCGGCGCTACAACCTCCCCGATGTTCTAAGCAGGTTAAAGCAGCTAAGGCTTTTTCGACAATTTCGTGGCTGGTATGATTTTGGCGATGAGCAATAAAACCGACACCACAGGCATCTCGTTCCTCTACTAACCACTTTTGCCCCTGATAGGTATCTCTTGAGTTGATATCCGCTGTGATTTTCTGTCCTTGATTCATCGGTTTATTATTCATACCCTGTTCCTGAAGTATTGAGTTACCAATTTTGCCACTACATTGTGGGAAAAAATTTCTAAATTCAGCGATGGAAAATATATAAGCACCGAAATTTAGGGAAAAAAAATTTTAACTTCGGTTTTACTTTCTCAGTTTTCCCGTGTTAAAATAATTGCGTGTTTTTTATGTGTTTATGCGGTGTTAGACAATTTACCTCCGCCAAGACATTATTTTTGCCCTGACAGTTTCTTTTTTATATTTTGAAGTTAAGTATTTTTTCAATCTCTTTTTTCCAGATGCACACTAGCTACTCATGGAGCCTATTTCGGCTCACCTGAAACAAAACTAAAACTGAACGCTGCACTATTTTTTCAAGCCAAAGCCCAGATAATTTGTAATCGATCGCGACAATCAAGAACTCACTCTAAGCAGTCGCGTTGCGTTTATTAAAGAAGCTATGCTAAAGGCTTTACGCTACGCTACCTTAATTCGTGGTTGCAATCAGTGAGGGGTTCTACCCTCCATTGTCTTGTTAACCATTGAATTAAAAATTGAGTCTGAGCTGGTGTACCCTTTTAATTACGAATTAGTAATTATTTGGTTATCCCGATCCAGCAATAAAATCAGCGTATTACAATATATACCCATTTGACAATTCCCAAATATTTTTGTTGTCTAGAATTTTGCCGCTTACCAGTTGCTGTATGTATTACTATTAACTAGACATTACTGAAGTAATAACAGTAGCAACGTTCATCTTGGATTAAATATCTTAATCCAATTTGGATAACCAAAACTACCGTATGTAGTGTGGTTAGAATTAGTGGGAGTTAAAAAACTTGATTGCAGTGGCTTTAGCGTCTAAATAAATTAATGTGTATCTACAAGAGATAACTAGCCAATATATAGATTATCATATTTATTCCAAAAAAAAGTCATGTTTCCTTTATATTTCCAAATAATTGGTTAGTTTAAACCTTGGTGATAGTTTTCAAAAATATCTAGTAAATTATGGTAAAAATGCTGAATTGTTGCCAATCAGAGATTAGCGACGGCTTTACAAATGCCAAGGGCGATCGCAGATTTTTTTGGGCTACAGTGTCACCAATACTTTTAACAGTACTGTGCTTAACGACTACTTGTGCTACCAGCGCCCAAGAGTCTCCGAAAACTACCAAATTTATACCCAGGTTAATCTCACAATCACCTGCACCTCCTTTAACAGGTGTAGCATCCTCTGGAAATCAAATTTCCCTCAATGGGCGTACTTTACCTGGAACTTGGTTACAACGGTCTGGAAAATCTGGCCAGGTGACAACCAATATCAGTGATGGGGCATTCAGGCAATTAATTGGAGTAAATTTCTTAAGCAGTAGTAATTCAGCGAAGCAACCAATACAGTGGTTTTCGTCCGTGACAACGCCACTAGTTTTATCCACCAGACTAATAGGAGCATATCGCTATCTGGATATTAGCAATTTTGCTCAAACATCTGGATGGGAAATCCGAACCAATGGCAACATTTTGGTGATTGCTACCCCAAAAACACAAATCACAAATATTGTTCAGAGCCAGGAACCTCTAGAAGCGAGTGCCCCTTTGCAACAGACTCGGATTCGTGTCGATTTAGATCGTCCCACTCCCTGGCAACTTGCACAAGGATCGGCGATCGCCAAACCGCAAACACCATCTTTCGATCCAGATACGCCAACCCCAAAATCCACTGTACCGCCAAATCGGAAGTGGACAATTACTCTTGATGGAATCGCCGATCCCATTTTGATAGAACGCTATACTCCCCAGCCACCAGTAGCACCAATAGCACCACCATTGTTGCCAAACTTGCTCAAACAATTATTACCAGTTACACCAACACAACCAATACCAGCAGCACCAGCCCCAACCCCTGAACCACTGATTCAAAAAGTGGAGGTGGTGAAAAACCAAACCATTATTAGTCTGAGCGTTCCCTTTGGTTTATCACCTCAAGTTAGTACTGTTGCTAACCCCAATCGCCTGATTATCGATATTCGACCCGATCCTTTAGAAGAACGAGATATTACTTGGGCCCCAGGATTGCGCTGGCGACAGCATTATGTCAACTTAGGCACAGAACGCTTTCCGGTGGTCTGGCTAGAAGTTAATCCCCGCAAATTTGGGCTAACATTGAAACCGATGTGGGCTAGTCCTGATGGACTTGCGGGTACTGCTCCCTTAATTCAAACAGCACAACGTTACTTAGCAGTGGCTGGAATTAACGGTGGTTATTTTAACCGTAATAACAGATTGCCATTGGGTGCGATTCGTCGGGATAATCAGTGGTTATCAGGCCCGATTCTTAACCGAGGTGCGATCGCTTGGAATGATTCAGGTCAATTTTACTTCGGTCGTCTCACCTTGGAAGAAACTTTAATTACGGCAAATGACCAGCGCCTACCAATTCTGTTTCTCAATAGTGGTTACATTCAAAGTGGCATTGCTCGTTACACCCCAGCTTGGGGATCGACTTACACGCCGTTGACGGATAACGAAATTATCTTAGTGGTACAAAAAAACCAAATTACTAATCAGTTACCAGGCGGCAAAGTTGGTGAGACGCCGATTCCCATTCCCCAGGATGGCTACCTACTAACTTTACGCGCTAACGCTGCTAGCGCTGCCTCTGGGCTACCTATTGGAAGCGCAGTAAGTATTTCCAGCGCCACTACTCCAGTTGATTTTAGTCGTTATCCCCACATTATCGGAGCGGGACCGCTATTAGTCCAAAATCGTCAAATTGTCCTTGATGCCAAAGGTGAAAAATTCAGCAACGCCTTTATTGCCGAAAAGGCTATTCGCAGCGGTATTTGCACAACGGCAACAGGGACATTAATGATTACTGCCACACATAATCGTGTCGGCGGTTATGGGCCTAATTTGGCAGAACATGCTCAATTGATGCAACAGATGGGCTGTGTAGATGCTTTAAATTTAGATGGCGGTAGCTCTACCAGCCTTTATTTAGGAGGGCAACTACTCGATCGATCGCCCAGTACCGCTGCTCGTGTTCACAACGGAATTGGTATTTTCCTGCAACCACGAAAATGAGGTAATAGGGAAAAACTTAATCCTCAATCCCAGTCACTTTTTAAAGTTTAGAACAACCTATCATTTTGCTTGATGAAGACTTGGTGTAGACATCAGAATTTTAGTAGTAATGGTTTACACCATCAGGTTTGATTTTGCTATGTTTATCAAAGTGCGACAAAATTGCTGATTTCCAAGGTTGCAAGATAGCGCCAAATTTTTTTATCAATAATTAAGAGTACCAACGGTTTGTTATGTCTTCAAATGAGGTAACTATGGCTCGATATCAAGAAACTACACAGACTGAAACTCTACACCTCCCTCCAAACATAACTTCCAGGGGCGTTGCTGCAACAGAATTACGTCCTTGGGGTGCTTTTACAGTTTTAGAAGAAGGGCGCGGATACAAAATTAAGCGCATCGAAGTTAAGCCTGGACACCGCCTCAGTCTACAAATGCACCATCACCGCAGCGAACATTGGATTGTCGTCTCTGGTACAGCTAGAGTAGTTTGTGGTGAGAAAGAAGTACTACTGAGCAATAATGAGTCAACATATGTACCCCAATGTACATCTCATCGTTTAGAGAATCCTGGCGTGATTCCGTTGGTATTGATTGAAGTCCAAAATGGCGAATACTTGGGAGAAGATGATATTATTCGCTACCAAGATGACTATGCCCGTACCAAAGATTAAAACCAAAAGAACGCTATTAATGCTCTAATCCCAAAGCTGAATACATTTTTGTTTGTGTAAACCGTCTTTGTGAACGAACTACTACACCCCAGAAGTCCCTACCTTGACTAGGTGGGGACTGAAGCATGTTAGTGTTATAAATGTAGTAATAGCGATCGCGCTCATGCCTTTGGTGATTTGGAATTTTTTTGCACAAGCAAGGGTCAACCTATCTGTAAAATGGAAGATGGGGTATTCAACTGCAAAAAACGAGTTCCATGATTCATCTGAGTCAAGCAGCCGTAAGTGAGATTGGGCGAATAAAGTCCAAGCAGCCAAATGTCTTGTTTCGATTGGCAGTAAAACCAGGTGGTTGTTCTGGATTCTTTTATGATATGTCCTTCGATGAAACAATAAAAGTTGGCGATCGGGTTTTCAACTTGGATGAGATTCAAGTCGTCATCGATGCCACAAGCTTAAATTACCTCAACGGTTTGAGAGTTGATTATTCAGAAGACTTAATGGGTGGTGGTTTTCGCTTCCACAATCCCCAGGCGATCGCTACCTGTGGCTGTGGCAATTCCTTCTCCTTTAGTCATTAGTCATTGGTTCTCACAAAGGACAAATGACAAAAGACAAATAACAATTGACATAAAGCCGTAAAAAAAGATATAATCAGGATTTGTTAAAACTTAGACCATAAGCAGCTTTACGCGCTGTAACTCATGCCAACAATACAGCAGCTAATACGAAATGAGCGCGAACAAGCGCGTCAGAAAACCAAGTCCCCGGCTCTGAAACAATGTCCCCAACGTCGGGGAGTTTGTACCAGAGTATACACGACCACACCAAAAAAGCCTAACTCAGCCCTACGCAAAGTAGCAAGAGTCAGACTTACCTCTGGATTTGAAGTCACAGCTTACATTCCAGGCATTGGTCACAACTTACAAGAGCACTCAGTTGTGATGATTCGTGGCGGTCGGGTTAAGGATCTACCAGGCGTGAGATACCACATTATCCGTGGCACCCTAGATACAGCCGGAGTCAAAGACCGCAAGCAAGGCCGTTCCAAGTATGGAACCAAGCGTCCTAAAGAAGCGAAAAAATAGGATTAGGCGATTAATCGCATCCAAGACGATTAATCGTCTATCTTAAAAGCGCCCAAGGGCAAAAGAAGGAGCGCCGTCTTTGTTCTAGGAGTTGCGATCAAGGCTACTAAAGTCTGTTTCCAAAAATCAAGCAAACTACATCTACACTAAGCGAGCAAGTGTAGAAGTTCTGAGGAAGAAAATGCTGTAACCCACAGCGAATTTCTCATCTGAACATTAAAGTTTATAATCTTGTCGCCTTGAGTATTTCGTTGCAGATAGTAAGTCAAACAATTTTTGATTTTAGATTTGCGATAGCGTAGCATTAGTGAGTTATCGAGCGTCTTTTGGATTGGTCGAACCCAGCAGGGAATTAGGCTTACAGACTTTTGATTTTTTCAGATCCTTGGGATCGGAATAGATACCAAAAACTTTTAATCCAAAATCCAAAATCCAAAATCCAAAATTGGCAGTAAATAAGTCAGACTTGCTGTAACGGTCGAAAAAACTGAGGAAGTCTGAGGGTTGGGTTGTACCGCTTTTAGTTTCCGGTGTCTGATAGCATATAATTTCGTTGCCAATTCCGAATTAAAGGTGAAGTATGTCTCGTCGTGGTGTTATTCAAAGGCGCCCAGTTCCGTCTGACTCCGTATATAACAGTCGCCTTGTGAGCATGATTATCAGACGGATCATGCGTCATGGCAAAAAATCACTTGCCGCACGCATTGTTTATGATGCATTAAAAACTATTGAAGAACGCACTGGTGCTGGTGCCTTAGAAACCTTTGAAAGAGCAGTGCGAAATGCCACGCCTTTAGTAGAAGTAAAGGCTCGGCGAGTTGGTGGAGCAACCTACCAAGTACCAATGGAAGTGCGTACAGAACGGGGCACTACTTTAGCACTGCGTTGGTTAGTGCAATATTCTCGCTCCAGGCCAGGCCGGACAATGGCCAGCAAATTGGCAAATGAGTTAATGGATGCTGCCAACGAAACTGGCAATGCCATTCGCAAACGCGAAGAAACGCACCGGATGGCGGAAGCTAACAAAGCATTCGCACACTATCGTTATTAAGTAAAAAAGCGATATATCGCTTTGCCGAAGCGGTATATCGTAGATTTACACAAAAAGACGGTTTTCCGTAAAAGTATAGAATCTTAACAAAGAGTAATATACAAGATATCATGAGGCAAAAACTATAGGAGGTAGCTGTGGCACGCACGATCCCGCTAGAGAAAGTACGCAACATTGGTATTGCGGCGCATATAGATGCGGGCAAAACAACAACAACAGAGAGAATATTATTTTACTCTGGGATAATTCATAAAATTGGCGAAGTTCATGAAGGAACTGCCGTCACAGACTGGATGGAGCAGGAGCGGGAACGGGGAATCACCATTACTGCCGCTGCGATCAGTACCAGTTGGAAAGATCATCAAATTAACATTATCGATACTCCGGGTCACGTAGACTTCACAATTGAAGTTGAGCGTTCCATGCGCGTGTTGGATGGTGTGATCGCAGTATTTTGTTCTGTGGGTGGCGTGCAACCGCAGTCTGAGACAGTGTGGCGGCAAGCAGAACGCTACAAAGTTCCTCGGATAGTCTTTATCAACAAGATGGATCGCACGGGAGCGAACTTTTATAAAGTTCACGACCAAATCCGCGATCGCCTGCGGGCAAATGCGATCGCCATTCAACTACCAATCGGTAGTGAAAATGACTTCCAAGGTATCGTTGACCTTGTCCGGATGCGTGCGTATATTTACGCAAACGATCAAGGAACTGATATCCAGGAAACTGATATCCCGGAAGCGTTGCAAGCGCAGGTAGACGAATATCGCACCAAGCTAATAGAAGCTGCGGCAGAAACTGATGATGCTCTGATGACTAAGTACTTCGAGGGCGAAGAACTTACAGAACAGGAACTTCGGACTGCTCTGCGTACAGGCACAATCGCCGGGACAATTGTACCAGTACTATGCGGCTCGGCATTCAAAAATAAAGGCGTACAGTTGATGCTGGATGCCGTTGTCGATTACCTGCCAGCACCAAGTGAAGTACCACCAATTCAAGGCTTACTGCCGAATGGCGATACTGTTGAGCGGCGGGCTGATGACAACGAACCCCTAGCCGCTCTGGCATTCAAGATTATGGCTGACCCTTATGGTCGCCTGACATTTGTTCGTGTTTATTCTGGTGTCCTGAAAAAGGGCAGCTACGTTCTCAACGCTAGTAAGAATAAAAAAGAACGGATTTCCCGCTTAGTTCTAATGAAGGCAGATGAACGGCAAGATGTCGATGAACTGCGAGCGGGTGATTTGGGAGCAGCTTTGGGATTGAAAGACACCTTGACAGGTGACACGCTCTGTGATGAGGGAGCGCCGGTAATTCTGGAATCCCTATTCATTCCTGAGCCTGTAATCTCGGTAGCGGTTGAACCCAAAACCAAAAACGACATGGACAAGCTGTCCAAGGCTCTGCAATCTCTCTCAGAAGAAGACCCCACCTTCCGTGTCCGTGTCGATCCGGAAACAAACCAAACCGTAATCGCGGGGATGGGAGAGCTACACCTAGAAATTCTAGTAGACCGGATGTTACGAGAATTCAAGGTGGAAGCGAATGTAGGTGCACCGCAAGTAGCTTACCGAGAAACAATTCGGAAAGCTGTGAGCAGAATTGAAGGTAAATTTATCCGCCAAAGTGGTGGTAAAGGTCAATACGGTCACGTTGTGATCAATTTGGAGCCTGGAGACCCTGGTACTGGCTTTGAATTCGTCTCCAAAATTGTCGGCGGTTCAGTACCGAAAGAGTACGTTGGCCCCGCAGAACAAGGAATGAAAGAAAGCTGTGAATCAGGTGTTCTAGCTGGATATCCATTGATTGACGTTAAAGCAACGCTAATTGATGGGTCATACCACGATGTAGACTCTTCGGAAATGGCTTTTAAAATCGCTGGTTCAATGGCGATGAAAGAAGCTGTGCTGAAAGCTTCACCCGTCCTCTTAGAGCCTATGATGAAAGTTGAGGTTGAAGTTCCTGAAGACTATATCGGGAACGTCATTGGCGACCTCATTGCTCGCCGAGGGCAGATTGAAAGCCAAAGCACCGAACAGGGACTTGCTAAGGTCGCATCCAAAGTTCCGCTGGCGACCATGTTTGGCTACGCCACTGATATCCGGTCAAAAACGCAAGGTCGGGGTATCTTCACGATGGAGTTCAGCCACTACGAAGAAGTGCCTCGCAGCGTAGCTGAAACTATCATTGCAAAAAGCAAAGGGAACGCTTAGTTAAAATAAGGAAATGAGTATTCATGGCACGCGCAAAGTTTGAAAGGAATAAACCCCACATCAATATCGGTACAGTTGGCCACGTTGACCACGGTAAAACTACCTTGACAGCAGCCATCACCATGACCTTAGCAGCTATGGGTCAGGCTGTAGCTAAAGGCTACGACCAAATTGATAATGCCCCAGAAGAAAAGGCACGGGGTATTACCATCAATACCGCTCACGTAGAGTATGAAACTGCAAATCGACACTATGCTCACGTAGACTGTCCAGGACACGCTGACTATGTGAAGAACATGATCACTGGTGCTGCACAGATGGACGGAGGTATCCTTGTAGTTGCTGCTACCGATGGTCCTATGCCTCAAACCCGCGAACACATTCTGTTGGCAAAACAGGTTGGCGTTCCCAGTCTGGTAGTCTTCTTGAACAAAGAAGACTTGATGGACGATCCAGAACTCTTGGAACTAGTGGAATTAGAACTGAGAGAACTGTTAAGCAGCTATGATTTCCCTGGCGATGATATCCCTATTATCAAAGGCTCTGGTCTGCAAGCTCTAGAAGCAATGACCAAGAATCCCAAGACCCCAACGCGGTGAAAATCCTTGGGTAGACAAAATCTATGAACTGATGGATGCTGTAGATTCTTACATCCCCACACCAGAGCGGGATGTTGATAAACCCTTCCTGATGGCTGTAGAAGACGTGTTCTCAATCACAGGTCGTGGTACTGTAGCCACTGGTCGGATTGAACGCGGTGTAGTCAAAGTAGGCGATAACGTTGAACTAGTAGGTATCAGAGATACTCGCGCTACTACCGTAACTGGGATTGAAATGTTCAAGAAGAGTCTTGAGCAAGGTATGGCTGGAGATAACGCTGGCGTACTACTCCGGGGTATTCAGAAGACTGATATTGAACGGGGTATGGTAATTGCCAAACCAGGTTCAATTAAACCTCATAATGAATTTGAAGGTGAAGTGTACGTCCTTACAGAAAAAGAAGGTGGTCGTAAGACTCCATTTTTCGCTGGCTACCGTCCCCAGTTCTACGTGCGGACAACCGATGTAACTGGTACTATCAAAGCCTATACCTCCGATGAAGGCAAAGAAGTAGAAATGGTGATGCCAGGCGATCGCATCAAAATGACAGTAGAATTGATCAACGCGATCGCGATTGAACAAGGAATGCGCTTCGCTATCCGCGAAGGTGGTCGCACCATCGGTGCAGGTGTCGTCTCCAAAATTATCAAGTAGCACCTTTTTGCTCATAACAAAGGAGCAGAGATGGTATATATTTTGCCTCTCTGCTCCTTTCTCTTCCCTCTATAAATAAGGTAATAGGTTACAGGGGACAGGTAATAGTTTTCTGTAACCTTTACCCTGTAACCTTTAACCTGTAAATACTCCCCTAATTACGCAGAACCTGGAAAATTAAAGATGGCAACTCTACAGCAGCAGAAGATTAGAATTCGCTTACAAGCCTTTGACAGGGGCTTATTAGATACATCTTGCGAGAAGATTGTAGACACCGCTAACCGCACCAACGCTACAGCCATAGGCCCAATTCCTTTACCAACAAAACGCCGGATCTATTGTGTGCTGCGATCGCCTCACGTAGATAAAGATTCACGAGAGCACTTTGAAACCCGTACTCATCGCCGGATTATAGACATTTACCAGCCTTCTTCTAAGACTATTGATGCCCTGATGAAATTGGATCTACCATCGGGTGTAGATATTGAAGTCAAACTTTAATTTAGTCATTAGTCATTGGTCATTTGTCCTTTACTAATGACAAAGGACAAAGGACAAAAGACAAATTACATTAGTATGAATATTTACACAGCCCTGAAGAAATATATCTCAGGGCTTTTATTTAGCTAGGAAACAAATGATAGAATGTAGATAAAGTACGGGAAAAGCAGAGAAAAAGAAATTTTAAAGATTAAGTTTATACCAAAGTAACAATGACATCATCTTCTAAAATTGCAGTTCGCGAACTACCTCTGTTCCCGTTACCCGAAGTAGTTCTGTTTCCTACCAGACCATTACCCCTGCACATCTTTGAATTTCGCTACCGAATCATGATGAACACGATTTTGGAGAGCGATCGCAGGTTCGGTGTTTTGATGTTCGATCCAGTCAAAGGTACAATTGCAAACACTGGCTGCTGTGCCGAAATCATTCATCACCAAAGGCTGCCAGACGATCGGATCAAGATGATGACTTTAGGGCAGCAAAGATTTCGTGTCTTAGAGTATGTTCGTGAAAAGCCATATCGCGTTGGCTTAGTTGAATGGATTGAAGACCAACCACCGACTAAAGATTTGCGGCCTTTATCAACTGAAGTAGAACAACTACTGCGAGATGTGGTGCGTCTGTCAGCCAAATTAACCGAACAAAATATTGAATTGCCGGAAGATTTGCCCGATCTACCAACAGAGTTATCTTATTGGGTAGCCAGTAATCTTTATGGTGTCGCCGCAGAGCAGCAATTATTGTTAGAAATGCAAGATACTGTAACTCGTCTAGAGCGGGAAGCAGAAATTTTAACTTCTACTCGGAATCACTTGGCAGCTCGCGCTGTTCTCAAAGATACATTTAGTTAAAAGTGAGGAGTAGAGACGCGATTAATCGCGTCTGTACAGTGAGGAGTTAGGAAGAAAAACAAAAATAAAAGCTCGACTACTTATAATTTATATTTACTAGCTGATAACTGGTAAATCCTAAATAATAACTCTTAAAAAAGAACTTCTAACTTTTTAAGTAATGGCGGCGATCGGTAAAACATTGTAAGCGCCAAGAATTTTTAAAATCTCTGTGTGGGTAGTTAATTCTGCTAAAGCAGATTGCATTTGTGCTTCTTTGGCATCTGCTTCTAAATCTATGAAAAACAAGTATTCGCCTAGCGATCGCTTCGTCGGACGAGATTCAATTCGGCTGAGGTTAATCCCTAGTTGAGCAAATATTTGCAAAGGTTTGACCAATGCTCCGGGTGTGTTAGCAGGCATACTAAAAGCCAGTGATGTGTGACTAGCAGGCGCTTTTCTTACCTGATATCCAGCCTCCACTTCACCGTGACTTACTACCCAAAAACGAGTAAAGTTTTCTGGATTGTCGTTGATACCACTAGCAAGTATCGGCAGGTTGTAGAGTTGAGCTGCTCTACTAGAAGCGATCGCTGCTGTTGTTGTCTCTTGCTCCAATCGCTGTAGTGCTTCGGTTGTAGAATTGCTGGGAATAATCTGTACAGTCGGGAGAAACCGCTCTAACCATCCCTGACATTGTGCCAAAGCTTGCGGGTGAGAGTAAACAGTTTTAATTATATCTAAGCTAGACGCGCAAGAAATTAACGTATGGACAATGGGTAATATCAAAGCCAACTGAATTCGCAAACTGTCTAACTGCCAAAGTGTATCCAGTGTTGTTGTAACACTCCCTTCAATAGAATTTTCTGCTGGCACAACAGCCAGGTGGGTTTGACCATCAGCAACGGCGTGCAGTGATTGGGAAATGGTGGGATAGGGACATAACCTAGCTTCAACTCCCGTACTTTTAGTTAGCCAGTTGACATAAAAAACAGCTGCTTGTTCTGTGTAAGTGCCGGGAGGCCCTAAATGTGCGATCGATAAAGTCATACTTTTAGCCTTGAGTTGCGAGTCTAATGCCTAAACAAAGATTATGATATTTTGGTTTGGCAAATATATCCAACATTTATTCTTACTAAACACTGTTATCTCTAAAATTTACGCACTAAAGGGATAGAAGGAAATATGTATCCAAGAAAACAAGTTATGAAAATCAGTCTTCTGGCAGATAGATTTCCTAGTAGTTTTTTACTAAATCCCTCTAAAGATTTAAAAGCAATGATATTGGTTTCTACCCAAAATAAAGAGCACATTATTGTTTTTGTGTCAATATTTAAATCATAATCTATATTTCTTGAACCAAGATAGAATGAGCGTAACAACTTTGTGCTAATGAGTATAGCTGATAAGCAACAGTCGTTTTTACAGTCAATAAATTTTGTAATTTTCTAATAATCAAAACTAAGTTGTTAAAAAATATTAAAATTAAGAAACAGATATTTTTATTAGCTCATGGCTACCCGGTTTACTGCCTCCCAATCGGTTGAAATCGCTGTTCCAGAGCAGCCTATTCCCATTCAGCACTACTTGCGTCAGCCTCAACGTCTGGTTAAGGCTTTGGTTGACAATAGCCGGATTCAGCAGCTTTCTGAGGAAGTATTTCGCTTGAAAATGCGTCCGCTGACTTTTATGTCATTGAGTATTCAACCTACTGTAGACATGAGAGTCTGGGCAGAATCAAATGGAATAATTTATTTGCGATCGCTAAACTGTGAAATTTTAGGTTTCGAGTATATTAACCAGCGCTTTGCTCTCAATTTAAAAGGCTATTTGTCTCCCAAAGAGTTTAGCACTGGCACACGCCTGCAAGGAAAAGCTGATTTAGAAGTAGTGGTGGATTTTCCACCGCCATTTTCCTTTACTCCTAAGCCGATTTTAGAAACGACTGGTAATGGTTTGCTCAAAAGCGTGCTGTTGTCGGTCAAGCAAAGGTTATTGAATCAACTTTTGACGGATTATCGCTACTGGGTGATATCACAAACCAAAGATAGAGGACTTGACAGTGATAGTACTGAATTACCAATCCTGAATGCTGAGTAATTTGTTAACAAACAGAATTTAGGAGTCACGAGCCAGAATACCCTTTCAGGGTAGCAAGCTACAGAATTGAACTCTGTAATTAGTAGAAAGTCTGTAGCTTGCTTCCCACAGCTTATCCCCTACTAAACTAATTTATTCTGTATTCTGTATTCTGTATTCTTCTTCAATCACTCAACACTCAGATTTTTGATTTGGCAAGGACGAAAAGACTGACGATGTAGGGGTGAGGACCCGTATTGTTGCAAAGCCAGCAAATGCCGCTGGCTACCATAACCCTTGTTACACTCCAGGTTGTACATAGGGTATTTTAATGCTAGACGCATTATTAATTCGTCACGCCAAATTTTAGCAACAATACTAGCAGAGGCAATAGCGAGCGATCGCTCGTCCCCTTTAACTATTGTTTGTTGCGGCAATAGCAAATCTTTGATTGACTGATTGCCGTCAATTAAGCAGAGTGCAGGCTGTACCTTTAACTTCAGCACAGCCCGCTTCATTGCTAACAACGTCGCTTGCAAAATATTTATCTTGTCAATTTCGGCAGTAGAAGCAAACCCAATTTTCCAATCTATAGCCAGCGCACAAATTTGCTGCGCTAGCTGAGTTCTCCGAGAACTAGACAACTTTTTACTGTCTTTAATTTTAGCTGCCATCAGTATTGGCAAAGCGCGATCTGGTAGGATTACTGCTGCCGCCACCACAGGCCCAAACAGAGCGCCTCGCCCTACTTCATCCACACCTGCAACCAACCCTGGAATATCTGACAAGGTAGAAAATTCTAGCCAAGTGGATTGTTCCAAAGGCGTTGGCGATGTTTCTACCATAAAGCAAATTAATTATCCTCGATCGCTGAAGAACGACGGCGGCGGCGACGGCTGGCTGTGGCGCTACTATTAGCTTCACTTTCATCTGCGATTTCTTTGGCCGCAGCAGCTTTTGCAGACAAGCGTCCCGAAGGATTCACAGTTAACTCCGATGGTGGTTCAGTTGTCTCTTCGAGCAAAGATTTTTGTTCTGGCTCAATAACTTTTGGTGTCGGTATTTTGCTTGCAGTTATTTCAGGTGTTGCCTTTTGGGCAATAGTGATTATTTCAGGTGTTGCTTTTTGGACAATAGTTGATTCTGAGGTTGATTCAATTGGGGTCGTTGGTTTTTGACCGGGCTGAATCACATTAATAATCACAGACTTGGTATTTTTAACCTCTTGCTCTAACTTCACTAAGGGAGATATTCCCATCAAGGCAAATATATCCTGTTCTTGGAGGCTCATTTCTACAGTTCTAATCTCCGGTAGTTCTACCACTGGCTTAACTGGTTCTGCCTTGATAATTTTAGTGCGCTCTACTCTTTCACTCCAGCCTGGTTTACCAAGGGTGGGCGAGGGAATTTCTGGTGCAACTCCTAGTTCTGTTTCTACATCCAGGTCTAAATCTGGCTCGTTAACAAAAGCCAGGGGATTGGGAACAATCCGAGCTTCATCTTTCCCGTTTAACCCATTGACACCAATTCGACTGCGGCGAGTTCGGGTACGGCGCTTATCATTAAGTTCTTGATAACTAGGATGATTGATCAGATTTAGGTTGCTCAATTCCGAGTCGCCGTCAAATCCTTCCCCAAATCCATCATAGGTTTCTCGTGGTTCCGGGATACGCGCAGATGGCTGACGTGGTTCTCGGTGAGGCAAGGATACAAAACGCTCGCGCTCTGGTGTCTCTGTAGGTATCGGTAATCGGTTTTCGAGTTCTCCAGGCAGACGCACGGTATGTCCTAAACCGCCACAGGTGGGGCAAGTTTCACCAAACAATTCATAAATATTTTGGCCCTGACGTTTGCGGGTCAGTTCTACTAAACCCAGTTCAGTAAGTTGGGCAATCTGGGGACGAGCTTTGTCTGCTTTGAGTGCTTTATTAAAGTGTTCGAGAACTTGTAGTTGGTCGCGTCGCGATTCCATATCGATAAAATCAACGACGATCACCCCAGCGATATTTCGCAGACGCAACTGGCGAGCAATTTCTGTTGCTGCTTCGCAGTTTGTCCACAAAACTGTTTCTCTAGCTGTTGCCGATCGCGTAAACGAACCTGAGTTAACATCGATTACGGTTAATGCCTCCGTCGGCTCGATGATAATGTAACCGCCAGAAGGTAGGTCTACCCTTGGTTTCAGGGCTTCTCTAATCGCAGCAGTGATGCGGAAGTACTCTAAAATTGGGGAGCGATCGCGATGATGGTCAATCAACAATCCCTGCGGTGTTTGACCGCCACTCCAATTCTGCAAGTACTGTTTGACGCGCTTCAAACCAGTACTGGAATCTACCACAATCCGATTGACATCCGCGCCGTACATATCCCGCAATACGCGCTGGATAAAGTCATCGTCTCGGTTGAGCAGTGCTGGCGCACGGGTAGAATGGGCTTCTTGCTGGATAGCCTCCCATTGCTTTTGCAGCAACTCCAAATCTTCCATAATCGCTTCTTCGGGTTTACCTTCTGCTTCTGTACGCACAAGCAAACCCATTCCCGCCGGCTTGACCAAAATCGCCAGCGCTCGCAAGCGGTTGCGCTCACTTTCACTTTTAATCCGTCGGGATAAATTTACGCCTCTGCCGTATGGCATCAGTACTACGTAGCGTCCGGGTAAAGTAATATTCCCCGTGAGCCTGGGACCTTTTGTCCCTGTTGGCTCTTTCATTACTTGCACCAAAACTTTCTGTTGTGGTGCAAGTAGTTCTGTAATTGCCGCTGCGGTACGCTTGAGCTTCAATGGTCCCAAGTCGGTAACATGAATAAAACCGTTGCGCTCTGGGTCGCCAATATTCACAAAAGCCGCATCTATCCCAGGTAATACGTTTTCTACTACTCCTAAGTAGATATCACCTATTTGATGATGACCCGTAGCAACAACGAGTTCCTGTATTTGATCTTCAGAAAAAACCGCAGCAATTTGGTGCTGCTCCGCGATGATAATTTGTTTCGGCATTCAATTTCCTCAAAAATTGGCAGCACTTATAGGTTTGAGGTTTGTTGTATCAAGTCCGGTTAATTACTTAATAATTCAAAACTAATTGCGTCTTTGCATCAGTTTGAATTCCCAGTGTTTTCTCGGTTTGATATTATACTTTCGCTGTCCTCGCAACCCTCAAAAGGCGCTACTGATAATAAAAATCGCAAATCTGAGCTTCTAAGTTAAATAGCTATTGGCGCTCTTAAGAGCGTTTTTACGGCTGATTATTCCAGAACTGCTGCATATCGTTTAAGCTATTAAATCAACCGTTCGTGGTTGATTTGTGATGCAATACTCTCAAATCTTGAGAGTTCTGAGTTGAAGTTCTAAATCCTGAGTGAGCATTGTAACTCAGGATGTTTTCTTTGAGAGTAACCTATTGAATTCGTTAAGAAAAAGAAACTATTTCTATTTTCCATTCCCTGGATTTATCTTAGGGTTATACTCAGCAGCCACAGTTGCTACCCTGCCTTGAGCCGTTCTAAACTAAGACAAGCACCGCTTTGCGCGTCTCGCGAACGTCTACAAGTAAGCAGAACCGACAGCAGTTGCTTTAACTCTAAAAAAGTAATGCACTAGCTCTTGGGCACTACGTGGATTAGACATTCAGCAGTTGTTTAAAAAGCATGAATTTAGAGAAGCTAACCGAGCCTGCTGTTAGTTACTGATTCACAAGGTAGCTATATAGATGTGCATTCTTTTATCTGCTTTTTGTTTGTCTAGGATAAAATCCTAGAAGTTGCACTCTAATATCTTTACTTTCGCCCCCTGAATACCAGGGTAGTGAACCAGCTAATTCAATGCAGCGCCAGAAAATTTCTCTTCACCCTATTCTAACGCAACCTTGCTAAAAATCAATTCCTGTGAGCTGCCATTTTAGGACAACTACTAGCAAGTTGCCCTACAGGGATTATACCCCTAAAATTAGCCGATTGCGGTGGATGTGCAGGAGTTGAAATTCTACACCAGCCACTGTCTCTAGCATAAACAGGATTTGTTCGGGACGCAACAGCAAACCGTCCTGGCGATAGCTACCTAAATAACGGATTACAGATGACATAGATTCTGCAATGCTATTGTGGGTTTCTACTAATTCCAGTTCAAATAAGCGATCGCGCAGATTTATTAACTGGCTCTTGCCTGATTTAGTTGTTTGCTCGTACCAAAGTTCCTCTTTTGCTTTGATTGTATCAATCCAGGTTTGCCATTGTATGGGTGTTGTTTCTGCTAGTGCTGTTACAGTAATTAAATACTCTGCGGACTCTAGCAGTTGGGTAGCGGCACTAGCTTTTAAATCTATCTGCTCCACATTATATATAGGTATGTCTGTGGGCATTTCATGAGCCAACTTTCTGAAGAAAGTATCAACTTCCACTGGCACAGTTAACTCAAAATCTGCAATTTCACCGCTGCTAGTAGCCCCTAGAGCCAAAGCAGTTGCTAGAGAAATGCGTGGCATTGGGTGAAACCCACCAGTAAAAGCAATTGGTAAGCCGGATCGCCGCACAATTCGGTCAAACAGACGGATTAAATCAAGATGGCTTATTAAAGCCATATTACCTTGTTTCCCAAACCAAACTCGCAGTCTTTGCGCCTTAGTTGTGTTGGGGACAAATTCGCCAGCAAATTTTGGGATAACAGGTGATTTAATCACCACGTTGTGCCCAAAATCAGTGCCACAGACGCCACAATGAGAACAACCTTCAAAAGAGCAGTCTGGTACAATTGCAGCTTCTAGAGCGCGTTGCAAGTCTTCTTGGAGCCACTTTTTGTCAATCCCGGTATCAATATGATCCCAAGGTAGGGGAATATCGAGGGAGTGGGAAGAGACGCGATTAATGGCGTCTGTACTAGAGAGTGAGGAGTTAGGAGTTAGGAGTTGGGTATTTTCTTCATCTTCTGTGCTCCTGGGCGCCTCTGCGTGAAACAAATTCCATTCGCCATTTTCTACTTGGCGGTATTTCCAATCTAAATCAGCTTGGGCGATCGCAGATCCCCAAGCGCTAAAAGCTCGATCTAAATTTTCATACCAGGAATCCATACCTGCACCCAATTCCCACGCCAGGCGGACTACTTTGCTCAAGTTGCGATCGCCTCGTCCCACAAAATCTTCCATTGCCGAAATGCGGACATCGGTAAAATTTACCTTCACTGCCTTGATTCGGCGGAATTCTTGCCGCAACAGGTTTTGTTTTCGCTTAAATTCAGCGGTAGAAACTGAGTGCCACTGGAATGGTGTATGGGGCTTGGGCGTAAAGTTAGAAATTGTCAGGTTAAAGTTCAGGGGTTTTCTGCCCTTACCCCGACATTCTCGCTGTAGCCAGCTTACCGTTTCCGCAATGCCCACAACGTCAGCATCGGTTTCACCTGGCAAGCCAATCATAAAATACAACTTGATTTTATCCCAGCCTTGCTCCCAAGCGGTTTTTACTCCCCGCAACAATTCTTCATTCGTCAACCCCTTATTCACAATGTCTCGCATCCGCTGAGTACCAGCTTCTGGAGCAAAAGTCAGTCCACCTTGGCGCGTACCTCCCAGGATATTGGCAATATTTTCATCAAATCTGTCTACCCGTTGGCTTGGTAGAGTCAGAGAAATATTTTCATTTTTTAAGCGATTTTTGATTTCCATCCCCACTGCTGGTAGGGACAAATAATCAGAACAACTCAAAGATAGGAGGGAAAACTCATTGTAACCAGTTGCCCGCATACCCTGTTCAATTGCTTCTACAACCTTATCGGGTTCTACATCCCGTGCTGGTCGAGTCAGCATTCCTGGTTGACAGAAGCGACAGCCACGAGTGCAACCACGCCGAATCTCAATGGTCAAACGGTCATGCACCGTTTCTACATAAGGAACTAACCCAATGGAATATGCTGGTATGGGAGTTGCAACCCGTCGCAGAATTCGCTTCGGCACATCTGGACGAAGAGGGTGAACTGAGCCATCCTCTGCCATATCGTAAAACTGAGGCACATATACACCTGGTATCTGTGCCAAATCCAGTAACAGCTGTTCCCGACTTAATCCTGCTTGTTTGCCTTCTTCTAACACCAAACCAATTTCTGGCAGCAGTTCTTCTCCATCTCCAAGGGCGATAAAGTCGAAGAAGTCAGCATAAGGCTCAGGATTTGATGTCGCTGTTTGCCCACCAGCAAAAATCAACGGAAAGTATGACTGGGTATCGATAGATTCCCTGACTCCCTGCCCCTCTGCTCCTCTGCTTCCCTGCCTTTCTTGCCATGTCAAGGGAATTCCAGCCAAATCCAACATTTCGAGGATATTAGTTGCACCCAGCTCGTAACTGAGGCTAAAGCCTAAAATGTCGAATTCTGTCAGCGATCGCTTTGACTCTACCGCAAACAATGGCGTATTAGTTTCGCGTAGTTTGGCTGCCAGGGTCTTTTCCTGGGAGGTAGGCGCGATCGCACAATTGACGCGGTTGGGCATTCAAGATGTTATAAAGGATGATGTGCCCTAAATTAGATGCACCGACTTCATATACTTCTGGGTAGGTTAAAACCCAACGTATTGCTGTCGTACCCCAATCTTTGTGTACCGCTAACAGCTCGTTACCTAAGTAACGTGCTGGTTTTAAAATATCCGACGTTATTAATTTTTCAACTGCAACAACCACTGTGCTATCTTCTAGCTACCTTAATTACAGCTACCTAAACCCAACATTAGCATTGAATTAGGTCTTCTAACAGATTTTATCGTTGCAACTTACAACTCCTTTACATAAAGTCCACTTAATTATTGCCCGAACCTTTGTCTTTTACATAAAGTTATATTTGGGCCAATTTGGCTTCAGCGTCTAATATTTCAAATACCCTATCGAGTTGCGTCAGTTCAAAAATCATTCTAATTTGTGGGGCAACAGCGCTAAGTTGGCAACTTCTTCCTAAAGTCAGAGCCAGCTTGTGTGTAGATAACAATGCCATCAACCCCGCGCTGTCTAAGGATTCTACTGCTGCGAGGTCTACTACCAAGGTGGAAATACCATTTTGCGCCAACGCTGTAGCCATATCTCGTTCAAATTCCAAGGCGTTTGCAGCATTTAAACACCCTTGGGGGCGAATAACTGCAATCTTGGGATAGTTAAGCACTGCCTGCATAGTTACATCCTATTAAGAATTTTGAAGCGTCAAGCTAAGGATTATTTGAACATAAACTCTATTTTGTTGCATCGACCATACGTCTTAGCTCTCTTTGCTGAATCTTTATTGCTTTAGGATGTCTGTTTAAAGATTGTTATAATTCCAGGTTAAAATGTGTTTATATATACTTTTTTTTTATGTCACTTCAAAAACAATCAACTATAGACGGCCATAAAGCAGACAATTTATCAGTAACTATGCTGAGAAAGCTTGCTTAGTCTATAACTAAAGCTAATTTAGCCAAGTCTTAACAGTAGGTTAAATCTTACACTTTAGCGTTGCTGATGGCATACAGCAAAGTCATAGTGAATTATCTCTCTAACTAATTAAATTGTGATATATATCACTACTAAGTTAGTATTTGGATCGCTCTTTATACTGAGGCCAATCTGGGATTATTAGTGTCATATTACAGTTGGGTTATTACTTATGAAAACTCAGTACGCTATTCGTAAATTGGTAGAAAAAGCTCTTGACATTAAAAAACTAACTCCTGAGATAGAGAATGAAATCAACTCAGAACTGACGGAATTAGGGTACATTTCTGATGTTGATTACGAAGCCTTAGAATTATTAATGGCAGAGATGGATGCTGGACGAATCCAGTTGGTTCCTAGCCTGGGATTTTAAAATAATTCATAATCACGCTTTCTAAGAACGCGAATAGCGTGTTGCAGACAGAAGTTCTGTGTAGCTTGCTTCTCTGTAAGGATACGAGGACTCCCTAACGTAATTCGTAATTAAATCTAGCAGGGGGATAAAAGGGCGGTATGATTAGCTAGTATTTTTCTATGAGGTCGATTATTTAAATAGTTAAGGTGGCGTCAGCTGTACTCAAAAACCTCTACATTGTGCATTCTATCGAAAATCGCCATACAGTTCGCTAAACGCTTAAAAAAATTCCTCCCAATCTGTTTGCTGAATTTGTCCACAAGCGGAATGAACTCGTTGCTAAGGGAGTTGATATCATCAATATGGCTACTGGCGAGCCAGATAAACTGACTTCTAGTCATATCCTTCAGGTGATGCATGAAGCGATTGACAACGCTCCTAACCACAATTATCGACCTTACGAAGGGACGAAAAAATTTCTGGTGCGAAGAATTTAGCAATCGAATTTCATAGTCTTCAACACATGAAAAATGCTGGGAATTAGGGACTGGCGACTGGGAAGACAAGGGGGAATTATTCAAGAAGTCTCTATGTTGCCTATTCCCAATGACGGCAGTTGCTCCACTTGGGCAAACCCCAGACGCTCGTACCTCGCTTGCCGCCGGCGCTATGCGCTAAAGCGTCTCCCCTTCTCCCATTCGTGAGAGGCTAGCGCCAAGGGAGAAGACCGCACTGCCTCCCCCATGCCCCATCCTAATCTCCAATCACCAATCCCTCTTGATATGCTTGCCAAAGTTGGTGAATAAACTGATTGAGTTGCTGCTTTGCGGCTGAATCAGGTTCAGTTTTTGGTTCTTTGGCTAAAAGTTGGCTCAAGAAGGTAATTACTTCTGTGTCTAGTGCTGGGCGAAATAAATTGGCAGGCCAAAGTAAGTCAGATGCGTCTCGCAAATCGGTAATTAGGGGTGATTCTTCTATAAAAGTAACCATTAATAAAGGACGCACCCAGCACAACTGGCGGGAAACTACAAATTGAATGACTTCTGCATACAGGTTCCTGTCGCCATACTCTAGAGACACAATTTGTCCCGTTTGAAGAAAATCTAGGCTCATGTCCATCTTGGGCAGGGGCAAGGATTGTTTTGCTTGCAACTTCTTTAATTTTAAAAGTGAAAATGCGCTACGTTTAAGAAAAGCTTCTGTAAGATTAGGGTAGCACTCTTACGGCAGCCATGTCTTAGACGTGTGCCTTATCAGGTGGCTACGCAAAATTAATCAACCAATCCCTGCCAGCAAAGGGTTTTCCTAGCATAGTATCTGAGCAGAAATACTATAGAATAGGTAAACAACTGTTGAGCGATCGCAAAACAGAGACTTTGTTGTAGTGAACTAACGAGAAAAGAGCAAAGAGCCGTGTCAGTTGAAACTATTCAAAAGCCTTCCACAACCCGCAAGCTCGCGCCTCGGTATCGCGTTTTGCTCCATAACGACGACTACAACTCGATGGAGCATGTTGTGCAGTCACTAATAGCCACTGTGCCAAGCCTTACCCAACCCCAAGCTGTGAGCATCATGATGGAAGCCCATACTAACGGGTTAGCTTTAGTCATTACTTGCGCCTTGGAACACGCTGAGTTTTATTGCGAAACATTGATAAGTCACGGTTTAAGTAGCACGATTGAACCTGATGAATAGTCATTGGTCATTTGTCATTTGTCATTGGTCATTAGTCAAAATATAGAGTGTTGGCTGGTGACTGATATTAGTATGAAAAAAAACCTTGTCCGTTTAGCTGAACGCCCTGCCCCTATTAGGCTGGGTGCTTTTATTTTGACTTTATTGTTGCTATGGTTGCCATTGGCTACACCAATATACTTACTAGTGTATGATTCAAACTTAGAAAGTATATTGACATTGGTATTGTTATATGCGATATTTATTCTCCTCCTGAAACTATGGGGTAAATATGTTTACCAGCAGCCCCAAATTCTGCGGCATTATGGCTTAGAATTCACGCGGCAAAACGGTGTGGATTTACTGCGTGGCTTGGCTCTGGGGATAATTAATATTTTGATACTTTTTGGGGTAGAAAGTTTATTGGGTTGGTTGGTGTGGCAACAACCGAAAGTTTTTTTGCTGAAAGTTGTTTTAGAGGGTTTACTTGTTGGCTTAGGTGTTGGATTTGCTGAGGAATTGTTATTCCGAGGCTGGTTGCTAGATGAGTTACAACGAGATTACAGTCTGCGTGTGGCACTGTGGACAGATGCAACTGCCTTTGCTACATTGCACTTTATTAAACCTTTGGAAGCAATTATTCATACACTGCCGCAATTTCCAGCTTTAGTACTGCTGGGATTAACGCAGGTATGGGGAAAGCGTTGGCGGAGGGGACGCTTGGGTTTACCAATTGGTTTACATGGTGGTTTAGTTTGGGGTTACTACATTATTAATGTGGGGAAATTAGTGAAATACTCTGGTGAAGTTCCTGATTGGGTAACTGGTGTGAATAATAATCCCCTGCAAGGAGTGATGGGGGTGTTGTTAATGAGTGTACTAGCTTTGTGGATACGGGGGCGAACTGAGCGATCGCGTCATATATGAAAATAAAAATATTAATCGTATCAGCTTTAGTACTAATTATTCCACTAAGCTTCCTTTTTACTGGGTGTAATAATAAAGACGAAAATAAGGCAATGGATGAAAAGATATCAAAACTTGAGAAAGAAACAGAAAAGCATATTATATATAAGATTCAGGAGCAACAGAGTTACTTCTCCAAACACAAAACCTTTTTTAAACCTCCTGATGAACCAGGAACTAAATATGGTTACTTTCCACCAATTTTCGGAAGAGAAATTTGTTATGGTTACTATACTGAGATAAATGCTGACGTTATCTCTAAGACAACTACTGATGCTGTTTATAGCTATGCCGTTCAAGACTATTGTAATGGAAAGTGGGGCTTTGAGCTTAAGTCGTATGTTGGAGCAGTCTTTGCTGTTCCCATTACTGGAGATAAACAACTGAAAACGCTAAGTATTGTTTGTAAAAGCGTTGAAAGTTTTGCCCCACCCTCTCGCCCAAAATACATTAACGGCATAGTAAAATGCCCCAATAAGACAACGAAAGTATATTAACGCGAGGAAGGACTGAGCGATCGCCTCTCTGATAAGATCAGCACTGGCTTACATAACACTTACCATTTGTGGAACCCACAGAAGAGCAATACTTAGTAATAAATGCCTTAGAAGCTCTAAACTTACTTGTTTGGAGATTATATGATGAAGACACAGGGTATTGGCACATTCAAACTCCTAGCACTGTTTTACCCTTGGCAACGATATTACAAAACGGCGAAGTAGTGACCTTCGGATGGGAATAAAACGATGACGCAATCTAACACCATTAAACAGCAGCAAGCGCAAAGAATATTAGAATTATTTGCGATCGCACGTCAGCGATATTTAGATGCAGGAGGAAATCCTCGACGTACCCCAAGAGGACTCAAGGGAGATGATTATATGACAGATGAGGAAAGGCAAGAAGCGTTGCTGTTAGGAAGGCAAATTTTCCCACAAGAATATATTGATAATACAGCACAGAGCATTAAATATCCTCCCGTGGAAAGCTAGCCCATTCTTCAGGCCTATATCAATTTCCTCTGTGGAAGGTGCGTTTGCTAAATCAGCACATAGTCCCCACAAGGATTGGCGGGGAAAGGTGGAGAGTTTATCTGTTAACTCGCGTTTTATATCAGGAGCAATTTGCTGGATCAAACGTACTTTGTCCACAGTTGAAAGCTGCTTTGCTAGTCTGATAATTTCTTTTAGGCTTACAAATTATCACCTGCTTCATCTGTAAAAATTTTAACAATAGCCAAGGTTACTGGGCTTTTTGGTAGAATCTTTACGCAAGTGCCTCAACCACAGTCCCCACCACACACGCTTTATTCAAATTAACACCACTCAAATTTGCACCTTCTAACTCTGCACAGAGTAAATTCGCTCCCGTCAAATTCGCCCCTGCCAAATTCGCCCCCCGCAAGTCGGCTTCTTCCAGGTTTGCTTCACTCAACAACGTCCCTTGCAAATCGGCGCGACTCAAATCTGCACCTTTGAGATTTGCCGCTGTCAGGTTTGCACCGCGCAAGTCAGCACCGCGCAAATCAACGCCTTGCAAGTTCACATTCATCAAATTAGCACCACTCAAGAAAGCACCCACCAATGACACATCACTAAGTCTGGCTCCCATCAAGTTAGCGCCACGCAAATTGCTACCCCGCAAGTCAGCACCTGTTAAATCTGCTTGCATCAGGTTCGCTCCCATTAAATTCGCCCGCAAGTCAGTTTGTTGGAGGTTCGCCCCCATTAAATTCGCTCCCTCCAAATGCCCACCTTCGAGTTTGGAAGCAGCGAAATTAGTGCCGACAAGGGTAGCGCCAGCAAGATTAATCCGGCTTAAATCCAGTCGAGAGAGTTCCTCGTCTTCTAAATTTGCGCCTGGAAGTTGTTTGAGTTTTCCTAATTTAATGGCTTCAATGTTCATGTAAAGTAACTACCAATCTGCTCACTTATCTTGCTGTGGCTGTCCCCATTGAGAATCAAGTATCCAAATGCCGGCGCTGACTTTGGGTGTCATGATGGGTAAGTCGAGTCCCTGTTGTAAACCCATCACCAATAAAGTTAGGGTATCTACAAGTTTAGGGTCAAAGCGGGTAGATTGTTGCTGTCTGCACTCATCTAAAGCTTGAGTAAATATCTGTTCCCGGCTTTGATTTGACGATTTTCGCTCATTGACTCGCCACTGAAAGTCTGCCAATAATGCCAAAATCCTCGACTCTAGGGGAATTTCATCTCCAGATAAACCTGCTGGTTCCCCTGTGCCATTCCACCACTCGCTTTGGTGAGTAATAATTTGGGCAACTGCTCGTAATCGTGGCATGGTTCGCAATACTTGCGCCCCTGGTACTAAGGGACAAGTTAAGGGACAACTAGGGGCATCTTCTTGGTAGCGTGTGGATATACCGTCAGTGAGAACGCTTTCTGCTTTCTGTAACGGATCTATGCGATGCAACAAAGCCGCCAAGCGCAATCTTTTAATCTGCCATGCGGGAAGATCCAAAAGCTGGGCGATCGCTTCAGCAAGTCCTACCACTTCCGCAGCTGCCATTGGATTGTTGACATCTGCCATATCCATTAGTTGCGCCATTCGCAAAAAGGCTTGGATTTCGTTGGAAACCAAGTTGCGATCTAGGGTTTGTTGGTGAGACGCTGTTGGGATGGATAAATTATCTTGCCCAGTCTGGAGGTAATCTACTACACGTGAGACAACTGCACCTAAATTTTCCGATCTCGCCATTGACGGGACAATTTGTTGTTTGTCGGCTGTGAGTTTTTCTGCCAGTTCTGGGTTGTATTTTTTGATGTGAGCGATCGCTATTTCTGCTGTCTCTTGTACTAACTCCGGCTCAAATGTCCACAAGCCATAGAATTTACGCTCTAAGTCCGATGTCGGTACTCCAGCGCTGCCATAGTCAGCCTCTGATAATTCTTGACAAATTACCATTGCTGTGTATTTTGGCGATAAAATAATTAAGTGCCACTCCTGCGCTACTGGATCGCCTGAATCTAATCCCACTAAGTCTACATTGGGGAGCTGGCTGGTAGAATGTTCAGCAAAGCCAGATTCAGAGGCAGCCATGATGGCAATATGGCGACTGTACTGGGCGATGTCTGCATATCGTTCAGCTTCTTGTAGATACCATTTCCCCTGTTGAAAGGCTGTGATGACTAAGGGTGTACCGTCATCGGCTAAGATATGATCTTCTAGAGCGTGGCACAGAGCAACTAAGGTATTTTTATAGTAAACACCGAATCGAATTGGCCTGGTGGTATGGCGATGGGCTGTTTCTAGCTTTTGTAGTATTGAACCTTCTAACATGGGATTTGGTAAAAATAACCGCAGAGGCACTGAGTAAGAAAGAGGGAGAAATTCAAAATTCTGAATTTCTTCATATTTTAGTGTTTTCTAGGATACACCTGCTAACTGTTTTTCTTTCGTCTCTAATGGTGCTGTCAGTGCTGCTTCTAAGTCAGCACAACCCAGCTTTTCTTCTAAGATGTTCATGACTTCGCGTCCGAAGTCGTTGGGGTTTTGTTGCCAAGCTTGCAAGCAGACTTCGCCGAAGAATGAACCAAGGGGTTCGGGATTCCAGAGAAGTTTTTTGGCTGTCCCACGGCATCAAACTCATTGGATCGTACCCTGGCTTGAGGATGCCTTCTTTGAAAGCATATTCTTCCAAATGGGTATGGGGTTGTAGTCCAATAAAGAAGATAGCAGGTTCGACTTTATCAGCACCAAAAATCCGTTCTAGTTCGCGGTGGTAAGCAATGGTTTGGCGGATGGTTTCGGGACGTTCGTCAATCACATTAAAGGAGTAGTTGACGGAAACTAAGTCGTTGAAACCAGCGGCTTTTAAGTCACGGCAGTTTTGCAAGACGGTTCGCAGGTTGTAACCCATCCGCATTTTCCGCACAAGTTCTTGAGAACCACTGGTAATCCCGATTTCAAAGTAGTTCATTCCGGTTTTCGCCATCAACTCACACAATTCCGGTGTCAAATTGTCGGCTCTGATATATGCTGCCCAGTGGATATCTGTCATACCAGAATCGACGATTTTTTGCAACAATTCTACAGCATCGGCGATAAATTTTTTCGCGGGGATGAATTGAGCATCGGTAAACCAGAAATTGCGAATGCCGCGATCGTATAATTGGCGCATCTCAGCAACTACTTCATCTGCTGGGTTGATGCGTACTTGTTTGCCTTCGACGACGGTGTAGACGCAATAACAACAGTTGTGGGGACAACCACGTTTAGTTTGTACACCTATATAAAAGTCTTGCTCTTGCAGGTAAAAGTTAAATTCCGGCCAGATGCTTTCGATATAGTCGTAGTTACAAGCTGTTTTTTCTATTGGGGTGGGTTGTTCGTGAATTAGCCGTTGACGTGGTTGAGTTTCTCCGGCAACGTAACAGCGTTCATCTCGAAAATCTCTGCCACTTAAAAGTTTTTCCAGCAGGGTTTCGCCTTCACCCACAGAAATAATTGTTCCTTGGGGTAAACTTTTACCCAATTGCTCGTAAAATACGCTGACTGCACCACCACCGACAACTACGCGAGCATCAGAATTATATTTTTGGGCACGCTTTAAACCGCGTTTGATTAAGCTCTGGTTTCGCCACAACTCTACATAATAAGCGATGAAGATTCGCAAACCGCCCAATCCGCCGCGTAGTTTCAATAGAGGATTCTTGGCATAGTAAAATTCAAAGGCGTTTTGCAACGGGTTGCCACCACGTCCGCCAACTGGGGCATAAATTTGAATATCCCGCCAAGAAAATACTAGCAGTGTCGGTTTAAATTCATCAATACAGCGATCCAGAGCCGAACTGTAATCTAAAGGTGGCACTGTTCCCAAATCAAAGATGCGCTGTTCAATATTAGGAAACTGCTTGTGGACATGATCGCTTAGGTAGACAACCCCAATAGGAAAGATGGGGTTACAAGGAAGGCGAACGTAAAGAATTCGATTTTCCATCATCTGTGTTTTAACTTCCATCTTGCCAATCTGTGGAGAAAGCGAGAAAAACATTCACTTTTAAAGTGTGTGCTTGTTTTATTTGGTTTTATCGATCGCAATCATGCTTGACATTTCAGCCGATTATTGATACCCGCTAACCTGCCGTTAACAACTGCCAAAAACGCTAAAATTGCTGTGCATAAAACATACATGGAATCTATAGAGAGCTTTCTGAAGACATTTTTTCATATAGCTTTACCATAACATTGAGTTTATTCATTAAGCGATGATCCCTGCCGATTAATCCTGGGATAGATGAAAGAGCAAAACTCACTTCCTCGCTATGCTAAAAGCTAGGGGATCGTTATTATGTCAATTCCCTAACAATCTGCTTTCAGAGAATAGAAACTTTTATACCAGCAAAAAATCTCAAAAACTTTTCTTTATAGTGTATAATTCCGAAAAAGGTGTGAATAATTACAAAATTTTCATAACTGAAAATATATCTTTAGACAGAAATAATCTACAAAGACTCAGTTGGTATTCGCAGTTACAACAACTGGGGATCAGTGGGTGTTAGGCTTGGCTAGTGTAATGTAAAATTGTGGCGTAAAGCTCCTCAGCAGTTATGGCTCAAATATTAGATCCTCTACCACCTGAGCAATCAGGAAAAATTCTCTGCTGCTACATTAATGCCACGAGCAAAATACAGGTAGCTCGCATCTCCAATATTCCCAACTGGTATTTTGAAAGGGTTGTTTTCCCTGGACAACGTTTAGTTTTTGAAGCTCCACCAAAAGGTCAAGTGGAGATTCATACAGGGATGATGGCAAGTGCAATTTTATCCGATAAGATTCCGTGCGATCGCCTGATGCTCGAAGAACCCAGTACTAATGAGTTTGATACAGACTCATCAGATGAAAAAGACCCTTTTAATACCAAACTAATGGTGCAGCAAATTAATACAAAAATTGGAGATACTACAAAACCCTTGCAAATCCTTGGTTTAGCCTCAGTTGATTAAAAAAACAATTTTATCTAAATTTAAGGGTTGCTAATTTAGCAGCCCTTTTTGTTTACTTTTTGTTTATTATTTATTGGGTATGGGGCATTGGTTATTCTCATTGTCTCCCTCATCTCATCTACAATCATTCTTATGAATCTGCCTTCATTTCTTTGGTTGTGGAAAATAGCCGCCTGGTCGATGGGGTTGTCCCTGCTGGCATATCTAATGTTAGCAATCACCGGCGTTTGGATGTTTCGGGCGAGAACTTCGCAACAATTTCCTTTTATTACGCCATTTATGGGCGGTAATAAAGGGGTGCGATCGCTTCACTATACAATGGGCATCAGCATGGTAAGTTTAGTGCTACTACTGCTAGCGATCGGCATTGTTGGCACTTTAGGGCACTTTGGTTCTTTAGGTCACTCGTCACACCTGGTCTCAGGATTGATAGTGGTAGCATTAGTTTTACTATCTGCTTTTAGCGCCACCCAAATTAGTGCTAGACGACCTTGGGCTAGACCCTTACACATCGGCGTAAATATTATTCTATTTATAGGATTTGCCTGGGTATCCCTTACTGGTTGGATTGTAGTGCAGAAGTATTTACCGTGAACTGCCATACATCAACTACCAGGGACATAGACCTATCCTACAATGAAGAAAAGCATTGTAATTGAGCCGTGACAGCAAACTCAGCCTATATCTCAGCTTCTGTTTTTCGTCTATCTCCTTTGATTCGGATAACGTTGCTGAGTCTATACATAGCACTCACAGTCCCATTACCCTTTTTATCGCAGGTAACAGCTGCACCCGTACCTCCAGAATTATTGTGGATAGGGATTGGCATCGGTTTAGTTGCCTTGTACGCGGTATTAACTGAACAAGTAATGGTAGATGACGAGGGAATTCAAGTTACTTACCCCGCCTGGGTGCCTCACTTTTTTCGTAAAGGCTGGGTCTTTACCTTGGTCACAAGTCAAAGAGTTAAAACCCCGCAGTACTGGCCAAGGAGGGCTAGTTTATTACTTCCTCAGCCAGGATGGGAAAGCTTATTTACTACCGATGCGTGTAGCTGGATTTGCCCGTTTGGTGCAAATTGTCCAAGCAAAGACGAGTATTGACACCACAGATGTTCGCCCTTTAGCGCAGCCTTGGATGTACCTGATTTTACTAGTATTCACTCTGCTGCTACTATTAGTCGATGGCTGGGCGATCGCTACAGCTTTAACTAGTACACAATTAACTTAGGTTATTTCTCTGCAATCCTCAGTCCCGTTGAATACAGCAAAAGCCACACTCAGGCTAGAGCAAGTTAATCTGTTTACAAAGCTGAAAACCCAACTTCCCGGCAATCAGCAAGGGTATCCCATATTGCGAGATATTGACTTGGAGGTATTTCAGGGCGATCGCATTGCCATTGTAGGCCCAGTAGGCGCTGGGAAAACTTTGTTATTACGCCTCATCAATCGCCTAATTGAACCCACGAGTGGTAAACTCTATCTTGAAAATCAAGAATATCGCCAAATTCCCGTCATCCAGCTACGGCAGATGCTTGTACTTGTATTGCAAGAGTCAAAGCTGTTGGGGATGACAGTTGGGCAAGCCTTGGCTTATCCTTTAGTTTTGCGTGGTTTACCCAAACAGACAATTCAGGAACGAGTCAATCACTGGACAGACCAACTGCACATTCCCCATGAATGGTTAGGGCGAACAGAGGTGCAACTTTCTGCGGGACAACGAGAACTAGTAGCGATCGCTCGTGCCTTAGTCATCCAGCCTAAAGTATTATTATTAGATGAGCCAACCTCTACCCTCGATACTGGTACGGCTTCTCATTTAATGCAAGTCTTAACCCAGTTGAGTCAAACTCATCAAACCACGATTTTGATGATAAATCACCAACTGGAACTAGCCCAGATGTTTTGCACTCGGTTATTACACCTACAACAAGGTCATTTATTCGCAAATCAAACAGCCTCAGAGATAGACTGGATTGAATTACGAAAAAGCCTGATTCAAGCAGCAGCTCAAGACGATTTTGGATTTTAAATTTTGGATGAGACAGGAATCAGGAATCGTTTTCTTACTCCCCCTCACCCCAATGCCCACTTGCCCTGAGCGACTTGTGCCGAGCGAAGCCGAGGTAAGCCGAAGGGATGCCCCATTCACACTTGACTACTAGTAAGTGTTGAACGTTGATTATTAAATCTCTCTCTAGCTAACTTTGTTGTTTGTGACAGTGAAATATTCGTATTCAAAATTTCCATGTTAAAACGGTATCCAACATTACGGATAGTTTGAATCAAATTGGGTTGCCGGGGATCGAGTTCAACCTTTTTCCGCAGCGATAAAACGTGAGTATCAATGGTACGAGGGTTATCAATAGCGTCAGGCCAAGCACGACGCAGCAATTCCGATCTACTTAGAGGTACTCCTCCAGCTTGTGCTAAAACGTACAGTAAACTGAATTCTTGAGGCGTTAAGTCAATAAACTCCCCTTGAAAGCGGACACGACGCTGAACTAAATCTATTTGCAAAGTGCCATAATCCAAATAAGCTGGTGCAATAGGTGTGCGCTTCCGCCGAATCAGTGCCTCTACCCGTGCCAAAAACTCTTGCATTCCAAAAGGTTTGCTCAGGTAGTCATCTGCACCCGCCTTTAAACCTGCAACTATATCAGCTTCACTATTACGCGCAGATAGCATTAAAATTAGAGGTTGCTGCTGACGATGCAACCAACGACAAAACTCAATGCCATCACCATCAGGCAGGTCTGCATCTAAAACTACCAGTGTTGGTTGATGGCTTAAAAATACTTCCCTTGCTTGATAAATACTGGCAGCTTGATGCACGCGGTATTCCAGTTGTTGCAAGTGCCAACCCAACAACGATCTCAAATGGGGATTCCCCTCAATGATTTCTATACAAACCGAACCCACGGCGGCAAGACCCCTTAGCGTCGATGACTTTCAAAGTAACAAGCCCATCTCTAAGGTTTTGTAGCCTTTGTTACTTCAATTGCAATTAACTTTACATTTCCTAATAAAATGAGTGGCAATATCTTTAATCTATGCCTTGCTGATAGGCGATTAGAAATATTATTAAATTTTTATTAAATTTCTCGAAAGTGTTGTTAGACTTATAAAAAGTTCTTTTAGCTTAACATTTTGCTTTTAGATGGGTGTTATATGACAAATATCTAGAACCCAACTAGCTAACCCTGCTACAACAGCTTTTCAACTTGATGATGAAAGTCAATTTTATCGCAAAAATTTAGTGCTTCATCCAGGAATATAACATCAATACAATTGGGCTGTTGATTGTGAAAATCAAAAAAATAACTTAGCAGTTAACTAGAATCGATGTTTTCTGGAATAGGATTAAAGTAGCTTGTAGCTGCTATGAGGGTAATACCCAAAGTAGATGTGTTGACCTTGAGTTGATGCCAAAGTGAAATTACACTTCACTTTTTAGCGTGAATCATTTACAATTCTCATTCCAAAGAGATTAATACAGCAGTTATGCTCCAAGACACACAAACCATCCGCTATTACCAAAGACTTACCGATGCCTTCATCGAGCTATGGAATCGCGGTTATCGCACGGATGATATGCGGATGTATTTGGATGGATATCTAGCCGCACTGCGACATAGCAATGTCATTGAACCTTATCTGATTCATCGCCTAGAAGAGGAGGCCAGCCGCTTCTTGTACGATGGATCGAACTTTGCAGTACCGCAACCACAGCCACAACCCGATTACTACTAAGTACCATTTGCCTGGTCGTTGATAGTAACCGTTAATTACCGCAGATGATTATAGCATATTATCTGTATTCGTCAACGGGTTGTCGTGGTGTGAAATTTTGGAGATATTGTATTGATTAAACGCATCCCCTCAGCCCTATATTGGTTTTGCCAATTAGACTGAGGGGATTGTTGTTTAGCAATAAAATCAAGTCCAACAAAGAGTATTTTTGTCATAAACCGATTAAAAAACCCTTGAAAGGGGAAATAAATAGTATCTCTCCTTTCAAGGATATTAAAAACGGCACATTAACTCGATTGCGAAGTGCAAATTCAGCAACATACCCTTTAGTTTGGCTAAAGAGAGCTTAAGAAGCTAATGCTACTTCTACCTTTTCTTGCAATTCACCTTTTTGGTACAGTTCAATCAAGATATCAGAACCGCCAAGGAATTCACCATTAATATATACTTGGGGAATTGTCGGCCAGCTAGAGTATTCTTTAATACCTTGACGAATTTCCGGGTCTGAGAGAACGTCAACCGTCTCAAAGGGAACTCCCAAGGTATTGAGAATCTGCACAACATTGTTGGAGAAACCACATTGGGGCATTAACTTGTTTCCCTTCATAAAAACTAAAATCTTGTTTTCTTGTACCAAGCTATCAATTTTGTCTTTGAGTTCTGGTGTCATGGTAATTATGTTTCCTATGTTGCATTAATAGAGTGAGGAGTGAAGAGTGAGGAGTTAAAAATTCATAATTCATAACTCTTAACTTCTAACTTCCAACTCCTAACTTTAGGAACTTGCTGTTGCTTGCCAAGCTTCGGGAGTGTATGTTTTCACCGCCAAGGCATGAATCGCTTCAGTTGACATCGCTTGACCCAACGCACCATAAACTAACTGGTGCTGTTGCACTAGTCCTTTACCTGCAAAGTGCGATGAAACTACTGTTACTTGATAGTGGGTCGCCGCCACCAGTCAAGTCTTGCACCTGAACCTGTGCGTCTGGCAGTTCCGCCTTGATCATTTCCTCAACCTGTTGCGGACTAATCATCGCAATTCCTGAAAAAACTTACTTTTCTATTATTAACAGATATAGAGCAAATGCCTGTGCCAACTTCAGGCTTTGGCAAGGCTGTAGATACACGCGCCTCTAAGGTGTATTTTTGAGAACGCTCAGGTTTTGGCTGCGGCGGATAGCTCTATCCTAGCACTGGGGCGTTCCCAAGCGACTGGTTAAGGAAATGTGGGTAGGGAAAAACAGGTAACAAAAATTTAATTTATTTTTTTGGGGATGAGGAAGATGAACTACCACCTTCTCTGGGATAGGGAGAATCAACAAAACCCAACTCAAATAACTGTTTATAGGCTTTCTTGCCTAAATCCCGCGTCGGGTTTTGACTCTTAATTATTTGAATCAACAATGGTACAGCTAATTCTGGCTGATTTTGTGCCCGATGTACCAATGCTAGCTGAAAAGTGGCTTCATCTCGCTTTTGGGCTGTTAATAGAGCTTTTTGACGCTGAGAATCAGAAACTCTGTTGTCAATTCCCGAAAAGCTAGAATTTAACTCTTGATAAAAATTAGATAGCTGATTATAAACTTGACGTGCTTCTTGCAGTTTCTTAGCAGCTAAGGTGTAGTTTTGAGCAGAAACAGCTTGTTCTGCATCTTTTACTAAGCGATCGCCACCTGCAATGCTCAAAAGGCTGTTATTTTCGGTTATGGGGCGGAGGTTATTAGGATCGTTGGGGTCAATGAGTTGTGGTTGGCTGGTAGTGCCTGGTGACTGTAATACCTGAGCATTCACAGGTGATAGCAGGCTGAGGACTGCTATAACTGATAAAACAGTACGGTGCATCAAGGTAACAGCGACAGCAGTGTTCATGGGATCAATTAGTGCGACAACTATACAAAAGAGTTATGGAAACTTCGGGTATCTTAACTCTGTTTTGGTCTTGGACAAAGCAAAGTTACATCCTAAGTATCTCTGATTTAGACTAAAAATCAGTTTAATAGAGTTCCCATTACCCCTGTATACTAATAAACTTATATCGCTGTGATGAGTGATACCTACGGGAGAGTGCGTCACCATCTGCTTAACTACCAGCTTTCCTCCCCAATAATTAGACTTCTTGCATAAGTCGGGAAAAGGGGGAAGGGGGAAGGGGAAAAGGTTCTGCAAAAGTCCCCTTCCCCTTTAACCAAAACCTTTTCCCCCAAGAGTGCAAAAAGCACAAATGCCAAGAGGTCTATTATCTCTGGTTAACTGGGATATTTGGCAGGAGAATTTTCTCAAAGCACTGCTTGAAGTTTTTGCGTAGGCGTAGCCCGCACTTCTGCTGCGCTCAGTGACCGCCGTAGGCATCGCACCAAATTATTTCAGATTAGCCATGTCTTCAGTCGGCGCTTCCTAACTTTTATTTAACTGTCTGACCGAATGTGAAAATATTTATCATCAAGCAATTCAGTAGTTTGCAGACAATTAATTAGCTATTGGCTCAAAAAAATGCCAATTTGGCTGAATATATTATTAATAGAGCGTAATCTATATATATACATCCTCAAAGGTTGCAAAATACTACTGATGTTTTGTGACTTACTCAGGATGAATATAGCAGTTAGTAATTAGTGTCAAATATTGGATTTTGCAGTTTCTTAATTATGCACGGTCAATAATTATGAGGTTTTACTAAATCAAGAATTAGTAATTTCTGCAAATGCGTGATTAGTAACTTTTGTTTCTTGATGGCTCAATTGTTGCAGTGCCTTTGCTAAATCAGTTGTGATGCTTTTTGCATCTTGTTTTATACAGCCATTCATGTAATCCGCGACTCTAATTGGGGAGCCAATGTCAATACTCACATCTGTACCCCAATTGGGATAAGGTTGGCTGTAATTAATTCCTATGGGTATAATTTTCACTCCCAGCCCGGAATGACTAGATTCAGCACTCAAAGCAAGACGAGCAATTCCCGGTTTCAACTGATGAACTTGGCCATCACGAAAAATGTTGCCTTCTGGAAAGATTACCAGGGTTTTGTGCTGCTGAAGTAGCTCTACTCCATGTCGTAGCGTGCGGATTGATGGATGCTTAGAATTTACAGGAAACCCACCCAAACGTTGGACAAACCAGCCTTGCAAACCTTGGCATTCGTCAACTGTTACCATAAATCGCAAGTCTTGCTTTCTCAGACAAGCGGTAGCGTAGGGTACAAGCAAGGCATCCCAACGCGCCCGATGGGTAGGCGCGAGAATCACAGGCCCAGTTGTGGGGATATTTTTTTGTCCGGTTATTCTAATTTGTCCAAAGAATAATGGTAATAGGCAGTGACGCCCTAATAAATATGCCAGAGGACTTAACCAAGGAGAAACCCTTGAGGTAGTACCAGCTACCTGATGATTTGCTGGTGTGTGCTGGCAGGTATCGGATGAAGAGTAAAATTCCATCATGACGGATGCAGCTGATTGACGGGTAAAATTTAACGAAAAGTCTGATTAGTTACACCGTAGATTCTCTTGCGTGACTTGTCTGGTACTAGATGGACAGTTTTACCTCTGTCCGTTAGTTTACCTTACGCCGCCTAGCAGCAAACCAAGTCTGTAATTGCTGACGACAAGCTGACTCTAGAATGCCTCCGATTACTTGGAGACGGTGATTAGAAGCAGCACTATCAGGGATGTTAATAACTGTACGAATGGCGCCAGTTTTTGTATCGTCTACTCCATATACCAGTATTCCTAGCCGTGATTGGACGATCGCACCTGCACACATCGGGCAAGGTTCGAGAGTTACATAGAGTGTGCATTCATTAAGATGCCAATTTTGTAAAGTTGTTGCCGCTGTCTTGATAGCGAGAATTTCCGCATGAGCGGTAGGGTCTTTGTGACGCTCTTTTCTGTTTTCTCCTTCTGCTAGCAATTTGCCTGTTGAATCAATGATAACAGCACCTACAGGGACTTCACCCGCATCACCTGCTGTTTTTGCTAATTCTAAGGCATAACTCATCCATTGTTGATGTATAAGATATTCTGTGTATTTAGTTAACATATTCTTATCAATATAAAAACTTCAAAATTCCACACATTTTCTAGGATGAGTATCTCGCCTGTCCGACAAGAAATAAAAAGCATATAGCCCGCAGATTAGAAGTCTGGGGCTAAACAAATCAAAATTCTTAAATTTAGCGTTACCAAGCCAGCCATTCGGGGCTAATTTGATTTCTAAATAGCGGCTTGGGCTAAAAGGGGATCGAGTTGACTTTGTGTGTCTAACTGATAGAGGTCATCGCAGCCGCCAATGTGCTGGTTATTGATAAAAATTTGTGGTACAGTACGGCGACCGTTGGCGCGTTCTGCCATTTTAGCTCTAGCTGCTTCGTCGCCGTCGATTTTGTATTCAGTGAAATTTACACCTTTCCACCACAGCAGCATTTTGGCTCGAATGCAGTAAGGACAAGTTTGCCAGGTGTAAAGTTCGACGTTGGCTTTGACTCGCTCTGGATGGCGATTTAAAAGGGGATTCAGAAAGTCCAGCATGTTTTATTAAGCAAAGTTTTAACTACGTCTCTAGCCTAGAACATTAGACATTTTGCAAAAGTAACTTTTGCTTTCCGGTTGGCGAAAGGAAAAAGGGGAAATTCCATACCTTTACCCTTTACCCTTTCCCCTTTTCCCTACTTCTACAATAAGTCTATTGCTTACCGCATCGGCGCTGGAACCCACTTTTGGAAACCCTCCAAATGATTCCAGTAAGCTAAATATCCAGTCAATGCCCAAATTAAAGCGGCTACTATCAGCACTGCTGTGCCAATTAGCCGCCAAGTTCGGTTGGTTTTCCAGTAGAGAGTTGGTGCTGCAAAAATACCACCTAATCCAGTTAAAATAAAGCCGATTCCCGATAAAAGCGGTTGCTTTGTCAAATTCAAGTTGATGATACGGATACCGACTACGATCGCAACTACACCAGCAAAGAAGCCGTAAATTGCGATTGTCAACAAATCCCAACTTTGAGCAAGAGAAATCGCAGCCGCCACAAACAAGATTCCAAATAGGATACTTGTTTCACCGAAGGCAATATTGAAGCTACCCATTATTGGCCAGGTGAAGCTCATGTGTAAACCAGTTGTGAGTGCGATCGCACCCGTAATTCCGAAACCGGGAATCCACTGTCTCTGATTAGAACTATCTATACCACGATACACATAGTCAGCCAGTAGAAATAGCCCAGCTACCATGTTGATTAACATCAGTGTGATGTAGTCGATAAACACGATTAACCTCTGAATTTGACAAGCTTTTTACTTTGCGTCTCGTTTTTTAGTTTTTAGTGAATTCACCAGCTTTTTTTCTTTATTATTTTATACCTAAAGATAAACACTGAATAAAAGCAATGTTTTAGATATACACTGCTACCTATTTGTGCTAGTTCTTAACTTAGTTGCTTTTGAACACGCTTTATACTGGAGTAGTTAGGGGTGAAAAATGAGGATGTGTTAACTGGCACTTTTCTAACGAGTTAGCAGTAAAACTTAACTTTCTTCCACGTGTATCCGCCCTTTGGTAGACTTGAAAACTGAAATGGCCAGATAAAGCAGCGGAAATTCAAGCAGTTGAGAGGGCAGACTCTGTGGAAAATACACTTGGGTTAGAGATTATTGAAGTAGTAGAGCAAGCGGCGATCGCATCCGCAAAGTGGATGGGTAAAGGCGAAAAAAACACTGCTGACCAAGTAGCTGTGGAAGCTATGCGGGAGCGGATGAATAAAATCTATATGCGCGGTCGCATTGTGATCGGGGAAGGCGAACGCGATGACGCGCCGATGTTATACATCGGGGAAGAAGTTGGTATCTGTACCCAACCAAATGCCGAAGCTCTCTGTAACCCCGATGAATTAATCGAAATTGACATCGCCGTTGACCCCTGTGAAGGTACGAACTTGGTAGCTTATGGACAACCTGGTTCGATGGCTGTCTTGGCAATTTCTGAAAAAGGTGGATTATTTGCTGCTCCTGACTTTTACATGAAAAAGTTAGCAGCACCTCCCGCCGCTAAGGGCAAAGTAGACATCAACAAGTCAGCAACAGAAAACCTCAAGATTCTCTCTGAGTGTCTAGATCGCTCGATTGAAGAACTCGTGATCGTGGTGATGAAGCGCGAACGCCACAACGATTTAATTAAAGAAATCCGTGAGGCTGGAGCGAGAGTCACCCTAATTTCAGACGGTGATGTGGGTGCAGCTATAAGCTGCGGTTTTGCTGGAACTAATATCCACGCGCTGATGGGTATCGGTGCGGCTCCTGAAGGTGTAATCTCGGCAGCTGCAATGCGTGCTTTGGGTGGACACTTCCAAGGTCAACTGATTTACGATCCCGCAATCGTAAAAACAGGTCTGATTGGAGAAAGCAGAGAAGCCAATATCGATCGCTTAAAGTCTATGAATATCAATGACCCCGATAAGGTCTATGATGCTCATGAATTGGCATCTGGTCAAACTGTTCTGTTCGCTGCTAGCGGCATTACCAGTGGTAATCTCATGCAAGGTGTACGTTTCTTCAACGGCGGAGCCAGAACTCAAAGCTTGGTAATTTCTAACCAGTCAAAAACTGCTCGATTTGTTGATACAATTCACATGTTTGGTGAAGGCAAGACTCTCCAACTGAACTAATTTTTAGGGGATGGGGAATGGTAAAAGTAGAGGTGAAGCATTAGGAAATAAATCTTTCTAGAAAATGGAAAAATAGTCAACCAAATGCTTCATCGTTACACTAGTTAGTAGTTAGTATTTAGTGATTAGTTATTGTTTATTAGTTGGAAAAATTATCAACCAATAAACAAAAATTCCCCATTCCCTATTCTCACTCAATGCCCTATTTTCAACTACCAACTAGTAACTACGATTTAGCAAATGAATATAGCAGTGGTGGGGTTAAGCCATAAAACAGCCCCAGTAGAAGTCCGGGAAAAACTGAGCATTCCAGAACCACAAATTGAAGGTGCGATCGCTCAACTGGCCAGCTATCCCCATATTGATGAAGTTGCAATTCTTAGTACTTGTAACCGTCTGGAAATTTACATTGTTGCCAGTGAAGCAGACCAAGGTATTCGGGAAGTAACGCAGTTTCTTGCGGAATACAGTAAATTACCCGTGCTTTCTCTGCGACAACACTTGTTTATGCTGCTACATGATGATGCAGTGATGCACGTTATGCGGGTAGCAGGTGGTTTAGATAGTCTGGTACTCGGAGAAGGTCAAATTCTGGCTCAGGTGAAGACTACTCACAAACTGGGACAGCAATATAGCGGTATAAAAACCATTTTGAATCGATTATTTAAACAAGCGCTGACAGCTGGTAAGCGGGTTCGCACTGAAACGAGTATTGGTACTGGGGCTGTCTCTATCAGTTCGGCAGCTGTAGAGTTAGCACAGATAAAAGTGGCAAATTTGGCAGCTTGCCGAGTGGTAATTCTGGGTGCTGGTAAAATGTCGCGCCTCTTGGTGCAACACCTAATTTCTAAAGGTGCTGTGGAAATTAGTATTGTAAATCGCTCTCGCGATCGCGCCCAAGAATTAGCAAAGCTGTTCCCTCAACAACCGATCAAAATTCATCCACTATCGGAAATGATGAGCGTAATTGCCGAAAGCGATCTAGTGTTTACAAGTACTTCGGCAACAGAGCCAATACTTGACCGTGCCAAATTAGAAATGGTTTTAGAAGTTCAGCGCTCTTTAATGTTATTTGATATTTCTGTGCCGCGTAATGTTCATGCGGATGTAAATGAATTGGAAAATGTGCAAGCGTTTAATGTGGATGATTTGAAGGCTGTTGTAGCGCAAAACTACGAAAGCCGTCGCAAGATTGCACAAGAAGCCGAGCGACTCTTAGAAGAAGAAGTGGAAGCCTTTGATATTTGGTGGCGCAGTTTAGAAACTGTTACCACTATTAGCTGTCTGCGAAATAAAGTAGAAACCATCCGCGAACAAGAGTTAGAAAAAGCTTTGTCGAGATTGGGTTCGGAATTCGCCGAAAAACATCAAGAGGTGATTGAAGCATTAACACGGGGAATTGTCAATAAAATTTTACATGACCCGATGGTGCAATTGCGATCGCAGCAAGATGTTGAAGCTAGACGGCGCTGTATGCAAACTCTGCAAATGCTGTTCAACCTCGATGCAGAAGAACAATTTAGTTAAATTTAACAACAAAATCCCCAGCTTCTGTGAAAAGTTGGGGATCTGAGCTTTCAATTAGATATACTTCTAATTAGATATCTATCTAATTAGAAGTTAGTTATGCAACCAGAGCAATTTAATATCTTACTGCGCTTTTTCAAGGCATTAGCGGATGATAGCCGATTGAAGATTGTAGGTATTTTGGCGAATCAGGAGTGCAGCGTTGAAGAATTGGCGGCGCTACTGCAACTTAAGGAACCGACGGTATCCCATCATTTAGCGAAACTTAAAGAGCTAAATTTGGTGACAATGCGTCCTGAAGGTAATAGCCGTCTATATCAATTAGATAGTGAGGCTTTGCAAAGCATTAGCAAGGAAATTTTCACACCTGAGAAGATAGCATCCTTGATTGAGGATGTGGATACTGAAGCTTGGGAAAGCAAAGTGTTGAAAAACTATTTCGAGGGTAATCGCCTCAAAGAAATTCCTGCTAGTCGGAAAAAGCGCTTAGTAATTCTCAAATGGTTAGCAAACCAGTTTGATATAGGAGTCAACTACCCTGAACGCCTGGTAAATGATATTCTCAAACGCTACCATATCGACTGCGCCACCCTGCGACGAGAGTTGATTGCTTGCCAGTTAATGCAGCGAGAAAATGGGATTTATTGGCGTATAACGTAGATATGAAAGATGAATAAGCAACCCCATAATCATAGGTCGTATATTTATGCAATTAGAAACACAAAAATTATATTACACACCTGAAGAGTATTTAGAAATTGAAGAAAAGGCAGAATACAAAAGCGAATACCGTGATGGAGAAATTGTACCAATGACGGGTGGCACTACAAATCATAATAAAATTGCAGGCAACTTTTATGCTTATTTGAAGTTTGGGTTGAGAGGCAATAATTATGATGTTTATATTGGTGATGTGCGTTTATGGATACCCCGTTATCGGCAGCATACATATCCTGATGTGATGGTGATTGAAGGACAACCTATTTATACAGGAACCAGCACAACAACGGTTATGAACCCGATGTTAATTGCTGAAGTTTTATCTAAATCGACTAAAAATTATGACCAAGGCGATAAGTTTCTTTATTATCGCTCTATTCCCGAATTCAAGGAATATATTTTAATTGACCAATATCAATATCATGTGATGCAATATGTAAAAACTGCGGAAAGTCAATGGTTATTTACTGAACTTGAACATGAATCTGCAATTTTATCGCTGCAAACAGTTGATTTTCAAATTGAATTGCGCGACCTTTATGAGCAAGTCAATTTTGCAGAAAATAACGAAGATTAAAAAATAAAGCTTTGATTCACCCCGGATGCTGATTTATCCAACAAAATTAACTTGGAATTGTTTAGGGAGTAGCTACCAAAATCCTTCACTAAATTTGTATTTCTTCCTCGGTAAAGATAGGAGGCCACAATTCAGTAATGGGTAATTCCCAACCGGGAAAAAGTTCTGGTATAGTTAAAATTTCGCCATTTTCTAAAACTGTCGGTTCACCTGTAGAGCGATAAATTGTAACTGTCTCTTCATCAGGGTCAATTAAAATACCGACGATCGCTCCTAGTTCTATAAATTTTAAAATCTTGGCTACTATAAGTTTAATTTTATCGCTCTGAGATTTAATTTCTACCACCAAGTCAGGGACAAGTTCTCCAAAGTAACGAGGACTTTGGAGAAGTCGGGAAGCACGAACAAAGGAAACATCGGGTGCTTTGAGGTTTGTATCTGGCATGATAAAACCGCCAGCAGAATCAAAGACTCTTCCCCAGCGACGAGGATTTATCCAAGCAAAGAGAAAGGCGATGAGACGACTACTGATTTCGCTGGATACAATATCTGACGGGCCCATGACTGAAATTTTCCCATTTTCGAGTTCCAGCTGGTAATCTAAACCTGCTTCGGTAAAAGCGGTTTGAACTTGCTCTAAATCTTTGACTGTCATCATTGACATAAAAAGCTTTTTCCACTGAGATATACAACTCGATTTTAACAAGAGCCAAATTTGCAAAAAAATTAATTAGATGAGAGCAAAACAATATCACCTTCTTTTGCAGCATTCTGAAAAAACTCTACCAATTTTGGATATAGTTCAAACAATGGCTCTATCTCCTCTTCTTCCCATCCTCCAGGGCTAGGATTTGGGTAAATTTCCGCTTCATTAAATACAGTAGAATTAAATCGCCTCTTCAATTCTTCAACAGAAATTTGACTTAAAGCATTGGCAACATCTCGAACCTCTTCAAGTGTGAGATAGCGTACAAATCCGTAACCCGCTTCAAACTGTGTCGGCGTACCTCCCATGACTACATTACAAAGAGGCGGTAATGCTTGGGTATCACCTTCCAAACTTGACTCTCCAGTGAGAAGAAAATGTAGTGCGTGCCAATCTTCAAGGCTGAAGTAATGTTCATCGCTTCGTTGCTCTTGTAATTGGGCAATCATTGCCTGTGGATTACTAAAATCAAAAACTAAATTATCTAAATCAGGATTAAAAAAAGATGCTGCTGCTTCAGTATCATTCTGAATTTCTGCAAACTTTTGTGGCGTAATGCGTTTATAGCTAGCTGTAATACCCATAATATTTACTCTAATCTAAACACCATTAATAGTGTTAACTTGAACTTTGGACAAGTCACAGTATTTATGTACTTTTATTTGTCCAAAGTCAAATCACTAAATACATTGCATAAACAGAAAGCTAATCACATTCTATTTTCCCAAATAAGCTTCTAGAACTTTGGGATTAGTTTGAATTTCTGCGGGTGTCCCGTCAGCCAAATTCTGTCCTTCGGCAAGTACCCAAACGCGATCGCACAAGGACATAACCACATCCATATTGTGTTCAATAATCAGAAACGTCATCCCATCTTGGCGGTTCCAAGTAATAATGCGATCGCAAATATCATCAATCAGTTTCGGATTCACCCCAGCCGCCGGTTCATCCAACAAAATCAACTTGGGATTAGTCATCAGCGCCCGTCCCATTTCTAGCAGCTTGCGTTGTCCACCAGACAAGCCACCAGCGTAATCGTGTGCTTTTTTTGCCAAGCCTACTGATTCTAACAGGAACATTGCCCGCTCTTGCAGTTGCTTTTCTTCCTTAGCTACGATGTGCGGTTGCAACTGCACCTGCCAAAAATTTTCACCCGTTTGTTTTTGCGCCGCCAGCAGCATATTTTCTAACACCGATAACCGCGAGAGAGTTCGTGCAACCTGAAAGGTACGGATTACTCCCTGCTGGGCAATTTGATATGGTTGCAAGTTGTGAATCGGTTCGCCGTCAAAAATGACTCGTCCCTTATCAGGGCGGATGAAGTTTGAGAGTAAGTTAAATAAAGTAGTTTTACCAGCGCCATTGGGGCCAATCAAGCCCGTAATGCTGCCTTTAGCAACTTCGATTCTGGCCTCATTAACTGCTTTGACACCACCAAAGCTTTTAGAAAGTCCACTGGCTGCCAAAAGGGGAAGTGGAGATGAATAGTTATTTACCAAGGGTGAGTTCCTCTTTTTTCCCTAAGATACCTTGAGGACGCCAAATCATCAGTACCATCAAAATTAATCCGATTACCATGATGCGAAATGCGCCCAAACGTGCTTCATCAAGGGAAACGATTCTGGGTAAGACTTCTCGCGTCAGGGCATCGTAAGCAAAGAAAATTACTGCACCTAAGATTGTGCCAACATTATTCCCAGAACCGCCTAAAATCACCATAATCCAAGTGTCAAAGGTGATCTGCGGTTGAAAATTATCAGGGTAGATAGCGCCCAGTTGCCAAGCGAAGAAAGCACCAGCGATACCTGCGATCGCACCGCCTAACATCAGAGATTGTAATTTATACCAAAAAACATTTTTTCCCAGCGCTTTAGGAATTTCTTCATCTTCGCGGATGGCTTTGAGAATTCTACCCCAAGGCGATCGCACCAAAATTTCTAACCGCCAGTATACAAATGCTAAAACCAACAGCAACACCAGCATTAAACCCGCTTTTGGGTTGTAATTATACAGTCCAATCGCCCCAGAAATATAAATCGCTACCGCCAAAATTGCTAACACAATTCCCACACCCAAGCGGGATATAAATTCTTGTTTGCTAGTCGTCCTTTTGCCTAAATCAGTAGTCCGAGATATTTGAGTGGTGCGAATCCATTGCCACAAAGTAAAGAAAGTTACAGCAGCCAGCAGGGTTAAAAGCCCAATCATGATTAATCTGACAAACAAACTTGGCTCTGTGGATAGGGGTATGGGGTAACTTTGTACACCAAACGCCCCAGAAATCCAGGTGTCACCCACAGGTAATTCCTGATTATTCACCACCAAACGAATTAATTCGCCCGTACCAATGGTGACAATTCCTAGATAATCTTCTCGTAAGCGGAGAGTTACAAAACCAATTATCAAACCCAACAAAGCAGCGACAATTGCCCCAGCCAGTGCTGATACAAGTAAGGGTACACCCTTTAAGCTTAACAATACCGTTGTATATGCTCCCAGAGTCATGAAAGCAATATGACCAAAGTTAATTAATCCCGTAAAGCCCCACTGTAAATTCAGTCCTAGTGCGAATAGAGCAAAAAGCGCCGTAGAAATTGCTAAGAAAATTAGATAGTCAACCATATTAAATTATTTGGGAATTGGTCATTTGTCATTTGTCATTTGTCATTTGTCATTTGTCACTTGTACTGAGCGAAGCCGTTGGCGCAGCCTCTCGTAGAGAAGTATTTGTCATTTGTCATTGGTCAATAGTTATTTATTATTCTCCCCTGCTCCCTGCTCCCTGCTCCCTGCCCCCCTGCTCCCTGCCCCTCTGCTCCTCTGCCCCCCGCGCCGGGCGAATAAATTTTAGCGTAGCTTGAGCGGAGCTAATTTTATGGGAATACTATTTATTGTTGGTGTTTGGTGGTAGGGAATAATTAACGTATGAATTTACTGCGACTTAGAATGCATCACTTAATCGAGCAATTAGGCGATGACGATTTGCAAGACATTTGGAATGTTCTTGAAGCATTATATTATGACTTTTATATGCTCAAAGCGATACAAAAAGTCAAGCGATCGCAGCAACCGTGGGATATCTTAACCCATGAAGAAGCTGTAAGACTGTTGATGTTTTTTTAATTCAGCAGCGCTTTTGAGCTAGTGCCAGTGGCCCCTCAAGTTTTGGTGAAGGTAACGCCCAGTGAGTCTGGAAATGCGCTATGCCAGGTCTTTTTTGCTAGACCTGAAGAATTTAGAACCTGCCGCCTACGAGCGGGTGCATGATTTTGTTTTTATTGAATTAGCCCAAAAGTGGCAGTTGAGCGATCTAAAAGAACTGCGACAGCTTGATAGTGAAGGCATTTTTCACCGCTTCACCCTAGACAATTATCTGATTGGTATAGAAATTAGGGGTGAAATTGTGAAATTTCTGCGTGTCATCCCTATGCCAGATGTTTAAAGTCAAAAGTCAATCAATTTTGGATTTTGGAATTGCGGATTTTGGATTTGTTCCACCCACATTCGCTTTCTTGGCACATTCGCGGTAGCGTCTGGTAAAGAAGTGCGGGGCATCAACCGAAATAATTTTTAATCTAAAATCTAAAATCTAAAATCTAAAATTGGCACGGTCAAGGGAACACTTAAAACTGTAAACTGTATAAGGCTAGGCAGGGATCGCTATAACCTTACATTAAACTGGTTTTTGAAAAACACTTTATTTGAGATTTCCCTATGGATGCTAGGGCACTTTGGCAACGATACCAAAACTGGTTGTATTTCCACGAGGGATTGGGACTGTACTTAGACATAAGTCGGATGCGGTTCGATGATGCCTTTGTGGATTCGTTGCGGCCGAAGTTTGACAAGGCGTTTGCAGATATGGCTCAACTAGAGAAGGGTGCGATTGCAAATCCTGACGAGAACCGCATGGTTGGACATTACTGGCTGCGAAATCCTGATTTAGCGCCAGCTCCAGAACTTACACAAGAAATAGTTCAAACTCTAGAACAAATCGAAGCCTTTGCGGAAAAAGTCCAAACAGGTGCTATTCATCCTCCTAGAGCAAGCCGCTTCACGGATATTATCTCCATCGGCATTGGTGGTTCCGCTCTCGGCCCCCAATTCGTCGCAGAAGCTCTCGCTCCTGATTTTCCGCCCCTGAAAATTCATTTTATCGATAACAACGATCCCGCAGGTATCGATCGCGTTCTCAATCATCTACGGAATAGCCTCGCCAGCACTTTGGTATTGGTAATCTCCAAATCTGGGGGAACACCAGAACCCCGTAACGGCATGATTGAAGTTAAAAAAGCTTACGCCGGACACAATTTGGAGTTTGCCCAGTATGCGGTAGCAATTACCAGCGTTGATAGCAACCTCGATAAGCTGGCCAAAGAAGAAGGCTGGCTGGCCAGATTTCCGATGTATGACTGGGTAGGAGGACGCACCTCAGAAATGTCTGCTGTGGGGCTAGTACCAGCAGCATTACAAGGCATTGATGTTCGCGCTATGCTAGATGGCGCCAAAGAGATGGATGATGCTACCCGCGTCCCAGATATAAAAAATAACCCAGCAGCCTTGCTTGCTTTGTCTTGGTACTTTGCAGGTAACGGAAAAGGCGAAAAAGATATGGTTGTTCTACCTTACAAGGACAGCTTATTTTTATTCAGTCGCTATTTGCAACAGCTGGTGATGGAATCCTTGGGTAAGGAAAAAGACTTAGATGGCAACGTTGTTCATCAAGGTATTGCCGTTTACGGCAACAAAGGCTCAACAGATCAACACGCTTATGTCCAGCAGTTACGCGAGGGTGTAGCGAATTTCTTTGCTACCTTCATCGAAGTGTTGGAAGATCGTCAAGGCCCATCCACTGAAATAGATCCAGGAGTTACATCAGGCGATTATCTTTCCGGTTTTCTCCAAGGAACCCGACAAGCGCTTTATGAAAATCACCGCGATTCGATTACAGTCACGATTCCCCAAGTTAATCCTCGAATTGTAGGGGCATTAATTGCTTTGTATGAGCGTGCTGTTGGTTTATATGGTAGTTTGGTCAACGTCAACGCCTATCATCAACCAGGCGTAGAAGCTGGCAAAAAAGCTGCTGCTTCCATTCTTGATTTACAAACACGAGTGATAGCAGTGCTACAAAAAGAAAAAACTCCCCTTACTCTTGACGAACTCGCCGAGAAAGCAGGCGCATCAGACCAAGTTGAAGCAATTTACAAGATTTTGCGTCACATCCATGCCAATCAGCGGGGTGTAGTTTTACAAGGCAATCTTCAGAAACCCGGTAGTTTGACCGTTTCTGCTAGCTGATAGCTCTAATCTAAATCTTAGATTTTGTCTAGAATTGTTGTTGAGACAACAATTTTTTATTGTGAAGCATCCTAAATAGAAGATATATCTTCTGTCTAGGATGCTTCACCGTATAATTCGTAATACTTCTCTACGAGAGGCTGCGCCAACGGCTACGCTCAGTACAAGTTCGTAATTCGTAATTAAGTTTTATCGCTCAATACCGTTTCGTCTAAGTGTTGCTTTCTTCTCTTCCTTTGCCTAATTACGAATTATTTTAATTATGAATTGCCATCAGGCGTTGATTAAAGTAACTCTTGGGTAAAAAACAGCGATCGGGTAAAAAAGGATTGTTGAGATTTTGACATAAGAAAGTGCTGGGTTTATCCCGATGACAAAATGGTGGCACGATTCCCCAATGTTCTGCTAGCCAAATCCAGTATCCTGTTTCAATTCTGCCGTAGCTTGATACTGTGAGAATTTCTCCAACGCTGTTGTTAATAGATACTAAATCTGATGATGATTTGATGTCAATTAGCAGCCAAGCTAACTCATCAGCAGAAAAGTAATAGCCATTTTCGGCAGCAATATCGACGAATTGCTGCGGATCTTTAGCTATTAGTAATTCTTCTTTGAGAGATGGCGTTTTTTGGGCAACATCGAAAAGATCCCAAATCTGTCTTCTCGTAACTAGAAACCAGCCAAGTTCTTCTGCGGTCAAATTATAACCGTTTTCTCTTGCTAATTTGAGAAATGGCTCAAGGCTATCGGTTTCTGCTAGTTGACTTTTCAACTGGAAAGTTTGCTCTACTAGTGACAAGAAATCAATAATCTTTTGCCATGTCACTTTGTCAAAGTTTTTGTTAACTTTTATTTTTTCTTTCCAATAGATGTATTTATCTTCTTTAAGAAAGAAATTCCAAATTTGATAATACATGGGTCATCTTGCCTAAGTTGTAAACTTGGTAGAGGTTTATGATTAATGAACACCAGTGTAGTAAGTATAATGTGTTTCTTCGACAGTACTAAATCTGTAAATGAAATTACACAGTGGTTAAGTATGAACTTATTGTAAAGTTTGTCACCATAAATAATATTTACTGAGGGAAACATGAAAGATTACGATGCCTTGGGGCGGTCTGCAACTAAGATTTTTATTGCTTCTCATAAAATAAAATTAAGTCAAGAGATAGTATTAATTATTCATGAAGCAATTAATTGTAAAGCAATCTGTACTTTAGTTATTTTGAAGCGAATCAGATATTCCTACGGGGAAGAAAGCTAAGTATAGCATCTTGTAGAAAAAAGATTAAGTATATTTTAAATTTATGTACAGGTATAATTACATAGATAAATCAAGCGTTCGCCTTTGTCTTCCTCTAAAATAAAGTTAAGGCAGCATTAAAAAATGGGATTATTGAATTATCAGGCTGTGTATATTAACTTTGAGATAAATAGAATCGCGATCGCTCAAACTTCAGTTATTTTTAAACGAATCGCCTACTCCTACGGAGAAGCAAGCTAGCAAGAGCGTCTCGTAGAGAAGACGCAGAGAACTTAGAGGGAAGAAAAGAGATATATTGTACTATTTTTAGTTAATAAGTAAATCGCGGAGAAAGTAAAAGCGATCGCTATTCCCACTACTACCTTTAATTCGCCCCAAGTAACCTGTTAAAGGTGAGGAAAGTTCTATCAGTAAATCGTGAACAACTTCATCATTTAGGCGGGGATTATGAGTAGCATTGTAATGAACACGAATTTCTGTAACTGTGAAACTTGGATGTGTAGCTTTTGAAGTTTCGTTGTCTTGTTCAGAGAGTTCTTTGGCTGCTGTGATGATCTGCGATCGCAATTTAATCTCTCTCTCAGCTTTATCAATATATTCATCAATTTTATAGTCAATTTGCCCAGGTTCTAGATATTGCTGTAATTCGACTAAGTTAATAGCACCTGGATATTTTGCTTTTAATTCAACGAGTTTTTGTAAAGTCATAGCATTTATAATACTTACTTCCCATTCTTTAGCAGCTTTTAGTGTATCTGTCGATGGATTACCAGGGCCAATTACTAACTTAGCTGAAGTTAATACTTGAGTTTTACCTAAGTGCATTCCACCAAGTTTGAGTAATTCCTCAACAGTACGACTCGGAATAAGCTTACCCGCTTTACACTCACAAACAATAGCGTAAGGTTTTGAACAATATAAATCTAAGCCTCCAGCGCCACCTTTGAAAGCACTTTCAACTTTGAAGCCTAAAAACTCCAGGCTTTGACGTGCGATGTTTTCAAAATCTGTACCAGCTTGGTAGTTGCTTTTTTTCTCATCTTGTTCGATACTGCGATCGCCTAATTTTGCAATATTATCTATCCAAGCTAAATCTGGATCGGGTTGTTTAATTAACTTGTCACTACTCCAACCTAAAAATACTTTGATATCATCATCTAATTGTTTAGCTGCTGGTTTACTAATGGTTAACGAGGCGATCGCACTCTGCAATTCTTCTAATTCAGGATGCAGCGGGGGTTCTAGCTTTTCTAATTGGCGTTTGCGTTGGGCGAAGGTGCGATCGTTTAATATTGGTTTGGTATCAGTAACATCAATAAACTGTGGTAAAGGAATAAATTGGCTGTTTGAATTTATGGCAATTTCAATTGATTTAGGTAAATTATATACTCGCAGATATGCCAAAAAAATATTTTGACGTTGCGTTAGTATTTGCTGTAAACCTTCTTTTGTCCAAATAGTTAGCTGTGATAAATAAGCTAAAGATTCAGCATTATTCAAAATTTGGCACAGTTCACATTTTGCCCAAGCTTTTATCAAGGCTGTTTTATAAGCTAGAAGGGGCAGTTTTAACTGTTCCTCATCTGGAAGTAAGTTTATTTGCTGAGGTTGCATTAAAACACCCTGAATATTTAGCTGTGTGAATGCACTTTGGGCAATTGGTAAAAAACTTGGGCGATAGTACTGCTCAACTGGTAGTAAATTAGTTGATGAATCTGCTGGACAAAGGGCGAATTTCCGCCCTAGAGTAATAAATTTATTAGGCATTACTGCAATTATTCTTCCTTGCAACAATGCCTCAATTTCTGATGCTGGTAAACGTAACGCGGTATTAATCATTATCCCTGAAATAAATCATCTGCACTAATCTTTACAGTATTTTTAATCTCTGAACGAGTGACTTTGCTACCCTCAATTTCTTCATTAATAGCATCTTGAGGGACTTGCCCTGATGGATCGCTGAGAATTTCACGAATAAGATAATTATCAACTGCTATTTTGTTTTCGTAAATAAAATCAAGTATTTCTTCTTCACTCAATTCATAATCTTCACGTGCATAAAAAACTAATAAAATAGCTAAAAGTGGTTTTATATCCTCGCTTTTCAGCAATACCCATTCTCCACCAAGTTTAGGTGATAATAGTTGACTTAGGTATTCTTGAGCTTTAGCAGCACCTTTATTAACTTGCTTAGAACGAACTAAACATCCACGAGTCAAATCAAATTTTTTATAATCAATTAATCGCTTCAATGTTGCCTGAACGAACATTCCACCTGATTCTTGTAATACGGCTACTCCAATTTTGATTGTTTTACCGTTTTCTTTGCCAACTATTTTGAAGTCTATGTACCCTTTATCAGCTGCTTTAGCTGTAATTTCTGTAATATCTTCAATTTGAAATTTTTCTATAGTTTCTCCAATTAGTGCAGAAAAGCCTAACCATAGTGAATCAGCAAGCACAACTTTATCATCCATGTAATCTTGTATAGTGCTTGCAAGTCCTTCTAATTCTTTGATGTAAGCAGATTCTACTGGATTCTTGGATGATATTGAAGGTTGTGGCTCTGTGGGGACTTTAAAATTTTCAGCACACCACTTTAACACTCGTCTAACAATAGGTCTTTCTTTTCCTAGCTCTCTCAGTTTATCTTCGTCAAAAGGATATACTAGATGCGGCGGTGTTAGTCCTTTTTGATCGTAAAAATCTTTTAGCCACGTAGAAACTAAAGTTACAACATCATCAGAGTTGAGATATTTTAACTCCAGAACTTTCTCACCAATCCGATCTACTACTGCTTCGGCATAAGATAAAACTTTGACTTGATGAACCCATGTTTCAGCATACATAGCTGTTAGCAAAACACCACTTTTAATACTGTTGTACAAATCCTTAGCTATACCAGCAACAACTTGGGCTTTAGTAAAACCTGCTTCATTACATTCTGGTACATCTAATTCATCAAAACAAATTACTATTGGTTTATAGCGACCTATTAAATCAAGAATTTGACGAATAGTAGTAAAAGATTCTGCTTCTTTATCTTGGTTACTAGGATTTGCTAAACCCAGTTCGTCAGCTTTTGATTGTGCTAAGTTCCTTCCAGACAACCAGTTGATAGCAAAAGATTCATGACCGGAATCGGGAGAAAGTGTCCAGATAATAGCTGTAAGAATGTCAGGGTTTTCAATATCAGGCTTGATCGATAGTATCTTATCTCTCAAAATGTCAATCACTCGTGGATTTCTTGCCAAAGCTCCTGGAAATTGATTAACCAATTGTTGGGGTGTATGGTTTTTGTTAAAAGCTTCGTTAATCAGAGCGGTTGCTAATTCTCGCCATTGACTTACACCTTGACTACCAATTTGTTTAAGGCTATTAGCAAGGTTTCGCAAAAATTCAGTTTTAATTCGGTTTAAGTCAGCGCACTCACTCATATAGACAAACAATGCAGTCCCATCAGCCTGAAGGCGATGTCTAATCCTGCTAATGAGGTGGCTTTTGCCTAATCCTTTCTCAGCAGTAATGGTGACACCAAAGATGTGGCGCTGTCCAAGGCGAACTTTCTCAATAGCTTCAAAAATAGTATCTGAAACCTGAGCATTTAAAGAAGGTACATCAGGAAAACCCTTTCCCCAAACATCTTGACTCCTAACTACTAAAGGTCTATCAAAAGGATTTTGGCTTGCAATGGCATTAGTGATGTCTGTAATTGCAGATGAGGAACTATTCATAAATTCGGTGTGAGGCAGATATTAAATGGGGATAAGTCAAGAATCAAAAGTATTCAGAAAGTTGAGTTTATGAGTTCAAACGTTTGGCGTAGCAGCGCAATCCACTTACTTCTGTGGTGATAGAATCTTCTATCTGTGCTGGATCATTGTCTGGTAAGCTACCGCCTTGTAGTTGCAAAATATCGTTAGCCTGCATTTCTAGCAACCATTCATTGAAATTAGAACGACTAATGCGATCGCTTATTTCTCTCCTGATACGATAAATTGGTACCAGATCATCTAGGTTATAGTTTTGGTTCAGCTTGTCGTAGACTTCTAACGCCACAGATTTAAACTCGTCATAAGAAGCGATTCCTTTGGAAAGCTGCGCTAACGCACCCTTCCCATTAACTGGTACATCTGCACCAACTACCGCAACATCTATCTGACTAATCCACTTCAGCAACGCATTCGCCGCCCAAGTTCCGACAATCGTCCCTTCAAACTTAAACTTGCCACTCCTCAAACCCTCACCCAATACCTCTAAACCTTTGCCAGATGTCAGAGAATATCCCTTTTTGGAAATTGCGATCGCACCCTGCTTCTGTAATTCCTCGAATATGCCCTGATAATCTGCTACCCTCTGGCTTTTGGCTACAATTCGCTTAGTGAGTTGACTTTTCTTAACTTCCTGCTGCGTTCCTCCCAAATCCCACAAAGCCAAAAGAAGACGAGTGCTAGTATTTTTTGATGTCATATTGAGTGTACTTTTTGACAAAAAGCATCATAGTAACTGTATCTTTGTAAATTATTTATGCACAAAAAATAACCGAGAAATTGCTGAATATTTCAGCTAAATAGATTAATAAAGAATCAACAATATATTTCCTTAGGATGAATGCAGTTTCTCTCAAAGGCGGGATGGAATACTTGAGAAAATCGCCGATTATGAACAGAGAAACGCTGTAGCTGCGCAGTTGTAAATTGAGTGGTATATGTTTTTTCAATTCCCAGGGAAATAACAGGAATTCCAACTTTGTTTTTGCAACAGCAAGGCTTTTAGCAAATACAGGTGAGAACGAAATCCAATGAACACAATATATAAAGAACGTAAAATAGTTTCGCGTCTATTTGCAGTGCTGCTTTCGGCATTGCTAATGGTTCCCTTGCTGAGTAGCTGCGGAGGCGGTTCCCAAAAAGCTAATGTACCACCACCTGTTGATGATACCGTCGGTAGAACAGTGAGCGATCGCCAAACCGAAGCAAAGAAAGGCTTGTCTACAGGACAGAAAGTTGCTATTTTGGCGGGTGCTGCGGGACTTTATTACCTCTACAACCAACATAAAAATGCTCCCCAAGATGGAGCGCAAGGTAAGTACTATCTTTCCAAGAACGGGCGTGTATATTACCGTGATGCTGAACATCGCGCTCACTGGGTAACGCCACCAGCAGAAGGAATTCGAGTACCAGAATCTGAAGCACAAAAGTATCGGGAATTCCAAGGCTATAACCGGAGTGCTACAGGTCGCGATCTAACTGGTATAACTTCATCCGCAGCTCCAGCACTCTAGATCGGTGAAGCGTGTGTATAAAGCGGGTTTCCCGGAGGATAACGCCGATCGCGCCCGTCGGAAACACGAACTTAAATCAGGAGACAGATTATGGTAAATGAATTTTTCCGAAAGGCGAAAGACTTACTTTTGGGATCGAACAGCGAGCAAGCCGATCAAGATGCCGAATTCCGCGATCGCAATGTACGTCCAGCTAGCGAAGATCCCTACGGCGATCCCGCAGACCCCGGCATCTTACGGCAATGTTCGCCCAGCTAGTGAAGACCCTTACGGCGACCCCGCAGATATCGCATCTTACGGCAATGTTCGCCCAGCTAGCGAAGACCCTTATGGCGATCCCGCAGATATTGCGTCTTACGGCAATGTTCGCCCAGCTAGCGAAGACCCTTACGGCGACCCCGCAGACACAGGGGAGTTTGGTGATGTCCGCCCAGCCAGCGAAGACCCCTACGGCGACCCCGCAGATCAGGATTACCGCCGTTAACGCAAAACCAATCTGGTGATATTGGTTTTCATAAGGTTTGGAATAACAAATAAGGCAGTGGGATTAGAACCTACTGTCTTTTATTTTGGCTGCTATTTATACAAATTACGAATTACGAATGATTTCTTGCGATCGCTCAATATTTTGACGCACAGATCGAGCCGAAGTATGCAAACCCTCTCTTTCTTCATCAGTCAGCGTCAATACCAAAATACTCTCAATTCCACCGCATCCCAACCGACAAGGAACGCCAATTACAACATCTTCTAAACCGTATTCACCTTGCAGATACGCCGCCACAGGCAACAACCGCGACTGATTTAATAAATAAGATGCGATTTTTCTCAGCAATAATTCAGGAGTCAGAATAAATGCTGAATTCTGACTTCTGACTCCTGAATTCTTTTTACTTATTTAAACTCTTCGAGTTGATCCACACGTAACCAAATATTAGGTGTTGGCACTTTCCCAAACTTAATCAAGGCGTAATCACCTTTAATATCGACAATTTCGCCCTTGGTTTCAAACAAATATGAAGGAAAGCGAGCATCACTGGCTTTAGCCTCCAGACTGTTTTCTAGTTTCTCGCGCACAGCGCGAACCATATCTCCTTTTTTAACTGCCATAAGTTCCTCTCTCAAATTAACGTCTTTCACCTGCATTTTAAAAGAGTTCCGAGTTAGAATTCTTAACTCTTGTAAAGACCCGATTAATCGCGTCTCTTGTACAGACGCGATTAATCGCGTCTCCTAACTCCCCCTAGCGTTTGACACTCAAAGCAAAAATGACTAGATCGCCCAGCTAACCTGATCCGTTGAATTGCTGTACCACAAACTCGACAGGGTTCTCCAGCGCGGTTATAAACCCAGGCTACACCACCATAATTGCCATTAGTACCTTTAACATTCAAAAAATTACTAAATGTCGTACCACCAGCCTCAATGCTGGTTTCTAACACCTGAATTATCGCTGTTCGCAAACGTTCAATTTGCTTTAGCTGCAAATCTATACACAAGGTTTCAGGTAAAATTCCACTCTTAAATAATGCTTCATCAGCATAGATGTTACCTAATCCCGCCACCACGGATTGATCTAGTAGCGCAGTCTTAATCGGACGGCGACGGTTTTGGAGTTTGTTTGCTAGATATTCAACAGTAAATTCTGATGAAAATGGATCTGCTGCCAGTTTTGCCAAACCAGTGATAATGCTTTCTACAGCAACACCAGGCGGAACCCACCATATTTTACCGAAGGTTCGCTGGTCAACAAAGCGTAATTCTTGCCGATCCCCAAAGAATAATCTAACCCGCGTGTGCTTGTGTAATGGTTCATCTCTATCCAGCCATAATAGTTGACCGGTCATTCGCAAATGAACCCCTAGCCAGCCGGAAGACGAGGAGAGTTCGGCGAGGAGATATTTACCGCGACGATGCCAAGTAGCGATGGCTGCGCCAACCCCTCCGGGGTACGCATTATTTTTAATTCCATTAACAAACTCACCAACAGAAAACGGGTAGGCGATGGTGCGATCGAGCAACACATCTCCTCCCGTGATTTCTTGGTTGAGGGTCAATTGATTTAGACCTCTTCGGACTGTTTCAACTTCAGGCAGTTCGGGCATTCAAGCTGAGTTAAGCAAGCAATTGTGATTTATTTGAGGGTTCGAGGAAGAAGAGATGGGGTAGTAACTTACATAGCCGTAGATGGCTCGTATTACTACCCAAAAGAAACCGTAAATACCCGCAGGGCGGCTCTCGTAGATTAGGGTAGGCTAGGACAAAGAATGAATGAACTGAAATTTTCAGACTTCATACTTCAGACTTAAGACTACCCTTCATCATCGCATCAAACAACCCCCTTGTAGCTTTGCTGCTATTTTTTCGGTGCTTTAGCCTTTGGTGCTTCAACCTCGACTAATTCATCCTGGGCAAAGTTGTTGGTATTGATACCAGAGTAATTGACCTTTTCAAAGCGGACAATTACAGGGTATTTGATGCCGCTTTGGTCGATGGAAGCCACAGTTCCTAGATCCTGAAACCAGTAGGATTCAGGGCGGAGAATACGTACTTTAGAACCACGTTGAACCATGATTATTTTCCCTTTTAGTTATCAATCGCCAATCTAGAGGGCTAATTGATTTCACTCTACAACCTCAAGGTCGCAGCAAGAGTCTTTGTTAAGTTATTTGTCTGAATTGAGGAGTGGGCATTGGATTAGGGGAGAGGTTACAGGTGAAAGGTGATAGGGAATAATCTGTACCCTGTAACCTGTACCCTATTCCCTTCTTCACTCCCGACTCCATACCACATCCAAAATTACAAAAGGTATTAAACCATACTTGACAAGGTAAACGTTATAGTGTACCTTCATTCGCAAATAGCTATTTTGTAAAAGCTTATGTTTTAGTTAAGACAAACACACTTCCCTCATTACCTCTGCCGATCCGTAGGTCGTTATCTATATAAGTGATATCTAACCAGCCTTGCTGTTTGTCACTGTTTATGGCAACATCAATTCCGGGAAATTTTCTACCTGCTTCAATTTGTTGGATAAAAGTTACCGGAGAATTGTATTCTATTAAACGTTGTAAGCCGATAATAGAACGCTCAAATTTTACTTGGACACGCCGACCTGAAACTGGCTCAAATTTAGCAGCAACGCTGACTAATCCTTCTAAATAAGGTAAGCCATAAATCTCAGCTATGTTGTAAACACTGGTAGTATCTACCCGGATATACTGATAGATTTGACCTAGTTTACATAAAGGTAAACGATCTAAGTTTAAAAGAGCCTTGCTATTGGTGTATAGTAATCGCCAATTGCCATCTAGCAAATTACTAGCTTCCACCGGACGGGGTGTAGGATTAAAGTCTTCTAAATAGGCGATCGCGATTAAGATAGCCTGTTTCTGTTCTTCGGTCGCCAGTAAACCGCGATTAGTAAGTGCGATCGCATCCATAAGAGCCGCTTTTGGCATCATCGCCTGTCACCTCAAAAATCACTCACTTTCCATCAGCATAAACAAGATATTAATGACATATATGTACAGCCATAAAAATTACTAAGAATCGCTTGACTTAAGCCTTATGCTTATTAAATAAAAAAATTTCTATCTGAATGCGGATTTATCAACTAAAGGGTTGAAAAGATAACTAAATTAATCCGTGTCAAGTGATAGACTCTAAATGTCAACTTACGTAAACCTTTTCTTGTCCTCACTCGATATGTTGAACTCTCCATTACGTGAAGAACCCCGTAACCAGCGAGCCGATGTCATCCCCCTAAAGCCAGAATCTTCTTTGTTGGACTGGTTACAAAATAACGGTCGCATCATCGCGCGTGACCTTCACGAACCGGATTTTCAAGCTGACGAAGAAGGAATAGACTCCTTAATGGGTGTAGAAGATGGAATTGGCTACGACCTCGATGATGATGAAGATGATGATATAGGAATCGCTGAGAATTAGCCTTTTCAGGCTATGGAATTGGTAGTATCCCTAGTTAATGGTATTCAATTTTATAAGTGTGGAGTGAAGGGAAACTTCTGTGGACGCTAAATTATCTCCTGAGCAAGGATTAAACATTTCTGGAATCGCTCTAGCCTCTTTATTAGCCGTAGGGTTAGGTACAACAGCATTTTTCTTGGATTCGATGGCCAATCGGCTACCTTGGCAAAGTATGTCGTTAACCCTGCCATTACTGTTGTGTGCATTGGGTTCAGGTGTGGTGGGCTATTGGGTAATACCTTTACTTCAAGCACTTAAAACTGGACAAATAATTCGTGAAGATGGACCTCAAGCTCATCTCAAAAAGGCAGGCACTCCCACAATGGGTGGTATATTCTTTATACCTGTATCTGTGTTGCTTGCCTGCATATTGTCTAACTTTTCTAAAGAGGTGCTTGCAGTTTCGGCTTTGACCATCAGCTATGGATTGATTGGCTGGCTCGACGATTGGCAAATTCTGCGCCGGAAATCAAATAAAGGTATATCTCCACAAACAAAACTGGCTTTGCAGGTGAGTTTTGCGGCTATGTTTTGTCTATGGCTGATGTTTAATCAACCTTCTAATATTACAAATATTGCTTTGCCTTGGGTGAGCTTCACACTACCATTAGGATTTCTATTTTGGCCTTTAGCAGGTTTTGTGCTAGTTGCAGAAAGTAATGCGACGAATTTAACAGATGGTATTGATGGCTTGGCAGCAGGAACAGTAGCGATCGCACTTTTGGCATTAGGTGCTTTAGTCGCACCAACAGCACCAGGATTGATGGTTTTCTGTGCTGCTTTAAGTGGCGGGTGTTTAGGTTTCTTAGCCCATAATCGCAACCCAGCCCGCGTTTTCATGGGAGATACTGGTTCCCTGGCATTGGGAGGAGCTTTAGCTGCTGTAGCACTATTAACAAATACCTTAGTAGGGGTCTGTTTATTCTCAGTGGTATCTTCTTTGTAGAAACCCTTTCGGTGATGGCACAGGTAACTTATTACAAAGCCACGAAGGGCCCCGATGGCAAAGGCAAACGCCTCTTTAAAATGGCACCTTTACACCATCATTTAGAACTTACTGGCTGGTCAGAATTACAAGTGGTTGGAGTATTTTATATAATCGCTGCTATTTTGGCTACTATTTGTTTAGCGATCGCTCCATTCTAAATGTTTTAAAAACTGCTTGAATATAAAAAACAACTCCCACATCTTCAGGGAGTTGTTTTTTTATAGGCAAATTTATAAGTTTCTGATTTCTATGCCAACACAAGCGCAAAGGATAGTTATAGAGTCAATCGAAAATCTAAAATCTAAAACCTAAAATTGTTTGACTGCTTGCGGTATTCTAAATTCTTTATTCTTCAATTATAGGTATTTATATATTCTCTAACTCGATTCTTTCCTGTTCGCTTTGCCTCAAGCATCGCTTGATTTGCCCGATTTAGAAAATCTTTAACCGTAATTCCTGGTTCTGATACAGCTATTCCAAAAGAAGCGGTGATGCTTTCGAGGAGCCGATCGCCGTCCTTCAATTGCATTTGTTCAATATCTACCCTTAATTGTTCTACTCGCTTTCTGAGCGTTTCCAGTGTCATATTAGGCATGACAATCACAAACTCTTCACCACCCCATCTGCAAGCAATGTCAAAGGAGCGAATAGATTTTAACAGTAACTTTGCTAATCCCTGGAGAACAATGTTGGCAGTCACGTGTCCGTAGCGCGAATTGTAAGATTTAAAGTTATCGATATCAAGAAAAATAATACTAAGAGGTTGTCCCGATCGTTCTGCTTCAGCTAACCTTTGTTCCGTTATGGTTTCCATATAGCTTTGATTGAATAGTTGGGTCATCCCATCCCGCAAGTTTTCATAGGTTAGACGTTGTTTGATCGATAGATTATTCAGTGCAATGCCTAATGTTCTAGCAATAATCTCAGAAGTTTGTCGCTCTTCTGGACTGATTTCTTCAAGCGCATCGAGGTGTAAACTGCCAACTACTTCGCCTTGTGCAAACAATGGAATGCACAAATGTGTGCCGCTAACAGGCTGTATTAAGTGACTGCACATTAGTCCTGAATTACGAGGCGATAAAAGATTTAATTTTCCTCTCCGCAAAGCCCAACAATCAGATAGTGAAAATATTTCTTTACTTCTTCTTTCACCTCCCCAAAAACTATTCATCTGAACATAATTTTTAGAATTAGCAATTATATAAATAGAACCACTCATATTCGGAAATAGCTTGGAACACGTTAAAGCAACTACTTGATACACCTCATCTTCAGACTCGCAGGAATAAAGCATCTCCGCCATATCTGAGAGATATATAAGTTCTCGTTTTTTTGCTTCCAATTTCAGTGTCTTTTCTTCTAGCTGCCGATTTAAGTCAGTTAGCGATCGCTGTACTTCTATGGATTCTGTAATATCAATACTGATTCCCCCAATCCGGTAAGCACCCGTTGCATAATCGCTAAACGGAAACTTAAACGATAGCCAGTAACACGGCTGATTGTTACTAGATACTTTTACCTCTTCAATTAGCTTCAAAGGACGTAGAGTCTTCAAAACAACTCGATCGTTCTCCATAACCTGCCGCCCCTCTTCTGGATCTGGCAAGAATTCACTATCAGTTTTTCCCAACCATTCTTGTGAATCTACAGAAAATCTAGACTGTATTTCCTGGTTGTAGTAAAGCACTCTAGATTGTTCATCTTTGATATATGCTGCAAATGGCCCCTGATCTAGGAATAGCCGTTGCATCTGCTGGCTACGTTGCAGTTCGCGGGTATCTTCTTGATATCTGGCGATCGCCTCTACAATTTGATAAGCGGTTGGCATTAGGTAGAGTAAAGCAGATAAAGAAATAAATGCCATTACATCAAGCACACCTAAGTGCAGCAGGGGACACTGCCATATGTGGCTCGAAGATCGTCAGAAGGTGATGAAATCCGCAAAATAGTACGAATCCACCTGATAAGAAAAAGGCTAGCCAAAACTTAGGAGGGATAGTTGCCTTAGTTTTGGCAAAGAAAACCCCTATGATTATGGGGATACCAAAGTATGAAAATGCAGTAATGCTATGAGCAATTATGCAATTCCAGTAAATAGGTTCCATTGCTGACCTGATATTAAAATTTCATCCGTTTCACTATAATTCTGGGTAGTCTCAAGGTGTAAGTGGATAAAGGATGATTTCAGTGCTTCATACCTAAATTTTATGGTAGCTTTCTGAAAGGTTGCTCATTTCAACCCTTACAAACCTGACTTACCAGGTGAGTGAGTTCGGGTAAAATCAGTTTTTCCATCGCCAGTCGCACAGCATTACTGGAACCAGGAAGCGAGAAAATTAATTTATCTTGATAAACACCAGCAACAGCGCGAGAAGCGATCGCCCGCGAACCAATTTCTTGATAACTTAAAAAACGAAATAACTCACCAAATCCCGGCAAAGTTTTCTCTAGTAACTTCTCAATAGCATCATAGGTGGTATCTCTTGGTGCAATACCTGTACCACCATTAAAAATTACAGCATCCAAATTTGCGCTTTTGCCCAGATTTTCTATCTGCTCTTGAATTTGTGTCGGTTCATCTTTGATAATCGTGTAGGCTCCTACAGCATGGTTAGCACCAAGGAGTAACTGCTGAATTAGCTGGCCACTTTTGTCTGTTTCCAAAGTGCGTGTATCGCTGACAGTAACCACAGCACAAGTTACTAAAACTCCAGGCGAGTCTGGATGGGGTTGTGGCATTATATGTCACTCATGAACTTTTAATAATGAATAATTGGGCATGGTAAATGACGCATTGACAGTTACCAATGCCCGATGCCCGATGCCCTATGCCCTATGCCCTATGCCCTATGCCTCATTTTTACTCAATCCCAGATCGTTTTCTTCAGCATACCGCTCCATGAAGCGCATAAAGCGATCCCATTCTTGGGCAGATTTCATTATGTAAAGTGCTTCTAATTCTTCCGGTTTCCCGTTAATAAATTTAGCTTTAACTTCACGGGTAATTATCTCGCCTTCTTCGTCAATCAAGTACATTCCGGTAATATCTTCGGTAGTACCTTGATCTAAAATTTTCGGATTCGTAAAAATAAAGGTCGCTGTACCACTATCTCCAGTACGCGATCGCGTTAAGCGCACATCTGGAATTACCTCTTCGTCAAGACCTCTAGAAAACTGGATTTTCGCCATGATGAATGAATTTAAACTTTGGTGATGGTTAATTTAATATTCTCTCATCAATTAGAACACCACGGTCTAGAAGCTACTGTGATTCAGTTTTTAGTGTATATACTTAAATTGCTTCTTTTTCAAGTAACAAAGTTACGGGGCCATCGTTTTCAATGATAACTTGCATCATTGCACCAAATTTACCAGTTTCTACCTGCAACCCGCTAGCTCTTAACTTGATAACAAAACGATTATACAAATCTTCTGCCGATTGGGGAGCGGCTGAACGGTCAAAAGAAGGACGGCGACCTTTGCGACAGTCACCATAAAGGGTAAATTGACTGACTACTAACAAATCGCCGCCAATTTCTTGTACAGATTTTTGCCAACGGTCGTCTCCTCCTTCGTCAGGAAACAGCCGCAACTCTAAGCACTTACGCACCATCCAGTCAATTTCAGCATCAGTATCGGTATTGGCTATACCTACGAGCAAATTTAGCCCCCGCCCAATTTTACCGACAATTTCATCATTCACTGTAACTTGAGATGATTTGACTCGCTGGATAACAACGCGCATTTTAATCAGAACATTTATCAACGTTTTGATTTTAGAGCAATATATACAGTAGGGAATAGGGAATAGGGAACAGGGAACATGGAATAGGGAATGGGGAATAAGGTTTCAAGTCTCTTGGTATATGACTTTTTTATGAAATTTTGTACCTCATTTCCCTGAAATCTGCTGTAAAAACAACGAGTGTCTACCACCCGATAAAAATTCTTAATGTTCGATAAAACTTGTGAGTTTCTTGCTGAAACTTTCTGTATTCAGAAAGCGATCGCTATTCTCTCATTTTACTTAAAATTGATGGCGGAGCCATTGAGAATACATTCCCAGGTTCCACCTGGGAACGAGTAGTAAGTTTCTAACTTCTAACTTTTATTTGCCAAACCCTTTACCGCGAGAGGTTGAAGGTAGACAAATGCAGTTTTCGAGTTGACTAATTAAAGTCTCACGATCCAAATTTTGACCAATCAGTACTAACTGGTTTTTCAGTTGGCCTTTCCATTCATCATCATCCAAGGTGAAGCGTTTACCACAAAGGTGGAAAATATGACGCTTCGGGCTTTCATCAAACCACATAATCCCCTTGGCTCGGAAGATATTTGAGGGTAGCTGATTATCTAAGAAATACTGAAACTTCCTAATAGAAAAAGGCTTGTCACTTTGGAAAGAGATGGAAGTAAAACCATCATTTTCTAAATGGTGAGAATGATGGTGATGGCCGTGATGGTCATGGTCATGGTCATGGTCATGGTCGTGATGATCGTGACCGCATGTTGAGTGGTCATGGTCATGGTCATGGTCGTGACGATCGTGATGGTCGTGTTCATCCACCACTGTGTCAAAATATTTATCAGACTCAAACAGACCAACACTCAAAATTAAAGGAAGTGGCACTTGCGATCGCGTCGCGCGGATAATTCTTGCTCCTTCCTTGACTTCGTTAATTTTTCTTTCTAACTGGTTCAAAGTGGCTTCATCAACCAAATCTGCCTTGTTCAGCACAATTACATCACCATAAGCAATTTGGCTGTATGCTGCTTCCGAGTTAAATAAATCTAGGCTGTAATTAGCCGCGTCTACCACGGTAATAATTGAATCCAAGCGAGTTAAATCTCGCAATTCTGTGCCGAGAAATGTTAAAGCTACTGGTAGCGGATCTGCCAATCCAGTTGTTTCCACTACTAGATAATCTAGATTTTCTTGGCGTTCTAAAACTTTGTAAACTGCATCTACCAAATCATTATTAATAGTGCAGCAGATACAACCATTATTTAGCTCCACCATGTTCTCACCAGTGGAAACAATTAGCTCGTTGTCGATGCCAATTTCGCCAAATTCATTCACTAGAACAGCGGTTTTTAAACCCTGTTGGTTGTTGAGGATATGATTGAGTAAAGTCGTCTTGCCGCTACCGAGGAAACCCGTAATAATTGTTACTGGCATTCCTTGTTTGGGCGTATCCATTGCCGAAGATTCGGGTGTAACTGCTGATTGCATAGCGCTGTTATCAAATAGTCAAAAAAGAGTAATGTAGCGCAGATAGTCCAGAAAACACTAGCGCCGCTACGCAGAATTCACGCATTCAAAATTCAAAATTCAAAAACTCTTGATTTATGAGCTTTCGAGATTTTGTCCAATAGTATGTTGATTTCCGCCGTGACGTACTAGCATAAGGATGCTGGACTGTCATCCCAGCTGCTTTACCTTATTATTGCTTATCTCCCTATTCAGGATTACATCTGTTAAGCTGTTTCACCTTTGACTTCCACACAGTCAGCAGCCAGAATGCCCGCCAATAAGTGGTTTTCCATTTTGAATTTTGAATTTTGAATTTTGAATTGATATATGACCCTAACCCTTTACAATACCCTCACCCGTCGTCAAGAACCGTTTGAAACAGTCGAAACAGGCAAGGTTAAGATGTATTACTGCGGCGTGACGGTATATGACTACTGCCATTTGGGTCATGCTAGAGCTTGCATCGTTTGGGACGTAGTACGCCGATACCTCCAGTTTATCGGTTATGAAGTCCGATATATCCAAAATTTTACTGATATTGATGACAAGATTCTTAATCGAGCCTGTGTTGAACATTCATCAATGGATATGATAGCCGATCGCTTTATCAAAGCATATTTTGAGGATATGGCGCGGTTGGGGATTAAAGAAGCCGATGAGTATCCCCGCGCTACTCACACGATGAATGGCATTCAACGGTTAATTCATGAGTTGGAAAATAAAGGTTTTGCTTACCCATCTGAAGGCGATGTGTATTATGCAGTACGGCAGTTTGCTGAGTATGGCAAGCTTTCTGGACGCAAGTTAGAGGATATGCAAGCTGGGAAAAGCGAGCGCGTCAATGTAGAAGATCCAGAGTACCAGAAAAAGAAAGACCCCTTTGATTTTGCTTTGTGGAAAGCAGCAAGACCAGGAGAGCCAGCTTGGGAATCACCTTGGGGTGCAGGTCGTCCGGGGTGGCATATAGAATGCTCGGCAATGGTGCGCGATCGCTTGGGTGATACCATCGATATTCATGCTGGTGGTGCTGACTTAATTTTTCCTCACCACGAAAATGAAATTGCCCAATCTGAGGCTGTAACAGGAAAACCCTTAGCGCGTTACTGGTTGCATAACGGCATGGTGAAGGTAGATGGTGAAAAAATGTCCAAATCTTTGGGCAACTTTACCACTATTAGAGACTTACTGGATCGAGGAGTTGACCCGATGGCAGTACGGTTGTTCGTGCTGACCGCTCAATATCGCACACCAATTGATTTTACCGACGAAGCGATCGCCGCAGCAACCAATGGCTGGCACACCATTAAAGAAGGTTTACTCTTCGGCCACCAATACGGTGAAAAACTAGGATGGGGAGTGGAGACTACCTCACTACTTCCTGAAACTGTTGAACGCTTTCAAGAAACCGTAAATAACGACTTTAATTTTCCTGGTGGGTTAACAGTGCTGTTTGAATTAGCCAAAGAACTGCGCCGTGAGGGAAATATTCTTGTGCATGAAGGGAAAACCGAAACTTCCCCTGATGAGTTACAGCGTCAATGGCAAACTCTCGTCACTTTAGCTGGAGTCTTGGGTTTAGAAGCCGAGATAGAAGCCGAAACTCAAACAACTAATGGTTTAAGCGATGTAGAAATTGAGGCGAAAATTCAGCAAAGGCAAGAAGCACGTAAAGGCAAAAATTTTGCCGAAAGCGATCGCATTCGTGACGAACTTCAAGCACAAGGTATTACGCTAATTGATAGTCGTGATGGCACGCGCTGGCATCGGAATTAGGGAGAGTGGAGAGTAGGAGTAGGAGGGAAATATCCTCTCCTTTGTACCATTCCCCATGCCCCATGCCCCATTCCCCATTCCCATTCTTTATTCTTTATTCTTTATTCCCCATTCTTTATGTGGTCTGAACTCAAAAAAGCGATCGCTAGTTTCGATATTCCCGCAGATTGGATTGGTATTAGAGCCGTAAAGGAGACTTCTACTACCCGTTCAGTCCGTGACGCCTTACCCCAACTAAACGGCAAATCCTTCACTGTCGGAGCTATGCTGGAAGTTTTGGTGAATGGCTGTCTGGGTTACGCAGCTACTAACTCCCTAGAATTATCTTCCCTGCAAACTGCTGCTCAAACAGCCTATAACCAGGCACTAGCAGCCAGTGAATGGTGGATACATCCCTTCCGTGAAAGTGAGCGCCCTAAAGTCGTTGGTGAATATAAATCTCCCTTTCTTAAGCCATTGGATGCTCTAAGTCCAGGGGAAATCAACGATTTACTGGTTCGTATTTGCCAAACGCTCAAAGTTGACGACAAAATTGTGCAAACCATAGCTAGTGCTAGCACAACTGAGCGAGAATCTTGGTTTATTAGCAGTAACGGCTCAGAAGTCTATCAAAAAATCCTATCTATAGGCACGAATTACGGAGCTACTGCCCAAGATGGAGCGGTTGTACAACAGCGCAGCAACAACGGCTCGCAAGCAAACTGTTACCAAGGCGGACTCGAACTCTTAAAACAAGAAAACTTATGGCATCGGGTGCGGCAAATAGGCGAACAAGCAGTAGAACTATTGACAGCAGAAGAATGCCCAACCACCCGTACCAATTTAGTTTTAGCCCCAGATCAAATGATGCTGCAAATCCATGAAAGTGTTGGGCATCCCCTAGAAATTGACCGAATTTTGGGAGATGAGCGTAACTATGCTGGGGGCAGCTTTGTTAATAAAAGTGATTTTGGCAACCTCGTATATGGTTCGCCGTTGATGAACATTACCTTTGATCCTACCGTGGCTGGTGAATTTTCTAGCTACGGCTTTGATGATACCGGTGCTGTAGCAACGCGGGAGTATTTGGTTAAAGAAGGTGTACTGCAACGGGGTTTAGGCAGTCTGGAAAGTCAAGCAAGAGCAGGTGTAGCAGGAGTTGCCTGTGCCCGTGCTTGCTCATGGAATCGACCAGCGATCGATCGCATGGGTAACTTGAATTTAGAGCCTTTAAACGGCACTTTTGAAGACATTATTGGCGAGATAGAACACGGCGTTTACATGGAATCTAACCGTTCTTGGTCAATTGACGATCGCCGCTACAAATTCCAATTTGGTTGTGAGTACGCTAAATTAATTGAAAACGGTAAACTTACCAAAACCCTTCGTAATCCCAACTATCGCGCCACAACACCAGAGTTTTGGCATAGTTTAATTAAAGTCGGAGATGCCACAAACTGGCAAATGTATGGTACTCCTTATTGTGGCAAAGGAGAACCAAATCAGGCCATTTGGGTAGGACACGGTTCACCTGTTTGTGTATTTGCTAATGTCGAAGTTTTTGGTGGAGGAACTTGAAAAATACAATAGTTATGAGTTGGTAGTTAGGAGTTTTAAATTAAGTAAATAGGCATAATTAACATCAAATAAAATCCTAGCTTGTAGTAAGCGATTCATCCCTCAAAAAAATGATTATCAGGACTAAAGTCCTTACTCCAAACTTTAATTTATTTTCGCCTAGCTACTTCTAAAAATTCTTTTAACTCCTAACTCCTAACTCCTAACTCCTAACTTTCTCCCTCTCTTTATTCCCTATTAATTTTTAATATCCATGAAAATTGAAGAATTATCTGCGTTAGAAGTCAGCTTTAATCGACTGATTGAAAGTCTGCTGATCAAAAAAGCAGAAAATGAACAATTCACTGTAAGACTTAGTAGTGAAATAAGTCAATTTACTCGTTTTAATCATGCGAAAGTGCGTCAGACTGGTTGTGTTGCTGATGGTTGGATAGAACTAACTTTGATGCAAAATCAGCGCAATAGTGTTCGGCAGTTTCCTTTTACTGGAAATTGGGAGGTAGACTGGCAGTTAGCATATAGTGCTTTGCAAGAACTACGTGACGAACTTATTCTACTACCTGTCGATCCATATCTAGTTTTGCCATCAGGAAATAATCTCAGTAGAGAAATACATTCTGGAAATTTATTGGCGGCTAAGGCAGTAGTCCCGACTGTACTTGAACTAGTTGCTGAATTGGATTTTACAGGGATATATGCAGGGGGAGTGATAATTAAAGCTTATGGTGATTCTAGCGGTCAAAAACATTGGTTTGCTACTGATTCTTTTACCTTAGATTATTCTCTATTTTCCTCATCTGGACAAGCAGTTAAGGGCACATTTGCCGGGAGTAATTGGGATGAATCTAAATATATAGCCAAAATTAGCGAAGCTAAAAAACAACTAGAATTGCTTGCTCACCCAACAAAAGAACTGCCACGGGGACAATACAAAACTTATTTTGCACCTGCTGCTGTTGCAGATTTATTATTAATGCTTTCTTGGGGAGCGGTAAGCGAAGCTGATATCCAACAAGGAAACAGTGCTTTAGCTGCTTTATCGCGTCAAGAAAAACAACTTTCTCTAAGATTTAGTTTAAAAGAAAATTTTCAGCAGGGATTAGTGCCGCGATTTAATGAATTGGGAGAAATGGCAGCACCGGAGTTACCTGTAATCGAAAAAGGACGTTTGGTAAATACTTTGGTGAATTCTCGCACTGCTAAGGAATATCAAAAAATTGCCAATGGCGCTAATGGTTCAGAGACTTTACGAGCGCCAGAAGTGAGTCCGGGAAATTTAGTATTTGAGCAGATTCTTCCGAGTTTAGATACAGGATTATATGTATCTAATTTGCATTACTTGAATTGGAGCGATCGCCACACTGGTAGAATCACAGGTATGACCCGTTATGCTTGTTTTTGGGTAGAAAACGGAGAAATTCTTGCCCCCATTGAAAACTTACGTTTTGACGAAAGTCTCTACCGCTTTTGGGGAGAAAACTTAGTAGATTTAACCAATTTTCAAGAATTCATTCCCGAAGTAGGAACTTATGAAAGTCGTCAACTTGGAGGTAGTTTAGTTCCCGGTATGCTGGTAGAGGATTTTACATATACTTTGTAATCGTAATTATCTGCTGACAGGAAATCAAAAGCTAACAGGTATAAATAGGCTCTATCGCTCCCTTTATGGTTCCTAATATTAAATCCATGCTTTTTTAAACCTGTTATCCTTATGCAGAAAGGGTTTTGCAGTTTTCTAGCTTGGTATTTAATAATAGCGTAAGTCACTTTAGCATAAGGGGCGCGATAGAACCTAGAAATCTACTCTAACGGGGAGGTGACATTGGAGCCAATGACAAACAAACTATTACTTGTGAGAAGGGTGATCCTATTAACCTAGAGCGGCGTAGACATCAGTATTTCCAAAACCGACAATATCATTGTGGCTATCGCCGTTAACATCACCAAGCTGACGTGGATATTTGTCAAAGCTAGTCCATGCGCCATCTTTGACAGTAAAATTATTGTTCAGACCTGCAAACACCGAACCGAAAGTGCCATCGCTTTGACCTAAAGAGACCAAGACATTATCATTTCCAAAACCGACAATATCATCACGACCATCGCCGTTAACATCACCAAGCTGACGTGGATATTTGTCAAAGCTAGTCCATGCGCCATCTTTGACAGTAAAATTATTGTTCAGACCTACAAACACCGAACCGAAAGTGCCATCGCTTTGACCTAAAGAGACCAAGACATTATCATTTCCAAAACCGACAATATCATCACGACCATCGCCGTTAACATCACCAAGCTGACGTGGATATTTGTCAAAGCTAGTCCATGCGCCATCTTTGACAGTAAAATTATTGTTCAGACCTGCAAACACCGAACCGAAAGTGCCATCGCTTTGACCTAAAGAGACCAAGACATTATCATTTCCAAAACCGACAATATCATCACGACCATCGCCGTTAACATCACCAAGCTGACGTGGATATTGTCAAAGCTAGTCCATGCGCCATCTTTGACAGTAAAATTATTGTTCAAACCTACAAACACCGAACCAAAAGTACTCATGATAATGCTCCTTTAATGAACAATCTGGCAAGTAGTAAAACCACTTGCATCTCAGTATTCTGTCTTAGGTTCAGGAACTACGCAAATCATTTACAAACTTTTACACAGTAACATTTCTATGACAGATTCTAACTACCAGGCGATGACTGATGAAGAGTTGCGGGACTGGGTTCGCTACCATCCCAAAGATGTAGAAGCCTTCCACATTCTCATGGATAAATTAGAGCAACGTCCAAAAGTCTTTTGCAGCACAGATGAAGAAATTGAAGCCGAATTGCAAAAGCGAATTAACCAATCACGATCGCAGTGAAGGATACTGGGGACTGGGGATTAAGTAATTTTTCTAGTATCCAGTACCCATTTTTCTGAGTTTTTAAACACAAATATTAATGAGATTCTCCCAATATTAAAACTATCTATCTCTGTAAACTGCATTAATTACAATATCTTTGATGCTCAGGTAAAGAATTAATAGCAATAATAAAAATTGCTCAAATTGAAGAACTGGATCTAAACGCCAACCTTGATAATACAAGATTACTCCACTTAACAACATTATAATTGGCGTAAATATAAGTTGGATAATGTAAAGGGCTAAAGCCCAACCTCTAAGCCTGGTTACACGTTGGGATAGCCAAACTAATGTTAAAATTAAGTAATTAATTGCCCAAAGCAAATAAATAATTACAATTAAACCAGCTATATTTAATCCAAAATTCACTTGCGCAAAAGTAAGCATTTATTAAAAATCCTGCTTAATTACAAGCTAAAATTTTAAATTTATTAGTAGGTAGATTCCCTAAAATTATTCCTTCATGAAAATTGTTGGGTTAAGCAATAGCGAAACCCAACTGATAATTTTTCCTCATCTCTTATTAGAACCTCTATCTTTTTTTGCCAGGAGGTGAATTGCGCTGAGTGAGGTTATCAATTTGCAATTGTTGCCGACCGTTAGTGATAACTTGCAACATCTGTTTGAGATCCTGCTCGATATTTCCCAAAATGCCATCGGCATAAGCATCAGCACCATCTTCAATTTCTTGAGCATGAGCGATCGCATTTTGTCGCATCAGCTCTAACTCTTGCTGACAAGCATACCGCTTGCGGTCAATCTCGGCGAGGGTTTCTTGCATTATTCCCTCACACTCTTGTTGCACTTGTCGCCGCAGTCGTTCAGCTTCCTGTTCAGCCTGGTGAATAATATCGCTTTCAGCTAAAATTTGCGCTCTTTTGGCTTGTGCAGCCTCAACAACCTGCTGTCCATACTCTTCCGCTTCTAGCAGAATTTCGTCCTTTTGGTCGAGAACTGCTGCTGCTTCTTGAAAAAGTGATGGTAAAGCCAGCCGAATGTAATCAAGCTGATCTAGCAGCTTTTCTTCATCTATGAGTGTGCGTCCCGTCAGCGGAATTCTGAGACTAGAGAGAACCATTTCCTCTAGGCGGTTGAGTTCCTGCTGAATATCTATGCTTCCCTCTCCACCGAGATATTCTTGAGAGGGGGGATTGCTTCCGTTGAGATTGGGTTCAACATTGGAGATTTCTGATTGTAGCATTGGTATATATCTAGGGCAATGTGTGGGGGAACGAGATGATCGATAGAGCCACCAAACCTTGCAATCTCTTTTACCACACTACTACTTAAAAAACTATACTCATTTGAGGTTGCGAGAAAAACTGTTTCTATTTGGGTAGAAAGAGTTTTATTGGTGTGAGCCATTTGCAGTTCCACTTCAAAATCTGACACAGCCCGTAAACCCCGGATCAAAACTTGTGCTTGTTGCATTTGAGCATAATTGACGGTAAGACCATCAAAGCTGTCTACTTTTACATTAGGTAGATGTTCTGTAGAAAGACGGATTTGATTTAGCCGTTGCTCCACACTAAAAAGTGGCATTTTGTTAGGGTTCCGTAGTACGGCGACAATCACCCGCTCAAACAGCCGACTACCGCGCCCGATGAGATCGAGGTGTCCCAAGGTAATGGGGTCGAAGCTACCAGGATAAATAGCAATCACAATTTTAAATATATCAAAGTTGTTTAGGTGATTATATCGAAACTATTTTGTGTAACTTACTCAAATCTACCATCTTGCGCTCTCAGTAAGGATGGTAAACCCAATTGTTTTAGTGGCACAAGTTATGCTCAACTAAGCGTTAGGAACTAGACTCCTAAATATGAATACTGGATTTTTACCTACGTCCCCACAATATTGTGGAAGATTTAAGTGTAGTTACAGTATTCGAGACACAAGAAACTCCGTACTTAGCAAAGTGCGCGGGTAGTTAACGAACTTTTCTAGGTAATTTTTCATGGCACTGGATTTTCCCACTTTGCCCTTGGCGTTTCAATTTACTTCTCCAGGACCGATTCTGGTGAAAATAGGGCCACTAAGTATTCGTTGGTACGGCTTGTTGATTGCCACAGCAGTTTTAATTGGCGTCATCCTTTCCCAGAATTTGGCAAAGCGCCGCAATGTTAATCCTGAGTTGCTAGGCGATTTGTTCTTTTGGTTGTTGATTGGGGCAATTCCTGGCGCACGGCTATATTACGTTTTTTTTGAGTGGTCAAAATATGCCCCAACTCCAGGAAAAATTTTTGCGATCTGGGAGGGAGGTATTGCCATTCATGGAGCGATTCTTGGTGGCGTTGTGGCTGCGTTAATCTTTGCCAAAATCAAGCAGGTTTCTTTCTGGCAATTGGCAGATTTAGTAGCACCTTCGCTGATTTTAGGGCAAGCGATCGGACGTTGGGGCAATTTCTTTAATTCTGAAGCTTTTGGCGACCCGACTAATTTACCCTGGAAACTCTATATTCCAGCAGACCATCGTCCTTTAGAGTATGTTAATTTCGATTACTTTCATCCCACCTTCCTCTACGAATCTCTATGGGACTTAATGGTGTTTACGCTGCTAATAACGTTATTTTTCCGGTCTTTATCCGGTAAGCCACGTCTGAAGGTAGGCACACTGTTTCTCATTTACTGGCCAGCCTACAGCTTAGGACGCTTATGGATTGAAGGCTTTCGCACTGATAGCTTGATGCTGGGACCATTACGGATGGCGCAAGTAGTCAGTAGTCTAGGAATTCTATTGGGATTAGTTGGATTAGCTTGGCTTTACTTACTCAAACGCCCTTTACCCGATGTAATTCCTACTGCTAAGGGAAATGGGGAGAGGGGGGCATGAGAGGGACAAGGGGACAAGGGGACAAGAAGAATAACTATGCCCTATGCCCAATACTTCGGCTTCGCTCAGTACAAGTGCTCAATTCTCAATGACTAAAGAAGAAAAAATGCCCCAGAGTATTCTCTAGGGCTTAACCAGGGTGCATCTACCATTACTCTCTACTAGGGAAAGAGAGTTAATCCGGAAAGATACTGAGAAAATATCAAAAAAGTTTTTTGAGGGATTGCCGTGGGTTCTTTTAAAAGTGAATATACAGAAGACCTAAGCTATAAAAAAACACTGGATGCCATAGCTCCATCTGTGTATATTGTCGGTGCAGGCCCTGGAGATCCTGATTTATTGACAGTGAAGGCGCAGAAACTACTGGCTGTTGCTGATGTAATTTTATTTGCCGATTCTTTAATACCCGAACAGATTTTAGAACTTTGCCGAAAAGATGCTGAGATAATTAGGACTGCGAATCAGACTTTAGAAGAAATTTTGGCGATTACGATCGATAGAGTGCGATCGCAACACAAATCTCTCGTCCGTCTCCATTCTGGCGATCCTAGTCTCTACAGCGCCATCCACGAGCAAATGCACCTCCTAAGAGAGGCAAATATTCCTTTTGAAGTCATACCTGGTATTAGCGCCTTTCAAGCTGCTGCTGCCAAACTCAAAGTAGAACTGACTGTCCCTGGTTTAGTTCAAACCATTATCTTGACACGCATCAGCGGACGTACAGAAGTCCCCGCCGCCGAAGAATTAGCCACTCTTGCAGCACATCAGGCTAGCCTCTGCTTGTATTTAAGTGCGCGTCACGTCGAAAATGCCCAAGCAAAACTACTCCAACACTATCCAGCCGAAACCCTAATTGCGATTTGCTTTCGCATCGGCTGGCCTGATGAAAAAATCAGGGTTGTCCCTTTGAATCAAATGGCTGAATGTACTCATCAAGAAAAACTAATTCGCACAACACTTTATATAATTAGTCCAGCCCTCTCCACAACAAAAGGGCGATCGCGTTTATATCATCCCGAACATAGTCACCTATTTCGCTCATCTCATAACTAAATATTGGGCATGGGGCATGGGGGATAGGACATTTGAAAACTCCCCTCATCTTTTCTACGGTTCGGTAAACTTAACAGTGTCAATAGTTTCCAATTCGGTACTATGCCATTAATTAAAGTGCAAACTTCTACATCTGCTCCTCAAAAAGCTGAAATTGAGTCAATGCTTTTAAATCTATCAGCCAAGTTAGCGAAACATTTAGGAAAACCAGAATCTTATGTAATGACTGCTTTTGAGCCAGAAGTTCCTATGACCTTTGCGGGAAATACAGACCCAGTTTGCTACATTGAAATTAAGAGCGTTGGCACGATGAAGCCAGAGCAAACCGCAGCAATGAGTCAAGACTTTTGCCAGCAGATTAACCAAACTCTAGGCGTGCCGAAAAATCGCATTTACATAGAGTTTGCAGACGCTAAGGGTGCAATGTGGGGCTGGAACGGCACAACTTTTGGCTAATTCCCCATCTTCTTTGGTCAAGACTAACTCGATCTAGCAGGTGTAGGATAGAGATCCAACATCAACTCATGATTTTTTATGTCTGCTACGCCTCTTGTATCTCAGGTTGACTTCAACCCAGAAAAATCAGAATTAATCCCTCCCCTTCTAGGTGCTTCTCTGGCAGAGTTAACTACTTGGGTGCAGCAACAAGGACAACCTGCTTACAGAGGAAAGCAGCTGCATGAATGGATCTATGACAAAGGGGTGCGATCGCTAGCTGATATTTCTGTATTCTCCAAGCAATGGCGGCAAGAAGTGGCAGAAGTTCCAATTGGGCGCTCAATTTTACATTACCGCTCTGAGGCTCCCGATGGTACAGTGAAATATCTTTTACGATTAACAGACGGGCAGATTATTGAAACTGTAGGTATCCCCACCTTTGCAGAAAGAGGAGAAGGCCCAAAAGCCCGTTTGACAGTTTGCGTCTCTACTCAGGTGGGTTGCCCAATGGCGTGTGATTTTTGTGCTACTGGTAAGGGAGGCTACAAACGCAACCTAGCACGGCATGAAATTATCGATCAGGTGTTAACTGTGCAAGAAGATTTTCAGCAACGGGTTAGCAATGTGGTGTTTATGGGACTGGGCGAACCGTTGTTGAATACTGAGAATGTTTTAGCAGCTTTGAAATCTCTCAATCAAGATATCGGTATTGGGCAGCGATCGCTTACAGTTTCGACAGTGGGTATTCGCGATCGCATCCGTCAATTTGCACAAAATAATTTGCAAATCACTTTGGCTGTAAGTCTCCACGCCCCCAATCAAGCACTACGAGAAAAACTCGTCCCTAGCGCCCGTGCCTATCCTCTGGAAGATTTACTGGCTGAATGTCGGGAATATGTGGAAATCACTGGCCGCCGCGTTACTTTTGAATATATTCTCCTGGCTGGTGTTAACGATTTACCAGAACACGCATTGGAACTTTCAAAATGCCTGCGAGGATTCCAAAGTCATGTGAATTTGATTCCTTATAATCCTATCCAAGAAGTAGATTACAAACGCCCTAATCGCGATCGCATTCAAGCATTTGTCAACGTTCTTAAGCAACAAAATACTGCTGTTAGTGTCCGTTATTCCCGTGGTTTAGAAGCCGATGCTGCTTGCGGACAATTGAGAGCAAGTAAAAATTAAACTTGTTGCAGTCTATTCTATGAATGAATATCAAACCGCAGATAAACAGAGATATGTCTTCAGATACATCTCTGTTTATCTATGGCGTAAAACCGCTTGAGATCCCTTTGTTAACTTACCCACCGCAGGTAGATTTACGGTAATCCGGCAAACCATGTAAAAAATTTAAATGTATAATTTAATTAAAATGAATATCTAATGAATATCTAATAAGCAAGAGTTTTATGAAAAATCAAGAGAATGCACTGGATATAACCTTGATTTAGAAAGCTATTCCCAACGCACTAATATTTAGAACACGTCGCTGACTGAAGAATGTTGGCGTAGTCAGCCGTAAGTATCGCGTAAGCCCATAACGCTAAATAAGACATTAGCTTCAGTTAACTATTGCAAGCCCCTATATTGATGTATAGGGAAATTTTGTTGACATTTTAAGGGTTTAGCGATCGCTCAACCTAACTTATAACAATTGAGGAAATAATTGTATGTTGAATCGCTTATCGTTGGTTAAAGTATGGCTACCATTGATTGTGCTTGCCAAAGCTTTATCGATTAATTCTCCTGTTAATGCCCAAATAATTCGGACGAATCCCCAGACGCAAGATTCACTTCAAGAAAGAGTCAGACAACAACAGGATCGGCAAAATCAGCAAACACAAGAACGAATGAATGAAATATGGCTACGACAAAATTTTCAACAGCCACAACAACTACAACAACAACAGACAATACAACAGCAAGAATTTACACGACAACAGCAAGAAATCTTCCGCCAGCAACAATTGAGACTACAACAGGAAGAAACAAGACTACAACAGCAAGACTTTTCACGACAGCAACAACTAAGAATACAACAGCAACAACTTAGACAAGATCAACAAATTAGACAACAGCAACAATTTAGGTTACAAGAACAGATCCGACAGCAACAACTCAGATAACAGAATAATCTGTAAAGTCTTTAAAATTTTTGACAAGTAACTTTATTATTAGAAATTAGAGAAAACATTCTCTAATTTTTAATTTTTATTATCTAGCGCTGTGCATAAATTCCTGGTGCATAAGCCTCAATTACTTTGCCAGTGCGAGTGCAACTAATCATCAAGTAGTCACAACTAGAGCATTGTGTTCGAGTTAATTGACTATCAGTAATATAATAACGTTCTGCTTGGCAGCCGCAATTTGGGCAGTAAATCTTTTGTACTGTCTGCATTTTAAAACCCCTGGTTGTAAGTATTTTTTATTGGAGAGAACTGCCAGTTAAAGTAGCAATGATTTTGGTTTGAACCAACTTAACAAACGACTTTAATATTGGCTAATTATTTTAAACAAAATTTCAGATTTGAAAAAGTTTTCGATATCCTTTTTGATATCTTTGTATATTATCCTATAATTTAAGTGATTTTACCCTCTTACTTTAGATACATAAATTATCTTTAAATTAGATACTGCTTAGAGATTTACTGATCCCTATGACGAATGCCTTGAGAGAGGCTTATTTATAGTCATCTTGGGCAGATGCAAAAAAAAGCCGTTCTTGTATTCAAAAATTAAACTACAGAAAATACTGTATATTTAGTAACAAAATATTTATCTTAAGGATTAGTTAATATTTGCTAGCAAGATTAGACCTCTTGCATAAGTCGAATAGACCCCCCTTAATCCCCCCGATATATTGGCGGAAACTTAAAATCTTGCCCCCTCCCCAATACATACGGGGAGGGTTGGAGAGGGGTGATTCAAGGATTTTTGCAAGAGGTCTATTTATGAGGTGAAATTCTGGTATGAAAATTTAATCAAAATTATCATAGTTACGAAATACCGTAAATTTACGGTATTTACACATCTTAAATTCTCGCAGACAACCTTAACAGAATCCTCTGCGAGAGTGGAACTAATACTTTGTCAAGCTAGTTTGAAAGGTTTGTAGTAAGGACTTTAGCCCTTAGAGCTGATTCGTAAAGAAAATCTGAAGGATACTCAAGTCGTTACTAGGTCTGAGTTTCAGCGAATAAGTATTTTTTTGACTCAAATTCCTGAAATCCTTGCAAGACAAGTACTTTACTTGAGTTTACAAATTAGCTCTTACTACAAACTTGTTTATTCATACATCAATTGAAATTTGACAGACTACTAATCTCCTCAAGCAGGATGAAAATAGTCGTAAATTTCTTGAGCCAAACGCGGCCCGATTCCTGGAACCTCGGCAAGTTGCGGGGTTGTCGCTTGCCGAATATAGTCAACTGAGCGAAAATGCCCTAGTAGCTGCTTTTGTCGATGATGTCCTAAGCCAGGAATTTCATCTAAACGCGATCGCTTCAATTTATCACTGCGCTGTTGACGATGGAAACTCACTGCAAACCGATGCGCTTCATCCCGCAGCCGCCGCAACAACTGAACCCCAGGTTGTTCTGCATCAGTCGTCAAGGGTTTAGATTCTCCTGGTAAAAAAATCTCTTCTCGCTGCTTTGCTAAACTTACAACTCGCAAGTCTTCTAATAAATTCATCTCTTGCAAAACGGCAACAACTGATGATAACTGACCTTTACCACCATCAATCATGATTAAATCAGGCCAGTCAGGATTACCCAAACGCGCTAATTGCGGATCTTCCGCATATTTACGGAACCGCCGCTGGATAACTTCAGCAAGACTAGCAAAATCATCTGAGTGTCCCCTGCTGTCACCGTGGGGTTTTTAATTTTGTAGTGACGATAGTGCTGTTTTGCAGGTAATCCGTCAATAAACACGACTTGCGAAGCTACAGCATTTGACCCTTGAATATGAGAAATGTCATAACCTTCGATACGATGGGGTACATCTGGTAAATCGAGAATGGCGGCTAAATCTTGCATTGCTTGGTGATTGCGATCGCCAAATTTCTGCATTCTTTGCAATTCATACTGAGCATTTCGCTCTACCATCTCAATTAATTCTGCCTTAGTTTGGCGCAGAGGAGTCAAAATTGTGACTTTTTTGCCTTTACGTTGAGTTAAGACATCTGCCAATATTTCCGTATCTGGTAAATCATGCTGTACCAAAATCTCTAAAGGGATTTCTACGGAATCAGCAGTTTGATAATGTTCCTCTAAAGCTCGTTGTAAAATAGCTCCTGGTTCCGCGTGAGCATCCGCCACAAAGGCTAAACGTCCTACCAATTGCCCAGCGCGAATCTGGAATAGTTGAATGCAGGCGTGCTGTTCGTCAGCTGCTAGTGCGATCGCATCCCGCGAAACAGTATCATCTGGTAAGGAAACTTTCTGATCAGCTGTCAGCGACTTTAACCCAGAAATTTGATCGCGAATCCGCGCTGCTGACTCAAAATTCAAGTTCTCAGCGGCTGCGTTCATCTGTTGGGTCAAAATATCAATTAGTTCTTGGGTTCGACCTTGAAAAACCATCGCTATCTTTTGGACAATTTTGCGATATTCTTCTGGTGAAATCATCTGTTGACAGACACCAGGACAACGCCCTAAATCAAAATTCAAGCAAGGGCGGTCTTTAAAAAGTGGTTGAGGTCGTTGTCGTTGTGGAAAAATACGCTTGCAGATGCGGACAATTTCTCGCAATAAACCAGCATCAGTATAAGGGCCGTAAAATTTATCCTTTTCTTTACCAAATTGGCGTTTACGGGTAATAAAAATTCGCGGATAATCTTCTGACCAAGTAATGCAGAGATAGGGATATTTTTTATCATCTTTGAGCAACACGTTGAAATATGGCTGGTGCTGCTTGATCAAATTGGCTTCTAGCGCTAAAGCTTCGGCTTCAGTATCAGTGACGATGAATTCAATTTCTGTCACTAACTTGACCATCGTGGCGATCCGTTCAGTCTTGTTGTAGCCATCCCGGAAATAGGAACGGACACGCGATCGCAACTTACGTGATTTACCTATATATATGATGCGATCGCTCCTGTCCCGCATGAAATAAACCCCCGGTTCCGGTGGAATTTCGGCTAGACGGTTTTCTAGTCGTTCTGGCTCTTTAACCAGTGGTAATATTTGAGTAGATATTGTCACAACCAAAATTAGGTAATCTTTCTCTATTTTAAGAAAAATTATTTTTTCGTGCCGATTTAATAAATTATTTATCAAGTAAATATAAAGTAGTAGTCATGAGTGGCATCTACCAGAACAGATGAAAAAGGGGCTGGGGACTGTGGGAGAATAATAACCCCTAACTCAGCATTCAGCACTCTTTACTCATCACTCTCAAGCCAGGTAGGCTTTTAGCCCGCATAAAGAAAAGTCTGTTGTAGTCACTTCTTTGGCTTCCAAGGTAGAGGCTCACTTGCCAAAAAACTTACTGCAAGCAGTATAACTTTGGAGCGGACGAGAGTTTGTCTAGCTGCGGCCTTAGCCATTGGCTGCTACTGTCAGAATAAAAACTTTGCTTTTTGAATTTATAATTAATATTTTTAAATCGATCGTACTTTATTATTTGAAACTTTATAGTTTAGATTAGATGCTCGTATTTCTATATTGACTTCAGTTTTTTATTCATCAATAATATGTTTGTATATTGCTTGTATAAATATCACATAAAATTTTTATTTATTGATAATATTTATGTTTATTTATTGAATTTATAATATTAAGCGAATTAACGGATTTAGTCAGTTAATTTTACGATTATGATTGAAAAATATTTATTATGATGATTTCATACAAGAGCTAAATTATGAATTTACAAGACTTTGAAATCCAGTATCGTGAGGCTATGGCTGAAACTCTTAATGAACTGCAAACAGCAGTTTTGTTATTAGCGCAAGTACAACATAAAATCTCAACAATTGGCAGTTCTGTACAAAGTCTTAGCGAGTGCGTTGAAGAGTTTATTGCCGAACAAAAAGCGGAATAAACACACAATTAGCAAAAAAGTTTATCTGTGGCGACAAGAAAACTGTTCTTCAATTGCAAGGATGAGATCCTTGAGTTTTAAAGGTTTGACAAAATAGCTACATGCACCCAAACTCAGAGCTAGTTCTTGATCTGCTTTAAAAGCAAAGGCTGAAACCACAATGATAGGTATTTTTGACAAATCAGGTTTTTGCTGGACTTGTTTTAAGAGTGAATAACCGTCAATATCTGGCAATTTCAAGTCCAATAACATTAAATCAGGCTCGAATTTCTCTATGGTTGAGAAAAAAGCAGAACCTTCTGATAAACTTTGGACTTCATAACCACAGTAACTTAGATAGTCACTAAGCAACATCCGATTAAGGTAATGGTCTTCAACTAGTAAAATTCGTCTAACTTTGTGTGACTGCAATGGCTGATTTATATTGAGTAATTGTACTGTCATTGCTACCTATTATCTGATTATCTTAATTAAAAGCTAGTAATTATTACCATAAACTAAAACAGTAGTGCATTTAAAGAGTGAAACAAATAGAAATTGTACTTATACGATTTAAATCCAAAATATAAATCAATCAAATTTAGCTGCACTATAGGAATCCGCTTTGATTCCTGAAATTATTTGCGTAGGGAGGGAACGGGGAACAGCGAAGAAGGAATAAAAGTGTACTGAGTTTTTTTCAAAAATTAAATACGAGTCATATACAATACTAAAATGATAGTATTATTAAATGTAATTAAATCAAAAATTAATCTTTTTTTTACTAATTTTTTATAATCTAGAGTATTAAGTTAACTTCTGTTTTTACAAATTTACTTGCCTAAATTTTATGAGTAAAACTACTTAAGTAATACTGGTACTAATATTATGGTAATAGCCCTTCTTGAAGCCGTGAGGGTAAGCAATACTATTGTTGTGCAAAATCCATATTATAAACAAGTTAACTTGCTAGGGGTATACAGATGTAGAATTTTGCAACCGATTCATTTGTTGCAAGTATTTTTAGAAATAGTATAACCTAGAAGACTAAATTTATTATAGCTGCAAGGAATTATTCATCAAAAAAGGGAGCTAACAGCTCCCTTACTTATTTTTTGGAATGCAAACCGGAGTTTCAACCAGATACTTTTTTTAACTTGCGTTGTGTAACAAAGATACCAGCAACACCTAAAATACCAAATACTACTGAGGGTTCTGGTACTGAAGATGGAGAGACATACTTAGGTGTTGACCAAGTGTAAATTGCACTATAGGATACACCATCATCAGAAGCAGTAATACCGGATGCAGTGGGGTTAAAGCTATAGGCATAGTAAGTTTGACCGCCAGTAACGACCTTAGCAATTTCACTAGCCGCAATTTCACCTTGATATGCATTTAATGCAGCTTGCAGAGTCAGTACATCTTTAAATGATGTGAGTTGAGAGATTTGACCTGGTAGCTGATTTTTGAAAGTATTTAAGTCACTAATTTGACCCGTCAGTTGAGTTTTAGTGGTATTTAGTGAAGTGATTTGACCCGTCAGTTGAGTTTTGGTAGTATTTAGTGAAGTGATTTGACTCGTCAGTTGAGTTTTGGTGGTATTTAGTGAAGTGATTTGACTCGTCAGTTGAGTTTTGGTGGTATTTAGTGGAGTGATTTGATTCGTCAGTTGAGTTTTGGTGGTATTTAGTGAAGTGATTTGACTCGTCAGTTGAGTTTTGGTGGTATTTAGTGAAGTGATTTGACTCGTCAGTGTTTGCCTTGTTCCTGCATTGGCTGGAGTGTTAGGAATTGCGTTCAGCTGTGTTTGCAGTGATGCAATTTGTCCAACAGTTGTGTTCAGTTGTGTTTGTAGTGATGCAATTTGTCCGACAGTTGTGTCTAGTTGTTTTTGCAGTGGTGCAATTTGTCCGGCAGTTGTGTCCAGTTGTGTTTGTAGTGGTGCAATCTGTCCGGGAATTTTGTCTAGTTGTGTTTGCAGTGTGGTAGTCTGTCCGGGAATTTTGTCCAGTTGTGTTTGCAGTGTAGTAATCTGTCCGGGAATTGCATCCAGTTTTGTTTGCAGTGTGGTAATCTGTCCGGGAATTGCATTCAGTTGTGTTTGTAGCTGTGGAATTAAACTTTCAACTTGTGAAAGGGTTGGTGAAGTCGTTTGTTGAGGAAACTGTGATTTAATTGCATTCCACTTTTCATCAACCTTAGTAGAAATAGTTGTTGCAAGTTTAGTCTTTACATCCAAGTGACCAACTAACTTCAGTTCCACCCCGCCATTTTGACCGAATTGGAAACCACCAATGTTAGGATCTCCCATTCCCAAGGAAGGAAAATAACTAGTTACTAGTGATTTGCTGTCGGCTGAAAATCCATTCCAAACTGATTGAAATGGCGTGTAGCTACTCAATAAATCGCCTAGCCATTGCGAACCAAAACTATTCCAGTCATTAGCAGTGACACTACTAACGGTAGCACTGTAGTTTCCTTTTGTGGCGGTGAAGCCAACATTAGAACCTGGGGTTTCGCTACTATACCAAAGCTCAACGTTAGAACTGGAGTCGTTATCTGTCAAAGCTTTGATCGCAGCTTTAGTACCACCTTGGGCATTCCCTTTAATGAAGGTACCATTTGAGCCACCAGTGTAAGTGTTAATTTCTCCATTATTATCGAAGCTAAAAGATGTAGCGTGTGCTGGGGCAGTAGCAAGAGCGCTCACACCAATAGCCATTGAGGCACCAATTACAAGTGTCTGAAAAGTCGTTTTCATTGTTTTCAAGTCTCTGTCAGTTTGGAAGTTAAGTTTTAAACTACTGTCGTTTTTAGGCTTGGGCTTTCTTGACCACAGGTTTTTTAGCTATACAGATGCTTACCTGCATTGTTAGCCGTCTTTAGTATCTAAGCGTACAAACCCAGTTTAAGAAACGAGGAGACCTGATTGGGTAAAGTTAACGCTGATTATCAATAAAAAGATCAAGAATGTTTTGATAGTTTTATACGTTTAATTACGTATTTTTTATGAATATGCATAGTTACAAAAAATATCGTACAATCTTTTTCAGATCAGTACAATACGGTGATTAGTACGGATGTACAAATGTGCATTAATGCCAACTAAAGCTGAAATCTCCTGACTGTATGAGTTTTGCCCTCACCCTCAGATATTCTCCTTATTTTGAACGGGGGAGGAAATTCTCCAGCTCCCCTTCTCGCAAATTGAAAGAAGAAGTTAGGGGATAAGGGCAACTCTAGAACGTTTGCTAAACCTAACTTTTACTTTAAGTTGACACCAATGCACAAATGTGTATCCTACCGCGTGTTCCATTGATAGACTTTGGCGCCAAAAATCCTTGGCGTTCAGCTTGAGAAGAAATTTAATGAAGAAACTCAGCCATTCTTTCTACAGCAATTTCTAACAAAGGTGGCTCATGCACCAAAGCAAAACGGACATACCCTTCTCCAGATTTGCCAAAGCCAGCACCTGGAGAAACTGCTACACCAGTTTGTTTGACTAGCTGGGTACAAAATTCTACAGAGTTTTCACTCCAAGGTGAGGGCAATTTTGCCCAGATGTACATTGTGGCTTCGGGAGTAGGAACATTCCAGCCAATACGGTGTAAAGCATTGATGAAAGCATCACGCCGCTTCTGGAAGGTGATAACAGCAGATTTTACGCCAGATTGAGGGCCAGTTAAGGCAGCGATCGCACCATTCAAAATTCCCCGATACTGATTAAAATCAACGGCGGCTTTTACCTGGCGTAAGGCGTTAATTAACTGAGCATTACCGATGGCATAGCCAATGCGGAAGCCGCCCATATTGTAGGACTTGGAAAGGGTGAAAAATTCAATCGAGACGCTTTTTTCTGGATCGGCTTGCAGAATTGAAGGGACTAGGGATTTTGGATTTTGGATTTTGGATTTTGAATTGGGAAAAGAATTGCTCCACTCCCCAGTTTCCCCAAATACCAAATCTACGTAGGGAAAATCGTGAACCAACACGAGATTGTGTTGTTGACAGAAGGCGACAGCTTCTTGGAAGAAAGATAAAGGTGCGATCGCAGCGGTGGGATTATGAGGATAACTTAATACCATCATCCGCGACTGCGCCAAAACTGGGACAGGAATATCAGCAAAAACTGGTAAAAAACCATTTTCTGCCAGTAGTGGCATCGGGTAGATTTGACCGCTGGCTAGGTAGACTCCCCCTGCATGGGATGGATAACCTGGATCGAGCAACAGGGCAAAATCTCCTGGATTAAGTATTGCTAGGGGTAAATGGGCTGTGCCTTCTTGAGAACCAATTAGAGGTAGTACCTCAATTTGAGGATCGACTTTGATACCAAATTTTTGTTCGTACCAGTTAGCCGCGGCTTCGCGAAATCCAAGGGTACCGTTAAACAACAGATAACCGTGGGTAGTGCGATCGCCAAGAGACTGGGCGATCGCCTCAAGAACGTGGGACTCGGCTGGTAAATCGGAAGACCCCAAGGATAAATCAATTACCTCTCGGCCAGCGGCCAAAGCGACAGCCTTGGCTCTGTCCATATCAGCAAATACATTCGATTTTAGGGGTTGTAAACGTTTTGCAAACTGTATGTTAGTCATTTGTCCTTTGTCATTTGTTCTTTGTCATTTGTCCTACCCTGCGGGAAGCCGCTGGCGCGTCTATGTCATTTGTCAAATGACCAATACTTCTCTACCAGAGGCTGCATCAAGGGGAACGCTCAGTACAAGTGACCCATGACCAATACTTCGACTTACCTCGGCTTTGCTCGGCACGAGTCGCTCAGTACAAGTGACCAATGACTAATGACCAATGACCAATGACTAATTACTATTTAAGTGGGTATCTAGGAGAGCAAGTAATTTCTCTTTGCCGATGACTCCCTCGGTGGATATCAAAACTTCTTGGTCTTGAAATAATCTGAGGGCGGGTACACCTTCCACTTGATACTGCTTAACAGTCAGTGGGTTGGGGTCAATTTCCATTTTAACGACTTTGAGGCGATCGCTATATTTGCTAGCAGCTGAGTTAATCAGGGGCGACATCAATTGACAAGGCCCACACCAGGAAGCCCAAAAATAAACTAATACAGGCTGCTCGGCTTTTAACACTTCGGTTTCAAACTCAGCATCGGTTATGGTGATTACAGCCTTACTCATTGTAGTCTCCATCAGGTGGCGATCGAAGTTGGCACACACAATACTTTATCCCAAAGTTGTCAATAGTCCATAGTTAATAATTTATAGTTATTAGGATTGTTAACTATTGACTAATGACGTAAAATCCCACAGCCAACAGGTGTGGGACTAGCTCAAATAAGTTTTCTGTCAATTTTACAGTTGATCCAATTGCTTGCGTAAGGAATCTAACTCAGCATCAACCACCTCATTAGATTTAGGAGCAGTGGTTTGTTGTTGCGGTGGCAGTTGGGCTTGATTTTGGGGAGCGGCAGGTGGTAACATCTGGGCTTTTAAAGCTGCCAATTCATCATCAACATCGCTACTACCTTCCAATCTAGCAAATTGACTTTCTAAATCGGCACCTGCTAACTCTTGCCCTGCCTGGGCCCGGGCTTCTTGCATCAAGACTTTTTCTTCCATCCGCTCGAAGGCAGACATTGCACTACTAGTATTCATCCCACGCACCATGCCTTCGAGTTGCTCTTGGGCTTTGGCAGTGGTGATTCTAGCTTTGAGCATTTCTTTCTTGGTTTTAGCCTCAGAAATTTTGCTTTCCAGCTGGATTAAGTTGCGCTTGAGGGTATCAACTTGAGTGCTTTGTGTATCTAAACTAGCTTTGAGAGATGTGCTGCTGTCAGTATAAGTTTTCTTACGCTCTAGAGCTTGTCGTGCAAGATTCTCATCACCTTTTTGCAGCGCTAGTTGGGCATTGCGTTGCCACTTATTGATTTCATTTTGGGCATCATTGTACTGTTTCTCACTGCGTTTTTGGGCGGCGATCGCTTGAGCTACTCCCTGACGCAGCTGTACCAAGTCTTCCTGCATTTCCAGGATGGCTTGCTCTAGCATTTTTTCGGGGTCTTCGGCTTTGTTAACCAGGTCGTTGAGGTTAGAACTAACTACTCGCTTAATGCGATCGAATAATCCCATAACTTTGTTTTTCCTTGTGTGATTTACGCTCTTTGTTGGACAGTTAGCTTTTTTACTTTTTTATAGCTACCTATTTCAATGTAATCTTTCCAGTTTGAATCAGTACCTCCTAACAACTCTTAATTGTTAAGATATGCCAAACTGGGGTAATTAGTCGAACTTCAAGAATCCTGAGTTTTGGGTAACTGCTGTTGGGGAGGCTGCTCTGTCTTTTGGTCCTCAGTTAGGATTTTGTGCTGTGTGTTTTCTGACTGCTTGAAAACCTGCACCTTCATCGCTGCCAATTCGGTATCTACATCATTAGATTCCAAAGAAGTAAATTGTGTTTCCAAGTCGTCGCTACTAAGTTGAGCTATGGCTTCTGATTGAGCTTCTATCTGTGAAACTTTTTCTTCCATACGCTCAAAGGCACTCAGACTGTTATTAGCAGAAACTCCGCCGAGCATTTCTTGGAGGCGATAAGACGCTTCAGCAGAACGCGCGCGGGCAATATACATATCTTTTTTAGTTTTCGCCTCGGAAATTTTTAACTCTAGCGATCGCATATCCTTTTTTAGCCTAGCAACTATCTCGTTTTGCTGCTCTATCTGCGAACAGAGGGCTGTAGTAGTTTCTTTATAGGCTTGGCGCTTAGTCAAAGCTTCACGTGCTAGAGGTTCATTGCCTTGTTGCAGCGCTAATTGGGCGCGGCGATACCATTCCTCCGTTTGCGACTGAGCGGCCGCTGCTTGTCGTTCGGTGCGTTTCTGGGTAGCGATCGCTTGTGCTACACCCTGCCGCAACTGCACCAGATTTTCCTGCATTTCCAGGACAGCTTGCTCCAAAATCTTTTCTGGATCTTCTGCACCACCGATCAAACTATTGAGATTAGCGCGAATCACCCGCAGAATACGCTTGATTAATTCCATATCGGCTCTCCAACGAAATCCAGTTCTGAGTGCTGAGTAGGGAGTGCTGAGTATAATTATTCTTTTTTGTCACAGGGTAGTTATGAGTTATGGAGTACTGAGTGCCTAATTAAAGTTTTGAGTATAATATTTTTTGTTGTGAGGTCGTAAACAAACAATATTTTGTCTCTTTGTCTCTACCACTCAGCATGGGCTAAACCTGCTACCACTCAGCACTCAGCACTCCCTACTCAGCACTCAATTGACTCAGGACTGTTATCTCATGGTATCGTAGATTTTTGCAATTCATGGCTGCTGAACTCGTGCCTTGATTCCCTTCGCTTCTAACAGTTTCATCTGTTGTTTTACTTGCTCTTTAGTTTTAAAAGCACCCAGATAAATCAATTCTTTGTTAAGCGATAAATAAGCATCAGGAATTATTTGCCGTGCTGAGGCAAAAGCTGCTCCTTTATTATCTATCACTACATGATAAAACCCATCTGTTCCTGGTTTGATTTCTGTATCTGGCTTTGGTGACGTTGCGATTGGCTTGGGCGAGGTTTTTGTCGGTGAAGTGGGAGGTAAATTTACGGGAGGCAAGGATTGTAGTCTCGGTACTGGTGCTAAGGCGATCGGGTTGGTCGGTTGGGCGGTATTGGGGTTAGACAATGCCCCTTGAGGATTTGCGGGGTTTTGGGGAACAACTGGATTCACTACTGCGGGGGTTGGTTGGACTTTGGGTTTTAAGCCAACTACATCATTGGGATCTCTTACTTCAGGAAACTCTTCAGTAGCTAGATTGGGATATTTGGGTATAGATGTGCTTGGTGGCTGAATTTGAGGTTGGATATTACTCCCAACTTCCTCAGTATTTCCTGGTGTGGGAGAGGAGTTGCCGTTAAATAAGTTGCCTAAATTCCATTGTGGCAAGCTTTTGGGATTGAAGACTGCATAACCCAAGATCAGACTAGCCACCAATAGCAGCAACATGGAGCCAATACCCAAAGGTGATAGCAGACTGTCGCTATTGCTTGGTTTATTCTTGGTTTCTGGTTGTTCTTCTGTCAAACTTCGCAGCAGTGCTTCACTAGACTCTAAATAGTCATCTGGGTGCTTGGGGCTATCATCTGTCTGCAAGTGATTTTCGTTTTTAGTATTTTTAACGATTGCTGGCACGATACTGCTATTAAAGTTGGGTGGGGGCGGTGGAAGTTGAGTTTGTGTTTTGGCTGCATTGGAGGTAGAGGGCGCATTCAGATTATTCAGTTCCTCAATTGCCGTAGTTGGTGCTGGATTCATCTCAGGATTCACAGCTACAGATGCGGGTGAAACATCAATTTTTGCCGTAGCTGGCGCTGGATTCATCTCAGGATTCACGGGTACAGATACAGGCGATACGTTGGTTTTAATTTCCGTTGCTGATGACTGAGTTGCGCCCAATATTGTCGAAATGGTAGTTAACGGTTGGGGTTGTCCGCTGATGTAACTTGCAACACGGGACTGTTTAGATGACACCAAACCAGTTCGCGTGCGTCGGTATCGAGCTAACTCTTGATCTAGCGGCACCTCTAAACTTGCTAGTGCTGCTGCTAGTACTGGTTTCAATCCAGGTGTTTTAGACGATTGATGAGTGCTGGAGTCGTTCAGGGAGTTTTGAGTCATTGCTTTTTGCCTCAAACGTAGATTACTGGAATCAACTTTTAGATAGATATATTTTGTGATAATAGTAGCGGAAATTATTTAAATAGATAGAGTGGGCATTGGGCATTGGGCATGGAGAAGAGACAAGGTAGACAAAAAAGAGGGGGGAGACTTGGGAGAGACTTGTTCAATAATTTCCCCTTGTCCTCCTTGTCCCCCTTGTCCCCTTGTCTCCCCTGCTCCCGTGCTTTCCACTCCCACACTCCCCACTTTGAACGATGTCGTTGAAATCAATTAATGATGTTTTAAGGATTCTGGAAAAGCAATCGAAATGGCAGGAGCAACCATTTCAACGCCTGCTCAAGTGTTGGGCAGAAGTTGTTGGCCCAGTAGTTGCCGCAAATACTCGACCATTATTAATTCAGCGTGATGTTTTGTCGGTAGCAACTTCTAGTGCTGCTTGGGCGCAAAACCTGACTTTTGGTCGCACATCTCTACTTTTAAAGTTGAATAAAAAGCTGCCAACGCCTTTGGTTGATATTCGCTTCTCTACTGCTGGCTGGCAGAATCCGTTGGTGGAAAGAAAACAGCAACAAACGGTTTCGCCTCATGAGCATCCCAGTTACCTTGGTGATGAGATTAACCGCCCCGATCCTATACCTACCAAGGATGTAAATGCGGCTTTTGGATATTGGACAAAGATTGTGCGATCGCGATCGCATGGCTTACCCTTTTGTCCCCAGTGCCAATCTCCCACCCCTCCCGGTGAACTCCAGCGCTGGGAAGTCTGTTCTGTCTGTGCTGCTAAACAGTTTTCAAAGCAAAATAGTTGAGCGATTATTTGTTGAGCAAAGTTTATCCTGAAATAACTTGCTGCTATTACATCAAATTTTTATGATTCTTGAGAAAAAGTATAATTTGCCGCTGAAATATGCCAAATGTGGTATGCAAAGCAGACTATTTATGTGAAATTCTATGCCTTAAGCCATCCTTAAGGAGGAATTTAAAAGGCTGAATAAATCAAAAGCTTTAGTTTTAGTCTTGATCCCTAATAAGTTTTAGACGATACCTATATATAACTGCTTTAGGAATTATTTAAATATATAACAAGATTATAAAAATATCCTGAAGTTTATTTTTTACTTGGGATCGCTGAAACCTATAGAAAATAATGACTTTTTGGCTTTTCTCCGTCTTTATATATAGAAGCAGAATATAAAGATGAAATTCAGCCAGAAACAACACTAAAGATGAATCCGAATGAAACCCATTAAAGTTTTAGCATCTGCCTGTAGATATTGCCGTCATTACCAGCCAGAAGGTCGCCGTGGTGGAACGTGCCAGCAGTTGGGCGCACCAGTTCAAGCGACTTGGAAAGCTTGCTCTTTGGCGCTTCCACCTTTTGCACCTTCTTGGGAAACCTTAGAAGATGCTTGGGGTTTACCAGATGCAGCTCCAGTTTTAACATCTTGTCAATCTTTAGCTTCAGATTTCGATAATGCTGTTGCTCCTCTAGAAGAAATAGCTGCCTCCATATCTGAACAGGTAAAAACTAAAGCAGTGGTTATTTAGTCATCCATTATTACTGGACTGAGTTTGTAGTCTGCTTAAAATAAGATTTGTTTTTAAGATTTTTAGTGCTGTAAAAGTTGATATATACAAAAATCGCACCCTTTAGTAAGGTGCGATTTTTGCAATTCTAAGGTAGCCAAGGAAAAGAGCGAAAATCTGGTGGACGCTTTTCAAGAAAAGCTTGTTTGCCCTCAGCTCCTTCTTCTGTCATGTAATAAAGTAGGGTGGCGTTGCCAGCAAGTTCTTGTAAACCAGCTTGTCCGTCACAATCAGCGTTAAAAGCAGCTTTAAGACATCGAATTGCGATCGGACTTTTTTCTAAAATCTCTTGCGCCCATTGAATCCCTTCCGCTTCTAGTTGTTCTACTGGGACGACACAATTAATTAAGCCCATTTCTAAAGCTTGCTGTGCATCATATTGGCGGCAGAGAAACCAAATTTCTCTAGCTTTTTTTTGTCCCACGATGCGGGCAAGATAGCTGGCTCCAAAACCACCGTCAAAACTGCCGACTTTCGGGCCTGTCTGTCCGAAAATGGCATTATCGGCAGCGATGGTAAGGTCGCAAATTAAGTGTAGGACGTGTCCACCACCGATCGCATATCCAGCTACTAAAGCAATCACCACTTTCGGCATGGAACGAATCAGCCGTTGTAAGTCCAGCACATTCAAGCGAGGGATGCCAGTATCGTCCACATAACCCGCATGTCCCCGCACGCTTTGATCGCCACCAGAACAGAAGGCATATTTACCATCAGTGTGTGGTCCATATCCAGTAAATAGGACAACACCAATACTAGTATCTTCACGAGCATTATAGAAAGCGTCATACAGTTCAAAGACTGTTTCAGGACGGAAGGCATTGCGTTTATGGGGACGGTTGATGGTAATTTTCGCAATGCCATCAGTTTTTTGATACAGAATATCTTCGTAGGTTTTGGCAGTTTGCCAGTTAATTTGCATTGGTATGGAGTGCGCTGTGGTGCTTGAGAATTTTATCGCGGACGTAGGGACATGCGATACCTGCGGTGGTCACTGAGCTTTGCCGTTCGCGCAGCGTCTCGTAGAGAAGTGTGGTCTACACCTACGCTAAAATTGGGATCTCAAACCTTTACAATCTCGTAATTGTCTGGGTGTGGAGGAATCAAAATGCGACGTGACACCATCTTCTACAAATTATTTAAGCAATTTCCAGGTTTGTTGTTTGAATTAGTAGATGAACCACCTCCAGAAGCAGAAAACTACCAGTTTGAATCAGTTGAAGTGAAAGAAACGGCGTTTCGGATTGATGGAGTATTTTTACCTCCAGCTGATGCAGTTTCCAAAACCGTCTTTTTTGCAGAAGTGCAGTTTCAGAAAGACCAAGACTTATATCACCGCTTCTTTAGCGAATTATTTTTGTTTCTCTACCGACACTCGATTCGTTACGATGACTGGTTTGGAGTAATAATTTTTCCTTCTCGCAGCCTAGAACCTTCTTCCCCTTCGATTCACCGCGCTTTGCTGGAAAGTGGTCAAGTCAGGCGGGTTTATCTGGATGAGTTGGGAGATTTGCGACAACAACCTTTGGGATTGGGTTTGATGTTGCTGACAAATGTTACTTCTGAAACAGAAGCAGTTGAAGGTGCGCGGTTTTTGTTGGAGCAAGCACAGCAACAATCGGAGCAAGCGATAATTGATTTAGTGACGACGATAATTGTCTACAAGTTTTCTAACCTTAGTCGAGAGGAGATTGCAACGATGTTGGGACTGAATTTGGAAGAACCACGGGCTATTCGGGAAGCGAAGGAAGAAGGAGAAAGAAAGGTCGTTTTACGACAGTTAAAGCGACTTGTGGGTACAATTCCTGATGCGCTTCTGTTCCAGATTCAAGGGTTATCGGTGGAACAGTTGGAAGCTTTAGGTGATGCTTTGTTGGATTTCTCTACTCTTGCTGACTTAGAAGGATGGTTACAAGGTGAAGTAAGCGGGTAAGTTTCACGCACAGCAGAAGGGCGATCGCACCCGGTAAAATTCTCAAAGCTAAATCTGAGGCTGGAAGACACGCGGGTATATCAGGAAGCGGTGGAAGAAAGAGTGCGATCGCTTGTCCTGCGACTGTTAAAACGACTATTTGGTGAAATTGCTGAGGAACTTTGGAAGCGTTAGCTTTGGCGTTGTTGGAATTGAGATTGGGATCGCGAACTTGGAAGGATGGTTGCAAGGTCGAAAAGATTACTAAGATTGGTATCTCATGCAAAAGTCCTACAAATAAGGCAAGAGTGTATTCAAAAGCCTTGTTTAAAGGATGTATTTGTTGTATGGTTATAATTAATTTTTGTTTGTAAACAAATAATTATGAGTTTCATTACTCTTAAAGTAATTAATAATTCTGGCAAAGAAATAACCCTTTTGACAAAAGGAGTTGCCTCTGCTGACAACCAAAGTAGAGATTTTTATATTGGTGATAGATGCAGAGTTTCTTCATCTAGTCGAACTGGAACAATTCTTAGACGTTCTGATTCTCCAAATTCGGTAATTCAAACAGATGATGTTGATATCCAATTTGATGATGGGCATATAGAAGCCATTAATTTAGTTTATCTTTATCATTAAATCCAGATTATGCCGTTTGAAGGTTGATTATTAATGGTTTGATATTCTTGGGATCAAGTAATAACAGGTTAGTTATAATGAATTGAAATAATTCCTTCTATGACCGATAATTTTGACTCTAACTTTAATCCTCAAGTACCGCTACCAAACATTAATGACTCAACCACAGCAGAGTTGATTAGCTTAATCGCATCAACAAATTTTGCTGATAACTTTTATAGTCAATTAGTTCATTGGATTAATGAATTTAATAGAACTATTGATGATAATTTTGAAGTTGGAGTAGTTTTAGGAAACTTTGGTCAAACTTACGTGTTTCATCTGTTAGATATAGGTTTCAATAATCCTTCTTTAATAATTTTCTACGGACTTACAGAACAAAATGAACCTGTCCGTTTGATTCAGCACGTTAATCAAATAAGTATTTTGTTACTGAAGTTGCCACGTAAGGAACCAAACAAGCCAAAAAAAGTTTTTGGTTTTCAGGTTAATCCATAGCTTGATTACTGAAAGAATGTTGAAGTTAATTGGTATTATGAATCACCAATCTCTAAATGCCAATATCTGTAGCAAACTTCCTTAAATTATCCTGTCGCCACTTGGCATCAGCTTTACGATTTGTCTGCAACTCCAAAACCCGAATTCCCTTAGTTGGAAGTAAATTTAATCTTTGCTGCAACTGCTGCCAAGAAGTCATCAATTCATGCTGCACATTATAAGTAGCACACAATTGAGCAAAATCAATATCCTGTGGAGTGCCAAAAAACTCTTCAAATGGTGGGTCAAATTTGGCAATGGGTAACATTTCAAAAATTCCACCGCCATTGTTATTGATTAATACAATCGTCAAATGTCCGACAAACTTATTACGGATTAAAAAACCATTGGTGTCATGTAACAGAGCTAAATCTCCCGTTAACACCACACTACTTTGCTGGCGATGGGCAATTCCTAAAGCTGTGGATAATGTGCCATCGATGCCATTTGCACCTCGGTTAAAATGCGATCGCACTCCAAAATTATTTGGTTTCCAGAAATATTCCACATCCCGCACAGGCATACTATTGGCAATAAACAGAGGCGTTCCTGGCGGTAAAATCTGAGAAATTAACCAAGCTGCTTTACTCTCAATGACTTCATCTATTTTCCCCATCGTCTGGTCAATAACTAACCTAACCTTAGCTTCCGCATCACACCATTGCTTTGCATAGTCTGAGGATAAAGATACATTTCTCTCCTCTACTTTTATGTCTTCTACAGATATCCGTAAATGTGTCGTCTTCCCGTGCAAAGGGTCGAGGTTTTGATCGCTCTTATCAATTACCCAGCGTCGCGGTTGGGTTGTAGCTATCCAGCTACGCAGTTCTTTACTCGTAGGCATTTCTCCCACCTGAATCACCATTTCGGGCGCTAACTGCTTTGCTAGTTGCTGATTTCGCAAAATCAGGTCATAAGTGGAAATTAAATAGGGGTTGAGTTCGGCATAATTTCTGACTGGGGAGAGTCCCTCAGCTAGCACGGGCCATTTGAGAGTTTGGGAAAGTTGCGCGATCGCTCTACAATATTCCTCTGGTTGCTGTGGTTGAGCAACACCTGCGATAATAATGCCACGATCGCATTCTTTCCATTCTTGGGGCATGGGGCATGGGGCATAGGGCATGGGGGATGGAGTATTGTTTGCTATTCCTGCGAAAAAGTCTTCTGATTCCAAGTGCGATCGCAAATAACTCAAGTCAGTTCCATCAGGAACAGGCGCTAAGGGATCGCGAAAGGGAATATTCAAATGTACTGGCCCCTTTGTAGGATTTTGCGCCCTTTCCCAGCTATGAATTACCGTTTGTCGTAGATAAGCTAGCATTCCCAGATCGGCACAGGGTAAGGCTAACTCTGTTTGCCAATTTGGGTAGTTTCCATATAATCTCAATTGATCTACAGTTTGCCCAGAGTGACAATCTCGCAATTCTGGCGGTCTATCGGTAGTTAATATCAACAGTGGTACGCGACTATATGAGGCTTCAATGACTGCTGAATAAAAATTTGCTCCTGCTGTACCAGAGGTGCAAACTAGTACCACTGGCCGTCCGGTTGCTTTAGCTTGTCCCAAAGCAAAAAAGGCGGCGGAACGTTCATCGAGAATGGAAATTGCTTCAATCTCAGGTGCTTGTTGAGCAAAAGCGATCGCTAAGGGTGTAGAGCGCGATCCAGGACAAATGATGGCACAAGTCAATCCCAACCGCTTTAAAGTCTCTGTTAAAATATAAGCCCAAAGTTGATTAACATTCCTATAAGCGATCGGCATTAAATCAAACATAGCTATAAAACAATCTTAAATTTTAGATTTTGTCTAGGGAAATTCAATTTAAAATCCATCAATGCGGTGTTGAGTTCCATCACCGCCACGCGAGTTTCTGGGAAAGAAAATCTCCAAACAAACTTGCTGAACTTTCTACACAATGCACAATTTGCTCTCAAACTTTTATGGACTGCATTCATTTAACGGGAATTCGCGGCTATGGCTACACTGGGTATCTACCAGAAGAACAGGTGCTAGGACAATGGTTTGAGGTAGATGTGAGGTTATGGTTGGATATCTCCACAGCGGCCAAGACTGACGCGATCGAAGACACTTTAGATTATCGCAGCGTCATTAGCTTGACACAACATCTGATCAAAACGTCTAAATTTGTTTTGGTGGAGAAATTGGTAACAACGATCGCAGATTCTATCCTCCAAGAGTGCGATCGTGTAACAAAAGTCCAAGTCACTCTCAGCAAACCTGCCGCACCTATTCCAGACTTTGGTGGCAAAATTAGCATTGAACTGACTAAAATCAAGTCCAACCTTTAATTCACAAAATATGTTTTTTTCAATATCTATCAGATAGCAAAGAACGGGAGGTTTATGTGGAGCTTGGAAGTGTCTCACAATGAGAATCTTTCCTGCCATTGGCACCAGTACCTATTGATTACCAAAAAACTAAAAAATCCCGCGAGCGGCTGATGAACATTTAACTTACATATTTTCAGAGGAGAGGAATTGTGATTAAGTATTAACCAGAAGCTCTAGAGCTAGTATTTTATTTTTAAAATACGCTTAGTGGCGTGGCAAGGCTAAAATAGTGCATTAAAAATATCTCAGCTATTGATATTTGAGAAACCTAACTAATTTTATCTTGCACATATTTAGGCTTACCATGCTATTACAATAATCCTGATATTTTTTAATTATGATTATTGTATTAATCTTTCTAATTAATCCGATTTGACTGTTAATTAAATATTTCAGATAGCTTTAGACCGTAATCTAGACCTCATCTGATATAAAATATATTTGCAGGTAAAGCAGCATTAAACTTTTTAATTATAGGTGAAAATTAATTATTACTAATTAAGTGAATGTAGATTAATATATGACATCCAAAACACTCTAGATTTTTTTAAAAATATTAAAGTAATCTCCCGTGATTTTATGATAAATTTTCTTGATTAATTTGTATATAGATATTATACTTAGTATTTATACTTTCCCAAGAAAAATTCTTGTATACATTTTAAAATCAGTTTTTGAGTGCTTGATAATTGCATTCTAATTTTAATTTGATGTTAGTAGCATCATATTAGCTACATAAATTAATCAAAATTAGTTTTGATAAGCATAGAAATTTCCGGAGATTAATAACATGATGCTATTTACTCATTAGTCAGTATTAATATCAAGCAAGAATACAGGATAGTTAGAGATTGTTTATGATAAGATAAGCACTTTTGACTTGAGTTGACACTGACAACAAGAATCTGAACCTTAGCAAACAGGTTATTGTAACATGTTCGCCCGCAAAATCCTAGTTGTTGAGGATGAAAAAAACCTAACCTCAAATATTAGAAAAAGTTTACAAAAATTAGGTTATTTAGTATCAGAAATAACTGAATATGGTGAAGAGGTAATAAAAAAGGTAGCAGAAACTCATCCACATTTAGTATTAATTGATATCTGTCTAGCTGGAGAAATAGATAATCTCCACGTAGCGGATATTATCCAGAATCACTTTCATGTGCCTGTAATATATCTAACAGAGTGTTCGGAATATCAAACATTACATAAAAATCAACTAAGTGAGCCTTTTAGTTACATAGCCAAACCATTTCTTGAAAGTGATTTACATTTTGTGATTGAAATGACACTGTACAAACATCAGACAAAAAAAATATTAGACGAAGAAAAACAGAGGTTGATGACAATTATTAATAGTATGGGTTGTGCAGTGATTGTTACCTATGCAAATGGTTGTATTGAAATGATGAATCCCATAGCAGAACTAATCACTGGTTGGAAGCAAAGTGAAGCGTTGGGGAAAGATTTAATAGAAGTAGTTAACTTAGTTAATAAAGATGTAGGAGAAAAAATTGAAAATTTGGCCACTTATGCAATCGAAGCAGGTAAAATTTTAAATTTACCAGAAAACTGTACATTGATTACCAAAGATGGTAAAGAAGTAGCGATTGGGGATAATGTTGCACCTATCCGCGATCGAGATGGCAATATTACTGGCGCGGTTTTAGTTTTTCAAGACATTACTAAACGTAAGCAGACAGAGGCGCAACTGATCCGCAATGCATTTTATGATGGGCTAACAGAATTACCGAATCGTGTTTTATTTTTAGATCGGCTCAAACAAACTATTGAACGTAGCAAACGCAGAAGCGACTATTATTTTGCAGTTTTATTTTTAGATTTAGATGGTTTCAAAGAGATTAACGATCGCTTTGGGCATGGAATAGGGGATGATTTTTTAGTAGCGATCGCTAGACGTTTAGAGTCATGCTTACGTAGTGGCGATACTGTAGCACGATTTGGTGGTGATGAGTTTACTATTCTTTTGGAGGATATTAAAGACATTTCCGATGCTACCAATGTTGCCAAACGTATTCAAGACTCCTTAAGATTGCCAGTTAACCTGAATGGATATCAATTATCTGCTACCGCTAGCATTGGTATTACTTGGAATTTTAGTAATTATGAGGAGCCTGCAACTCTACTGCGGGATGCTGATATTGCGATGTACCAAGCTAAACGGCAGGGAAAAGCTACTTATGCCATATTTAGTTAAGAATAGAATATGCCACTCTAGGCGCTACTAAGGTTATGGTATGAATCGAGAAGCCCGATAATTCTGTCATGGAAAAAACCGAAAAACAGAATTCAGGAGTTAGTAGCCCATTCTGAATTCTGCATTCTTCTTCAAAACTTATAACCTCTAGCAATCCAATAGAGCCAGTCTGCGATCGCTTCTTGAGTTTCACTGTCAACATCAATGGCTGCTATTTCAGATAATTTCGCAGAATATACATCTTCATCCTTACCATTAATATAAGCCACTTCGACAAACATATCTTTTAAGCACTCGTCATCTGGGGCCATTCCCAATACTTCCACTTGTTTCTCCTCGACAGCACCTGATTTGCGTCCCTTCTTAGTCCATGTAGCCAAAAAGGGAAAATTCAGAGTCTCTTCGAGGTAGTAGTACCAACCCATAGCTCGGTCTTCTTTGTCTTCGGCATCTACAACGATCTCCGTTTTAATGCGATGCTCTCGGTTTTCGTCGGCTTCAACACTAGGCATAAGATAACACTTTGCGTATAATTCATTTTGATAATACTACCAAAATGTTTCTAAAATCATACTTAAATATATCTATGATGTCCCCGCTTAATTACTTATTAACCTCCCAAAACCCCACCCTTTAATCCCCTGTTTGCAAACTCTTGGGGCCGGGTGGGGTGAAATGGCTGTGGGAATCATAACTAATTATCTGGAAACGATCTAAACTCTACAAAAAACCGCTTGTCATTGACAAACGGTTTTCTAGTTATTGTTCTTAAGGGGAACTTATTCGTTGCACTAAGATGCAAAATTTCTCAGAGATTAAACAAGTCTCAAATCAGGATAATTCGCTAACACATCATCAGATGTGAGGGTATCATTTTCAGCTTGCGGAGTCCAAAGAACTTCAATTGCTAGAAGCTTGTCGCTAGGAATACTACCAATTTGCCGTAAAGCTTGACGCAAATCATCAGCACTATTAATAGCTGTGGGGATTTCAAACTTACCTAGTGTCGCCGCCAGTAAGGTGACAACAATGTATTCACCAGGGCCTTCGGTAAATAGACGGGTCGGGTTGTCGAGTTCGCCAGCCGGAGGTAAAGCATCCTTGGCAAGGGCTGCTCTTAGCTGGTTGTTGACATTAGAAAGAGTTTCTTCGCTAAACTTGCTGCGTTCTGCCAGTGACAGCCGATTAAACTGACCTTCAGCTGAATTTAAACTGGCTTGTTGAGTGCCACCGCCTGCATATACAAAGTATTCCGGATGGCGGAGTAAAGCTAGACTGGCTTCTTGGAGAATTTCTGCTCTACCTTCGGGGGTGTTAGTATCAGCAGTTTCAGCAATGTGGTTGAGTTCATTTTGCAATTCACGGGCTTGAGCTAACAAACCTACTTGCAAACGAGTTACAGAAACAGGAGAGTTACTGCTGTAATCTGCTTCTGCTGTTTCACCGCTAGAGACACGGCGGAAAGTTTGCAATAAGAAATTAGCGATCGCAAAGAAAATTAAAATGCTAAATAGACCACCAAATCCTCCGCCAATACCCCAGAAGGGAAGTAGGAAGGGAAAGCCAAAGCCACCACCAAAGCCACCACCATAACCACCGGGATAGTATCCGCCCCCGCCAGGAGGTGCATAAGTGCGCGGTGTATAGGTGCGACTAGAAGGCGCTCTAAAGGAGCCACCACCGATGCGACCCCCACTGCGGGCTGCTAATGCGCCGTCAGCGTGACCAAGAGCCAAAGCTAACACCAGGCTTAGGGCTAGGAAGGTTTTGAACAGCGGTTTGATGGTTTGTTGTAGTTTTTTACGCATAAGACAATCGCTTGAAAAACGAAGTTATTATTTATGATTTCTCCCGATGGTGGGAGCAGTGTTCCAGGATCTTGCTAACGCTAGCCCGTAACAAGCAAGTTTGTAGCATTCACGTAGTATTACCTTTTAGAGGCTACATATTCAATTTACCGCGTCTTATCTTGGGTAAGTAGCGATCGCAGGGGGGATTTCTCGACTGGGGAACCGTACCTGAAGACATGTTTATTTTCCCAGAAATTGCGATGTCTACGATGGTCACTGACTTGTACTGAGCGCAGCCGAAGTAGCTTGTCGTACTCCTTTCCTGCGGAACGCTACGCGAACAAAGAAGCAAGCTAGCAAGAGCGTCTCCAAGAGTTGTGCGGGCTACGCCTACGGGCAATGGTTTGCTATGCCTCAGACTAGTTTCAGACTACAGTTTTGAATTATACAGATGATTTTAATTTTTAGTGATTATTTTGACTAATTTTTTAATCCTTCACTGAATAAGTACTACTTCTGAACTTATTTTATGATTCAATATTTAGCACGGACAAAACGCCTAGCTAGCACCAACAGCACTCATTAATACATTTGGAGGCTTCTAATTTACGTGTGCGTAGAAAGCTAGGAAGTGTCTGTAATCCTTATAATTTTTCACAATAGACATCATGTTGCGACTAAGTAGTTAGAAAAATTTTGGCATTTTGGCACAGGAGTTTAAGTGTTTAGGATATTTTATTAAACGTAGCTAAATTTCGGAATTTTCGCCGCAGATGTTTACTGAGCATTTTCGCTACAAGTATTAGCTTTGATTTTTTGTTCATTATGCACAGAAACTCTCAAAGAATGAGAAATGTGCAACAAAAATAAAATTAACACAATAAAAAACAATCTTTCTGGCTAATCTTCTGAAATAGGCTTCAAATTTGTCTACCAAATTCGTTTTAAAAGAAATAAAATAATAATGATGGCTTTGAAAGTAATTCTAATTGTAAATATTAAAAACTATTTGAAATATAGTCATCAACTTGATTATGGAACATATTTCTCAACTAACAGCCGAAATCAGAGACAAAGCTGCATACCCAGATATCCTAGTCATATCCCGGATCTTTCTACCGAAAGAAGCTGTAATTGGGGAATATATCTACAATCGTTGTCTGCAAGATCCAGAACGAATAATTGTACTGGCAGCTAGTTGCTCAGGAGATCGAGTATTTGATAAGAGTCAACAGTTTCCTGTGTATCGCTGGTATTATCCTAAATATTGGCGTAGTGGCTATGTGGGAAATATCCTAAAACCTTTGGTCAATATCGTTTGCTCATTTGTCCTAGCAATTAAACTCTATTTTCGCTATCACTATCGTTACATAGAGTGGGGCCACGGTTATGATTTCCCTTCACTGTTGCTATTGAGCTATTTGTTACCTATTCGCTTTTTTATCTATCTGCACGGCAACGATCTTCTTTGCACTTTACACAATCCCGTGCTGCGATCGCTATTTAAATTAACACTTCATAGAGCTGAAGGCATTGTTTGTAACAGTTCTTATACAAGAGATTACCTAAGAACTGCTTTCCGATTAGATACTCCTACCCACGTCATTAACCCCGTAATCAGACCAGAAAAATTTGGTAATAATGTAGCCAGTCCCCCCCCCAGTAGCCTTGATGATTTACGGGTTCGCGTGCGTCAGACGTACAACATTCCCGAAACAGCAATAGTGATTCTCTCCATCGGCAGGTTAGTAAAACATAAAGGTTTCGACCGAGTAATTGATA